>NZ_MUNM01000028.1 GCF_002286815.1 Pseudomonas sp. PICF141
GGCGGCGGGTTCGGCGTTGTCCGACACCGGCGCCTTCGGCTCGGCGCGGCACGGTTCGAACGTCGGATTGCAGGTCGAGTATTGGTGGAAATAAGCGATGCTGTCGGAGCCTCGCGCTCCATCAGCACTTCAAAGAACAAAACAGCAGGTGACGTCATGGCCACACCCCAACAATTGCAACTGCTGGCACCCTTGTCCGGCGTGCTGATGCCGCTGGATCAGGTGCCCGATCAGGTGTTTTCCAGTCGCGTGATCGGCGACGGTCTGTGCATCGATCCGACTTCACAAACCTTGTGCGCACCGCTGGCCGGCGTGATCAGCAATGTGCAGGCCAGTGGGCACGCCGTCAGCATCACCAACGACCATGGCGTGCAGGTGTTGATGCACATTGGCCTCGACACCGTGAACCTGGCGGGAAAGGGTTTCACCCGATTGGTGGAAGAAGGTCAGCGCGTAGTGGTGGGGCAGGCACTGATCGAATTCGACGCCGATTACATCGCCTTGCACGCCCGCAGTTTGTTGACCTTGATGCTGGTGGTCAGCGGCGAGCCGTTCACCTGGCTGACGCCCGAAACGGGTGGGGTGGAAAGTGGTCAGCCGCTGCTGAGTCTGCATTCATCTGAAGGGGCGGCCGATGAAGGGATTGCGCAGGAGGGCGAAGCGCTGTTTTCCAAACCGGTGACGCTGCCCAACATCAACGGTTTGCATGCTCGCCCCGCAGCCGTGTTTGCCCAGGCGGCGAAAGGCTTTGCGGCGAGCATTTGCCTGCATAAACAGCAGGACAGCGCGAACGCCAAATCCCTGGTGGCGATCATGGCGTTGCAGACCGCCCATGGTGACGTCCTGCAGGTCAGCGCGGCGGGCGCGGATGCCGAAGTGGCGATCAAGACGCTGGCCGAATTGCTGGCCGCCGGTTGTGGAGAAACCGTGACGGTGATGGCAGAGGTTGCGCCAGTTGCCGCGCAGGTATCATCGCTAACGGTGTTGCGCGGCGTCTGTGCATCGCCGGGGTCGGCGTTTGGCCAGGTGGTGCAGATTGCCGAGCAGACCCTGGAGGTGAGCGAGTCAGGCGTCAGCCCTCAGGTTGAGCGTGAGCATCTGTCCCGAGCGCTGGCCAAGGCGGTCCTGGCCTTGCAGCAGTTGCGCGAAAAGGCCACGGGTGACGCTCAGGCAGACATCTTCAAGGCTCATCAGGAACTGCTCGAAGACCCTGGCCTGCTGGATCAGGCATTGGCACTGATCGATGCAGGCAAAAGCGCCGGTTTCGCCTGGCGCGCGGCCACCGAGTCGACGGCAGCCTTGTTCAAAGGCCTTGGTAACGCCCTGCTGGCGGAACGCGCCGCAGACCTGGCCGACGTCGGTCAACGGGTGCTCAAGCTGATTCTCGGCGTAGAAGATCGTGCGATGGAGTTGCCGGACGGGGCGATTCTGATTGCCGAGCAACTGACGCCTTCGCAAACGGCTGGCCTGGACACGCGCAAAGTACTCGGATTCGCGACGGTCGGCGGTGGCGCCACCAGCCATGTGGCAATTCTGGCGCGGGCCTTCGGTTTGCCGGCGATCTGCGGCTTGCCGGTTCAAGTCCTGACATTGAGCAATGGCACCCGGGTGTTGCTCGATGCCGACAAGGGCGAGCTGCAGCTGGATCCCGAGCTGGCTGCCATTGAGCAGTTGCAAGCCAAGCGTCAATCGCAAAAGCAACGCCAGCAATACGAGCTGGAAAATGCAGGACTGGCGGCCCGTACACGCGATGGGCATCACGTTGAAATCACCGCCAATATCGCGTCCCTGGCTGAAGCCGAACAGGCCATGGCGCTGGGCGGCGAGGGCGTTGGTCTGTTGCGTTCGGAGTTTCTTTATCTGGACCGCAACCACGCGCCAAGCCATGACGAGCAGGCCTCCACCTACAGCGCCATCGCCCGCACTCTGGGGCCAGCGCGCAACCTGGTGGTGCGAACTCTGGATGTCGGCGGTGACAAACCCTTGGCCTATGTGCCGATGGAGCGCGAAACCAACCCGTTTTTGGGCATGCGTGGCATTCGTTTGTGCCTGGAGCGTCCGCAACTGTTGCGCGATCAGTTCAAGGCAATCTTGAGCAGCGCCGGGTTGGCTCGCCTGCACATCATGCTGCCGATGGTCACGCAGCTGTCGGAGTTGCGGCTGGCTCGCCAGCTACTTGAAGAAGAGGCGCTGGCATTGGGCCTGACTGAACTGCCGAAACTGGGGATCATGATCGAAGTACCCGCTGCGGCGCTGATGGCTGACCTGTTTGCGCCCGAAGTGGATTTCTTCTCCATCGGCACCAACGACCTGACCCAGTACACCTTGGCCATGGATCGCGATCACCCACGGCTGGCCAGTCAGGCCGACAGTTTTCATCCGTCGGTATTGCGCTTAATTGCCACCACCGTGAAAGCCGCCCATGCCCATGGCAAATGGGTCGGAGTATGCGGCGCCCTGGCTTCGGAAAAGCTGGCGGTGCCGCTGTTGCTGGGGCTTGGGGTGGATGAGTTGTCGGTGAGCGTGCCGTTGATTCCGGCGATCAAGGCGGCGGTTCGCGAAGTCGACCTGCTGGACTGCCAAGCCATCGCCCAGCAAGTGCTGGGGCTGGAAAGTGCCGAACAAGTGCGCGAGGCATTGCGGCTGCACCACGAGGCCACGGTCGATACTTCACTGGTTCTGGAGAACTGAGCATGTTCGAGAAAATGCAGCGAGCGTTCTGGAAAGCGTTGACGCCGGACCTGGTGGTGGACGAGCCGAAAATGGAGACTCAGCCTGTTGGCGGTTTGGCCGCGAACATCGTCGCCGCGCTTGGCGGAGTGGATAACCTCAAGTCGCAACAGCCGGTGGCGCTGACCAGAGTGCGGGTGGAATTGCGGGATGTGGCGCGGATGGATCGGCAGGCTTTGGCGACGGCAGGGGTGCCGGGGGTGATGATGCTGGAGGATGGGGTGATGCATCTGATCATCGGTATTCAGTGCATCTGATCATCGGTATTCAGCCATAATTCTGTGGTGAAAGGGATTACCTGTGGCGAGGGGGCTTGCCCCCGTTCGACTGCGCAGCAGTCGCCAAACCAAACACCACGGTATGTCTGACAAACAGGATGATCGTTCCCACGCTCCGCGTAGGAATGCCTCAAGGGACGCTCCGCGTTCCAGCCACCGCCGCTGTCGAGCCAGACACCGATGTGACGCAGAGCGTCACGGGCTGCATTCCCACGCAGAGCGTGGGAACGATCATTCAGCAACTTTAGTCCGAAGGCCGTTTTCGTAGGGTGGATCGGGGTGAAGACTTTTCATTTTTAGACCTCTGGTAGAAGCGGAGCTACCATCGGCCTTCCTACAGGCTTGGGTGGCAGCTATACGCGGGGTAGGAATATCGAGACCAGAGAACTCGACCACACCGAAGCCCGCGCACAGCCGCCGCAACTGATCTTACGGACACACGTGATGGCCGCAATTCAGGTGTCGACGCCAAAGCGTCCTCTCTAGTCTTGAAGGGTTCCTACACCCCACCACTGAATTTTCAGTGACCACCAGAGACTATCGATGGAGCGCATTTCCAGAAATTTCACCGTTCTGTAAGACCGCCTTCGCGGGCAAGCCTCGCTCCTACGGAATCGAGGCAGACCGCTAAATATGGGAACGACCTTAATCCTGTAGGAGCGAGGCTTGCCCGCGATTGAGCGCGAAGCGGTCATAAAATCTATCTGCCTCAGAGATAACAGGCCTTATCTGGGGCAGAAAATCAGGCGCGGGGACTTTGCGGGGGATGGATCAGGAAAGAAGTCGGGAAAGGTGGAAATGGATGTAGGGGGATTCGCTGATTAACGGCGACTAAGTAACGTTCAGCGAAGCGGCCCTAAACCCTGCAATCGCATTACGTCTGACACATCGTGCTGGATGATTTTACGACTGCTTCGCAGCCGAACGGGGGCAAGCCCCCTCGCCACAGGGTTTCATTTCAGCGCATTGCCAGACGGGCTTTGACTGTGACCATCCGCCGCGCTGCCCTTACTGTTTCTCAACCGCAGGTGTATCGTATTCGCCTTTTGCAGGCCCCTTGCCTGTGGCTGATACGTGAGGTAGTTGAGTTCATGTCCTTTACCCGTCGACAAATACTCGGTGGCCTGGCCGGTCTTGTGGTGGTTGGCGTGGGGGCCGGGGGCGCGTCGCGTTACTGGCTGGGCAAAATGGCCGATGCTGACGCCGGCCACGACTACGAGCTGATCGCCGCTCCGCTGGACGTCGAGCTGGTGGCCGGGCACAAGACGCCGGCCTGGGCGTTCGGCCCATCGGCACCGGGCACTGAGTTGCGCGTGCGTCAGGGCGAATGGTTGCGGGTGCGCTTCATCAATCATCTGCCGGTGGCGACCACCATTCACTGGCACGGTATTCGTCTGCCGCTGGAGATGGACGGCGTGCCGTATGTCTCGCAATTGCCGGTGCTGCCGGGCGAGTACTTCGACTATAAATTCCGCGTACCCGACGCCGGCAGCTACTGGTATCACCCGCACGTGAACAGCAGCGAAGAACTCGGTCGGGGACTGGTCGGCCCACTGATCATCGAAGAGCGCGAGCCCACCGGTTTCAAATACGAAAAAACCTTGAGTCTCAAGAGCTGGCACGTCGATGAAGAGGGCGCTTTCGTCGCGTTCAGCATTCCTCGCGAAGCAGCCCGTGGCGGCACGGCGGGGGGCTTGTCGACCATCAACGGCGTCTCACAAGCGGTGATCGACTTGCCCGCCGGGCAGATCACTCGCGTACGCCTGCTCAACCTCGACAATACGCTGACATACCGCCTCAACATCCCTGGCGTCGAAGCGCAGATCTATGCTCTGGATGGCAATCCGATTGAACCGCGCCCACTGGGCAAGGAATACTGGCTGGGTCCTGGCATGCGTATTTGCCTGGCGATCAAGGCACCGCCGGCCGGTGAAGAATTGTCCCTGCGCAACGGCCCGGTACGCCTGGGCACCTTCCGTTCAGTGGCCAACACCGATGCACCGACCGAGTGGCCGCCGGCGCTGCCCGCCAACCCGGTGGCCGAGCCGGACCTGGCCAATGCCGAGAAACTCAACTTCAATTTTGAATGGGTGGGTTCGGTGTCGGTGAATGTCGACAACGGCAAGCCGCCAAGCCTGTGGCAGATCAACGGCAAGGCCTGGGACATCACCGACAAGACCTGCGCCGATCGACCGATTGCCAAGCTCGAAAAGGGCAAAAGCTATATTTTCGAATTGAAAAACATGACTCAGTACCAGCACCCGATCCACCTGCACGGCATGAGTTTTAAAGTCATTGCCTCGAACCGGCACAAGGTCATCCCGTACTTCACCGACACCTATCTGTTGGGCAAGAACGAGCGGGCGCAAGTGGCGCTGGTGGCGGATAACCCTGGGGTCTGGATGTTCCACTGCCATGTGATCGACCACATGGAAACCGGCCTGATGGCCGCCATCGAGGTGGCGTGATGCGTCAGATTCGCCCCGCAGCGATTATCGACCGCAGCCGTGATCGTGACTTCATGCGCGAAGCCCTGGCCCTGGCCGCTCAAGGCGCGGCGCTGGGTGAAGTGCCGGTGGGCGCGGTGCTGGTACAAGACGGTGAGATCATCGGGCGCGGGTTCAATTGCCCGATCAGCGGCAACGACCCCAGCGCCCACGCCGAGATGGTCGCGATCCGCGCCGCCGCCCAGGCCGCCAGCAACTATCGCCTGCCGGGCAGCACGCTCTACGTGACACTGGAGCCGTGCAGCATGTGCGCCGGGCTGATCGTGCATTCGCGGATCGCGCGGGTGGTGTATGGCGCGCTGGAGCCCAAGGCCGGGATTGTGCAAAGCCAGGGGCAGTTCTTTACCCAAGGCTTTTTGAATCATCGGGTGTTGTATGAAGGAGGGGTGTTGGCGGAGGAGTGTGGCGCGGTGTTGAGTGAGTTTTTCAAGGCTCGCCGAGCAAAACCTTCAGAGTAAACACTGATACCTGTGGGAGCGGGCTTGCCCGCGATAGCAGGGGTTCAGTCGACATCAATGTTTGATTTGCCGACGCCATCGCGGGCAAGCCCGCTCCCACAGGTTTATTGGGTGTTTGGGAGATCGGGGTTTCACTTGCGGGCGACGATGACGGCGCGCATCGGCGCCGGCAGCCCTTCGATGGTTTTGCTGTGATCCTGCGGGTCAAGGAAATCGCTCAACGACTGATACTTCATCCACTCCGTCCCGCGTTGTTCCTGGACCGTGGTCACGCTCACATCCACGCAACGCACGTCGCTGAAGCCGGCGCGGCGCAGCCACAGTTCCAGCGCCGGCACCGATGGCAGGAACCACACGTTACGCATCTGCGCGTAGCGGTCTTCCGGCACCAGCACCTGTTGTTGATCGCCTTCGATCACCAGCGTTTCCAGCACCAGTTCACCGCCCTTGACCAGGCAATCTTTCAGCGCCAGCAAATGCTCGATCGGCGAGCGGCGGTGATAGAACACGCCCATGGAAAACACGGTGTCGAAGCCTTCCAGATTGGGGGGAAGATCCTCAAAGGGAAACGGCAAGTGCCAGGCATTGGGCTCGGACAGGTAACGTTGCACCGCCTGGAACTGGCAGAAGAACAGCCAGTTGGGGTCGACGCCGATCACGCTGTCGGCCCCGGCGCCGAGCATGCGCCACATGTAATAACCGTTGCCGCAGCCGACATCGAGGATGCGTTTGCCCTTCAGATCCAGATGCGGCGCAACCCGCGACCACTTCCAGTCCGAACGCCATTCGGTGTCGACGTGCACGCCGAACAGGTCGAACGGGCCTTTGCGCCAGGGCGATAAACCCATCAGTGCGGTGCGCATTTGTGCGCGGGTCTCGACGTCGCAATCGGTGTCCAGTTTCAGGCCGTTCAACAAATCGATTTCGCTAGGCTGAATCTTCGGCAACGCGTCCAGCGCGCTCTGCCAGCGTTCCAGGTCGCCGTGACCTTTTTCCATTTTCTTGTCGAGTTGTGCTTGCAGGGTGTTGGCCCATTCGGCCAGCGGAGTACCGGCCAGGCGGCGGGCAAGGGGGGACAGATCAATCATGGCAAGGCAATCAACGAGGCAAAGTTAAGACACTGGAACCACGGCACGACTTTCGAGAACCCGGCGGCCAGCAGGCGTTCACGGTGTTCTTCGAGGCTGTCGGGCTTCATGACGTTTTCGATGGCGCTGCGCTTCTGGGCAATTTCCAGTTCGCTGTAGCCGTTGGCGCGTTTGAAGGCCACGTGCAGGTCGGTGAGCAGCGCGTGTTCTTCAGGATCGTTGAAGCGCAGCTTCTCCGAAAGGATCAGCGCGCCCCCGGGCAACAACGACTGGCGGATACGCGAGAGCAACGCGGTGCGCTGGTCGGGGGCTATGAATTGCAGAGTGAAGTTCAGCGCCACCACTGAGGCTGGCTGGAACTCGAGCGCAAGGATGTCGCCTTCGATCACTTCCACCGGCAGCAACTCCTGGAACATCGAGTTCTGGCCGTTGAGGTACTCGCGGCAACGCTCGACCATGGCGGCGGAATTATCCACAGCGATGACGCGGCAGCCGTCGGTGCGCACGTGACGGCGCAGGGCCTGGGTCACCGCGCCCAGCGAAGAGCCCAGGTCGTAGAGCACGCTGTTGGGCTGGGCGAACTGCGCGGCGAGCACGCCGAGGTTTTCCACGATGGTCGGATAACCCGGCACCGAGCGCTTGATCATATCCGGGAACACCCGCACCACGTCCTCGTTAAAGGCGAAGTCAGGCACCTGGGCCAAAGGCTGGGCGAAAAGGCGATCGGATTCTTTGCTCACGGCGGTTCCAGCGGCATGGGTGGAAAAGGCTGGCATTTTAGCCAAATTGACGGGGGGATGCTTGGGTTGTCGGATAAAGCGCTGTGGTGAGGCCTGCCAACCATCATTACCGAGGTAGTGATGGATGGCAGGCCTGCGTTGGCTATTTCTTTTGCTATTTGAGGCTTGTCACACCATGAAGGTCGAATGCGCTTTCAATATTAATAATGCGGCCACCATTGAAGACATCTTCAGCCTCAATATTCGCACGGCCCGCGTAGTGTTCGTTCGCGGGATCAAAATCTACATGCAGGGTGGCGGCGAGAGTGACATAGAGGCTGCTACTTGATGACGCAATCACTTGCATCTGGCGCACTTCATCATGCTCTTTGAATACATAGTCGCCATTTTTGATATCGGGAGCCAGGCCGATGCTGATTGTGCGTATTGGGCTGTCGAAGCTGTCCTGTATCCCATGGATTTCTATCGACGGCTGAAGGGTCACAGATACGTCTTTAGCGTCGAAGTTCGGTTCGTCATTAACCGTGGCGGTGAATGTGCCCGTCGTAGCCCGATGTGTTTTTTCTGTGTGTGGAGTCGCTGTGCTCATGATCAGTCCCTGAGTGCCCGGTAGGCTTTATTGCCTGCTGGATTACAAGGGACTTTATGAGCGATGAAACAGGTTCGCTACTGTCAGGAATGACAGTTGTTTAGACCGTTTTCTAATAGCCAGGCAGAGCTACGCAGTCAGTACGTTGTGCCTGGGGGCCTGAGGATTAGCGACCTCTACAAGACTTCTGAGGAAACGCCGACGCCGCAATCCCCCATTGCCCCAGCCAGTAACTGAGGATGATCACATAAGGTGCTGCGTTGAACGGTGATACAAACCGGTTGATGCCAATCACACTGTCAGAAAACACAAACGCCAGCGCACCCCCCGCCGCCAGCAGCGCCGAGCGTTTGGGCACGTCGGTGCCGAGCCGGGCCAAGGCGCGCCAGAGCATGGCGCTGATGGCCAGCCCGTAGACGATCACCGGGATCAGCAACGGACCCAAGCCATTGGAAATCAGGATCCCCAGCAATACCGAGCCCACGCTCAGCGCGAGGATCAACGGCAACAGCGCCAGACGTCGGCAATCGCTTAAGTAAGCTTTCAGGTACGCCAGATGCGCGACCAAAAACGCCCCAAGGCCGAACACGAACAAATCCCCCGGCCATGCCAGCAGCACGTCGCCGATCAGGGAGAAAATCAAACCCAGGCTGATCCAGCGCCGGTAGTCACTGGGCGGTGCGTCGTGCAACCAACCGAGCAGGGCCAGCACCGGCAACGGTTTGACCAGCAGGCAAAGCAGCGTGGCATGCACGCTCAGGCCATACAGAAAGGTCACTGCGCCCATCAGCGCCAGAATCAGCCAACCCATGATCAGTTAACCGCGATGGCGCAGTCGAAGGTTTTTACCGCTGGCACTTCGGGTGCCCACGGTTGTGAATAGGTCAGTCGCAAACGACCGGTGCCGGTGGCAAAGGCCTGGAAACGCCAGGTCGAAAGGCCGGCGCTGCCGACCACCCCTGCGTCTTCCGGATTGCTGTAAACCTCGGGGCTGAGCGCGCGCAACACACCACCGGCCGAATCCTGAATTGTCCAGCGGTAACCCGTGGTGGGGTTGCTGGGCAGGGTCAGGATCAAGTGTTGGCCGTTGTTCAGTTGCACCGGGCATTCGCTTTGTTTTTCCACGGTCACGTTGTGTTTCGATTGCGTGGCGCAACCGCTCAGCAGGGCGAGGACGAGCGGGATAAACAGGCGGGTAGGGGACATGAGTCAGCGGCTCCGGCATTCACGACGAACGGCGAGCATAACTGAAGATGAGACAAAGTGTGACAATCCGGGAATGGGGGGATGATCGTTCCCACGCTCTGCGTGGGAATGCATCCTGTGACGCTCTGCGTCACGCTGGTGAAGGGACGCGGAGCGTCCCGGGCGGCATTCCCACGCAGAGCGTGGGAACGATCAGTTACGGGGGTTAGAACAATATCTTCGCCACATCCGCAAAGCGCTTGGCGAAGTGCACGCTGATCCCTTCCTTCAGATAGTCCGGCAGCTCTTCAAAACTGCCACGGTTTGCCTCCGGCAAGATCAACTCGAAAATCTTCTGTCGCCGTGCCGCGATGACTTTCTCGCGCACCCCGCCAATCGGCAGGACATGCCCGGTCAGCGTCAGTTCGCCAGTCATGGCCACCGCTTTTTTCGGTGGCTGGTTGCGAGCCAGGGACAGCAGGGCGCTGGCCATGGTCACGCCAGCGCTCGGGCCGTCTTTCGGCGTGGCGCCTTCCGGTACGTGGAGGTGAACGAAGGCTTCATCGAAGAACGTCGGATCACCGCCGAATTGCTTCAGATGGGAGCTGACGTAGCTGTAGGCAATTTCCGCCGACTCTTTCATCACTTCTCCCAGTTGCCCGGTGAGTTTGAAGCCACGGTTGAGGGTGTGAATGCGCGTGGCTTCGATCGGCAGGGTCGCGCCACCCATGCTGGTCCAGGCCAGCCCGGTGATCACGCCGATGCCGGACAGCACTTGTTCGTTGCGAAACACCGGTCGACCGAGTGAGGCTTCCAGGTCTTTCGGCCCGAGCTTGATCACCGCTTTCGGTTCGTCAATCAGCTTCATCACGGCTTTGCGCACCAGTTTGCCGAGGTTTTTTTCCAGCTGCCGCACCCCGGCTTCACGGGCGTAGCCGTCGATCAAGGCTTTCAATGCGTTGTCGCTGATGCTCAGGCTACCCTTGGACACGCCCGCTTTCTCAAGCTGTTTCGGCCACAGGTGACGCTTGGCGATGGCGACTTTCTCTTCGGTGATGTAGCCCGACAGACGAATCACTTCCATCCGGTCCAGCAACGGGCCGGGAATCGAATCCAGGGTGTTGGCGGTGCAGACGAACAGCACTTTCGACAGGTCCAGGCGCAAATCCAGGTAGTGGTCGAGGAATTCGACGTTCTGTTCCGGGTCGAGGGTTTCCAGCAGCGCCGAGGCCGGATCGCCCTGGAAGCTCTGGCCCATTTTGTCGATCTCGTCGAGCATGATCACCGGGTTCATCACTTCGACGTCTTTCAACGCGTGGACCAGCTTGCCCGGTTGCGCGCCGATGTAAGTGCGGCGATGGCCCTTGATCTCCGCTTCGTCGCGCATGCCGCCGACGCTGAAGCGATAGAACGGCCGGCCCAGGGTTTCAGCGATGGACTTGCCGACGCTGGTCTTGCCCACGCCTGGCGGGCCGACCAGCAACACGATGGAGCCGCTGATCTCGCCTTTATAGGCGCCGACCGCGAGGAATTCGAGGATGCGGTCCTTGATGTCATCAAGGCCGGCGTGGTGTTTGTCCAGTACCTTGCGCGCGTGTTTGAGGTCGAGTTTGTCCTCGCCGTATACGCCCCAGGGCACCGAGGTCGCCCAATCGATGTAATTGCGGGTTACCGCGTATTCCGGTGAGCCGGTCTCCAGGATCGACAGCTTGTTCATTTCCTCTTCGATGCGTTTCTGCGCCTGAGGCGGCAACACCTTGCCCGTCAGGCGTTGCTCGAACTGTTCGATGTCGGCGCTGCGATCATCCTTGGTCAGCCCTAGCTCTTGCTGGATGACCTTGAGCTGTTCCTTGAGGAAGAACTCGCGCTGATGCTCGCCGATCTTGCGGTTCACTTCGGCGGAGATTTCTTTTTGCAGGCGCGCGACTTCGACTTCCTTGCGCAGCATCGGCAGGACTTTTTCCATGCGCTTGAGCATCGGCACGCAGTCGAGCACTTCTTGCAGTTCGCTGCCAGTGGCCGAGGTCAGGGCGGCGGCGAAGTCGGTCAACGGTGATGGATCGTTGGGGCTGAAGCGGTTGAGGTAGTTTTTCAGCTCTTCGCTGTACAGCGGGTTGAGCGGCAGCAGTTCTTTGATCGCGTTGATCAGCGCCATGCCGTAGGCCTTGACCTCATCGGTCGGCTCGGTGGGCTGGTGCGGGTATTCGACTTCCACCAGGTATGGCGGGCGATGGTGTTTGAGCCAGGTTTTGATGCGCACCCGGGTCAGGCCCTGGGCGACGAATTGCAGTTTGCCGTTTTCGCGACTGGCGTGGTGGACTTTGACCAGGGTGCCGTATTCCGGCAGGGCTTTGGTATTGAAATGGCGCGGGTCTTCCTGGGGCGAGTCCATGAAGAACAGGGCCAGGGAATGGTGGTCGGATTGGCTCACCAGTTCGAGGGTCTCGGCCCAAGGCTCTTCGTTGACGATCACCGGCAATACTTGCGCGGGGAAGAAGGGCCGGTTATGGATCGGGATGATATAGGCCTTGTCTGGCAGGTTCTGGCCAGGCAGGGCGAGACCTTTGCCAATGGAGTGGTGTTGAACGTTGTCTGTTTCGGCGTATTCGCTCGTGTCTTCGGGGAATTCTTGCTGGTCGGTCATGAGGCACCTGCGCAATGGGGTATGGGTCTTAGATGGGGCAGGTGGGGGGTGGTTTCAATGGGGCAGGATATTTCAGCATGTGTGTTCAGCGCCCACAGGGGATGAGTGACCTGAAGCAATCGAGCACAAAAAAGGCGACCCCCTCACAGGAGTCGCCTTTCCTTTAACTGCCGCTAGCGCTTATTCCGACAGCTTGTACGCAATCACATAGTCACCTTGCTTGGTGCCCAGCGATCCGTGACCGCCCGCAACAACCAGCACGTATTGCTTGCCGTCTTTGCCGGTGTAGGTCATCGGTGTGGTTTGCGCGCCTGCTGGCAGGCGGCCTTCCCACAATTGCTTGCCGTTTTTCACGTCGTAGGCGCGCAGGTACTGGTCGAGGGTGCCGCTCAGGAAGGCCACGCCACTGGCAGTGGTGAAGGCGCCGCCCAGGCTCGGCACGCCCATGCTCAGAGGGATCGGAACCGGCGAGCTGTCGCGCACGGTGCCGTTCTTGTGCATCCAGATGGTTTTGTTGGTGGTCAAATCGACCGCCGCCACGTAACCCCAGGCCGGTGCCTGGCACGGCAGGCCCATTGGCGACAGCAGGGCTTCGAGGATCACCCCGTAAGGCGCGCCTTTGTTGGGCTGCACGCCTTCGGTTTCGCTGACGCGAGGGCCTTGTTTGGCGATTTCGGCGGCCGGAATCAGTTTCGATTTGAACGCCATGAAGCTAGGGTTCACAAACGCAATCTGACGCACCGGATCGACGGAAATGCCGCCCCAGTCGAACACGCCGAAGTTACCGGGATAAACGATCGAGCCTTGCAGCGACGGCGGGGTAAACATGCCATCGTAGCGCAGGGATTTGAAGTCGATCCGGCACAGCATCTGATCGAACGGGGTCACGCCCCACATGTCGCGTTCCTTGAGGGTCGGCGGCACGAAGTTCAGGTCAGACATCGGTTGGGTCGGCGAAGTGTAGTCGCCTTCCACTGCGCCTTGCGGCACCGGGATTTCCTTGATCGGCACGATCGGCTGGCCATTGCTGCGGTCCAGCACATAGATGCTGCCTTGCTTGGTGGACGCGAGCACTGCCGGTTTCACACCGTCTGCGGTTTTCAGGTCCATCAGGGTTGGCTGGCCACCGACGTCCATGTCCCACAGGTCGTGGTGGGTGAACTGGAAGTGCCAACGCACTTTGCCGGTGGCGATGTCCAGCGCGGTCAGGCCAGCGGCGTGCAGTTCCGATTCAGGGGTGCGCGCGCCACCGAACTGATCCGGAGTCTGATTGCCCATCGGCAGATAGATCATGCCGAGTTTTTCATCGACGCTGAAGATCGACCACATGTTCGGCGAGTTGCGGGTGTAGACCTTGCCTTCGGCAATCGGTGTGGTGTCGTCCGGGTTGCCGCTGTCCCAGTTCCACACCAGTTTGCCGGTGTGCACGTCGAACGCGCGGATCACGCCGCTTGGTTCGTCGATGGAAACGTTGTCGGTCACGTGGCCGCCAATCACCACCAGGTCTTTGGTGACCGCCGGCGGCGAAGTGGAGTAATAACCGCCGGCGGTGAATTCACCGATGTTGGTCGTCAGGTCAACCTGGCCACCGTTGCCGAAGTCTTCGCACATTTTGCCGGTGTCGGCGTTCAGGGCGATCAGGCGGGTGTCGGCGGTCGGCAGGAAGATCCGGCGCGGGCAGACACTGGCCACTGGCGCGTTGGCAGTGCCGGTAGGGCTTTGTTCGGACGCATAGACGGCGTCATCGTGATAGGTCACGCCACGGCAAGTCATGTGTGCCCAACCCTTGAAGTTCGCCGCGTTTTGCGTGGAGAGCTTCGGATCGAAACGCCAGAGTTCCTTGCCGGTGTCCGGGTCCAGCGCGATCACCTGGCTGTGCGGCGTGCACACATAGAGCATGCCGTTGGCTTTGAGCGGGGTGTTTTCGGCGGTGGTTTCGCCCGGGTCGTTCGGCCCTGGCAGGTCGCCGGTGCGGTAGGTCCAGGCGGGCACTAGTTTGTTGACGTTCTGCGGGGTAATTTGCGCCAGTGGCGAATAGCGATCGCCATGGGCGCTGCGGCCGTAGGAGTTCCAGTCGCCATCAGGCATGGCTGGGGCGGTGTTGCTCATGCCAGGCACGGCGTCACGATCCAGTTCGCCTTTGATTTCACCGGGGTTGGTGAACAGGCTGGCCAGCGCGGCGATACCGGCGATAACCACGGCAGCGCTCAGTAAACCGGTGCCGATCGGGTTGAATTGGCCGGTACGCAATGGGCGACGAAACCATGGCAGCAGCATGACGATACCGAGGGCAAAGAGCAGCGCCAGACGTGGCACCAGCTGCCACCAGTCCAGGCCAACTTCCCACAATGCCCAGACCGTGCTGGCTAACAGCACCACCGCGTACAGGCTCAGCGCCACATAACGGTCAGCAAGCAGCAGCCCCCCGGTCAGCATCAGGCCGATACCGGCCAGCAGGTAATACAGCGAGCCGCCGAGCATGCTCAGTTTGACCCCCCCGGCCAGCAAGGCCAGGCCCATTAGCAGAAGCACGATACCGAGCAGGCTCGGCAGCAGACGGCTTCGACTGAAAGCACCATCAGCGCTCATAGTGTGGTTCTCCGTGACGTTTTAAGTAAGCCCGCGCCAGTTCACTGTAGATGACGATCTGGTGCGGGCAGGGTTCAGTTAAGAAAGGTGTGCGGTTGATTCAATCCCTGTGGGAGCTGGCTTGCCTGCGATGACGGTGTGTCAGTTGGCAAAAGTGTCGGCTGACCCACCGCTATCGCAGGCAAGCCAGCTCCCACAAGTCTTATGGTTTTAATTAGAACGATGACTGGATCTTGATCCCGCCAATCAGCGCGTCGTCGACCTTGTCCACGCCACCGGGGTGACGGATGTATTGCAGGTTCGGGCGCACGGTCAGCCAGTTCGTGACGTGCACGCCGTAGTAGAGCTCGCTGCTGTATTCGGTGTCTTGCGGCGGCAGGAACGAGGGGTCGTCGTAGTCGAAGACGGCGTGGGCCTGATTGGTGGCCTGGGCGTTCTTGCGAAAGGCCGGGTTGACGTGAACACGGGCCAGGGCAAAACCGATGTCGTCCCTGGCGCGGGCATCGAACAAGCCTTTGTAGACGACGCCGGCCTGGACGTAGTTATCGATGGCGTTGGTCTTTTTGTCGTGCATCGTGCCGTTGGCGAACACGCTCAAGCCCCGTGAGTGATCACTGGCGCGGCTGGTCAATTGCTGCTGAATACCGAGCCACACACCGTGCTTGCTCGATGCGCTGCGATAAGCCTCGCCAGTCAAGGCCGCTGGCTGGCCGTTGCTGTCCTTGTAGACATCGCTGGCCTTGGCGTTGCTGTAGTAATAACCGGCACGGTATTCACCTGGCAGGCCATTGAGTTTTGGAGTCCAGACCAGTTCCACCGGCAGGACCGCGCCCTGGGTGCCGCTGCCGCTGAGTTTGAAGCCGTTGCCGCGATCCAGGTTGGACGGGTTTTGCTCGTAAGCCCCGACTTGCGCATAGAACTCTGGCGTCAGGTGATATTTGACGCGCATCGCCCATTGGCTGACCGGCCAGTTGTACCAGATGTCCCCAGCCCAGTTGCCGACCTGGGAGCCGCAGAACGCCAGGTTCTGGAAGTCGCAGGGGAAGCTGTTGAAGTCTTCGCCCTCGCCGAAGCGGCCAACTTTGATATCGAGCTTGTGATCGAAGAATTTCTGCTGATACCACATCTGTGTCAGACGCCAGGTCTGGCCGCGGCCCCAGACTTCCTGAGCCGAGGTAAAACCGCCGACCCGCGGATCGTTGATCCGATCGTTACTGATGTTATTGCCATTGCGCTCGGTGATGGTCAGCTGAAATTCAGCGTCGTCCCAGCCGAGAATCTTCTGCAAGTCCAGATGAGTGCCAAAACCGAACTGATCGCTGTAGCGAGCGGTGCGGTCATGGTCATAGCCGCCGTGCAGGTTGCTGCCCATTTCACCGGTGTAATCGACCTTGAAGTCGTAGCCCTTTTGCGAAAGTTCGGTGCGCGTACCGTTCCAGTCACCGAGCATCCACGGCGAATCGCTATCGAAGGCCGGCGCAGCCTGGATGCAAGAGGCGAAGCCCAACGCGGTGAATCCGCCCATCAGGTTCAGGGCTTTTCGACTGGCCACAGGGGATAAGACAGCGCTGTCTCGCGGAGTTTGAAAATCAGGCATAGAGAAGAAATTCTTGGTCTTTTTTCTAAAAGGAGTGAACTGAATGAAGCAGGGGAGAAGCGTTTCAGCTGGACGGGCGTAAGGATAATGTTCTGTTACACATAGAGAAAGGGGTTTTACTGACATGGATCATTTCGGATTTGGTAATAGTGTGCAGAAAAGAGTCTGTGGTCGCTCGAACATTCACGGGTGTAGGCGCTTCCCCTGCAGGCGCTGGCGAAGGCTGCGATCTTTTCAAGGTCACCTACATTTAACACAGAGCCAACAGATAGCTTCCCCCCAACGAAGCCCTCGGCTAAGGTGCGCGGCTTCCAATTCCCACTCGCTCGAAGGCCCGGCATGACCGAACAGAACACCAACCCGCTGCACGGCGTGACGCTGGAGCAGATCCTCAACACCCTGGTCGAACACTACCAATGGTCAGGGCTGGCCGAGCGCATCGATATCCGCTGCTTCAAGAGTGACCCGAGCATCAAGTCGAGCCTGACATTCCTGCGCAAAACCCCATGGGCGCGGGAGAAGGTCGAGCGCTTGTACGTGAAGCTGATGCGCACCAAGCGACCGGTCTGAGCATGGTCAAACCTTCGGCACCAGCTGCTGCCGCGAGGCGTCGTTGTGTTGCCGTGGCGGCGATTCTGGGCTGGGCGGGTCTGAGCATTCAGCTGTACCTGATTCTTTATTTGCGCTGGAGTGTTGCGGCCAGTCTGCTGGGTGGGCTGGTGAGTTTTTTCAGTTTCTTCACTGTGCTGACCAACACGTTGGTGGCGGTGGTGCTGACCTGTGAACTGACGTCCCGAGAATCGGCGGCGCGGCGCTGGTTTTTGCAGCCCTGGGTGAGCAGCGGGATTGCGGTGAGCATCGCCGTGGTCGGCGTGGCGTACAGCCTATTGTTGCGCCACTTGTGGCATCCGGAAGGCTGGCAATGGCTGGCCGATGAGCTGATGCACGACGTCATGCCTCTGCTGTTTCTGGTTTATTGGTGGTGCTGTGTGCCCAAAGGTACGTTGCGCCTGCGGCACATTGCGCTGTGGGTGACCTATCCGCTGGTGTACTTCGGCTATGCGTTATGGCGCGGGCATCTGCTGGCGGTTTATCCGTATCCGTTCATTGATGTGGACAAACTGGGTTATGCACAGGTGTTTGTGAATGCCGGGGGATTGTTGGCGGGGTTTGTGCTGATTGCAGTGTTGGTGGTCGGGCTGGATCGGTGGCGCATGGATCGGCAGTGAACAACGCCACTGACTGTGGCGAGCTTGCTTGGATTGGGGACAGGGTGCCTTGTGGCGAGGGGGCTTGCCCCCGTTGCGCCGCGAAGCGGTGCTTAAGCCTGCAACCGATTTTTCTGGCGCACCGCGTTTGCTGATTTTGCGACTGCTACGCAGCCGAACGGGGGCAAGCCCCCTCGCCACATTTGGGTTTGTGGTTATTCTTCGTCGCTGTCATCCAGCCGCCAGTAGCCGACCGCTTTGACGAATTGCTCGTTCAGGCCCTGCTCATCGAGCAATACCCGGCGAATCTGCCGCGACAGTTTCGACTCAGTCGCCACCCACGCATACAGATTGCCATCAGGCACCTCGATCTGTTGCACGGTGGTCAGCAGGTTGTTCCTGCCTCTCTCGCGCAACACCCAGATCACATCGACCTGGGCCGCGCTTTCCAGGCGTTGTTGTTCGGCGCCGTTTTCCACTTCCACGATCACCAGTGCTCGCCGATTGGCAGCCAGGCCTTCGAGCCGGCGGGCGATGGCGGGCAGGGCGGTTTCATCGCCGATCAGCAGGTAACTGTCGAAGATGTCCGGCACGATCATTGAACCCCGTGGCCCTGCGATGTGCAGAAATTGGCCCGGTTTGGCCTGTTCGGCCCAGGTCGAGGCAGGGCCATCGCCGTGCAGCACGAAGTCGATGTCCAGTTCCAGGGTGTCGAGGTCATAGCGGCGCGGGGTGTAGTCGCGCATCTCGGGCATCGGTCCGTTGTCCTTGCCGGCACCGAGGACCAGGTTTTCCAGCGCCGCCTGTTCTGCCGCGTTTTGGGGGAACAGCAGTTTGACATGATCGTCCGTTCCCAGGCTGACGAAGCCCGCCAGCTCAGGACCACCCAGCGTAATCCTGCGCATACGCGGGGTCAGGTCGACCACTCGCAACACTTCCAGGCGACGGCGTTTGAGCTCGTGCATGACGCGGTGAATGGAGGGCGATTGCAGGATCATGTCGCTCATTCGGTTTTCTCCTGAACAGGTTGAACAGCGGGGCCGTCGACGATGGCCTTGGCGGTGTTGTTGAGCAGATCGCGCACTCGCAGGATTTCTTCCGGGCTCCAGCGGCCATGGTGCATTTGCAAGGCATGGCGCAGGTTGTGCACCGCCTCGTGAATTTCGGCGGGACGGTCATGGCCGCGCAACGAACGCTTGCTGACTTCGATACGCATGCGCACACCGTCCAGGGCAATCGCTTGTTCACTTAGAGACAGACGTCCGGCGTCGGTGATGCTGTAGCGTTTTTTTCCGCCTTCGGCGTCGCCCAGGATCATTTCGCTTTCTTCAAGGAAGGTCAGGGTCGGGTAGATCACGCCGGGGCTGGGGCTGTAGGCGCCGTCGAACATGCTTTCGATCTGGCGGATAAGGTCATAGCCATGGCACGGCTGCTCGGCGATCAGGGCCAGCAGCAACAGTTTCAGGTCGCCGGGGGCGAAGACCCGGGGCCCGCGTCCACCGCGTTCGCGGCCAGGGCGTCTTTCGAAGCCGTCGCGGCTGTCACCGTGTTCGCGGTGGGGGGAATGATGGTCTCTCATTTTTGCTTTCTCTCGTCGTGTTTAGATACAACTTAAGATATATCTTATGAAAAAGACAAGACCTCCTGACCAGTGGCCAACGTCAAGCGACGTCAGTGGGCGTCTGCTCAAAACCTCTCAATATCAAAAATAAGGGTGTTTGATGCAGGTACAAACGTTGAAATTAGTGTTAACTCTCTAATGTAGTGTTTTCGGCTATTGTTTTCGGGGTATGTGGTATCGGTCTTACGGAAGTTGCTCTTTCATTGTTGTGTTGTTATTGCGTATCACCTCCTGTTTGTAATCTGTTTCTTACAGTCATCCATCGGTTTTAGTGTTATTGCGGGTTTTTTCTTGCTATCGCCATGGTGCTTTGGCTACAGGTTCGCCGGAACTTGCCTGCTTACTTTCCAGAATAATTGGTCGATCATTCTTCGGCGTTGAAAGTTCAGATAAAGAGCGGCTGCTCGTGACTGTCGGCTCCCTGAAACTTTTAATGAATCGACTCTTTCAAAAAAACAGGTAATGACTATGTTCAAGAAAATCGCGTTTGCTGCTCCTCTGGCTGTTCTGGCTCTGAGCTCTTCCGTCGTGTTTGCCGCAGGTGAAGCCCGCCATTCCATCAGTCTGGTTGCGCATGTACCGACTAATGGCTTCTACGTGGTCCCGGTCGATCCGGACCTGGTCAACAAGGATCAGGACATGAGCTACAGGCCGTCCACCGGCACCATGGGCGAGGTCAACGGCTTCTTCGACATGCGTAACAACAACGGTTCGGTGCACGCCAGCCTTGAAAGCGTGCCGAAGCTGATTGCGGGGGCGACATCGATCGACTTGCAAGTGGCGCTCAACGGTGTGGTCCTTTCCACTACACCGCAAATGGTGGTTGGCGAGACCGAGTCGAACGTCAATTACCGTGCGCCACTCAATATCAAGGCTGTTGGCACCACTTTCGCTCCGGGCGATTACACCGGTGCGGTGACCATGATGTTTGACGCTGTTCCTCCCGTTGCTCTTTGAATTTGATCAAGGGTCATAAGCGCTTACTTGCTTAAGTAACGTGACCGGCCGGCAATCCATCAACTTGTCGGTCGGGATTCAACTTTTTTTGTAATCAGAGTATTCGTTCATGTTCCCGATGACGCCCATCGCGGCGGCGCTTGCGCTGTTGTTATGTAGCAGTGCATTTGCGGCGCCCCTATCCGTTGATAATACGCCTCGAAGTTTACTGGCCCAGGCCAAAGGTTTGCCGGCGGATTTCGAGGAACATTTTTTCGATGTTCCGTTGGCGGTTCGGGTCGAGCTGGATCAACAACCGTTGGGTGAAGCGATGATTGTGTTGTCTCGTGACGACCGGGTCTCGTTGCTCGACTTCACCGACACCCGCGACAGCCGCTTCAGCGCCAGCGAGCGTGACACCTGGGCCGACATCCTGAAACCCGGTGTGGCACTGGGCGCCTGCACTGGCCAATGCCCGGAGCAAATGCTGGCCGTTCATTACAACCTCGAAAGTTCTCTGCTTTCGATCGTCACCGAAAACGCCGAACGCGACAGCGAAGCCAGGCGTTTTTATGACCAGCCACAAGGCGGCAGCAGTGGCTTGATGGTGCGCAACCAGCTCAACCTCAACGGCGGCCAGGACCAGAACCTGGGCGGTCGTTTTGGCCTCGAAGCCAGTGGCAGCCTGGGCAACTGGAGCCAGACCTTCAATATGCAATTGGCGCGCCTGGGCGGGCCGGACGACAAGACTTATCACGCCGTTCATGAGCTTTACACCCAGCGCGAACTGCAAGGCAGTTTTTTCCGCCTGGGCTACTTCACCCCCAATTCCGAAGGGCTGACTCGCCAGCCCCGTTCATTTGGCACCAGCCCTGACACCGCCGTGGGCGTGATGTATGGCAGTTCCGACAGCCTGGCGATCGACAGTCCGAAACCCAGCGTCTACCCGATCTACGTCACCGCCAATCGCCAGGCCTCGGTAGAGATTTTTCGCGATGGCCTGCTGATCAACACCCAGTCGGTGCCGGCCGGTTTGCAGACCCTCGATACCCGGCCGCTACCCGGTGGTATTTACGAAGTGGAAGTACGCCTGATCGAAGATGGCCAGACCACCTCGAGCACCCAGGAGCTGGTGTACAAGCCCAACAACTGGCGCAACCTCGATGAGCGCTGGCGCTACAACCTGTTTGCCGGCCAGGAAAGCAAATTGCTCAGCAACTGGGATCAGCAGGCCAGTGGCGACGCCACCGCGGGTGCCTCGATCAACTACCTGCTGCACCCTCGGGTGATCCTCGGACTGTCGGCACGCCAGGTGCGTGAAAAGCTGCAATACGGCAGCTCCATCGATTGGAGCCTGGGCAACAGCACCAGCCTTTACGCCAACCTGTACCAGACCGAAGACCATGGCACCGGCGCCGATTTGCAAGGCCTCTACAACTATGGTTCCGGCAGCCTGGTGATCAGCCACAACCGCAGCTGGCTCGACACGCGCAACACCTACGACACGTTGCCCGACGGCACCCGCGTACGCCAACGCAACGTGTTCACCGGCCAGACCAGCAACTCGTCGCTGGCGCTCAATCATCGAGTCAGCCGTCAGAGTTCGATCAACGCCCGGGTTTCGCACAGCGATGGCAACACCGAAGGCGTGGGCGTGGACCTGGGCTGGACGCAACGTACCGTAGTGTTGGGCAGCGATGCCAATTGGCGGTTGTCGCTGTTTGACCGTCCGGGCAGCTTCAGCAGCGGTGATGCACGCAATCGCGGAGTCGATCTGAGCATCAACATGGCGTTGGGCGGGCCAGGTCAGCAAGTGTCCGGCAGCATTGGCTCGCGTACGGCCCGTGACGGCAGCCGCGACAACAACGCTTCGCTCGGTTACCGCAAAGACCTGCAAGACCATGTGCTGCAGAGCGTTTCGGTGACTGCGCTTACCGATACCTACGGCGTTGGCCTGTCGAGCCTGGCGAACTTTCACACCGACGCGATCAATGGCGATGGTTTTGTCCAGCGGTCGTCCTACAACGGCAATTTTACCGGTGGCCTGAACCTCGACAGCACCCTGGTCGTCGGCGGCGAGCACATGGCCCTGACCAGCCAGCATCAGGGACGCGGCGCCGGAATGATTGTCGACGTCGAGTCCGATATCGACGGTATCGCCCTGCGCGCCGACGACCTCAGTGGCGGCAGTGCGGCGTTGCGTCCGGGGCGCAACTTCATTGCGCTCACGGCCTACAAGAACAGTTCGGTGAGCTTCGATTTTGTAGGCAATCACGCCCCGGCGGCCAGCATCGAACCGGCCCGCACTCGCTATCACCTGAACAAGGGTGGCGTGGAGTATCGAAAGGTGCGGGTGATGAAAACCCTGACCGTGCTCGGGCGCCTGCTCGACCCGCAAGGCCAGCCGCTCAAAGGTCATCACGTAATCAATCACGCCAGTCGCGGTGTGAGTGAAGTCGATGGCTTTTTCTCGATGGAAATGAACGCCGGCTCGCCGACGCTGGAAGTTCGCTACGCCGACCAGTTGTTGTGCCAGTTCCGCCTGGATGTGGACAAGCACCGCAGTGAAAACAACGTGCTGATGATCGGCGATCTGCGCTGTTCGCCGGACACGCTGGCGGTCGTTCGAACGATTAACGATGGGGCGGGTTGATCAATGGATTATTTTTTCTTGCACAAAGGGATAAGGCTGAGCGCTTGCAATGCAATTGGGCTGTTCTTGTCGGGCTGCATCGCGTGGCTGCTGATTTTATCGACCTCAGTGCCAGCACGCGCGGCATCAATCGAGGTAACAGCCTTGTTCAAGCCTGACCCTGCCAACCCGATGCGCAATGAATTTACAAACACAACACCGTATTCCGGGCACTGCGCCGCTTACCCTGTTTTTTGTGACCAGTTGTCCATTTTCAGTATTTTGGTTCCGATCGAATTCAATTCAATCGCTCCGATAGAAGCCGGACACAGTGATAGGCGCAAGGGGGCAATGTTCAACCCTCCGACCGATTGGCGGCCACTGCAAGTTGTTCATGAGACGAGTGGTGCACGGTCGACGCTTGAAGTGCGGATTGCATCAATTGGCGCTCGATATCACTTGCCTGACACCGTCCAGAACATCATTGGCGAAGGGGCGCCGGCTAATAATTCATTGGCGCACGAAATGCTGTGGAGTGGCTATAACTGGACCTTTCCACCAAGTCCCTGCGCTTATACCGGCGGCATGTATGTCGAACCTACCTGGCGATCATTCTTTTGGCTGACCAGGCCAGGCAGCGTCTGCGCGCCTAAAGCCGCTTATCGAATTGAAAGTCTGCGCTATAACGCCTTGCAAATCGGTTACGAACTTCGAACGCCTGATCCGCTGAAAATGGAAACCGGACGGTATGTCGGCACTTACACCTATGGTGTCGGCCCTGGGCGCGATTTCGACATGGGCGACATCATGTTGCCCAGCGATGACAGTTTGTCGATTAATTTCATTTTGGACGTTCAGCACACCCTCAAGGTCGACATTCCCCCCGGCGGCGAAAAAGTCCGGCTGACCCCGGCGGGCGGTTGGCAGAGTTGGTTACATGCAGGACGCAACCCCGTGAGCCTGTTCCGCGACCAGACCTTCCATATCTCGGCGTCGTCGCGCTTCAAGATGTATGTCGAGTGTGAGTCCTGGGCAACCCTCGAATGCGTTATCGAGGACGCAATAGGCAGGCGGCCTGTCGAGTTGCAGATCAGTGTCAGTCTGCCCAACGGCTTGACGGACCAGGCGGGGCAACCGGTCAAGCGTCGGCGATTACGGGCAGGACCGACTGGCGCGCAAATATTTCAACCCGGCTTCTATGTGGACCGTGCGCCAGGCGTTCTGCACTTTGAAGTGCCCAAGGAGGAAGTGGAATGGATGTTGAGCGAAAAGGTGCAAAGCCCTTATTCGGGCAGCGTCACGGTGATCTGGGATTCCGAAGTCTGATGGGTGCTGCAGCGTTTGTGAGGAAGAGAGTTGTGTTCAACGCAAAGAGGTTCAAAGGTATGAGACGTCTGTTGCTGTTGATGGGATTGAGCGGATTGTCCCTGAGCCTTCAGGCCGGACCGCAAATCAACGTCGGCACGGTTTACGACTATCTGGATGGCGACAAGAGCACGTACCTCAAGCGTGTGTTCAACAGCGGCGACAGCACCGCGTTCGTCAAGGTCAACATCCTTGAAATCGTTTATGACGCCGATGGCAGCTCACGTGAAGTGCCGGTCAAGACCCAGGCGGATGCGAGCAGCCGTGATGGTTTGATGGCCAGCCCCGCACGCTTGATCGTACCGGCCAATGGCATGCAAGGCGTGCGTCTGCTGCACATGGGCAATCGCGACACCGAGCGCTATTTCCGCGTGCGGTTCGTGCCGGTGGTGCCGGAAAAGGAAGACGAGTTTGCCGTGTCCACGGAGGACCGCGACGAGTACAAAAAGAACCTTTCTGCCGGCGTCAACGTCATGACCGGGTTCGGCACAGTGTTCTTCGTTCGCCCGAGCCAGGCACGTTTCAATAGTGTGATCGATGACAGCCCCGAGCGTTATCGCTTGCGCAACAACGGCAACACCGTGGTGGTGATCGACGAGTTTCGTAACTGCTCGAAAAAAGTCGAAACCGATTGCGAGCCGACCACCAAGCACCATGTTCTGGCGGGCAAGAGTTTCGAGTTCGAGAAGAAACCGGGCCGCGAGTACCGCTTCAATCTGGTCGAGGGTAGCGAGAAAAAAACGCTGCGCATCGCCAGCAAGCAATGATCAACAGGGATCTGACATGAGCAAGCAATCGGTCTTCACATGGAGCATCGGTGTTCTGATGTTGATCAGCGCGTCGGTCTTCGCGGCGCGGGAGGAGCACACCTTCGAAGTGTCCGTGGATATTCCGACGTTGGGGTTCTACGTGATACCTGCTGAATCGAACTGGATACACCTTGAGCAGCAACTGCAATGGAATCCCGGCACATCGACGTTAGGCGGATTGCGCAAAAACTTCGACGTCAAACACGACACCAGTGCCATTGAGGCCCGTCTGGAAAGTGAGCCGTATCTTTCCAATGGGCATGAGGACCAGAACATCTATTTGCGTGTCAGCTTCAATGGCCAGGAACTGAGCCATGACCCACAACCCCGAGAGGTGGTGACGGGGTTTCAGGCGCGGGCAGGCGGGCGTTTTGCGCTGGAGATCCAGCCGAAAATTCCGGCAGGTGGGTACAAACCGGGTCATTACTACGGCACTGTCCACCTGGTTTTCAGTGCTGCAGCCCCCTGACCCTATCTCATCTGAACAACTTTCATAGAGCAAACCATGAACCTCAAGACTTCACTTCGGGGATGGCTGCGCCATGGCCGGTTGTTGGCGCTGCTGGCCATCGCACCCTCGGCAGAGGCGGCAACCCAGGAGATCCGGGCGCTTTTCACGCCGGATCCTGCTAACCCGCTACGTAATGAATTCGTGAACAAGACCCCGGAAAGTGGTTATTGCGAGTACTACCCGGATATCTGTCGCGCCAGCAACACCTTCAGTCTGCGTTTGATGACGCGGCTCGAGTCGAACAAGGCCATGCAAGCGGGCGCCGATCCGCGTAACAGTGCCATGTTCAAGGTACCGGGGAACTGGCGCAGGTTGACAGTCACGAACGCAGAGACAGGACGTATGGAAACGGTCGAAGTGCGTATTGCCGGCATTGGCTCCAATTATGTGTTGAGTGATACGGCGGCCAGCCTGACTGGCGCCTCGAACGCACAGGAGGGGCACAACAGGCTATGGAAAGGTTATGGCTGGGTAAATTCTGCGCCGCCTTGCGAAACCACGGGCGTTGGTTTTTACGGGGCGAGCACTTACGCCTTTTTCTGGAAAACCCCGAATGAAACCCCTTGCGTCAAGACCGCCAACTTTACAATTCCTGGCATGACCTACGGTTACCTGGACTTTGCCTACGAACTGCGTACCCCTAATCCGCTAGGCATGTTCTCAGGGCTCTATACCGGTAGTTTGAGTTATCGCCTTGGGCCGGGAGGCGATTTCGATTTCGGTGATGTCATGATTCCGAACGATCCGGACCTGACCCTGGATTTCGTGCTGGATGTGCAGCACATCCTGAAAGTCGATATTCCGCCCGGGGGTGAAAAAGTTCAGTTGGTTCCGGCCGGCGGCTGGCAAAGTTGGCTACAGGCCGGGCGCCGTCCGGTGAGTTTATTCCGTGATCAGACGTTCAACATCTCGGCTTCTTCGCGCTTCAAGATGCAACTGGAATGTGAAACGCCGGGGATAGTCACCGACTGCCAGATCATCAATCCGCACACAGGAGGTGGCGTCGAATTGCAGGTCAGTGTCAGTCTGCCCAATGGCTTGAACGACCTTGCCGGCCAACCCGTCAAGCGGCGGCGACTGCGAACCGGGCAAGCCAACGCGCTCCACTTGCAACCCGCTTTTTATGTGGACAATACACCCGGGGTTCTGCATTTCGAAGTTCCAAAGTACGTGATGGAATTCATGTTGCTGCCAGGCATGGGCGGCCGTTATTCGGGCAGGGTCACGGTGATCTGGGACTCGGAAGTCTGAAGACGCGTGGGTGTTGGCAACTCGCCTGACCGTGCGGCCGGGCAGGCGAGTCAAGGTTTTACGAGGCGGCTCGGCTCAACGCTGCGCGAGTCAGGCTTCTGGCCAGTTCTTTTTCGTCATTCCCCAGATCGACCAGCAAGCGGTTGATGATTTCATCACCCAGCGGCTCATCGATGAATACTTCTGTTTCACGGATCGAGAATCCGTCCATCAATGTTGTCAGCCGGTTTTTCAGATCGCGACGCTGCAATTCAGTGAGGGTTTTGTCGGCCCATTGCCGTTGCGCGGTTTGCAAATCATCGAGCTGCGCGCTCTTGTTCTGGAATCGCCGCTTATTGGTTTCCATCCTTACGGGATAGCGTTCAAGCAAGTAGTTTTCCCAAAACGCCTGCTCCAGCATCCGGTCCACCAGACCGTCGCCTTCGGCCAGCGCCAGAACCGTGTCATAGGCTTGATCGATCATCGCGTCGCTGACACCTGACACTTCCCGGAACAGCATGTGCTCCGATTGCCATGGCAGATTCAAGCGCCGGGCCAGGCCGGTCTGGTAAGCCAGGTAGACTTCGACTTCGTCCGGGGTGCCGGGACGGCTGGCCATGTCGGCCCGGGCAATGTCATTGACCATTTCCAGGTGGGCGGCACCTTTGGCCAGGGTGACCAGTTTTTGCTCCAGTTGCTCGGCGCCAATGGAAAAGGAATAGGCCTCGGAGGCCAGTACCTCTATGCCCATGTTGTTGAACAACTGCGCGCCGGCGTCGGCGCAGCGGACCGGGTCGATGGCCATGATGAACAGTTTTTCCCGCAGGCGAGTGTCGATATGAACGGCATCCATCACCCGCCATACCCGCTGCAACAGGTTCGTCCGGGCTTCACCGCCGGCCAGAAAGTCGGCAGAGTACTGAGCATCGAGCAACGTGGCCACGAAGCGTTCGGCATGGGGTTCATCCATCAGTTCCGACAATAGAATGTTGCGATCAACTCCCCAACCCGGCACAGCGCGCCAGTGCGCCTCGTAATTGTTGGAAATGATCAGCGGTGGATTCGCCCTGGCTGAAGGGGCGACAGATTCGGGCGGCAACCCCACGGAACGACGCAGCGTTTGATAGTGCAACAAGTCGGGTTCTGTCAGGCGTTCGATACTCAGCCGCGTGCGGGCCACGATTGCCGCTTGTGACGAGCCGGGAACAACGTCAGGCATCTGGATGATGGGGTTATCGCGCAAATCCAGGAAAAACCCGCGAGGACGGGCTTTGGCAAGCACTCCCTCCGGCCAGGTGGCAAGCCCGGTGTTGCGCAGCGTCACCACCTTCAATCGCGGCATGCGACCAATATGCGGCGGCAAGGCCAACGGGTTGTTTTCGAGTCTGAGGATTTCCAGGTACGTCAGGTTTTTCAGCTGCTGCACCGCCGGCGCATCCAGCACAATCTGGTTGTCGCTCAGCCTCAAGCGTTCAAGTCTGTGCATGGAACCGATACTTTTGGGCAGACGTGTCAGCTCACAGGCTTTGGCACTGAGTTCGCGCAGGTTCGGGAAGTCCTTCAACAGGCCATTCGACTCGCTGGAAAATCGGGTGTTATCGAGTTTCAGCACAGTAATCTTGTCGAGAAACTTCTTCAGCTCGGGGCGTTTCGACCACCAGGTCTGCAAATCCAGTGACAGCAATTCCCGAGACAGGTCGAGCGAATACCTGTCCGGATCGGTACGCGTACCCAATTCGGTATTCTTGCGTTCGAAGCATTCGATCAGGCGTTCGGCGATATGCCGCCCCCCTTTTTCGCGAAAGCCCTGGCTACCAGGGCCCCAGGTCTGCGGTTGCTGGTATTCCCAACGGTTAAGGATTACGCGCAGTTCATCGAAATCGTTTTCCTGTTGTTCAATAGCCTGCAGTGGTTCGCCTTTTGCGATCAAGGCATTGGCAAAGGCCTCGACCTCGTTGGCGCTGAAGTCGGGGTGCAGATCCTGAATGCGCTCCTGCAGGGTTTCGCCGCCCCGGCTGAGGGCTCCTCCGCGCACCAGGAACATCGTTTCATGCTCGACAACGGCGCGAATCGGCGGCGTGGCAAGAACGCTTCGACGCTCAGCGGGGGCAGCGCTCTTGGCAATCATCCATTGCCTGAAGAACTCGACATCACCCGGTTTATAGCCCAAGGCATTTCGCCCATTGTTTTGCGTGGCCAGGAGGATGGCTTCCAACAGGCCAACGGCTTCATCACGCCGCGGATTCGACGCATCACCCAGCTGGTAATTTCCCGAGTCGTCGCGAATCAGTACCCGCACGTGCGTCGCGTCTTCGGCGCCAGCGCTGCAACGAAGCGCTCCATCGAGCGTCCCCTGACGGATCTCGATGCGCAAGTCAGCGAATGTGTCGGAGTGAATACGCAGGGCTCCCAGCACCAGGCGTTCGGTATCGATGTTGCTCGGGGCATCGCCGTACAGGCCTTGGGCGGCCCGGACCGATTGCGTCTCGAACTGCAGCTCCCGTGCCTGGGTTTTCAGGCGCAGCGGCAGACGATGGTGTTGTGCGATCTGCTGATGTTCAACGGCGGTGGCGCCGGCCAGGATTTTTTCCGAAACGCTGGCGGGGAGTTCGGGGAAATCTTTGAGCAGCCCGGCGATATCGGAAGGCGGCGCCGCAATGACATTCTGGGCAGACGGTGCGAGGCGTTGCAAGGTGTCGGTCAGGAGCGGCGGAGGGGGGGCATTTTTTACATGCATTCTGCGCAATACAGCTTCATCCGTGCCACTGATCTGACGCAGCTGTTCCAGTTGTGAATCACTGAAGTCGTCGGCGGCATGACCGAGACGCCGCATCAGCGTCGAACCTTCCCACTGGCGCGGATGTTCGGTTTCGCTGACCCAGGCTCCGTGGCCGTTGTGCCGCAACGTCGGTGCGTAGGCGTCGACGCGTTGCGGATGCAGGATGCGATGGTGTCCGGTGGCGGGGTCTTGTTCCACTTCGAACAATTGACTGTCCAACTGCACCAACTGTTTGCCTTCATGCCGGTAAATGCCCAATTGATCAGGCTTGGCGCCATTGAACAAGGCAAGGTCCGGCTGTTGATAAGCCGACAGATCGGGGTTCCATAGCTTGGTCTGGCCATCGCCCATCTGTACCGGCTTGAGGCTCTCGACAAATGGCGAGAGGCGCAAACCGGCGCTGCTGCCGATTTTTACGCCAGCGGCGAATGCGCCCAGTTGAACCACGCTTTCCAGCACGCCAATGGCTTGCTCCCCGGCTTCGGCCAAGCTGCCCTGAGCCAGGTCGAGAACGCCTTCGAACACACTTTCGGTCAATTGAAACGCCGTGTAGGCCAGCATCAGTTCGCCCAGATAGGGCACGAACGGCGTGACCACCAGCAACGCGACATTGAGAATGTCCGAGAGCATTTTTTCCAGGTTGTCCCACCACGCCCAACGGGCCATGCGATCGGCGTAGGCGGTGGAAATCGCGATTTCCCGGGCATCGTTGAAAATCTTGTTGAGTTTGCGCTGGTAGACATATGCCCAGAGATCACCGGTATAGCGGGTCTCACGATCGTCTTCGATTCTGGTAAGGCTGAATTGCAGGTTCGGATTATCCACCGGTGTTTCCCGCCAGCTGGGCAGACTGCCGCCGGGAGGTGCCTGCTGCCATTTCACTTTGCTTAGCCGGTCATTGAGCCGGGCGAAGAAATGGCCGCGCTGATGTTGCGCAACAAACTGACTGAAGAACACCTGGTAGTTATCGGCGGCGGTTTCTGTCGTCGAGCCATCGCGCAGTTGGCGGGTCAGTTCGGTCATGAATGCCAGCCCCGAGGAATATTCCTTGAGCGGGTGTTCGGGATCGTGGGGGACATAGGCAATCAGCGGTGTGGCAGTGGTCGCCGTCAGCACATCGGGGGCGATCACCACAATGCCGGTCAGCGCGGCGTCCATCATGCTCAGGTTGTAATAGTGAACGGGCTTGCCGTGCCATTGCAGATGCTTGCGCGCATCAAGCATGCCCTGAATCACGCGGTGGGCTTGTGCACCGATATCTTTTTTCATCAGCGCCATGCTGGCGGCGGCAGCCAGGTTTTTTTTCTGGCTGTCGATGACTTTATGACGCAACACGTTCCTGGCCAAGGCATCGGCCGGCTGTAAAAACGATTTTAAATGCCGTTCATATTGAGCGCCGATGTCCAGTTCACGACAGAGCGCCTGGAACTGTTCGACCGTCACCTGTGGCTGAAAATGTCGGGTAGTGAAATGGCCCCGGGCGTCGGGCCGGGTGATGAAGTCCGAATCGGCATGGAATGTTTCGCCGCTGGCAAAGTTGTGCAGCGCCGCATCGAGCAAAGACACGGTTCGGCTTCGTGTGGCGGATGCGAAGTCACGCACCCACCAGGCCCCCTTTATGGGTGCATACAGATGCAGCCAGATGTCCTTGACCTCATCTTCTATACCGAACCGGTCCTTCAAGGCTTTTTGCAGCAAGGGCTCGGCGAAGGCGTACGCATCCTGCAGGCCGCTGAGCATCCGATCCACGTTGTTCTGGGCGAGCCAATGTTGTCTGACGGCGTTCTGAAGCTGTTGGTGAGCGGCCGCCGGGGCGTTCCGGTGCCACTCGGGCAGCGTCAGTCGGACATTTTTCAGGGCATTGACGCGATGTGCCGAGGCGTTTGCCAGCCACGGCGGGATGGCGTTTTTGATGACTTGGTGATGAACACTTTTGCTGGGTTGGGAGGGTGGCGCAGTAGGCATGTCTGGATCGTCCATTGATCATTGCTGGGACGATCAGCCTAGGTAACGGGGTTGCCAAAAAAAAGTTCAAATACCGGGAGGAAATGGCGGTCGCCAATGCACTTCGCACTCAAAATTGAAGAGTGAAAAATAGATGGATACCGCCACGCCGGGTCACTGGGTTGATCCGGCTTAGCGCACAGCCGTTGTCACCGTTCCCTGGCACAACGTCTGGGTGCCCGGTTGCAGATAGGGCGACAGAATCGGCGCCATGCCCTTGAGCACCTGCGCGGGCAACGCCGAGGTGAATTTGAAATTCTCCGCCGTGCGACCGGGAACATAGGCGGTGAGGGTGCCGAAATGCTTGTCGCCGATATAGAACACGAACGTTGCCGTGCGGTTGATCGATTTGGAGCTGAGAATCCGCCCGCCGGAGCCGATGGCCTCAATGCGGTTATCGCCGGTGCCGGTCTTGCCCCCCATGGCCAACGGGGTGCCATCGGCCAGTTTGAAGCTGCCGGCCAGGCGCTTGGCCGTGCCGGCGTCCACCACCTGCGAGAGGGCTTCGCGCATCGCGGCGGCCACTTCCGAAGGCATCACTCGTTTGCCAACCATCGGATTGTTGACCAGGCGGGTTTCATAGGGCGTATCTGCCGCGAAGTGCAGGCTGTCGATACGCAATGTCGGCATCCGCACACCATCGTTGAGAATGGTGCCGATCAATTCAGCCAGCGCAGCGGGGCGATCGCCCGAACTGCCGATCGCAGTGGCCAGCGATGGCACCAGATGGTCGAACGGATAGCCGACTTTCTGCCAGCGCTGGTGGATGTCGAGGAACGCTTCGATCTCCAGCATGGTACGGATGCGGCTGTCGCGGGCGCCCTTGTGACGGCTTTTGAATAGCCAGCTGTAAACCTCCTGGCGTTCGAACTGGCTGGCTTTGACAATTTGGCTGAACTTGGCGTCGGGGTTGTTCAACAAGTAGCCGATCAGCCACAGATCCAGCGGGTGAACCTTGGCGATGAAGCCTTGATCCGGCAGGTCGTAACTGCCAGGGCCGTAACTCAGGTAGAGGCGTTCGAGGCGTTCATCGGTCAGTTTTTCTGTGAGCTTGGCGCCTTTGAGGTGTGAGCGTACGAAGGTATTGAAGTCTTCCTGGTCGGCCTGGGGGAATAGATAACGATGCACGGCGGCCATGCGAATCGGCGTCGGGCGCATGCCATGGAGAAAGGTCTCGAGCCGCGCCTGGGTGTCCTTGTTGCGGTATTTCTTCCAGAACTTCAACAGAAATGAAGTGCCTTCTCTGTCGGCGAATGAAGCGAGGTATTCCTGACGCCGCGGGTCACGGTCGTCCTTGAGCAATTCGGCGCTGCTGTTGGGGCCCGCGTAGGTGCTGTAGCGCACCAGGTCACGCATCAGCCGAATGAATGGCAGGTTGATCGACTCGCGCAGCGCATCGCGCAGGGTCGGCAGGCGGCCGTTGTCTTCCTTGCGAAAGTTGACGAACGTGTGCAGTCCACCGCCAGTGAAAAAGGCCTCGCCAGGGCTGGCGGAGTATTTGCGATCCAGCGCGGCGCCGAGCATTTTCGGCAGGCTGCGGTCGGTGTTCTGAATCATGTAATCGACGGCCCAGCGGGACAGACGATCCGGGTCGGCGACTTCGGTTTTCTTCAATTCGGCGACGCTCATGCTGGCGTAGCGATCGTGCAGTTCGGCGATGATCTGCAGGTAAGTGGTGAGCACGCGCATTTTTGCGGTGGAGCCCAGTTCCAGCTTGCTGCCTTCATTGATGTCGAATGGCTGGTCGGTGCTGTCGGTTTGCACCCGCACGCGCGAACCGTCCGGCGTCAGTTCGAACAGGGTGAAGCTGTAGCGCACCTGCGCGGTGTTGGTGGGGGTAAGCAGGCGTTCGCCGATCAGGCCGATTTCCGCTGCATAAGCGGGATCGGCCAGCTGCTTGAGGTACGCGGTGGCCTGGGTTTGCAGTTCGCCTTGCAAGGTGCTGGTGGCGGACAGGTCGAGGCGGTCGAGATCATACAGCGGACGATTGAGCAAACCGGCCAGGCGGCTGCGCGCCACACTGATGCCTTTGTTGGTCTCGATGGGCTGAATGGTGGGCTGGGTGGCCCAGTCGCGATAAATCACTTTACTGGCCAATGCCGCCGTGGCGAGTGGCGCATCGATCACGCCGTTTTGCGACAGCAGGCGGATATGACTGTCGGTGAGGCTGGCCAATTCATCACGACCCTTGGTCAAGTAATGGGAAGGGCGGCGCTGAGCAATCATCAGTGACAGCATTTCGCGTAGGGCCAGGCCTTTTTCCGACAGGCTTTTCGGGTCGGTGTCGGTGCTGGCCAGCCGTTCGTTGGCCTTGTTGAAGTCGGCGCCGTACCAGACACGCAAACCTTCGGCCATGCCATGCACTTCACCATGGCCCGGTACCGCCGACAGCGGAACACTGTTGAGGTAGTCGCGAATCACGTTTTGTCGCGCCTGCAGGGTGTCCGGCCCCGCCTGATAGGCGCGCACGCTGGCGGAAATCATCTGGCGGATCTTTTCCGCACCCGACACCGTCAAGCCATCAGGCGAATGCCGATATTTCTCAAGTTGCGTGGCCAGCGTACTGCCGCCTGCCGACTGACCGGGCAAGCCCAACAGCTTGGCCACCTGGGACCACGCCGCCTTGCCGAACCGCGGCCAGTCCACGGCGGGGTTGGCCTGGGGCTGACGGGGATCGAGCAAAAAACGGTTTTCAATAAACAGCAGGCTGCTGACCACGACCGGCGGGATCGCGGCAAAGCTTGAATAGAGTTGCTGGGGGTACTTGAACTGGTACAGCGGGGCCGCGCGGCAATCGGTGATCGACAGCCCAGCCTGGATTTTTTCGGCATAGGGCACAAAAAAACCCTTGTCGGTGTAGTCCATCAGCGCGGGGGAAAAGCGGGTTTGTGCTGCTATGACGTAATCGCGCTTGAGCAGGCGCGGTAGAAACTCGTCCATGGCGCTGTAACCCAAACGCTGATCGAACGGGCCTGCGCCAGGGTAACGAATCGCATCGCTGGGCCCGGGTTTCAGCTCGTACTTCAGCGAGGCGGCGTATTGGCTGATTTCCCGGGCCTGAAACTTGGAGGTGCGCATTTCCTTGGCCGCGGCGAGGCCCAGGACAATCAGGATAATCAGCAACAGCAACCAGAAAGCCCCCCAGCCGTGCCGGGAGCGACGGGGTTTCTCAGGTAAAGGCGCTTCATCCACTCGTTCAGTCGGAACCACGGTTTTACTCGAATCGGTTTGCCACAAAGCGCCCATAGTCGACTGATCCATTCACGCAGATTGATCGGACTTGCTTGAAGCTTAGACGGTGGTTGGCGTTGGTGAGGAAATAGTGAACAACCAAATATCGAGTACACACCATTTCTTGTGGCAAGACGGCTGTTGTGGGGAGGCGGTTTGCTGTTGCGAGGGGCTGTTGTGGCGAGGGGGCTTGCCCCCGTTCGGCTGCGCAGCAGTCGCAAACCCGTTGCACGCGGTATGTCTGATACAAATTAGTGCTGCTTGTTTTTGGGACTGCTACGCAGTCCAACGGGGCAAGCGCTGTTCAGTGTTATAGCCAGCAGGCATCCCAGAGCGGGTAATCGCCAATTTTTTCCACCAACCCTGCGCGCAATGGATTGGCAACAATGTAACGAGCGAACGGCAGGAGTTCTTCGCCATCGCGGATTGCTCGATCGTGATAGCCGGTTTGCCACAGCGGACCACTCCGACCGGTCATTTTGTTCACCGCCTGGGTGCTGCGTGACTTGGTAGAGCCGACAACACTGCCCAGATTGTTGTCCCGCAGCTGCATTAGCCAATGGAAATGATCGGGCATCACTACCCAAGCGATTGAATCCACTAACCCCGCGTCGTGAACTCGACGCAGTTCTGCGACCAGCAGACGTCCCAATTGCCAGTCAGAGAATATAGGTTGGCGTTCGTGAATAACTGCGGTGATGAGGTAAGCGCGGCCGTTTTCGGAGGCTCTGCCAAAGCGCAGGCGATGAGAGTTTGGTTGATTAGGCAATCCATTGCTTCCTTGCGTAAGTAGTCAACTTGACGTTCTCAGGCTAGTTCCCGACTTTCTGGAATGGGTCCGTAATTGTTGAGTGAATATTCCGATTACTGCGAAGGACTAACTGCGGTGAAGGTGCAGTTATGCCAAGAGTTGTGGCGAGGGGGCTTGCCCCCGTTGGACTGCGCAGCAGTCCCCCCCAAACTTGAACCCCCAATGTAGTATCAGACATACCGCGTGCAACGGTTTTGCGACTGCTGCGCAGCCGAACGGGGGCAAGCCCCCTCGCCACAGCAGCTCTCTTGCTGCACAACAGCTCTCTTGCCACACAGCAGCTCTCTTGCCACAGCAGCACCATGTCCCCGGTCCAGACTCAGCTCCTTCACCGCAAGGGGTGATTGTCTGAAACAGCTGGGCCAGACGCTTCAAGGCGGTAAATGCTGCCGAAGTAGAGGCATGACGATGCACCATTGCCGTGCAATACTCGGCGCCGTTTCAGTGGCGAATAATCCTGCATAAGGTAGGTAATGCCCCTCCGTAAACCGCGCTTTCGCCGCGAGTTATGGCTGAATGTTGTGGTTTATAGAGTGAAAAATCCTGCTGGAAGCTTTTTATACTGCGCGTCCCGCTGATCTTGCAGGTTTGTCCTGCAAGACGTGTCTGCCCACGAGGCAGGCCCGGTATCAACAGGCACTGGCTTATCGGTCGGCGCCTCGACACTCGGTGGTCATATCCAATAACAAGACGAGGTTGTACTTATGCCAGTCGGCAATCACCTGCCTCACGGCGAAACCGCTCAGGGCGGCCCGCTTAAACGCGAACTCGGCGAACGGCATATTCGCTTGATGGCGCTCGGTGCCTGTATCGGCGTAGGCCTGTTCCTGGGTTCGGCCAAGGCCATCGAAATGGCCGGACCGGCCATCATGCTCTCCTACATCATTGGCGGTCTGGCGATCCTGGTCATCATGCGCGCCCTCGGCGAGATGGCTGTACATAACCCGGTCGCCGGCTCGTTCAGCCGTTACGCTCAAGACTATCTCGGCCCGTTGGCAGGTTTTCTGACCGGCTGGAACTACTGGTTCCTGTGGCTGGTGACCTGCGTCGCGGAAATCACTGCGGTGGCGGTGTACATGGGCGTCTGGTTCCCCGACGTGCCGCGCTGGATCTGGGCGCTGGCGGCCTTGATCAGCATGGGTTCGATCAACCTGATCGCGGTGAAAGCCTTCGGTGAGTTCGAGTTCTGGTTCGCCCTGATCAAGATCGTCACCATCATTGCGATGGTGGTCGGCGGTATTGGCGTGATCGCATTCGGTTTCGGCAACGACGGCGTCGCCCTGGGAATTTCCAATCTCTGGGCCCACGGCGGCTTCATGCCCAACGGTGTGCAAGGCGTGTTGATGTCCTTGCAAATGGTGATGTTCGCCTACCTGGGCGTCGAGATGATCGGCCTGACCGCCGGTGAAGCCAAGAACCCGCAGAAGACCATTCCCGATGCGATCGGCTCGGTGTTCTGGCGGATTCTGCTGTTCTACGTCGGCGCCTTGTTCGTGATCCTGTCGATCTACCCGTGGAACGCAATTGGCACCCAGGGCAGCCCGTTTGTGATGACCTTCGAGCGCCTGGGCATCAAGACCGCCGCCGGCATCATTAACTTCGTGGTGATCACTGCGGCGCTGTCGTCCTGCAACGGCGGCATCTTCAGCACCGGGCGCATGCTCTACAGCCTGGCGCAGAATGGCCAGGCCCCGGCCGGTTTCGCCAAGACCTCGAGCAATGGCGTGCCGCGTCGCGCCTTGCTGCTGTCGATCGGTGCCTTGTTGCTGGGCGTGTTGCTTAACTATCTGGTGCCAGAGAAAGTCTTCGTCTGGGTCACCGCGATTGCCACCTTCGGCGCGATCTGGACCTGGGCGATGATCCTGCTGGCCCAGCTCAAGTTCCGCCAAGGCCTGAGCGCCAGCGAACGTGCCGGCCTGAAGTACCGCATGTGGCTGTACCCGGTCAGTTCTTACCTGGCGCTGGCGTTTCTGGTGCTGGTGGTCGGCCTGATGGCGTACTTCCCGGATACTCGCGTGGCGCTGTATGTCGGGCCTGCTTTCCTGGTGCTGCTGACGGTGTTGTTCTACCTGTTCAAGCTGCAACCGACCAATGTGTCGCAAGGTGCGGTGCGTTCGGCTTCTTGAGTCTGTAACGCCAGAAATACAAATGCCCCGGTTTGGATGACCGGGGCTTTTGCGTTTTGGAAGATCAAAAGATCGCAGCCTTCGGCAGCTCCTACATTGGGATGGTGTACACCCTGTAGGAGCTGTCGAGTGCAACGAGGCTGCGATCTTTTGATCTTAAGCCGCCGACACCACAATCGAGCGATTCAACCGCTTGTTGAAATCCAGCCAGGCCCCCAGCAGCATCATCAGCCCGACCCCCAACATTGCGCTGAATACCTGCATCGCCAGGGCATTCGCGCCCAAGGCGTTGAGCATGTCCGCCAACGGCGCCAGCAGCACGCCGAAACAAAACACTTCCAGCGAATAACGGCCCATGCGACAGCTTTGCCGCGCGAGCCAGTGTTGCGTCCAGCCGTTGTCGGGCAACAACCTGGCGGTGACGTAGGCGAGGGCGAGGAAATGTAGCAGGCGCGCCGGCGAGAGGTTGGTCTTGCTGATCGGATAGAGCCATTCGGCGAGTGTCTGGGGCATGAAGGCTTCATGCATGGCCGGCCATTTCCATGACACCGCAATCAGCCCGGTGACCATCAGATAGGTTAGCGCGGCGATAAAAACCGGCTGCCGGGTCAGCGGTCGAGGTTGCGGCGCCCCAGGCCTTTGCCCGTGAATCGCCGCCGCGCCGCCGAGAATAAACAGCAGTTGCCAGGCCATCGGGTTGAAAAACCACACGCCACCGTCGGTGCCCGCCAGGTTCCACTGAAGCCATGGCGCCAGCAAATACACCACCACCGACAATCCCACCACGTATCCAGGCTTGCGCAGCAGCATTGGCAGCACCAGCGGCAGTCCGAGCAGCAACAAAATATACAGCGGCAGCGGGTCCGTCAGGTTCGGTTTGAAGCGCAGCAACAGCTCATCCATCAATGCCTGCTGCGGATTGTTGAGAAAGTACTGTAAGCCCATTTCCTGCACCAGGTCACGGGTTTCCACGTGGCTGTTGGCAAAAAAAACGATGCCCATCAGCAGCGCCAGCAAAAAGATATGCACCACATAAAGCAGCCAGGCGCGTCGCAGGATTTTTACCGTGGCGATCAGGAACCGTCGCGCCGGGCGATTTTGCCGTAGGCCAGCACGGCCGCGTACCCGGCCAGGAACACAAAAATTTCTGCCGCATCGCTGAACCCGAAATTACGCACCGTGAACTGCGCGAGCGGGTTCTGTGGCACGTGATCCCAAAAGATGAAGATCAAGGCCAGGCCGCGAAAAAAGTCGATTCGGTGGTCGCGTTCAAACGTCATGATGGCGGGCTCTTGAACCGGTTGAGTAGGGGCGAGCGGCGCGCAGGGTGGCGTGATTCGTCGGCAATTGCAAAAGGCTGGATATTACCGAATGTCTCAGGGGTCTATAGCGAACGGATCGCGACGGCGTGTCCGTCGGTCTGCTGGGCCGTTCGCGCCCAGAACGCCCCCTGATGGCGGTCTGTCCAACATCTACACTTCGTTTTTCAGGAGTGTGAAACGTGAAAGTTTCGCTGATTGTCCCGGTATTCAATGAAGAGCAGGCGATCAATCTGTTCTACCAGGCGGTGCGTCGCGAATTGAAACTTGACCCCTGTGAAGTCGAGATCGTGTTCATCAATGACGGCAGTACCGACCGGACGGCTGAGCAGGCCAAGGCGCTGGCACAGGTCGATGATCTGGTATTGCTGATCAACTTTTCCCGCAACTTCGGCAAGGAACCGGCGTTGTTTGCCGGCCTGGAATACGCCACCGGCGATGCGGTGATTCCCATGGACGTGGACCTGCAGGATCCGATCAGCGTCATCCCGCAGTTGATTGCCGAGTGGCAGAAGGGCGCTGATGTGGTGCTCGCCAAACGCCGTAATCGTGACAGTGACAGTTATCTGAAACGTCACAGCGCATCGCTTTTCTATCATTTGCTGAACAGGATTTCCTACACACGGATCGAAGAAAACGTCGGGGATTTCCGGCTCATGGACCGCAAGGTGGTCAATGTGATTCGTGCGCTTCCCGAGCACCAGTTGTTCATGAAGGGCGTTCTTTCCTGGGCCGGATTCACCACGGCAGTGGTGGAATATGAGCGGGCCCGGCGAGTGGCGGGACGCAGCAAGTTCAATGGCTGGAAACTGTGGAACCTGGCGCTGGAAGGCATTACCTCGTTCAGCACGGTGCCGTTGCGATTGTGGACTTATATCGGTGGCGGCATTTCGATCTTCGCGGTGCTGTACGCGGTGTACATGGTGCTGGACAAGATTTTCTTCGGTAACAATGTCCCCGGTTATCCCTCGCTGATGACGGCCATTCTGTTTCTCGGCGGCGTCCAATTGATCGGTATCGGCATCCTCGGTGAGTACGTCGGCCGCATCTACATCGAAGCCAAGCATCGGCCGCGTTATGTGGTCAAAGACGTCATTGGCGGCAAAGACCGGACCGGGCTTTAGCATGGGCAGGCTGAGCGACTTTTTTAGCAAAGAGCTCGGGCGTCGTCGGGTCTGGCTGTTTTTTTTGATCGCGACGCTGGTTTATGTCATTGCGCTGATCCTCGCGGACTATCCCTACATCGATGACAACTGGCGTTCGCTGTCGGCCGGTACGGCCTGGGCCGGGCAGGGACGGTTGTTCACCGAGCTGTTCTATAACCTGCTGACGTTCAGCGATGGCGCACCGAACATCTTTCCATTGCCGCTGTTGATCGCCACGCTGGCCATGGCTTTTGCGTTGACCAGCCTGACGTTCCATTACTACCCACGGCCTACGCTATCTTGCTGCCTGGTACTGTTGCCGCTCTGGTACAACCCGTTTTTTTTGCAAAACCTGTCGTATCAATACGACGGGCCTGCCATCGCCATGGGCCTGGTGGCAGTGATTTATGCGATCACTTTTCGTCACCCCTCGCGCATTTTGCAATGGCTGGTGCCGGCCTTCCTGATTGCGCTGGCGCTGGGGCTCTATCAGGTGAGCCTGAATGTGTTTCTGGGGCTGTGTTGCCTGGAACTGCTTAGAGGCGCGAATGACAAATGGGCCTGGCGGCAATGGTACGAATTGATCGGCTGGAAACTCGTCCAGGCAGGGCTCGGCGGCTTGATCTACAGCGTCACGGCTTACCCCTACATGAATCAGGATCGCGCCTTGTTGCTCAACTGGGCAGCAGCGCCCTTGCTGCAACTTGAAATCAACATCGGCCGGGTGCTGGAAAAAGTCGCGCTGCTGTTTCACGGTGGATTCACCTGGGTGTTCGCCGTGCTGCTGTTGTGTGCTCTGGCGGGCAGCGTACGGTTGGCCGGCAACGTGATGGAACGCCAGGAGTCGGGGCTGAGAAAAATCGTGATGGGCCTGGTGTGTGTGCTGACCGTGCCGGTCGTGACGTTACTGGTGTCGGGGGTTGCGCTGTTTTTCCGCGACTTCAATGAAGGCGCCAGAACCTTGATGGGGTTCGCGGTGTTGCTGGTGCTGTTGTTCTATTTGAGCCATCTGGCGCTGGCGCCCATCCATGAGCGGCTGCCGCTGCTGTTGGCAGTGCCGCTGTTGGCCATGCTTTCGTTGTCTTATGCCTATGGCCGCGTGCTGACGGTGCAGAACACTTTTGCGTCCAGCGCGTTGTTTTCCCTGGCGCATGACATTGCGGCCCATCGGCAACTGCACCAGGCCAAGCGCATTTACCTGGCGGTAAATTATTCCGATCACTGGTTGGTGGGGGCCGCGGGGTCGTTCCAGCAGATGCCGGTCTTGCAATATCTGTTGAACATCAACTTCTTCATGCTGGCCGAAAACCTGCCGAAGGCGGGCATCACCAATGTGGTCGCCGAGAGGGAGCGGCGCAACGCAACCCTGGTCGGTTATCAGGGTTATCCACCGCTAGTGGAGAGCAAGTTCTATCGCATCTATCTGCTGGGCGATTACGGTTTCATCGTCATGAAAGAGCCGACCCCGATCACCACGCTGCAGTGGTGAGCCTGATGATTACCTCGATCCCTCCCGAACGTTTTCCAGCCCGGATGGCCGACAGGGCAGGTCTGGTGGCGGTGATCGTCCTCGCGTTGTTCGCAAGGTTTCATTCCATCACCGTGCCGGTCATCTGGTACGACGAGGCCTACAGCATCTTGTTGGCTGAAGGCTCGCCTGCGTACATCTGGGCTACGACGGCACGGGATGTTCATCCGCCGCTTTACTATGTCTTGCTGCATTTCTGGATGGTGCTGTTCGGCAATGGCGTGTTGGCTGCGCGATCCCTGAGTGCATTGGCGGATGTCGGCACGCTGTTGCTGTGCATCAAATTGATGAGTCTGGTGACGACGCGAAAGGCGACCTGGATTGCCGCCGTGTTGTTGGCGTTGCTGCCGATGTCGGTGCGTTATAGCCAGGAAGTGCGCATGTACACCTTGCTCGGCTTTTGGCTGATGGGTGCGACCGTGGCGCTGGTGTGCTGGATCAAGACACCGGATCAAAAACGTTATCCGGTTTTTTACGTGCTGCTGATGTCGGCTGCTTTCTACACGCACTACTTCGCCGCACTGTGCGTTCTGGTGCATTGGCTTTGTTGGTGGCGAGCGCGCGAGAACGGTCGGCCCAAGGCAATAACGTTTCGTGCGTGGGTCATGGTCAACAGCGCAATCGTCGTGTTGTACCTGCCGTGGATTCCTCATTTCTTCGATCAAGTGTTGCGAATGGACGGGCTTGAGTGGATTCCGCCGCTCACTTGGCAAACAGCGCTGACCTTCGTTTGGCAACTGGTGATGATGGGCGATTCGGCCAGTTATTCAACCTTATGGCGTGTGTTGCCCTCGGCGTTGATCGTTGTTTGCGCCGCGGCGGTGCTACTCAAATCACGCCAGCCGCGACCTTTCAATGTCTTGCTGGTGAGTTATTTTTTTGTGCCTGTGTTGAGCGTGTTTCTGGTGTCGCTGATCGTGCCGGTCTTCAACGCCAGGTACCTGGTGTTCGCGGCTGCCGCGTTGCCCCTGATCGTTGCGCTCGCCCTGGACGCACTCAGCCAACGCCATGCCATTCTGGCCGCTGTCGCCATGGCGTTGGTGTTATTGGCAGAAGTACACGGGCTTTCGGCGGTCTACGCACAAACCGATGAAATGAACGGGACAAGCATTCGCAAAGACGCAAAACTCGACGCCGTGGTCGCAGGGCTTGGCCGCGAAGTCCGTCCGGGTGACGAAATAGTTGTGGATAACCTCTATTGGTACTTGCCGTTCACGTACTACAACCCCACAGGCATTCAGCCGAAGTTATACGTCTTCAAACCACCGACAGGCCGCTTGTGGGGAACCGCCGAATACGGTGGTTGGGCACTCATTCCTCGTCATTTGCATTCCATTCTCTTCGACGATTTTTCCACCTTGCAACTGACGGCCAAGCGGATCTGGTGGGTAACGGGTTACGCTCGTCCTGAACACGACGCCCTGTTTCCCAGGCACTGGAAGCAGGTGCAGGTGCTAAAGGAAGGGGACAGCGAAGCCCGTTTGTTTATTCGGGGGCAAGCGTCAACGCCCCTTGAGGTTGACGTCACAACGCATCCATCAACACAACATTACAATCCTTCGCCTGGTAATGATTAATCTGCGGCACCAGACCTTACGGCGGGTCACTTGGAAAAGGGCGTAGCGGCTCAGGAGGGACAAGCCCAAATGGTTTCCTTGGGGGCGGACTCAGTAATGGCAGGCAGTGGCATGCAGGCTTTTGTGGCGAGGGGGGCTTGCCCCCGTTGGACTGCGCAGCAGTCCCAAACGACTCACTGCATACGTCCTGACAGATCTCCTTTGCAGGTTTTACGACTGCTTCGCAGCCGAACGGGGGCAAGCCCCCTCGCCACAGAGATCTCCTGTGGACAGAGATTTCCAGCTTACGGGCGATGGCAGTATTGGAGCACCCGGGTGGGAGCGTGTTTAGGCTGGCCAGGATTGCCGCACCGGTAACTCAACCCGAAACGTGGTGCCCACCCCGACTTCGCTACGTACCGAAATATCGCCCTGGTGTTTTTTCACGATGCCATAGGACAGGGACAACCCCAGTCCGGTCCCCTGGCCCACCGGTTTGGTGGTGTAGAAGGGGTCGAATATTTTCTGCAGGTTGTCCGGTTCAATACCTGATCCCGTGTCCGCGATCTCGATCGACACCTTTTCACCTTCAAGGCCCGTGCGTAGCGTGATGGTGCCCCGTTCCGGTCCTATCGCCTGAGACGCGTTGACGATCAGGTTCATGATGACCTGATTGATTTGCGAGGGCAGGCATTCGATGTCGGGCAGTTGTTGAAACTCCTTCACCACATCGGCCTTGTACTTGAGTTCATTGGCCACGATGTTCAAGGTCGACTCGATACCTTGATGCAGATTGGTCCACTGCCACTCCTGATTGGAGTCGACGCGGGAGAAGTCCTTCAGGTCTTTGACGATCTGCCCGACGCGACCGATGCCTTCCTTGGACTCCTTGATCAACAGCGGAATGTCTTCGCGTAGAAAGTCCAGTTCCACCCGTTCACGCAACTTGCCGAGTTGCTCGATGACCTCGCTTGAGGCAATGGCGCTTTCCGCCTCCCGATAGGCATCGAGCATGTCCTGCAGTTGTTTGAAGTAGCCATCGAGGGCGCCGAGGTTGGAGGAAATGAAGCCGATGGGATTATTGATTTCGTGGGCGACGCCCGCCGCCAGTTGCCCCAGCGAAGCGAGTTTTTCCGACTGCACCAATTGCGATTCAAGCTGTTTACGCTCGTCGATTTCCCGCTGCAACGCCTCGCTGGCTTGCTTGAACTGGGCCGTGCGCTGATCCACCAGATGCTCCAGATGGCTCATCTGAACAGACGCCCGCTCGGTCATTTCCCATTTGGTGAGCAGGGTGTTGGCCATCTGCTGGACTTCAATGTTGTCGAACGGTTTTTTCAGAATCAGCAGGCGGTCATGGGCGTGCAAGCGTTCCAGCAGTTCGTCCCAGGAATAGTCGGAATAGGCGGTACACACCACCACTTGCAGCAACGGATCTTTTTCCCACAGGTGTTCGATGGTCTGCGCGCCGTCCCAACCCTCGGGCATGCGCATGTCGACGAAGGCCAGCGCATAGGGACGGTTTTCCTGTAATGCCTGGAGGAGTTTGCCCAGCCCCTCCTGACCGCCATAGGCCGAATCCAGCTCGAACAGCAGGTTGGCGGGTTTCACTTCGCTGCCGAACAGCGCGGCTTCCATTTCGTCCAGCTCTGTATGCTGCGCTGATGTCGGGGTGAGGATCTTGCGAAAATCTTCATGGATGGATGGGGTGTCGTCGATCAGCAGAATGCGTCGGTTTGAAAGATCGCTCATGCTTCCTCCATGACGGGTTTCAACGGGATCTGCAAAGTGAACAGGGCACCTTTGCCCGGTCCGTCGCTGTGGGCGGTGAGATGGCCGTTCATCTCGATGGCGGCCAGGGCACAGCTGTGCAGGCCGAAGCCGTGACCTTCCTTGCGGGTGGTAAAGCCATGGGCAAAGATCCGCGTCATGTTCTCCGGCTTGATGCCTTCGCCGTCATCCTTGACGCTGATTTGCAGGATCGTGTCCTCGACGACCTTCACCCCAAGAGTCATTTGCCGCGGGCGGTTGCTGAGGTCGGTCATGGCGTATTTGGCGTTGCTGATCAGGTTGATCAGGATCAGCAACAACCGGTGTTTGTCGCCCATTACTTGCGGTACGTCGCCGTACTCCTTGACCACCGTGACGTGATGCCGGGTCAGGGCGCCGGCGTTCATCCGCAGGGCGTCTTCCAGCAGTTCGCTGATGTGCAACGGCTCCATCAGGCTGTTGGCACCTGCGTAGGATTGCTGGGTGGCGACGATGTCCTTGATGTGATCGACGCTTTTGCTCAGTTGCCCGAGTTCGTCGGCCATGCCTTGTTGTTCAAGGGCAATGGCCTCCACCAGTTGATTCAGGTAACCGGGCAGCAGTTTTCCTTTCTCGTCCTGGGTCAGGAAGGCGCCCAGATCATCCTGATGGGCATTGATCAGCTGCATCGCCTTGCCCAGTCCCTGGGTCTTGCTGTTACGCAGCTTGCGGGTGACCAGGTCGGTGGAAATGTTCACGCTGTTGAGCACGTTGCCGACGTTGTGCAGCACGTTAGTGGCGATTTCAGCCATGCCGGCCTGGCGAGCGGTGTCGAGCAGTTCGCTCTGGGTATCCTTGAGTTCGCGGGTGCGCTCCTCGACCCGTTGTTCGAGGACGTCGTTGGCAGTTTGCAGCTCCTTGTTGACCCGATTGATCTCCCCGAAGCTGCGCATCAAGCGAATGGCCAGGTACACCAGCACCATCACCAGCAGCGTCGAAAATACCAGCATGTAGAGGTGGTAGCGCCGGTTGGCTGCATCGGTTTGCTGCTGGTCCTTGTTCAGCAGCGCCGTCATGTCGTCCAGCCGTGCGGCCACGGGAACGGCTTCGATGTTTTCCAGCAGCCGGTTGACCACGGGTTGTTCCCGCAGGATCAGCGCGATGTGATTGCTCAAGACATCGATCGGGCTATGAAACTGCTCCGGTAATCGTTCCTTGTTCACCCGCAGTTTGTTCAACCCGACCAGGATATCGGCCGCTTTGTCGTCGGAGGTGACCTGGGCGAATTCCAGGCTGCTGAGGAGCAAGTCGTAGGTGTCGGTGGCGATGTTCTGTAGTTGCAGTTTGTCTTCGTCGAGCAGTTGGGTCAGCGGTTGCTGGATGTCGTCTTCGGCGGTGGGCAAAAACGCCAGTGAGTTACGCAGCACCGCGTTGTGCGATTTGAACTGCTCCACCAGTCGGGTTTTTTCCTTGATGGCGGTGTGATAGGCCTCACGGCTGGCGCGCCAGGTGGGCGAGTCGTTGCGCCCATGGCCGGACTCCATCGTCTCGAACCGCTGCCACAGGTGTGTCATCTCGGTCAGCGGTGCAACCAATGGGTCGTAGTTGTGACTGATGGCAATCCTGGACTTGAGGATCTCGGTTTCCCATTGCGCGTTGAACTGTTTGATCCGGCCAATCAGGTCCCGGGACTCAGCGTATGTCGAGGTCTGGTCGGAGCTTGATTTGAGGTACAGAAACAGCAGTGTCGAGGCCAGCAACACAGCCACGCCACTGAGCAGTAAAAGGTTGCGACGGTGGTACGTTTTCATAAGGATTTGCCTCCCCACTCACCGGTCAGGGTCTTGAGGAATTTGATGATCAAGGTCTTGTCCTTGTCAGAGGGCACGCGACCAAGCTGGAACTTGAACATCACGTCTACCGCTTCTTCGAGGGTCTTGGCCGAGCCGTCGTGAAAGTACGGTGCGGTGACGGCGACGTTGCGCAGGCTCGGAACCTTGAACACGTTGCGGTCTTCTTCAGCCTTGGTGACCAGATAGCGGCCCAGATCGGCTTCGGTGGGATTGCCTCGAACCTCGAAGTAATCGCCCATGACACCGAATTTCTGGAACATGTTGCCGCCGATATTCACCCCTTGATGGCAGGCGATGCAGCCGTACTCCTGAAAGCGTTGGTAGCCGTATTTCTCCTCGATGGTGAGAATCTCGGTGTTGCCCATCAGGTATTGGTCGAAACGCGAGTTGGCGCTAAGTAACGTGCGCTCGTAAGTGGCCAGCGCATTTTGCACATTGTTCATGGTCACGCCGTCCGGGTAGGCCTTGGCGAATGCGCTTTTGTAAGTCGGGTCGGCGGCCAGCGTCTTGACGACATGCTCCCAATGACTGCCCATTTCATTGGGACTTTGCACCACTTCATGGACCTGGTGTTCCAGGGTGTCGGCGCGGCCATTCCAGAATTGCCGGAAATTCAGGCTGGCGTTGAACACACTGGGGGTATTGATCGCCAGAGGCACGCCGTTGAAGCCGATGGAAAAGGCCTTGTCGTCGGCGCCGCCGATTTCCAGACGATGGCAACTGGCGCAGGACAGGCTGTTATTGACTGACAGACGCGGCTCATTGAACAACTGGCGACCGAGCTCCACTTGTAAAGGATTTTGCGGGGGGACGGGGGGCAAGGGTTTGAGCGGGCCGTTCAATAGTTCGCCATTGGCTATCAGACAAAAACCGGTCAAAGGCATCAGGAGCAGGTAGTAGAAGGAGCGCGACATCTTGTTATTCCTTGGCAAAGGGTGTCGTTGCACATCGATCATTTGGCTGCGTCGGGCTGCATGGACATCAGGTAGTGCACGAAGGCCTCCGGCTCCACGGCTTTGCTGAAGTAATAACCCTGGCCTTCCTCGCAATGGTGCGCCTTGAGAAAATTCAATTGCTCGAGGGTTTCCACCCCTTCGGCAATGACGGCCAGTTTGAGGCTCTTGCCCAGGCTGATGATGGCGCTGACCAGGGCCGCGTCATTGGTGTCACGGCTCAGGCCACGAATGAATGACTGGTCGATTTTCAACACATCGATGGGAAACCGTTGCAGGTAACTCAGGCTCGAATAGCCGGTGCCGAAGTCATCGATAGCCAGCCGTACGCCCAATACCTTGAGCCGATTCAGCGCGACCATCGTGGCATCGACGTTCTGCATCAATACGCCTTCGGTAATCTCCAGCTCCAGCAAGGTGGGGTCCATACCGGTTTGCTCGAGTACCTGTTCGACCCCTTTGACAAAGTCCCGCTGACGGAAATCGATGGCCGACACGTTTACCGACATGCAGAGTTTCGGCAGACCTTTGACCTGCCAGGCGCGGGCTTGGCGACAGGCCTGGGCGAGCACCCATTTGCTCAAGGGTACGATCAAGCCGCTGTCCTCGGCCACACCGATGAAATCTGTCGGGTAAACCCAGCCTTGCCCCGGTTTTTTCCAGCGGATCAATGCCTCGGCGCCGACCACCTTGCCGCTGTCCAGATCAAGTTTTGGCTGGTAGTGCAGGACAAATTCGTTGCGTTCCAGCGCCAGGCGAATACCCGATTCGATGCTCTGCTGTTCCCGGGCGCGCTGGTTCATCTCATCGATGAAAAAACTGAAATCGTTCGGGCCGCTGTCCTTGACGCTGCGCATGGCGGTTTCGGCTTTTTTTATCAGCGCGATGGCATCGAAACCGTCCTCTGGGTAGATGCTGATGCCCAGGCTGGCCGTCACGCTCAGGTCGTGGCCGGCAATGTGTTGAGGCGCGCGTATGGCGGTCAAGAGCTTTTCAGCGATGCCCTTGGTCTGTTGGGGGTGGTGGATGTCAGCCAGGATGACCACGAACTCATCGGAGCCGTAACGAAACACCGAGTCGGATGCGCGCACGCACGCCACCAGATTTTGCCCGACACGTTTGAGCATCTCGTCACCGGTCGGATGACCCAAGGCATTGTTGATGCGCTTGAAGCGATCAAGCCCCAGAAACATTACCGCCAGTTGTTTGTCATGGCGACGTGACAGGGCCAGTGACTGGTTCAGCCGATCACCCAGCAAGGTGCTGTTGGGCAATTCGGTCAATACGTCGTACTGCAACAGGTGCGACACCTTGAGCAACTCATGGACCCGGGCCTCGATGGTTTGCTCCAGTGTGTGCACTTTCATGGCCGCGTCCTGTGCCAGCTGCCATTTCCAGGTCAGGGCGCTGGCCATCTGGCGGATTTCCAGGCTGTCGAAGGGTTTTTTCAACACCAGCAACTGGTCGCCGAACTCCAGTCGTTCGGCCATGGCTTCCCAGGTGTAATCGGAGAACGCCGTGCACAGTGCGATTTGCAGGTGAGGGTCGGCCTTCCAGAGCCGTTCGATGGTTTCCAGGCCATCCCAGCCCGGGGGCATGCGCATGTCGGTGAACGCCATGGCATAAGGCCGACCTTGTGCCTGGGCGCATTTGACCAGTTCGAGGGCTTCTTCGCCCTGGTAGGCGGAGTCGAGCTGAAATACCAGCCGTTCCGACTGCGGGGTGCCGAACAGCGCGGCTTCAGTGCCGGCGAGTGTTTTTTCATCGTCGGTATCGGGGCCGAGAATCTTGCGAAAATCCTGATGGATCGAGGGTGTGTCGTCGATGATCAGGATGCGCCGGTTGGCCTGGACGAACGGAGTTTTCATTCCTTGTCCTCCGTGGCACGCGGCGGGTCATCCGGCGTCGTTGCAGTTGCGTGGTTGGCGCGCAGGATGCTCCCGGCCTTGAGCAACTCGGCGGCCTGCTGGCTGCTGACCGCTTGGCTGAAGTAGTGACCCTGGGCATTCATGGGTGAGCCGGTGGCCATCAGCGAACTGCGTTGCTCCTGGGTTTCTACGCCCTCGGCGATAATGCCGATCCCTACATCGCGGGCGAAGTTGATGATGGCGCGCAACGTCGTCGCGCTGGCGGGGTCGCGTGCGGCCATGTCGATGAAGCTCTGGGCGAGCTTCAGGTGATTGACCTGATAAGTCTTGAGGTAATCGAAGGAGGAGTATTCGGTGCCGAAATCATCGATGGCGATTTTCACCCCCAACTCACGCAGGCGCGGCAGTACATCGTTGTGCGTCCACTTGGTCTGGGCCAGGGTGGCTTCGGTGACGTCGAAGCGCAGGTCCCACGGACACAGTTCCCAGCGCGCGGTGGTGCGCAATACGTCATAGATCAGTTCAGGACCACTTTTGAGCTGAGCCAGGGACAGTTTTATCGCCACCACCGGTGGCGCCATGCCTTCGTCACGCCACTGACGCATTTGCCGACAGGCGCCCTCCAGCACCCAGTGACCGAGGGCGATGATGGTGCCGGTCTTTTCCGCCGCGGGCAAAAACGCCTGGGCATCCAGCAAACCGCGCAAGGGGTGGTTCCAGCTGACTTGTGCTTCCATGCCGAGGATCTTGCCGCTGCTCAGGTCCACTTCGGGCCAGTAGCGCAGTTCGAGTTCGTCGTGTTCGATGGCCGCTTTCAAGTCGTTGGCGATGGTCATGCGCTCGACCACTTCCTGATTGATTTCCTCGGAATGGAAGTGGTACTGGTTGCGGCCTTTTTCCTTGGAGCGATACAGCGCCATGTCGGCCTGGGTCAACAGGCTGTCGGCACTCAGGCTGACCGGCGCATAGCTGCTGATGCCGATGCTGACCGAAACCCGCACATCGTTGCCGACCAGGGAGTAGGGCAGCACCAGTGCATCGCGGACCTTGGCGGCCAGGGCCGCTGACTGGGTCGGATCGCCGACGTCCAGTTGCAGTATCGCGAACTCGTCGCCACCCAGTCGGGCGACCACATCGTTTTCGCGCACGCAGTTCTTTATGCGCCCGGCGACTTCTTGCAACAGCAGGTCCCCCACTGGATGGCCCAGGGTGTCGTTGATCCGTTTGAAGTGATCCAGGTCCAGGTAAAACATGGCGAACGGTGTGGCCCCGCGCCGGGCGGCGGCGAATGCCTGGTGCAACCGCTCGATCAGCGTCGCGCGGTTGGCCAGCCCGGTCAGCCCGTCGGTGCGGGCCAGCAGGGCGATTTTTTCCTCGGCCAGTTTGCGTTCTGTGATGTCGATGATGATGCCTTCGACTTCCAGCAAGCGGCCTTCATCATCGCGCACCGGGATATAGCGGTTTTCGACCCAGCGCCAGTCTCCGTCACCGGTGCGCATCCGGAACTCGATGGAAGCCCCCGACGCATGACGGTCCAGTACCCTGGCCATCGCTGTATCGACTTTTGCCTGATCGTCAGGATGGATCAGCTCCTGCGCCCAGTTGGATGAAGCCACCAGGGCCGCCGCGATGTGCCCGTATTTGGTGATGTTGTGGGAGATGTACATCAACGGGAACGACGGTTCGCCCCGCAGCCGATACAGAATGGTCGGGCTGTTCTGCACGATGATGTTGGCGTCGGACAATTCCCGGGTACGCTCTTCGACCGCGTGCTCCAGCAAGGACATCTTCAGCGCCGCGTCTTCGGTCATTTGCCACTTGGCGGTCAATGCGCTGGCCATCTGACGGATCTCGATGGCATCGAAGGGCTTTTTCAGGATAAGCAGGCGATCGCCCAGTTCCAGACGTTCGGCGATGTCTTCCCAGGAATAGTCGGAATACGCGGTGCAGAGCGCGACCTGCAGCTTGGGATCGACTTGCCACAAGCGTTCGATGGTTTCCAGACCGTCCCAGCCCGGTGGCATGCGCATGTCGATAAAGGCCATCGCATAGGGCGAGTCATTCGCCAGTGCGCTCTCGACCTTGTCCAGCGCTTCGCGGCCTTGAAACGCGGAGTCGATGACGAAGCTTTGCTGCGATACCGACGTCGAAGTCCCGAACAGGGCGTTTTCGGCGCTGATCAGGCTGTCGTCTTCGATCGAAGGCGGGCTGAGAATCTTGGTGAAATCCTCATGGATGGACGCGGTGTCATCGACGATGAGAATCCGACGATTAATGCGCGCAAGCAGCGTGTTCACTGACATGCGCCTGTACCGACAGCAGGTTGGTGCGACGAGCTCATAGAGGGTATCCCTTCCCTGATCGCTGGTGGAGCAAGAATCGTTCTGGATCCGAGTGATCTGAGCATAGTCGCCCGGCCAGCACTTCGCCCGGTGGACTGAAACGAATCATTTCCGGGATCGGGCTGAAAATCATCTAGCCTGTAGGTCAGGCTCGGCAGCGCCAGCACAGCCGTCCCGCGCGACATGAAGACACACGTTTCACTTGAGGTAATGCCATGGAAGAGCAACTGCCCACGACGGTGACCGACAAGCCCAGATTACTGCTGGTCGACGACGAGGAGTCGATTCTCAACAGCCTGCGCCGTCTGTTGCGCGGTCAGTCTTACGAGGTGCTGCTGGCCACCAGCGGTGCCCAGGCGCTGGAGATCATGGCGCGGCAGCCGATCGATCTGGTGATGAGTGACGCGCGCATGCCCAATATGGACGGCGCCACGCTGCTGGCCCATATCCACCAGCGCTACCCAGACACCATCCGGATCATGCTGACGGGTTATGCCGATCCGTCGGCCATTATCAAGGCTATCAATGAAGGGCAGATTCATCGTTACATCAGCAAACCCTGGCACGATGAGGAAATGCTGCTGACCTTGCGACAATCACTTGCCTACCAGTATTCCGAGCGTGAGCGTTTGCGACTGGTGCAGCAGACGTGGGACCAGAACGAGAAACTGAAGCGGCTCAACACCACCCTGGAAAAACACGTCGCGGCCCGTACTGCCGAACTGCAGCAGACCGCCGACATGCTGGACCTGGCCTATGAAGAGCTCAAACGCAGTTATGTCACTGGCACCGAGGTGTTTTCGTTGCTGGCCAACCTGCGCCTGCCGCCTGCCAAACAGACCAACCGGCAAATCATCGAACTGGTGCGGGTGTACTGCAAACTGCATGGCCTGGACGAAGGCACCCGTCGGGACCTGACCATGGCGGCGGCGCTCTACAACATCGGTAAATTGAGCTGGACCGACAGCATGATGAGCACGCCCTCGGACCTGCTGCATCACAATGACCGCGAGCGCTATCGGGGTTATCCGAAGCAGAGTGAGTCGCTGCTGATGACGCTCGATCCGATGAAGGATGCCGCGCGGCTGATCCTGCATCATCAGGAGCGTTGGGACGGCAGCGGCTTTCCGGATCGGCTCAAGGGCGAAGCGATTCCGTTCGGTTCGCGGTTGCTGAAACTGGCGGTGGATTTCATCGAGTTGCAGCGCGGCCTGATCCTTGAACGGCAGATGAACAGCGATGAAGCCCTGGTGTATATCCGCCAGTACGCCGGTCGCCTCTATGACCCGGAGCTGGTGGAGGATTTCATTCAGGTTTGCGCCACTTATCTGAGTGACGTGACGCTGGCCGATCCGACGGTCAAGGTGCTGACCACCCGGGATCTGGCGGCGGGCATGATCCTGGCGCGCAATCTCAATGCCGACAACGGCATGCTGCTACTCAACGCCGGCAAGGTGTTGAACGGGCCGCTGGTGGAAAAGCTGATTGCTTTCGAGGCGATGGAAGGGGCCAGGTACAGCATTTTCGTGAAAGTACCGGAGGAAGTGGAGGGCGCGCTACTCGAGACGAGTTGAGTTTTCCAGACTTAGCACTGATTCCCTGTGGGAGCCCTGTGGCGAGGGGGCTTGCCCCCGTTGGGTTGCAAAGCAGCCCCAAAATATCTGATACACCACAGATCTTGTGAGTGCTACGCACTCAAACGGGGCGATGCGGCGTTCCGACAAGCCCCCTCGCCACAGGACCAGTGCTCATGTGATCCTTGCGTCTTTTACCCAAGGCCAATCCTGATCCATGACGCTTCCATCCGCCGCTTCGCCCCGCCTCATCCACATTGCCGCTGCTCTGCTGATCGGCCCCGACGGTCGCACCCTGCTGGTGCGCAAGCGCGGCACCCAGGCGTTCATGCAGCCGGGAGGCAAGATCGAGGCCCATGAGCAACCGGTCCATGCCCTCGCCCGTGAACTGGAAGAGGAACTGGGACTGGTCATCGATCCGGCGCACGCCGCCTACCTGGGGCAATTCTCGGCACCGGCGGCCAATGAGCCGGGGTTTGTCGTACAAGCCGAACTCTTTCAATTGAGCATCGACTCGCACGTTTCCCCGGCGGCGGAAATCGAAGAGGTGCGCTGGATTGATCCGGCCACCGACGGTGATGTCATGCTGGCGCCATTGACACGGGACCTCATCCTGCCGTTTTATCGAGCCTCACTGATCGAAACTGCCTGATCATCCAAGGACGGAGAGCGCCCATGATCCCGCTTCAAGACTTACTGATTTTTGCTGCCGCCGCGCTGTTGATGGTGCTCACGCCCGGGCCGAACATGATCTACCTGATCTCTCGTTCCATTTGCCAGGGGCGCAAGGCTGGCGTGACTTCGTTGCTCGGCGTGGTTGCCGGGTTTTTGGTGCACCTGTTCGCGGCCGCCGCGGGTTTGACCGCGGTATTCGTGGCAGTGCCGATGGCCTATGAAGTATTGAAATGGGCTGGCGCGTTGTACCTGTTGTGGCTGGCCTGGCAGGCGGTCAAGCCCGGTGCGCGTTCACCGTTCGAGGCGCAGCGGTTGCCCGCGGACTCGTCCCGCAAGCTGATCACCATGGGCTTTCTCACCAGCGCGCTGAACCCGAAGATCGCGGTGTTTTACCTGTCGGTGTTTCCGCAGTTCATTACCCCTGAACACGGTTCGGTATTCACTCAGAGCATCATCCTCGGCCTGACCCAGATCAGCGTGAGCTTCAGCGTCAACTTGCTGATCGCGCTGTTCGCCGCAGGTATCGCCTCTTGGTTCGTCAACAACCCGAACTGGCTGGCGATGCAGCGTTACTTCATGGGGTTGGTGCTGTCCGGGCTGGCGGTGCGCTTGATGCTCGAGCAGCGGCGAGTGGCCTGATATGTGGATTCAACGGCTTGATGCCAGCCATGCCCTGGATTACCGGGCGCTGATGCTCGAAGCCTACGATTTGCATCCCCTGGCATTCACTTCCAGCGTGCGCGAGCGCGCGGTGATGCCGTTGAGTTGGTGGGAGTCGCGGCTGACCGGCAAGCTGGACCGGGTATTCGGGGCGTTCGAGGAGGGAAAGCTGGCGGGCATCGTCGGGCTGGCCTTCGAGCCGCGGGAAAAGGCCCGGCACAAGGCGACGCTGTTCGGCCTGTACGTGACCGGCAAGGCTCAGCAGCGCGGGCTCGGTTATCAATTGGTTCAGGCCGCGTTGGCTGAAGCCCGGGCTCACCAGGGCCTGAAGCTGATCCAGCTGACCGTCACCGCCGGCAATGAAGCCGCTTTCAAGCTGTATCAGCGATGTGGCTTCGTGCAGTTCGGCCTGGAACCATTGGCGGTGCGGGTTGGCGAAGACTACTTCGACAAGATCCATATGTGGCGAGAGCTCACCGCTGAATCTTTGGCATAAGGGTTGTTGTGGCGAGGGGGCTTGCCCCCGTTGGGTTGCGAAGCGACCTCAAAACCTGCAATCGCCTGTGTTCAGACACAGCGCATTCACCGTTTTTACGACTGCTGCGCAGCCGAACGGGGGCAAGCCCCCTCGCCACAGGTTCTTCACTAGGCTCGGGGACGCCAAGCCTGTGGCGTGAGCTCTGAAACCACCCCTATCCCTTGTAGGAGCGAGGCTTGCCCGCGAAGACGGTTTCACATTCAACATTGCTGTGGGCTGACGCACCGCTTTCGCGGGCAAGCCTCGCTCCTACAGGAGATAGGTCGCTCTATCGGACAGCACTCACCCCATCCAGCGTCGAAAACGACGTGTCCTTGGCCGTCAGCAAAAAGTCGCGCATGTAGGGTGCATCCAGCATGTCGGCGCGAATCCCGGCGTAGAGCGTCGCGAACAGACCTTTCTCCCTCAATCGCTTGGCCTTCACGTAACCCCGTGAACTGTATTCATGCAGCGCCCAATGGGGCATGCCGCACACGCCGCGACCGCTGGCCACCAGTTGCATCATCATCACCGTCAGTTCCGAGGTGCGCACCTGGGCCGGTTCGATGTCGGCCGGCTCCAGGAAGCGGGTGAAGATGTCCAGCCGATCGCGCTCCACCGGGTAGGTGATCAAGGTTTCCGTCAGCAGATCTTCCGGCACGATGTACGGCTTGCTCGCCAGACGATGCTGGTTAGCCACTGCGAGCATGGCTTCGTAGGTGAACAACGGCACGTAGGTGATCCCGACCAGTTCCAGCGGGTCGGAGGTCACCACCAGGTCCAGGTCGCCTCGGGCCAGCGCCGGCAGCGGGGCGAAGGAAAAACCCGAGGCCAGGTCCAGCTCGACTTCCGGCCAGGCGTCGCGGAACTGGTCGATGGTGGGCATCAGCCACTGAAAGCAACTGTGGCACTCGATCGCCATGTGCAAACGCCCCGCCGTGCCGCCGGCCAGCCGCGCAATGTCGCGCTCGGCGCCACGCAGGAGGGGCAGGGTGGCGTCGGCCAGTTGCAGCAGGCGCAAGCCGGCACTGGTGAAGCGCACCGGTTTGGTCTTGCGCACGAACAACGGCATGCCCATGCGCTCTTCCAGCTCCTTGAACTGATGAGACAACGCCGACTGGGTCAGGTGCAGGCGGTCGGCCGCATCCACCAGGCTGTCGGCTTCGCGCAAGGCGTGCAGGGTTTTCAGGTGACGGATTTCAAGCACCGGGGGCTCCATGAGGAAAACTTGTGATCAACACGAAAAGGTTGAGTTTGTCTCATGTTGGGTGGGCTGTCGACAATAGCACCCTGTTTTATAGCGTCCTTTATAGAGAGAACTCTCACCATGGCCTTGGCCCACACACTTGGTTTCCCGCGTATCGGCGCCGACCGCGAATTGAAAAAAGCCCTCGAATCCTACTGGAAGGGCGATCTTGACCAGGACGCACTGAAAAGCGTCGGCCGCCAATTGCGCGCCACCCATTGGCAATTGCAGAAGGACGCTGGCATCGACTTGCTGCCCGTGGGCGACTTCGCCTGGTACGACCACGTGCTGACTCACTCACTAACCTTCGGCGTGATCCCGGAGCGTTTTGACAGTGCCAAGAATAAGCGTGGCCTGCCAACCCTCGACACCCTGTTCTCCATGGCCCGTGGGGCTACTGCGGCCTGTTGTGGCGGTGAACATGACAAGGCGCAATACGCTCAGGAACTGACCAAGTGGTTCGACACCAACTATCACTACCTGGTCCCGGAATTCACCGCTGATCAACAGTTCAAACTGAGCTGGGAACAACTGTTCGACGAAGTCGACGAAGCCAAAGCCCTGGGCCACAACGTCAAACCGGTGATCATCGGCCCGTTGACTTACTTGTGGCTGGGCAAGGCCAAAGGCAATGACTTCGACAAGCTCGACTTGCTTGAGCGCCTGTTGCCGATCTACGGCGAAATTCTCGGTCGCCTCGCGGCCCAAGGCGTGGAGTGGGTGCAGATCGACGAACCGATCCTTACCCTCGACCTGCCACAGGCCTGGAAAAACGCCTTCGAACGCGCCTACCACATCCTTCAATATTCGCCGCTGAAAAAACTCGTGGCGACCTACTTCAGTGGCCTGGAAGACAATCTCGGGCTTGCTGTCGGCCTGCCTGTGCAAGGCTTGCACATCGACGCCGTGCGCGCGCCGGACCAACTTGGCCAAGTGCTGGATCGTCTGCCGACTTACAAAATTCTTTCGGTGGGGCTGGTTAATGGTCGCAACGTCTGGCGCTGCGAACTCGAGCAAGCGTTGGCGCAATTGCACTCAGCCCAGGAACGCTTTGGCGATAACTTGTGGGTCAGCAGTTCCTGCTCGCTGCTGCACAGCCCCGTGGACCTGGACCGTGAAGACAAACTCGATCCTGAATTGAAAAGCTGGCTGGCATTTGCCGTGCAGAAGTGCGGCGAAATTGCCGTGCTGCGTGATGCCCTCAACGACCCGAAAGCGCCGAAGGTGCAAGCCGCCCTGGCCGAAAGCCGCGCCATTACGACCAGCCGCGCCGAGTCTCCACGTATCCATAAAGCGGACGTTCAGGCCCGAATCAATGCCATCAGCGCCGCGGACAGTCAACGTCATTCACCGTTTGCCCAACGCATTGCACAACAACAGGCGCGGTTGAAATTGCCGGCGTTTCCGACCACCACCATTGGCTCGTTCCCACAAACCGCTTCGATCCGTCTGGCACGCCAGGCCTTCAAGCAAGGCAAGCTGTCGGCCAATGATTACACCGATGCCATGCACCACGAAATTCGCCATGCCGTGCAAATCCAGGAACGTTTGGGCCTGGACGTGCTGGTGCACGGTGAAGCCGAGCGCAACGACATGGTCGAGTACTTTGCCGAACAACTGGACGGCTACTTGTTCACTCGGTTCGGCTGGGTCCAGAGCTATGGCTCGCGCTGCGTCAAACCGGCGATCATCTACGGCGATCTGAGCCGTCCAAAGCCAATGACCGTCGACTGGATCACCTACGCCCAGAGCCTGACTGACAAAGTCATGAAAGGCATGCTCACAGGGCCCGTGACCATGCTGATGTGGTCGTTCCCGCGCGAAGACGTCTCGCGCAAAATTCAGGCACATCAACTGGCTCTGGCCTTGCGCGATGAAGTGGTGGACCTGGAAAACGCCGGCATCAGGATCGTGCAGATCGACGAAGCCGCGTTCCGGGAAGGGCTGCCACTGCGCCGGGCGCAATGGCAGGAATACCTCGACTGGGCGGTGCAAGCCTTCCGCCTGAGTGCATCGGGCGTGCGTGACGAAACCCAGATCCATACCCACATGTGCTACAGCGAATTCAACGACGTAATCCAGTCCATCGCGGCCATGGACGCTGATGTGATCACCATCGAAACCTCGCGCTCGGACATGGAGTTGCTGGAAGCCTTCGAAGCGTTCGACTACCCGAACGACATCGGCCCGGGCGTCTACGATATTCATTCACCCCGAGTGCCGGACACGGCCGAGATGGTCAAGTTGATGAGCAAAGCCGTTAAGCGCATTCCGGCCGAGCGCTTGTGGGTCAACCCCGATTGCGGTTTGAAAACCCGGGCCTGGCCGGAGACGGAAGCGGCGTTGGTGAATATGGTTGCAGCGGCGCGGCAGTTGCGCAGTCAATTGGCCCGACCTGCCCGCTAATTGACTGGCAACGGAGCGCGCCTCCCACGCTCCGTTGTCATTCTTCATAGCCGTGAAAAATGTTTGAGCGCCAGCGGTTTACCGATGTCGCCCCGCCAGATTGGCTCCACCGCAGCGCCGCTGCTGGCTTGCGCCTGTTGCCATTGCAGGCCCAGGTTGCGCTGTTCAGGCAATTTCAGATGACCTTTGACGAAGTCGTTGAACGGCGACTTCGCCGAGGGGTAATGAAAGTGCGCATACCACAGGGGTTGCGGCGGCTGGCGGGTCAAATCGCGAACTTCATATTCCTGCAGAAAGTCCCGTTGACCGTCCGGGCGCTTGCCCAGATCCCGCAGTCCGCCTTCCTTGCGGATGTCTATTACCCGTTGTTCCAGCAGGTAATCCAGATAACCCTCGGTCGGGGTTTTGCCGTTCATGGACTGCTCGATTCGCAGGGTGCGTCCGGCTCGCGTAAGGTCCCGAACCTGGTCGGACAATTGCCGTACCAATGGATCATGGGGCGAGAGGCGTTCGATGGCTTGGGCGCGCATCGATAACTCGCTGGCTTCGATGCTCATCATGTGTTCCAGGTCCACTGGCAGCATGTCTTGCCGGGCATAACCCTCGACTCTGTTTTTATAAGTGGGCACCGCCGCGAGTCTTTTTCTGGCTTCGGCCAGCAACGGCTGAACATCCGAGGCCAGCGGCGTTTGCGACGACGCGGCAGGTTCACTGAGGTGGTATTTGCCACTGGAGCGCGGTAACCAGGTTTCCGTGCGACCGTCGACGCCCTCGATCGTGAAGCGCTTTTGCCGAGTGGCGGCATCGGTGTGCTCGACGCCGACCAGCAGTCGACTGTCTTCGGTTTCAAAGAGCTTCTTGCCGGTTGTGCCCTCCGTTGGCGTGATAGCCGTGCGGTTGCGTAGAGCGTTTCGCGCGAGCTCTTCGACCTTCGCCAGGTTCTCCAGAAACGGCGCCACCTGCTCCAGATCCAGATGTTGCGGGTAACCCAGTGTCCAGGCGTTCAGGTTGCGACGGAAATCGGTGTAGGTTGCCAGGCAGTCGTCGAATACCCGATTCCGCTGGGCCAGGCTGGCACGCACTTGCGGCAGATTGTGCTGGGTAAAGAGTGCGCGCCCCACTTGGGTGCGGGCCTGTTTCAGTTGCGCGTGGAAATAAAGCCAGGTGGTGTCATCGACGGCATCGACACGACTGATAATTTCAAGGAGGTGAGCCGTTTTCAGGTAACGGTAATTGCTCTCGCTTAACGTTTTGTTCACGGTCGCCACGTCAGCCGCCATTCTGGCTTTATGCTCCCGCTGGGTGATTCGACGGTTCCAGAGATTGACCTGCTCCATGGCGGCATAAGCCTGATCGAATTCCTGAAGGAAGGCTTTGCGCGTGTTCTTGCGTTGCTCCATCAGGCGCAAGTGGGCGCGGGTGTCGTTGATGGGCGTGGTGTCTGAACGGGTAAGGAGTTCATCGATCCGGTCAAGGTGTTCCACCAGGCGTTCTTTGCCGAACTGGATTCGGTGTACCGTGCGGTCGACCACCACCCAGGCACTGCGGCTTTGCAAGTCCTCGATCTGCGTGCGTTTTCTGCCATGGCTCAAAGGCAACAGGTCCACCAGGTTCTGATAGCTGTTCCGGGCGATCTCGATATCGGTCAGGCAGGCGCTTTCCAGAGACGATCGCAGGGGAGGGCGCTGGGCCGGGGCGCTGGCGTAATAGCGTTCCAGGGCAACGTTGGTGCTGCGGGTTTGAGTGTCCAGGCGTCGGGTATAGGCGTCGGCGGTGTTGGTCAGGGTCAGTTGGCGGCGCAAGTGACGATCAGTCCACCAGCGGGGCAGCCTGTGACGGATGGCGGCGGGCCAGAGCGGGTCCATGCCGTCGGCCAGAAGCCCGAGCACCGCACCGCCACCCGCGCCACCGCCCTCCATCAAGGTACCGTGTACGGCATAGTGGGTGTTCCAGTGGCCGGCCTCGTCAAGGGCGATCGGTTGTTTGTAGGCGCGTGCCCAGGTGCCGTACAAGCGCCAGCCACGCGGCGCATCGCTCAATTCGATCCGGTAGATGCGACCCTGGCTGATCATGAAGTCGCCGTCAGCATGCCGGTAGACATTGCGATAGATCCCGTGTGTGGCCGGTTGCAGGCCCGCCAGAGAAATCTCGTGTTCGTATTCATAACCTTTGAAGTAATCGAGGACGCTACGGGCCTGTCGCCGCGAGGGCACTCGCATGGCCCCGGCTTTCCCGGCCAGCGTTCGCAACTGGCGACGGCGGGCGACGGCACGGGCTGCACCGGGTGTCGCAGCGGTGCCAGGAAGAAGATCCATGGCCGCGTCGATCAATGACAGCAACACCGATTCAACGTCGGCCAGGCCGTGACCGACATCGCCCCGCAGGAAGGCGGCGAGTGCCAGGTTGGCGCTGTCCCAGGCGTCATACAGCGCGACTGCCGAACCCACGAAAGGCACCATGCCCAAGGCCATTTTCAGGTAATTGAACATCGCGCCGGACTGCAATGCACAGCGCTCCAGATACAACGCATCGTTGGAGCGGGAGGTGCTTCGATGGGCTTCCAGCAAGCGCCCCATATGCACATTGAGCAAGTGCGCGGCCAGGGATGTGGTGGCCGGCCATGGGATGCCGACGCCGATCAGCGCAGTGAAGTTGCGCAGCAGGGCCTGATTGATTCGGCTGACATGAAAGGCGAAATCTCCCGCCAACGCGCGTCCGGCCAGATAGTTGATCATGCCGGTGTGCAGGCACAGGTTGAACAGGCCTTGGCGTGCCTGCTCAAGGCTGTCGTACTGGCGCAGGTAGATTCCGTCAGGGCAGTCCGGTAAATAGAGCAGTGTCAGGCCGCTGACCTGTTCCTCGATGAAAGTGATACCAGACAAAGTGCTCGGGCCTTGCTGCGGCGTATCCTCGCCGCCCACGGTGAGATGCGCCGGCAATAGCACGATGCGCTTGCCCTGGGCTGCAAAGGCTTGCCGGGTATTGGCGTCGATGGCGATGTTCAACACGTGTTGTCCATGGGCATCGATCTGCCGTTGCAACAAGGCAAACTCACCTTGCAGTTTGAGCATCAGGCGCCAGGGTTCGCTCAGGCGTTCACGGCGATATTCAAGGTCGAAGGCCGAGGCGCCGGGAGCGCCAAGAAACGCCTGGCGGATCTGTGTCTCATAGTGGCCGGCCAGATCCAGCTCGGTCACCAGTTCGCGCAGGTAAGGCGGGGTGATGCCGGTGTTCAGCGCTGTGCGATCTGGCTCGGTATCCGCGGTGACTTCGACCTGCATGAACGACAGTCGCCACCACAGGGGCTGATCGATGTTCGATTGCGCCAGTTCGACAAGGGACAGTTTGCTGCGGGTTTTGCTGGCGATCAGTACATTCTCTTGAGGTGTTCCCGCTGCGGCACCTTCGATCACGACCTTCTGCCATTGCGTCGAGTCGGGCAGATCGATCATCACCACAAAGCCTTGCGTAAGGGAAAAGTCCTGGCGCAGGCGGGCGTCGATGCGTTTTTTGCTGAAATCATCCCGTGACGGCAGGTCCCTTTCGAGCAGTTCATGGGATTGCTTCATGGCCGCAATGCAGGTTTTGAACAGACGCTTGAGCTGCAAACGCCGAGCATCAGACAGCGTGTCGAGCCACTGCGGCAGCGCTCGCGCCAGGGCACTGCTGTGGTTTTGCTCGATGAGTTGCGCGAAGGCCAATTCCCGGGCGGCGGGTATCGGCACTGTCAGGCGGGCGAGGGTGCGTTCGCGTAGTGCTTCCAGCGCCGCTGCTCGCTGCCTGGCATGGGATGGCACAGGGTTGTCGGCAATCAGTTGAACAACCTGCTGTTCGCAACGGTAGAGCTGATCCTGCAGTGTGTATTGGAATGGGTCGCCGGTCAGCTCGCTCAACTGCAAGGTCAATACGTCGTCGGTGGCACTCCGTTTGAACAGCGTTTGTTCCAGTGCACGTCGTGAAGCAAAACGCTGCAAGCCACCGAATCGGCCGGGCCAATAAAGCAACAGGCTGTGCGACTCGGTACCGTCCAGCACCGATGGATGCGCGATCAGCAGCAGGCCTTCCAGTTCCTCGGTTTGAGGGCTGCCGTCATCGCCTTCAGAGGTCGACAGCGTCAGCCGTGCGACCGCCACCTCGGCCTTGCGATCCACCCGGACGGGCGCATCCAGAACAGCCTTGAGCATCTGGTGCTCTTCACGACTGATCTGGTTCAGGGTCAGTTGAATCTCGGACTCGACGCGCAACCCTGTCAGCCGTGCCTGATACAGTGCGCGGTAATGTGGATTCGGGGTATGACGCAGTTCCAGCATCTTCAGCACGTCGCGGGCGTTCAGTAATGCCGACGCGGCGGTGTGGCTGGCCTGTTCGGCGGCTGTCAGGACGTCGAGCAGTTGTTTCAGGTTCTGCAGGCGTGGGTCATCCAGATCGCCTGCGGACTCTGTGCCAAGCAAGGTTTCAAGGGCTGCGCAGTGGTACGCCACGGCACGCTGGCGAATGTCCAGCGCGATATCGGGATTGAGCAAACCGAACTGCGCAATGCTATCGATGCCTGGCTCTTCGGGGTTGATGACTACCGGCTGTTCTGCAGGCTCGGCAAAAACAGCGTATTGCTGATCCAGCCGGTCGGCGGCGTCCAGCGCCGTGGCGCCATGCTCGCTGATATCACTGCCATTGCCCTGACGAATGCTGTCCATCCAGGCGACCGATACGTGCGCAATCAACTGCTCGGCAGCCACCTCCAGTGGCGTGGCTCCGATGCGGGTGTATTCGAGGCTGATGCTGCCGAATCGGGACATTTCGACCTTCTCTGGCGGGTGTGCGATCAGCCAGTTTTCCACCTCATGACGGTGCTGGAAGTGCTTCCAGGCCGGTTGCTGGTCTGGCAGGTACAGCCACTGCGCGGCCGGTTGCTCGGTACTGATGAGCAAAGCCCCGGGCAACTCGACTCGCCGATCGTCAGTGGACCTGAGCGCCAGCTGATGGATAGCCATCGACGGAACGTCGGCAGTCACGCTGGCGCTGAAGGCATCGATCAGCGCCAGCAAGGGGTTCATCTGTTCGGCCGTCAACATGCGCTGGGCATGGACCACCAGGCTTGAGGCTTCGAAGTGCTGACGATACAGCTGGATAGCCAACGCTCGGCGCGATATTGCCGTACCGGGCGCTCGGGCATTCCACCAACGCTCCAAGGCATGATTGAGCAAGCGCGCCGGGTTGAGATTTTTGAGCTGTTCGAGCAATTGAGCGGGAGATTTGCCGTAAAGGCGGTGTTCTTTTTCAAGCCCGATCACCACGCACCGCGTGTTGAGTGAAGCGTCGATCGCGGGCTGTTGCAGCATAAAGGCGCAGGCGTGGGTCAGGCTGACAAAGTGTTCAGGTCGGTTAGCGGTGGCAAAGAAACCGAAACCGACCCGGTTGCCGTCAAGCTCCTGGTGTTCTTTGAGCAATTGGCTGATCGAGGTGCGAGCCTTCGGGACTTGGGCCATCAGTTCGAGCCATTGCTGGCGACAACCGCGCCAGCGTTGCAAGGCGGTCAGGAGCAGGCTCTGATCCGGGTTGGGTGCGAGCGGGCAGGAAAGGCCGAAATCGGTCAATGTGGGCTTGGGGGCGTCGGGCATGGCGACTGGTCTCCAGAGGACAAGAGGGCCGGTTTGTTCCGGCGTCGCGGCCATTAGAGGTCAGTTGTGAAGGGGGGTGGTGGTACATAGTTATCGGTATCGAAAGGCATTTCTCGTTGCTGTGCTTTGCCCCTAAAACAACGCACCCGCCCCTCGGATGAAAGCGGGCGGGTTGTTAATTCCGCTGATTGACTTCTCAAAGATGAACGAGCCGGAAATTATCACCCTCCCAATCGTTGCCATTACCGGTACTCAGGTGGCTGTAAATTTGTAACGTCATCTGCGAAGCCCTGGCGTGGAAATCCCCCCAGAGGGTTGTCCAGGTTTTGCTTGTGATATGGATGGGGGAGGTTATCGCTACTCCGTCGACCATCAGCGACAGAATGGGATAGGCATAACGACCGTCATAACGAACCAATGCTACATAGAAGCGATAAAGTCCATTCACTTCCAGGTTGTGGAAGGTTTTTTGCATCACCACCCCGGCGGAGTTTTGGGAGTAGGTGTAGTTATTGAGTCGCCAGTTACCCTGTTCATATCGCAGGGTCAAATCGCCGCGGGCCGCTGCCGGACCCGCAACCCAGCCATTCCAGTGATCGAATGTGGTCACATCGTCGGTGAGCCATTGCAGCACGCTAAAGCCCCATGAAGCCGAATCCTGGCCACCATAGGCCGGTCTGACAACAATGCTGTAAGTGCCGACAGTCAGCCCTGGCAAGGAAGTGCTCCAGATGCCGTTTGCCCCAACCGCAATAGTCTGTTTCACCACGGAATTGAGGAGTATGTGTACCTGTTGATTGGCGGTGGCGGTACCGGTCATTTTGACCGTTCGGCTATAAGTACCGGTACCGCGACCGATCGGGCGATCTCTGATATCCACGATGGATGTGATGACAGGGGTGAGGGCTTCTACGACACGGACAGTCCTGGTGGGAGATGTCAGCCCGGTTCCGTAAAGCGCTTTGGCGGTGAAATGATGAAGGGCGTAAGTCAAATTACTCACAACCAGACTCCAGTTTTCACTTGCGTCGACCGGAACAGGGCCTTTCGAAACATTGCCCTGCCAGACTTCCACCTGCTGGTTGGCGTTGGCGCTACCGGATAACGTCAGCGTTCTGGCGATGGTACTTTGGTTGTGAGGAACCGCGTTGCCCTGGGGCGTTTTGATTGAGGTGATCTGCGGCATCTGTGCCACCAATACATTGAAATCCCGGGCATCGGACCTTGGATTGTTTCCGTAGTCGCCTTCCAGAACAATGCTATGCAACCCCGCACTCAGATTTTCCATAACATAGGTACAGATGCCATCACCGTCTGCCGTAATGGGCGCTTTCAGTACGCCTCGGTCGTAAACGTTGACTGAGCGGTTCGGCCTGGCACTACCCTTCAAATCAACTCTGTTGTCGAACGTTCCTTCCAGAATTTCGCCTTTACTATCTTTCAGGCTTTCGATTTTGGGGATGATCTCACCAATGCGAAATACCAGCGCTTGCGATGCCCTTGGCCAGCCGTCCGGATCTTCTATCCAATAGAAGATGTGGGCATAGCGATCCAGTTGCTCCTTAAATAGTTGTTCTTCCAGCAGAAAAAGAAAGTCGTGATTAATGTTGGCTGGGACTATTTCAAGTACTTCCTCGAAAATGGGTTCGCCATTTTCGTTCTCCCATCGAAAAAACAATGTTTCACGTAGCTTTAGATCTTTCAATGCTTCGATAAAGGCGTCGATAAACACACTGATTTTTTCGATTAAAAGAATCCCATCTTCCAGAACCGGGCCGTAACTGGGGTGAAATGAAGGGGGTGGGTAATAAGGTTGTACATCCCCGATATATAAGCGTTCACGGTAGGAATGACGTTCAGTCATGCCATCCGGCTCGGTTACCTTGAACCATACTTCCAGTTTTGACGTGTTGAATCGATTGATGTGCTCTGGTCCGCTGATATTGAAAGGAACCGGGCGGTTTACCAATCCTTTGGTCACGGGGCGGTAAGCTTCATAGAGGTGGGTTTGCCCATTGAATCGGGTAACAAACCAGTAGATCGTTATTTTTTGATTGACGCGCATGTCCAGATAAGGAGCGACTTCGACAATGGCTCGGGGGAGCAAGTGTGAAACATAACCGCGTTTGGCTTCTATGACCAAAGGCTTGGTCAGTAAAATGGCCTTGGCCACCAGAATGAACAAGTAGTGATTCGACGGAATCAGGGTCTGATCAGGTTTCTTTAAGTCATACCTTACCTTAACCGGCCCGGGAGGTATCTCCCGCAGGGTTTCGTAAGGTACTTCGAACTCCATGATTGATGGGCCGCTTACAATCTGCTCTTTTACAAAAAGCACCCTGTCGCCATCTTGAGTAGAGACACTCAATGTCACAATGACGGCATCTCCAGGTATAAATGGAGAGTCCAATGCCAGCACCTGAATGATGCCGGGATTTGGAGCGATTTTATCCAGAAAAAGTCGATCCTGGCTGTCGACACCTTTTACCAACGGGGCTCGTAACCGAGTTTCGCCGGCCCTGACGGGAAACTCCTTGAATTCCGAAAAGTCACTTGAATCGTTTTGCAGTTCATCGGTTATCCAGTATCGGATTTTTGCCAGATAGGTCTCTCCAGATTCAAGGATCTTCTCACCCGGTATCAGGATTTCAATGAACTCTCCAGGCTGTATAAGCGCTCTTACAGTATAAGAGACGGTCGCCGTCCCCCATAAGATCTGAATGACATCCCCCAGCGTCATAAATAAATAGTGCGGTACAGACACCGTTACACCTGCTTTGATCCAGGATTCTGTAACAGCACCTTCTTTTTCCAGTTGTTCTGGAAGTTTTGGTGCGAGTAAGGCTTGGTGATGTGGCGTGTCAGGGTCGGGGTCTTTGCCGCCCGGCAGGTCGACTTTAATGCGTGCGGTCAGTACTGTTGATTTCTCTGAAGTGTTATCGCTTTTACGTTTGACGAAGTACCAAATCTCTATATTTCCATCTGAAGAGAACTGGGCTGCTTGCTTAAAGTAAATGGCTGGAATATAGGTTTCTACATCATCGTCGTCGTTGATGTCTTTAGGGACTTCAATGGTGTGCACGGCATCGATGCCAGTGAACCATATGGTAATGACATCTTCTGGAGTTCGATTGGTATAAAAGAGGATTTTTATCAATGCTCCACGAGGGTCATCATAGACAGTTTTGTAGTTGATGCCGATGACGGCATCATTTTTGGAGGGGACTGAAAACGGAAATCGCAAGGCAAACAGCGCAAGAACGCCGAATATGGTCCCCGAATCCGGTTGAGGAGGGCGCACATCGACTTGGCCATCGAATGTATGAGGGTCGTTGTAATCCGTATGATTAAAAGATGAGTCTTCAAATAGGGATGGCACATTTGCAATCGTGTTCATGGGACGCTCCGAGGTCTGAATTAACCGCGAGCCCGCAATCAACGTTCGGCACGCGCCGATCGATTGAATTCCAGAGGATGAATTATTGCTACTGTCAGAACTAACAGGGTGAGGCCCTTTTCTGACCGACGGTAGCTGTCGCCGGCTGGTACGACCATTCAGCAATCTTCATCAAACTGTCACGTAACTGTGGCAGCGCGCTTGAACAAACTTCATCAGACTCGCGCTCTACTGGAGTTCTGCGTTTCGGTGTTTTTCATGCGTGCTTTTTTGTTATCGGCGGCCACTTTTCTGGCCGCTTTATTGTTCAGCTTGCCGTCCCTGGCGGCTTCGCGGTGCGATGTCGATGTTCCGACCGAGCGGGTCGATCTGGAACAGGTGAGCCTGGCCTACCAGAGCATTGGCCGTGCCTCGGACCCTGCGTTGTTGCTGGTGATGGGCCTGGGCGGGCAGTTGATTCACTGGCCGGACGAGGTGGTGGTTGCGTTGTGTCAGCAGGGTTTTCGGGTGATCCGCTATGACAACCGCGATGTGGGTCTCTCCACTTGGCGGCAGACGCCGGTCGATGCCAACCTGACGCTCGAAGTGCTGCGCTACAAACTCGGCTTGCCGGTATCGGCGCCGTACACCCTGACCGACATGGCAGATGATGCGTTTGGGCTGATGGATGCCTTGCGCGTCGAGCAATTCCACGTGCTGGGCGCAAGCATGGGCGGGATGATTGCCCAGCATATGGCGGCCATGGCACCGCAGCGTATCGAGAGCCTTACCTTGCTGATGACCAGCTCGGGAGCCGAAGGTTTGCCGGCGCCGAGTGCGGCGCTGGTGCAGTTACTCGCGCGACGTGGTGCGCCGAATCGCGAAGTGGCGCTGGAGCAACAGGCCGATTTGCTGGCGGCGTTGGGTAGCCCGGCGGTGAGCGATGACCGGCAGGCGTTGTTGCAGCAGGCAGCGCAGTCTTATGACCGGGCATTCAACCCGGAAGGCGTGAAGCGCCAGATCATGGCGATCCTCGCTGAACGGAGCCGTGTGGCGCTGCTCAATCAATTGCGGGTGCCGACGCTGGTGGTTCACGGCACCGCCGATCCGTTGTTGCCGGTGATGCATGGCGTGCATTTGGCGGCGCACATTCGCGGCAGTCAGTTGAAGCTGATTCCTGGGCTGGCCCATCGTTTCCAGGAGGCGTTCAAGGCACCGTTGCTGGCGGCGGTGTTGCCGTATTTACAGGCCCACCGCGAAGACACCTCACACTGGGCTCAAATCGATCCAGTGGCCGAACACAATCTTCTCTAACACCCAAATCCAATGTCTGCTCGCGATGATGGCGGACCGGTCAGTATTGATGTAGCAGACAGACCGCTATCGCGAGCAGGCTCGCTTGTATGTTTAGACTTGAAGGGGGGCCGTTGTGCGCCTCCCGGACACTTCAAAACCTGTGGAAGCGGCTGCAGGTACCGCATCGTTTAGCCGCTGAATCGAAAAATATATCAATGTGCCACTACGTTTTTTGCCGACGCTGCCGACATAGGCAACATCGTTAATAATCATAGGGACTTGATCCATGACTCTTCACGCTCTGCGCACTTGGGCAGCACTGACATTGCTCGCCTGCCTGGCCCTCACAGGCTGTGCTCACGTACAACCTCCAGTACCGCTGGACCACCAATTCTGGGATGCCAAGGAGTCGACTATCGGCGTGGCGATCACCGTGGTGCCGGAACCGGTACTGGCATTGACCGGCAATCAGGGGATTCTCGATTACGCCATCAACAAAGGCGTTAACAACAAGCTCAGTGACAACGTCGAAAAATGGCAAGTGGGCGACCTCAACACCTTGCCCGATGTCCTTGTCGCCAAGCTGCAGGCCAAGGGTTACAAAGCCAAGCGGATCGACGAGCCGTTCGACCTGAAGATGTATAAGGAAACCAGTTTCCGCGAAGGCTACATGACGCGGGACATGACCCCGGTCAAGGCCGCCTATGGCGTCGATCGTCTGCTGCTGGTGAATGTCTATGCCACCGGCGCTACCCGCAGCTACTACAGTGTCGTGCCGACCAGCGTGCCGATGGCGCAGGTGGGCGGGCAGGGCATGGTGATCGATCTGGCAGACAACAAACTGCTGTGGTTCAAACCCTTTGTCGCTACGCAAGCCGCCCAGGGCGAATGGGACGAGCCGACCTATACCAACCTGTCCAACGCGTTCTATCAGGCTGTGGACAATAGCCGTCAGCAAATGATTACCCCGTTCGCGCAATGAAGCGTCTGCCCATCGCAGCCGGTGCGCTGGCCCTGTTGATGCTGACGGGGTGTGCACAAAAGCCGGCCCCCGAGGCCGGCTTCAAGGATCAGAGCGCCTTGCCCTACGTCCAGGCCCACGGGCTTAAGGTCGATGTGCAGTTGCCGCCATCCTTTGTGGGGGCCAGCACCGTGATCGACTCCCAGGCGGCTTTGAAGGCTGCGTCGTCAAGCCATAATCTGGTGGCGAGTTCGGGCAACACTGCCGGGCTTGCCGGCTTGTTGGTCGCCAGCCTGATCAACACCCAAATGGGCAGCGGCAGCTTGCAGCGCGATGCGGAAAAAACCGCGCTCAAGGAGGCGCGACCGATGGCCGACTTGCTTGCAGGCGTTCCGTTGCAGGAGCGTCTGCAAAAGCGCTATCAACAGGCGTCGCAAGTGGCCGGGTTCAAACAGGGAGAAGGGCAGGTTACCGCGCGCCTGGTGATAGAGCCCAAACTGATGCTTACCCCTGATCGCGGCAGTTTCGTGCTGGTCAATCAGGTGCAAGTCCAGGACATTGCCGGCTCGGCGTTGTATCGCATGCGGATCGAGGTGGTCAGCCAGCCGATTCGGCGCTGTGGCAAGCAATGCATCGACGATGGCAGCCTCGATCTGGCGAAGGTCACGGCGGTGCTCGATGAGTGTATCGACGAATCGATGCGCGTGTTGTCCACCGACCTGATGCAGCCGGCACCACCAGCGGCCGCCCAGGAAACCTTGCGTTATGTGCTTGATGGCCAGCGAGTGGTCGAGCGTGGTTATCAACTGGCCAACAACGGCAACTATTGGCGTTATCGCAACCTTTACGGAGCGGTGAAGTCAGTGCCGGTGCCGTTTGAAGAAGCGTTGACACCAGCGCAGTTGCAGAAGGTTTACGGGCAGTAACAGGGGGCAGCCTCGACGCATTCTTTGTAGCAGCTGTCGAGCCCCGGCGAGGCTGCGTTCGGCTGCGCAGCAGTCGTAAAATCAGATATTGCGATACGTCAGACAGACCGCGTTAACCGGATTCACGACTGCTGCGCAGCCGAACGCAGCCTTCGGCAGGCTGCTACAGATCGAGTTATGGCTTAACTGACTGGCATCAGGGGCGACCCCACTGGTAGCTTGCTCAGCCGTAAAGGCGAACCCACACGCTGACCAACACCGTCGCCGCCATCAACCACGCCACCGCCGCCACCGCCAATGAAGCCTCCAGCCGCATCCGGTCGACCATCACGTACAAGGTCGCCAGGTAGACGAAGTACGGAATGATCGACCACATGCCAAACACGATGGTGGTTTTCAGATCATCCAGCGAGCGCCCCTTGCCGACGATGTAATGAGCGATCAGCGCAAAGGTCGGAAACAGCGGCACCAGGCCGGCGATGTAATAGTTTTTGGTCTTGGCCAGCATGGCCAGAATCACCACCACCGCCGCGCCCAGGGTCGCTTTGAACATCAGGTCCATCAGTGGCTCAACCCGTATTTTTTCACTTTGTCGAACAGCGTGGTCTTGGCCATCCCCAGTTCCTGGCTGGCCTGGGTCAGGTTGCCGCCGCTGCGCTGCAAGGCGTCGCTGAGCAGGTTGCGTTCGAAAGCTTCCACCGCTTCAGCGAAGGCCAGGCCCTGGTTGCTGCCATTGGTGCCGGATTTTTTGAAGGCCGGCAGGCCCAATGCGAAACGCTCGGCGACGTTGCGCAATTCGCGCACGTTGCCTGGCCAGTCATGGCTCATCAGGTTCGACAGGGTCTGGTTGTCCAGCTCCGGCGCTGCGCGGTCGAAGCGCAAGGATGACTGCTGCAAAAAGTGTTCGAACAATTGCAGGATGTCTTCGCGGCGTTCGCGCAGCGGCGGCAGTTCCAGGGTCACCACGTTCAGGCGGTAATACAAGTCGCTACGAAACTCGCCGGCCTTGCTCGATTGATCCAGATCGGACTTGGTCGCGGCAATCACCCGGCAATCCACCGCCACGCTCTGGTTCGAGCCAAGGCGTTCGAGGGTGCGTTCCTGCAACACCCGTAGCAGTTTGATCTGCAACGGCAGCGGCATGCTTTCCACTTCATCGAGGAACAGCGTGCCGCCGTCGGCGTGTTCGATCTTGCCGATACGCCGCTTGCCGGCACCGGTAAAGGCGTTGGCCTCGTGGCCGAATATTTCACTTTCGAACAGGTTCTCCGGCAGGCCGCCGCAGTTCAGTGCGACAAACTGTTTGGTGTGTCGGCGGCTGAAGTCGTGCAGGCAGCGCGCAACCAACTCTTTACCGGTACCGGTCTCGCCTTCGATCAGTACGTTGGCCGAGGTGTCGGCGACATTGGCGATCAGTTCCCGCAGGTTTTGCATGGCCGGCGAGCGCCCGATGATCCGGCCTTCTAGGGAATCGCGCTCGAACAGTTGTCGACGTAACGACGACACTTCCCGCGCCAGGCTGCGTTGTTCCAGCGCACGGCGGGCGACGTCCACCAGGCGTTCGGGGGAGAAGGGTTTCTCCATGAAGTCATAGGCGCCTTTCTGCATCGCGCCGACGGCCATTGAGATGTCGCCGTGGCCGGTAATCAACACCACCGGCAGGCTGCGATCGCGGGCCTTGAGCCGGGTCAGCAGTTCCAGGCCGTCGATGCCCGGCAGGCGGATGTCGCTGATGACGATGCCGGCGAAGTTATCGCCGACTCGTTCCAGCGCTTCTTCGGCGCTGCCGACGCCCACGCAGGGAATATCTTCCAGGGTCAGCGCCTGCTGGCAACCGAGCAGGACATGGGGGTCGTCTTCGACGATCAGCACACTAAGGTCGTTGTTCATATTGGCTCGGCGGGAGTGGGGCTTACCAACGGTAAACTGAGAACGAAAGTGGTGCCACCGCTGGCCGGGTGTTCGACACCCAGATGCCCGCCAGTGGCGGCGGCCAGGCTGGCGGAAAGCGTCAGGCCGAGGCCCAGGCCTTGTTCGCCGGGTTTGGTGGTGAAGAACGGTTCGAACAGATGCTTGCGCGCTTCGGCATCGATGCCGTGGCCGTTGTCGCGTACCCGCAGACGATACTTGCCATCGAACGCCTCGCCCTCCAGCCACAACGCCGGCTGGGGCTGCGACTGCATGGCGTCGAGCGCGTTGCCGATCAGGTTGACCAGGATCTGTTCCAGCCGGGTCTGGTCTATCTGCAGTTGTACGTCTTTGAAGTCGCGGTGCAATTGCAGGTGCGCACTTTCCACCCGGCTACCCAGCAACTGCAGGGCAGCGTCCACGGCTTTGCCGAGGCTGGCCTGGCCCTTGTCATCGCCGCGCCGGGCGAAGGAGCGCAGGCTGGCAGTGATCCGGCCCATGCGGTCGATCAGTTCATTGATGGTCTTGAGGTTGGTGCTGGCTACATCCAGCTGGCCGCGTTCCAGAAAGCGCACGGTATTGCCGGACAAGGTCCGCAAGGCGGCCAGCGGCTGGTTCAGTTCGTGGGCGATGCTGGTGGACATCTGGCCGATTGCCGCCAGTTTGCCGGCCTGGACCAGTTCATCCTGGGCGCGGCGCAACGTCTCTTCCGCCTGCCGCCGTTCACGGATCTGGCCCTTGAGTCGTTCGTTACTGGCGCGCAGGTCGGTGGTGCGTTCGGTAATCCGGCGCTCCAGTTGATTATTGGCTTCCTGCAAGGCTTCCCGCGCCGCGAGGCGGGTGGCGATCACTTTGCGCCGCTCGTTCCAGGCAATCAGCAGAAACGCAACCAGCGCAAACGCCACTGCCACCAGAATCCCCTGATTGATCGCTTCACGCCGCAAATCCTGCAGGGGCGTGAGCAGGGTGAAGTTCCATGGGGTGTCGCTCAGCGGCCGGGTTTGCGAGAGGTAGCTGATGTTCTCTTCTTCGGACATCAATTCGCTGTTGGCGGGGAAGGTCAGCTTTTCCTCGCCTTCGGCGAGTTTCTCCCGCGCCAGCGGTTGCAGTTCATTGAGCGGAAACCAGTAGTACTGCAGGCTACGGGCGAGTTTTTCCTTGGTTTGCTCGCTCAATGGCACCACCGATTTAAGCCGCCGCGCCGGATCGCTGGAAAGAATGATGATGCCGTTCTCGTCGCTGACGAAAGCTTCCAGGCGCGCACGCTGCCAGCGTTCTTCCATGGCTTCGAGGCGGACCTTGACCACGGCGACGCCGATGATCTTGCCGTGCTCTTCCAGCCCGTGCGCCAGGTAATAGCCGGGTTCGCCACTGGTGCTGCCGATGCCATAGAAACGACCCGGCTGACCGCGCACGGCATTCTGGAAGTAGGCGCGGAAGGACAGGTCTTCACCCAGATAGCTGTCGACATCGCGCCAGTTGCTGGTGGCCAGTACGCGACCGGTGGTGTCCATCACATAAATGGCCCGACTGCGGCTGCGCCGGTTCAGGCCTTCAAGGTATTCGTTAACCGTCTGCCGGTGTTCCGGCGACGTGTCGGCCAGCAGTTTTGAAACACTGGATTCGAGTTCCAACAGGCTGGGCAGGTAGGTGTACTTGCTGATCTCGCTCTCGACGGCGCGGGCGTGCAGTTCCAGCTGACGCTGGCCATTCTCGCTAAGGTTGCGAATTCCGTAGTGTTCACTGACCCAGAAGCCGATGTAACCCAATCCGATCATCAGGGCGATGACCAGTGGCGGCAGGAACAGATGGCGAATCAAACGGGGTTTCACGGCGAGTGATGGCGGCGCGGCGCGATAGAGAGTGGAGTCGCATTTCATCACAGATGCCTTGGGTCAACCACAACACAAATATCCATATACCCACGAGCCCCTGTGGGAGCGGTGTGTGGTGAGCGGGCAAACCCGATCGGATCCCGTAGGAGCCAGGCTTGCCGGCGAAGGCGTCCTTAAGTGCGCTTTCGCCGGCAAGCCTGGCTCCTACGAAAAGCGGTTCACTCCCACACAAGTCCGCTCCCCCATCAGTTGGGGAGCGGTGCCTTTCTTAGTGCTGCAGAATCTTCTCGAGGAAATGCTGCGCGCGGTCGGAGCGGGCGGTGATGTCGCCGAAGAACTCTTCTTTCTTGCAGTCTTCGATGATCTTGCCCTGGTCCATGAAAATCACCCGGTCGGCCACTTTGCGCGCAAAGCCCATTTCATGGGTCACGCACATCATGGTCATGCCTTCGTGGGCCAGTTGCACCATCACGTCGAGCACTTCATTGACCATTTCCGGGTCCAGCGCCGAGGTCGGTTCGTCGAACAGCATGACGATCGGATCCATCGCCAGCGCACGGGCAATCGCCACTCGCTGTTGCTGACCACCGGAAAGTTGGCCCGGGTGCTTTTTGGCGTGGGCGGAGAGGCCAACGCGCTCAAGCAATTGCAGGGCTTTCTTGGTGGCTTCTTCCTTGCTGCGGCCCAGCACCTTGATTTGCGCGATGGTCAGATTATCGAGGATGCTCAGGTGCGGGAACAGTTCGAAATGCTGGAACACCATGCCCACGCGCGAACGCAATTTCGGCAGGTTGGTCTTCGGGTCGGCGATGGACGTGCCGTCGACGATCACGTCGCCTTTCTGGAACGGTTCCAGGGCGTTGACGCATTTGATCAGGGTGGATTTGCCGGAGCCGGACGGCCCGCACACCACAATCACTTCGCCTTTTTTGACCTCGGTGCTGCAGTCAGTCAGTACCTGGAAGTCGCCATACCACTTGTTGACATTCTTGATAGAGATCATACGGCAAACCTTTTTTGCAGACGCTTGACCAGCTGCGAGGCGGCAAAGCTGATGATGAAGTACGTGAGACCTGCGAAGATCAGGAACTCATTGGAGCGGCCGATAATGTCGCCACTGGCACGCGAGGCATTGAGGAAATCCACCAGACCCACTGCATACACCAGCGAGGTGTCCTGGAACAGGATGATGCTCTGTTGCAGCAGCAGCGGGGTCATCTTGCGAAACGCTTGCGGCAGGATGATCAGTCGCATCATCTGGCCGTATTCCATGCCCAACGCCTGGGCAGCGCCCATCTGGCCCTTGGGAATCGACTGCACGCCGGCCCGGACGATTTCACAGAAATACGCGGCTTCGAACATCATGAAGGCCACGATGCAGGAGGCGAACGCGCCGATCGGGGTGTCTTCGCCGGTGATCCAGCGTAATACAAACGGCACCGCCAGGTAGAACCAGGTGATGACCAGCAGCAACGGGATCGAGCGGAAGTAGTTAACGTAGGCGCCGGCGATGTTCGACAGCAGTTTGTTGTGGGACAGGCGCATCAGCGCCAGGATCGTGCCGAGGATGATCCCGCCGATCACGCCCAGGGCCATCAGCTTGAGGGTCATGATCATGCCGTTCCACAAACCCGGCAGGGACGGAATGATGCCCGAGAAGTCGAATTCCATCATTTACCCCCTACGGAAATCAGGCCCGGTACGGCGACTTTCTTCTCGACCGAACGCATCAGCAGCATCAGGCTCATGTTCAGCGTGAAGTAGATCAGCGTGGCCAGGGTGAAAGCTTCGAACAGGTTGGCGGAGAACTCGGCGGTTTGCTTGGTCTGCGCGAGCAGCTCCATCAGGCCTATCAGCGACGCAACGGAGGAGTTCTTGAACACGTTCAAAAATTCCGAGGTAAGCGGCGGAATGATGATGCGGTAAGCCTGGGGCAGCAGCACGTTCCAGTAGATCTGCGGCAGCTTGAAACCCATGGCGCGAGCGGCGGCTTCCTGGCCGCGGGGCAGCGCCTGGATACCGGTGCGCACTTGTTCGCAAACGCGAGCGGTGGTGAACAGGCCCAGGCACACGACGACGCTGAGGAACGCCGAGGTGGTAGGGTTGAGATCCTGTTTGTACCACTCCTGGATATCCGCAGGCAGCAGGTCGGGCACCAGGAAGTACCAGATGAACAGCTGAACCAGCAGCGGCACGTTACGGAAGAGTTCGACGTAGCAGGTCGCGATGCCCGATACGATGCGATTCGGCACCGTGCGCATGACGCCCAGAATCGAGCCCAGCAGCAGCGCGATGATCCAGGCCGCGACGGCGATGGCGATGGTCCAGCCCAAACCGGAGAGGTACCAGTCGAAATAAATCTCGCTGCCCACACCGGTGGACTTGAAGAACACGCCCCAGTCCCAGTTGTAATTCATTAGGGTCTCCCCTCGGATTCGATCGATTTACAAATGCCCGCCTGGGGACTCCGTTCCCGCCCTGACCTTGACGGTCGGGCACACACGAGCGGCTCGACAGCCACCGGTTCGAGTGTTTCCAGAAATGCCAGCAGGGAATGACAACCCCTGAAAGGGCACAGGCTCTCTCAGGGGATAAGGTTAGTCAGAAATCAGGATTTCTTTTCGTCAGCCGCTTTGTCGGTCGGATTGGCGATCAGGTTCTTGAGCTCGTCGCTCATCGGGAAGTTCAGGTTCAGGCCTTTTGGCGGAATTGGCTGCATGAACCATTTCTCGTAGATCTTGTTGATCTCGCCGGATTTGTAGGTCGCGATGATGGCGTCGTCGACAGCTTTCTTGAACGGGGCGTCACCTTTGCGAACCATGCAACCGTAAATTTCATTGGACTGTGCAGTCCCGGTCACAACCCAGTCGGCTGGCTTCTTGGCCTTGGCCATTTCACCGGCCAGCAAGGCGTCGTCCATCATGAACGCCACGGCACGGCCGGTTTCCAGCATCTGGAAGGACTCGCCATGGTCTTTGGCGGAGATCACGTTCATGCCCATCTGCTTGTCGGCGTTCATCGACTTGAGGATGCGCTCGGACGTGGTGCCCGCAGTGGTCACGACGTTCTTGCCTTTGAGGTCGGCGAAGTCTTTGTAGGGGGAATCTTTCTTGACCAGCAGCTTGGTGCCGATTTCGAAGATGCCGACGGAGAAGTCAACTTGTTGCTGACGTTCGACGTTGTTGGTGGTGGAGCCGCACTCGACGTCCACGGTGCCGTTCTGCACCAGCGGGATACGGGTTTGCGAGGTCACCAGGTTGTATTTGACCTGGAGGTTGGGCATGTCCAGGTCTTTCTTGATCGCTTCGACGATTTTCAGTTGGATATCGTGGGAGTAGCCAACCGGTTTGCCGGAAGCGTCCGCGATGTAGGAAAACGGAATGGAAGCGTCACGATGCCCGAGGGTGATGGTGCCGGACTCTTTGATCTTCTTCAGTGTGCCGGTGAGTTCGGCGGCGAAAACTGGAGTGCTAATCAGAGCGGCAGCAATGGCTGCGCCCAGGATATGGGGAACGATGCGCATCAAATTTTCCTCGACATTGTTTTTATATGGAGCCAGTTCATCGGCCCTTTTTGGTGCTTCGAACGCCTGAGCACTCCAAAAGAGTTGGCGTAGCAGGCATTCGTCCAAGAGTGTAGAGCATGACTCGTGCCAGGCCAGGCGATATAGATCAACTCATTGATTTATAAGGCTATTAAATATTTATGGCATTGGATTTTCTATCGGGCGATCCGGTTTACCGAATCGACCGGCAAGTCGCGTTCGGAAAACCGAATGAATCCCCTCAACCTAATGAAATGGCTACCCCCGCCTCCCCCCCTGTGATCGCCCACTAAGCTTTCACCGGGGGCTCATCGGAGATCATTGCCATGAACAACGTAGCTA
>NZ_MUNM01000029.1 GCF_002286815.1 Pseudomonas sp. PICF141
ACGATTTTTGTAGCAGCTGGCGTAGCCTGCGTTCGGCTGCGCAGCAGTCGTAAAATCACAGCCAACACGCATCCCACAGCGGATAATCATGGACACGTGTAACCAATCCCGACCGAACGGGATTGGCAACAACATACCGAGCGAGGCCTTTCACATCCTCCTCTCGCCGAACCGCACGATCATGGTAGCCCTTCTGCCACAAACGCCCTTTCCGCCCCAGCGCCTGATTAACGGCCAGACCGCTACGGGATTTGATTCGGCACATCAACTCGGCCAACGTTCTATCCCGAAGTTGTACCAAACAGTGCATATGGTCTGGCATCACCACCCAAGTCAGAAAATCTGCCCAATGCTCCTCCTGAGCCAGATGTAATTGTTGGGCAACCAGCCTCCCCATGCGCCAATCGGTAAAAATTGGCTGCCGTTCGTGAACGACGGCTGTTAACAAGTAGATGCGGCCAGGCTCGGAATAACGCCCTATGCGCAGATGACCAGCTTTCGAACAGACAGGCATTCCATTGCCTCCTTGTCTTGACAGAAGGCATGGAATCTAAACCGTTGCAGTCAACCCGACCGGCGCCATTGGCAACAAGATATGACCGCTCAGCTACCCGTACGAATCTTTTTCAATCCCGCATCCGCACCCGTTTCCAGCCACGGATAAACCCTGCTCAATGTTGCACTTGGACTGGCAACATCAGACTCGTCACCGTTCAGTGCATGAAACCTTCCATGAACCCCGCGACCCGGCTGACCAGTTTGCGTCGCCAGGGCGCGGTGGCCGGGTTAGCCAGGGTCTGGTCTTCGTGGACGAAGCTGCGGATGATCGCGTTGTAGCCCAGCCAGCGACAGGGTTCGGGCTCCCAGGTTTTGAGTGCGTCGAGACCGCCCTGAGGAATGACCCACGGCTGGCGAACCAAATCGGTGTCGCGCTGAAGAATCAGGTCGGCCAGCGTCCGGCCGCCGAGGTTGCTGGCACCGACGCCCTCCCCGCCATAACCGCCGGACAAGGCGATGCCGCTGGCCTGATCGCAGACCATGTGCGGCTTGAAGCGCCGGGACATGCCCAGGTTGCCGCCCCAGGCATGGGTGATTCGTACGTTCTTGAGCTGCGGGAAAAGTTCGCTGAACAGGTAACGCCGCAACGCCACTTCGCCGCTGGTCAAGTCGAAGTCATGGCGCAACTTGCCAGCAAATTGGTAGCCGCCACGGGCGCCGAACACCAAGCGGTTATCTGCCGTGCGCTGACCATAGGTGACTTGGCGGCTGCTTTCGCTAAAGGCCTGACCACGACTGAGGCCGATTTCATCCCAAGTCGCGGCGGACAGCGGTTCGGTTGCCACCAGCAAACTCTGCACCGGTAATTGATAACGGCCCAACGGCGGCAATGTGGCCGCGTACCCTTCTACCGCCAGCACGATCCAATGGCTGCGGACCTGGGCCTTGGCCGTGCGCAGACGGCCCGGCTGCCATTGAGTGATCGGACTGTTTTCATAGATGTTGACCCCCATGCGCTCTACTGTCCGCGCCAGACCTCGCACCAACTTTGCCGGGTGAATGGTTGCGACATGCGGTGCATGGATACCGCCATAAGGTTTGGCAATTCTGATCTGTTGCGCCAATTGCCGGGGAGTGAGCCAGCGGTAGTCGCTTTCGCTCAGCCCTTGGCGGTAGAGCGAGTCCAGATATTGGCGCAGGCTGGCTTCCTGCTCTGGATAACGCGCAGCACAGTAAAGCACCCCGCCTTTACGATAATCGCAGTCGATGCCTTCGCGTTCGAGGATGATCTCAACTTCATCAGGGATGCCGTGCAGCAGATCGAAAGAGGCGCGACGCTGTTGCGCCGGTAAATCGGCGAGCAAGCGGTCTTCGCCTAGCAGGTTGCCCATCAACCAGCCGCCGTTACGGCCCGACGCACCAAAACCCGCGATGTTTGCTTCGACGACGGCAATGTTCAACCCCGGTGCCAGGCGCTTGAGGTAGTACGCGGTCCAGAGCCCGGTGTATCCGGCGCCAATGATGGCCACGTCGACGTCCAGGTCCTGCTCCAGTGCCGGGCGCGCCAGCAAGGGCTCGTCGAGTTGATCCATCCATAAACTGATCGTGCGCCACGCCGACATGCAAGACTCCGCTGCTCAAAACTTCGATGATGTCGATCCTGGGGGGGCGGGTTCTGTCCACGGTTGCCAGCTGTCTCGCCCGTGGCCTGATTTGCATCGGACCATCGTCGGTGTGCGTAAAAGACTCGACGAGAAAACCGAGCTTGCCGAAGTTCTCGCCAGGCTTCAATGCCCCCCCCTGGAATGCTCCGCCAATAGGGGTCTTTGGTCGATAAATCCATGTCTCGTGATCTGCATCAAGAAAAAATGAACCAATCGCTAAACGGACTGAAAAAATCCACATGATTTTCACATCTGGATGCTACTTTTAAAGACAGTCAACGGTTGAACCACTGAAGGTTCTTCCCTCCTAACATGAGCTAAAGGAAGCGCTCGATGAATAAGGTGGGCAACACATGAATAAAGGGTCTTTCAGCAAGGTCACTTTTCCAAATGCCTGCCAGTTGATGCGCTGGCATTTTCATCCCATGGGTTTCGAAGCGACCATGGATGCCCCGGGCAGCATGGTTGCCCGTCTGTTCGACCGCGCCAGTGGCGAAACCATGATCGCCATTGCCGGCATTCCTTGCGCTACGGTCATGAATGCGGCGGATGTAGAACGAATTATCGAAGCGGTTGAAGATGAGCTGGAAACCTTCATTCCGCCGCAGGCCCTCAGGAGTTATGCCTGATGGTCGGCACCCGACAAAAAGCCCGCTCATAACATTAGCGGGCTTTTTGTAGCAGCTGCCGAGCAGCGCGAGGCGGCGTTCGGCGGCGAAGCCGTCGTAAAATCAGAACTCGCGGTGTATCAGGCAGACCGTGTCAGCCGGATTCACGACGGCTTCGCCGCCGAACGCAGCCTCGCAGGCTCGGCAGCTGCTACAAAGTCTGCCTTGCGGCTTAAACGTTTAACCGATCCGCATCAACGCCTGAGCCAGATCGCCACGCAAGTCTTCGACATCCTCAACCCCCACTGACAAACGCACCAGCGCATCGCCGATGCCCAGTTGTGCCCGGGTTTCGACGGGGATGGTGGCATGGGTCATGATCGCCGGGTGCTCGATCAGGCTTTCCACCCCGCCCAGGCTCTCGGCCAGGGCGAAGATCCGCACACTCTCGAGGAAACGTTTGGCACCCGCCAGGTCGCCGTTCAGATCGAGGGCAATCATCCCGCCGAATCCATGCATCTGCCGCCGCGCCAGTTCGTGCTGCGGGTGTGATGGCAGGCCTGGGTAGTAAACGCGCGCCACTTGTGGCTGACGCTCCAGCCATTGCGCCAGCTCCAGCGCATTGCTGCAGTGACGTTCCATGCGCAATGCCAGGGTCTTCACCCCGCGCAATGTGAGAAAAGCGTCGAACGGGCCGGCGATAGCCCCCACCGCGTTTTGCAGGAAACCCAGGCGCTCGGCCAGTTCAGCGTTCTGCCCGACCACCGCGATGCCGCCGATCACGTCGGAGTGACCGTTCAGGTACTTGGTCGTCGAGTGCAGCACGATATCGAAACCCAACGCCAACGGCCGCTGTATCCACGGGCTGGCGAAGGTATTGTCGGCCACGCAGATGATGCCTCGCTGACGACAGATACGCGCGACGCCAGCGAGATCCGTGAGGCTCAGCAAAGGATTGCTCGGCGTCTCGACCCAGACCATCCGCGTGTCGTCTTGCAGCGCCGCTTCGAAGGTCGTCAGATCGGTCAGATCGACAAAACTGAACCGATGTCCGGCACTGCGCTGGCGCACCTTGTCGAACAGCCGGAATGTGCCGCCGTACAGGTCATTGCCGGAGACAATGTGGGCGCCGGCGTCGAGCAGTTCGAGCACGTTGGCGATCGCCGCCAGCCCGGAAGCGAAGGCGAAGGCCTGGGTACCGCCCTCGAGATCCGCCACGCAACGCTCCAGCGCAAAGCGCGTCGGGTTGTGCGAACGCCCGTAGTCGAAGCCCTTATGCACACCGGGGCTCTGTTGCAGATAGGTGGAGTTGGCGTAAATCGGCGGCATCAGCGCCCCGGTGGAAGGATCCGGCGTCTGCCCGGCATGGATAACACGGGTGGCGAAGGCGCGTGGCTTGGCGGTTTCATCGTGCTGACTCATGCGAGGGATCTCCGCAAGTGGTTGAGCATGTCGACGCGAGTAATCAGGCCGTGGAAGCCCGAAGTGTCGGCGATAATCGCCACCAACCCACGATCGAGCACCGTCTCCAGCTCAGCAAGACTGGCGCCGGGAAGCAGGGTTTCAAGCTTGTCGGTCATCGCACTGCTCACCGGCATACGAAAGTGCGAAGCGTCTTCGTGCACGCCCAGCAGAATGTCGGACTCATCGATCACGCCGACCAGCCGCTGCCCGTCCACCAACACCGGCAGTTGCGACACATCCGCCAGGCGCATGCGCTGGAACGCGGTGAGCAGCGTGTCGTCCGGACCGACGCTGACCACCCGGCCATCCTCGAAACGCCGCGCGATCAAGTCTCGCAAATCACCGTAACGCTTGCGCGCCAGCAGCCCCTGGTCATTCATCCACTGGTCGTTGTAGACCTTCGACAGGTAGCGGGTACCGGTGTCGCAGACGAAACTGACCACCCGCTTCGGCTCGGTTTGCTCGCGGCAGTAACGCAGCGCCGCAGCGAGCAATGTGCCGGTCGAAGAGCCGCCGAGAATGCCTTCGGCGCGCAGCAGTTGGCGGGCATGATCGAAGCTTTCCTCATCGCTAATCGAATAAGCCTTGCGCACGCTGGACAAGTCGGCAATCGACGGAATGAAGTCTTCGCCAATGCCCTCCACCGCCCAGGAACCGGGCGTACCGAAGGTGCCGCTACGGCTGTATTCGGCCATCACCGAACCGACCGGATCGGCCAGCACCATTTCCAGGTTCGGTTGTACGCGCTGAAAGAAACGGGTCAGCCCGGTCAATGTGCCGGCCGACCCCACGCCGACAACGATGGCATCCACATCATGCTGAGTCTGCGCCCAGATCTCCGGAGCGGTGCTGCACTCGTGGGCCAGCGGGTTGGCCGGGTTGTTGAATTGATCGGCGAAGAAGGCGTCGGGAATGTCCCGCGCCAACCGCGCAGCGACGTCCTGGTAATAATCTGGATGACCTTTGCCGACATCGGAACGGGTGATGTGCACTTCGGCGCCCATGGCCTTGAGGTGCAGAACCTTTTCGGTGGACATCTTGTCCGGCACCACCAACACCACCCGATACCCCTTGGCCCGACCGACCAGGGCCAAGCCGAGGCCGGTGTTGCCGGCGGTGGCCTCGACGATGGTGCCGCCGGGTCTCAGGCGGCCATCGCGCTCGGCGGCATCGATCATTGCCAGGCCGATGCGATCCTTGATCGAGCCGCCGGGGTTCTGTGATTCGAGTTTGAGAAACAGCGTACAGGGGCCGGTATCGAAACGGCTGACACGCACCAAGGGCGTATTGCCGATCAGTTCGAGCACGGCGGGACGGGAGTCGTTCGGCATGTCGTCACCTCGCTGCATGTATCCGCATTGGAAGGACAGCGACCTGCGGCGAATCATTGCGCGCCAGTCGCAAGCAAAGCCTCGCCTTGGACCATAGGCCGGGATTGCGCCCCCCGCAACTTTTCACAGCCAGTCGGTACCTCTTCAGCCATGCCTGCCTTTGTGGCGAGCGAGCTTGCTCGCGCTGGGTCGCGTAGCGGACCCAAAAATTCGACAAGCGCCCATTTTTTGTGAGTGCTACGCACTCAAGCCGGAGCAAGCTCCCTCGCCACAGGTTTTCTGCTCAAGACCCTTTTGGTCAGGCAGACACTTTTCCCTGGCGATGATCAGCGAAGAACGCCTTGCCCTTGCCGATCCGGTCGGAAGCCTTGGGCAGGTTCGCAGCCGAGGTATCCTGGCCATCGACATACCAGTAGCAATGACTGACGGCTCGAGTGATGCCCACGTAAGCCAGTCGCAGAATCTCGTCTTTTTGTGCGCTGTCGTAAGGCTCGCTGTCACCCGCCTTGCCGAGTCCGGCCATGCGATAGACCTGGTTCTTGTAGGGTGAACTGGTCAGGTGCTGGCAATCGCCCAGCAGGAATACCGCATCAGCCTGCAGGCCTTTGGCGCTGTGATAGGTCAGTTGTTTGAGCCGCCGAGCGTCGTAGGGCAAGCTGGAATCCACATTAACTACGGACTGAATATGCTCTTCAATCAATGACTTATCGCTGCTTTTTCGATAAAGCATCAAGATTGAATCGCCTTTTCTATAGTGCTCGATCAGGCGCTGGGCCAAGCCCTGGTCATCCCGATCGAGCACATTCACCGGCAGCAGTGCTTTGGGTTCGCCGCTGGCCTTGGCCTTCTTGCCAGCGATCGCCGGCGCCGCGCGGACAATATGCTCCGCCGCATCGATGATGTGCTGATGGCTACGGTAGTTGTCGCTGAGCATCACTTTGGTCGTGCTCGGCGACGGGAACTCCTTGTTGAATTCCATGAAGTAAGTCGGCGAGCTGCCGCGCCAGCCATAGATGGACTGCCAGTCATCACCGACACACAGCAAGGACGAACGCTGCGCGCCGCGCCCTACATGCATGGCCGGTCCGCGACTGCGAATCTCCGCCAGGCTGGCGCGAATCCACGAAACGATCTGCGGTGATACGTCCTGAAACTCGTCGATCATCAAGTGCGACATGGGCCTGAGCAGCTCATCGCCCAGCAGTTTGAGGTTCTCCGGCGAATGCTCGCTGAACAAGGCGAACATCCGGTTGTAAGTCATCACCGGTGGCGATTGATCCAGCAGATGGTCTTCCAATGCTCGCCAAAACAGGCTCAACGCCTCGAAGAAAAAGCGGTCCGGGTCATCCTTGGCGAAACTCATCTGGCCCACGGCATCCGGCACATCCAGGCCGAGGTTTTCAATAAACCCGGCCGCCGCGACAAAACAGTCCAGCAAGGGCGCGGAGCCGAGCTCGCCCTTGACCTTGTAATCGAAGCCCGGCCCGGCGCTGGCATCCCCGGCAAGGGATGCCAAAACACGTTTTGAAGACTCATAACTTTCTAGCCATATCAAAGGCTTACGACAGAAAGCTTGAAACAGGGTGCGCTTTACCGCCCATTCTGCGCGCACTGAAAGTTTGGCATTTGGACGGCTGACCTGTGGATTTTCCCGGGGATCAAAACCCAGCACCACCCAGGTGTCCAGCGTCGGAATGTAGCCGTGACAATGAAAGGTCGAACCGTTGATATCGAAAGTCTGACGCTTCGGTTCGATGCCCTTGATCGGCCAGGCGCCGGCACGAAACCATAGGTCTTCGATTGTGTCGCACAGTTCTTCATCGCGCTTGGCGGCGAGTTCAGTCACCGCCATGCGCTTCTGCACGTCCGGGTGATCACGCTCCAGCTCCTTGAGCTGCAAGGCATGACGCGACAACGGCTTGATCAACTCGCGAAAACGCTCATCGCGGGTGTGCAGGCTGTGATAGCAGGCGTTGAGTTGCTGGCGCTGGGCGTCGTTGATGCGCAGGTCGAAGGGGTTGCTGTCGACTTCCTCATCGCCGCCTTGTAGGCGGTGACTGAGGTTTTCGAACGCTTGCAGCCGCTCGAAACCCGGCAGGCTGCGGACCATCGGCAAAATGCGCGAATGGAACGTGCGCACCAGATCGCGCGCTTCTTTAAGGCTGATTCCCCGGCCCCAGACTGCAAACAGCTCGATCAGCTTGTTGATGAAGTCCTTGCGCGATTCGCGGGTGAAGGTCACCACGGTCATCGAACTCAGCTCAAACCCCAGGTAATGGCTGAGCAGCAGAATTCGCAGCACCAGGGTGGTCGATTTGCCCGCGCCCGCCCCGGCGATCACCGAGGTCGACGGTGTATCGCTGAAAATCATCTTCCACTGAGCAGCGCTGGGCTGGGCATGTGCGGGCAACATCCGCGCCACGTCGGCCTTCATGCGTTTCTTCAGCTCGGTACTCAACGGCAGGCGCCAATCGTCGAACAGATTGTCATCGACGTTGGGCGGTCGATGTTCGGTTGAGCGTGAGTCGCGAATCAACAGAACCTGCCGACCTTCCTCCAGCCCTTCGAGTTTGCCTTCCTTATAGCCGTAGTCCACCCCGGCGCTGTGGCCGCTGCGAAAACCGTCGGCTTGCCCGTGCAGCCAGGACGCGCGGTGTTGCGCGCGCAGGCGGGTAAGGCTGTAACCCAAAAAACGGGCAGCCAGACGCTTGAACAAAGGCATCTCGGCCAAGGGGCGAAGTTCGGGAGGAAGATCGGGGGTGTGTGGCGGCACGCGGACGGACTCCAGGGTGTGAGGCTGTTGAGGGCTATGGTGTCTGCATTTGCCGTTGAGTTCTAGTGAAATGCTTACAGGTCATTGGCTTATGCGATGAAGTGAAGGTTCAGTAAGAATGTTTCGAGGTCATTTAATATCAGTCAATTCGATTGTATTGAGGCACTTTTTACGCTTTTTATCGATTATTTCTTGATAGATGATGCTCGCCATCAACCACCGGTTCTCGTTTGTGGCTCAGGCTTTCTGCCCCATGACGAACCTTTCAGGAGACGATCATGCTTGAACTCAGACCCTTCAATTCGCTGGGCGGTGCGCACCATGGCTGGCTGGACGCTCATCACCACTTTTCGTTCGCCGAGTACTACGACCCCAAACGCATGAACTGGGGCAACCTGCGGGTGTGGAACGACGATGTGATTGCTCCCGGAACCGGATTCCCGCAACACCCGCACCGTGATATGGAAATCATCACTTATGTTCGTGAAGGCGCGATTACCCATCAGGACAACCTCGGCAACAAGGGCCGCACCGAAGCAGGTGATGTGCAAGTCATGAGCGCCGGCACCGGGATCGCCCACAGCGAATACAACCTGGAAGCGACCGAAACCCGGATCTTTCAGATCTGGATCATCCCCAATGAAGCCGGTTCGGCACCGTCGTGGGGTGCCAAGCCATTTCCCAAAGGCGAGCGTGAAGGTTTTGTGACCCTGGCCAGCGGCAAGGCCGGCGACGATCAAAGCCTGCCCATTCGCGCCGATGCGCGTCTGGTGGCGGCGAACCTGAAGGCCGGGGAGTCTGCGGAGTATCATCTGGACAGTGGTCGTCGTGCTTATCTGGTTCCAGCCACTGGAATCATTGACGTCAATGGCTTGCGTGCACAAGCTCGAGACGGTGTCGCCATTGCGCAGGAGCAGGTGTTGCGCGTGACGGCGATTGAGGACAGTGAGATTGTGTTGGTGGATGTGGCTTGATGGGGTAAATGCGCGACGAAAAAAAAGGGGCGACCGTTGATGGTTGCCCCTTTTTTGTATGCCCATTGTGGCGAGGGGGCTTGCCCCCGTTCGAGTGCGTAGCACTCGCAAAATCTACGGTAATTTCGAGATCTTGGGGCCGCTTCGCAGCCCAACGGGGGCAAGCCCCCTCGCCACAGGGCCCTCAATCACTTCGCAGAAATCGCGCCATCCACGAGTGTCTGAGCTTCTGCCACCAACTGCTTGAGGTGGTCGTCACTGACAAAGCTTTCCGCATAGATCTTGTAGATGTCTTCAGTACCCGACGGACGCGCCGCGAACCAACCATTCTCGGTCATGACTTTCAGACCGCCAATGGCCTGGTCGTTGCCCGGTGCGTGGCTGAGGATGCTCTGGATCGCTTCACCCGCCAATTGAGTCGAGGTGACCTGCTCCGGCGACAATTTGCTCAGCAGCGCTTTTTGCTCAGGGTTGGCCTTGGCATCGACCCTTACCGAGAACGGTTCGCCCAACTCATCCGTCAACGTGCGATAGGCCTGACTTGGATCACGCCCGGTGCGGGCAGTCATTTCGGCCGCCAGTAGCGCTGGAATCAAGCCATCCTTGTCGGTGCACCAGACACTCCCGTCCTTGCGCAGAAACGATGCGCCGGCACTTTCTTCGCCGCCAAAACCGAGGGAGCCGTCGAACAGGCCGTCGGCAAACCATTTGAAGCCAACCGGCACTTCGTACAGACGGCGGCCCAGGCGTTTGGCGACGCGATCGATCAAACCACTGCTAACCACAGTCTTGCCCACCGCCGCATCGGCGCGCCACAGCGGACGGTTCTGGAACAGGTAATCGATCGACACCGCCAGGTAGTTGTTGGGTGCCAGCAAACCACCGGACGGGGTCACGATGCCATGGCGGTCGTGGTCCGGATCACAGGCAAAGGCGACGTCGAAACGTTCTTTCAGGCCGATCAAACCTTGCATGGCATGGCTGGACGATGGGTCCATGCGGATCTGCCCGTCCCAGTCGACGGTCATGAAACGGAATGTCGCATCCACCTGTTTATTCACCACTTCCAGGTCCAGACGATAATGTTCGGCAATCGCCGACCAGTAACGCACCCCTGCTCCGCCCAGCGGATCGACGCCCAGGCGCAGCTTCGCATCGCGGATGGCGTCGAAGTCGATCACGTTGATCAGGTCGGCGACGTAGGTGTTGAGGTAATCATGGCGATGGGTGGTGCTGGCCTTCAGGGCCTGCTCGTAGCTGATGCGTTTGACGCCAGCGAGTTTGGCCGCCAGCAACTCGTTGGCCTTGGCTTCGATCCATTTGGTGATGTGGGTATCGGCCGGGCCACCGTTGGTAGGGTTGTATTTGTAGCCACCGCTTTGTGGCGGGTTGTGAGACGGCGTAATGACGATGCCGTCTGCCAGGCCCGAGGTGCGACCACGGTTGTAGCAAAGTATCGCGTGGGAAATGGCCGGCGTCGGGGTGTACTCGTCGCCTTCGGCGATCATCACTGTCACGCCGTTTGCCGCCAGGACTTCCAGGGCGCTGGCACCGGCGGGTGTGGACAGTGCGTGGGTGTCGATGCCGACGAACAATGGACCGTCAATGCCTTGGGCTTCGCGGTACAGGCAGATCGCCTGGCTGATGGCCAGAACGTGCCATTCGTTGAAACTCAGATCGAACGAGCTACCTCGGTGTCCGGACGTGCCAAAGGCGACGCGCTGGGTAGAAATGGCTGCATCAGGCTGGCCGGTGTAATAGGCCGTTACCAGTCGCGGGATGTCGACCAACAGTTCTGCCGGTGCCGGTTTGCCCGCAAAAGGACTGAGTGTCATGCAAAACCTCTGAGAAAGAGTGGTTCGGGGATAGAACGCAGTTTACTGACAGTTTGCTCCGGGCGCGACGTTATCGAATGTCAGGTTCCGAGGGCGATTTGCACCCCGGTTCAGTCGATCGATTCGAGGCGCAAGGCATCCGCCAACAGCCCTAATGCATCGGCGAGGTCGTGGTGACCACCGAAGGTGTGACTCAGGCGTAAGTGCTGCCCGTGCAGGCCTTGGAGACTGAACAGCTCACCCGGTGCAATCACCACATGCTGCTTGAGCAAACGCTCGAACACGCGACGCACATCGACTTGGCGCAAGGAACGAACCCAGATCGTTGCCCCGCCTCGGGGCTCGACGAAGTGCAGCGCATCGGGCAGACGCTCTTCCAGCAACCGGGTCATCTGCACCATGCGTTCCTTGAGCAGTCGACGCAACACCAGCAGGTGTTGATCGATGCGTCCGTTGCTGTACAGCCGCGCAATGGCTTTCTGACGAATCAACGACAAGCGGAAAGCGCGCAGCAGAAAGTGCCGTTGCAGTTCGCCACGCAGCTGTCGCGACAGCAGATAGCCGAAGGGTGCTTCCGACCCGATGATTTTCTCGAATGTGGAAAACACGATCAGCCGATCCGGATTCAGCAGATCACGAAACCGCAGGCCGCTCGGTTCGAATTCGAGCTCGCCGTAACAATCGTTTTCCAGCACCCAACTGCCATGTCGCTCCAGCAACTGGGCGGTGATGCGCCTGTTGCTGTCAGGTGCCACACTGCCGCGGGGCATGTTCAGCCGCGATGAAAGCATCACCAGGCGCACCTGCTCGGTCTCAAGCAATTTCTTCAATTGCTCAGGATCCAGGCCACCATTGGCTTGCAGCGGCAGCTCCACCACTTGCACATCCGCATCTTTAAACAGGCGCAGAATGGCCCAGTCGCAGGGTGATTCGACCACCACCACAGCATCCTTGAGGCCCAGGACGGCGATCAATATTTCCAGTACGCCACGCAGATCGGCGCCGATATAGACGTCATCGGCATGCCAGCAACGGGTTGGCGAAGTGGTGTAGCGTGCCGCCAGGGCTGTGCGCAGTTCCAGCTCGCCGCAGGGTTGCGAGGACGGCTGTGGCTGGCGCGGATACTGGCGCAGCAGTTCTCTCTCCAGTAACAGCAAGGGACTATCCAGGGGTTGCAATAACGCCGGTTCATCGGCGCTCAACACCAGCATGCCGGGACGCCTGGCGTTGACATAAACCGTTTCAAGCAGGTCCTTGCCGCTACCGGGTATGCCGATAGAGGAGACAGGGAGTGCGTAGTAGCCTGATTTGGCCACTGAATAGACGCGCCCTTCTTTTTCCAACAGCGAATACGCGTACTGAATGGTCGAGATCGACACGCTCAGGCGATGCGCCAACTGCCGCAATGAGGGCAGGCGCACTTGCACGTCACTGCCTGGCTCATTGATCAGGTTAGTCAGGTAACGGTACACAGCCTGGTACGCAAAATCGGTATCTTGTGGTCCTTTCATGGGTAACGGCCAAGCAGACTACGAACGTCATGACGCATCCTTGTCGGATCCGTCGAACCAGGCACTTTCACCGGCCCGTCGACCATTCGCCAGCCACAGTCGTTTCACTGCCAGGCTTCATGACTTCAGCTTGCCCGCCCTCTTCGGCGCTCTCCATGCCCAGCGCCCGGACCTCATCCCGACCCACCGGCCCCATGCGGTAAAGCGTACCGATCAGCCTTACGGGCAACCCGCTGACATCGACCATCCATTGCAGCACTTGCTCGGGAGCCGGGCCGCCCTGCATCGCCCGGTGCAAATCCGGCAACGCGACGAGCATGCCGGGATGGCACTGACGGAGAAAATGCTCAAGCGCCGCGCCATTGTCGACAAACGGGGCAAACAGTAGACACACCAGTTGAGCCTCGCTCAAACCGAGGCTTTTTTGTGCTTCAGCCGCCGCCAAGGCACGCTGGTCGATCATCGTCATCGGGTTGGCGAAGGTCTCCACGGCTTGTTCGCAAAAGCGCTCTGGAACGTGTTTGCGGCGCATCATCACCAATGCCCGCTGCAGGTACTCGCCAATGCCTTCCTCGTAGCGGCGACCCTGTACAAAGCACGCTTGCAAGCCACGAAGATGCGCGGATATCGACAAGCTCACGTAGTCGTTATCACTGAGCTGAGCCGATAACTCGTCAGGCTGGAACCCAAGGAAATCGGTGAGCAGTGGCCAACGCTCTTCCAGGTTGCTGACCAGCATGTCGTGAATATCGATGAAGGTCGTGCGGCGGCACGCTTCAAAATGTTCGGCGGGACGCCACGCCGCCCGGGCAGCCCCAGGATAAAACTCGCGGTAGCAATCGCTGCCTAGCTCATCGAGTCGCGTGAACAGGCATTCGTAGCCCGTTCCCTGACGCTCCGGCGCCTTGAGCCCGGCCTTGGCCGCTGCACGATTCAACCCTTCGAGAAACCGCTTCTGCCGACGGGGTGTATCGCTACTGATCAATGCGTCGACACCTTGGTTCCAGCGGGCGATTTGTCCGTAGAATTCGCCAGTTGCCAGATAGCCGTCATCCCACAGATCAAGCGGCCCGTCCCAGACACGGCGGTGCCCGACCATCAGCAGATTGAGCCGATTGGACTCGCGACCAGCTTCGGAGATCGGCGCCAGATGATTGAACGGCAGGACTTCGCGATTATCGACCATTAACACTTCGACCCGGGGATCGTCGTAGAGAAACAATGCGCAACAGCTGCGATGGATGTTTTCCAAGGCTGTCGTGGCCGTACCGTTCAAACGCAAGGTCGCCACGCGCAGCTGAAACGTCGCCGGCGCACGGCCGGCAATACTCAGCTGCGCGGCCCGCAGTAGCGCCAGGGTGTAGCAGCTGTCGCGGGACCCGGTCTGGATCGACAACACCTTGTAATCGCCGATACGCTCCAAACCTCCTGCAGACATCACCAGACGCTGAATCAGCAATTGCAATGCCGTGCGCTCGGCGCGAGAGAAAAACCCCAGCAAGCGCTGCAGCATTTGCTGATAAACATAGTTCATTGCCTGATCATGGGTAGCGGTCATCATTATTTACCTGTGACTCATAAGTTCGATGCCACGCAAATAACGAGATGTATTGCGCAACAGGTTGTTTGTCATGAATGGAATGCCGGCGCTGTTATCAAATGCTAGCACTTAAGCATTGTGTAATTATTTGAAATGATTGAATGCTGCAGGCAACCCAAGGAGATCAAAATCGGCGCAACACCTCGCAGAACGGGCGCCTTGCGCTCCCGCGGATTTTCCTAGGAAATTTCCGACAGCGTCCCACAGACACTTAGCACAAGAAATAAAGAAAGAAGTTGCCCATGAATGTAAGACAACTGAACGGCGCCGCATTATTTGTTGAGCATATATTGCTGGCGCGCATTGAGGAGTTTCAGCCTGATACTCGGCCATGACTCTTTCCTTGAGATGAAAGTAATCATTCAATTATCAGGGCTTACATAATGATTAGAAGATACAGATCGAGAGCAAAAACCAGTTCAGTTGCTGAACCGGCCCACCGACAGATCGGTGGAACGTCTCATTTGGAGTACTGCCAGCACAAGAGTCCGTATTGGTACGGACTCTTGAGAGGAGCCATGGCTCAGGCAGGTTCGACCAGAAGGGCGACCCGTTCGCGACATGGGCATTCGCCCATATAGCGGTGCGCTTCGACAAACTCGGAGAACGGAAAGACCCGGGTTTTTAGTGGCAACAGCACCCGATCGGCGGTCAGTTGGTTGATGTCGCGCAGAGCGCGCTGCAAGGCAACCTGATCCTGGATGATGCCCAGCTCCGGCTTGCCGGTGAAGTTGCCGATGCAGTGCACGAAGAACTGAATATTTTTCTGGAACGCCGCGCAGGCCGGAAATGGTGTCTGGTTGCCCCCTTGCAGGCCATAGAGCACCAGGCTGCCACGAGGGGCGAGTACATCGCCGAGCAGCGACATCTGCGGCCCGCCAAGGCCATCGAACACCACATCGACACCGCGGTTATCCGTGATCTTGTTGATCTGCAGCAGCAGATCCTGTTCTTCGGTGACGATGACCTTCTCGGCCCCCAGAGACAACAGGTACTCACGCTCATCCGCGGTTTTGGTCGCAGCAATCACCCGCACACCAAGGGCTTTGCCCAGTTGCACGAACGACGGTCCAGCGCAGTGGCTGGCGTCGGTGACCAAGGCAAATTGCCCGGGTTTGACTCGCGCCAGATCTACGTAGGCAAAGTAGGCGACCAGCAGCGGCGTGTAATGAACGCTGGCTTCGATCGGGCTGAGCACGTCCGGGTAGCGGGTCAGCGCCGTACGTGGCAGAACGATCTGTTCGCCATAGACCGGATAGTCGTTAGGGCTTTCGGCCGGGAAACTGGCCACCTTGTCACCGATAGCCAGGTCATCGACGCCCTCGCCGAGCGCCGTGACCACACCGGCCATTTCGCTGCCAAGGCCTGACGGCAGACGTGCATGGGATGAGGCCAGGTTCTGGCGCCAGAGAATGTCATACCAGCTGATGCCTATCGCTTCGACGCGCACCTGCACTTCACCCGGTGCAGGCAGAGCGGCCGCATGCTCTTCGCATTTGAGCACCTCGGCTGGACCAAACTTGTGAAAACGGATCGTGCGGGACATCGCAAACCTCGTCAAAGTAACCTCTAATGCCCTGAACTCTATCTGGGCTTTATACCCAAGACCATCAGTGGCTATTAATAGTCGACATGCCTGTCATTGATTCCGCAGCGACGGCGACATCATCCAATGCCGTGAAAAACCGAAGCAGCCTTTCAGAAAAAACTGAATTACCCTATGCAGAGTACCAGTCTTTCCCCGTAAGATTCATGCCGGCCATTGTTCTCATATGTCCGCTCACGTCAAGTTTGCTGAATCTGCCAGGACTCCAGATGAATCGTAATGACCTGCGTCGTGTCGACCTGAACCTGTTGATCGTTTTCGAAACACTGATGCACGAACGCAGCGTGACCCGCGCTGCGGAGAAACTGTTCCTCGGCCAGCCGGCCATCAGCGCGGCACTCTCGCGCCTGCGCGGGTTGTTCGATGACCCGTTGTTCGTGCGCACCGGCCGCAGCATGGAGCCTTCCGCCCGGGCGGTGGAAATCTTCGCCCTGCTCTCGCCGGCCCTGGATTCGATTTCCACCGCGGTCAGTCGCGCGGCGGAATTCGACCCGGCGACCAGCACCGCGGTGTTCCGCATCGGCTTGTCCGATGATGTTGAATTCGCACTGCTGCCGATGCTGCTCAAACGCCTGCGCGCGGAATCGCCGGGAATCGTGCTCGTGGTACGTCGGGCCAACTACATCCTGATGCCGAGCCTGCTCGCCTCGGGCGAGATCTCCATTGGTGTCAGCTACACCGCCGATCTGCCCGCCAACGCCAAGCGCAAAGTGCTGCGCCGCAGCATGCCGAAACTGTTGCGCGCCGACACGGTACCGGGGCCCTTGAGCCTGGATGACTTCTGCGCCCGCCCCCACGCGCTGGTCTCGTTCGCTGGCGACCTCAGCGGCTTTATCGATGAAGAGCTGGAGAAGCTGGGGCGCAAACGGCATGTCGTGCTGGCCGTGCCGCAGTTCAATGGGTTGAGCACACTGATCAGCGGGACTGATATCGTCGCCACTGTCCCGGATTACACCGCAGAAGCGTTGACTGCAGCCGGTGGCGTGCGGGCGGAAGATCCGCCATTGCCAGTGCGCAGTTTTGAGCTGCACATGGCTTGGCGTGGATCGCAGGATAATGACCCGGGTGAACGGTGGTTACGGTCGCGGATTCAGATGTTTTTCGGGGATCCTGACAGCCTCTAAACAGAACTCCACTAAGTCCAAAAATGTGAAATTCAGCCCACATCCATCTCAGGATTTGGTGGCTCGCTGAACAACCACATCTTGCCTGCCATTGGTAAAAAACCGTCAGTGAGATCAGCCCCAATCCCTCGACGAGGTAAAGGTCACTCCCTGGCGGTGCGAGCACCTGTAATTCCAAAAAAGAAAACGTATGTCTTTCCCGGTTCACCTGACTTTTCGCTGTGCATTTTTGCATGTCAATCAGGCGTTTCTGTCAATTCTTATCGTAAAAAAGCCACCCTATACTCGCGATCAAGCTGGTCTACCAGCATCGTTTCCTAGCCAGTAAGCCACTACAAAAACAATATAGGGCTAACAGCATGAGCGCATGGGTTAACGTCGGCGTCTACGCCGAACACAAGCAGTTGTTCCGCGACGCAATAACGCCACCCCTCACTGTGCACCGCTGGCTTGTGCCACTGCTCGTCACGCATTGGTACGACATCGACTTCCTACATCGCCCTCCCATCCCCGGACGTTCTTTCGACCGGCAATGAGTCCTGCCATCGCATTCAGGTGACGCCCCGCACGGGTGTCGCCCGAGTACTCGTCTGCCTTTGAAAAGGCGGAAACAACAATAAAAACCCTACTCGGAGCCTCATTATGACGACTGACCATCCGAACCACGCCCAGACCTGCGCCCAGGTCAGGGACAATCCCAAGTTCAAGCACCTCACCCGCCAGCGCGCGCGACTGGCCTGGTCACTGAGCGGTGTGGTTCTGGCTATTTATTACAGTTTCATCATGGTGGTGGCGTTTGTCCCTGCCTGGCTGCACCTGCCGCTGTACGACGGCAGCCACCTCAGTCTTGGCATGCCCATCGGCGTGGCGATCATCCTGTCGTCCTGGCTACTCACCGCTTGGTACGTGCACAGAGCCAACACTCACTTCGACGTGCTCAGTTCGCAGATCCTCCAGGAGACCCGCGCATGAAACGCCTCTTCGCTGTTCTCGCCCTCAGTCCCCTGCTGGTCAATGCCGCCCCGCTCACCGCGGAGAAACAACCACTCAACCTGCACGCCATCGGCATGTTTTTCGTTTTCGTCCTCGCCACCCTGCTGATCACCTGGTGGGCGGCACGACGCACCCGCTCAGCCGCCGATTTCTACAGCGCAGGCGGCGGTATCACGGGATTTCAGAATGGCTTGGCAATCGCTGGGGACTATATGTCAGCAGCAACTCTGCTGGGCCTGTCGAGCATGGTATTCGCCAAGGGTTACGACGGCTTCGTCTACATCATTGGCTTCTTTGTCGGCTGGCCTATCGTCACCTTTCTGATGGCCGAGCGCTTGCGCAACCTGGGGCGCTACACCTTCGCCGACATCGTCTCCTACCGCCTCGATCAAACCCGCGTACGCAGCTTTGCCGCCCTCGGATCGCTGACCGTGGTGTGCTGCTATCTGGTGGTGCAAATGGTCGGCGCCGGTCAACTGATCAAATTGTTGTTCGGTCTCGACTACCGCACGGCGGTGGTGGTCGTCGGCGTGCTGATGTTGGTCTACGTGATCTTCGGCGGCATGCTCGCCACGACGTGGGTACAGATCACCAAGGCGGTCCTGCTCCTGGCGGGCGGCACTACCCTGGTGTTGATGGCCATGAGTCGCTTCGACTTCAGCATCGAGACGCTGGCCGCCCAAGCGGTGGCCGTGCATGCCAGTGGTGTGCAGATCATGGGCCCGGGCACCTTGCTGGCCGACCCGATCAACGCGGTGTCCTTATCGCTGGGGCTGGTCTTCGGCATTGCCGGCCTGCCGCACATCCTGATGCGTTTCTTCACCGTGCCCAATGCCAAGGAGGCACGTAAATCTGTACTGTTCGCCACGGTGTTCATCGGCTTCTTCTTCCTGGTGGTCTGCGTCCTGGGCTATACCGCCATCGTCATCGTCGGCACCGATCCTCAGTACTACGTCGATGGCAAGCTCGGCGGGGCCATGATTGGCGGCGGCAATATGGTGGCCATGCACCTGGCGAAGGCGGTGGGCGGCAACCTGTTTCTCGGTTTTCTTTCTGCGGTAGCTTTCGCCACCATTCTCGCCGTGGTGTCCGGTCTGGCCCTGGCCGGTGCCTCGGCCATCTCCCATGACCTTTACGCTTCGGTATTGAAGAAGGGCCGCGCCGACGAGAAGAAGGAAATGCGTGTGTCGCGCATTGCCACCGTCTGCCTGGGCCTCGTTGCGATTTCCCTTGGCATTCTGTTCGAGGGCCAGAACATCGCCTTCCTGGTCGGCCTGACGTTCGGCATCGCCGCCTCGGCGAATTTCCCGGTACTGATCATGGCCATGTACTGGGGCGGCCTGACCACCCGCGGCGCCCTCTATGGCGGCCTGACCGGGCTGATTAGCGCACTGGCCCTGGTGATCTGCTCGCCGTCGGTGTGGGTCGGTGTCTTGGGGCACGCCCAGGCGCTCTTCCCTTACGACCAGCCAGCGCTGTTCTCAATGCCCCTGGCCTTCCTGGTCATCGTGGTTGTTTCCAGGCTTGACCGCAGCGAGCGCGCAGACCGCGAGCGCACCGCCTATGCCGATCAATTCGTCCGTGCCCAGACCGGCCTTGGTGCTTCCATGGCCAGCAGTCACTGACGCTGCTTTTGCCGGGGCTGATGCCCCGAGCGCGAGTCCGCTCCTTTGCTCGCGCTTTTTTACGCCCGACCTGCGCCGCTCGGCGCAGGCCCCCAAAAGCGCCCTCACCTTGCCAACTCCAAATGGCGCGGAGCGGCTCGTCGACAACAAAAACAAAAGGCATCCAATGAAACCGACCACCCTTACCCTGTTCCTGGCCGGCAGTGGCCTCGCTGCACAGGCTCACGCCGACTTCTTCGCAGACAGCACGGCCAGCCTTGAGTCGCGCAACTTCTATTTCAATCGCGACTATCGCCAGGACAACGCCGCCCAATCCAAACAAGAGGAATGGGCCCAGGGTTTCCTGCTGCGTTATGAATCGGGATTCACCGAAGGTTTGATCGGTGTCGGCTTCGATGCCATTGGCCTGCTCGGCGTCAAGCTCGATTCCAGCCCCGATCGCGCAGGCTCCGGCCTGCTCAAACGTCACCGCGATACGAGCAAAGGCGCACAGGACGAGTACGGTGAACTGGGTCTGACCGCCAAAGTGCGTGCCTCGAAAAGCACGCTGAAACTCGGCACGCTGTTGCCGAAACTGCCGACGGTACTGGCCAACGACTCACGGCTGTTGCCACAAACCTTCAAGG
>NZ_MUNM01000030.1 GCF_002286815.1 Pseudomonas sp. PICF141
GCGTAGAAAAGGTCGGGCAAAGTGCTGTCGTTGACAGCAACCCAGGTAGCCAGAACCTTCAAGGCTACGCCACGCTGGTTCTCCCAAAGTGCGATTAGCGTCCGGCGGCTCGCACGGTCACAGCGATGTGATGGATGCCACTTCTTCCAGAATGCCCACTGCGGCAACTCATGCCCTTTCATAGCTGCCCCGCAGCAACCTATCCGCCTGGCTATTTCCTTGCGCCAACCTGCGCCCGTCTCTTTCTTTTAGAAAGAGACGGGCGCTCCTACCACTGCTGCAGCCCAACTCGTAGAAGGCTTTGCGGCATCCCCCCTCGTGACAATCGGCGTGACAAACACCGAAGTCACCAGCGACAGCGATGCAGATGATGGTGCCGCAGTCCAAGGAATGGACTGCACCTGACTGACAGTCAGGCATGCCCCGGTCATCGCCTCACTGCTTTTACCTGACTCAGGATCTCGCGACGTTGGTTTCGTCAGCCGATGCAGCCTCCACTCGCCCGCATCCTCGGATGCGCCCAGGAGGCCAGATTCATGGGAGTTGCCCGGGATCTTGGTCGTAAAGAGCCGTCCGTTCCGCGTCAGTGAACACCCTCACAGGCCGCAGGGGCCTTCATCCCTGATAACACTCAACATCCGTGGCGGGAGCGTGAGGGCATCAGTGGGAGAACAGGAGAAAGGTGATGCTGCAATCAACCTGGAGCTTGCCGCCGCAACCCTTGCTGGAGGCCAACCCGACGCCATTAGATTATCCGGTGGCCGCCCTCGGTGATCTGCTGGGACCGGCCGTCGACGCATGGCCGAAGTGATTGGTGTGCTCCAGGCCATGGCCGCGCAATCGGTGCTGGTCACCTCGGCTTTGGCCACTCAGGGGCATGCCAATGTGCATTTGGATGGCCGGGTCTATCCGCTGTCACTGTACCTACTCACTATGGCGGCTTTCGCTGATCGCAAGACGGCGGTGGCTGGCCTTGCAGCCAGCCCGCGAATGGGAACGCCTGCAATGGCAGGCCTACCGCGGAAAACTCAGTCGCTAGCCCGCCACACTTGCCCCAATCTCAGAAGCAGATGGCAACGATCGATTGCCACACCGACACGCCAATCAGATAGAGCCAGAGCCCGTAGCGCCACGACTGACCTGACCAAAAGCCTGTGTTTGGGTCTGCCCAGCATGGGGCTGTTCAGCGACGAGGGCGGCCAATTCCTCGGTAGCAGCACCATGAGCCGGGACAACCGCCTTAAGGCCGTGACCACCCCGTCCTCGGCGTGGGACGGCAACCCCATCGATCACTCTCGCTCCATGGCCGGAGAAAGCCTGCGCGCCTATGACCGGCGCTTGAGCCTGCACTTAATGCTCCCTATTTGGCAGGTCGACTGCTTAAGGACCCGTTGCTCAACGGCCAAGGCATCTTCGCCCGTTGCCTGATCACCTGGCCACCGAGCTTGGCCGGACAGCGCTTTTATCAGCCGGTGGATCTCACCCAAGACATCAGTCTCAAACGCTACACCCAACGAATCACCGACCTGCTGCAACGTACGACCAGCGCCTCCAAGGCCGCGGACAATCTGCTACGGATTGCCGGCGTCCTTGCGGTACTGGAAGACCGCGACCTGATCGAGGTCACCCACATCCTATCTGCCAAACGGTCAGCAGCACGACGGATACACACACGAGGGAGGTCAGAAAGTGGCAAGTCAAAGATCACGCTTCAAGAGAGCACCATGAGAACACTCTGACCCACGGGAGCAGAGAGAGACCCTGTGACAAAGCGCCCATTAAAGCCTCCTGTGTTCGTGTTCGAATGTCACACCGACTAAACCTAGGGGCCTCAGCCTTTCACTGCTCCTGCAGTTAGCCCTGAGACAATGCGCCGCTGGAAGAACAAAACCAACAAAACAATGGGGATCGTCACAATGACCGAAGCGGCCATAATGTTGCCCCAAGGCAGTTCATGGGCGCTGCCACCGGTAATCAAAGCAATTGCTACAGGTACTGTGCGTTGCTCGTTGGTCAAGGTGAACGTCAAGGCAAAGAGAAACTCATTCCATGCTGCCACAAAGGCCAATAACCCTGTAGTCACTAAAACTGGCCACATCAGCGGCATCAATACACGGGTAATAATCGTCCAGGGCCCCGCACCGTCCATGATTGCCGCTTCCTCCAGTTCCTTGGGTAAACCTCGGATAAAAGTGGTCAGTACCCAGACAGTAAAAGGAAGTGTGAAAATCAAGTATGAAAGCGTCAGGCCAAGCATGTTGTTGTATAGGCCGAGCAAGCGGATCAGTTCGAACATGCCCGACAGAACAACGACCTGCGGAAACATGGAAACAGCCAGGATAGTCACGAGGATGGTGTTGCGCCCGCGGAAACGTATTCGCCCCAACGCATAGGAAGCGGTGACGCTCAGCAATAAAGACACCACAACCACAGAAAGCGAGACCAGCAGTGAGTTTAGAATATTAGCCCCGAAGCGCTGCTCACGGAATACAGAAACATAGTTTCCCCAGTGCCAGAGCTCAGGAAAATAGTCAACATTAAATAGCTGCGAAGATGGTTTAAGCGAGGAGATGATCGCGTAGTAAAACGGAAAGACAGAAACGAAAACAATCGTCGCCACCAGTAAGTAAAAGGCACAGGTCCCGAGTGCTTTTTTCATAACAAATCTCCTTAATGCTCATCGTCGAAGCGAACGCGCCCGGCCACGATATATAGAACGGTGCAGAAGGCCACAACCAGAAACAACAGCGTGGACGCGGCGGAACCGTAGCCGACTTCCTGGAAATCCAAGAGCTGCTGGCGTGCGTAAATCGACATCGACATGGTGTCTTTACTATTGGAGGTCAGTACATAAATGAGATCGAACACGCGCAAGGCATCCAGCACGCGGAAAAGCACTGCGACCATGATTGCGGGCCGAACCAGCGGCAATGTGACCCTGAAGAACACCCGCACCGGATGGATACCATCAACCTTCGCTGCTTCATAGCAATCGGAAGGCAGCATCTGCAGGCCGGCCAGAATGAGCAGCGCCATAAAGGGTGTAGTTTTCCAGACGTCCACCATCACCACGGCCATCATCGAGAGGTCTGGATCCGCCGTCCAGGCGAGCGGATGGTCGATGACGCCCAAGGCCATCAGCGCATGATTCAGGATCCCGAACTGATCGTTCAGCATCCAGCTCCACATTTTCGCTGAGACAATAGTGGGAATAGCCCAGGGGATCAGCACGGCCGCACGCACCCACGCACGCCCTGGAAACTGTGCGTTCAACACCAGAGCAACGATCGTACCCAGAACGACTTCCAGACTGACCGACACAACTGCAAAGCACGCGGTGTTCCATACCGCGCGCCACCAATCGGGATCCGTAAGCAGACCCGACCAGTGCCCAGCGTCAACACTTAGATAATTGGCAAAACCAATAAACTGCGCGCCGCTCAAATCCGCAAGATTGGCATCGGTGAAACCAAACCAAATAGTTCGGGCGAGCGGCCAGCCGGCAATAAGCGCCAGAACTACCAACATCGGGGCCAGAAACAGCCACGCTGACCGAACACGGTCGCGGGTTAAAGCGCTACTACGGGACGAGGGATTCTCTTGTTTTTCGCTGGAGCGGATATCCGCGATTGGCGATTTCGCCGTGGTAGTTACCATTTCCCACCCCGACTCATTCTGTTCAGTTTACGAGCTAACTCCTTCAAACTCGCCGCCGCATCGGTACGACCAGACAGAACGGAATAAACAGCATTGGAGAACTCGGCGCTAAACTGGTTGTATCGGACCCCAGTGATCGCAGACGGGCGAGCCGCGGCGCTGCTTAGTGTGTCGTAGAGCGGGTCTACCACCGGGCCAGCTGCCACTCGCACACTTTCATCCTTGTATAGGGCGGGGATTGTTGGGGCGTAGGAGCCTACGATGGCACGTCGTTTCTGCTCAGCCGCGCTGGTGAGGTACATCACCAGATCCGCCGCCAAGTCAGGTTCTTTGGAGTATTTGGAAACGGCTAGCTGCCACCCTCCAAGGATCGGCGAATGCCGCCCCTCTTCACCGCCTTTTGGGAGTACTGCTACACCGACTTTCTCCTTGACTGGACTGTCAGTATTGTTGACCAACGCCAACGCGTAAGGCCAGTTGCGCATGAACACCGCATCGCCGGATTGGAATACACCGCGGGCTTCTTCCTCGCCATAGTTCAGAACGCCTTGTGGGCTGATACTGCCCACCCACCCCTGGGCTAGCGTCAGAGCGGCCGTTGCCTCAGGATTGTCTATCGTCACCTTGCCGGCGGCATCGACGATTGCACCACCGTTGTAGCTCGACACCCACTCCAGGGCATTGCACGTGAGCCCTTCATAATTGCGGCCCTGCCAGACAAACCCCCACAACTTGTCATGACCGGTAGCACGCTCGGCATCCTGAATCTTCTGAGCCGTGGTGCTCAATTCGTCCCAGGTTTCCGGGACTTTCGCCTTATATTTTTCCAACAGATCTTTGCGGTAATACAGCACCCCTGCATCGGCAAACCAGGGCATCGCGACCAACCGATTGCCTACGGTGTTGTTTTTGATAATTGAGGCGAAATGCTCTTCAGTCCCACTACCGACCTTTTCCTTCAGATCGATCAGATGCTGCGCCAGTATTCCCGGCCAAACGACGTCGATCTGCAATACATCGATATCCGATGAACCAGCGCTTAATAGCTGTTGATACAGCGCCAATCGGCCTGAGTCCGGCGAAGACACCACATTAACCTTGTTACCACTTTGCTGTGCCCAGGCCTCAGCGCCCTGCGTGCACATTTCCAGATCTTTGCCGTTCGCAATACAAGAGATGGTTACAGTCGCTGCTGAGCAAATACCCGATTGCAGTAGCGATGCCACGAGAATACCCAAGCCGAATCTGGTGTAGTTGCGCATGTTCATATTGCCTCCAGCCTCGCAGACACAACGCGCCTTAAGTGGGTAGCGTTACGCCGTGCAAAATCATTATTGTTGTGTTTTGGCTTTCGCCGAACGCATTCGTGTATTTAATGGAACGCGCGTCCGGGGAGTTGCCCGATTCCAGATGACTTGTCGGAGACCGCCAGGGCACGATTGTTCGCAGCGAGCGCAACCTCGACCGCGGCTACCCTCGGGTAAGCTCTTTGATCAGCGGCAAATAGATGGCTACCGTGCTTTGGTACGTGGAGTGTGAGCGTGTCACCGATTTGTATTGACGTCGCCACCGGCACACGAGCCGTAAGCAATCCATCACGGGAACCTGGGATGTCAAGGTAGGCAAAGGTCTCGTCACCAAGATGCTCCAACACTTCCACCCTGCCGCTCAAACTCTGATCAAGGGTTGCCGAATGGGCAACTACCAAGTGCTCTGGACGAATGCCGAGGATCACCTCGTCACCCGGCTTGGCGCCTCCCGCCTCCACAGCCACCGTCACGTGACTTCCACCAGGCAGCAAGACAGTTGCCTCATGAGAATTAATGCAAACAATCCTGCAATCGACGAAATTCATCTTGGGTGAACCAATAAATCCGGCGACAAACAGATTTTTCGGATGATTGTAAAGCTCCAATGGTGCCCCGATCTGTTCCACATTGCCCTTGTTAAGCACCACAATCTTATCCGCCAGGGTCATGGCTTCGACCTGATCATGGGTCACGTACACCATGGTTGCCTTGAGGTCTTTGTGTAGTTTGGCGATTTCGATACGCATTTGTACCCGTAAAGAGGCGTCCAGATTGGATAGCGGTTCGTCGAACAGAAACACCTCTGGTTGTCTGACAATCGCCCTGCCAATGGCAACCCGCTGTCGCTGACCACCCGATAGTTGTTTGGGCTTACGACCGAGCAAATGGTCGAGTTGCAGAATGCTCGCTGCTCGCAGGACACTGTCCTTGATTTCCTTTCGGTCTTTGCCAGCCAGTTTCAACCCAAAGGCCATGTTGTCGTACACACTCATGTGCGGGTACAACGCGTAAGACTGAAACACCATCGCGACACCACGCTTGGCCGGAGGTAAGGTGTTGGCCAGTACGTCGCCGATCAGCAACTCGCCGTCGGTGATGTCCTCCAGACCCGCAATCATCCGCAATAACGTTGATTTCCCACACCCGGAAGGACCGACGAAGACACAGAACTCGCCGTCTTCGATATCCATATCCACACTCTTGATGATCTGGTGGGTATCGTAAGTCTTACCTACATTACGCAACTGAACTCTTGCCATTTTTCCTCCTGGACATCCGCGCGAACGATTCGAGCGGCCTGCCTCGCGCCAAGCGCACAATTAATGGTTGAACGCTTGCTCGATTCGCGGGCAGCAGCTCGTAGAGCGTTTTATACGTCGTCGGGAGGAAACCCTCGAAGGGCTACGTGGATACTGGCGAACTTCGCGCTGGGTGCAGACGTCTTTGCATAGAGGAAAAGTAGACGCCCCCCCCAAAACCAATCTATCGCGGTGAAACCCAAGAGCGACGAACGGATTCAATCCGCCTTTTATTTGATAGGCCAGGCAAGCGTGACTCCCGAATGACGGTTTCACACTGACCTTCCGATGGCCAACTGTACTGATCATAGATGTCTCCCACTTTCTTTTTGTTATTGTTGCGCTCAAGCACTTGCAGCCTAGCCCAAAGCGCTTTGGATTGGCTATAGCAACGGCGCACAGACACAGCTAATGAACACCGATAAATACCGGGTGACACTCCCTGCTCTGTCGAGCAGGGAGTTGATCACTCATCTCAGCCATGCCGCAGCATTGGCGGGTAAAACGTAGGGTTGATTGATCGGTTCGCTGGAGATCAGAAGCTGACCGTCAGGAAGTGCAGTGGCCATGTCTGTCAGATTGATCACGATGCGGATCGGGCCATTGTCAAACAACAGTACCCCTTGGGCCGAGGGCAACCAGGTCAGAGAACCGCTACCCAACCCATACTCACGGCGCAGCTGTAGCAATTGGCGATAGAGCTCCAGCGTTGATTGCGGGTTGCCTTGTTGTACATCTGCACTGTATTGGGCGAATGACTCCGGCTGAGGCAACCAGGACTCCCCTGCTGTGCTGAATCCATAAGACGCTTCTCCCGAAACCCAGGGGATCGGCACACGGCAACCGTCGCGCCCTACTTCCTCCCCATTGGTGCGGAAAAAGCGAGGGTCCTGTCGGTGAGCTGCGTCCAGGGTTGTATGCTCAGGCAAACCCAGCTCTTCACCCTGATAGATGTAAGCCGATCCCGGTAATGCATGCGTCAGAAGCGCCGCAGCACGAGCACGACGTAATCCCAATGCTTCATCCGGCTGCTCTCTGGATGCATCAATACCCCTGGGGCGAGTACCAGGGTTGCTCAGGCCATATCGTGATGTATGCCTAACAGTATCGTGGTTGGACATGACCCAAGTCGTCGGCGCCCCAACATGAGCGGCGGCAGCCATAGAGGTATCGATTACCTCTCTCAATGCCCTGGCATCCCAGTGTGTCAGCAGATAATCAAAGTTGAAGGCTTGGTGCATTTCATCGCTGCGCACATAACGCGCCAGCCGAGATTGCGGCTGGACCCAGGCTTCGGCGACCAGCATGCGATCACCGGCGAACTCTTTCAGCACCTTGTTCCAGCTGCGATAAATATCATGTACGCCTTCCTGGTCCCACATCGGTCCAACGTTCATGGCGCTTTCTTCCGGGTCTTCGCTTTCCCAATCGGGCAACCCGGGTACTTTTACCAACGAATGTGCCACATCGACACGGAATCCATCGACGCCTCGCTTCAACCAAAAACGCAAGATGTCTTCAAACTCCGCCCGCACTTCGGGGCATTCCCAATTGAGATCCGGTTGGCTACTATCAAACAGATGCAAATACCATTGTGTTTCTCCGGGAATGCGAGACCATGCATCACCGCCGAAAACGCTTTGCCATTTGTTCGGTGGAAACTCGCCGTTCTCACCTTTACCATCACGGAAGAGGTAGCGATTACGCTCCGCACTTCCCACTGGGGTCTTCAGAGCTGACTGAAACCAACTGTGGGCGCTGGACGTATGGTTGGGCACCAAGTCGATGATGACCTTGATCCCTTTTTCGTGGGCCTGCTCCAACATCCGGTCGAAATCATCCAGCCTGCCAAATAGCGGATCGACATCGCAGTAATCCGCCACATCGTAGCCAGCATCCATCTGGGGAGAGCGATAGAATGGAGAGAGCCAAATAGCATCTATCCCTAATGAAGAAAGATAGGGAATTTTCGATGAGATTCCGACCAAGTCACCTATACCGTCGCCATTCGCGTCGGCAAAAGAGCGAGGATATATCTGATAAATAACAGCGCTGCGCCACCACTCCGCACCGACACGGTATTCGGTCATGGGCTCTTCTTTAATATGGATAGACATACTTGCTTCCTTTACCTGCGTCTCGTGTTTAAAGTCAATGAATACGATTTTATTAGCGCACGCTATGCATCCGATACAGCCCCAAAACACTTACCAGTGCAAAACAGTCGTCAAAACAAATAGCGAACTACCCCACGGCCCGACAATAAACAATTAACCCACGACCAGCACAATCGCCTACCGATGCGCATCAGTTATATTGTTACGTGAGTCGTAAGATGGAAAACACTTCTTAATTACTTGAGCATCACGGTACTGTTTAACGAGTACTGCTTTCAGTATTTCAGGTAAAGCACCAGTGGACGTTTATTTTATAAGCCATGAAGTTTTATCTCGTGAGCGCCAGCGCACTTCTATCTTTTTTACCGAGGACCTTATTCAGGACACATCTGAGCTACCACCACTCCAGTTTCACCCCCGCCGACGAGCCACTTCGGGAGTTGCCAAAGATGCCACTCGTCAGGGCAATAGTGGCCTTGGTCAGGTTTGATCTTCCGCTTGAGACTCAAGTGAGCCCAAGAGAAAAGATCGCAGCCTTCGGCAGCTCCTACGGGGTTATGTATCGCTTATTTCCACCAATACTCGACCTGCAATCCGACGTTCGAACCGTGCCGCGCCGAGCCGAAGGCGCCGGTGTCGGACAACGCCGAACCCGCCGCC
>NZ_MUNM01000031.1 GCF_002286815.1 Pseudomonas sp. PICF141
GCCGGGGCTCGACAGCTGCTACGAGCCCGCTTCGGCAGGCCTGCGGTTACAGCGAGATGTCCAGCCGGGCAATCTTGCCCTGTTCATTGAGGCGGAACATGTAGCGCAGTTCCAGCGGGCTGCCGGGAAAGGTACCGGAGATCAGGTTGTGCACCAGCACTTTGCCGGTGCGCAGCTGAACGTCCAGCACCTCGACCCGGGGCTGATAGCGTTGTGCGGTGTCTTGCATCCATTGGGCGATGGCTTGCGTGCCGACTTGATGCTGCCCCTCATCGAACACATTGGCATCCTCAGCGAAGAAACTGGCAACCCTCGACGTGTCGCGAGCATTGGCAGCGGCAATGTAAGCGGCGATGGCGGGGGCCAGTGAAGAGGCTGGATTGGACATGTTTACGGCTCCTTGTGAGTTGATTCTGGAGCCATGCTAAAACAAGCCTCTGTCAATTCTTGTCAGGAGTGAAGCGCCCTGTTTCGTCGAGTTGCATCTGCTTGCGCCAAGTGCGCAGCAGGTCGCTACGCCGCCCCGGATAGCGTTCGCCCTGCTCGCTGGCGGAGGAAATCCGGTCGGTGCGAAACGTGCGGTAGGCACTGCGCAATTCACACCAGGCGACGATGATCCGCACTTCGTTGAGAAAGCCCAGGGCCAGTGGCCAGATCAGCCGCTGACTCGGCACTTGATTGGCGTCCGCGTAGTCGATGTGCAGCTTGGCCTGATCGCGGATGGCTTGGCGAAACACATTCAAAGGCACGGCATTTTGCGGATAGCCATAACCCGACGGCCCCGGCAGCACCGTCGGGTTGCGCAAAGCCTCTTGGGCGGCGGGGTCGAGTACCGCGGCGATTTTGGCCAGGGCATCGGCAGCGGCTTTGCCCAATACCTCATCGCCACGCTGATCCACGTAGCGCAACCCGAGCACGATGGCTTCGGTTTCATCGGCATTGAGCATCAAGGGCGGCAGGAACAGACCGCTGCGCAATACATAGCCGATCCCCGCCTCGCCAAAGATCGGCGCGCCGAGCGCGGTGAGTTCCGCGATGTCGCGGTACAGCGTGCGTTCGGAAATCTCCAGTTCGCTGGCCAATGTCGCCGCCGTCACCGGACGACTCTTGCCCCGCAGTACTTGTAACAAGGTCAGTAAACGACTGGTTCGCGACACGGTCGGCAGGCTCTATTCCTGATAAGTCGTCGCAGATTAGCAGAGGCTGTTGCCAGAAACTGGCAGGAGCGATTGGTCGGCCTGAAAAGCTTCGCGGGCAAGCCTCGCTCCTACAGGGTTTGTGTCGAGCCCAACTCACACGGCAATCGCTGAATCAAAACTACCGATCGACCTTGTGCCTGGCCGCATACAAACACAGCATCTCCATCGCCAATGTCGCCGCTGCCAGTGAGGTAATGTCCGCGCTGTCGTAAGCTGGCGCCACTTCCACCACGTCCATGCCCACCAGGTTGATCCCGCGCAACCCGCCGAGAATCTCCAGCGCCTGGAGTGTGCTCAAACCGCCGCACACTGGCGTTCCGGTGCCCGGCGCGAAGGCCGGGTCGAGGCAGTCGATGTCGAAGGTCAGATACACCGGATGATCACCGACCCGCGCACGAATTGCCTCGACGATCGCTTCGCACCCTTGCCGATGCACCTGCCGCGCATCCAGTACTTGAAAGCCTTGATGATCGTCATTGGTGGTGCGCAACCCGATCTGCACCGAGCGCGACGGATCCACCCATCCTTCTTTGGCCGCATGCCAGAACATCGTGCCGTGATCGACACGCTTGCCCTCCTCATCCGGCCAGGTGTCGCTATGGGCGTCGAAGTGAATCAATGACAACGGGCCATGCTGACGGGCATGAGCCTTGAGCAGCGGATAACTGATGAAGTGATCGCCACCAAACGTCAGCATCGCGCAACCACCGCTCAGGATGTGCTCGGCATGGGCTTCGATGCTGTCCGGCACCGACTGCGGCGTGCCGTAATCGAAGGCGCAATCGCCGTAATCAATCACCGCCAGGTGATCGAACGGGTCGAACGTCCACGGCCAATGGCGCTCCCAGGCGATCCCGGTGGAAGCCGTCCGAATGCCGCGCGGTCCGAAACGCGCGCCGGGGCGGTGGCTGGTGGCAGTGTCGAACGGCACACCGCTGACCACCACATCGACGCCGCGCAAGTCGCGACTGTAGCGACGGCGCATGAAACTGGTGATACCGGCGTAGGTGCTCTCGGCGGCAGTCCCGTAAAGACTGTCGCGGGTCATGGCCTGATCGTTCTGTGCAGGGACGTCCATGGTGTGTTCCTTATTGTTGGCTTATTGGCGGCTACGGAAAGTGGTCCACAGGCGGGTGCGCTGACGCATGTCCTTGAGGCTCATGCTGCGGTCGGCGTACAACCGGTCCCGCACCTCGCTCGGTGGATAGATGTCGGGATCGCTGCGCACGGCCTCATCCACCAACGGCGTCGCCGCCCGATTGGCCGTGGCGAAGAACAGCGTATTGGTCAGTGCGGCAACGGATTCGGGGCGCAACATGAATTCGATGAAGGCCTGGGCGGCTTCGGGGTGCGGCGCATCCTTGGGAATCGCCAGGTTGTCTTGCCACACCAGCGTGCCCTCCCGCGGAATGCGGTAGGCCACCTCGAACGGTTTGTCGGCCTTGCGCGCCTGATCGGCGGCCATGCTCGCGTCGCCGTTGTAGGTCAATGCCAGGCAGACGCTACCATTGGCCAGATCGTTGATCTGCCGGCCAGTGGCGACGTACAGCACCGACGGCTGTAACTGACGCAACAGCGTGTCGGCGGCTGTCAGATCAGCCTTGTCGGTGCTGTAGGGATCTTTACCCAGATAGTGCAACGCCAGGCCGATCACCTCTTGCGGCGAATCGAGAATCGCAATGCCGCAGTCTTTCAGCTTGCTGGCGTATTCAGGTTTGAACAGCAAGTCCAAGCTGTTGAGGGACACGTTGGGCAAGCGCTGCTGCACAGCTTCGACATTCATCCCCAGCCCAAGGGTGCCCCAGGTATAAGGCACGCCATAACGATTGCCGGGGTCGACCGCCGCCAGTTTTTCCAGCATGTCCGGGTCTAGGTTGGCGTAACCCTTGAGGCCATCGTGAGCAATTTCCTGCAACGCGCCCGCCGCCAGCCCACGGGCCAGAACGCTGGACGACGGCACCACCACGTCGTAACCGCTGCCGCCGGTGAGCAGTTTGGTTTCCAGCACTTGCGGCGCATCGAACGTGTCGTAGCGCACGTGGATACCGGTTTCCTTTTCGAACCGTTGCAAGGTCTCAGGGGCGACGTAATCGGCCCAACTGTAGAGATTGAGGACTTTTTCCTCTACCTGGGCCGGCACGGCCATGGCGAGGAACAGTGCGGGTAAACACAGCTTGATGAGCGCAGCCATGACAAACACCTGACCGGAGGAAGTGGTTGCAGGATGCGTCCTCAGTTACATTGGAAAAATACCAAGTTAGTTATCCTGACTTTATTGCGGAGTAATGTTTGATGCTCGGTCAAGTTCATGACCTCGACCTGCACCTGTTGCGCCTGTTTGTCAGCGTGGTGGAATGCGGTGGTTTCAGCGCGGCTCAAGGGGAGTTGGGGCTGAGTCAATCGAGCATCAGTCAGCAGATGGCGAGGCTCGAAACCCGGCTCGGTTATCGGCTGTGCAGTCGCGGCAAGGGCGGATTCAAAATCACTCCCAAGGGCGAACAACTGCTCCTTGCCATTCGCGCCCTGTTCGAGTCGATTGAAGCGTTCCGTCATCAATCCAACGGTGTGGCCGGACGCTTGATCGGCGAAGTGCGCCTGGGCTTGTCCGAAGCGCTCGATCAGTCAGTGTTGCAACGGGTTGCCGAGGCGATCCGGCGCTTTCGCGAACGCGATGAATCGGTGCGTATCGAGTTGATCAGCGCCATGCCCGGTGAAATGGAACGGCTGTTGCTGCAACAACGGCTGGACCTGGCGATCGGCTATTTCTCACAGGCCCAGAGCGCTTTTGACTACCGCGAACTGTTCACTGAAACCCAGCACTTGTACTGCGCCCCGGGGCATCCACTGTTCACCGATCAGGCACCTGACGATCAAGCGCTTCAGGCCTGCGACCGGGTCGATCACCCTTACCGCTTCCTGCGCAGCGACGAGCCATTTCAGGGGAAGATGTGTTCGGCCCGTTCCGAGCAGGTCGAAGGCACCCTCGCCTTTATTCTTTCCGGCAAGCACGTTGGTTACTTGCCTGATCACTTCGCCCGTAGCTGGGAAAGCAAAGGGTTGCTGCGCGCTATACGCCAAGGCGATATGAGTTTCGAGGTGGCGTTCCGTCTGGCCCGCCATCGCGCGCAGGTGCCGGGGGATGCGCAAAAAGCTTTTGAGGAGGATCTGCTTGCGGCGTTTGCTTGACGATCAAAAGAACGCAGCCTCATTGCACTCGACAGCTTTTACAGAGTAAACCTATGCAGGAACCTGCCGAAGGCTGCGATCTTTTGAACTTGTTCGGCCCTTTTTCTTTACGAGAACCTGTCCATGCGCAGATTGTTCGCCCTGTCTCTGTCCCTCCTGTTGCTCTCCCTGAGCGCCTGCGCCCTGTTCCCCCAACACGACCCGCTGAACATCAACGTGGTTGGTATCGAGCCGCTGCCAAGTCAGGAACTGGAAGTGCGTTTCGCGGTAAAACTGCGCGTGCAGAACCCCAATGAAACGGCGATCGACTACAACGGCGTGGCCCTGAATCTGGAGGTGAACGGTCAATCCCTCGCCTCCGGTGTCAGCGACCAGTCAGGCTCGATCCCACGTTTTTCCGAAGCGGTGATGGTGGTGCCGGTCAGCGTTTCGGCTTTCTCGGTGCTGCGTCAGACCCTCGGCCTGGGTCAGACACAGACACTGAACAATCTGCCTTACGTGCTTCGGGGCAAACTGGCTGGCGGTGTGTTCGGCACGATGCGTTTCGTTGATCGCGGCAAACTCCGCCTGCCGGGGCCGACTACCGACACCTGGTAATGTTCACGGCTCAGCTCGCGGCTTGACCGGATCGATCACCTGGGTCACACAATGTTTGAGGCCTTCTACATGCCAGTTGGCCCACAGCCGACCTTGCCCGGTGCTGTCATCATCCGGCTCTATCGCCAGCCAGTTTCGAGCGGCGATCAGGTAACGTCCCCGTGAACCGATGGGCAACATGGTTCCGGTGATGCCGTAGTCGATCTGTTCCTGGTGCTTGCCAATGGACTCCAGAAATTGCACCGCCAACACCGGTGGTGCCGGATGCACGACCCCGGTCGAAATCAATTGGTAGATCAATCCCGAACCATCGTAGCGATGACGGGATAACGTCGATTCGATCACGCAGGCCCCCGCCACATGTACATCACCGGACACCAGCGTGACCTTGCATGACTCGGCATGGGCGAAATCCAGCAGTCGCATGATCAACCGCTTGCGTTCGTCCCGGTGGGGCGGGCTTCGCCAATGGTCGCGCAAATCGTCCTCGAGCTCCTGCTGCCCCGAAATCAGGTCCAGCGCCTTTTCGGCCGCCTGCAAGTCGAGGTAACCCACGGGAATACTCGACATCAGCAGCAAGTGCTTGTGCGCCTTGACCTTGCCCAGCCAGGCATAAATTGCATCCCAACTGGCGGGTGAAATGATCCGGGTTCGCCCGGCCGGCGCAGTGGTCAGATCCGGCGCACGCTCGCTGCGCAAGTCGGGAACCAGCAATGCCAACTCACCCAGGCCGGTGAACCCCAAGTGAAAGCCGTCAGCGGTGTCGGGTATTGCACAGGGATGGGTATCGGCCGATGGTTTGAGGTGAGGATGAGTCTGGATCAGTTGCTGCTGGAAAATCCTGAAATAGCGTTTGGCCGTGGCAAACAGCCCCTGGAACACCGGGCTTGAATGCAGTATCTCATCGTAGGAACCCCAGCCATCGATGATGTCATGGTCATCCCACATCATCACCGTCGGCACGGCGCTGAGCAATTTCGCGACCTCAGGCTGCTTCCAGCGCTCCAGGTAGAGCCTGGCGAAGAACTTGTCCAGATCGGCTTCGATCACTTTGCTGTAGACCGCCTTTTGCCGTTCGGCGAAGGGTTTGGCAAACCATGTTTTCATTGACGATATATTGCTGCGCATATCGTCGCTGTAAACCTGATCGCCCCCCATCAACAACAGGTGATAGGGCTTGCTTTGATGCGCCCCCCACATGTGCTCCCAGCGCTCATGATTCCTGTCTACCTTCTCCATATCCCTGGGGTTCGAAAAGCCGTTGCACGACACATAGGCCAGGCGCGGTGACTGGCCCTCGGCCGGAACGACGAAATTGGCCTGCGCGTCCTCTATCCTGATCGTGTAAGTGCTGGCAACCGCCTGGTCTTGCAGCGCTTTGAAATCGATGCGCCAGACACGGAACTGAGGACTGAGCAACGGGATATCGGCGATGGCCAACGGTTTGCCGCCAGTGACACCGCCGGGTACTTTTACGCTGGGTGATGACGCGCCCAAGGGCAAAACCACTAACGCCGATACGTTATAGACATTACTGTTGACGCCACGAAATTGCAGAATCGGGCCGAGTAACAAACTCATGGACAGTCCATCCGTTGACAGGTGTGTGAATGCCTAGAGACTAGACGACAATCACGCGCCCTCAGGTTTACGTATTGAACCGCACGCCCGGTTTGGCCCGCTCATCCACCGTCAATTCAAAGACGTCCGGGCGCGCGTAGTGCCCGACCACATCGTAGTCATAACGGGCGCGGATCAGGTCGTCAGTATCGATTTCGGCACACAGCAAACCCGCCTCGTCACGCAGCGGCCCGGCGAGAATGTCGCCCATGGGCCCGACAATCACGCTGCCGCCAGCAATCAGCGGGCGCTGCGCCGGCCAGTTGGCGATGTCCACGCCCAAGGCTTGCGGCGAGGCCTGGACCTGACAGGCGCTGATCACAAAGCAGCGTCCTTCATGGGCGATGTGACGCATGCTGACCTGCCACATTTCCCGCTCGTCCACCGTCGGCGCGCACCAGACCTCCACACCTTTGGCGTACATCGCGGTGCGCAGCAGCGGCATCATGTTTTCCCAGCACACCACGGCGCCTATTCGCCCGACCTGGCTGTCAATCACCGGCAAGGTCGAGCCATCGCCCTTGCCCCAGATCAGCCGTTCGGTGCCGGTGGGCATCAATTTGCGGTGCTTGGCGACCAGCCCGGCTAGCGGATCGAAATACAACGCGGTGCAATATAAGGTGCTGCCCGCCCGTTCGATCACCCCGATCACGAGGTTGGCGCCCGTGCGTGAGGCCAATCCGGCCAAGACTTCAGTCTCGGCACCGGGCACATCGATGGCGTTGTCGAAATACCGCGCAAACGCTTCACGGCCTTCCGGCAGTCGATAGCCGAGTTGCGTGCCGAAACCCTCGCCCTTGGGATACCCGCCAAGCAACGCTTCCGGCATGACCACCAGCGCGGCGCCGGATTCGGTAATGGCGGTTTCCCAGCAGAGGATTTGATCGAGGGTTTCAGCCTTGCCGCCGGGCAAGGCACCGATTTGCAGGGCAGCAACAATGGACTTGGGCATCTGAAGACTCCGTCAGTAATGAGGTGTTGCTCATTGTCCGGCGCCACAGGATCATGAATAAAGCCCGACTCACTGCTGAATGATATGAACCAAATGAATATCGCCACCGTCGATCTCAATCTGCTCAAAGTCTTCGAAGCCCTGCATGAGGAGTCCAGCGCCAGCCGTGCCGCCTTACGTCTGGGCCTGACGCAATCGGCGGTCAGCGCGGCGTTGCGCCGATTGCGCCAGGTTTATGGCGATCAATTGTTTGTGCGCACTGGCCGAGGTCTTGCGCCAACGCTCAAGGCCAATCAGTTGAAACCGGTGGTCAGCGATGCGCTGAACAAATGCCGCCAGAGCCTGGCGATGGTCGATCCGGCGGCGAATCATTACGACGGACGTTCGGTGACGGTGGGTTTATCGGATGATTTCGAAATCGCCTACGGGCGACGATTGATTGAAGAGATCGCGGAACGCGCACCGAAACTGCGGCTGATCTTTCGCCAGACCCACAGCCAGATCGTCGCCCGGGCCTTGATGGAACGCAGCATCGATCTGGCGATCACGGCGGGCGGGTTTGCCGAACGTTTGCTCAGTCGTCAGGTGCTGGGTGAAGGGGATTATCTGTGCCTGGTCGACCCCCTCAGCCTGGCCGAGGGCCAAGAGACTCTCAGCCTTGAGGCGTTCATCGCCCGCGAGCACATTCTGGTGTCATCGGGCGGTTTTATCGGGATCACCGATGAAGGCCTGGCGGCGTTGGGTCTGAGCCGGCGGGTATGCGCCTCGACCACGCACTTTGCCGCGTTGCCGCATCTGCTCAAGGGCAGTCAGGCCGTGGCAACCATTCCAGCCCATGCGGCTCGAAGTATCGCCACGCTCAGCGGATTGGCGCTGCTGCCCTGCCCGTTGGCGCTGCCACGCTATCCGATCGAGCTGGGCTGGCGCACCAGCACGCAGCTCGATCCGGTGGTGTTGAAAGTGCGCGAGGCGATCATCGCGACCTTTTCCCAAAGGCAGGAGCTGGCGAAGCCTGCGATCTTTTGAGTTTTGGCGGTTTCGACACCGGCAAAAGAGCAGGATCAGAAGATCGCAGCCTGCGGCAGCTCCTACAGGGGAAGGGTGTCTGGAAGCTTATTTAGCGGCCATCAGGCGATTGACTTCGCTGCGTACCATATTCGCGAATTCCGGGGGCGACATGCCGTCGAGTTCGGCGCGCACCCATTCGGCCCACTTGCCTTTGCGCTTGGCACGCTCAGCGAACAACCGTGCGGCTTCGCCCTTGGATTTACCCAGGTTGTTTTGCCAGAGTTCGAACAGACGGGATTTTTCATCTTCAAGCGCCGCGCGCTCGGCAAGGGGTTTGTCGGCCAGATTGAAGCTCATGGAGGATTACCTGCTGCATAAAATAGGCGACATCTTACACTGTAGGAGGAAATGTCCTGCCCTGGATTTTTCTTCAGGGTGGAGTCGCCAGGCAAAATGACTGCAACTTTTGCCATAGCGCCAGACTCCATTGTTCACTGCCCATTTATCTGCAAGGAGTACTCTAATGGCCCGCAAAATCATCGATCAAGTCGCCGAGGATCAAATCAAGGATCAGGTCTTCAGCGAACTTCAAGCCCTGATCGAAGAGTCGGAAAAACTGCTCAAGAGCAGTGCTTCACTGGTCGGTGAAGAAGCGGAAACCCTTCGTGGGCAAATCGCCCAGAAACTGAAACAGGCACGGGGTTCAGTCGCCAGTATGCGTGACCGGACCAGGCCTGCGGTCGAGGCCAGTGAAATCTACATCGGTGGCCATCCTTGGCAAACCGTGGCCATCTGCGCCGGATTCGGTTTGGTGGTGGGGTTGTTGTTAGGCCGGCGTTAATTGGGAAACACCGAACTTGTAGGAGCCAGGCTTGCCGGCGAAGGCGGACTTGAGATCGCCTTCGCCGGCAAGCCTGGCTCCTACAAAAAACACTGCTCCTCTCAGAGCCCGGCCAGTTCCCGCAGATTTGCCAGCGTCTGGGCATCAAGCGCAATGCCTTCGACCTTGGCTTTGGCGCGCTGCCCGTGACGTCGATCACCCGGTAAGCGCTTGAGCCCCACACCGTGCATCTGCCGGACCAGTTCCTGACTGCGCTCGGCAAAATTCTGCCCCGCCGATTTGCTCGGGTCGATAACGATCAGCAGTTGCCCCGTCCAGGGTGTTTTCGCCCCCGGATGGTTCGACCAGTCGAACTCGAAAGAAAAATTGCCCCCCGTCAACGCCGCCGCCAACAACTCCACCATCATCGACAGCGCCGAGCCCTTGTGCCCGCCAAACGGCAGCAAGGCGCCGCCCTCGAGAATCGCTTTCGGGTCCTGGGTCGGCTGACCGAGGCTGTCCACCCCCATTCCCACTGGCAAACGCTCGCCTTTGCGGGCAGCGATCTGTACATCGCCATGGGCGATGGCGCTGGTCGCCAGGTCGAAGACGATCGGAGCACCGTCGGCCCGGGGCGCGGCGAAGGCAATCGGGTTGGTCCCGAACAGCGGACGATCGGCACCGTGTGGCACCACGCAGGTCATGCTGTTGACCACGCTCAGCGCCACCAGCCCTTCATCGGCAAACGGTTCGACGTCCGGCCACAAGGCAGCGAAATGGTGGGAATTACGAATGGCCAGCACCGCAATGCCGGCACTGCGGGCTTTTTCGACCAGCAATGGCCGCGCCGCCGCGAGCGCCGGTTGGGCGAAACCATTCCCGGCGTCGACCCGGACAAAGCCCGAAGCCACGTCCTCGACCACCGGCACCGCCTGACCATTGACCCAACCACTTTGTAACGTTGATACGTAACCGGGAATGCGGAATACACCGTGGCTGTGAGCCCCGTCGCGCTCGGCACCGGCGCAGTTGAGGGCCAGGGTGCTGGCGACATCGGCTGAGGTGCCGTGGCGCAGGAAGATTTGCTCGAGCAACGCCGTCAGCGCTTCGAAGGACACGTTTGACGAAACCGCAGTAGATACATGATCGTGAGACGCAGACATCTGAAGCTCCAGAGTAATTATTGGAGGGGGCAACAGCGTACGAAAACCAACCGATTAACAACGGGCAACGAGCAGCCTGTCAACCCTTCGCTTGAAAGGGTGCATCTGATCAGAACCGATTGAGCCGAAAAAACGCTTTGGCGCATGCTTGCATAAATATCGGGCGGCCATGCGGTAACTATCTACCACCGTCGACTCAGCCGCGACTTTTAGTCTTGAGCCTCAATCCACTGGCGCATTCAACCACGCCCTGAACGAGACTCGACGATGCCCACACCCCCCGCTCCACTGTTTTTCCCCGAGGCCCTGCACTCGCCCGGCCACTGGAATGATCTGGGTAAAACCCATGGGCTGACGCGCAAGGATTTCGAATGGTTCAGTCATCTGGAACTGGCCAGCCAGGCATTACGCAGTCAACAGACCCCGCCGATGTTTGCCGAAAAAATCCTGCTGAAGTCAGATGCTCTTGACCCCACTCCCCTGGCCGGCAGCTTCGTGTTGAGCCTCACTCCGGATGACCGCGGTGAAATTCTCTACACCCCATACGCCGGCATAAAAAAATTCGACAGCCGCACAGCCTTGACCGAACAGCTTGAACGTCAACTGAACAGTGCGACCGAGGACGACGACCTGCTGGCCTTCTTGTCGTTGTCCGCGCGTAAAACGTTGGCAGCCGCGACCTCCGTTCAAGTGAGCTTTCAAGCCATCGAAGGCGACATATTCGAAGACCAGCGCACCGTCATCGCCCATAACCAGCACATGAACGAGCAAGCCATGCTGGAGGAGTTGATCAAATTGCCAACACTCACTTCGTTGCTCGACACATTGCTCGATGAGTGTTTGCAGTCGCCATTCCCGAGCCTTGATCAAAGCCAGACGCGGCTTAACATCTACGCTGTTGCACCAGCCCACGACAACAATGCCGCCTCCCGACGCTGGATCAACTCCCTGTCCCTGAGCGAGGCGGTGCTGTCGTATTACCGTCATCAGCGATGGCCGACCGGGCAACTTCGGGAATACTCCCACCCAGACAAACAACCGGCGACCACCGACCAATACCACTGGGAAACCGCGGTAAAGACCGTTGCCAGCAAACTGGGAAGCCTTCTTGGCACAAAACTGCAGCACTATTGGGATAATGCCGCAGCCGACGGTGCATCCCGTCGCGCTTTTTTCGGTCGGGCAATTCTTGAAAAGGCGCGCGCAGAATGCCTGCTCAAACGCGAGGCTGGCATCATCAGCCCTGAACAGAGCCTGGCCTTGCACTCATTGATTCAGCCAACGGCGGGTGCTTCCTTGCCACTCAAGACCGAGACGGTGCGACTTTGGGAACACGCGGCCAATTATGTCGAACTGGCGGGCGCACTGATGATTGATCACGCCAATGCCTTTCTATATACGCCGACGCAAGGACTCCAGGTGTTGAAGGACTATCAGGACCTCAAAGATACCTTGCTCAGCAAATTCAGCGCCGCAGGCCACGAAGACGAACTCTACGGTCTTCTGGGGCTGGATGAACGTAACCGGTTCATCGGCTTCAGCCACCCGCAGGTCTCCGGCGAAGTGATTTCAGGGTCGATATTCAAGACGCTGTTTGAGGCGATCATCACCAAGCAACTGCAAAATATCGAATACGTGCTGCAGGTTTTTCGTCACAGCGACGGTACCGTGGACCTCCATGCCTTGTTCGACAAGGCGCTGGATATACGCGCCATGATCAGCGAGCAATTGCTGTTGCTGGATGTTCAGGGACGCTGGAGTACCCGGCCGGTATTATCCGGCAACCAACGACCCTCAATGGTGTTGGCGGACACGGCAGCAGCGTTCGTAAAAACCTTCAACGATGTCGAATCGCTGATCAGCACGGAATTCGCGTCTCAGCCGATTGCCTCGCTGGCGTTTCAGCGCGTTTATCTGGAGAAACTCAAACCCCGGCTGGCCCACGCATTGGCCGTGGGAATACGCGGGGAAGCCAGCCTTAGAGCGCTCAACGCAACGCTACGCAGCGCCGACCGGGCCATTGTCGAGACGGCACTCAACCCGGATCAACCCGATCGAAAAACCCGCCTCGCCCTCAACGGTTTCAGGCCTGACGCCTATTCGCTGATCCTGGACTGTTCCGGGCAGAACGATGTGCGGCCCTTGGCCAATTGCCTGCTGTTGACCGAGCGGGGCGGGCTCGATGTCCGGCATTCGGGGCGGGCGATTCTGTGGACACCGGCAGCGGGGCTGGAAGTCTTCGCGACGGTGAGCAACGCAACGATGGAATTGAACCGGCGCTTGCTCGACGCCAACAGACGCCTGGAACTGCTGGAAAACCTCTCCCCTGCCCAGCACACCTTCCACCAGCGCTATACGCTCAATTCGCTGCGACTGATTGAGGGCAACGTCTTGCGGCACCTTGCGCAATCCGCCATTGATCACTTCCTGGCCCGTTGCGAACACCTGCGCAGCCTTAAACTGAGTGACATGCAACAGGTCAAAGCCTTGCAAAAGATGACGCAAAAAGTCATCGACACCAATTTGCGCAGGGGCAAATTGATCTCGCAAGCCATCACTCGACAGCAGTCTCTGCCTGCATGGCTCGCCATGGCCCCAGTCGAAGAACAACAGCTGCACATTGAATTGCTGGAGCAATATCGCAACAGCGTCACCGATGACAAAGACTACTTGCATGGGATCCAGCCCCTGAGGTCGTACGTGCATGAGCGATTGGCGTCATTGCTCGGCAGTCGATTCCCCGGAGCGCAGCTTGACCCTGATCACATCAGAATCACACCCGACCTGACCCTGGCCGGCCCCTCGCGCAGCCTCACCGAATGTGCCCTGAATCCTGCGAGCGTGGCTCAAGGTATCGGGTTCAAAATAGCGTCGAGCATTTCCCGGACGCTGCCCGATCGGTTGAATCAGGATGCCGTGCGCCAGCTCATACAGTCACTGAATATCCAGAGCGATTATGTAAAGCGGGTGACAGACGCATTGACCAGGGCCGGTACCGATGCCGACAAACGAAAGCAACGCTACATTCGACAATTACCGTGGCAATTGCTGCAACACGCTCACGCGCTGAAACTGCAGCAACATCTTTCCGCCCGCGCTTTCGATTTGATCCTGCAGGTATTCGACATGCCGGACGCCATGGCCCGCATGGCGGTAGCCGGTGCCCACGCTATCGTCAGGCCGCTGGAATTGATCAAGACCGCAGGCGCCGCGGCCGTCAAAACCCTGGGCCTGTACCTGATCGGTCCTGGTGCCGGGCATGACGGGCCGCAAATCCTGTATGCGCCTTATCATTCGGCCTCGGTATTTTCCGAGTTTGAGAGCGAGGCCAACGTTATCTCAGCGATCAATACACCAGGGGCACTGCAAAATCTGATCATTCGGCGGCTCCCCGAAAATCAGCGGTCCTTGTTCGGTAACCTGTTCAAGTCCACCGTCGGACAGCCAAGCGAAATCAGCCTCGCGTCCTCCCCCATCGGCGGCAACCTGCTTGTACAGTTGTTCAGCGATAACATGGGGCTTTTATCGACGATGCTCGGTAGCCATTCCCAAATCAACGGTCAGGCCGATTGGCAAACCGCCAAAAACCTGTTCAGCGCTGGCATCAAGCTGATCGCCGGTGTATTGCCGGGCAAGCTCGCCTATGGGCAGTTTCTGTGGCAAAGCTACAAGGACTTCAAGAACTCTGCCCAAGCGCTGCAGGATCACCACTGGACACGGGCTTTGCAGGCGTTTATTGACGGGGCCGCGCAGATGGTGACGGTGGGCAGGTTGTCGCTGGAGGCTTCGGCCACTGAGCAAGCAACTTCCGACGCTGCACCGGTTGTCAGCCCGGTGGCCGCCCCGCCATGGTCGCAAGTGAAACCGACGGCACCGGCGCGCACGCTATTGCAGCCTTTCGAGAGCTCGGACGTTGCATTAAAGAACCTGAAGAAGAACAGCGCCGATGGCACATACCTGGATTCAGTCAACAATCGCACATACGCCCCGGTCGAGGGGAAGGTCTATCCCGTCGCCAAAACCGGGCCAGTCTGGCGCATGACCAAGGATCAACGCCAAGGTCCAGCATTGATGGCAGCTGCTGGTCAGCAGTGGGTGGTCGATCCGGACGTCCACACGATTCATTACGGTAAAGCCCTGTCAAAAATGCACAACCAAATCGCTACCAGCCTGGTGGTCAGAGAGACTTTGAACGTCGAAGCCCGGGGCATGGAAGAGATCCGGACAAAATACCCGGGAAAAGCGCGGATGATCACGCAAGCGATCGACATGGCCCGTTTCTATGCGTTTAACAGCTTGCATAACCTGGCACAACTCAAACACCTGACGCCGGGTACACGGCTGGATACTTTCCTTAAAGTTTTTTTTGATGCCAAGGACCTCGACGCCAGCCTCCTGAACAAAATAAAAACCGTCATCGTGCCCATTTGCAAAGCGCTGGTGGATCCCACGGTAGACTTTATGAATACCGAGCGTTTTGTAGTCGGTTCAAGCCGATACGGGATGAGTGGCACGATCGCTTTTGTGGTGCATAACGATGCACAGCAGCGTGTGCATTTCACGGAGCTTTTTTTTGATCCACAGCTCGATTGGTACAAGTCCTGCCTGACTGAGCCTTTCAACGTCAACGACCACGCCCGGGCCGCTACGTTGATTCATGAGTTCTCCCATCTTTTTTCGAATACCGTGGATATTGCCTCGCTTGAGGCGAGGCGTCCGTTCACCGATCTCATCGCCACAGTGACCGGTTTCGGAACTGCAACCAAGTACAGACAACAGGATTTCCAGCGACAGGCACTGTCATTGGCCACCCCCAGGGAAGAACTGTTTGCCCACTGGAGCGAAATCGAGCAGTCGTGGATCAATCTGGATTCGATCGAAGGGTTGGAACACGTGGGTAAGGACATCCTCAGAACGACGGGCTGCAAAACCATGGAGGAAGCCCGCAACGCGTTCCTGAATCCACGAAATGTGGGCCTGCGAGCCGACACCATTTTGCGCAATGCCGACTCGATCGCTCACTTGATCTGTGAAATGGGTCGACAGCTGGATCCGGTGCCGGTCTCGCCCACGGCTTGATGTCCGGACGTAGCAGCTGCCGAGCCCGAACGCAGCCTCGCTCAGGCTCGACAGCTGCTACGGTCCGGGATAGCCAGTCGGAGATGTTGACCATTTTTTCACGCCCTGTATGGATACTGCCAGGGCGGCGGCACCCGGTTTTCAGGCGCCCACGTGAAAATAAGTTGTACTTTGATGGGCAAATGCCATGACGGTTGTTCTCGCAGACTTCCCCTCAAGGTTAGAATGCAGGAAATCAGGATGAGTCAATGACCGACCACTCTCTCTCCCAAGTTCAATACGACGCCATCACCGATGCCGCTGCGCACTGGTGCATGCGTTTGCATGCCATCGACTGCACGGCTGAAGAGCGTCAGGCGTTCGAGCAATGGCATGATGCCCATCCTCTGCACGCGTTCGAATACCAAGCCATGCTGGAAATCTGGGAGGTTGCGGGCGATTTGCCTCGTCCCCAATCCTGCGCGCCGACGGTTCGCCTCAAACCGACAACGCCTTGGCGCACTTTCGGCATTGCCGCTACCGTCTGCGCCTTGGCGTTACCGCTGGCGGCCTATACCGGATGGAACCTGGGCTGGCTGCCCAATGCCTATCAGCATTTCGAGGCGACTGATAATGTTCGTCAGGTTACGTTGGGCGATGGTAGTCAGGTGGAACTGAATCTGGGCACTGAACTGACGTTCAGCAATTACAAGGATCAGCGTCGTGTCACGTTGAAAAAAGGCGAAGCCTTCTTCAGCGTCAGTCATGACCTGCAGCATCCGTTCATAGTCAAGGCAGCCGATGGCAGCATTCGCGTCACCGGTACCCGATTCAATGTCTGGAAGTATGAAGACCAGGTACGCGTGAACCTGATCGAAGGGTCCGTGCTGGTGACCAGCAACAGTGCCCTGCCCGGCGAAGGTTCACGTCTTGAACCTGCCATGCAGGCACGTTATCGATACGGCGACTTTACGCCGCAAATCAGCCAGGTCTCCGCCGATGACCATTCGCTGGCGTGGCGCAGCGGCAAACTGGTGCTCGATGATCTGACGCTGAGCGATGCCCTGCCCCTGATCAATCGTTATCTGAACAAGCCTGTCATGATCGCGGATCACAGCACCGGCTCGATTCGCCTCGGCGGTATCTACAACATCAAAGAACTCAATAGTCTGGTGGCCTCGTTGCCCAAGGTGCTGCCGGTGTACCTGACCCGCAACAAGGACGGCAATCCGGTCGTCAATTCAATCCCGCAACAAGTCCCAAAAAGCTGAAGGCCGCCACCCTTTCGGGATGCGGCCTTCACTTTGATTCAAACGCGATCGCGACTACTGCGCGGCGATCTTCCCTGCTTTTTCATCCTGCTCGCGAATCGTCTGGACCTGGTATTGCGGATCGGACGTGATCTGCTGCTCGGTGAACGGCAACACACTCAACTGCTTCTTGGAGAAGGCCAGTGTCTGGTCCCGGGAGTACTTGGATGCCGGGTCACTGGACAACGAGAACGCCAATAAGCCCTGGGCCTGGGGCCCCTTGTCATCGAAAGTCACCACTTGCAAATAGCTGGTGCCACTGACAACTTCGCGTTTGCCGTCAGCTCCCGGCACGCTCTGGATCGCGTTATACACACCCAGCGTGCCCGGCCCGCCGTGAATGGGCGTTTGCTGCCCGCCACTGCTGACCACCTGGATATCACCCCAGCGGCTATCGGCCTTCAGTCCAAGGCTTTTTACCTGTTCTACCGAGGCCAGCATCGCCGCCCGAACCGCTGTGGCGACGTCCGGCCGGTCAATGGCCAGGCCACGTGGTGTGTGCTGCGCATCTTTCGGATCGAACGGGACACGCCAGATGCCGGGGATTTTCTGCAATGGCTCCATGATATTTTGAAAATGCACAAAGCCCAGCCCACTGTCCAGATTCACCCGGCGATCCCAAACCTTGAGGCTGGCACACAACGGCGTAAGCGTCGGCGCATCGGCGCCAGGATCCGCGGCGCAGAATTGCAGCAGGTCCGGCATCACTTGGGTCGCCTGATACACCTGATCGTCCATCACCATGTGTTGCAGATCTGCCGCAGCGACAGTGTTCAAACTTCCCAGGCGTTCCAGTGCAAAGCGCGAGCGCAGCCCCAATGGCTGATTGTCCTGACTGATCAGCGGCGAGAAACCGGTGAGCGGTTGTGCCGGGTTGGCCATCCAGGCCGAATCGTTGGAATGCTGCACAAAGTCTTTACGCAACAGTTGCGGCAACGTGTCTGCCGCATAAATACCTTTTTGCGCAGCCTGCGGGTCGATGTCCCAGGCACAGTCGCTGTTGGAACCGTCGAGCAGGATCATTTGTAATCCGGCCCGTGGATCGCTGCATTTGGCCAGCTTGTCGGCATTGACGTTCGGCACCACCGACAGGTTCATGTAAAGCGTCTGTCCCTGATCGTCCACCGCCAGGGTATTGACCCACGGAATCCCCTGAATCTTGTGCACCGATGCCTGAAAATCCTTGAGGCTGCCAGCACGGTTCATCGCATACCACTGTTGCAAGACCCGGTCGTTCTCCAGATTGGCATCGCGCAGGCTATAGGCGAACCGGTTGTCCCAGTCGAGCTTGCCGGGCCATTGCACAATCGGGCCGAATTGCGAGCTGTAGACCACATGGGAAATCTGCCGGATCTGGCCATCGGCTTGCTTCACGTTCACCGCCAGTGTCTGCTTTTTCATCGGCAAGGACTTGCCATCCAGCAGGTAACGGGTCGGATCCTTGGGATCGAGTTGCAAACGGTACAGCGTGAAATGCTTGGACGAATCCACCGTGTGGGTCCACGCCAGGTGCTGGTTGAAACCAATATTGATCATGGGCAGGCCAGGCAACGCGGCGCCCATGACATCCAGTTTGCCGGGAATGGTCAGGTGCATCTGATAGAAACGCATCCCGCCAACCCAGGGAAAATGCGGATTGGCCAGCAACATCCCGCGGCCGTTGAACGAACGTTCGCTGCCGACCGCCACGGCGTTACTGCCGCGATCCAGAGCGAAACGTTGCATGCGTGAGTCTGCCAGCTGGAAAGACTCCGGCTCGCCCGCCGAATGGGCCACGCTTTTCGGCGCAGTAGCGCCGGCCAATGCTTCGGCAAACTGACCCACGCCGCCTTCGACCAGCAATCGTCGGGTTAACTTGACCAGATCTTGCGCCGTTATCGCGCGCACCCATTCTCCCGCGCATTGCTGAGGCAAACCCTGGGCCCGACGTTCTGTCAGCGAACGGTTGTAACCGGCCACATAACCATCGATGAGTTCATGAATTTCAGGCGTTTGCGCCTGCCAGAAAGCGGCGACTGCCTGCGGTGTATTCAGCCAGTTGAAAAACACATCGCTGGCCAGGTTCCCTCGCTCTTCGACCGTAAACTGATCCGGGCCGAAATACCGTGAGCGCTCGCCATTGACGGTGACGATCTCATTGGCCAGCAGGCACAGATTGTCCTGAGCGTAGGCATAGCCAATGCCGTAGCCGAGGCCGCGCTCGTTGTCGGCACGAATATGCGGCACGCCAAAACTGGTTCGACGAATCTCGGCCGTCGCCTGCTCTGGCTGGCTGCGCGCGTTCGCCGCAAGACTCAGCCCCAGCAACACACCCGCAAGGCTCAACCTGGTTAACTGCCTGGAAATAATCACGCTCGCTCCTGATCGAAAAGACGTATGACACGCAATGCGCCTTCTCCTGAAACGAAGCAACCAGCAAAAATTTAAGCCGTTGAGGGCGGTCTTCACGCCCGGCTCACGGGCCGCTGACGTGCTGGCGACAAATTTTCTACATAGGGGGCTTCATTATTTGCCTGCTCGTTCGTCTTATTGATTGAGAGCGCCCATCACATTTTCCTGGTCAGGCTCTGAAAAGGAGTTTTTGCATGTACAACCGGCAATTGCCAATGGACGGTAGCCATGCGCCAAAAGCCAGCAACCCGGGCTTGGGCGTTTTCAATCAACCCGCCGAACGCCACGGCAACGAACGGATCAAGTTTCTGCTGAAGAGCTTTGGCCTGCGAACCAGCCTGATTCGCTTGAAAGTCATCGACGCCTTGCTGACGGCCGCGCAAAGCAACCGCAGCCTGGGGGTGCGTGGCGTGCACAGTCACTTGCTGAACCTGGACATTCCCCTGTCCTTTCTCAGTGTCCGTGAAGTATTGAAACGCTTGTGCGGTGAAGGCGTGATCACCCTCAATCCAGACAAAAGCTACAGCCTGCATCCACAGGCTGCCGCCGTCCTGAATAGCGAGTAATCCGGCCAGGGAGCGTCGCTCAAGGCTTGACCTTGCGACGCATCACGCCATTGATCACCACCACGAGCACCGCCACGCCAATGGCGATGTATTGGAACAGCTGCTCTGTAATGATCCCTGCATTTTGCAGCCAGGAAAGGCCGAACATGATCCCCAGTACCACCAGGGAAATCAGAATCGAGTATTTCAAACGTTGCGACTGGGTCATTGCGGGTTCCTGAACCAAAAAATGTATCCGATGTGTATCCATTGCCTGTCAAGCCACTACCGATTCGTGAGAATGGGGGCCGCAAAGGAGGTCTTATGTTACAGCCGATGACACGATTTGACTTCATTACGGCGATAACCAAGAGAATTTTGGAGATCTTTCGCCGAATCTCTGTCGGCTGCTCCCTTGACATTGAGTGGCTGCAACGTTTTCGCATAGCGATCGCGGTTATGGCTGCTGCATAAACGAATTATTTATGGATCGAAAATCTGTCCTGGGAGCCTCTTACAAATGCCGGTTTTATAACAGGCATTTTTTTGTGTAGGACAATTCTGAATAAACCGGGAATTTATTACAAACTTACAATCTGTTTTCTCTGAAACTCCAAACTCGACACAACACGAAAAACACTGAAACTTTTTGCCCCAAATAAGCACATGAAATTCGTCATGAGCCATGGATATTCTTGTTCTGCCGCCCTACCAACTTACCGGCACCACAGGAACATCATGCATAAACCGTTAATAGATATAAGTTCGTCTCGCCTACTTGGTTTCTGCCTTGCAATCACTCTTTTTGAACTTCTGACGTATATGGCCAGCGATATGATCATGCCGGCCATGTTGACCGTAACCCATCAACTGAATGCCCCCGCGAGTCATGTTCCCTACGCCTTTAATCTTTATTTGGCCGGGGGCATTCTATTGCAGTGGTTTATCGGTCCACTGTCCGATCATTTCGGGCGTCGCAAAATACTGCTCATCGGCTGTGCGGCATTCGCTCTAGCCTGCGCTGCGGCGTTTTACGTGCAGAGCATCTTTGTCTTCAATGGTTTACGCCTGATTCAGGGCATGGGATTGGGATTTGTCATCGCGGTCAGTTATCCAGCCCTGCAAGAAGTCTTCTGTGAAGCCGACGCTGTAAAGATCATGGCATTGCTGGGCAACGTGGCACTGCTCTCTCCGCTGCTGGGTCCTTTGCTCGGCAGTCTGATGCTGGAATGGCTCTCCTGGCGGGAGCTGTTTTTTGCATTAGGGGTCGGCGGCGCGATGGTCTGGCTAGGGCTTTATTGGTATATGCCGGAAACGGTGGGCACTTTGCGTCAGGACGGTCAACGACTGGCTGCCGTCCCCTTTGAATGGGGTGGCACGGTGCGCCGCTACACCGCTTTGCTCACCAATACTCAATTCCTGCGCGCCAGCATCGCCTTGGGACTGATGAGCCTGCCGTTGATTGCCTGGATCGGGCTGGCACCACTCCTGTTGATCCAGAACCAGGGACTTTCCACCTTGCAGTACGGCCTGTGGCAGATCCCGGTGTTCGCGGCGGTCATTCTCGGCAATCTGATACTTAACCGTTTGATTGCCAACACTGAACTGCCCCAACTGATTCGATACGCGCTGTGGCCGTTTTGCGGTGGGCTAATCGCATTGGCCGCCATCACTTTCACCGGTGCTTCGACGCTCCTGCTGGTCAGTTGCTTGTCGCTGTACGCCATCGGTCTTGGCATGAGCAACGCCGCGCTGTACCGGCTCGCGCTGTTTTCCAGCGATGACAGTAAAGGGCTGGTCTCAGCCGCGATCGGCATGATCTCCATTGCTGTCATGGGTGGTGGCGGCTCGATTATCGCGGCCCTGGGTGTCGGTGACAGCCTTGAGGCCTTCGCTCTGATGGCCTGTCTCATGGGGCTACTGTGCCTGGCGCCCTTGAAATTGTTTCTGCGTCGTTCTCGCATCCCGCTTGCGATCTGACACCAATCAGTAGGTTTTTTGATGATCCATCTACCCCATACCGATGCGCTTTGTGCGTTAACGCAACCCTATTGCCTGGATTCCGTGCCGGACGGTCTGTTCGACCGGGCCATGAGCGAAATCAGCCTGTTTCATTGTCATCACACGCCCGGATATGAACGCTGGTTGAATGCCAATGGTCTTGACGCCAACGCCCTGGAGACGCTGGATGACTGGTCAAGGTTGCCGCCGATTTTCGCCAATTACTTCAAGCGTCATCTGGTTTACGGCCCCACAGGCGAAGGCGCGCTGGAGCTGACATCATCCGGCACCAGCGGCCAAAAAAGTCGCATGCGCTACGACCATCGCAGCATGGCCGCCGCACAAGGCATGGTGAACCACATTTTCCGGCATTACGGCTGGGATACACCGGACAGCCCCTGCAACTATCTGCTCCTGAGCTATGAACCCGAAGCGGCCATTACCCTGGGCACTGCCTATACCGATCAGTTTCTTTGCAGCTACGCCCCCATCAACCGTGTCGTTTACGGATTGCGTCTTACCGGCAAAGGTCATGAGTTCGATCTTTTTGGTGTGATTCGGGCCTTGCAGGAATTTGCCGAGGAAGGATTGCCGGTTCGCATTCTCGGTTTTCCGGCGTTCCTTTCGCATGCCCTTCAATGCATGGAAGACACCGGCGTGGCTGATTTGCAGTTGCCTGCCCAGTCACTGGTGTTTCTGGGGGGTGGCTGGAAAACCCAGGAGGCACAGGAAATTCCCCTGCATCGGTTGTATGCCCGAATCAATCGGCAGTTGGGTATCGACCTGCCCCGCTGTCGGGACGGCTATGGCGCCGTAGAGCATGCAGTGCCTTATATCCAGTGTGCCCACCATCATTTTCATGTACCGATCTATTCGAAGGTTTTCGTGCGCAACCCATCCGATTTCACTGTCCAGCCATACGGCCAGCGCGGCTTGCTGGAATTCGTCTCGCCGTACATTTCGTCGAGCCCTGCCCATGCCGTGGTCATGGGCGATCTGGCAACGTTGCATCCCGGTGCCAGTTGCGGATGCGGTCTGCCAACCGATTGGTTCGAGCTCCATGGACGTGCCGGCACCTCCGCCACTCGCAGTTGTGCCATGGCCGCATCCGAACTGATCGGAGGCGCTTGATATGTATCTGATCAATGGCCAGTTGCACGATGACATCACCCCGGAAAGTGCCCTCGAACGCCTCAAGAAACCATTGCCCCAGCTGCTTTCTTCACCGATCGACAGTGAGACCGTTATCGAGTCTGCTGCCCGCTTTGCCACGAAGTTGCAATCTCGCAGCCAGGGTCTGTCCCTTGATGATGAGCAATATCAGGGGCTGATCGATTTCTGCCAGCGCAGCAACCTGAGCAGCAAACTTGAGCGAGAGTTGGGCCTGCAACCGCGTTCGCTGCGGCGTATCGACTATCGACAGCCATGTTTCGAAAGCTGGCATCCATTAGGGTTGGTGGTGCATATCACCCCGGCCAATGCGCCGTTACTGGCCTTCTGCGCAATACTCGAAAGCCTGCTGGCCGGCAATGTCAATTGGTTGCGCCCCAGTGCCAGCGATCAGGGATTGACCGCGCAGTTGCTGGCCGCCCTTGTGCAATGCGACAGCAGCGGCAAGCTGGCCGAATTCGTAGCGGTTCTGCCGGTTCATACCTCGCAGATAGCGCAACTTTGCGCCACGGCAGACGGGGTATCGGCCTGGGGGGGTGTGGCAGCGCTCAAGGCGATTCGTCAGCAGATTCCTGCGGGGTGCCGCTGGATCGACTGGGGACACAAAATCAGCTTTGCCTATCTGTCACCTGAAGCGGCGGAGCCCGCCGCGCTCGATGCCTTGGCAGATGAAGTCTGTCGGCTGGATCAACAAGCATGCTCCAGCCCTCAATGGGTATTGGTGGACAGCAACGATCCGGCGGTCCTGCACAAGCTTGGAGACCGTCTGGCCGAAGCCTTCAAGCGTCGCGCCCAACAGTGGCCGGCGCTGGTGCCGACAGATCGTGAAGCTTCGGAAATCACCACGCACACCGCCATGGCGCAGCTTGACCAATGCTTCAACGATCAGACCGGTCAGGTATGGACGGGCGCCGGATGGCGTGTCATCTGGGAGCATCATCAGACACTCGCGCCATCGCCGCTGTTTCGTACAGTGCTGCTCAAGCCAGTCCCACAGCACTTGCTCGCCGAATCGCTGTTGCCCTGGCGAAACGTCCTGCAAAGCTGCGCATTGATAGCGTCCCCGGCAGGGACACCCGAGCTTGTTCGTACACTGGTCAACGCCGGCGTCACGCGCATCGCGCCTTGCCAGACGATTCATGATGGCTACGCCGGCGAGCCTCACGATGGTGTTTATGCGCTGTCGCGTCTGAGTCGTCGCCTCTCTGTGAGCCTGGCCGCTGATGTCTCGATTGGCCGCTCAACGCTCGACCCGGTGCCGCCTGCCCCTGACACAGCCCGTGGCCCGATCATGGACAAAGACACCTTCATGACCCAGCCGATCAGCCCCCTGGCACAGCTGTATTTTCGCTCCGGCGGTAGCAGCGGTACTCCGGCCCTGGCAGGTTTCAGCTACCGGGATTTCCAGCGACAAATGCGCGCCGCGGCTGATGGCATGTTCGCTGCCGGGCTCGATCCGTCACAGGACCGGGTGATGAATCTGTTCTATGGCGGGAACCTGTACGGTGGTTTTTTCAGTTTTTCGAGCATTCTTGAACAGATGGGCGTTACCCAGTTGCCCATGGGGGCTGCGCAGGACGACGATTTCAGCGAGATCGCCCGATTGATCGTGGAGCAACGGGTCACCGTATTGATTGGCATGCCCAGTACGCTGCATCGTCTGTTTTTCAAAGAGCAGGCCCGACTTCGCGACTATGCCGGTATTGGCAAAGTGTTCCTTGGCGGCGAGCATCCAGGCGAGGCCAGCAGACGCCTGATGGAAAGTTGCGCAGTGTCGACGATTCGTTCTGCCCTCTATGGATCCGTCGATGCAGGCCCCTTGGGTCATGCCTGCCGGGCGACCGCGGACGGCGTGTTCCACTTGATGTGCGAGACCCAGCACCTGGAGATCGTTCAGCTCGAACAGGATGTGCCGGTGCAAGCCAATGAGATCGGCCGCCTGCTGTTTACTTCCCGCGCCCGGCAAGGTCAGCAGGTTCACCGATACGACATCGGCGACACGGGCCGCTGGCTCCCCGGAGCTTGTCCTTGCGGACTGCCAACGCCGCGATTCGAACTGCTGCAGCGGCACGGCAAGCTGGTGCGGATTGGCACGGAGTTCATCTCACCTTCGGCGCTGGAACACAGCGTTGGAGTCCCCATTCAAGTTGTTCTGGATTACACCGCCAGTGGCGTCGAACGAATGCAAGTGCGAACGGATGCCGATATCACGCGGGTACGAGAAAAATTGCTGACCCATGAAGCATTGGCAACTGCCATAGCCGCGGCCCTGTTAATTGTCGAAGTTACCGCCTGCGCTGAACATGAATTCATACGAAACAAACACAGTGGAAAAGTCCCACTGATTGTCGATCAACGAATATAAAAACAAAACATCTCAACGACCGTGTTATTCAAATAAAAATACCTGAAAAGAGAATCCAGTGAAATTCATTCATTCGCTCGAACAACTCGTGCCTTTTGTACGACAACACTCAAGCTATTACAGCGAGCATCTGAAACATTTACCCGCTGCAGGTATTGTTTTAAAAGACTTACCGCTAACCAATGTAACTGACTATTGGGCCGGCAGCAGTGATTTGAATCATTGGCCGGTTTTGACTGGAAACGTCGAAGATGCGTTGGTGTTTAAAACCGGCGGCTCGACCAGTCAGGGAAAACTTGCGGTCTACGCCTACGAGGAATGGCAAACACTGGTCAGTACCTTCGGAAACAGTCTTTCTTCTCAATTGAACAATGGCGACCGCGTCGCCAATCTGTTCTTTTCAGGGGATCTCTACGCCAGTTTTCTGTTTATCCACGATTCCCTGGCCCATGTCGGACGATCCATCTGTGAGTTTCCGTTTACCGGAGACATTGAACCAGACGTACTGGCGGTTGCGATCGCTCGACATCGAATCAATGTTCTGGCCGGGGTACCTGCACAGTTGCTTCGATTCGCGGCCTACCTGATGCAGCATCGTCGTGTGCTGTGCGGGGTCGAGACACTGCTGTACGGTGGCGAAAGCCTGTTTGCCCCGCAGTTGGCAATTCTCGGCGAAGTATTCCCCAACGCCCGCATTGCCTCTATCGGCTACGCCAGTGTAGACGCCGGGCTCATAGGGGCCAGCACTCGCGATTGTGCATTGGGCGAGCATCGGGTTTTCGAACAGCAAACCTTGCTGGAAATCATCGATGAAGACACCGGTGAAGTGATTGAAGAATGCGATCATATCGGAATGCTAGTGCAGACCAATCTGACCCGCCGGCTCATGCCGCTGCTGCGTTATCCCGTGGGCGACCGTGCGTGTTGGCGTGAACCGACCGCAACCCCGATGCGTAAATTCGCCCTCAAGGGGCGTAGCGCCCACAGCCAGCGGGTACGCGTAGGCGTGCTGTCGCTGCTTACTGAAGAAATACACGAGATCATTCAGCGCATAGCGCACAGCGAGCAATGGCAATTGCTGATCGAACAGACAGGCGCCAAGGATCTGTTGAGCGTGAAGTGGGTGCCCGAGCCTCAATTACAAGCCGTCGAACCAGTGCTCCGTGCATTGCGTGAAGCGTTACTCGCCCACTACCCGGCCATCGTCGACTTGAGTCGAGAGGGTCTGCTGGAGTTTCGAGTACTCTGCTGCGCAACTACAGACCTGCAGCTTCACCCTCGCTCAGGCAAGCAACTGCGAGTACAGGATTTGCGCGTGTACGATGTTTGCTCGCAGGAGCCCGCGTGATGACCCGGTTGATATGCCGCCCCTATCGTCCTTCCGATGCCGATGCCGTGAGCCGGTTGTTTCGGGAAGTCTACGGCGATATCTACGCTCAGCCGGATGTTTACCTGCCGAACATGATCAGTCAGCACAACGCCGAAGGCCGCTGGCGATCGATACTGGCTGTGGATGACACGCGGGTGCTCGGGCATGCCGCGCTGTGCCGCGACTCGCCTTCGAATACCGCGGAACTGGCCCTCATCGTGGTAGATCCCACCGCTCAGGGGCAGAATCTCGCGACTTACCTGGGCCTTGAGCTACTGAGGCAGTCCGCTTTTCTGGGCCTCAAGAACATCTCGATCAAGCAAGTGACGCATCATCCCTACACTCAGCGCATGGCAGGAAAGATCGGCTTCCACAGCACCGGACTGCTTCCCGATTATGTCCCTTCGCCATTTGCTGAACCACTTCCGGAAACCATCGTCATGGGCTGTCACCTGATTGACGGACACACGCGTCCACTCCCCGACATGCCTTGGCCCGCAAGCTGTCGCAGGTTTATGCAGCATCTGTGCTCGGTGTTTGGAACCCGGCAAGACAATGCATCACCGCCCGTGACGCCCTTGCAAATAAAGCAACATCAGCATCGGTTCGATATTGTCATTCAACGTTTGAACAAACGTCTGCTTGAGCAAATCAGCCAATTGCCCAGGCACTGGCTGATCTCTGCAAGACTGGAATTGTCCCGGCACTTCGCCCGGGACCTGCACAGTTTTTCGGCTCTGGGCTTTGCCTTCACCGGCTTGATGCCCACGCCAGGTGATAATGGCTGGTTCGCCCTGTTTCATCGAGGCGTCCAGCCTCGTTCCCTCAACCTGCACTGCGCGCACATGCAACGACTGCATGACGACTTACAGCAAAACGCAAATGCCATGAGAACCCACCAGTACGTCGACGCCCGTATCGGTTCCCGCTCAGCCGCTTGAGTGTTTTCTATAAAAGTCAGCGCTCGGCTGCGCGCAAAGCTCCACCAGCCAATCGACAAATACCCTCACCCGTCGAGACAACTGGCGGTGCGGTGGATAGAGCGCCGTCAACGGAAACGCCGGTGGCGGCACTGCCTTTAGCACTTCACATAAACGGCCTTCTTCCAGTTGTCGTGCGACGTGATAAAACGGGGTCTGGACCAGTCCATAGCCCGCTTCGCAAGCGGCGAGATATCCATCGGCGCTATTGACTGAAACCTGTTTGGGCAGATCAATCGGCTGCACCTGACCATCAACCACAAACTCCAGCCCATAACGCTTGCTGGTGCTGCTGGAGAAATACTCCACCATCCGATGGCCGTCGAGATCGGCCAGACACTGAGGCGTACCGTGGCGTTGCAAGTATTGCGGGCTCGCACAGGTGACCTGGTCCATCATGACCAACGGCCTTGCGACCAGTGAATCGTCCAGGGCCGAGCCGCCGCGCAATACGCAATCGACACCTTCGCGAATCAAATCCACTGGCCGGTCGTTCAACCCGATTTCCAGTTCGATCAAGGGATACCGGGCGGTGAATTGCGGCAATGCCGGAATCACGATCAAACGCCCCACTCCCGCCGGCATATCCACTCGCAGCAGCCCCTTGGGATTTTGGCGAGCAGCGGAAAACACCGCTTCGGTCTCCTCCAGATCCGCCAACAGCCGTACGCAACGCGGATAGTAGGCGGCGCCATCGAGCGTCAGGCTGATCTGCCGGGTGGTGCGTTGCAGCAGTTGCACGCCCAGATGTGCCTCAAGTTGCTTGATCAGAATGGTGACCGAAGCCCGGGGCAATTGCAGGCTGTCCGCCGCTTTGGCGAAGCCGCCCAGTTCGACGATTCGAGTGAATACGCGCATGGCATTGAAACGGTCCATTGCTTTGGCTTACCGACTGATTGTTTAGAAATTCCAAATAGTGATAGCAGTTTTAGCCGGTTTATCTCGTTTCTGTCGAGGTCAACAATGGGCTTCAATTCACAGGGAGCTTATTTCATGCAAACACGTCAACTGGGCAAAAACGGTCCGCAGGTAAGCGCGATCGGTCTGGGCTGCATGGGCATGACCGATTTCTACACCACCGGCGTGAACACCCGCGAAGCCACGGCCACTTTGCACCGCGCGCTGGAACTGGGAATCAACCTGCTCGACACGGCTGACATGTACGGCCCACATACCAATGAAGAACTGATTGGCAAGGCCATCGCCGGCAAGCGTCACCAGGTGTTTCTTGCCAGCAAATTCGGGATTGTCCGTGACCCGTCCAACCCCGGTGCACGGGGCGTCAACGGTCGACCGGAATACATACACAAATCTATCGACGGCACCCTCAAACGCCTTGGCGTGGAGACCCTCGATTTGTATTACCAGCACCGCATCGATCCGCAGGTGGCCATCGAGGAAACCGTTGGCGCCATGGCGGAACTGGTGAAGGCCGGCAAAGTGCGTTATCTGGGATTGAGTGAAGCATCGGTCTCCACGCTGGAGCGAGCGAACAAGGTTCACCCGATCAGCGCACTGCAAAGTGAATACTCGTTATGGAGCCGCGACCAGGAAGAAAACGGTTGCCTGGCAGCTTGCCAGCGCCTGGGTGTTGCTTTTGTGCCCTACAGTCCGTTGGGCCGGGGCTTTTTGACCGGCGCGCTAAGAAGTCCGGATGATTTCGCGGCCGACGACTACCGTCGCTTCAGTCCACGCTTTGAAGGGGAGAACTTCGCTAAAAACCTGTTGCTGGTGCAGCAAGTGCAAGCCCTGGCCACGGACAAAGGTGTAACGGCGGGCCAATTGGCCTTGGCGTGGGTCTTGGCCCAAGGGGATTACCTGATCCCGATTCCAGGCACCAAACAGCGCAAATACCTGGAAGAAAACATGGCCGCGCTGGACGTGAAGCTGAGCCACGAAGAATTGCAGGCCTTGGAAGCGATATTCCCGGCCAATGCCACGGCAGGGCTGCGTTATCCGGAAGAAGTCATGAAGTTGCTTGATCGATAGCAGGGCATCCGGCCCGTTCGAGAGTTCGAGAGTTCGAGCGGGCCAGCGCGGCCAGACATCACGCCTTGGCCTGGACGCCCTTGTCAGTCGGGGTCGTGCCATTGCCCTTACCGTAAGCTTGCAAGTTCTGCAGGACGTAGATCGCCGTCTTGTACTCAGGAATCAGGCCAACAGCGTACTTGTCACCCTTGATACTGTTGTTCTGAATGGTGTCCAGTTGCGTGGCGAAATACTCCAGCGCATTGAACTTCGCATCCGGGTCTTTCTGTACGCCAAAACGATCAAACTTGTCACCGGCATTAAGCAAGGTCATCGACGTAATATCGGAAATCAGACCTTTGCTTTTCAAGAAAGCACTGAGATTGCCCAGTTGCTTGGCGGAGACATTTTCCGGATCGAAGCCTTTGATGTTCCTGTGCAGTTTCTGCTCGTCCATTTTCGCCGTATTCAGCGCATTGGGATTGCTTCCCACCAGTGCCAGCATCTGCTTGACCCTGGCGCTGTGGGTAACAGGCTTGCCGTTGCCGGTATCCTTGACCAGCAAACCTGCCTTGCTCGTCCACGCGCCTGTATAGCCGATTGTCATGACCGGGCTCCCGGCTGCGTGACGGAATGCCGATCATCCAAAACACACAGACGTCCTTGTGAGGCGACCATAAAAGTTCCTTGTTCAACCGAGTTAAGTGTGGGCGAGTATCGATGTGTGCTCTGACGTCACCAACAGATATTTCCTTTTTTTACAATTCTCATACATTTACGGTACATAGCGCAAAGCGCGTTGTTTCTTTGGTTTACCTGAACTTTTCGATAGAGGCGCAGATTACTAATCAAGCTCCTTGGTTAGTTGTTTATGTGTGCCCGGCAAACCAGTTTGCTGGTGCTTAATGTTCGTTGATCGCAACAGGCTGGCCTGGCCCCCTCGCCACAGATTCGAAACAACCCCTGTCTATTTGCTGGGTAAACGGGTCAAAATGCATTTTTTGGCCACAACCCGAGACGAGCCCCATGCGAAACCACCTGCGTCTGGCCGCCCTGAGCGCCCTTTTCATCTCTTCCCTGGCCCAGGCTGCCGAGCTGATACCCATCGAAGTCCATCGCGATGCCAACTGCGGTTGCTGCAAAAAATGGGTCAGCCATCTGGAAGCCAACGGTTTCAAGGTCACCGACCATGTTGAAGCCGACATGAGCCAATTCAAGCAACAACATGGCGTACCACCGCGCCTCGCGTCGTGTCACACCGGCCTTATCAACGGTAAATTCGTCGAAGGCCACGTGCCGGCCGATCAAGTACTGGCCTTGAGCCGGCGTGATGATTTGTTGGGGGTTGCCGCACCTGGCATGCCAGTGGGCTCGCCCGGCATGGAAACGGACGGCATGAGCGATGCCTACCAGGTGATTGGTCTGAAAAAGGATGGCACTGACGTGGTGGTGGCGGACTACCCCGCCCATTGATATTCGGCGCGGGTGAAGAAGATGGCCTGAAACTCTGGGCATGAACACAGAGGGGCCTATTTGCATCCTGTCCGAGGTCTGAGCCCCGGACATGCCGGATATATTACAGGCAGCGCTATAAAGGCTCCGCTGTCCGGATAAGCGAGTTCAATACCAGCTTAATTTCAGAGGCCGGATCTTTATGTCCTTGCAGTATCAAACCTTCCGACAAAGCGGTGAAGGTTCTTGCAAGAGCGGCGTATGCCAAAGGAGGTTTCTTGCCTGCATGATTGAATATGATGGTAATCAGCTTGCCCAAGGCTTCACTATTTTCCTGATGCAGATCGTAGTAATGCTTTGAGAACTCTTCATCGCGCAAGGCGATCAATTGCAACTCAGCATCAAGGATTGCACAACTGGTATTATTTTTAAGGGTGTCAATATAAGCATTCAATCCATGGGTCAGCTGCTCAGATGAATACCCCGAACTCAGGGTAACGCTCAACCGATCTATTTCAACTCTCTTGAACCTCTGAGTCAACTGCAGAAGCAAGTCTGACTTACTTGTAAAGTTTGAAAAGAACGCCCCTTTCGAAAAGCCGGCCTCCTCGGAAATAGCGTTGACGCTGGCCGCGTGAAAGCCTTTTCTCACCATAAGGTCAGTGGCAGTGTCGAATAATTTATCTCTTGTTACTTGCTGACTTTCTTCTCGACCCAATCTCTTTTTAATCACGCTTCCGGCTCCTTCTAGCCAAACCAAAAAATCTATCTGTAACTGGATGCAACAGATCTGCTACTGGCTGAGCAAAACCTGTTTTAACTATCATATCTTATACTAGGCCTTCTTAATAACTTTACGCTTAAACTTTTAAGGAGTGCCATGTATAGGGGCAGGCGAGGAAGGATCCAAATGGGCCTGAACCGATGATTTTTCGTTGGCATTGCAAGCGTTTACAACTCCTGAAGCGGCCGGTATCCAGCCTGACGCCGGCCTTCTCTGGAATGGTTGTCTTGTGACGGCTCCAAGGAGGCAGGCGATGGGTGCAACGCTCTAAATCGCAGGATTTTCCAGTTTTAGGTCGGGTTCAAGGACGTGGACCTTGCGTCGACAATGAAATACCACTTGATTTTCAGATACCAAATGGTTTTTACTTGCCGCCGTTGATGTAACCAGTGCCTGATCAAGCATCTAACCCGGTGACATCAATCTCAATGCGGTAACAGGTTACTCACAGGAGCTGGATTTTTAATGGAATATGCCTTTGTTACAGGCGCTACAGGCCTGCTCGGTAATAATGTGGTTCATGCGCTTTTAAAGCGAAATATCAAAGTAAAAGCGCTGGTCCGTTCCGTCGAAAAAGCCAGGAAGCAGTTCGGCAATCTGCCTGTCGAATTTGTCGAAGGCGATATGCTCAATGTCGATGCTTTCAGCCATGCTTTGCAAGGCTGTGATGCGTTGTTTCATACGGCCGCCTATTTCCGCGACAGTTACAAAGGCGGAAAGCACTGGCAGAAACTCTATGACACTAATGTGACCGGGACTGAGCGACTATTGCAAGCCGCTTATGCGGCTGGCATTCGTCGCGCAGTGCATACTTCATCCATTGCTGTTTTGCAGGGCAATAAAGATCAAGTAATCGATGAAACAATGTCTCGCAATGAGTCGGAGGCTGACGATTATTACTTGAGCAAAATAATGTCTGAACAAAAAGTTCAGGAGTTTCTAGTGCAGCACCCGGATATGTTCATCGCCATGGTATTGCCGGGCTGGATGTTTGGCCCCGGGGATATCGGCCCCACCTCATCAGGACAGTTCCTGCTCGACTTTGTCGGAAAGAAATTACCCGGCATACTGCCTGGAAGTTTTTCCGTTGTAGACGCCAGAGATGTAGCGGAACATCAACTCGCGGCCATCACCCGCGGCAGGTCCGGAGAACGTTATCTGGCAGCCGGCAATCATATGGACATGAGCAGTATTTTCCAGGCACTCTCCAGTGTCAGTGGTGTTAAAGCACCGGAGCGCAAAGTACCACTGTTCATGCTGCGTATCATTGCCTTGGTATATGAAGCCTATTATCGCGTCACGAAAAAACCGGTGCTCATCAGTACCTCCACGGTCAAACTCATGGAGCAAGAGCAAGGGCGCACCCATTTCAGTCACCACAAAAGCCTTAAGGAACTGAAGTGCAAATTTCGCCCTGTTGCTGAAACACTGGCCGATACTCTGGACTGGTATCGGAAAAACAACTACACAGATGCGTAATTGAAAAAGTTCATATACAACCTGCCTCTGTAATACTTTTTGTCTAACCCTAAATTCAAGGATTGAGAGAGGTTGGTAAATGAAAAGCCTTTCATATAAAGAAGGTTTTCTGCATCGGTTCGTCGGTTTTTCAAAGTCTTTCCCTGATCACATTGCTATCAGGAATCTGGACGCAGAAGAAGAAACTATCACTTACCGAGGGTTGAGAATAAGAGCTGAAGAATGTAACGGTATCCTCAAAGCATTAGATGTATTGCCGGGCGACAAAGTAGCGCTTGTCCTACCCAATGGGGTGGAGTTCATCGCCTACTATCTGGCGATCATCGGGCGCGGTGCGGTTCCGGTCATTCTCAACTACAAACTGACGCCATTCGAAATGAACAGCGTCATCAGCATCGCCAGACCGACGCTGGTCGTGACAACCGAGACGCTATTCGAGCAGCATCGCGAGACATTTCAGCCTGCCCACGGCGTTCAGCATTCCTTGGTGTTGAACGTCGCAAGCGAGCCGTCATCGCCCCTGCCCGACAACGCAACGGCCGATTCCCGGCTTCCTCGACAGGCCGAGCCTTTGTTATTGCCCGAGGGCAATCCGATTGTCGCGGTGCAGTTCACCTATCGGGGCATCGGCAAACCGCTGGCCGTTTCTCACCGCTACCTTGACCTGACGCAATCGAGCGATGGGCTGCATGAGCAGTTTCACCTCCAAGGCGTGGGGTCCGTTCATCTGGTGACGCTGCCGCTGTATGCCATCTTCGGACTGTCCGTAATGCTGGTTTTCCCATTGAGCGTGGGCGCCACCCTGTTAATGACCAACACCCTGCTCAACAGGGATCTGGCGGAAGTCTTGTCCCAGCATAAGGTCACCTTTGCCTGCCTGGTGCCGGACGTCATTCGCTACTTCAATACGCGACTGGCTAAACGCAAAGGCGCGCTTTTGCCGATGCACCCGCAACTGATGATTTATTCGGGTGGCAGCCATCTACCGGCAGACGAAGCCGAGAAACTAGGTCGGCTGCTGGGGTGCAATCCGGTGCTGCAAGGCTATGGCTTGACCGAGAGCATGCCGGTGATTGTCCAGAGCTCGATTGGCAAGGTCCATCGCGGCGCCATGGGCCAACCAATCAGTGGCGTAGAACTGCGGGTCGTTGATGCCAAGGGGCGGGATGTCGCACCCGGCCGTATCGGCGAACTGCTGATACGTGGCTCGATGGTGATTGACGGCTATGACGATGCAGCTGACGCCAACGCCCGGTTCTTCCGTGATGGCTGGCTGCACACGGGTGATCTGGTCTGGCGGGACGACGATGGGCATGTGTTCTTCTATTGCCAACGCCTGCGAATCTCGAAGATCAAAGCGCAAATGGTCGACCTGACGGAAATCGAATCCATTGCGTTGAAGCATCCGGACGTGGTGCGCGCGAAAGCGTACATCGTCCCGGACAACAAGGAGGTCAACGTACTGCACCTGTGCGTTGAAGGGAGCGGTGACCTGAACCAGAGCGCTATCTCTACCCTGCTCTCGCGCTACCTCTCGGGCTTCAAGTTGCCCAAAACCATCGAGATCATCTCTCTCAAGGAAGAGATTCATGCAAGCTAATGGCACACAACCGGTACTGGCCGTTTTCGACTTTGACGGCACATTGACCGACCGACACACGTTCTGGCGCTACATGCGTTTTATCGTGGGAACCCGATCGTTCTGGCTCAGGATCATCCCCCTGCTGCCCAAAATGCTTAGTGTGATCCTTGGCATCACGCCGTTGATGCAAGCCCGACTGGCGTTCATCGCCTGTTATCTGGGCGGTCTGTCAGTTGAGCAAGAGCGCGAGCATGCCAAGTACTTCATCACCGAGCAGCTCCCACTCTGGCTCAGGCCCGAAGCTCTGCGCCGGCTGCAATGGCATCAATCCATGGGGCATGTCACTGCGCTGGTCAGCAACTCGCCAGAGAACTACCTGATTCCCTGGGGCCAGGCAGCGGGTTTTGACTATATCTGCGGCACCCGCCTGGCGACTGCAAAGAACAAACTGACGGGCGGGATATCCGGGACCAACTGTGTTGAGAGAGAAAAAGTCACACGGCTTAAAAGCTGCTTGAGCAACCTTGATGACTTTTACATTTATGCCTACGGAGATTCATCGGGTGACGATGCACTTCTGGGCATTGCCAACTCTCCCTTCTACAGAAACTGGTACTGACAGATGAACACGCTGAGCACTTTGGCCCCCAAGCACTTCAGGCAACCCGGCAACAACCCGACAGTCATGATCGTAGGCGCCGGCCCTGTTGGCCTGTCCCTGGCAATCATGCTGAAAAAGTGGGGCGTTTCTTTTCGCATTATCGAAAAGAACGCCGGTCCCTCGACCGCTACCAAAGCGATGGCCATCCATTCCAGAACCCTGGAAATTTTTCGGGATCTGGGAGTTGCCGATCAGGCCATCAGCGACGGGTTCACGATCAACCAGTTTTCGGTGCAGTCGAACGCCAAACGGGTATTGAACTACAACTTCTCCTGCCTGGACGCTACCTATCCCCTGCTTCTCAGCCTGCCACAGCCGCAAACAGAGAAGATTCTGCTCGAGCGACTGAACGCGTTGGGCGCAGATGTTGAGTGGAATACCGAGCTGGTTGATATAGAAAACCTGTCGGGATCAGTGCGGATGACACTTCATCATGCGCACGGCAGCGACGAATCCTTTTCCAGTCGCTGGGTGGTCGCGTGCGACGGTGCTCGCAGCACCATCAGAAAACGCCTTGATATGACCTTCGAAGGATCGTCCTACGACCGGTTCTTCATGCTCGCCGATGCCGACATCGAGTGGTCTGGAAGCAAGGATGAAGGCGCTTTCTTCCTGGGTGCACAGGACGGTTATGTGGCGGTCGCGCCGATCAGCGAGCAATCCCGTTATCGACTTTTCATCGAGATGCCCTACAACCTGCCACCTGAAGGTGAGCGCCCTTCCTTGAGTCTGGAGAACTTTCAGCGGTTGTGCGAAGGACGCGGGCAAAAGATGATCCTGTCCAATATTTCATCGACAACCATCGCCTCTTTTCAACATCGCCGTGTGCAGACGCTACAGCAGGGCTCCGTGTTCCTGGTGGGCGACTCAGCACATATCGGCAGCCCGATCGGTGGCCAATGGATGAACCTGGGGGTTTCCGAGGCGTATAACCTGGCGTGGAAAATAGCCTATGTCGATCAGGGCCTGGCGGATCAGTCATTGTTGGAGAGCTACAACGAAGAGCGCTATCCGGTTGCCCTGGAAGTCGAAAACACGGCACACCGACTGACCGGCCTGATTACCGTCAAGCACCGCGCCCTCGTTTGGCTGCGCGACAATGTTCTGCCACTGCTGAGCAACCGGCGCAAGGTTCAGCGCAAACTGCCCTCGATGATTTCCGGTCATCAGTATCACTATGGCAAAAGTGATTACATTCAAGAATCGCTGACGAAAAAGCAGCGCAAGAATTGGAACAAAAAAGGCAAAAAACCCGAATTTCAGTCCTCTGTGCCTCGCGCAGGTCAACTGGCTCCCGATGTCGAGTTGTGGCAACTGCAAGGTATGCCGCCAAAACGCTTGATCGACTTGTTCCACGGAACGTTCACGTTGTTGATTTTCAGCGCAGCCGATCAGTTTTCTCCTTTGTTACCGGGCTTTTACTCGCTGGCCGAGTCGGTGGAGAAGGACTACCCGGGCATCAAGGCTTATTGCGTTATTGATGCCCTCAATAGCGCCGAGATGCCTTCCTGGCACTCGACGTTGCTGGATCCCGATTGGCGGTTGCACAAGCGTTACCATGCCAAAGAGGGCACGTTGATGCTGATTCGTCCTGACGGCTACATCGCTTTTCAGGGCGCCGATGCAATGACGCTCTTCACTTATCTGAACGTAAGATCCGGGCTGCTCAAGGGCGCCAGAAAAACAACATCTTTCGAGATTGACGCAGTGCAACTCCAACTCTAAGTCTCTATTGGCTACGTCCAGTTTGGTTCATTGATTCACACAAGGCCCACCCGTGGGCCATGACTTTTGATTTCTTATTTATAGAAAACGTATACCGGCTTTGGTTAGGAGAACCTCATGCGCTTCCAACTCAACGATGTTGTGCAGGAATTCATCGTGTCCAATGGAAAAATAGCTCATAGCTATTTCTCTCTTTCAGAAAAGATCATTGATTCACTTTGCGAATCCAATGTAGCAAAAGAATCAATATTGATGCGTGTGCTGGAGCAAGCCGAATCCGTCACCGCGCATTACTTCAATGCTCATCAACAAGTCCTCGAGGGCATTTATGCCCATGGGATTGAAGCTCCCGCTGCCAAGAACCTTCCAGTGCTGGAGCCTGTACATTCGAACTCGGTAATACTGGCATCGGCACCTGTTACCGAACAAACGCCTGCACTGAGCTACGGGCAATGGTTGCGCACCGAAATAAGTTCGGTCACCGGATTCAAAAAGGAACAAATCGACTTCGATCAAAGTTTCGAGAGTCTGGGTATCGACTCTCTCGGGCTGGTCGATATTTTCGAATCCCTGGGCCAGCACTTTCCGGAAAAGAAAGCACTCACTTCGCAGCTCTTTAATGCCCCCACGCCTACCGCTTTGCTGGCGCGGCTTGAAGCCGATCCGCAGGCGCCTGCTGTGGATGTCGAAGCATGGGTACTTGAACAACTGGCGAATATCACCGGTTTTACCGTTGACCAGATCGACCAAAAACAAAGCTATGAAAGCCTGGGCCTGGACTCCTTGGTGCAACTTGATTTCCTGGAGTCGGTCGTCGCGTTGTGGCCGCAACTCAAGGCCAACAGCACTGAACTGGCCAACGCCAAGTTGCCACAGGAAACCATCGCCCTGATCAAAGCCTCCCTGGCCAGCTCCGAGGCAACATCAGCAACACCTTTCGAAGTGCAATCATCTGCCCCGGCGGACACCCAAGGGCAGATCAGCCATCTGCTTTTCGACACCCTGTCACCCCTGATCCCGGACGCGCCACAGTCGATCGACATTGAGACGCCGTTTGCACAGTTGGGGCTCAACGGTTTCGCCCGAGAAGCACTTTGCCAGTCTATGGCGCAACAGTGTTCCGCCAGCGAGTTTGCCGGTGAAGCGCTGATGTCGCGTCGTACGCCGCAGGACGCCTTGTCGCTTCTGACAAGACTGAGCTGAACACTGAGCCGCTGAAAAAAATGGCATGGAATCCGGGTGATCGAGCAGATCACCCAGCATTTGGCAACCAGGAGACAGGGTATGAGTGGCGCGGCAACAACAGAGGACGATTTTTGCTTCAGCGCAATGGCTGGCGAGTTTCCTGGGGCACCGTCAACGGATGCGCTTTGGCACTTGCTTTCGCAAGGACAGATAGCGCCCATCCATTCGATGCTGACACGTTGGGAACTGAATAAGGCGTCGATCTATTCGGCAAAGGCAGGAGAAAAGGATCGCACTTACCTGGACAGTGCTTTTTGCCTTACCGATGACACATCGACCCCTTCGCGGCATGAGGGACGGCAGGTCGCGATCGGTAAGAAAGTACTCCAGACACTCCTTGGCCAGCTTGCCGGACAAGGCTCGGCACTGACCAAGAAACGCACCGCCTTGGTGGTCGCGACATCCTGGAGTGATGAGAGTTATTTCGTCACAGGAATGTCCGCAAAAGCCGATGCGCCAAGGGGCTCTTCATTCCAAGGCTATACGCCGGGAGAACAAGTGGCTGAGCTGGCAGCGGCTTTTGCCTTCGGTGGCCCGGCGTTATCGGTAGACACCGCCTGCAGTTCGTTCCCCTATGCAATCGATATGGCTCAGGCCCTGGTCAAGAGCGGACAGGCGGATAACGCGATTGTCATGGCACTGAACACCGTGCTGCCACCGGCGCTGTTCCTGGGGTTCTCGCAGTTGACCGCCTTTTCTTCCCGGGCTCAAATGCAAGCGTTCGGCCAGGACGCTGACGGCATTGTGCCGGGCGAATGTGCCGTCGCCTTTCTGATCGAACCCCTATCCCAGGCCCTGATTGCGCAGCGCCGCCCCTTGGGCGTTTTGCGGGCATTGGGGCTTTCCGCCGATGGCGCCGAAGGCTCCGTGTTTGCCCCTGGCAAACAGGCCCAGTACACGGCTTACCAGCGTGCCTATGTCGGTCTTGACCCCAATGATGTGGATTACATCGAGACCCATGGCACCGGTACACCGCTAGGCGATGCGACAGAGCTGGGCTCGTTGAACAGCTTCTTCGCCCCTCACCGCACAGACGGCAAGAAAATCACCATTGGTTCGATCAAGTCCGTCATTGGTCACCCACTGGCCGCCGCCGGAGGCGCTTCGCTCGCCAAGGCGTTGATGATCTTGCGTCACAAAGGAATTCCGCCTCAGCCCGACTACCGTCCCAGCGCAAAAGTCGATGAGACTTGCCTGCAGCTGGCCACCGAGCACGTACAGCCCCTTGCTGATCGTCAATCGGCAATCCGGATCGGCATCTCCAGCTTTGGTTTTGGCGGTGCCAATGCGCATCTGGTGGTGGATGAGTACATTCCCGACAACCGCCCCGTCGTACCCATGGCGGTTCCTTTAGCCACTCCCGGCGTGTTGATGCTGGACTTGGCCATTGTCGAGGCTGAAGCGGCGATCGGCAGTCATTGCTCATTGCAGTCATTCAAGCAACAGCTCGATCAGCCAGCAGCACCCTCAGTCATTTTCCCTTATGGGCGTTTCGTTGATTACGCCACTGCTCCAGTTCAGCCTTTACTGGGGAAATTCCTGGCGCAGGATCGCATCATTGATATCGACGGTTTCGGCATGGGCCCCAAGCCTCTGGCCAATGTCGATCCGTTCAAGCTGTTGATCACCGATCGCGTCAACCATTTACTGCGACGCCTGCCGGGTGTAGCCGGTTCTTCCGGCACTGCGATGGTCATGTGCTGCAACATGGGAGGCGAACGCTTCAGCAATGCGTACAGCAGCGCTCACAACTTCTACGGCCAGGCTCAAGGCATGCCACCGGGCGTGGAGGTGACGGATGTGGCAACCATGTTGCCGAATATGTTATCCGGCTACCCGACGCAGATTTTTGACTTCAAGGGTTTCCATCAGACACTGGTCGGCACTCCGGGTTTGTTCTGGCAGACGTTGCTGGCATCCCGGCAATGGTTCAACGAGGGCATAACCACGCTCTTGCTCGGTGCAGGGCGCTTTATCAGTGCTGAAATCGAGATCGAACGCGCCCGACACTCGGCGACCGTGCAAGGTGAAGGACTGGGGCTGATTGCGCTGCGTCCTTATCAACCGGATTCCAGCGACAAACCTTTGCTGGTGATCCGCGCAGCGGTGCTCGCCCATGCCGCGAACTCGCTGGATGAGGCTTGCCAACGGCTGGGCAAAGCGCGCAGTCATTACCAGAACATTGAAGTCTGCGAGCTGCAGCCTGACGCAACTCATGCAAGCGGATCACTGCAGGAGATGACCGGCTTCCTGGCTGAAGCCAGCGGTATCGAAACCCTACTGGCGGTGATGCTGAGTGCATCGGCTCACACGGTGATCGAGGTGCGCGAAGCCGGCAAGGCCGTGATGTGGTTATTTACTGAAAAGCTTCAGGAATGGAGCCCGGCGGCCGAGCCCGCCCCGGCCATCAAGCATCCCTTCACGTTGCGTTTTGCTCACTCGGCACCCCACGAATTGCAGCCGGTCATTGCGCCTGCCCGCCCCGTCAGCCTTGTCCGCGAGCCGCAACACGACGGCGTCGACGTGCTGCAACTCAGTGACACGCTGACCAGCACCCTGCTCTGCGGGCTGCGTGTCAGGGTTCGCGCGATGGAGAGCCTTTTTGCCCTGCACCGTGGCGCCGAAGTCCAGCGCCCGGCGCACTGGCAACGTTGCCCGGAAAACATCGTGATCGCCAACGTCAAGCGCAACCCCCAGTCACTGCACGCCCAGCTCGTGGTGAATGAAGCGCACCCTTATTTCTTCGATCACCCTCTTGATCACATCCCCGGCATTTTATTGCTTGAAGGCGTGTTGCAACTGATTGAACTCGCCATGCCTCCACTGAGTGGGCGAGTCGCCTATGTCAAAACCCTGACTATCAAGTTCCAGCAATACGTACAAAAGCAGGGCGTGATTGATCTGCATCTGGAACAAGGCAAAGACCCCCAGGTATTCAATGCGAAGGTCATGCAGGCCGGAAAGCTGATGTGCACCTGCATCCTTGGGATGGCCTATAGCTCGGCGTTCGAGGCATCGCCCGCCGGCGAGTTCACGGCCACTCGCTGCCGTGATAAGGCCTTGCTGCATAAGGCCAGAGAAGAAAACGTCATCGTCAGTGACATGAGCGGCATCGCTCAGGGTTTGAGCGTGGACACGCTCAAGCTGCCGCAGGAGCACTTCTTCCAGGAGGGCGACCCCGAACACTATTCGATGGTGTATTTCCTCGAAGTTGCCCGCCAGTGCTACATGCAGATTGCCCATAGTTATTTGCGGATTCCACTCAATACCCCGATGAACCTGCTGGCCTTGAGTTTCACCCTGGACCGGCCAATCCCCAGGAACAGTCCGCTGTCATTGGCACCGCAAGCCGGTTTTGACGCACAGCTTCAGCCGTTCAAAACCAACCGCATCTATATCGACCTGTTCAATCGGGGAGAAAAAATCGGTCAAGCCAGTATTACCGCTCAAGTGCTGAGTCAATCCGCACCCGCGGCATGAGGCACTGAATGGATCTCCCTCTCCAGCATGACCACGCCCCCAACAACCCAGGTGTCGCCGTGAACGATGTCAAAGTGCAAGTCATAGTCAAATCGCCGCCTTCTGAAATATGGAAGATCTGGAGCAATTTTTCCGAAGCGCCGTTATGGGATACCGACGTCAGCCATTGTGAACTCAATGGCCCGTTTCAACCGGGAACCCAAGGCAAATGCATCCTCAAAAATGGCCTGAACATGCCGCTGAAACTGGAAGAGGTGAGGATGCATGAAAGCTATCGGAACACGGCAAGACTGCTTTGGATCGACCTTGAGTTCGATCACCAGATGCGCAGGCTTTCCCCCAATGAAACCCATGTCATCCATACCGCGAGGATCGCTGGCCCCTTGAGTTTTTTATACCGCGGGCTGCTGCGCAAAATGCTGACCGCGGCAATGACCACTGCACTGGACAATTTGTGCGCGTTGGCTGAACAACGAGCGAATGCCATCAGTCCCCTAAGGCTCGAAAAACCTGGAACGCATTTGCACCGTGTATGAAATATCCCGGGAGGCCGAGTGTTGAACGCTCGCTCCCGACCCCCTTTGGCTTACTTATTGATAACGGCACACTTCGGACCGAGCATGAACCTACTAAAAAAAACTCAGTATCTCGTGATGGGCGTCATTGGCATGGGCTTTATCGCCCCAGAGTCCAGTTCCGCCGGCACGCTCGGCCCCTACATCAGTGTCATGGGCGGCCTGAACTGGGTTGCTGCGCAGGACCTTAACCAGAACAATCTTGATTTCGTCGAGATGGAGTTCAACCAACCGTTACACTCCGGCTACGCCACCGGACTGGCATTGGGCTGGCGATTTCCCATCGGGCTCAGACCTGAAGTGGAACTCAGCTATCGCAAAAACTCCCTGACCCAGTTCAATAACCGGGTCTACGAAGGCGGCGGGAGTATTGACGGCAAAGGCGAAGAGGAAGCCACCAGCCTGATGGCCAACCTCTGGTATGACGTCTTGAACCTGCCAGCCCCTTTCAGTCGGTTCACTCCCTACATTGGCGGCGGCCTGGGCTACACCACCCTGTCGGTGAGTGGCCTGGAAGCCGGGGGCGTGCAGTTCGGCGATACTCATCGCGATGATGTATCGGCCTATCAACTCGGCGCTGGGGTAAGTTTCGAGCTCACCGATCAATGGTCCATGTCCCTGGATTATCGATACCTCAAGACTCGCGAGGCGCACTTCGGTGACATTCAAGGCCTGCCCCAAGGCGATGTGCGCACTGAATACAGCGCCCAGTCATTAATGCTCGGCCTGAATTATTGGTTCTAAGCGGTTCATCTCGGCGCCTTGCACTGGCAAGGCGTCGCTACGACAAGCCGGTGGAAAGCTGATTTCATTCTAAAGTGTGTGGGTCCTTGCTACGCGAGGCTGGATGGGTTGAACGATCATGCAGGGCCATGGCCTATGTTTAATGTCGCCCTAATCATGCCGATCCAGCATCGGCGGATTTCCTGTGGAGTTCCCCCCATGTCGCCTATCCTCTCCCGCTGGTTACCCGGCCTGCTGCTGACAGCAGCCCTGCCCGTTCTCGCCTACGCCCAAGACCAGAACCAGAACCAGGCCGAAACGCCGGAATACGGCCCGCAGCTTCAGGGCTTCGAGTACCCCTACACGGTCAAGCACTTCGCCTTTGAGTCCCAGGGCAAATCCCTGCAGATGGGTTACATGGACGTAGCCGCCCAAGGCAAGGTCAATGGGCGCAGCGTGGTGCTGATGCATGGCAAGAATTTCTGCGGCGCCACTTGGGACAGCTCGATCAAGGCGCTGAGCGAGGCCGGTTACCGGGTCATCGCGCCGGACCAGATCGGCTTTTGTACCTCCAGCAAACCGGAGCACTATCAATACAGTTTCCAGCAACTGGCAGCCAACACCCAGCAACTGCTCAAAACCCTGGGCATCCAGAAGGCAACCCTGCTCGGCCACTCCACCGGCGGCATGCTCGCCACTCGTTATGCCTTGCAATACCCCGATCAAGTCGAACAACTGGCGCTGGTCAATCCGATCGGCCTGGAAGACTGGAAAGCCCTCGGCGTACCGTATCGCACGGTTGATCAATGGTACGAACGTGAGCTGAAAGTCACGGCGCAAGGTATCCACGACTACCAACGCAGCACCTATTACGATGGGCGCTGGGAGCCGGAGTTTGATCGTTGGGTGAACATGTACGCAGGCCTGGCCAAAGGGCCAGGCAAAACAGCGGTGGCGTGGAATTCGGCCCTGATCTACGACATGATCTTCACCCAACCGGTGTACTACGAGTTCAAGGACCTGAAAGTACCGACCCTGCTGCTGATTGGCACCCGCGACACCACGGCCATCAACAAAGACATCGCACCGCCCGAGGTCAAGGCGAAAATCGGTCATTACGACGTACTCGGCAAGCAAGTGGCAACACTGATTCCCCGGTCGACATTGATTGAATTCCCGGGCCTTGGCCACGCCCCCCAAATGGAAGAACCGGCGAAATTCCATCAGGCGTTGCTCGGCTGGCTGAACCAAACCAATACCGTTCCTTGATGAGGTAAAGGCTGATGCAGATTGCGGTGATCGATGACTGGCAGGACGTGGCTCGCGACGTGGTGGACTGGTCGGTGCTGGAGAGCATCGGTCAGGTGAGTTTTATCCATGACTACCCTGCCGACAACGAAACCCTGGCCGAACGACTTGGCGCATTCGAGGTGATCTGCGTGATGCGCGAGCGCACCCGCTTCGACGAAGACCTGCTGCGCCGCTTGCCCGCACTCAAACTGCTGGTTACCGGCGGCATGCGCAACGCGGCCCTGGATCTGAAAGCCGCCGCTGCGCTGGGCATTCAGGTGTGTGGCACCGACAGCTACAAACATGCCGCCCCCGAACTGACTTGGGCACTGATCATGGCCGCGACCCGCAATCTGGTGGCCGAAGCCAATGCCTTGCGCGCAGGTTATTGGCAACAAGGGTTGGGCGGCGACCTGCAGGGCAAGACCTTGGCGATTCTCGGCCTGGGCAGCATTGGTCAACGGGTAGCCAGGTTCGGGCAGGTGTTCGGCATGCGGGTGATTGCCTGGAGCGAGAACCTGACCGCCGAACGGGCTGCCGAGGTCGACGTCACCTATGTCAGCAAGCAGGAACTGTTCGAGCAGGCCGATGTGTTGTCGATCCATCTGGTGCTAAGCGAGCGCAGCCGAGGGCTGGTGGACGCTCAGGCACTGGACTGGATGAAACCCACGGCATGGTTGGTCAACACCGCCCGCGGGCCGATTGTCGATGAATCCGCGCTGATCAAGGTTCTTCAAAAAAAACGCCTGGCGGGCGCGGCGCTGGATGTGTTCGAGCATGAACCGTTGCCCCGCCATCATCCTTTCAGAACGCTGGACAATGTGCTGGCCACGCCGCATGTCGGGTACGTCAGCCGGCAGAATTACCAGCTGTTCTTTTCACAGATGATCGAGGACATACAGGCCTGGACGGCGGGGAAGCCGATTCGGATTCTGAGCTGAGACCGCGTTATCGTTCTTCGCGGGCAAGTCGGATCGCCGCACCGCTCGCTCCCACAGGATTTGTGTTGGACGCCGCAACAAGCACGACGCCAAACCTAATGTAGAAGCGAGGCTTGCCCGCGAAGAGGCCCTGAAATCCACTAAACCTCCCAAACCCTGCGCACCGCAATGGTGCAACCCACCCTCCATCGCGCCCGATTATCGTGACTTCCTGGTCTCGATTTGACCCAGGGCCAAACACAACCAGCCCTTCGTCGGTGCAACCTTCCCCGCGAAGCCTCGTGTTTGTGGGCGCAGGCCAACCGGTTGTCGAACAATTCCGACCCTCGACCATCCCCCTTCAGGTTCTGGCCTAGACTCCTTTTCGCGGAGTAAAACCGGCTGGTCATTCGGTGAAAATAATCGAAACTTTTGGTATTGGCCTCGTGTCAGGTTAAAGGTAGGGCCACAGCGACTGGTGCATTCCTTGCAACAGCCACTTCACCCCATTCTGCTTCAACGCATGGGCAGCACTTGCTCACCGATGCGTAGCGCGTTTGCGCCCGGCCACAGGATTTGGCCACGAATACCGTTTGTGCCAGGCCTAGAATTAGATCAACAACACGGGAGATTCATATGATTAGTGCGGCTTTAGATATCCAGGGAGAACGTGCTCATCAGCAGGTCGGGGAAACGAGCACCGTCGGTGTCCTCAGTGCCAAATCGGTGAATATGCCGATCCCCAAGACACTGGTACCGGTAGTCAGCCAGAATCCCAACAAAAAGAAAGTCCTGTTCGTTACCTCAGAAATTGCCGATCTGGTGAAGACCGGAGGTCTTGGTGACGTTTCCGCCGCACTGCCGCGGGCCATGGCGCATCTGCATGATGTCCGTGTGCTGATTCCCGGTTATCCGCAAGTGATGAATAGCGAAAACCCGATTCATATCATCGGTGAACTGGGCGGGCACGCCGCATTGCCGCCCTGCAAGATCGGGCGCATGGACATGCCCGACGGCCTGGTCATTTACGTGTTGATCTGCCCTGAATTGTACGAGCGCGAAGGTTCACCCTACGGCGCCAACAACGGCCGCGACTGGCCGGACAACCATATCCGTTTCGCCCGACTCGGCCTCGCCGCAGCCGATATCGCCGCCAACCTTGCCCAGATTCACTGGTGCCCGGACCTGGTGCACGCCCATGACTGGCCCGCAGGCCTGGCGCCGGCCTATATGCACTGGCGTGGTCAACGCACCCCGACCCTTTTCACCATTCACAACCTGGCGTACCAGGGCGTCATCAGCCTCGGTTCCTGCCCGGAACTCGGTATTCCCATGCATGCCTTGCAACAGGAAGGCATGGAGTTTTACGGCAAGATGTCGTTCCTCAAGGCCGGCATGGCCTACTCGAGCCACATCACCACCGTCAGCGCGACCTATGCCCAGGAAATCACCACGCCGGCCTTCGGCTGCGGCCTCGATGGTTTTCTCGCCGCCAAGACTCAGCAAGGCTTGCTCAGCGGGATCCCCAATGGCATCGATGAAAGCTGGGACGCGGCCACCGATCCGCACCTGTTCCACCCGTTCGGCATCGGCGACTGGGAAGGTAAAGCGATCAACGCGGCGCATGTTCGCCGGTTGTTCGACCTCGACGACTCTGAAGGTCCGTTGTTCGCCGTGGTCTCGCGGCTGGTCTACCAGAAAGGCCTGGACCTGACTGAAGCGGTGGCCGAATACATTGTCGCCAACGGCGGGCAGATCGCGATCATCGGTCGTGGCGAACCGGAAGAAGAGCAAGCCATGCGTGAACTGGCGTTACGCTTCCCCGGGAAAATCGGCGTGCACATCGGTTTCAATGAAACCGACGCTCGCCGGATGTTTGCCGGCAGTGATTTCCTGCTGATGCCTTCGCGTTATGAACCCTGCGGCCTGAGCCAGATGTACGCCCAGCGTTTCGGTTCATTGCCGGTGGCCCGCAATACCGGCGGCCTGGCCGACACCATTGAAAACGGCGTGACCGGTTTCCTCTTCGACGAATCCACGGTGGAAAGTTATCGCGAAGCCCTGAGCCGCGCGTTCAAGGTGTTCGCCTTCCCCGGCTTGCTCAACGCGATGCGTTGCCGAGCCATGGCGGCGCCTTTCAACTGGTGCAAGGCAGTCGAACCCTACGCCGAACTCTACGAACAACTGGTGGCTAAAGCGCTGGGAAAATCGGGCAAACAGTAAGAGGCTTTCAACGATGCCGTTACGGACCCTTGAGACCTGGCCCCACGGCGCAATCATGCTGGACGCAGAACACACGCGTTTTGCCTTGTGGGCGCCCGATGCGTTTTTTGTCAGTCTCGAACTGGAAGATGGACAATCCCTGCCGTTATTGCCTCAGGCCGATGGCTGGTTTGTGATCAAGACCCGCTGTCCCGCGGGTACCCGCTACCGCTACAACATCGATGGCGAGCTGGAAGTGCCGGACCCGGCCTCCCGCGCCCAGGCGGGCGATATCGACAGCCACAGCGTGGTGGTCGATCCGCTCGCCTATCGGTGGCAACACACTGCCTGGCGGGGCCGACCGTGGAATGAAGCGGTGATCTACGAACTGCACGTCGGTGCACTCGGTGGTTTCAGCCAGGTTGAGCAACACCTGGCCCACCTGGTTGAGCTGGGTATTACCGCTATCGAACTGATGCCGCTGGCGCAGTTTCCCGGCGAACGTAACTGGGGCTATGACGGGGTTCTGCTTTACGCGCCTCAAGCCTCCTACGGCTCGCCCGAACAACTCAAACACCTGATCGACACGGCCCACGGCCACGGCCTGGCGGTGATTCTCGACGTGGTCTACAACCATTTCGGCCCCGACGGCAATTACCTGCATCGCTACGCCAAAGGCTTTTTCCGCGAAGACAAACACACCCCATGGGGCGCGGCGATCGACTTCAGGCGGCGCGAGGTGCGCGACTTCTTCATCGACAACGCGCTGATGTGGTTGCTGGAGTACCGCTTCGACGGCCTGCGCCTGGACGCGGTGCATGCCATCGACGATCCGGACTTCCTTCAGGAGCTGGCGCAACGGGTGCGCCAGCAAACCGATCCGGCGCGGCACGTGTGGCTGATGGCGGAAAACGAGCACAACCAGGCCAGCCTGCTGGAGCAAGGTTTCGACGCGCAATGGAACGACGACGGCCATAACGCCCTGCACGTTCTGCTCACGGGTGAAACCGATGCCTATTACGCCGACTATGCCCAACAGCCCACCGAACAACTCGCCCGCTGCCTGAGCCAGGGCTTCGTGTTTCAGGGCCACATCACCCGCCACGGTACGGCGCGCGGTGAGCCGAGCGGTCACTTGCCGCCCACGGCTTTCGTGCTATTTCTTCAAAACCACGACCAGATCGGCAATCGCGCCTTTGGCGAGCGTCTGCATCAGCTGGCCCATCCTGATGCCCTTTACGCCGCCACCGCGTTGCTGCTGTTGTCACCGATGATCCCGCTGATGTTCATGGGCGACGAATTCGCCGCCGAACAACCGTTCCTGTTCTTCACCAGCCACCATGGCGAATTGGCGCAATTGGTGCGCGAAGGGCGACGCAATGAATTCGCGGCGTTCAGCGCTTTTGCCGATCCGCACAAACGCGAGCAGATTCCCGACCCGAACGCGACGCAGACCTTCGAAGCTTCACGGCCGAAGCTGACCGCCAGCCACCAATCGCCGGTTTATGAGCTGTATCGCCAACTGCTGCAAATCCGCCACCGACACATCATCCCGCACTTGCCCGGCGCCCAGGCGCTGGGTGCGCAGGTCCTGGCCCAGGGCGCGGTGACGGCGCGCTGGCGGCTGGGCGATGGCAGTCAGTTGCGCATTGACCTGAACCTCAGCGAGGCGCCTGTGGTCCACACCCCACAGTCCGACGCGACATTGCTGTTCGAACACCCGCCACAATCGGCCAGTCTGTTGAATCAGGGCACACTTGCCCCCTATTGCGCGCTAGTCAGCCTCACGGCCGCAGCCCCTTTGCTACCCCCGGATGGAGAGCGCCCATGAGCAATGCGCAACTGGAAATACTGGCCAGCCGAGCAGGCCTGGCCGTCGATTGGATCGATGCCAATGGCCGTCCACAGAAAGTGGCTCCGGCGGTGTTGCGTTCGGTGCTCAGTGGGCTTGGCCATCCCGCCAGTACGGCCCAGGAGATCGACGCCAGCCTGCTGCAGTTGCAAGAGGTGCAACAAACCCGGCACCTGCCACCGCTGCTGACCTGCGACGTGGGTGCCGGCCTTGATCTGTCCCGCTATTTCGAACCGCAGACCCCGTGTGAAATCCATCTCGAAGACGGCTCGCGGATCAACTTGAAGCTCGATGACAACGCTGTGTTGCCCGGGCTGGTGCCGGTGGGTTATCAGCACGTCAGCATCGACGATCAATCTTTCACCCTGGCGGTAGCCCCCCTGCGCTGCTACAGCGTGGGCGATGCCGTTGGCAGTCAACACCCGCGCACCTGGGGCCTGAGCGTGCAGTTGTATTCGCTGCGCCGTCCCGGCGATGGCGGTTTCGGCGATACCCAGGCCCTCGAAGATCTGGCCCGGGTGGCGGGCGAACGAGGCGCCGAAGCATTGGCGATCAGTCCGCTGCATGCGATGTTCAGCCGCGACACCCAGCGTTACAGTCCTTACTCGCCGTCCAGCCGTTTGTTTCTCAACAGCCTGTACGCGGCGCCCGGTGCGATTCTCGGTGAGCGTGCCCTGCGCACTGCTATCGACGCCACCGGTCTTGCCGCTGAGCTCAAGCACCTCGAAGCGTTGCCGCTGATCGACTGGCCCACCGCCGCCGAAGCCAAGCACCGTTTGCTCGAAGCCTTGTACGAAGGCTTCACCCACGGCGAACACCCTTTGCACCCGGATTTCAGCAGCTTCCGCCATGCCGGTGGCGAAGCGCTGGAAAATCATTGCCGCTTCGAAGCGATCCAGGAAGCCCGTGCACGGCGCGGTGAAAGCCTCGACTGGCGCGAGTGGCCCGAACAATGGCGTGATCCGCGCAGCACCGCTCTGGCGCATTTCGCCGAAGAACATTCGGCCCGCATCGGCTATTACGCGTTCTGCCAGTGGCTGATCGCACGCTGCCTGGAACGCGCCCAGACCGCCGCCCGCAGTGCCGGCATGGGCATCGGCCTGATCGCGGACCTGGCGGTGGGCGCCGACGGCGGCGGCAGCCAGGCCTGGAGTCGTCAAGACGAACTGCTCGCCTCACTGACCGTGGGTGCGCCGCCGGACATCCTCAACCGTTCCGGCCAAGGCTGGGGCATTTCCGCGTTTTCCCCCGAAGGTCTGGTGCGCAACGGCTTTCGCGCGTTCATCGAAATGCTGCGGGCCAACTTCGCCCATGCCGGCGGCCTGCGCATCGATCACGTCATGGGCCTGCAACGATTGTGGGTGATCCCCAATGACGCGCCACCCAGCGACGGGGCCTACCTTTATTATCCGGTGGATGACCTGCTGCGCCTGCTGACCCTCGAATCCCATCGACATCAGGCCATCGTGCTCGGCGAAGACCTCGGTACCGTGCCCGAGGGCTTGCGCGAAAAACTCATCGCGCGCTCAATTCTCGGCATGCGCGTGCTGCTGTTCGAACAGGACAATACTCACTTCAAGCCGATCCTCGACTGGCCGGACAACGCCCTGGCAACCACCAGCACCCATGACCTGCCGACGCTCAATGGCTGGTGGCATGGCCGCGATATCGACTGGAGTGCGCGCTTGAATCTGGTCGACGCCCCGGGGGAAATCGAATGGCGCCAACACCGTGAGCGCGAGCGTGAAGGCTTGCGTCGGGTGCTGAGCGAGGACCCACAGAATTTCCGCGAAGAGTCCCACGAAACCGATCAGGTGCTCGACGCCGCCATCCGCTTCCTTGGTCATACCCGCGCGCCGCTGGTCTTGCTGCCGATGGAAGATGCCTTGGGCATCGAACAGCAGGCCAACCTGCCCGGCACCACCGACACCCATCCCAACTGGTCGCGCAGGTTGCCTGGCGACAGCGAGACCCTGCTCGATGATCCGGACGCCGCCCGACGCCTGGAACTGCTCGCCTGTGCGCGACTTCAGGCGGCCGAGCGTGACCAATGAATCATTCGCTCACCCCACCGCCGCGAGCCACCCTGCGGCTGCAATTTCATAAGGGTTTCACCCTGGATCAGGCGGTGCCGCTGGTGCCGTACTTTGCCAGCCTGGGCATCAGCCATGTCTATGCTTCGCCGCTGCTCGCCGCCCGCGCGGGGTCCATGCATGGCTACGACGTGGTGGACCCGACCAGGGTCAACCCTGAACTGGGCGGCGAGGCTGCGTTGCGCCGTTTAGTCGCTGCATTGCGCGCGCAGAACATGGGGCTGATCCTCGACATTGTCTCCAATCATATGGCCGTCGGCGGTGGCGATAACCCCTGGTGGCTCGATTTACTGGAATGGGGGCGACTGAGCCCTTACGGCGAGTTCTTCGACATCCAATGGCACTCGCCCGACCCGTTGATGGAAGGCCAATTGCTGCTGCCTTTCTTGGGCAGTGACTACGGCATCGCCTTGCAGGACGGCACCCTGCCCTTGCGTTTCGATGCCCGGAGCGGCGCCTTTCATGTCGAGCACTACGAACATCACTTCCCCATTTCCCCATCAGATTACGGCGAGCTGCTCAAGGCCGATGATCACTTGAATGCCGAGCAGGCCGAACAGCTCAAATCCCTGGCAGACCGCTTCACTACCTTGCGCTACCAGACTGACGCGTACAACCTGGCGAGTGCGCTGAAAACCGAACTGCACGAACTGGCCAGCGATCCGGCCATTCTTCGCGCCATCGAGCACACGCTCGGCGCCTACGACTCGCTCACGGCCCAGGGTTTCGAGCGCCTGCATAACCTGCTTGAGCGCCAGAGTTATCGGCTGGCCAGTTGGCGCACGGCGGCGGACGACATCAACTGGCGGCGCTTTTTCGATATCAATGAACTGGGCGGCCTGCGTGTCGAACGTCCGGCGGTGTTCGAGGCCACCCATGCAAAAATCTTCGAGCTGGTGGCCGAAGGTCTTGTCGACGGGCTGCGCGTCGATCACATCGATGGCCTCGCCGACCCGCGTGGTTATTGCCGCAAACTGCGGCGCAGAGTCGATCGCCTGGCACCGCAGCGGCACCTGCCGATCTACGTCGAGAAAATCCTCGGCGAGGGCGAAACCTTGCACCGTGACTGGTCTGTCGATGGCAGCACCGGTTACGAATTCATGAACCAGTTGTCATTGCTGCAACACGCCCCTGAAGGCGCCCGGACCTTGGGTGAACTCTGGAGCCGGCACAGCGAACGGCCCGCCGATTTCCGTCAGGAAGCGCAACTGGCGCGCCAGCAGATTCTCAACGGCTCCCTTGCCGGAGATTTCGAAAGTGTCGCTCACGCCCTGTTGCAAGTGGCCCGGGACGATTTGATGACCCGGGACCTGACCCTCGGCGCAATCCGTCGGGCCTTGCAGGAACTGATCGTACACTTCCCCGTGTATCGCACTTATATCAGCCCGTTGGGCCGCGCCGCCCAAGACGAAATGCTTTTCCAGCAAGCCATGGACGGCGCCCGGCAAACCCTTGGCGAGACCGACTGGCCTGTGCTCGATTGCCTGGCCAGCTGGCTTGGTGGCCAACCCTGGCGCAAGCACCCGCCAGGCCGCTCCCGCAAATTGCTCAAGCATGCCTGCGTGCGTTTCCAGCAACTGACTTCACCGGCGGCGGCCAAAGCGGTGGAAGACACCGCGCTTTATCGCTCGGCCGTGCTGCTGTCGCGCAACGATGTCGGCTACAACACCGAGCAGTTCAGTGCCCCGGTGACCGACTTCCATGCTGCCTGCGTCAATCGCCTGGCCGAGTTCCCCGACAACCTGCTGACCACCGCGACCCACGATCACAAACGCGGCGAAGACACCCGCGCGCGGCTGGCAGTGTTGAGCGAGCGCAGCACCTGGTACGCCGACCAGGTCGAGCACTGGCGAAACCTGGCCGATGAACTGCGCATTGAACCCGGCGCGCCTTCGGCCGGGGACGAGCTGATTCTGTATCAAGTGATGCTCGGCAGTTGGCCCCTGAAGCTGCGCAGCAATGATCAGGCGGCCCTCCTGGACTACGCCAAACGCCTCTGGCAGTGGCAACAGAAAGCCCTGCGCGAAGCCAAGTTGCAAAGCAACTGGAGTGCGCCAAACGAGGGATATGAACAGGCGACCCATGGATTTCTCGAACGCCTGCTGCTCAGCCCCGAAGGCGAACGACTGCGCGCGGCCATCGGTGCGGCGGCGCAGAGCATCGCCGCCCCGGGGGCATTGAATGGCTTGGCGCAAACCTTGCTGCGAATGACCGTGCCGGGAGTACCGGACCTTTATCAGGGCAACGAATTCTGGGACTTCACGCTGGTCGATCCGGACAACCGTCGCCCCGTGGATTACATCAGTCGTCAGCAGGCGATGCATCTACGGCTGGATCTGCCCGATCTGCTGGCGAACTGGCGGGACGGGCGCATCAAGCAAATCCTGATCGCCCGAACATTACAAAGACGTACCGAGTTTGCCGGACTGTTTCAAAGAGGGACGTATCAAGCCCTGGAAGTGCTCGGCAGCCAGGCTCACCGGGTACTGGCATTTGTTCGCGAATGGCAGGGAGAGCGGGCTATCGTGATAGTACCGATACGCTGTGCCGAGCTGCTGGAAAACAGTGCCGAACCACAGATTGAAGCGCCACTGTGGAGCGATACACGGGTCAAATTACCGTTTGCGACGCCTGAAGAAAATCTGAAGGGACTTTTTGCGAGCGTCGTAGTCACAAAACACAGGGAACTGATGGTCAGTGCCGCGCTGGGGGATTTCCCGGTCAATCTCTTTATCCAAACTACCCAAGCTTGAGTTCAGTTCAGGAGCATTGCGATGAGTACCGACGATAAACGCATCCGCGAATTTGCCTATCAAATCTGGGAATCCGAAGGAAAGCCCGAGGGCCAGGAAGAGCGACATTGGGAGATGGCTCGCAAACTGGCCGACGCTGAAGCCCAAGCCAAAGCGCTGGCACCCGGCAAGTCAGCAAAAACGACTGGCAGCAAAAGCCTCGGCGCCAAGTCCGCGACCGGCAAGCCCGACGGCAAACTCAGTGCCAAAGGCGCTGAACCCAAAGCCAGGACCAAAGCCAAACCCGCTGCTTCGACAATGACCCCGCTTGGCGAAAAGAGCGTCGAAAAAAAGCCACGCGCTGCGCGCAAACCGCCAACGACCTGACGCGTTTATCGCCTCGCCTCGCTTGATTTGTGGCGTGTCTTTCGCCACCGAGGGCGCGCTCGCCCTCGAAAAAAACCAGAGCCAGGGTTCGCAGTCGAGAGCCGTCACCCCATGCAGGAGCAACTATGAGCAGTCCAAAGAAAACCGCGCCCGAACCTCGTGCCGAGGCCTCGCGAATCCGTGAAGGCTTGCCCTTCCCGCTAGGCGCGACCTGGGATGGCCTGGGGGTCAATTTCGCGCTGTTTTCGGCTCACGCGACCAAGGTTGAACTGTGCATTTTCGACGATTCCGGCGAGGTGGAACTGGAGCGTATCGAGTTACCGGAATACACCGACGAGATTTACCACGGCTACCTGCCCGACGCCCATCCGGGGCTGATCTACGGTTATCGCGTGTACGGTCCTTACGACCCGGCCAACGGTCATCGCTTCAACCCCAACAAGCTGCTGATCGATCCCTACGCCAAGCAATTGGTCGGTCGGTTGAAATGGTCCGAAGCGTTGTTCGGCTACACCATCGGCCACCCGGAAGCGGACCTCAGTTTCGATGAACGGGACAGCGCGCCCTTCGTGCCCAAATGCAAAGTGATCGACCCGGCGCACACCTGGGGCCATGACCATCGGGTCAGCGTGCCGTGGGACAAAACGATCATTTATGAAACACACGTCCGCGGTTTCAGCATGCGTCACCCCGCCGTCCCCGAAAACTTGCGCGGCACCTTCGCCGGGTTGATGGTCGATGACGTGCTCGAACACATCCGCAAGCTCGGCGTGTCGAGCGTGGAACTGCTGCCGATTCATGCCTTCGTCAATGATCAGCATCTGCTGCACAAAGGCATGACCAACTACTGGGGTTACAACAGCATTGCGTTCTTTGCCCCGGATCCGCGCTACTTGGCCAGCGGCAAGATCGCCGAGTTCAAAGAGATGGTCGCGCACCTGCACGAGGCCAATCTGGAAGTGATCCTCGACGTGGTCTACAACCACACCGCCGAGGGCAACGAACAAGGCCCGACCCTGTCGATGCGCGGCATCGACAACGCCTCTTACTACCGGTTGATGCCCGACGACAAGCGCTACTACATCAACGATTCGGGGACCGGCAATACCCTGGACCTGAGTCACCCGTGCGTGCTGCAAATGGTCACCGATTCTCTGCGTTACTGGGCCACGGAAATGCACGTGGACGGTTTCCGTTTCGACCTGGCGACCATTCTTGGCCGTTATCACGACGGTTTCGACGAGCGTCACAGCTTTCTCGTGGCCTGCCGACAAGATCCGGTGCTGCGCCAGGTGAAGATGATTTCCGAACCCTGGGACTGTGGCCCTGGTGGTTATCAGGTCGGGAATTTCCCGCCGGGGTGGGTCGAATGGAATGACAAATTCCGCGACACCGTGCGTGGGTTCTGGAAAGGCGACGACGGCCAACTCGCCGACTTCGCCAGCCGCATGACCGCCTCTGGCGAGATGTTCAACCAGCGTGGACGCCGACCATATGCCTCGCTGAATTTTATTACCGCCCATGACGGTTTCACGCTCAACGATCTGGTGTCGTACAACGACAAGCACAACGAAGCCAACGACGAGAACAATGAGGACGGCAGCAACAACAACCTGTCCTGGAACCACGGTGTCGAAGGCCCCACCGACGATCCCGAGATCAATGCGCTGCGCCAACGACAGATGCGTAACTTCTTTGCCACATTGCTGCTGGCCCAAGGCACGCCAATGCTGGTGGCCGGCGATGAGTTCGCGCGCACCCAGAACGGTAATAACAATGCCTATTGCCAGGACAGCGAGATCGGTTGGGTCAATTGGGACCTGAGCGAAGACGGCAAGGCCCTGCTCAAGTTCGTCAAACGCCTGATCAAATTGCGCCTGGCCTATCCGATTCTGCGTCGGGGGCGCTTCCTGGTGGGCAACTACAATGAAGACATCGGCGTCAAGGACGTGACCTGGCTGGCCCCGGACGGCAGCGAAATGTCCACCGAGCAATGGGAAGAAAGCCACGGTCGTTGCCTGGGCATGTTGCTCGATGGCCGCGCCCAGGAAACCGGCATTCGCCGCAAAGGCGCCGACGCGACCCTGCTGCTGGTGGTCAACGCCCACCATGACGTCGTCAATTTCCTGCTCCCGGAAGTGCCCGACGGCGCTTTCTGGACTTGCATGATCGATACCAATCAACCCTCGATTCGTGGCCAGGAACGCTTCGGGTTCGGTCACGAATATTCCGTCACGGGCCGCTCGCTGCTGCTGTTCGAATTGCAGCGCGAAGAAGAAGAGTGAACAGGGCCCTCGGGGGCAAGCCGTCATGAAATCCGTAGGGACGGTTTCGCTGATTATTTGCCAAACCTGACATAGCCTGGGTTAAAAAAATCGCATCAGACCAAAGACTGAGGCGACGAATAGCGATCCATGAGCAATACTCTGCCCGCGGCTATCCAGGGTTCGGAGCGCTGCAAATTGCTATTTACCCCGCCTTCACGGGTCTGCCAGGCTTGCGCCCTCGCAAGCATTGCGCACGACTGAGGGCCAGACAGAACAAGGACGTAGTGCCTATGAATACAGTGTCCATCAGCGAAAATGGTCTGCCCGCGCAAATCTGGAACAGCGCCCGGCAACTGGACGACATCCCTTTCATCAATACAGAAACCCTGGTCCCGGCCGGTGCTCGCGCAGTGGTGATCGCACCACATCCTGGCGATGAAGTGTTGACCTGCGGCGGCCTTCTGCAACAGTTGTGCGCCCTTGACCATCCTCTGCAATTGATCTCGATCACCGACGGTAGCTACAGCCATTTTGGTTCACCACAGTGGTCACAGAAACGCCTGAGCGTAATTCGCCCCCAGGAAAGCGTTGAAGCGTTGCGCCGACTCGGGTTGCCGATGCACAGCCTTAAGTGGATTCGCGCCGGCTTCCCTGACAGTGGGCTGACCGAAAGAGAGTCTGAACTGACCCGGTTCATCATCCGCTACCTGCGCCCCGGCGATGTGGTGTTCACCACCTGGCGCGAAGACGGCAACGTCGATCACGACGCCGTTGGCCGTGCCAGCGCCAGGGCCGCGGCGCTGGTTGGTGCAACACTCAACGAAATACCGGTTTGGGCCTGGCACTGGCCCTCACGCGATCACGCGCTGATCCCCTGGCATCGAGCACGCAAGGTCCGCCTGGACCCCTGGGCCGTGGCGCGTAAAAGCCACGCCACCTATGCCTACGCCAGCCAACTTGACGGTGAGCCGATGATCGGTGCCGCCCCATCACTGCCCCGGGTGCTTCTGGAGCGCATGCGACTGCCGTATGAAATGGTGTTTGTCTGAATCATGCGGGGAATGTTTTGGTGAGGGGGCTTCTGTGGTGAATGGGCTTTTGTGGTGAATGAGCTTTTGTGGCGAGGGGGCTTGCCCCCGTTCGGCTGCGAAGCAGTCGCAAAAGCTTTTGGGGCCGCTTCGCGACCCAACGGGGGCAAGCCCCCTCGCCACAAAAGCCCCCTTGCCACAGAGCTTCCCCAGTTACAGAAGTCCCCTCGCCGCAGGCAAGCCCTCGTGGCAAAAATTCCTTTGCTGTAAATCACGCTGAACTGCTCGCCCCCTGCACCAGTCGCATGCATACATCAGCCTTGATTAAGAGGAGTAAACGTGACCAGTGATGCCGAACGACAAGCCATCGAATCCATACCCTCGGACACGCCTGCGGCGGTTCATCGACTCAGAGTGCTGACGGTCAATACCCATAAAGGCTTCACCGCCCTCAACCGGCGTTTTATCCTTCCGGAATTGCGTGAAGCGGTACGCAGCACGTCGGCAGACCTGGTGTTTTTGCAGGAAGTGGTCGGTGAGCATGACCGGCATTCTTTCCGTTACAACGATTGGCCACAAACCTCGCAATACGAGTTCCTGGCCGACAGCATGTGGAGTGATTTCGCTTACGGTCGCAACGCGGTCTACCCTGATGGCCATCATGGCAATGCCCTGCTCTCGAAATACCCGATCCGCGAATTTCGCAACCTCGATGTCTCGATCACCGGCCCCGAGCGGCGCGGGTTGTTGCATTGCGTGCTGGATGTGCCGGGGCATGCCGAAGTGCATGCCATTTGCGTGCACCTGAGCCTGCTGGAAAGCCATCGACAACTGCAGTTGCAATTGCTCTGCCTGTTGCTCGAATCGTTGCCCGATGATGCCCCAGTGATTATTGCCGGCGATTTCAACGACTGGCAGTTGCAAGGCAATGCCGCCCTCGCCCGGCGCCATTACTTGCATGAAGCCTTTGAACGCCATCATGGCCGTCCGGCAAAAACGTACCCGGCACGTTTTCCCCTCCTGCGCCTGGACCGGATCTACCTGCGTAATGCCAGCAGTCATGAACCGCGCATACTTGGCCACAAACCCTGGACGCATTTGTCTGACCATTTGCCGCTGGCGGTGGAAGTGCGCCTGTAACACCGTCAAGAGACAGTCGCCAGTCATCCCCTCCATGACAGAAAAAATGACAGTAATGGCACACCGACGTCGTTGGTTTCTCCTGCGCTCGACCTTCGGTCAAACAACTGATAGCGCCCTACCAAACGTGTCTGGCCCGCGCCTTTCTGGATGATTTTTTGCACAAACAACAACTTAGATACGCGCCAATAATCAGTCACTTACAACACATAAAATAGCCATACCGCTTATCGGCCACTTTCTTGACGCAGCGCCTGCAGTCTTCTTAGCTAGTGCTTACTACCCCCGGAAATTTATCAGGGGCCAGCCACCAGACTCCTGTAAGAAAAGGCGGGTCTGACCTTGCCCTAATCCATTCGGTCGCCCCTCATTCGGGGTAGGAGAGACGCCAAAGCGAGATACGCATGCAACTGCAAGGTAGACCTCCATGAAGACTTCATTCACCCCACAAGAGATCAAAATCACTTTTTGCACCGTCACGAGTTCACTCCTGCTGTGCTCATCCATGGAGGTGCAGGCCTCGTCTGCCGAGGATGAATCAACGCTTTGGTATAACCAGGCACTGCCGACCCTTACCTTGCCCGCCGGCTTGGCCACGTATCCCGGCCATTCACGTGTCAATCCAGATGTACAAAGCTCACGCCTGACGGTCGAAAACGCCGCGCCTTCGGCCTGGGACCATGTCTATGGAAAGACCTCACGGCAAGCCCAAACCGACTATCAGGCCCTGGGCGTTTCCATCCCTGGCGCCAGCGAATTCAAAAGCCCGGCGCTGTTGACCGTCCAAAGCAACAGCGGCCATACCCAGCGGGTCGGATTGATCGGCGGCACCACTCAATTTCAGGGCAATGACAACGGTCTGCTGACCAGTCGCGCCCTCGCCGATCCCGACCATGACACCCTCAATCTTCAAGGCCAGAGTCTCGGCGCCTACTGGAGCCTGACCGGCCCACAAGGCTGGCACGTAGACTTGAGCGCCAGCGGCGGCCGGGTCAACGGTTACAGCCGCAATGACCAAGGCGCGCGACAAGCCGCCGAAGGCAGCGCGGTGACGCTGTCGGTGGAAGGCGGTTTCCCGATTGGCCTGGGTGATAACTGGGTGATCGAACCCCAGGCGCAGTTGATCAATCAACGTATTACGCTGGATAAGCCCTATGCCGGCTCCGCTAACGGCTCCTCCAGCGACATGTCGTCCTGGAGCGGTCGGGTCGGTGCCCGCTTGAAAGGTAGTTACGATATCAATGGCCTGCCGGTCGAACCCTATGTGCGCACCAACGTGTGGCACACGGTATACACCGGCAATACCGTGAGCCTGGATCAGGTCGACAAAATCAGCAGCAGCCGCAAATCCTCGACGGTGGATGTGGGTTTGGGACTGGTCGCCAGAGTCACGCCTTTGGTCAGCCTGTACATCAGCGCCGATTACAGCAGCGATGTGGATGACAATGATTTGAACGGGTTGATTGGCAGCCTTGGGGTGCGGATGCGGTGGTGAAGCCTGGCCGATGATCGTTCCGACACTCCGCGTGGGAATGCCTCAATGGACGCTCTGCGTCCGCTCTTGGGACGCGGAGCGTCCCGGGCTGCATTCCCACGCAGAGCGTGGGAACGATCAGGACGCGATTTTGGATCAACCCTGCGGACGCAAAATCAACACCGCCAACGGCGGCAGGTTCAAATCCAGGGAAAGCGCCTGGCCATGGCTCGGTTGTTCGTCGGTGGATACCCCGCCGCCGTTACCGTAATTGGACCCGGCATAAGTGTCGGCATCGCTGTTGATCAACTCGACCCAACGCCCGGCGAAGGGCACACCGATGCGATAAGACTGTCGCGGCACCGGGGTAAAATTCGCCACCACCAGCACAGGCCGCCCGTCCTTGCTCCAGCGCAGCCAGGCGTAGACGCTGTTGGTCGCATCGTCGCCGATCAACCACTGGAAGCCTTGCGGGGCGTCATCCTGGTCATGCAGCGCCGGTTCTTCGCGATACAACCGATTGAGGTCACCGACCAGTTTGCGCACCCCTTGATGTTCCGGGTATTGCAGCAAATACCAGTCCAGTTGCTGATCGTGATTCCATTCCCGCCACTGGCCGAATTCGCAGCCCATGAACAACAGTTTCTTGCCCGGATGCGTCCACATGAAACTCAGGTAAGCCCGCAAGTTGGCAAACTTCTGCCAGCGGTCGCCGGGCATCTTGTCGATCAGCGAATGCTTGCCATGCACCACTTCATCGTGAGAAATCGGCAGGATGAAGCGTTCGGACCAGGCATACATCAGACCGAAACTCAGCTCGTTGTGATGATGGGCGCGGTACACCGGGTCCTGCTGGATGTAATGCAGCGAATCGTGCATCCAGCCCATGTTCCATTTATAGGCAAAACCCAACCCACCCTGTTGCGTGCTCTGGCTGACGCCCGGCCACGCCGTGGATTCTTCGGCAATCACCAGCGCGCCCGGTGTTTCCAGAGCCACCACGTCATTGAGATGACGCAGAAAATCAATGGCCTCCAGATTCTCCCGACCGCCGTGACGGTTGGGCACCCACTCACCGGCCTTGCGCGAGTAATCGCGATACAGCATCGACGCCACCGCATCCACGCGCAGGCCATCGACGTGGAAATGCTTGAGCCAGTGCAGCGCCGACGCCAGCATGTAGCCGTGCACCTCGGTGCGGCCCAGGTTGTAGATCAGCGTGTCCCAGTCCTGGTGAAAACCTTCCTGCGGGTTACCGTACTCATACAACGCCGTGCCGTCGAACTGCGCCAGGCCGTGGGTATCGGTGGGGAAATGCGCCGGCACCCAATCGAGGATCACACCGATCTCGGCCTGGTGACAGGCATTGACGAACGCGGCGAACTCATCCGGCGTGCCGTAACGGGCGCTTGGGGCGAATTGCGACAGCAATTGATAACCCCAGGAGCCACCGAAGGGATGCTCCATGATCGGCATCAGTTCGATGTGAGTGAAACCCAGCTCCTTCACATAAGGAATCAGCCGCTCGGCCAATTCGGGCCAGGTGTACTGACGGGCGACTTCGCCCAGGTCATCCAGTTCGCATTGCCAGGAACCGGCGTGCAACTCATAGATCGACAACGGTGCGCTGGTTCGCTGACGCTCGCCCCGCGACTGCATCCAGTCGTGATCCTTCCAGTCGATTTTCAGCGGCGAGGCGACTTTCGATGCGGTGTCCGGTGGCAGTGCGGTGGCGAGGGCCATGGGGTCGGCCTTGAGCGGCAGAATGCCGTGGGCACCAAGGATTTCGTATTTGTAGGCTTCCCCTGCTTGCAAGCGCGGAATGAACAACTCCCAGACCCCGGAAGGATGGCGCAATCGCATCGGATGGCGGCGACCGTCCCAGACGTTGAAATCGCCAACCACCGAAACCCTTCTGGCATTCGGCGCCCACACGGCGAAGCGCACACCCTCTACACCATCGACTGTCTTCAGTTGCGCGCCGAGGCAACTGCTCAAGTCCCGGTGATTGCCCTCGGCGAACAGGTACAAATCCATCTCGCCGAGTAACGGACCAAAGCTGTAAGGGTCCTCGGCAAGTTGCTCGCCACCCGCCCAACGGGTTCGCAACAAATAGGGCCGAGCCCGCTCGAAGTGCCCGACGAACAGCCCCGGGGTTTGCGTGGCCTCAAGGCTGCCGAGCTCTTCCCCGGATTCCTTGTCCACCACTTGCACACTCAAGGCATCCGGCAGATAGGCGCGAATGAATTGCCCGCCAGCGCCATCGCTATGCGGGCCCAGAATTGCAAAGGGGTCTTGGTGCTCGGCGCGTACCAACGCATCGATATCCCGCGCCCTGGGCAGCGCCTGTTCAACGTGCCCCTGTTCCTTGTTCGAGATACTCATGACTACTCTCCACCAAGATCGGAAAAGGGTTTGAGCCCACTCAATAAACCGTGTAGACCGTGCAACGGCACGGGCAGCCAGGTGGGTCGATTTTCAGCCTCATAGGCCACTTCATAAGCCGCCTTCTCCAGACCGAACAACGCCAGCGCGGCGTCCTCGCCTTCAGGATCTTGCCATGCATGAGCAAGACTAGCTGCCGCCAGCCGATAAGCGTCGACAAATGCATGCCGCGCTTCTCTCAGATATCGATCGGCGACCCGTTGCCGCGCGGCCTGGGCCTCGGCGGTGTTATCGACGTTATGCACGTTGAGCGTCATCGCCGCCGCGTAATCGAAGGAGCGCAACACGCCGCTGACATCTTTATAGGGGCTGTGTTTGCCTCGGCGTTCATGCAGGCCCCGTGCCGGTTCACCTTCGAAATCGATCAGGTAGGCATCGCCCTTGATCACCAGCACCTGCCCCAGGTGCAAGTCGCCATGGACGCGAATGCGCAGGCCACCAGCCGCTTTTTTGCCCAATTCCTGAACATGGCTGAGGATGGTTTTTTTGTTGTCCAGCAAACGACTGACCAATGCCTGATCCGCGGAGCTCAGGTCAGTTTGATGCTGCTTGAGCAACTTCAGGGCATGTTCCAGCTGCGCCGCCACATCCTTGGCCGAGGCCAGGGCATCTTTCTGGGTGGTGATTTGTGGTGCGAAGTCCGGGTTGGCGCTCGGGGCTGCCAACACCTGATGCATTTCCCCCAGGCGCTGGCCGAGCATGCCGGCGAAATCCTTCAGCTCGCCGAGGGCGTTGTAATGCTGTTCCTGTTCCGAGACGGCATCGGCGAGCTCGTCGCGAAGCGCCCGTTCGAGGTTGTTCTGGGTCCACTCCCACGCGTCGCCCTGATTGCTCAAGTAACCTTGGGCGATCATCAGCAGCGTGTCCTCGCCTGCCGCGTTGCGACGGGTCACCGCGCCCAGCAGCGGCGAAATATTCTGGAAACCGGCATGGGTCAGGTACGCACTCATTTCCAGTTCCGGGTGCACCCCTGGCGCGACCTTGCGGATCAGCTTGAGCACCAGGCTGCCGCCGATCACCACTGAACTGTTGGATTGCTCGGCGGACAGATAGCGCACCTCCGACTCGGCGGTCAGGCCAAGCCTGGTCAGGGCGTCGGTGGGTTCGAAACGGATCTCGCCACCGTCAGATGACAATACCGTGCCGGCCTGCATGCTCTGCAACACCGCATGAACAAAGCTGTCGAGGCTGAAGGCGTCGGTGATCAAACCGACCTGACGCCCACGCCGGACCCGGGCCAGCGCCAATTGCTGCGGCAACGCCGCGCCGACCTGTTCCTCGGAGATAAAGCCGAACGGCAGTTGATAGCGGCTTGTCTGCCCACCGCTGGTGACGTCGATTTCCCCCAGCAACACTGGATGCTGCGGGTCGCCGAAACGCACGCCGTACGCCAGGTTGACGCTGTCGATGACGCCGTCCTTGCCGGCGAACCAGCGGCGATTCTGCAACCAGCTCGGCAGAATGCTCTGCTCCAGGGTTTGTCGGGACGGCGCTTCGAGCAGCTCTTCCATGCGTTTCTTCAGCACCAGGGTGGTGAAGTCCGGCAGGCTGTGCGCCGGCTCCACGTGCCAGCTCGGCATCTGGTTTTCCGCCGCCAGCCCAAACCAATAGAAACCGTAAGGCGCCAGCGTCAGCAGGAAATTCAACTGGCCGATGGGCGGGAACGCATTGCCGCCGAGCATCTCCACCGGAACCATGCCGACATAGGCCGAAAGGTCCAGCTCCGCCGCTTGCGCGCTTCGGGATACGTTGGCCACGCACAGAATGATCTCGTGCTTGCCATCCGGGCCGGTGAATTCGCGGGTATACGCCAGGATCCGGCGATTGCTCGGCGAGAGCATTTTCAGCGTCCCGCGCCCGAACGCCTTGGATTGCTTGCGCACCGCGAGCAGGCGCCGGTTCCAGTTCAACAACGAATGAGGGTCACCGGCCTGGGTTTCGACGTTGACCGACAAGTAGCCGTAGAGCGGGTCCATGATCGGCGGCAACACCAGGCTGGCCGGGTCGGCGCGGGAGAAACCGCCATTACGGTCGATCGACCATTGCATTGGCGTGCGCACACCGTCGCGATCGCCGAGGTAGATGTTGTCGCCCATGCCGATTTCATCGCCGTAATACAGGGTCGGCGTGCCCGGCATCGACAGCAGCAAACTGTTGAGCAATTCCACGCGGCGACGGTCACGTTCCATCAACGGCGCCAGACGCCGACGAATCCCCAGATTGATTCGCGCCCGGCGGTCGGCGGCGTAGTAATTCCACAGGTAATCGCGCTCCCGGTCGGTGACCATTTCCAGGGTCAGCTCATCGTGGTTGCGCAGGAAAATAGCCCACTGGCAGTTGGCGGGGATTTCCGGGGTCTGGCGCAGAATATCGGTGATCGGGAAACGATCTTCCTGGGCCAGCGCCATGTACATGCGCGGCATCAACGGGAAGTGAAAGGCCATGTGGCATTCATCGCCGTTCTGGCCATCGGCAGTGGTGTTGCCAAAGTACAGTTGAGTGTCTTCCGGCCACTGATTGGCCTCGGCCAGCAGCATGCGATCGGGGTAGTTGGCGTCGATTTCGGCGCGGATCTGCTTGAGAACGTCGTGGGTCTCGGGCAGGTTTTCGTTGTTGGTGCCGTCGCGCTCGATCAGGTACGGGATCGCGTCCAGCCGCAGACCGTCGATGCCCATGTCGAGCCAGTAGCGCATCACCGACAGCACCGCTTTCATGACTTGCGGGTTGTCGAAATTCAGGTCCGGCTGGTGAGAATAGAAACGGTGCCAGAAGTACTGACCGGCGACCGGGTCCCAGGTCCAGTTGGACTTTTCGGTGTCGAGAAAAATGATGCGGGTGCCGTCGTATTTCTGATCGTTATCGGACCAGACATAGAACTCGCGGGCCGCCGAACCGGGCTTGGCCTTGCGTGCGCGCTGGAACCAGGCGTGCTGGTCCGAGGTGTGATTGATGACCAGTTCGGTAATCACCCGCAGGCCACGTTTGTGGGCTTCGGCAATAAAGCGTTTGGCATCGGCCAGGGTGCCGTAGTCCGGGTGTACACCACGGTATTCGGCGATGTCATAACCATCGTCGCGTCGTGGCGAGGGGTAGAACGGCAACAGCCAAATGGTGTTGACGCCCAGATCGGCAATGTAATCGAGTTTGGCGATAAGGCCGGGAAAGTCGCCGATCCCGTCATTGTTGGAGTCGAAAAAAGACTTAACATGAACTTGGTAAATCACCGCATCCTTGTACCAGAGCGGGTCCTTGATAAAGGTGGCTGACCTGGGTTTCTTCGCCATTTGTAACTCCTGTTGATACTAGAGAACGCCTTGGCCTAGATCGTTCCCACGCTCTGCGTGGAAATGCATCCAGTGACGCTCTGCGTCACAGCGGCGGACGCAGAGCGTCCAGGGCGGCATTCCCACGCAGAGCGTGGGAACGATCATGACGGTCAAGAAGTAGTAATCCTCCAGATCCCGAACGGCAGATGCCACGGTTCGAGCCGCATGAACTGGTACTTGCCGTGCCAGGTCCAGCGGTGGCCGTTCATCAAGTCTTCGCCTTGAGTGACGGCATCATCGGGCAGGCCCATTTCCCACAGCGGCAATTCGAAGTTCGCCTCTTGGGCGTGGTGCGGATCGAGGTTGACCGCCACCAGAATGAAATTGCTGCCGTCGACGCTGCGTTTACCGAAGTACAGAATGTTGTCGTTCCAGGCGTTGTAGACCTTCAGGCCCAAGTGCGTGTGCAAGGCCGGGTTCTGTCGGCGGATGCGGTTGAGCTGGGCGATTTCGGCAATGATGTTGCCCGGCGCGTTGAAGTCTCGGGGGCGGATTTCGTACTTCTCGGAATTGAGGTATTCCTCCCGGCCCGGTACCGGCGCCGCTTCACATAACTCAAAACCCGAATACATGCCCCACAGGCCGGAGCCCATGGTTGCCAGCGCGGCGCGAATCAGAAAGCCGGCGCGCCCGGACTCATGCAGGAACGTCGGGTTGATGTCCGGCGTGTTGACGAAGAAATTCGGCCGGTAGCATTCACGCCACGGCGATTCATTGAGTTCGGTGAAATAGGTCGCCAGCTCGTGCTTGGTATTGCGCCAAGTGAAATAGGTGTAGCTCTGGGAGTAACCGACCTTGCCCAGGCGTGCCATCATCGCTGGCGTCGTAAAGGCTTCGGCCAGGAAAATCACTTCGGGGTACAGCGCCCGCACATCGGCAATCATCCATTGCCAGAACGGCAACGGCTTGGTGTGAGGGTTGTCGACGCGAAACAGTTTCACGCCCTCCTCGACCCAACCCACCACAATGTCGCGCAACTCGATCCACAGGCTGGGGATCGCGTCCACGGCATAGAAATCGACGTTGACGATGTCCTGGTATTTCTTCGGCGGGTTCTCGGCGTATTTGATCGTGCCGTCCGGCCGCCAGTTGAACCAGCCCGGGTGCTGTTTGAGCCACGGATGGTCCTGGGAACACTGAATCGCAAAATCGAGAGCGATTTCCAGCCCATGCCGGGATGCTGCCGCGACGAGCCGGCGGAAATCCTCGCGAGTGCCCAGTTCCGAGTGAATCGCCTCATGCCCGCCCTCTTCACTGCCAATGGCGTACGGGCTGCCCGGATCGTCCGGGCCGGCGATCAACGAGTTGTTCGGGCCTTTGCGGTAGCTGCGGCCGATCGGGTGGATGGGCGTGAAATACAGCACGTCGAAGCCCATGTCCTGGATCATCGGCAGCCGCGAATGCACGTCGTTGAAGGTGCCATGACGGGCCGGGTCATCGGTGATCGAGCGCGGAAACAATTCATACCAACTGGCGAACTGCGCCAGCTCTCGCTCCACGTCCACCGGGTATTCCGGGCTCAGGCTCAGGAAGGGACGATGATCGGCCTGGGCCATCAAATCCGCGCTGCGTTGGTGCAGAAACAAGGCGACCTGCTCGGTTTCGAGCAGACCGCACAATTTATGGTGCAACGTCGTCAATTGTTCGCTGAGATGGCCTTCAGAGCGTTCGGCGGCCTGTTGGACGTGATTGCGTCCTTCCTGCAGTTCCAGGCTGACCGAAACGCCAGCGTCGTGCTTTTTTTTCAGCTCATAACAGAAGCTGGCGAACTGATCGATCCAGGCTTCGAGGCAGAACACATAACGTCCCTGCTTCTTGACACGAAACTGGCCCTGCCAGCCGTTATTGCCCAGCTCGGCCATCACCTCGCTCTGCCAGGTTTCGTCGCCGTCGGCACGCCAGCGGATGCGCACGGCCAGTTTGTCGTGGCCGTCGGCAAACACTTTGCTGGTCACCACCACGTCCTGATCAATCACGGCTTTAACGGCGAATTGCCCGCCATCGAGGGTCGGCATGGTGTTTTCGATCACGATCCGCGGTAGCAGCAACGCCTGCGACAGCGGTATATGCGGGTTGTAGCTAAATTCTGTGGGTTTCTCAGCGGTCATCGAGCATCTCTCCTTAACGCCCCAAGGACGCTCTTGTGCCTGGTCGTCGTTCACACGAAGCGATCTGCCCCGGCATGAACTCACTTAAGTTCCGAACAGCAGGCGTCGGTAAAAGTTCAGAGGGATTTGCCAAGTTTTTCGGGGAATCAAGTTCCCTGTTTACGGGTCAATCAACTTAAGCACGACTCACGCCACCTGCCACCGGAGACGGTATCAATGAGCATTCCAACCCCGCCTGAAACACCCGATCCGAACCTCGATGAGCCAACGGTACCGCCGTCACAACCCACACCGCCGACCGAGCCCGCCCCCGTCCCTGAACAGGAACCGCCAGGCACCAACCCGCCACCGCGCGAAGAGCCACCGACTGTGCAGCCACCGGAAATCGTCACCCCGGAATGATTATTCGCGTGGGGGGCGTTCTTTTTCCAACTGGCGCACCACGATCGGCATCACACCGAGAATCACCAACGCCAACAGCGTACTGAGCACCGCCGTCGCCTCGCGGCCCATTCCCGCCGAAACACCAATGGCTGCGGTCATCCACAAACCGGCGGCGGTGGTCAGGCCTTTGACATGGCCTTCATCGCCATCGCTGTTTTTCAGGATAGTCCCGGCGCCGAGAAAGCCGATGCCGGCGATCACGCCCTGCACCACCCGGCTCATGGCATCGGCCTGGGATCCTGACATCTGCGGCACCAGCACAAACAATGCCGCGCCAAGCGCCACCAGCATGTGGGTGCGAACCCCGGCAGCCTTGCCCTTTTGCTCACGTTCGAAACCGAGAATGCCGCCCAGCAAGGCGGCCATCAGCAAGCGCACGGTAATGCGCGTCAATTGCGACGCATCGCCAATGTCGGTGAACTCCGCTTGCAACGTCTCCCAAACCTCGTGCCACCAAGCGTCCATGGCGCAGCCCTTGTGAAGATTCAATGACTCGATAGAGGATGGACCCCACCCACCATTAATCGGTTGCACCGAACGATGACCGGCGGATGCGCCCTAACACTTCAGACTCCACCGAAAAAAGGACGCCTCCATGACCGTGCGCATCGAAAACCAGACCTGCTTCTTCATCACCCCAAACGGCGAAGAAATCCGTCTTTGCCCTGACGTGACAATCATCACCGACGGGGAAAAATCCATGTCGGCGGTCGATCTCGACGGCCAGCGCATCTACATCACCGAAGCAGAAGCCGATGCATTAACCGTAGCAGGCGCAGTGGATGAACGCCGGCATTTGAAGGCCACGGACAGTGATTCGGTGATTTGACTAACCCGCATCAATACACCCCGCCAACAATGGGCACAGGTGTTGGCGGCCAGCCATTACCGGTGCATCAAGTTGTCGCAGGCAAGCGCGTACAACCCATCTGATCCGCTTTTTATTGCTTTAGCTGAGTCTGTTATGCAAACAGATCGCTGGTCATAGTGCACAGGCCTGATGGAGGCTGATGAGCGAAAGACCATGAGCGATAGAATCCCCGTCCGAACCATAGAACCTGCCGCATTCATAAAAAACAATGAGCCTTTGCCTTCAAAGATAAAGGCCAAATCCAGCGACAACCTGATCCACACCCGCAGCTTCAAGGGTGTGTTCCGCACCTTGCGCATCAGTGGCGCGGGTGTTCTGTTTCTGCTGTTCTTCGGTACGGTGTGGCTGAACTGGGGCGGTCGCCAGGCGGTGCTCTGGGATCTTTCCGAAAGCAAATTCCACATCTTCGGCGCGACCTTCTGGCCACAGGATTTCATCCTGCTTTCGGCGCTGCTGATCATTGCCGCGTTCGGCCTGTTTGCAATTACCGTATTCGCTGGCCGGGTCTGGTGCGGCTATACCTGCCCGCAGAGTTCCTGGACCTGGATCTTCATGTGGTGCGAGAAGCTCACCGAAGGCGAGCGCAACCAGCGGATCAAACTGCAAGCCGCACCCTGGGGCCTGAACAAACTGGTCCGCCGCTCGGCCAAACACACCTTGTGGCTGGCGATCAGCTTGCTCACCGGCCTGACCTTTGTCGGCTACTTCACGCCGATTCGTCCGCTGGCCGAAGAACTGCTGACCTTGCAAATCGGCGGTATCAGCCTGTTTTGGGTCCTGTTTTTTACCGGGGCCACTTACATCAATGCCGGGTGGTTGCGCGAAGCAGTGTGCATGCACATGTGCCCGTATGCGCGGTTCCAGAGCGTGATGTTCGACAAGGACACCCTGACCATTTCCTATGACGTGGCCCGCGGCGAAAACCGTGGCCCGCGCAAACGTGAGGTAAAACCCGCCGAGGTCGGACTGGGTGATTGCATCGATTGCCAATTGTGCGTGCAGGTCTGCCCGACCGGCATCGACATTCGCGACGGCTTGCAGATGGAATGCATCGGATGCGCCGCGTGCATCGACGCCTGTGATTCGATCATGGACAAAATGGGCTACGCCCGTGGGCTGATCAGCTACACCTCGGAGCATGAACTGCAAGGTGGCAAGACGCACCTGCTACGGCCGCGACTGATCGGCTACAGCGCCGTGCTGCTGGTGATGATCGGCGCCCTCGCCCTGGCGTTGGTGGAGCGGCCGATGGTGTCGCTGGACGTGAGCAAGGACCGTGGCCTGTTCCGCGAGAACAGTGAAGGCCAGATCGAAAACATCTACAGCTTGAAAGTCATCAACAAGACCCAGCAACGTCAGGATTATCAATTGACGCTGGTTGAAGGCGACGGCTTCCAGCTGCATGGCAAGACCGAACTGAGCCTGGCACCGGGCGAGATTGTGGATGTGCCGGTGTCAGTGGCGATGACCACGGAACGGCCGAGCAGCAGCTCGCAGACCATCAGCTTCAAGATTGTCGACAGTGATGAACCGGCTATCTACAGCGTGGCCAAGAGCCGGTTTGTTGCACCGATGAACCGTTGAGCCTTTAAGATGCAAAGCCAAAGATCGCAGCCTTCGGCAGCTCCTACAGGTGTACGCCGATCCATTGTAGGAGCTGCCGAAGGCTGCGATCTTGGCGACCTGACTGCCACCCATTTTTTTAATGAATGACACCCATCCAGGCACTCGATGAAACGCTACGAAAAATTCGCCGACGACATCGCTGAACTGATCCGCTCCGGCGTCCTCGGTCCTGGCCAGCGGGTGCCTTCGGTGCGCTACGCCAGCCAGACTTACGGGGTCAGCCCATCCACGGTGTTCCAAGCCTATTACCTGCTTGAGCGCCGCGGCCTGATCCGCGCCCGGCCACGCTCCGGCTACTTCGTCAATGCGCATGCACCGAGCCCGTTTTCGGAGCCGGTGATCAGCAGCCAGGTCAACGAGTCCACCGAAGTCGACGTCAGCGAACTGGTGTTCTCGGTACTGGACTCGATCAAGGACCCGAACACCGTGCCCTTCGGCTCGGCGTTCCCCAGCCCCACGCTGTTTCCGCTGCAACGCCTGTCCCGCTCGCTGGCCAGCGCCGCCCGGGAGATGGACCCGCGCATGGTGGTCACCGACATGTCGCCGGGCAACCCGCAACTGCGTCGGCAAATCGCCCTGCGCTACATGGTCGGCGGGCTGATGCTGCCCATGGAAGAATTGCTGATCACCAACGGCGCGCTGGAAGCGCTGAACCTGTGCTTGCAAGCGGTCACCGAACCCGGCGATCTGGTGGCCATCGAAGCCCCGGCGTTCTACGCCAGCCTGCAAGTGCTGGAACGGTTGAAGCTCAAAGCGGTGGAAATTCCCGTGCACCCGCGCGACGGCATCGACCTCGGCGTGCTCGCCCAGACGCTGGAACGACATCCGATCAAAGCCTGCTGGTGCATGACCAGTTTCCAGAATCCGATGGGCGCGACCATGCCCGAGGCAAAGAAGCAGGAGCTGGTGGAGTTGTTGCGCAGTCACCAGGTGCCGCTGATCGAGGACGACGTCTATGCCGAGCTTTATTACGGGCAACAGGCGCCAAAACCGGCCAAGGCCTTCGATACCGAGGGCCTGGTGATGCACTGCGGTTCGTTCGCCAAGAGCCTGGCCCCCGGGTACCGCATCGGCTGGGTCGCGGCCGGGCGTTATGCGCAGAAGATTGAGCGCCTGAAACTGATGACCTCACTCTGCGCCTCGATGCCGGCCCAGGCCGCCATCGCCGATTACCTGCAACACGGCGGCTACGACCGGCACCTGCGCAAACTGCGCTATGCCCTGGAAGAACAGCAGAGTGCCATGCTCGCCGCCATCGCCCGCTACTTCCCCGCCCAGACCCGCGTCAGCCAGCCGGCGGGAGGGTACTTTTTGTGGCTGGAACTGCCGCCGCAGATGGATTCGTTGAAGTTGTTTCAGATGGCGCTGGCGCAAGGGATCAGCATCGCGCCGGGGCCGATTTTCTCGCCAACCCAGCGGTTCAGGAATTGTATTCGGCTGAACTATGGCAGCCCTTGGACCGAGGATTCGGAGCAGGCGATGGAGACGTTGGGGCGGATCGTCAGATCCTTCTAAAATCAAAAGATCGCAGCCTTCGGCAGCTCCTACAGGGAATTAGCGTACACCTGTAGGAGCTGCCGAAGGCTGCGATCTTTTGATCTTGCTCCTGATTCTTACCGCCCACCACCAAGGTCAACGAAAGTCCCTGTCGCATAAGACGCCTTATCCGACAACAACCACACAATCGCCTCCGCCACTTCATCCGGCCGCCCGCCCCGGGCCATCGGGATTGCCGACTCCAGCTTGCTGACCCGGTCCGGATCGCCGCTCAACGCATGGAAATCGGTGTAGATGTAACCCGGCCGCACGGCGTTGACGCGAATCCCTTCACCCGCCACTTCCTTGGACAGACCGATGGTGAACGTGTCCAGTGCGCCTTTGGACGCTGCATAGTCGACATATTCGCTGGGGGCACCCAAGCGGGCCGCAACCGACGACACATTGACGATGCTGCCGCCCTGCCCGCCATGTTTGGGCGACATGCGCAAGATCGCGTGTTTGGCGCAAAGGATCGGCGCCAGGACGTTGGTCTTGAGGATTTTCAGAATACGGAATTCGGACATTTCGTCGATCCGCGACTTTTGCCCGACCGTGCCGGCGTTGTTCACCAGCGCCGTGACCCGCCCCAGTTCGGTGTCTACGCGGTGGAACAGGCCGATCACTTCGTCTTCGATGCTGACATCGGCGCGCACCGCAATGGCTTGGGCGCCGAGTGCGCGCACTTGCTCCAGCACTGCGTGCGCCGCCTGTTCGTCGGACTGATAGTTGATACAGATCCGATAGCCCTGTTCTGCGGCCAACAGGGCCGTGGCGGCACCGATTCCGCGGCTGCCGCCGGTGATGACGATGACTTTGTCCATGCTGGCATTCCCCCGTTTCAAGCGTATGCAGTCGGGGCCAAGAATAACCGCCATCGGCGGGTTTTGCATGGGTTGTGTGGCGGCTATTCCGACGCCTTCGCGGGCAAGCCTCGCTCCTACGGATTGATGGTGATCTGTAGGAGCGAGGCTTGCCCGCGAAGAACGATAATGCGGTCCCTCAGCCAGTAGCCAATTGCTCCCCACGGTGAATATCGGCCATGAAGCGATCGGCCGGCAGCGGATGCCCCAGCAGGTAACCCTGCAAGGAATCGCAGCCCAACTGGGTCAGGAAGTCTTGCTGGACACCGGTTTCCACCCCTTCGGCGACAATCCGCAAGCCCAGGGCCTGGCCGAGGGCGACGATGGCCGAGACGATGGCCGCGTCGTCGCTGTCGTGTTCCAGATCGCGGACGAAACCCCGGTCGATCTTCAGCTCATTGGCCGGCAGGCGCTTGAGGTACATCAAGCTCGAATAGCCGGTACCAAAGTCATCAATGGACAGGTCGACGCCCATTTCCGAGAGGTCCTGCAGCACCGTCATGCTCGCGTCGGCGTCGCTCATGGCGGTGGTTTCGGTGATTTCCAGGGTCAGGCTATTGGCCGGAAGATGATGAGTGGCCAGCGCCTTGGCCACGCTCTGGACCAAGCCGGCATGGCAGAACTGCAAGGCCGAGAGGTTCACCGCGATGCGCCAGTCGGTGTAACCGAGCATGTACCACTCGCGCATCTGACGGCAGGCTTCGTTGAGCACCCACTCGCCAATCGGAATGATCAGCCCGGTCTTCTCCGCAAGATCGATGAAGCTGTCCGGCTGCAGTATGCCTTGGGTCGGGTGCATCCAGCGCAGCAACGCCTCGGCGCCCACCGCGCGGCCATTGCCAGCGTCGAACTTGGGTTGGTAATAGAGACTGAACTGTTGCTGATCGAGGGCGTTGCGCAGGTCTTGCAGCAATTGCAGTTGTTTGCGCGCGTTGCTGTTCATCGAGGCATCGAAGAAACGATGACCGTTTTTCCCGGCGCCCTTGGCATGGTACATCGCAGCGTCGGCATTCATCAGCAACTCCTCGGCGGTCTGACCGTTGCCGGGATAGAGTGCGATGCCGACGCTGGCGGAAATCTGCAAGTCATGCTCCGCAACCCGGAACGAGCGCGCGATCAGCCCCACCTGGCGCTCCGCCAGGTTCAGCGCGTCATTCGGCTCGGCGAGTTGCACCAGCAATACAAATTCATCGCCGCCGATCCGCGCCAGGGTGTCCTGGCTACGCAAATCTTCACGCAAGCGCAGGCCGACCTCACGCAGCAACTGGTCGCCCATGTGGTGCCCAAAAGCATCGTTGACCGGTTTGAAGCCATCCAGATCAATGAACATCAACGCAAAACAGCCACCCTGCTCCTGCACCCTCGACATCGCCTGATCGATACGGTCGGCCAGCAATACCCGGTTCGGCAGCCCGGTCAGGGTATCGTGCAGCGCCAATTGGGTGAGCTCGCGATTGGCCTCGGTCAGCGAGTGGGCCAGGTCGGCGGTGCGAGCCTCCAGGCGTGCATCGAGGATCGAGGTCAGCAAGGCAATGCTCAATACGGCAAGGGTGGTGATCAGAATCAGGTTGTCCAGGCCCTCGCCGTTCAGGCCATCGGCTGCCGCGCCACAGAAGCTGCCATCGGCAAAACGTGCCGCGGCCATGCCGGTGTAGTGCATGCCGACGATGGCGATGCCCATGATCACCGCCGCACCGCCGCGGATCAGGCGAACATAAGGCGCCTGCCGACGCAGGCGGAAAGCGATCCACAATGCCGCGCCCGACGCGCCGACGGCAATCAGCAATGAGGCGCTGAACAGTGCAGGGTCGTAATCGATGCCCGGCTGCATACGCATGGCGGCCATGCCGGTGTAATGCATCGCACTGATGCCTGCGCCCATCACCAGCGCACCGAACGCCAGTTGCCAGGCCGGCAGTTGTGGCTGGCTCACCAGCCACAAGGCAAAACCGCAGGACAGGACCGCGATCAATAACGACAGCGCCGTCAGGGTAACGTCGTAGCCCAGGTCGATCGGCAATGTGAACGCGAGCATGCCGATGAAATGCATCGACCACACGCCAATCCCCATCGCAAAAGCGCCGCCCGCCGTCCACAGATGCACTGCCCGGCCTGTGGCCGTGGCGATGCGACCGGTGAGGTCGAGCGCGGTATAAGAGGCAAGTATCGCCACACAAAGCGATATGAAAACCAGCGTAAGGGAATAACTACCAATGAGCATGGGACTTCTCGCGACCGCCCCCGCCGTGCTGTGTTCGTTGTCGGGGAGCAAAGTCGGCGATTGTACTGATTCCGTGGACGAACGCACTCACAAAGTCATCAAAAGGCCATCAAGGTGATGAAGCATTTGTGTGACTGCTGCACAAGCCTCCTGTAGCAGCTGCCGAGCCTGCGAGGCTGCGTTCGGCGGCGCAGCCGTCGCAAACCCTATATGCAAGGTTTTCCTGACACACCGCGATGCTGATTTCACGACGGCTGCGCCGCCGAACGCAGCCTCGCAGGCTCGGCAGCTGCTACGGGCTACCGTTCGCTATTGATCGTTCCCACGCTCTGCGTGGGAATGCAGCCAGGGACGCTCCGCGTCCCATGCAGAAGCGGACGCGGAGCGTCCGGTGAGGCGTTCCCACGCAGAGCGTGGGAACGATCATGCGCTATGGCTTGTCGCTCACCTGAAGCTGCCCGTCCCATCCGCCGCCCAGTGCGGCGATCAATTGCACGCTGGCGATCAAGCGGCTCTGCAGCAAGCTCAGCACGTTGCGCTCGTTGCTCAACGCCGTGGCCTGAACCACCACCACATCCAGATAGGCAATCAGCCCGGCCCGGTACTGATTGCGGGTCAAACGCAAGGACTCGCGCGCCGCCTCCAGGGCTTCCTGACGCACCTTGGCTTCGTCTTCCAGCACCTTGAGCTGCACCAGATAGTTTTCCACTTCACGGAAGCCGTCGAGCACGGTCTGGCGGTATTTAGCGACGGTTTCGTCATAGGCCGCTTCGCTGCGATCGACTTCCGCCGAGCGCTGCCCACCATCGAACAAGGTCATGGCCAGTTGCGGGCCGACCGACCAGAAGCGGTTGGGCACGCTGATCCAGTTGTTAGAGGTGCTGCTGCTATAACCGCCGTTCAGGCTCAGGGTCAGATCCGGGTAATAGGCGGCTTTGGCCACGCCGATATTGGCGTTGGCGGCCATCACCGAGCGCTCGGCGGCGGCAATGTCCGGGCGCCGCTCCAGCAACTGCGAAGGCAGGCTCAGCGGCACCTGCGGCAAAGCCGGGATGTCTTGGGTTTCAGCCAGGCTGAATTCGGCCGGCGGCAGACCAATCAATACAGCAATGGCGTTCTCGAACTGCGCGCGCTGCCAGATCAGGTCGACCATCTCTGCCTGAGTGCTTTTGAGCTGCGTGGTGGCCTGCGCCACGGCGTCCTTGCCGGAGACACCGGCGCGGTACTGGTTTTCGGTCATGGTCAGCGAGCGCTGATAGGCCTCGACCGTCGCTTCCAGCAGGCGTTTCTGCTGATCGATCACCCGCAGTTGCAGGTAGTTCTGCACCAGTTCCGATTGCTGGCTCAGGCGCATCGCCGCCAGGTCGGCAAAGCTCGCTTCGGCGTTGGCGGTGTCAGCTTCCAGGCCTCGGCGCAATTTGCCCCAGACATCCGCTTCCCAACTGACACCGGCCTGCGCGGTGTAGGTGTCGCGAATACCGCTGGAGGAACTGCTCAGGCTCGAACTGCTGCTACCGGTGCCCTGGCTGGAACGGGTTTTCCCGACGGTCAGGTCCACCGTCGGGAAAAACGCCCCCCGGGCGCTGCGCACCAAGGCCTGGGCCTGGCGGTACTGGGCTTCGGACTGGGCGACAGTCTGGTTGGCGCTGTTGAGTTTTTCGATCAGGCCATTGAGCTGCTGATCGCCATACAGCTCCCACCAGGCACCACGGGCCAGAGAATCGCTGGGATTGGCCTGACGCCAGCCAGCCGCTTCCTTGTACTGGGCTGGCGCGGCGGCTTGCGGGCGCTGGTAATCCGGGCCGATGGCGCAGGCACTGAGCATCGCCACGCACAGCGACAGACCCAGCAAACGCGAGCGCTGCGCCGTGATCAGCGGTGCAGCCAGGTTGATAAGCGAACGGTCAGTCATAGCGGAGTTTCCAAAGCGGCATCGGTACGCACCCCACGCCAGCGGTTGAACCGATGGCGCAGATTGTCGAGATAGAGGTAAACCACCGGGGTGGTGTAAAGCGTCAGCACCTGGCTGAAGACCAGCCCGCCGATGATGGTCAGGCCCAGTGGCTGACGCATTTCCGCCCCTTCGGCATGGCTCAGCAACAGCGGCAAGGCGCCGAGGATTGCCGCCAGCGTGGTCATCAGAATCGGTCGCAGCCGTTGCAGGCAAGCGCTGCGGATCGACTCCAGCGGCTCCAGACCCTGGTGCCGTTCCAGTTGCAGCGCCAGGTCGATCATCAGAATCGCGTTTTTCTTCACCACGCCGATCAGCAGGAACAGCCCGAGCAAGGAAATCAGACTGAACTCACCACCGAGCACATAGATCGACAGCAACGCCCCAACCCCGGCCGACGGCAACGTCGAGAGAATGGTCAGCGGGTGAATGTAGCTTTCATAAAGCACGCCCAGCACCAGATACACCGCCACCAGCGCGCCGAGAATCATCCACGGCTGGCTTTTCTGGGTCGCGGCAAACGCATTGGCGGTACCGGCCATTTTCGCGATGACGTCTTCCGGCAAACCGACCCTGGCAATTGCCCGTTCAATGGCCGCCGAGCCCTGCTCCACCGTCACGCCTTCGGCCATGTCGAAGGCGATGCTTTCCGAAGCGAACTGGCCTTCGTGGCTGACCCGGTCGTCTTCCAGGCTGTTTTCATAATGCGCGATGGTCGACAACGGAATCCGCGCACCGTCAGCAGTGATCACTTTGACCTGATTGAGGGTGATCGGATCCTGAGCGTATTTCGGGTTGACCTCCATCACCACCTGGTATTGGTTGAGGCTGTCATAGATCGTTGAAATCTGCCGCTGGCTGTAGGCGTTGTTCAACACCGAAGTGACCATGTCCATGTCCACGCCCAGACGCTTGGCCTGATCGCGATCGACGATCAGGGTCACTTGCTGGGCGCCACGGCCTTCGCGCGCATCAATTGCCGTCAATTCCGGCAGCGCCTTGAGGGCGGTGACGACTTTCGGATACCACTGGCGCAACGCGCCGAGATCGCCGCTTTGCAGGATGTAGGAATATTGCGAAGAGGTCTGCTCGCGGCCACCGCCAAATTGCAGGTCCTGATCCGCCATCAGCATCAATTGCGCACCGGGCACCTTGGGCATTTCCTTGCGCAGGCGCTCGATGACTTTTTGCGCGGACAGGCTGCGTTCCTTGATCGGCTTGAGGCGCACCAGCATGAAGGCGTTGTTGATGCCGTTGCTGCCACCGATGAACCCGGCGACGCTTTCCACCGCCTCGTCCTTGAGCACGGCGCGGCGGAAGATTTCCATCTTCGGTTGCATCACGCTGAATGACAGCCCATCGTCGCCACGCACGAAACCGATCAATTGGCCAGTGTCTTGCTGAGGCAAAAATGTTTTAGGGACAACGACATACAGCGCGATGTTCACGCCAATCGTCACGATCAGACTGAGCAAGGTCAGCCGACGGTGACGCAGTACCCAGTCAAGGCTGGTGGCGTATTTGCCGACCATCCACTCGTTGGTCCGCTGGCTCCAGCGCTGCAGGCGGTTTTCCTGCCCTGGCGTGTGCGGCTTGAGCCAGCGCGCGCAGAGCATTGGCGTCAGTGTCAGCGACACCAGCAATGACACTACGATGGCCGCCGCCAGGGTGATGGAAAACTCGCGGAACAGGCTTTCGACGATCCCGCCCATGAACAGGATCGACAGGAACACCGCCACCAGCGAGACGTTCATCGACAGCAGCGTGAAGCCGACTTCCCGGGCCCCGAGGTAGGCCGCCTTCATCGGCGGCACGCCCTTGTCGATGTGCCGGGAGATGTTCTCCAGCACCACAATGGCGTCGTCCACCACCAGCCCGGTGGCCAGAATCAGCGCCATCAGCGACAGGTTGTTCAGGGAGAACCCGTAGACGTACATCACCGCAAACGTGCCCACCAGCGACACCGGCACCGCCAGGGTCGGAATCAGCGAGGCGCGCAAGTTACCGAGGAACAGGAACACCACCAGAATCACCAGCGCCACGGCAATCAGCAACGTCATTTCCGCTTCATGCAGGGTAGCCTTGATCACCGGCGAACGGTCCATTGCCAGATTCAACTTGACGCTGGCCGGCAGCACCGCCTGTAACGCCGGCAACTGCGCCTTGATCTCGTTGACCGTCTCGATGATGTTGGCGCCGGCCTGGCGGTTGATCACCAGCAACACCGCCGCGTCGTCATTGAAAAAGCCGCTGTTGTAGCGGTCTTCGACGCCGTCGCTGACCTTGGCCACATCCTTCAGGCGCAAGGCGGCGCCATCGGCGTAGTGAATGATCAGCGACTCGTAATCCTGGGCCTTTTCCAGCTGATCGTTGGCCTGCACCTGCCACAGCCGCTGGTTGTCTTCGACCGAGCCCTTGGGCCGGCGCACGTTGGCGTTGGCGATGGTGTTGCGCACGTCGTCCAGCGCCACGCCGTACTGGTTCAGTGCCTGGGGTTCGAGTTCGATGCGCACCGCCGGCAACGAACTGCCGCCGATCTGCACTTCCCCCACGCCCTGCACCTGGGACAGGCTCTGGGACAGGATCGTCGAGGCGAGGTCGTAGAGCTGGCCTTTTTCCAGCACATCCGAGGTCAGCGACAACACCATGATCGGCGCCTGGGACGGGTTGACCTTCTTGTAGGTCGGCATGCTGCGCATCCCGCTGGGCAGCAAGTTGCGCGAAGCGTTGATCGCCGCCTGCACTTCCCGCGCCGCGCCGTTGATGTCGCGGTCCAGGTCGAACTGCAGAATCACCCGCGTCGAACCCTGGCTGGAACGACTGCTCATGGTGTTGACACCGGCAATCGCGCCGAAGGAACGCTCCAGTGGCGTGGCCACAGTCGAGGCCATGACCTCCGGGCTCGCACCGGGCAAGCTGGCCTGGACCACGATCACCGGGAAGTCCATCTGCGGCAGCGGCGATACCGGTAACAGGCCGAAGCTCACGCCGCCCAGCAGCATGATCGCCAGGGAAAGCAGCATGGTTGCCACAGGACGTTTGATGAAAGGACCTGATAGATTCATAGGTGGCAACCACTAGCTGCAAGCTGCAAGCTGCAAGTTAAAGCTGTGCGGCGTCCCCGCTGTTCTCTTGCAGCTTGAAGCTTGAAGCTTGTAACTGCGTTCACGACGCACCTCACACGGCCTCTCCCGCGCCGGATTTCGTCCAACGCCGCCCCAACCGATCGAAAGCCAGGTAAATAACCGGTGTTGTGAAAAGCGTCAAAATCTGACTCACCAGCAAGCCACCTACCATCACCAGACCCAACGGCTGACGCAATTCCGCGCCGGAACCGGTGGCCAGCATCAGCGGCACCGCGCCGAACAATGCCGCCAGGGTGGTCATCAGAATCGGCCGGAAGCGCAGCAGCGCGGCCTGATAGATCGCCGTTTCCGGGTCGATGCCCTGATTGCGTTCCGCCTCAAGCGCGAAGTCGATCATCATGATCGCGTTCTTTTTCACGATGCCGATCAGCAAAATGATGCCGATGATCGCGATCATCCCCAGGTCATTGCCGCTCAACAGCAACGCCAGCAAGGCGCCGACCGCCGCCGAGGGCAAGGTCGAGAGAATGGTGATCGGGTGAATGTAGCTCTCGTAAAGCACGCCGAGCACGATGTACATGGTCACCACCGCCGCCAGAATCAGCAGCAAGGTACTCGACAGCGACGCCTGGAACGCTTCGGCCGCGCCCTGGAACTGGGTCTGCACGCCAATCGGCATGCCGATGTCTTTCTGCACCTGATCGATGATCTCGACCGCATGCCCCAACGCCACGCCGGGTGCCAGGTTGAAGGACATCATCACCGCCGGGAACTGGCCGATGTGAGTGATCGCCAGTTGCGCCTGACGTTCCTCGACATGCGCCAGACTGGACAGGCGCACCTGCCCGCCATCGGTGGTCTTGACGTGAATCTGGTTCAGCGCATCCGGGCCGATTTTCTCGCCGGACTGCGATTGCAGCACCACGCGGTATTGGCTGGCCTGGGTGTAAATGGTGGAAATCTGCCGCTGGCCGAAGGCGTCGTACAGTGCGTCGGTGATGTTCGACACCGATACGCCGACCCTCGACGCCGCATCACGGTCGATCACCAGATACACCTGCAAGCCCTTGTCCTGCAAATCGCTGGCGACGTCGGTCAGCTCCGGCCGTTGCGCCAGCGCTTCCACCAGACGCCCGCTCCACAGGCTGAGCAACTCGGAATCCGGCGAGGACATGCTGAACTGGTACTGCGTGCGGCTGACCCGGTCTTCGATGGTCAGGTCCTGTACCGGCTGCATGAACAGGCGAATGCCAATCAGTTTGTTCAGCTCCGGTTGCAGACGCGCGATCACTTCGGTGGCACTCAGGTCGCGCTCGCTGTGGGATTTGAGGTTGATCAGCAGCCGGCCACTGTTCAGCGTCGAGTTGTCGCCATCGACCCCGATGTAGGACGACAGGCTCTCGACGGCCGGATCGGCCAGGATCACCTTGGCCAGTTCCTGCTGGCGCTCGCTCATCGCCGCGAAGGAAATCGACTGCGGCGCCTCGGAAATACCCTGGATCACCCCGGTGTCCTGCACCGGGAAGAAGCCCTTGGGCACCACCACGTACAGGAACACGGTCAACGCCAGCGTGCCAATGGCCACCATCAGGGTCAGCGGCTGGTGCTTGAGAACCCACTTTAACTTGCGCCCGTAAGCCTCGATCATCCAATCAATTGCGGCGCCGCTGGAGCGGTAAAACCGACCCTGCTCCGCCGCCTTGGGCTCACGCTTGAGCAGTCGCGCGCACATCATTGGCGTCAGGGTCAGGGACACCACAAGTGAAATCAGGATCGCCACTGCCAACGTGATCGCGAACTCACGGAACAAGCGCCCCACCACGTCGGCCATGAACAGCAGTGGAATCAGCACCGCGATCAGCGACAGTGTCAGGGAAATGAGGGTAAAGCCAATCTGCTTGGCGCCCTTGAGGGCCGCTTGCAGCGGGCTGTCGCCCTCTTCGATGTATCGGGAAATGTTCTCCAGCATGACGATCGCATCGTCCACCACAAAACCGGTGGCGATGGTCAGCGCCATCAGGGTCAGGTTATTGACCGAGAACCCCGCCAGGTACATCACACCGAAGGTGCCGATCAACGACAGTGGCACGGCCACCGACGGAATGATCGTAGCGCTGGCCCGTCGCAGGAACAGGAACGTGACCATCACCACCAGTGCGATGGCGATCAGCAATTCGTGTTGCACGTCGGTGACCGAGGCGCGGATGGTCTGGGTGCGGTCGGTGAGCACTGTGACGTCAAGGCCAGCCGGCAGGTTGTCGGTGATGCTCGGCAACAAGGCCTTGATCCGGTCGACCACTTCGATGACGTTGGCGCCGGGCTGACGCTGGATGTTCAGCAGCACGGCCTGGTTTTCATTGGCCCATGCCGCCAGCCGCTCGTTCTCCGCACCGTCGACGATTTCTGCCACGTCCTTGAGCCGCAACGGCGCGCCGTTGCTGTAGGCGAGGATCAGGTTGGCGTAGTCCTTGGGTGATGTCAGTTGGTCATTGGCGTCGAGCATCGACACGCGGGTCGGGCCGTCGAAGTTGCCTTTGGGCTGGTTGACGTTGGAGGCGCCGATCAACGTGCGCACGTCCGACAGGTTCAGGCCGTTGGCCGCCAGGGCCTCGGGGTTGACCTTGATTCGCACCGCCTGACGCTGGCCACCGGCAATGCTGACCATGCCGACACCGCTGATCTGGGCAATTTTCTGCGCCATGCGCGTGTCGACCAGATCATTGAGCTTGGGCAACAGCATGGTTTTGGACGTAATGGCCAGGGTCAGCACCGGGGTGTCCGCCGGGTTGACCTTGTTGTACACCGGCGGTGCCGGCAGATCCTTGGGCAGCAAATTGGTCGCGGCGTTGATCGCGGCCTGCACCTGCTGCTCGGCGACGTCCATGTTGATGTCGAGGCTGAACCGCAGGGTCAGCACCGAGGCGCCGCCAGAACTGGTGGATGCCATTTGGGTCAGCCCGGGCATTTGCCCGAACTGACGCTCCAGCGGCGCAGTCACGGCGCTGGTCATGACATCCGGGCTGGCGCCGGGATAGAGCGTCATGACGCGAATGGTCGGGTAATCGACCTGGGGCAATGCCGACACCGGCAGCAGCCGATAAGCGATCACACCGGCCAGAATAATCGCCAGCATGCTCAGGGTCGTGGCGACCGGGCGAAGGATGAACAGCCGCGAGATGTTCATGCGCCGCCCTTTTTCGCCTTGTCGGTGGTAGCGGGTTCAGTCGCCTCGGCCGCCGACTTGCCTTGCAGGTGCTCGGTCGGAGTCGTCGGCACATCCTTGCTGTCGTTGACGACTTCCACTTCGCTGCCTTCTTTCAGGCGGTCAGTGCCTTCCAGCACCACCCGATCGCCAACGGCCAGGCCTTCGGTGATCACCGTGTTGTCACCGTCACTGGCGCCGACTTTCAACTGGCGGATGGTGACTTTCTTCTCACCGTCCATGGCATAGACGAACGTGCCGTTGGTGCCGAACTGGATCGCCGCCGAGGGCGCAAGCACCACGCCTTTGAGGGTATCGGCCAGCAAGTGGACGTTGACGAACTGGTTGGGGAACAGTGCTTGATCGCGGTTCTCGTAGCGGGCCTTGAATTTCAGGGTGCCGGTGGTGACGTCGATCTGGTTGTCCAGGCTCTGCAACACGCCAGTGGCCTGCAATTTGGTATCACCCCGGTCCCAGGCTTCGGCGGGCAGCTTGGCACCGGTGCGATAGCGCGCCAGCACGGTGTCCAGGCTGTTTTCCGGCAAGGTGAATGCGACGCTGATCGGCTGGGTCTGGGTGATGATCACCAGCGCCGTGGTGTCGTTGGCCGCCACGAGGTTGCCGACGTCCAGCTGACGCAGGCCCACGCGCCCGGTGATCGGGGCGCGAATTTTAGTGAATTCCAGATTGAGTTTGGCGTCGTTGACCGCCGCCTGATTGGTCTTGACCGTGCCCTGGTACTGGGCGACCAGTGCTTCGGCGGTGTCCAAGGTTTGCTTGGCGATACTGTCTTCGCGGTACAGGCCGCGATAGCGCTCGACATCAACCTGCGCGTTTTTCAGTTGCGCCTGATTCTGCAGCAAGGTGCCTTCAGCCTGGAGCAAGGCGTTCTGGTAAGGACGCGGATCGATCTCGGCCAGCAGGTCGCCTGCCTTGACCATCTGCCCTTCTTCGAACCAGATCTTGACCAGTTCGCCGCCGACCCGGCTACGCACATTGATGGTGTTCAGCGCGGTCACCGTGCCCAGCGCCTTGTAATACAGCGGAAAATCGCCTTGGACCGCCGGCGCCACGCGCACCGGTACCGGACCGGACGCCCCGCCGAACCCTGGACGCATCCCTCCCGACCTGCCGGTTTGCCCGGCAACGGCTTTCTGCCCTGCACCTTCTTTCGGCGCCGCGCCGCCGGGCCAGAATTTCCAGCACAGAGCGGCGATGACCAACAGGACAAACAGGCCGAACAGCCAGCGACGAGGATTGCGGGAAGCGGAGGATTGCATGGAATGATCAACCATTGGGCGCGTGAAGCTTCTTTTCTACATGAGGCTGAACGATAAGCACTGGCGGGTATTAAGCAAAGCGCCTTTACCGGCAATTTACCTTTGGCTTACGTAACAGGAGATTTATCTAAAACACTGAAGCACAAATGAAAACGGCCTGGACAGGGCCAGGCCGTTAACAATTGTAAAAGCAGACTTATTTCAGCACTGCGAGCGCTGCGTCGTAGTTAGGTTCCTCAGCGATTTCCTTGACCAGTTCGCTGTGCAGGACCTTGTCGTTTTCGTCCAGTACCACGACGGCACGGGCGGTCAGGCCTTTGAGTGGGCCATCGGCAATCGCCACGCCGTAGTTCTCGATGAACTCGGCACCGCGCAGGGTCGACAGGTTCTGGACGTTTTCCAGACCTTCGGCACCGCAAAAACGAGCCTGGGCGAACGGCAGGTCAGCGGAGATGCACAGCACGACGGTGTTGGCGATGTCATTGGCCTGGGCGTTGAACTTGCGAACCGAAGTGGCGCAGGTCGGGGTGTCGATACTTGGGAAGATGTTCAGCACTTTGCGCTTGCCGGCGAAATCCTTCAGGGAAACATCCGACAGATTGCCGGCAACCAGGGTAAAGGCTGGCGCCTGGGAACCGGCTTGTGGCAATTGGCCGTTGACTTGAACCGGGTTGCCTTTAAGAGTGACTTGAGCCATGAACGGAGTCCTTCTGAACGTGAGTGTAGAGAATTTTGACGAGGCGGAAGTTAACCACGAAATGGTCTGGCGACCTATGCGGGACTGTCAGATATTTTGTGTGCGGGCCGGTAACGGCCTGCCGTTAGGCAGGCCATGCTTTTACCAGGTCGGCCTGATAAATCGATCTCCGTACAGA
>NZ_MUNM01000032.1 GCF_002286815.1 Pseudomonas sp. PICF141
CCAGGCCACGCCTCTGCCCTGGGCGAACACAGCGCGGTACTTCTTGATGTGATGCGTTGGGTCTTTCTCCAATTCTTGGAGCAAGTACGGAACAGTCCACACGTTACGTTTGAACGGGCGGCCCAGTACACGTTCGAGGAGGCTCGCAACCTCTCCGTACGTCACTGTGTCTCCCGAGAGATACACAATCTGATCGCGGAAGCGAGGTTCGAAGAAAACAATTTCCGCTGTCAACGCACCAATGTCGTCTGGAGTCGTGAGCGTCACGCTGGTCTCAAGACTGCCTAGCGCGTTCACGGTATCGTTTTCGAAGTCAACCACCTCGAATACTGGCTCGAACAGAAAGCTGGTGAACATACCCGTCGAGATGATTACCCATTCAGTTTTATCCTGGGCACGAAGCAATTCGCGAACATCAAGCTGAGCATCGAACAGATCCTGAGGACTGCCCCGACCGATTACCTCGAAGTCGACACCAAACTGCCACGGGAAGTAGCGCTTCACACCGGACTTCAGAGCAGCGGTAGCCAGCTTCATTGGGGTTTCCCGGCCTGCAACCATCCCTGCACAGCCTATTACGGTATCGAAACGTGCGAATACTTCAGCCAGCTGATCGATTGAGTCATTCACGAGGTCTGCGGCCACCATCTGGATGCCGAGGCCCCGAAGCTCATCGATTTCGACCTTTTTCTCGGGCATTTGAGTGTTGATGGTCGAATCCCTGAGCAGGACGCTGATTGTGGAACCGCGCGCGCGCTTTGCTACTCGCGCAAGATTGCGCAGAACCGGCAGCCCAAGCTCACCGGCGCCTAGAACGAGAATGGATTGGGGGGAAAACTGGGTCACTTCGGTCATTATTTCTCCTGAGACCTGTTGCCTGTAAGATGAACAAATGCTTGCACGATTAGGCAACGTTCGTAAGAAGGCACACCTGTGATACCAGAGAAAGAAATGACCGATCAGGAGGCTCTCAGCCAGGCAGAAACAATTTGCCGAACGCTTAGAGAAGACGATGATGGCGTCAGACGAGAAGTGCTTGCTCACGCAGGAAGCCGCTGGTCGTTAGGTATTCTGCATGCCCTGGGGGTGTACGGCACGATGCGCCATGCCGAAATAAAAAGGCAGATGGCTGGGGTGACTCAGCGGATGTTAACCAAGACGCTACGCTCCATGGAGCGGGATGGCCTAGTGGTTCGGCGGGAGTTCGGTGAGATTCCGCCACGTGTCGAGTATGAGCTGACGCCGCTGGGTATGGGACTGTTGATCCGCATGTCACCTATCTGGACTTGGGTTGTCGAGAACGTTGAGGATTTCCGCAAGGCGCGGCGTGTTTTCGACAGTCAGGATGACAAAAAACCCGCATGGCAAATACCTGCATCGACACCATTAGATTCAGACGCGTCTGACTGAAGGTAGCTCACAGCGTGTTAGGAGCCCTGTGCCCATTGATGCGGTAGTAATTGGCCAATTGCACTGGCCCTCTGTGTCGGCAACCGCGTCAGTACATCCTTGAGATACGCGAACGGATCATGCCCGTTCATGCGTGCCGATTGAATCAAACTCATAATTGCCGCCGCTCGTTTACCGCTGCGCAGTGATCCGGCAAAGAGCCAATTCGAACGGCCAGGGGCCCAAGGCCGAATCGTATTTTCGACCCGGTTGTTGTCGAGGGGTACAGCACCATCATTGAGGTAGCGCGTCAGCGCTACCCAGCGTTTCAGGCTGTAATCCAGAGCCTTGGCCGTGACCGAGCCCTCGGGCACAAGTTCGCGCTGAGCCAGCATCCACTCATGCAACTTCTCCGCGATGGGCATCGCCATTTCTTGGCGTAATCGCCAGCGATCTTCATCTCTCATCTCTTTGGCCTTCCGTTCAACCTCGTATAATCTGCTGTTAAGTTCAGGTGCACGCATCGTTCATCGGCCTGCCGACGAAGCCTTTTACCACCCGATCAGGGATCTCATCCAACTGCCGACAAAAGCACAATTTCACGATGAAGGCAGGTACTATGCCACCGCACTGCACGAGCTGACGCACTGGACCGGGCATCACGCTCGGTTGCAACGCGAAGGCGTGATGTCAGCCTGCCCATTCGGCTCGCCAGGCTACGCTTTTGAGGAGTTGATCGCCGAGATGGGCGCGGCGTTTTTATGTGCTTACGCCGGCATTCAGGGAGAACTGCGGCACGAGGGATACATCGACTCCTGGCTCAGCCTGCTCAAGGCTGACAAGCGCGCGATCTTCCGCTCCAGTGGTCACGCCCGAAGCGCCTCGGAGTATGTACTCAACCTGAAGCAGCAACTGAAGCAAGCGGTCTTGGACGACTCACTATGCATGAACGATGGAGCTTAATCGTTACATCTGCGCTGTAAACGCTTCACAGGGCCCGACGCGAGTTGAGCCCTTTTTTCTGCGCCCAGAAAAAGCCCCATACCGCGGGGCTCTGACGCAAAGAATCAGAGATGGGCACACATCCGCAGGCTGTCATTCCGCATCCAGGTTCTGCGCCAGAAAACCCACCAGCTCGAGCGGACTCCAGCTGTCGATCACCTTGTAGATCAGATCGCGTTTACTGCGCGGTAACTTCTTGACCACGCTCTTCGCCGAGGCCCTGACGGCTTCGTCGGTCCCATGGATACGTGCCGCGAGCAGCAGCACGAGCGTGGCGTCAGTGAGGTTCATGGCAAGACCCAAAAAATATGCACCGCAGTGTACCGACTCTTTTCTTTTCCGTACCAGCCCCCAACAAAACGATGCCTAGCAGTATCCATATTCCGGTTGCCGCACAAAGGGACACGCGCCAAAAGGACGGGTAAGGGTTGGAAGGGAATGGGGACCCAAGGGTAAGAGCTCTATCCGAAAAAACTAAAAGGCCACTGACCCAGCTACTTCCCGGAGGTCACGATGCTCAGCCTGTTTCGCCCCAAAAGGCAGAAGCACCCTCCGCCGCCGACCGTGAGCGTCGCCGAAGGTTACCTGCCTATCGAGTCGGCCCACAGCTTGTTAGCAGCGGAGCACCGTCGTCAGTTGCTCGATCGCATCTGGCAGTACACCGCCCTTTCCCACGCCCAATTCACCCAGCTCTATTTAAATCCGATCCATCGCTACGCCGAACAGGTGCAGCAACTCCCTGCCAGCGAGACACACCACCATGCGTATCTCGGTGGCATGCTCGACCATGGCCTGGAGCTGGTCGCTTGCAGTTTGAACTGCGTCAGTCGTATCTGCTGCCCACCGGCGCTGCGCCCGAAGACCAGGCCGCCCAGACTGACGCCTGGTTCGCCGGCATCGCCTATGGCGCGCTGCTGCATGACATTGGTAAGATCGCAGTGGACCTGCTGGTCGAACGCCAGGATGGCCGTGTTTGGCATCCTTGGCAGGGTTCCCTGGATCAGCCCTACCGTTTTCGCTACCTCAAAGGCCGCGACTACCACCTGCACGGCGCGGCCGGAGGCTTGCTCTACACCCAAATTCTCGACCGACCTATTTTGGACTGGCTCAGTGGATTTCCGTCGCTGTGGGCCAGCCTGCTGTATGTCCTGGCGGGCCAGTACGAACGTGCTGGCGTGTTCGGTGAGTTGGTGATGCAGGCCGACCGAGTCTCCACCGCACAGAACATCGGTGGCAACCCGAACAAGGCGCTGCAAGCGCCGATTCATTCGCTGCAACATCACTTGATCAGCGGACTGCGCCATCTGGTTCAACACGAACTGAAACTCAACCAGCCGGGTGCCGCGGGATGGCTGACCCAGGACGCACTGTGGCTGGTCAGCAAGACGGTCACGGACAAGCTGCGGGCCTATCTGCTGTCGCAGTCGATTGAGGGCATCCCCACGTCCAACATTGCCGTGTTCGACGAACTGCAGTCGCATGGTCTGGTCGAGTCGACTCCAGAAGGCAAAGCTATCTAGACTGCGCTCGTGGCGCAGGGAAACTGGCAGCAGAGCTTCACCTTTCTGCGCATTCAACCGGCATTGATTTGGGGGAACGAAGACCGGCCTGATGCTTTCAGCGGAACGGTGAGCATTGCATTCGATGACCATCCGACTGACGCTCCGGCATCAGCACCGGAACCCAAGGCAGCCAGTCCATCATCGCGTCGAAGCTCTTCGCTGACAGACCCCATGGCGATGGAAGACGTTGACTATCTCGGCACGCTGTTGGATATGTTCGAGCTGGAAGAGCCTGAGGTTAGCGACGCATCGTCAGCAAGCACTCTCGAAATCTCAAATCCCTCGTCGGATGACCCTGGTCAGGCATTCCTGAATTGGGTCAAGGCAGGCATCCTGAGTCACAAGCTGATCATCAATGACAGCAAAGCTAAAATCCACACAGTGTGTGGCAGCGTATTTCTGGTCACACCTGGCCTCTTCCAACGCTACGCGCAGGAGTTTCCTGGTATCTCTCAAGGGGCCGATCAAGAAATTGAAGAATGGCGTTGGGTACAGAAGCAGTTTGAGAAACTAAAAGTCCACAGGAAGCGAGACAACGGTCTGAATATCTGGGCATGCCAAGTGCAAGGCCCTAGGAAGAAAACCACCTTGAAGGGGTATTTGATTGAGGAACCGAAATTATTTTTTGAATTGATACCACCCGATAATCCTTTTCTCAAAATCGTAAAAGATTAAAACTTGTCGCAATGCCGGAGACGCGGAAGGGAGTTCAATCGCGCATTATTACTCTTTTACCCTTGAATTTAAGGCGAACGCCATCATATTGCCACCACTCAACGCTCAGCAATGTCCGCCTGCCCTTTACTGACAAGGATGCCCTGATGTACGTAGGTTTTGAAGTCATCCAGTGACGTTATCCCCGGTACTGGCCCGGGAATGGCTGGACCCAAGGAGCGATCCAAACAGATAGTGCTACTTCAGGGAGAACCGACCGAGGCGTTCAATTGGTACCCGGTGGACCGGGTCTAGGCAATATGCGGAATCAAGGATGAGAACTGATCGAACCGGTAGGAAAGTTATAAAGCGGCCAACACCCTCAACTTCAAAATAAGTAGCCGCTTCTACAGCTATTTTTTCTTCGGTTTAGGTTTCGGAATTGTCTCTACTGTCGTTGTTTTTGGATTTTTTTTCGCTTTCTCGACAGGAATAAACTGTCCACTTTCCGAGTCCCTTCCGCGTTTGTTCGCAGGCATGCAAAGCTCCTTTGATGTTGGCTGTAGTCATCTTCGACCACCGATACACAGCGTAGCCCACACAGGGCTGGAGGCCGAAAACAATCCTCCCAACTCTGCCGGCCCTCAGCTCATGATCACCAGGTCACCACTCACCTCAGCCTTGTCCTGCCGCTGACTGGTGTTGCAATAACAGATGTCCATCGTCTCAAGATGAAAGCCTTCAAGACCTGGCGGATGTCCGGGTGTTCGTTGACGCTGACCATCACTCTGCCTTTGCAACTTCGCATGAAATAGGCCATCCGCTCATAGTACTTGCCAGAAAATCCAGCCCGTAGCCGGCGGTCTGCCAGTAAGGCGGATCCATAGAGTGGACGGTCATAGCCTTCGGCCAATTCGAGCCGAGGAAGGTTTTCGACGTAGGTGCCGGCCAGGCGCTGTCAGGCGGCCGAGAGGTTTTCCTCGATCCGCAGCAGGTTGAAGATCGGGTCAGCGGTACCGAAGGACTGGCCGGAGACCTTGCCGGCGAAGGCATGGTGCCGCAAGTTGAAAAATCGGGCGGCACGCTGGATGTCGGCGGGGATCTCGGTGCGAGTCATCTTCTTACTTGCGCAAAGCTCACTTAAAGCAGCGCCAAAGTTATCGCCAGCTCTCACGAAGCCACCTAGATCCAGAGCGTCCGTGGGAGTAAATGTGGGAGTAATTTAATAGACATGAAAAAGCCGATCTAGTGAGAGTTCGGCTAAGACATTGAAAAATATGGTCGGGACGGAGTGATTCGAACACTCGACCCCTAGCACCCCATGCTAGTGCGCTACCGGACTGCGCTACGCCCCGACTAGGCGTTGAATCTGTCCCTCATCTCGAGGAACGCTCAAGAATATATCGCAAGCTTTTGAAAACTGAAAGTATTTAAAGCAGGAATTTATTTCTTGAGCACCACCAGCACATCTTCAAGCTCGGCGATCATCTGGCGGATCATTTGTTTGTATTGGGTGGTGTCGTCTTTGGCTTCATCGCCGGACAAACGCAAGCGTGCGCCGCCGATGGTAAACCCCTGATCGTAAAGAAGCGCGCGGATCTGCCGGATCATCAGCACGTCCTGGCGCTGATAATACCGACGGTTTCCGCGGCGTTTGACGGGGTTGAGTTGAGGAAACTCCTGCTCCCAGTAGCGCAGCACGTGCGGTTTTACGGCACATAGCTCGCTGACTTCACCAATGGTGAAGTAGCGTTTGCCCGGGATGACGGGTAGTTCGTCGTTATGACTTGGTTCCAGCATAAGCCTCAACTCGGGCCTTCAACTTCTGCCCTGGACGAAAGGTGACCACACGGCGAGCCGTGATCGGGATTTCTTCTCCCGTTTTCGGATTGCGGCCAGGCCGCTGGCGTTTGTCCCGAAGGTCGAAATTGCCGAAACCGGACAATTTGACTTGTTCGTTGTCTTCAAGAGCGTGCCTGATTTCTTCAAAAAACAGTTCGACCAATTCCTTGGCCTCCCGCTTGTTCAGGCCCAGCTCTTCATACAGACGTTCCGCCATCTCAGCTTTCGTCAAAGCCCCCATACGTCACTTCCTTAACGTGGCGTTCAACCTTTGTTCGAGCGAGGTGAGGATGTTTTGCGTCGTGGTATTCACCTCATCGTCATTAAGAGTGCGCGATGGATGCTGCCAGGTCAAGCCAACTGCAAGGCTTTTTCTATGCGGATCAATGCCTTTACCCTGATACACGTCAAATAGCCTGAGGTCTGTCAGCCATTCACCTGCATTTTCACGGATTACGTCCAGTACGGCGGTGGCCGCAACGTCTTTGTCCGCCAGCAGTGCCAGGTCACGACGCACTTCAGGAAAGCGCGATAACTCCTGGAATTCAGGCATTTTACCTAGCGCCACTTCGGCCAGAACCAGCTCGAATACGAAGACCGGACGGTCGAGACCGAGGGTTTTCGACAATTCAGGGTGAATCGCGCCAACGAAACCTGCCAAACGGCCTTCACGTTCGATGCGTGCGGTTTGACCCGGGTGCAATGCCGGGTGTTTGCCCGGTACAAAAGTGAACGAGTCCAGTGCGCCGGCGAAGCCCAGTACCGCTTCTACATCGGCTTTGACGTCGAAGAAATCCACGACATCGCGACCTTGTGCCCAACCTTCCGGCAGACGGCTACCACATACCACACCGGCCAACATCGGCTCTTGCTTCAGGCCTTCCAGCTGACCGACGAAGCGCAGGCCGCTTTCGAACAGACGGACGCGATCCTGTTGACGGTTCAGGTTGTGCTGAAGCGCCTTGACCAGACCAGGCCACAAGGAAGAACGCATGGCCGCCATGTCGTTGGAAATCGGGTTGGCCAGCAGCAGCGGTTCGACACCCGGATTAAACAGCTCGAATTGTTTCGGATCGATGAAGCTGTAGGTGATCGCTTCCTGGTAACCACGGGCCACCAGCAGACGACGCAGTTCAGGCAGATCGCTGCGCGCTTCAGCCTTGGCTTGTGGTGCCAGACGGGCTTGCGGGTAGCGAACCGGCAGACGGTTGTAACCGTACAGACGGGCCAGTTCTTCGATCAGATCGACTTCCAGGCTGATATCGAAACGGAAGCTTGGCACTTCTACGCGCCACTGCCCTGCCCCATCGGCGGTAATGGTCAGGCCCAAAGCGCTGAGCAGACGCTCGACTTCGGCCGAATCCATTTCCATGCCCAGCATCTGGGTGATGCGCTGGGCACGCAGGGTGATCGGCGCGATCGACGGCAGGTGCTGCTCGCTGACGGTTTCGATGATCGGGCCAGCTTCGCCGCCGGTGATGTCCAGCAGCAGCCCCGTGGCCCGCTCCATGGCTTCACGGGCCAGTTTCCAGTCCACGCCACGCTCGTAACGGTGCGAGGCATCGGTGTGCAGGCCGTAGGAACGCGCCTTGCCAGCGACGGCAATTTGGTCGAAGAACGCGCTTTCCAGGAAAATATCGCGAGTGGTCGCGGTGTTGACGCCGCTGTGCTCGCCGCCCATGACGCCGGCGATAGCCAAGGCACGGGTATGGTCTGCAATCACCAGCGTATCGCTACGCAGGCTGACTTCCTGACCATCAAGCAGAACCAGTTTCTCGCCTTCTTCGGCCATACGTACGCGGATGCCGCCATTGATTTCGGCGAGATCGAACGCGTGCAGCGGTTGACCCAATTCCAGCATCACGTAGTTGGTGATGTCGACAGCGGCGTCGATGCTGCGCACATCGGCACGACGCAGACGCTCGACCATCCACAGCGGCGTAGGCTTGGACAGATCAACGTTACGGATCACGCGTCCCAAATAACGCGGGCACGCGGCCGGTGCCAGTACTTCAATCGGACGTACTTCATCATGCACGGCCGGAACGCTGGCAATCGCCGGGCGCACGACCTGGGCAGCATAAAGCGCACCGACTTCGCGAGCCAGACCGGCCAGGGACAGGCAGTCACCGCGGTTCGGGGTCAGATCGACCTCGATACTGGCATCGTCCAGGCTCAGGTATTCACGAATGTCCTGACCGACCGGCGCATCGACCGGCAATTCCATCAGGCCATCATTGCCTTCGCCGATTTGCAGCTCGGCCTGGGAGCACAGCATGCCGTTGGATTCAACGCCACGCAGCTTGGCCTTCTTGATTTTGAAATCGCCTGGCAGTTCGGCACCTATCATGGCAAACGGGATCTTCAGACCCGGACGCACGTTTGGCGCACCGCACACGACCTGGAAAGTTTCCGAGCCATTGTTGACCTGGCAAACACGCAACTTGTCAGCATCCGGGTGCTGCTCGGTGCTCAGCACCTCGCCAACCACCACGCCACTGAATTTACCGGCGGCCGGCGTAACGCTATCGACCTCAAGACCGGCCATCGACAGACGGGCAACCAGCTCGTCGCGACTTACCTGCGGGCTTACCCAGCCACGCAGCCATTGTTCACTGAATTTCATCCTGCTCTCCTAAGAATTCGTTACGACTAGCGAAATTGCGCGAGGAACCGCAAGTCGTTGTCGAAGAACAGACGCAAGTCGTTCACGCCGTAACGCAGCATGGCCAGACGCTCAACGCCCATGCCGAAGGCAAAGCCCGAAAACTCTTCCGGGTCGATCCCGGACATACGCAGCACGTTCGGGTGAACCATGCCGCAGCCCATCACTTCCAGCCAACCCGTCTGTTTGCAGACGCGGCAGCCTTTACCGCTGCACATCACGCATTCCATGTCGACTTCGGCGGAGGGCTCGGTGAACGGGAAGTACGAAGGACGGAAACGCACGGCCAGTTCTTTTTCGAAGAACACGCGCAGGAACTCTTCGATGGTGCCTTTCAGGTCGGCGAAGTTGATATCGCGGTCGACCAGCAGGCCTTCGACCTGGTGGAACATCGGGGAGTGAGTGATATCGGAGTCGCTACGGTACACACGGCCTGGGCAGACGATGCGGATCGGCGGCTGTTTCGATTCCATGGTGCGGACTTGTACCGGCGAGGTATGAGTGCGCAGCAACATGTTGGCATTGAAATAGAAGGTGTCATGCATCGACCGGGCCGGGTGATGGCCTGGGATGTTGAGCGCTTCGAAGTTGTGATAGTCATCTTCAACCTCAGGGCCTTCGGCAATGCCGTAGCCGATGCGGGTGAAGAACTGTTCGATACGTTCCAGAGTGCGAGTAACCGGATGCAGACCACCGGAGGTCTGACCGCGGCCAGGCAGGGTCACGTCAATGGACTCGGCAGACAGTTTGGCGGCCAGGTCGGCCTCTTCAAACAGTGCCTTGCGCGCATTGAGAACCTCTGTGACACGCTCCTTGGCAACGTTGATCAGCGCGCCGACTTGCGGGCGCTCTTCTGCCGGCAAATTCCCCAGGGTCTTCATCACCTGAGTCAATTCGCCCTTTTTGCCAAGGTAGTGAACCCGGATTTGCTCCAGGGCATTGATATCTTCAGCGCTTTGCACAGCCTCTAGTGCTTGAGAGACGAGCGCATCCAGGTTTTCCATGTACAGACTCCAGATACAAAATAGGGGAAGAGCTTGAAGGCTCTTCCCCTATTTATGACGTTTAACACCTGACCCCACAGAGGTGAGGCCGGGTGACTGTCGGGGGTACTTAAGCCAAGGTGGCTTTAGCTTTCTCGACAATCGCAGCAAACGCCGCTTTTTCGTTCACTGCCAGATCAGCCAGAACCTTACGGTCGATCTCGATGGACGCTTTTTTCAGGCCGGCGATGAAACGGCTGTAGGACAGACCGTTGATACGTGCACCAGCGTTGATACGAGCGATCCACAGAGCGCGGAACTGACGTTTTTTCTGACGACGGTCACGGTAGGCGTATTGGCCTGCCTTGATTACCGCTTGCTTGGCAACACGGAATACGCGCGAGCGAGCGCCGTAGTAGCCTTTAGCAAGTTTCAGAATTTTTTTGTGACGTTTACGGGCAATGACGCCACGCTTTACACGAGCCATGAGTTACTTCCTCTATTCTTGACTAAAATTAACGAAGGCGCAGCATGCGCTCGACTTTTGCCACGTCAGACGGATGCAGCAAGCTGCTACCGCGCAGCTGACGCTTACGCTTGGTCGACATTTTAGTCAGGATGTGGCTCTTGAAAGCGTGCTTGTGCTTGATACCGTTAGCAGTTTTCAAAAACCGCTTAGCAGCACCACTTTTAGTTTTCATTTTTGGCATGTTCGGATACTCCGCATTCAGTTGATAAACATAATCAGAAGGCCTGCCGTGCCCTATTGATTACTTCTTCTTTTTCGGGGCGATGACCATGATCAGCTGGCGTCCTTCCATCTTAGGATGCTGTTCGACCGAACCGTACTCGAGCAAGTCAGTTTCAACTCGCTTGAGGAGTTCCATCCCCAGCTCCTGGTGGGCCATCTCACGGCCGCGGAATCGCAAGGATACCTTGGCCCTGTCCCCATCACTCAGGAAACGTACCAGGTTGCGCAGTTTTACCTGGTAATCCCCTTCCTCCGTCCCTGGACGAAACTTGATTTCTTTAACCTGAATCTGCTTCTGGTTTTTCTTGGCCGCGGCAATCTGCTTCTTCTTCTCGAAGATCGATTTGCCGTAGTCCATCAGTTTGCAAACAGGGGGTACTGCATCGGCGGAAATTTCCACCAAATCCAGTTTGGCCTCTTCAGCCTTAAGAAGCGCGTCTTCAATTGACACAATCCCAAGCTGTTCACCTTCAGCTCCAATTAACCGAACCTCGCGTGCCGAGATATTCTCGTTGATCGGGGCTTTCGGTGCAGCTCGTTTATCTTGTCTCATTTCACGCTTAATAATAATTACTCCGAATCTGGGCGACCACGCCGGGAAACCGCTTGCGCGAGAAACTCAGCGAACTGGGCGACGGGCATCGAGCCCAGGTCAGCACCTTCACGAGTACGCACAGCGACAGTCTGCATCTCGACTTCCCGATCTCCGATAACCAAGAGATAAGGAACCTTGAGCAAAGTATGCTCGCGGATTTTAAAGCCGATCTTTTCATTTCTCAAGTCAGACTTGGCACGAAATCCGCTTTCATTGAGAGTTTTTTCGACCTGAGCGGCAAAATCGGCCTGTTTATCAGTGATATTCATGATCACTGCCTGGGTCGGAGCCAGCCACGCGGGGAATGCTCCCTCGTAGTGCTCGATCAGGATTCCGACGAAACGTTCGAAGGAGCCCAGGATCGCCCGGTGCAACATTACCGGGTGCTTGCGACTGTTGTCTTCGGAGACGTATTCGGCTCCCAGACGGACAGGCAGGTTGAAATCGAGCTGAAGGGTACCACATTGCCAGACACGGCCGAGGCAATCTTTCAGCGAGAACTCGATCTTCGGACCGTAGAACGCCCCCTCGCCCGGCTGCAGATCGTACGGCAAGCCAGCGCTATCAAGGGCGGCAGCCAGTGCAGCTTCGGCGCGATCCCACAGCTCGTCGGAACCGACGCGTTTTTCCGGACGAGTGGACAGCTTCATCTCGACGTCTTTGAAGCCGAAGTCAGCATAAACGTCCATGGTCAGCTTGATGAACGCAGCGGATTCGGCCTGCATCTGCTCTTCAGTACAGAAGATGTGAGCATCGTCCTGAGTGAAGGCGCGAACGCGCATGATGCCGTGCAGCGCACCCGACGGCTCGTTACGGTGGCAGGCACCGAACTCGGCCAGACGCATCGGCAGCTCGCGGTAGCTTTTCAGGCCCTGATTGAACACCTGCACGTGGCACGGGCAGTTCATCGGCTTGATGGCGTAATCGCGGTTTTCCGACTGCGTGGTAAACATGTTGTCGGCGTAGTTGGCCCAGTGCCCGGATTTTTCCCACAGGCTGCGGTCAACGACTTGCGGAGTCTTGATCTCCAGATAACCGTTGTCGCGCTGAACCTTGCGCATGTATTGCTCGAGCACCTGGTACAGAGTCCAGCCGTTCGGATGCCAGAACACCATGCCCGGCGACTCTTCCTGGGTGTGGAACAGGCCCAGACGCTTGCCGATCTTGCGGTGATCGCGCTTTTCAGCTTCTTCGATGCGCTGGATGTAAGCCGCCAGTTGCTTCTTGTCCGCCCATGCGGTGCCATAAACGCGCTGCAATTGCTCGTTCTTGGCATCGCCGCGCCAGTAGGCGCCAGACAGCTTGGTCAACTTGAAGGATTTCAGGAAACGCGTGTTCGGCACGTGCGGACCGCGGCACATGTCGACGTATTCTTCGTGATAGTACAGGCCCATGGCCTGCTCGTTCGGCATGTCCTCGACCAGGCGCAGTTTGTAGTCTTCGCCCCGGGCCTTGAACACTTCGATCACTTCGGCGCGCGGAGTGACTTTTTTGATCACGTCGTAATCTTTTTCGATCAACTGCTGCATGCGCTGTTCGATCGCAGCCAGGTCGTCCGGCGTGAAAGGACGCTCGAAGGCGATGTCGTAATAGAAGCCTTCGTCGATGACCGGACCGATGACCATCTTCGCAGTCGGGTACAGCTGCTTGACCGCATGACCGACCAGGTGGGCACAAGAGTGGCGAATGATCTCCAGCCCCTCTTCATCCTTTGGCGTAATGATTTGCAGCGAGGAATCGCTGTCGATGATGTCGCTGGCGTCGACCAGCTTGCCATTGACCTTGCCGGCCACGGTGGCCTTGGCCAGACCGGCACCGATGGATGCGGCGACCTCGGCTACGGAAACCGGGTGATCGAATGAACGTTGACTGCCGTCGGGAAGAGTAATAGTTGGCATGGCGCCTCCTCTCCTAGTGGTGACCCCTACCAAAGGTCACGTGGGTTGGGATGAGCCAGTACAAGATCCGATCCAGGCCATTCAATGAAGAACGCCTGCCTTACAGCGGCAGGAGCCTTGCGGCCAACCGGAAAACCGAACCAGAGTGACTGGGATTCAAATCAGGGTTATTCGAGCCGCTGCCGCTGCCGGGACTGAAGGTCATCCGGAGCTTGCAAACGCCCGAGCGAGGCATGCTAGCACAGATGAACGGTCATGGCGGCGGCAAGGTTTTATGCGAGGGCAAATCAGGCATTTTTATGCCAGAGTGCTGAACTTGAACCCTGCTTTACCCCTCAGATAACAAGACATTGACCCAAAAGGAGCATCCCAGCATGCGTCTGAATCGTTTATTCGCCGTCGTCGCACCCGTCGTCCTGCTGCTGCCGCTGGCTGCCCATGCCGACTGGCCAAAGGGCGAGCGCGAGAAATACATGGCTCAGTGCACCCAAGCGGCCTCTCAACAGATCGGCGCAGCGGCCGCCAAGTCACATTGTGCATGTGGCGCCGACGCCATCAAATCGTACCCGGCCAGCGACATTCAGGCCTTGATGGACAACAAAGCCAGCCCGGATTTGCAACAGAAGGCGCTGGGTCAGATCGCCAAATGCAAGGCCAATGCGCCGGCGAAAAAGTGAGAAAAAAATCCTTGTGACCCGCCTTGGCGCTGATAAAAAAGGATGAATTTCAGCTTTTCCGTACGATTTATGAAGGTTTTTCAGCTTTTTTTATTGTCTTTACTTTCGACTGAAAGCCTTTTAAACCGGGGCTTTCAGCCAAACAAAGCAACAAAGAAAACACGACTGTGGGGCAAACAGCACAGCCGGGGGGCTCCCAAAGCGAACATTTCGACTATGATACTCCGGTGTGCCCAGTTGGCCTGAGCAGCACAGTACTACTGAAAATATATGTTTCTTGGAGATACACCATGTCTAATCGCCAAACCGGCACCGTTAAATGGTTCAACGATGAAAAAGGCTTCGGCTTCATCACTCCTCAAGGTGGCGGTGACGACCTGTTCGTACACTTCAAAGCTATCGAAAGCGACGGTTTCAAAAGCCTGAAAGAAGGCCAGACCGTTTCCTTCGTGGCTGAGAAAGGCCAAAAGGGTATGCAAGCTGCACAAGTCCGCCCAGAGTAATTTCCTGGCGCACTAAAAAAACCCCGTCCATGTGACGGGGTTTTTTATGGGCGAAATAAAAGCCTGAAGCAATCAGCCGCAGTTGACGCGGGTGACCACCAGGTTGTTGTCAGTGTTCAGGTTCAGGCGATCGGAGCGGTATTCCAGGGTCACCATATCGTTAGGCTTGAGGAACCGGGCATTCTGCGCGCCTGCGCGGGTACGTGCCTGCTCCAGCAATTGGGGCGAAGCCTTTTTGCCAATAGTGAATTCGGCAGCTTTGGCCTCACAACGGCTGTGGCCGGTATCGGTCGCCACGGGGTCCTTTGCCGACTCGGTGGACGTACTGCTGCAACCGGCCAGCAAGGTGGCGGCCAACAAAGTACCCAATGACGCGAGCTTCCAAGGCATGAAGCCTCCTTTTTTCAATAGTTAAGCTGAGATCGTGCGACCGCCATTTTGGCGTTTGGTTTCAGAACCGGACAGCGGCGAGTGTGCCTGAGCATCGACACGCCGTTTATCCCTCAATCGTGACTGAATATGAACAGCGCTCAATAGACGTCGATGTAGTCGAAAGGCGGTTTCGGCCAGTTTTCCTTGAGCGCATTGAAAATCTGCATCACCCAGACCTCGTCGCTGGCTGCGACCAATCCGACATAACCGGAACCCTTGGCCCAGGTTTCCAGGCGAAACAGCAACCCGTCGATGTCCGTGCCACCCACAATACCCGACGAAATATAGGCGATGCCGCCCTTGGTGACCCGCAATTGAGTGTGTACATCATCGCTGGCAGAGGCCAGCAACTGATGCACCGCTTCGAGGGTCAAGCCGTCAGGAGTGTTCAAATCGATCTGCACAGCACGGTCCTTGAAAATTCGTCAAAGACCAAGTGTCGCATAGCCCTCCCCTCATGCCTAAGTCGGAGTGCCAAACGCCGCGCAAAATGGTTAACTCGATACTCAGCCTTTCCGACTTCACGAGCGCCATCATGACCACCGTAAGCATCGACGCCGACATCAAAGCCAAGTGGCCACAGGGCCATAGCTCTTACAGCCCGGGTAGCCCGGAAGAGCTGGCAATCATTGGCATCGATTTGCTGGTCAAAGAACTGGGAACACAAGCCGCCCAGACATTCATCAAACAGGTTCTCGAGAAGTACCCCGCCAACTATATGGGCGCAACAGAAACCGAATAGAGTAAAAGACCGCAGGCGGGCACCTGCGGATTCCATGACCTACTTCAAGCGAGCCAGACGCTGGGTCAACAGGTCGAAGAAGCCCTGAGCGTCGCCGCTTTCAACCCAGAAGGCATTTTTCGGTGCATTCAGGCAGTCATACCAGTCGACAATGGTCTGGCCGAAGGTCGGCCCTTCGCGACTATCAACCACGACGTTGACCGAGCGGCCAGTGAACAACTCGGGCTTGAGCAGGTAAGCGATGACGGTGGCGTCATGCACCGGGCCACCCGGGATGCCGTAATGCTCCATGTCGCCTTTGACGTATTCGTTGAGGATATTGCCTACCAGCTTGCCGGCATTGTTGTTCAGGGCGGCGATTTGCTTCAGGCGCGCTTCACTGGTCAGGATCTTGTGGGTCACGTCCAGCGGCAGATAGGTCAGCTTGACGCCACTTTTGAGTACTACTTGCGCGGCATGCGGATCAGCGAACAGGTTGAATTCGGCCACCGGTGTGATGTTGCCGCCGTTGAAGTGCGCACCGCCCATGATCACCACTTCCTTAATGCCCTGCACGATTTCAGGCGCCTGGATCAGCGCCAGCGCCAGGTTGGTCTGTGGACCGAGTATGGCGATGGTGATGCTGTGGGGTTTGGCGGACTTCAGGGTATCGATCAGATAATTGACCGCATTGCCTTCGTCCAGGCCTTTTTTCGGTTCGTGCACCACGACACCCGACAGGCCTTCCTTACCGTGGATGTTCTCGGCATAGATCGGCGTGCGCATCATGGGTTTCGGCGCGCCAGCATAAACAGGCACTTCCTCGCGCCCTGCCCACTCGCGGGCCAGACGCGCATTACGCGATGTCTTGTCCAGACGCACGTTGCCCGCAACGGTGGTCAGCGCACGAATATTCAGCTCTTCCGGCGATGCCAGGGCAAACAGCAAGGCGACCACGTCATCGGCACCCGGATCGGTGTCGATGATCAGGTCGATCTTCTCCGCCGCGTGGGCGTTTGTTGCGGTAATCAGGGCCAAAAGCAGCAGACTCCAAAGCAGATGGTGCAGTTTCTGAGCATAGCGATACATAGCGCACTCCTTGCGCATGGGAAAAGCGGGTCGTTAAAACATTACGCCAGCCACCAAAACGATATTGCAGTACGGCTGACATTCGCCTGTACGAACAATCGCCCGTGCCTGTCGGCTGACTACTTTGAATTGGTCATGACTGAGCAATTCGCGTCGACCCAGCGCACCGTCGGCATTCAGCTCATCCAGCACGCTCAGGGCCGACGGTTTCTTATCCAGAATTTCATGGGCCAGCACATGGCTTTCGACCTGCATTTCGCTGAGCACGATCTTCAAGGTACTGATGAAATCCGGAATCCCGTGGGTCAAGGCCAGATCGATCAATTCGACGCCAGGCGGAACCGGCAGGCCGGCGTCGCCGATCACAACCGTGTCGCCATGACCCAGGGAAGCGATCAGCCGCGACAGCGCGACGTTGAGCAAAGGGGTCTTTTTCATGGTGCTTTAAAGGCCTGTACGTCGGACAAGGTGGGAATCGAAGGTTGCGCGCCAGCCCGGGTGACCGACAGCGCAGCGGCGATCTGGCCAAAACGGATTGCATCGACCTCGCTTTTGCCGGTCGCCAGCGCCGCGGCGAAACCACCGACGAATGTGTCACCGGCCGCGGTGGTGTCGACCGCTTTCACTTTCTCTGCCGGGAAATGTTCGAAGCGTGTGCCATCGGCCAATACCGAGCCTTGGGCGCCAAGGGTGATGATCACCTTGCCCGCGCCCATGGCGATCAAACGGGTCGCTGCGGTTTTAGCAGTACTCAGGGAATCCACTGGCAATCCGCTCAAGGCCGTGGCTTCGCTTTCGTTGGGTATTAGGTAATCGATGGCGGCATACCAATCCGCCGGCAGCGGGCGACTGGCCGGTGCCGGATTGAGAATCACGGTTTTACCCAATTCACGACCCCGTTTCAGAGCATGGCCGACCGTGGCATCTGGCACTTCCAGCTGACAGATGATGACATCCGCCGCTTGCAACACCGCGTCGAAACGGTCGATGACTTCGGGCGTGAGCGAACCGTTGGCACCGGCAACAATCACGATTGCGTTCTGACTGTTGTCATCGACCACGATCAATGCCACGCCACTGGAGTCTTCGACCGTGCTGACTGCCTGGCAATCGATCTGCTCGGCCAACAACGCCCCGCGCAGCGTTTCGCCATAGGCGTCATTGCCGACACAACCGACCATCGACACCTGCGCCCCCAGCCGCGCCGCGGCCACGGCCTGGTTCGCGCCCTTGCCGCCGGAAACCGTGGCAAACGATTCGCCGATCAGCGTTTCACCACCACGGGGCAGCCGTGGCGCACGGGTTACCAGGTCCATGTTCAGGCTGCCTATCACCACTACTTTTGCTGGCATACATCACTACTCGTCAATTCTGTTTCAGCGTGCTTTTGGGTTCAGCGGTATTGCGAGAATGCACCGGCCAGCGGCGCAGTCGATTCGCGCAGGACAATACTGGGCGTCACGATGCGCTGATCAGTTGCCAGATCCGGCGTGGCAATCCTGCGCAACAGCACTTCGGCTGCCATCTCGCCAAGCTGCAGGATCGATTGGCCAACGGTGGTCAGCGCGGGATAGACGTAACGGCTCATCTGGATATCGTCGAAGCCGATCACCGACAACTCGCTGGGCACACGAATATTGCGTTCGGCGGCGGCGCGCAATACACCGATGCCGATCATGTCGTTGCCGGCAAAGATCGCACTGGGTCGATTCTTTTCCAGCAGGATCGCCGCGGCGTTGTAACCACCGGTGCTGGTGAAGTCGCTTTCCAGCCTGCGCTCGCGAGGCACTTCGACGCCCGCCTCTTTCAAGGCGCGGCAATAACCGGCCAGACGCATCTGCGCCACGCTGGTGTTCGCCGGGCCGCCGATCGTGGCGATGTCCCGATGCCCCAGGTCCAGCAGGTGCCGGGTCGCCAGGTAGGCACCGTATTCATGATCGATGCGCACCAGATCGGCATCGAGACCTTCCAGCCCTCGGTCGACGATCACCATCGGCGTACGCACACCCGCCAGACCTTCGGCCAGACCGCTATCCCCGCCGGCCGAGGCAACGATCAGGCCGTCAATGCGTTTTTCCAGCAACACGCGAAGGTAGCTGCGTTGCTTGTCCGGGTTGTCGTCGGAGTTGCAGAGGATGACGCAATAGCCGTTGCGCTCGCAGTAATCCTCGATGCCCCGGGCCAACTCAGCGAAGTACGGGTTGAGGCTGTTGGGCACCAGCAGCCCGATGGTCGCGGTGGTTTTCGCTTTCAATGACCGGGCCACGGCGCTGGGCACGTAGTCGAGGCTTTGGATTGCCGCTTCGACTTTCAGACGCACTTCTTCACTGACCGGCCGCGTCTTGTTCACCACGTGGGAAACCGTGGTGTAGGAAATGCCTGCGAGTGCCGCTACATCCTTGATCGTTGCCATGACTCAGGTCCGCCGGCTTGCGCGCTGACTGCGATAAGTATCAAGCACCACCGCCACCACGATAACCGCCCCGGTGATGATGCGTTTGGTGGGTTCGGTCGCGCCGATCTGCGCCAGACCGGCCGCCAATACCGAGATGATCAGGACGCCAAAGAATGTGCTGATGACCGAACCGCGTCCGCCCATCAGGCTGGTGCCGCCGATCACCACCGCGGCGATCACTTGCAGCTCCAGACCGGAGCCGGCGTTCGGGTCCGCCGCTTCCAGGCGCGAGATCTGAAACAACGCAGCAATCCCGGCCAGCAGCCCCATCAGGCTGAAGACCATGATTTTGTAGGGCTTCGGATTGATCCCGGCCAGGCGCACGGCTTCTTCGTTGGTGCCAATGCCAATCAGGTAACGACCGAAAACGGTGCGCGTCAGCACGGCTTGGGCGATGAAGATAATCAGCAAGGCAATGATGAATGACGGCGAGATGCCGAACGCGATCGGGTTGGACAGCCAGGCGAAGGCATCGCCGATATAGGCAGTGCGCGAACCGGTCATCTGATAGGCCAGGCCTCGCGCCATCTCCAGCACGCCGAGGGACACGATGAACGACGGAATCCGCCACGCCACGGTGATCGAGCCGGTGATGGTCCCGGCCAATGCCGCTATCGCCATGCCGAGCAAAGCCGCAGGCAAAACGCTCCAGCCCCAACCGAGAATCGCTACGCTGACCGCCGAGGCCGCGAGCGCCAGTACCGACCCCACCGACAAGTCGATACCGCCGATGATCAATACGAAAGTCATGCCGACCGCCAACACCATCAAATCAGGAATCTGGTTGGCCAGGGTGCTGAAGGTGTCGTAGGACAGGAAATGGCTGCTCAGGATCGAGAACAGCGCGATCATTGCCAGCAAGGCACCGGCCAGGCCCAGATAAGTACCGAGGCCATAAAAATTGCCACTACGTTTGCCGGCCAAAGATGCAGTATTCATGGAAGATCCCTAGGCGCGGCTTCGTTGAGCAGCGCATCACGTTTTTGGTAGCCGGCGAACGCGGCAGCAAGCAAATCATCCTGGGTCCAGCTGTCCCGCTCGAAGGTGTCGATCAGACGCCCTGCCGACAACACACCGATGCGATCGCAGATCAGCATCAGTTCACGCAGGTCGCTGGATACCACTACCAGCGCCTTGCCCTGACGGGCCAACTCACCGAGTAATGCGTAGATATCGAACTTGGCACCAACGTCGATGCCACGGGTCGGCTCATCGAACAGCATCACCGCGCAATCACGCTCGAGCCAGCGGCCGATCACGACTTTCTGCTGATTGCCACCGGACAGTTCCGAGACCCATTGCGCCGGGCTGGAACTGCGGATGCGCATGGCGTTGATCTGACGCTGGGCCAGAGAAATCTCGTCATCCTTGTTGACGAAGCCACCGCTGGAAATCACCGGCATATTGCCCAAGGCGATGTTGGCACTGATCGATTGCGTGAGCAGCAAGCCTTCGCCCTTGCGGTCTTCGGTGATCAGTGCAATTCCATGACCAACCGCGTCGGCCGGCGAACGGATACTCACCACCTGAGCTGACGCCCCCAGCGCGACGGTGCCGCTGTCGGCTGTATCGGCACCGAAGATCAAGCGCAACAACTCGGTGCGCCCCGCCCCGATCAAACCGGAAATCCCGAAAATCTCACCGGCGCGCACTTCGAACGATACGTCTCGAACCTTATCGGAACGGGTCAGCCCTTTGACCGTCAAGGCCGGCGCGCCGATCTTGCGCGGCCCCATGTCGATATGCTCGCCCAATTCACGGCCGACCATCAGTGTGACCAGTTGCTCGCTGTTGTAGTTGGCCATCGGTTCGACGCAGACCAGATGGCCGTCACGCAGAACCGCGATGCGCTGGGCGACCCTTGCCAGTTCTTCGAGGCGGTGGGAAATGTAGATGATCGACACGCCACGAGCCTGCAGGCGCGTGATCTGCTCGAACAGCATTTCGACTTCACGGGCTGTGAGCATGGCTGTCGGCTCGTCGAGAATCAGCACGTGGCAATCGCCGATCAGGTTGCGAGCGATCTCGACCATTTGCTGATGACCAATACCCAGCTCACCAACCAGCGTATCCGGATCGATGGCGTCCAGGCCGACGTGGACCATGGCCTCGATCGCCGCCTTGCGCAGTTGTTTGCGGCTGATCCAGCCACCGTGGCTGGGCAGGTTATCGAGAAACAGGTTTTCCGCCACCGACAATGTCGGCAACAGGTTGAGTTCCTGCATGACCATGCGAATGCCCAGCTCTTCGGCCTGGCCCCGGCTGCCGGGGCGGTAGTCCTGCCCCTGAAATTGCATCTGGCCGGCAGTCGGTGTAACCAGCCCGCCAATGATCTTCGACAAGGTGCTTTTACCGGCGCCATTCTCGCCGGTCAGCGCCAGCACTTCTCCGCGCATCAGCGTCAGGTCGATGCCGGTGAGAACAGGTTGGGCATAGGTCTTACCGATCCCGCTGACCGAGAGGACAGCGCTCGGGGCGCAAACTGACATAAAAACGCTCCATGTGCTCGCCCAGGAGGCGAGCACCGTTGTGTCGCCAGAAGGACTACTTGGTCACCAGTTCTACCGGAGTTTCGATGACGCCGTTGACGCCGCTATCGACTGCCTTGCCGTTGATGATGTTCAGCGCCGTCTCGATGCCGAACACCGCTTGCCGGGCAGCAAACTGGTCGGCGGTGGCCAGCACGCGACCGTCCTTGAGCATTGGCTTGATGGCGTTGATATTGTCGTAACCGACCACTTGCACCTTGCCGGCCTTGCCCGCCGCACGCACAGCAGATACTGCGCCGACGGCCATGCTGTCATTGCCGGCCAACAGAGCCTTGATGTTCGGGTATTCGCTGAGCATCGACGAGGCAACTTTGCCGCCCTTGTCGATTTCCCAATCACCGGATTGCAGGGACACGACTTTGATCTGCGCCGCTTGCATCGCATCCTTGAAGCCCGCCGTACGCTGCTGGGCATTGGTGGTGGTGGAAACGCCTTCAATGATGCCGACTTCGTCACCAGCCTTCAGCTGTTTGGCCAGGTACTCACCCACCAGACGCGCGCCTTTGCGGTTATCCGGGCCTACGAATGGAACGGTGATGTTTTTGCTTTTGACCACGGCCGGGTCCAGCTGGTTATCAATGTTGATCACGGTGATGCCGGCATCAACCGCTTTCTTGATGACCGGGACCATAGCCTTGGAATCTGCCGGCGCGATGACCAATGCGTTGACCTTGGACAAAATCATTTGTTCGACGATGCGCGTCTGGCCGGCCGTGTCCGTTTCGTCCTTGATGCCGTTGGAGATCAGCTCAAAATCGCCGGAGTGATCTTTCTGGTAAGCCTTGGCGCCGTCTTCCATGGTCAGGAAAAATTCGTTGGCCAGGGATTTCATGACCAAGGCGACTTTCGGTTTTTCAGGGGTTTGGGCGAAAGCCGAAGAGACGGGCAATGCAGCGGATGCGGCAGCCAGCATGGCGACAGCAAGAAGACGTCCAGCGAATGGCAGCTTCATGGGTTCACTCCGATCTTATGATTATTTTGAGCAACACTTGCGCTGGACTTTGCCTGGAACCCTGAGCCTCACTGGATCAAGCCCTAAGACAACCGCGCAAACGTTTGCGTAGACCGAACTATGCGAAGGCTATGGCGTTTTGTCAACGACCGGTTTTGTGGCTCGGCTGGCCTTTTACATCACGCCGTGGTGCTGACCAGATTGCCGCTGCTGGAACCCTTGGCCAGCTCTTTCACCAGATTGCCCGTCACTTGCGCAAGCGCAGCACTGGTATCGGCAATTTGCCCCTGAATCGACATGACTGCGGTGGCTTTGGCTTCCGGAGTCGGATAATTCGCTGCTTGAGCCGCGGCCAGTTGCTGCTGCTGTTCGCGCAATTGCTGCTGAAGTTCCTGCATGCGTTTGAGCAGTACCTGCACCGCAATGCTTTGATTGCTGCTTTTTCCGGATTTGGTTTCGCCTCGAGTTTGCGTACCGCCACCGGTTCTGACTTGATTCTCACTACCCGCCTCTTCACCCAGGGCTTGGGCTGAAGCGTCGGACGTCGCCTCACTCAAGGCGTTGATGGTCGCCGCTGGTTTGCCCGCGACAGTGATGGCACCTGCATTTGGAAAACCGACAGTTAACGACATGTGAACTCCTGGAAAAGATCCCTTTAAAGGAGCATCGACCTGAGCGGGAGTTTCTTTAGCACTGATTGCCGATTTTGCAAGGCGACTTTCTAAATGGAGGTCGGAGAGCCGAACGAAAAAGTTACCCATGTTCGGGATCCCGGACGAGGGAGCGCGAACACTTTTCTGGATGTTTCAATAATTTATATAAAAATCATGGGGTTAAAAGATCTTCTTGTTGAATGCCAGGCTGGTACAGATCCTGCTCTTCCTCTACACCCCCGGCGTTCAGATCTGCCTGGGGCGCTTCTAGATGAATTTGGCTGTCTCACTACTAGAGAAAACAATAATGAAATCTGCCTTCAACACTTTTATTCCGGGCGCTTTGGCCCTTCTGCTTCTCCTTCCGACCGCCCTTCAGGCAAAAGAAGTCGAAACAAAACAGAAACTGGCGAACGTGGTGATCCTGGCCACCGGCGGCACCATCGCCGGCGCGGGTGCCAGCGCCGCCAACAGCGCCACCTATCAAGCGGCGAAAGTCGGTATCGAACAGTTGATCGCAGGGGTTCCGGAACTGAGTCAATTGGCCAACGTTCGCGGCGAACAGGTGATGCAGATCGCTTCCGAAAGCATCACCAACGATAACCTGCTGCAACTGGGTCGTCGGGTAGCTGAGCTGGCCGACAGCAGTGACGTCGATGGCATCGTTATTACCCATGGCACCGACACGCTGGAAGAAACGGCGTATTTCCTCAACCTGGTGGAAAAAACCGACAAGCCGATCATCGTCGTAGGGTCCATGCGTCCAGGCACTGCCATGTCGGCCGACGGCATGCTGAACCTGTACAACGCCGTCGCGGTGGCCAGTAGCAAAGACGCACGCGGCAAAGGCGTGTTGGTGACCATGAACGATGAAATTCAGTCGGGTCGAGACGTCAGCAAAATGATCAATATCAAGACTGAGGCATTCAAGAGTGCCTGGGGTCCATTGGGTATGGTGGTCGAAGGCAAATCCTACTGGTTCCGCTTGCCGGCCAAGCGCCACACGATGGATTCGGAGTTCGACATCAAAACCATCACCACCCTGCCTGACGTCGGAATTGCCTACTCCTATGGCAACGTCAGCGACACCGCCTACAAAGCCTTGGTGCAATCGGGCGCCAAAGCCATCATTCACGCTGGTACCGGCAATGGCTCGGTTTCGTCACGCGTGGTTCCCGCTCTGCAAGCCCTGCGCAAGGACGGCGTGCAAATCATTCGTTCCTCCCACGTCAATGCCGGTGGTTTCGTGCTGCGTAACGCCGAACAGCCTGACGACAAGTACGATTGGGTGGTGGCGCACGACCTGAATCCGCAAAAAGCCCGCATCCTGGCCATGGTCGCATTGACCAAGACCAACGACAGCAAAGAGCTGCAACGGATGTTCTGGGAATACTGATCCCCCCTCGTCCGACCTGTTCCGGTCAGACAACGCAGTCACCACTCGCCAGCCTTGGCGAGTGGTTCAAGAACTATTCCGATAAAAAATTTCCCATCGTCCTACACCAAACGGAAAAAACTACTGTCAGAGGATTTTCTTGAATTTTAAGCAGTTGCGAAAATGCCTACAGTTAAATACTGTATGCACGTACAGCTTAATAAGGATAATTCCGTGGCCACTAGCTCTTCCTCTCCTGATACCTACGAACGCCTGGGTATGCGCGTTCAGAAAATCATCAATTCCCCCACCGCTCAAAAAGCCAAAGCGGCACTGATCTTCCGTCTTCCGGATGAATCGGTGGATGAGTGGGAACGCTTGCTCGAGGAAATCGACGAGAACGACAACGTCACCCTTGCTCATCGCGATGATGGCGGCGTGCAGGTTTTCTGGGTTGTGCCGAAGGAAGACTGAGTCAATGAGTGTCCGCTGGTTAGCTTTACTGCTTCTGTGTATCACCCTCGGCGCCCAGGCTGGCGCACCACGCACCTTCAACGAAGCCAAGAAAGTCGCGTGGAAATTGTACGCTCCGCAATCCACCGAGTTTTATTGCGGCTGCAAATACACTGGCAACCGCATAGACCTCGCGGCTTGCGGTTATGTGCCGCGCAAAAATGCCAAACGCGCCTCGCGCATCGAATGGGAGCATATTGTTCCGGCCTGGCAGATCGGCCATCAGCGCGAGTGCTGGCAACAAGGTGGTCGCAAGAACTGCACGCGGTACGACCCGACCTATCAGAAAGCCGAGGCCGATCTGCACAATCTGGTGCCGAGCATCGGCGAGGTGAATGGCGATCGAAGCAACTTCAGCTTCGGCTGGTTGCCCGTACAATCGGGTCAATACGGTTCATGCCTGACACAGGTCGACTTCAAGGCGAAGAAGGTCATGCCCCGCCCTTCCATTCGCGGCATGATTGCCCGGACGTATTTCTACATGAGCAAGCAATACGGCTTGCGCCTGTCAAAACAGGATAGGCAACTGTATGAAGCCTGGAACAAGACCTATCCGGTACAGGCCTGGGAACGTCAACGCAATCAGAGCGTTGCTTGCGTGATGGGGCGCGGCAACGAATTTGTCGGCCCGGTGGACTTGAAAACCTGCAACTGACCAGCCGCTGAAAACACAAAGGCCTGAGGCATCACACCTCAGGCCTTTGTTCGTTTCCACCGCTGTTTTTTATTGAGCCGTCGGGTGTTCGACCACCAGCGACTCGATATTCCTTTTCTTTGCCCGGGTGAGCGCTGCCGTCACTTCAGCTTGCTTGGCTTGTGCCTCGGCTTCCGAATTAAACGGCCCTATCAGGATCCGAACCTTTCCATTCTCCCTGATGACGCTGGAAACGAAGCTATGCTCAATCAACCAGCCGCTCAGGTCGCTGACCGCCTGGGGGGTTTCGCCGCGCACCTCGACGTCCCATTGTGGACCTGTTGTCGCTGCAGGCGCGGAGGTAACTGTCGGTTGCGGCTTTTGAGCGTCAACCTCCTTAGCCTCATCGCACCCGACCAACATCAATACTGCGATTACCAAGGCCACTTTGCGCACAACGCTTCCCTCTGAATGCTGAAAACGACGATTTTAACACTCATGGATCCGGCTCGAGCGCCGCAAAAGGGGCGCAAAACAACGAGAATGATGGTTGCGGCCTCTGTATAGTTACGCCTTGGGAATTAATGCAGCATCTGCGCGTCAGAAAGAGGCACCCAAACCGCGAGACTTCGCACTAATCTATACCTATACCGACCTCTGCACTGTCCAAATCAGGTGCCCTACAAGCAATCAAGGAGAAAACCATGCTGATACTCACCCGCAAAGTCGGTGAAAGCATAAACATCGGTGACAACATAACGATCACCATTCTGGGCGTTAGCGGCCAGCAAGTCAGGATTGGCATCAACGCCCCGAAAGACGTTGCGGTGCATCGCGAAGAAATTTATCAACGTATTCAGGCTGGCCTGACCGCCCCAGACAAGCCACAAACCCCCTGAATCCTGCTGTAGTCAGTAGCCAGCCTATTCAGCCTCGAATAACGGCTGGCTAAAGATTCAAGCAACCGCATCGCTCTCCGCCCAGCCTCCTTTGCCATGCCTTCGCGATGGAGTTGATACTAGCGCCTCGCCTCATGCCTGACTGTCAGACGTTTCGGATTTGCTGCGAGAAACGGCTTCCTCCTTCCCGGCTAGCCAAACGCGACCCCACGCGCCATGCCCGTGGCGGCCACAACCATCAGCACCAGCAGCAGCGCTTCGAGATGACTGATACGGGCAAATAGCGTTGCGCGACCTGTATCGATCGCTACCCCACGTCCCAGGGCAATCCGCCATTTGATCAGCGTCACCATCGGTGCAATCTCAAGCAGCAGAATAAGGACGAAGAGTGTCATCTTGAGGTGAAACAGCGGTTGATGAAGGTAGTAGTCAGTGCCTTTTTCATACCCGCCAAAAGCGCGCATCACGCCCGTAACCAGGAGAATGACGGCAGAGATCCCCCACAGATTATCCGCCCCCAAAACCCTGCGTGCCTCCCCCGTCCCGGCAACCAGACGACGTAACGCCATACCGCGGGTCAATACCGCCCAGAAGCCTAGCGCAAAGGCCAAGAGGTGAATCGCCGCCAGAAACCAGTGAGCCAGCATCGACATACTCCTTACAGGGAAGTTGAACAGCCCTACAGTAGTAGCCCATCCGAGGGGATTTGCCCACGCACCCGGTTTCACTGATCACCCGCACATCATGCCCAATTGGCAAATAGCACGCACAAAAAAGCCGGGCTCCTGATTGGATACCCGGCATTTTGAGAGTTTTGGACTTAATCGGTTCTTTTTGAAGTCGAAGTGCGAGCGTTGCTTAAACCTTTCGCATTGTGATCACCGGGCGTAGAGGCCGAAATGGCGGAGGCCTTCGTTACTCCTCGCGTATCTCTGGAATTTGCAATACCCGAAGTCACTGAACCATGGCCGCGATCACCATTACGATCGCTACCGTAGTGGTTGCCACTGAGACCACGGTCGCGTACAGCCTTGCCTGCGTGATCACTGCTCAAGCCATTGCCGTGTCCATTGCTGACGCCACCGGAATGGCCGGAACCACCGTGGCCACCGCCGTGGCCGCCGCCATTGCCACCACCGTTGCCACCACCATTGCCGCCGCCGTTACCACCACCACCACCACCACCACCACCACCACCACCACCTTTCGCATAGGCGGAACTCATGATGGACAGGTCAGCGGGCAATAATGGGGCGGCTGCGAGCATCATCACGCACGACATGACGGCTGCAAAACTCTTGTTTTTTAATAACATGGGGAGATTCCGTGTGGTTGATATTGCACGGAGTAATTGACTGTTTCGGTGGCATTCAGTTCAAAAACCGACGACCAGCGGGCAGGCAATATGCAATTATCGAAAAACTGCACATTGCTTCCCGTGATTTACAGGTCGTTATGCTGCGAGGACGCGATTGAATGGCTCGGTTTCATATCAATCGAATGCGCCATTGAGGACTTCGTAGATGATCCCGGTAGCGATCGCCACCAAGATCAAGTCAGTGCCAGCCTGGCGCCATTCGTAGCCATCGTAATGCGGAAGCCTGCCGAGCAATCGGCCATCGAGTTTTTTGGCGATCCCCGGTGGTAGCGGTTTTCCGCGAGCGAGGTTTTTCTGAATACCGGGGGGCAAGGCGGGCCCGGGGCTCCAGTAGTCGCGATAACCACCCACGATGCCGAGGACACTGCCGTGGTTGATGCTCGGGCCGTGACTCCAATCGTCACCGCCTGAACCCTTGCCTTTGTTTCCAGGACTGGCGTTGCCATGATCCTGGCTGTTTTGTGGATTTCCCTTGCCGCTTCCCTGGCCTTTCCCGTTTCCTGGGTCGGCCAATGCAGTCATTGAACCGGACGCCAAGGCAAGACACGTCATAGCGACAATCAACGAGCGAGATTTAAACATATCCGTTCTCTCTGAAAGGGGATGGCCCCTGCAATGTAGACGGTTATAGCTGTATTAGTTCAGAAACTGTATTCACTGGAACTCGTTAAATCGCAGCCAACAAAAAAGGGCCCACCTTTCGGTGAGCCCTTCCAGACCGCCCAGCAGAGCGGATTTTGTTTGGTAGGCGCGATTGGACTCGAACCAACGACCCCCACCATGTCAAGGTGGTGCTCTAACCAACTGAGCTACGTGCCTGCTGTGAGGCGGCATTCTACGGAATTCCAAAGGGGTGTCAACACCTTTTTTTCACCTAACCCTATGAATATGCAAAATATTTAATTTTGCTGTGGCAAAGAAGATTTTCCGCTGGCTGGCGGTCGTTTTTTAACTCGGGTAGGATCGACGCACTCGTAAAATATATTAAACAGAGGCTGCAGGATGGCGAACACTCCCTACCCAGAGTCCTATTACGCCGCGTCGGCTAATGTAGCGCCGCCGCGCCAGGCCTTGCAGGATGATGTAGAGACTGATGTCTGTGTCATCGGAGCCGGTTATACCGGCCTGTCCTCTGCCCTGTTTCTACTGGAGAACGGTTTTCGGGTCACCGTCCTGGAAGCCGCCAAAGTGGGTTTTGGCGCATCGGGGCGCAACGGTGGCCAGATCGTTAATAGCTACAGCCGCGATATCGATGTAATCGAGCGCACTGTCGGTCCCAAACAAGCTCAACTGCTGGGGCAAATGGCGTTCGAAGGTGGACGGATCATTCGTGAGCGAGTGGCCAAATACAACATCCAGTGCGACTTGAAAGACGGCGGTGTGTTCGCCGCCATTACAGCCAAGCAGATGGGCCATCTGGAATCCCAGAAGCGCCTGTGGGAGCGTTTCGGTCACACGCAACTTGAGTTGCTGGATCAGCGACGCATCCGCGAAGTAGTGGCTTGCGATCAGTATGTCGGCGGCATGCTCGATATGAGCGGTGGGCATATTCATCCGCTCAATCTTGTCTTGGGCGAGGCAGCAGCCGTGGAGTCGCTGGGTGGCACTGTTTACGAGCAGTCGCCAGCGGTGCGCATCGAGCGCGGCGCCAATCCGGTGGTGCATACGCCTCAGGGCAAGGTCAGGGCCAAATTCATCATCGTTGCGGGCAACGCGTACCTCGGCAATCTGGTGCCAGAACTGGCGGCCAAGTCGATGCCCTGCGGGACCCAAGTAATTACCACCGAACCCCTGGGCGATGAATTGGCCAAAAGCCTGTTACCCCAGGATTATTGCGTCGAAGACTGTAACTACCTGCTCGACTACTACCGCCTGAGTGCTGACAAACGCCTGATTTTCGGTGGCGGCGTGGTCTACGGTGCGCGCGACCCGGCGAACATCGAGGCGATCATTCGACCGAAGATGCTCAAGGTTTTCCCTCAGCTCAAGGACGTGAAAATCGATTACGCCTGGACCGGCAATTTCCTGCTCACGCTATCGCGCCTTCCTCAGGTCGGACGGCTGGGCGAAAACATCTACTATTCCCAAGGTTGCAGTGGCCACGGTGTGACCTATACCCACCTGGCGGGCAAGGTACTGGCTGAAGCATTGCGCGGTCAGGCCGAGCGTTTTGATGCCTTTGCCGACTTGCCCCACTACCCCTTCCCCGGCGGGCAATTGCTGCGTACACCGTTCGCTGCGCTGGGCGCCTGGTATTACGGATTGCGAGACAAACTGGGGTTCTGACTGACAATCGAGCAGGAGGCGGCTTCACAGCCGCCATCCGCATTTCGCCTCGGGCGGCCTTCAGATTTCACTGCTGATCCATTTGCAGAAATAGACAGTATTCAGAAGTCGACCGTCGCCGACAGCAGGTAGGTACGCGGGGTCGACAACGTCAAGCCAGGCTCGCTGTCATCCGAGGCCCCGGCCGAACTCCAGTAGCGTTTATCCGCCACGTTCTCGACATTGGCACGCAGGGTGATGTTCTTTTCATCGATCTTGAACGCGTAGCGTGCCCCCACGTCGAGCCGCTCCCAGGCATCGATTTCCTTATTGTTGGACTGGTCCAGATACTGCGAGCTTGAATAGAGGCCGCGACTGGTCAGGGTCAGACCGTGTATGGCCGGCACATCCCACTCGGCGCCCAGGTTGATGTTGTATTTCGGCGTGGCTGGCGCCCGGTTGCCGTCGAAGGCGCCATTGGTGGTGTCGGTCAACTCGCTGTCGATGTACATGACACCGCCGAGCAGGCGAAAACCTTTGAGCGGCTCGCCGAACACACTCAGTTCCACACCCGTATTCTCACGCTTGCCGTTCGGGCCGAAAACCCGCGTCGTGGCGTTGGTCTCATAGGCCGGCTGCTTGATCCGGAACATCGCGGCAGTCACAGCGAACGCACCCGCGTCATACTTGGCGCCGACCTCGACCTGGCGACTGATGAACGGCGGGAATATCTCATCCTCGTTCACCGAGGTCGATGGCGCGATCTTGCCCTGGCTCAGGCCCTCCATGTAGTTGGCATACAGCGACAGCTTATCGGTTGCCTTAAACAGGATACCGCCCGACGGCGAAACCTTTTCCTCATCGTAGGCCGTGGCGCCTTTGACATCATCCGCCCAGTCGTCAACCTTCACGCGTTGCCAGCGGGCGCCGAGGGTCAGCAGCAGCCGGTCATCGAAGAAACCTAGGGTGTCGGACAACGCCACGCCGCTGAAGCGGTTCTCGGTATAGACCTGCGAATCGAGCCGAGTGGGTTTGACAGGTGCTGGTGTTTCCACGGGGTCGTAGAGGTTGCTGCGGGCCGCGGCATAACGGGCGCCGCCATTTTCGAAGTCCATGTAGAAATAGCTGGCGGCCAGATTGACTTCATGGCTCACAGGGCCGGTATGAAACCAGTTGCGCACCCCTGCCGTGGCCGTGCGGACATTTTCATCACGGGTGAAGTCACGCGGCTGAACGCTGAAATCGCCGGCATCATTGGTGACCGCAACGGCATGCCGGAGGAAGTCATGATTGCTTTTACGCGCGCCCACGCCCCCGTACAGCATGACGGAATCGCTGACATCAAATTCGCCATTCACCGTCCCGAACGTGTCGTTGGTACTCGCCTTGCTCCAAGGCTGCGCATAGTTGTCGCGAACATCGTTCGCATTCGGCACCTTGGCATTGGCGCCGACCTGCACGCGCTCCTGCGGGGCGTCGGTATCACGCTCGGTGCGCCCGATGTCCGTGGAGAGTCTCAGGCGTTCACCGCGAAAATCCAGGCCCAGCACGGCCATTTCGCGGTCGACATTCTGGTGATCCCATTCGGTGTCGCCGGACTGCTTCACGCCGTTGAAGCGAATACCGAATTTGTTGTCTTCACCAAAACGCCGGCCGACGTCCACGGCACCACCGACCTGGCTGTCGGAAGCGTAGCTACCGGTGAACGAAGTGATGGGCTTGTCGGTCGCGCGCTTGGGCACCACGTTGATCCCGCCACCCACACTGCCCCGCGGCGAGATGCCGTTGATGAGCTGGCTCGGGCCCTTGATGATGTCGACGCGGTCAGCCATCTCCATGTCGATCGTATAGGTCGGCAGGATGCCGTAGAGACCGTTGTAGGCAACATCGCTGTTGAACAGGCTGAAACCGCGAATGGTGAACTGCTCATAACGCCCACCCGCCGGGTTGGTGGCGCGAACCGAAGGATCGCTGGCGATCAGATCGCCCAAGGTACGAGCCTGCAGGTTTTTGACCGCCTCATCGGTGTAGGTGATCATGCTGAACGGCGTTTCCATGAAATCTTTCGAGCCCAGCAAGCCTTGCGAACCGCGGCGCGCGACCTGACCGCCGGCATACACCTCACCGCCCGCCTCGCCCGTGGCACCGAGAATCGACGTGGGAGCCAGTTGCAGGCTGCTGCTTTCTGGGGCCGGGGTCAGGATATAGGCTTGATCGCCCACCGATTGCAATTGCAGACCAGAACCCTGCAACAGCCGGGCAAAGCCCTCCTCGACCGCATATTCGCCGGAAAGACCAGGACTGGTACGACTGCCCACCAGTGCCGGATCAACCGAAAGATTGACGCCAGACAGCCCGGCAAACCGTGTCAGCGCATCACTCAAGCTGCCGGCAGGCACCTGATAATTGCGCCGGGCACTGTCTTCAGCCCAACTGGCAGTGATGAACAACGGACTGGCACTCAGGCCCAGCATCAGGCTCAGGTGCAACAACGGACGCAGGCGGGAAGAAGCCGGACGCGGACAAATAGGTATTACTGCGGGCATTGATAGTGCTCTCTTGATTCGTTCACATGCCTTGAATGACAAGCGAGTCGAAAAAAGGGGACAAACTTCACACACTATTTTTACGCGGCAGCAACGTCACCCAATAACGGGTACGTGAATGCACTTCCAGCGGCAGGCTGGCTGCGAGCAACGCGAGGACACGATCGGTGTCGTCCAGGCGGAAACTGCCGGTGACGCGCAGCGCCTCAAGCTCCGGCTCCCAACGCAGCACACCCGGTCGATAAGTACTGAGTTCGCGCAGAAAATCTCCCAGCGGCTGGTTTTTCGCCATCAGCACACCCTCTCGCCAACCTGGCGCGAGCACATCGAACGAGCTGATCGGCCCGACACCGGTTGCTTGAAGACTGATTTGTTGACCGCCACCCAACGCCAATACCGGCCCTCGCAAGGGCTGCAATTGTACGGCGCCGTGGTACACCGACACGCGGCAACCGCGCGCCTCCTGACGAACACAGACTTCGCTTTGGCTGACGATGATCTGCCCAAACTTTGTTTGAATCGTTAGCGGCGATGCGCTTGGTACTTTTAGCGACAACTCCCCTTCGATCAGCTTCAAGCGACGGTTCTGCAGACCCACATCGACGGCACTGGCCGTGTTGAGCTGCAAGGAACTGCCATCAGCGAGCTGCATCTGTTTGCGCTCTCCGGTGGCCGTGTGCAAATCGGCTCGCCAGACATCCAAAGGCAGTTGTCGGCTGATCAGCCAAGCCGCCGGTACCAACGCAACCGCCCCCAATGCACGCTTGAGCACCACACGCCGACCGGGCTCGGGGCGATCCAGACTTTTGAGCGCCAACGCTGAAGGCAGATCGGCAAACCGCTGACGCAAGGCTTGAGCCTTCTGCCAGGCCTGCTCGTGACTGACGCAACTGTCGCGCCAACGCTGCAGATTCGCATGATCCTGCTCATTGGCACTTCCAGATTCCAGCAAGGCGAGCCACTGCGCGGCAGCTCGCACTGCCTGACGGGCATCGGGCACCGAACTGTTCACAGTTCCACCAACAAGCAATGCTCATAGGCTTGCGCCATGTAGCGTTTGATCGTGCGCTCCGATACTTTCAAGCGCTCGGCGATGTGCTGATAGGTCAAGCCTTCCAGCTGACTCCAGAGAAACGCCCTGCGCACTGCCGCTGGCAAACCATCAAGCAGTTCATCCAGGGCTTGCAGGGTTTCGAGCAACAACCAGCGCTGCTCGGGCGACGGCACACAGTCTTCCGGCAATGCCGCCAGCGCCGTCAGATAAGCCTGCTCAAGACTTCGACGTTTATAGAAATTACTCAGCAGGCGTTTGCCCATAGTGAGCAAATAGGCACGAGGCTCTTGCAAATCGGCAATTCGCTGAGAGCTGGCGAGCAAGCGCAGGAACGTATCCTGACTGAGATCCGCCGCATCACAGCCATTGCCCATGCGTCTTCTCAACCAGCCTTCCAGCCAGCCACGGTGATCGCGGTACAGGTCGTGGAAGGTTTGCTCCTTCGGCATCGCTGCATCACTCATCTCAAGAAGCCCTGTGCCAAGGAGTTATCGTAAATGAGAGTGATTCTAATTAATGTCGACGCTGTGAACCAAGTCCTTTATGCAATGGGGGCGCAGAAAGGTTGGGCGGGAAGGACACAAGAGAGGAAAAGCCAAATCGCAGACACAAAAAACCCCGGTCTTTCGACCAGGGTTTTTGCTATCGACTCGAAACAGACACTGGCTATACCAATGACTTGCTTCGTAGCACCAAGGCGTTCAGTGGGCCTTGAGGCAGATATGGCGCAGCGGACGGGACTCGAACCCGCGACCCCCGGCGTGACAGGCCGGTATTCTAACCGACTGAACTACCGCTGCG
>NZ_MUNM01000033.1 GCF_002286815.1 Pseudomonas sp. PICF141
GGTTCGGATCGTCTGATCGAGAACCGCGTTGCTGAAGGTGGTTCGGATCATTTGATCGAGAACCGTACTGCATGAATAAGTCGCTCTACGCAACACTCAACCAAAAAACCCGGCCTCATCAGCCGGGTTTTTTCATGGTTTTTTTGCCCCTGAATCATTAAAGGCCAGGCCACCGGGTCCGGTTTTCCTTCATCGAGGATTTGCAGGCGGATTCATCAGCCCGATGAACCGAAACGACCGTCCGTAACCCCTGCCCCGGCAGCTTCGAACCCTTCGCTATGCTTAACCACACCCGCTGGCTCTGCCGAACGCACCGCTGGCGGCAACTTCGTCAGGAGTAAGGATCCGGGTAAGGAGCACGTCACTTCAACAGAGTACGAATAATGAAAATGCTACTGATGGTCGAGTTTCCCCATGAGCCTTTCAACGCGCTTGTCAGGTCCGGGAAAATCGGCGAAATCATGAACCGCGTGCTGGAAACCATTAAGCCGGAGGCGACTTATTTCACCGAGCAGGATGGAATGCGAAGCGGGATTTTTCTGATCGATATAGAAGACCCTTCCGAAATTCCTGGCTATGCAGAACCCTTCTTTCTCAACTTCCAGGCCAACTGCAAATTCCGAGTGGTCATGAGTGCGCAGAACCTGCAGGACGCAGGTCTGGAGGAGCTCGGAAAAGCATGGGCGTGAGGTGCGATCAGTGAGAAACCTGTGGCGAGGGAGCTTGCTCCCGCTTGAGTGCGTAGCACTCACAAAAATCGGCATTTACTGTCGGACTTTTTGGGGCCACTACGCAGCCCAGCGCGAGCAAGCTCGCTCGCCACAAGCGGTTTCCGCCGTTCCAGGCACCGGCGTCAGAAACGGAGTACCGCAGCGGCTCCGGTGCCGGTTGGCATGACGTGTTCTGGAGGAAGCATCACCACTTCACCGCCTTGGCGAAGCACCAGAAGAATCAACTCCTCAAGCACATCCGGGGCGCCCTTGCTGCCGCTGTTATCGAGAATCAACGTGCCGTTGTCCTTGTCCAGCGTACCGGGGATTTGTCGGTCTGCTTCCACCAACAGCAGTTCAACGCGGCCGTCGAAGGCCGCGTGGGCGATATCGGCCAGACGCGCTCCGGCAAGCCCCTGACCCACCGCTATACCGTAGCGATTCAAGGCATCAATGAGTCGATCTTCGTGAATATCCTGAATCAACCTGGCGCATTGCGTCCTGAGTTCTTCGACGCTTGAAAGCGATGGATCGTTATTGATGCCCTTGGGCAAGAGCTGCTGGTTATGGCTGACAGCCCTGAACACCGCCTGATTTTCAGGCAATGCCACCAGCAGCATCGGCAATCCCGAGGGCTGGGAATGATGTTCTTCGATGGCCTTGTCGACCGCACGGAAAAACCGTTCCCGGTCCAGGTTGATTTCGTCTTGCTTACCGCCGCCGGCAGACTCGTGCGTCATCGAATCGCCGCGCTCGCCGCTTCTGCCGTGCCCTCCCGGAAATCCTTGCTGATTGCTTGGAGTCAGCTCGCTGCCCAGCGCATCGTTCTGATTGCGTGGCACTTGTGGCGCCAGTTCGATTTTGTCCAGTTGCCGGGAAGAGCCTTCATACATCCAGACCTCATCGCGGGTCAGGCACAACACCTGGTAACGCTCCAGGGACGGCTCCAGACGTAGCAGCGGCTTGAGGACAGGATGGGATTGGACGAAAGCACCTTCGGGCAGCGGCTGGTGCACGCTGATGACTTTGAAATAATCCCGGGTGCCGAATACAGCGATGCCATCGCCATTGGAACGCCAGAATGACGGATCTTTTTCCAAGGCCAGAAACGGCTCGATCAGTGGCTTGGGATCCTGTTGCGGATACCGCTCTTGCAGCAGCGACTGCAACTGTCGGACCAGGTTTTTGTAGCGAATCGGATCCTGAGCGCGCTCCGCAAGTATCCGATGGGTCGGCATATACAGCGAAAGACTGGGTTGTGCGTCGAACGCCAGCAGCTCAGCCAATGCCTGCCGGGTAAAGGGTTCATGAACGGTCATGGCCCGTCTCCTTATTCTTCGGCCGTTTACTGTCGGTAGAAGAACATCGATGGAGCGGAGTTCCCGGCATGGGACAACTGGTAAAAGCCTTGACGGTTACCTGCAACCCTGACGAAAAAGCCCGGTAAAAACCGGGCTCATCATGTGAAAACACATTCGTCAGTCAGGCAAAGCGCTGCGCTTACTGAACGGTTTTCAGCTTGACCACATCACCAGAGATTGTGGTGGTGTAACCGGTCAGGACCCAAGCCCAGAACCAGTTTTCCTGCACCTGGGTGTTGATCATTGCGTCGCCGCCACGGGCTTTGATTGCGGCATTCTGGGCGCGGATGAAACGGTTGTTCTGCTGAATCGGGATGAGGCCGAACAGCAGGAGGCCAGTGGCGGTCGCTTCACTGTGGCCGACAACGGTGTACTGGTTGCTGTCGTACTGCTGAGTTTTCATCGGGGTGCCGGTGCAACCCGCCAGAACCAGACCGAACAGGGCTACGGCAACGACTTTGCTGAGGTAATTCACTGAGTCACTCCATTAGAAATACCCGGGATCCGTCTCTCGGGCGGTGCCTACTTTAACGGATGAAGTGGCTCATTGATATCAATTGTACAGACTTTATACGCATCCAGAAACGGGTTGATTACACACACCGATTATTGCGGCTGAAATGTCTGAAGGTAGGCCAACAGGTTTTCGATCTTCTGCGGATCGCTGAGGCCCCAGAAAATCATCCGGGTTCCGGGAACCACTTCTTTTGGCGCTTCGATGTATGCGGCAAGGGTTTCGCCGGTCCAGACGATGCCGGATGATTTCATCGCGGATGAATATTGGTAGTCCGTCGTGCTTCCCGCCGGGCGCCCAAAAATGGCATTGAGTTGTGGACCAAAGGAGCCTCGTGCCGATGTCCCCACTTGATGACAGCCGCCGCAAATGCGGTTAAACAGTTTCTGACCGGCCTCAGCATCCCCCGCCGCTTCTGCTGGCGTGCTGAATAAACCGGTACTGAGCATCCAGGCGAAGGCAAGGACAACGGCGTTTTTCATGCGGAGCTCCAAATCAGGTGTGGCTGACAGCAAAAGCGGGCGGCTATTTCATCATGACTGGCTGCGACATCGAAGCCTTGAAGCTAATCTATAACTCTCCTTGTGCCATTAGCGTCGTTGCAGGAGCGGCAGAATGAAACCCGTCGAACCCTTTTTTCGGGACTCGGGCAAAGGCCCGGGCGTTGTCTGCTTTCACGCCAACGCGAGTCATTCGGTGCAGTGGCGTGAACTGCAAGATCAACTGGCCGCAAAGTTTCGGGTCCTGGCGCTCGATTCGTTTGGCGCCGGCAAGAGCCCGGCGTGGCCCACCGATCGGATCGTCACCCTCAGTGAAGAAGCGCGCTTCGCCGAACCGGTGCTCGCCCGTGCCGGCGAACCGCTCATTCTGATCGGTCATTCTTATGGTGGTGCTGTGGCGTTGATCGCGGCATTGCAGAACCCCGGCCGGGTGCGCGCCATGGCTTTGTATGAGCCCACCTTGTTTGCCCTGATCGAGGCTGAATCGCCGCCACCCAATGAGGCGGATGCCATTCGTGAAGTCGTCGCAAACGCCGGGCTGGCAGTTGAGGCGGGTAACCTGAACGCAGCGGCCCGGCACTTCATTGACTACTGGATGGGTGCCGGCGCCTGGGAGCAAACCCCGGAACAACGCAAGCCCTCCATCGCCGCCGCCGTGGCCAATGTGCAAGGCTGGGCTCACGCATTGCTGAACGAGCCGACGCCATTACAGGCGTTTCGCTCGCTCAACCTGCCCGTGCTTTTCATGGTCGGCAAGGATTCGCCGGCTTCCTCACGGGCAGTGGCGCGGCTGTTGACCGGCGCACTGCCGAACGTTGAAGTGGTGGAACTCGAGGGGCTCGGCCATATGGGGCCCATTACGCATCCTGAGGTCGTCAATCAGGTCATCATGCAGTTTATTGAGCGCATTTGACCTGACCTCACACCGTTACAGCGCAGGACGTTGCAGTTTGACCCACTCCTGCACCGCAGGCCGCTGCCATTGACGCTGGGCGTATTCCACCAGCGCGCGGGGCACGGCGTCACCGTTGAGTATCAGCCGGTTGAGCATCACGGCCAGATCCACATCGGCGATCGACCATTGCCCGAACAAATACTCGCGGCCGTCAGCCAGTAGCGCTTGTGCGGCATCGATCAGCTTGCGCGTGGCTGATTCGGCAGCGGGCGACAAGGGCCCTGATTTGAGGCCATAAAACACCACCAGTGTGGAACGTTCCTGCCGGATGGGCAGCAGGTCACTGCGCAGCCACGCCTGGATTTGTCGTGCCTTGGCGCGCTGCCTCTGTTCTTGCGGGTAAACCGGCGTCTGCGGAAAAACATCTTCCAGGTATTCAGTGATCGCCGACGATTCAGACAGGGCAAAATCGCCATGCACCAGCGTTGGTACACGCTGGGTCAGCGAGAGGCTGGCATAGTTTTCTGTCTGGTTTTCGAACGCGTCCAGGTCCAACGGGCTCAGTTCGAACTCGATGCCCTTTTCGCGAAGGGCCACGAAAACCGACATGGCATAGGGGCTGGTGAATTGAGCATCAACGTACAGGCGCAGGCGGGAATCATTCACGAGGACATCTCCATAGGGTGAGCAGACACGCTACGACTTCCCAAGCCATAAAGAAAATGCATGATTTTTATGAGGGCATTCCTGAGCGGAATACCGGTTGGCGGGCACCGCTGAAATGACGGCCACGCACACGAATGATCCAATTGCGCTTTTCACCTGAAAAAAGTCATTTGTGCACCTACCTCGCGGGCATTCCTCGTCCTAAAGTGCACCGATCTACCCTCGCCCTCGGACGACTAATGAACCTCTGGTTTCGACTGTTCCTCATGCTGTTTCGTCGCCCATGGCGCAAGCCCGTTGACGCCTTGGCCACCACCGTCATCCGCATGCGCGTCTGGCCGCTCGATCTGGACCTCAATCGGCACGTCACCAATGGCCGCTATTTCACCCTGGCCGACGTGGGTCGCATGGACTTCGTCCTGCGCAGCGGTGCCTATCGCGTAGCCCTGCGTCACAGGGCGGTGCCGATCGTCGGGGATACCTGGGGCAAGTTTCGGCGGGAGCTGAAGTTGTTCGAATCGTTCGAGATTCATACCCGAATACTTGGCTGGGACGATAAGTGGAGCTTTATGGAACACCGCTTTGTGAGTAAAGGACGGGTAGTCGGCGTCGTCATGATGCGGGGGCTATTTCGCGCGGCCAAAGGCACGGTGCCACCTGCCGAATTTGTCCGGGAACTGGGGTTGGCTGAACAATCACCCCAGATGTCGCCGTGGCTGACAGCCTGGTCCCAGAGCTGCGACGACATGAGCCGACAACTGCGAGAGGAAGAAGGCCCGGCGTCTCAGCTGCGTCCTGTCTCTGAACCCTGACCAAGCGGGCAAATAGAAGCTAATATTCCCCTGAATCCCCTCTGCCAAGGACTGCAACCATGAGCCGGCTCGAGCTACTGACCAAATGGAATCGCATGATTGTCCGGTTGCAGATTGAACACGAAATCAGCGCCCGGGATTTCGAGAAATTCAGCTGGAAACTGGGCATCCCCTGCGTGGTGCTGTCGGCGATCGTCAGCGCCAGTGTCTTTGGCTCGATCAGTGACTCCTCGCCCGTATGGCTCCAATACCTGGCCGGCGTGCTGTCACTTCTGACTCTGGTGTTGAGTTCGGTTCAGACCTTCCTGAACTTTGACACCCGGGCTGCCGGGCACAAAGAAACCGCCGAGAAACTCGGGGCGATATCGCGTGAGATTCAGGACGAAATCGCCAGCGGCAAAGACGAAGCGATCCTGGGCCCAATCGTTTTGGATATCCGCAAGCGCATTGATTCGATTCTGCTTGATGCACCGACCTTGCCCAAGTCGACGATAAGGAAACTGGGGGATGTTCGCGTCTCCACAGAGCCACCGCCAGCGGAGCAAGACACCGTCCCGGCTTGATCAACGGCCAGACCAGGCCCGCAGCATCGTGAAAGGAGGCGTTTGCCATGCAACTCATCACGTTGAAAATCGACAAGCCAGAAGCGACGAACTTCATTTTGGGCCAGACGCATTTCATCAAGTCCGTCGAGGATCTCCATGAAGCGTTGGTCAATGCCGTGCCAGGTATTCAGTTTGGCGTGGCTTTTTGTGAAGCCTCCGGCAAATGCCTGGTGCGATGGTCCGGCACCGATACCGCCATGATCGAACTTGCGCAGAAAAACGCGCAAGCCATTGCCGCGGGCCATAGCTTCATCATTTTCCTGGGCGACGGTTTTTATCCGCTGAACGTGTTGAACACCATCAAAATGGTGCCGGAGGTGTGCCGGATTTTTTGTGCGACGGCCAATCCCACCGAGGTGATTCTCGCTGAGACGAAACAGGGACGCGGGATTCTGGGCGTGGTGGATGGCTTCTGTGCCAAAGACATTGAAGGTGATGAAGACATTCTTTGGCGCAAGAATCTGTTGCGCCAGATTGGCTACAAATCGTGATTTGAGGCTGTGGACACTAAGTCAGTAAAGCCGTAATGCGATCCGTAGCAGCTGTCGAGCTCCAGCGAGGCTGCGTGTGTCAGCCGGATTAACGACTGCTTCGCAGCCGAACGCAGCCTCGCTGGAGCTCGGCAGCTGCTACACAAGAACTGCGCCGCGGCTTAAATTCATCACGCCTTGTGCATCCTTGCGTCTCACCTACCCGAATTCTGCACCAGTTGCTCGACAAAAAACTCCACATGCCCTCTCGGATGCGTCGGCAATGGCCAGGTGTCGACGTTGCGAGCCAGGGCCTGGAAGGCCTGGGCGCATTTGGAACGGGGAAAAGCTTCAAACACCGCACGCCCCTTCTGCACCGCTTTGTGCGCACATTCATCGTTGGGTATCGCGCCGACGTATTGCAGCGAGACATCCAGGAACATGTCGGTAATCTTTTCCAGCTTGGCAAACAGATTGCGGCCTTCCGCCGGACTGCCGGTCATGTTGACCAACACCCGAAAACGATGCAGACCGTGGTTCAGGTTGAGCAGTTTGATCAGCCCGTAGGCGCCGCTGATCGAGGTCGGTTCATCGCACACGACCACCATCACTTCCTGGGCCGCGCGGATGAAGTTGACCACTGAACCACCAATACCGGCGGCGGTATCGATCACCAGCACATCCAGCTTGTCGCCAATATCGCTAAAGGACTGGATCAGCGCACGGTATTGCGCCGCTTCCAGATGAGTCATGCTCTGCAAGCCCGAAGAGGCCGGAGCAACACGAATGCCGCCAGGCCCAGGCAACAGCGCCTCGGACAGCTCGCAACGCCCTTCGATCACATCAGCCAGCGTATAGCGCGGCGTCAGCCCCAGCAGAATATCGATATTCGCCAGGCCCAGATCCGCGTCGAGCAATACAACGCGCCGCCCCATTTTTGCCAGCGCCAACGAAAGATTGACCGCCACCGTTGTCTTGCCCACGCCACCTTTACCGCCCGTGACAGCGATAACCTGCACGCAATGCACATCATCCATTTTGTCTTCCCTTCCCTGCGCATTGTGTGCCAGTACGTAATGGCACCATCCTGATGCCGGAAGAATAGCTGAAAAGCGCGAAATAGCCGCGTTGTCTTCCGACGAGAGGCACTTCGCCATCTACCATCGAACCTTTTCAACGAAAACGCCGCTAATGGTTTGATTCAGCGAATGACAATGCTTGCTGGAAGACATGCCGACAGAGGCTAAACCCAGACATCGTTGATGGCGGTTCTTTCTCCGTCCTGATCACCGGTATTCAGCACGCCGCGCGGCTCGATCAGTAACATTTTCACCTCTCGCTCAGCATAAGGCTTGTGTTCGACGCCCTTGGGGACGACGTACATTTCTCCCTGCCTGACCACCACGGCGCCCTCTCGAAAATCAATACGAAGCTCGCCCTCAAGGACGATGAAGGTTTCATCGGTGTCGACATGGGAATGCCAGACAAAGTCCCCTTCGATTTTCACCACCTTGAACTGGTAGTCGTTCATTTCGGCAATGACTTTGGGCGCCCATTGCTCGCTGAACAACGCAAATTTTTCGGCAAAGTTAATCGCGGTGCAGGTTGTGACGCCGGGTCGGGAATGCATTTGAGTCGTCCTCACTAGCCAAAAAGAGCCCTGACTTTAGGAGAGAATCAGCACTGCGTATTGCATGATTGTGCAAGTCGAGCGCCCTTAGACCAGGCCCAGCCGTTTCATCCATCGACCGGGTGAGACGCCATAGCTCTGGACGAATTGACGCGTCATGTGGCTTTGATCGAAAAAGCCTGCGCAGACGGCCGCCTCTGCCATCGAGTGCCCCGCGAACATTAGCGCTCTTGCCAGATCGAGCCGTCGTTGCGTCATGTAGCGGTAGGGGCTGGTACCGTACAGCACACGAAAATCACGGCTCAGGCTCCAGCGGTCGCGACCACTGGCCTGCGCTAACGCCTCCAGGGTGATGACGCGATCCAGCGACTCATGAATCAGCGCACGGGCACGTTCAGCCGCTACAAAGTCAAATGACTTGCGCCCTCCACGGCGCCCTGAGGTCACATCCAGCGCCTGCGCGAGATCGTAAATGGCATCGTCTTCTTCCAGGGGCTCGATGCAAGCGTCGAGGTTTTGCAGCAGCACCTGGGTCGCCGCATAAAGCCGTGGGTCGCTTGATAGACCACCCTCGATGAAGGGCAAGGGCTTGCCGCCTAACACTTGCTGAATCAAAGCGGGTTCAATGTAGATCATCCGATAATGAAAACCCGCTTCAGTACCGGCTTCCCCGTCATGCACCTCGTCGGGATGCAAAACTATGGTTTTGCCGGGCAGGCTGTGACGTTTGGTGTTGCGGTACTGAAAACTTTGTACACCCGACAGCGTTCGCCCGATGGCGTAGGTGTCGTGACGATGTGGCGTAAACCCATGGCCACCAAAAAAGGCTTCGATGCGTTCCATCTTCAATGGCTGAGTCGAGTGCTTGACCCAATCCTTGCGACTCCCGGTTTTTGTCATGTCCCTGTACCACCTGGATGAAGTCAGTACGGTACCAGCCAGCGAGACCAGTGCAAGCCTGAATCAACTCCACGGCGACACCGCTAAATTTGTCTCCTGCGCTCGTGAACCAGTCTTCAGGCCCGCAGTCTTAGCCGTGCCGTAAAAATGCTCGCCTGCGAAGCACTCGTTCGGTCATTGCTCGTCCCTATCCCACTTTATTGTCGTCATCTCATCAGAGTTGTTCGTTCATGCGCCCAACCGTCCGCCGCTGTCGCTTTATCTCGCTGTGCCTGATGCCTTTGCTTCCACTGCTCGCCAGCCCCGCCCATGCGAGTGGAGAGCGGCAACTGGTGGAAGTCATCAACGATTACCGCGCCGATCCCGATCGCTGCGCAGGGCGTACGGGCAAGCCGTTGCGGCCACTGTCCCTGAAATCGAACCTGGCTTTGCCGGTCGGCTATGGTGGCGGTTTGCGCAATGCCTTGAAGGCCAACGGCTACCAGGCAGTGACGGTGCGCTCCATTCGCGTGGTCGGCGCACAAGATGCCGAAGAGGCGTTTGACCTGCTTGAGAGCGACTATTGCGGGGCGCTGCTCGATACCCAATTCGCCGACATCGGCGTCACTCGCACCCGCAGCGAATGGCAGATCGTGCTGGCGCAACCGGTATTAGACGGCCGTGCCGGTGATTCGCGAGCGGCGGGCAAGACGTTGCTGGCACAGGTCAACGCGGCACGGGCCAAGCCACGCATGTGCGGGCGCCAACGCTTTGCCGCCGCACGACCGTTGACCTGGAATGCCGCTCTGGGCGCCGCTGCGCAAGGCCACAGCAAGGCGATGGCCTATGGCAACTACTTCGCCCACCGCGATCCCGACGGTGATATGCCGTTGGATCGGGCCAGAGCCGCCGGCTATCGAGGCCGGCAGATCGGCGAAAACATCGCCGCCGGGCAAGGTTCACCGAACAAGGCGATGGCCAGCTGGCTGGCCAGCCCCGGCCATTGCGCCAACCTGATGAACCCGATGTTTACCCAAGTGGGCGCAGCCTACGCAGCCGATTCGCGCAGCGATAAAGGTGTTTATTGGACGATGCTGTTTGGTGCGCCTTGAGGCGTTCCATAACCCCTGAAATACCAGTCGGCTAATCGCAACACTCGTAGGAGCCAGGCTTGCCGGCGAAGGCGTCCTTCAGCTCGCCTTCGCCGGCAAGCCTGGCGCCTACGAAAAGCGCTCGCAAGACGGCGGCACAATCAACATTGATGTCGCCTGACCCACCTCCATCGCGGACAAGCCCGCGCCCACCGGTTCCGCCGGTATTCGGGCATGATTCAAATACTCGACGACGCTGCCACACTTTGCCGCCCTTTGAAGGCCAGCGAGAAACAGAAAAATATCGCCAGCGCGAACCCTGCCGGGAACAGCCAGATGCTTTTCCAGTCATGGCTGTCAGCCGACGCATAGTGATCGGTGACCGCCCCGGCCACCCAAAAGCCAATCAGCATGCCCAAGCCGTACGTCGCAAGCGTAATCAACCCTTGCGCGGAACTTCTGAAACGCTGCGAGGCTTTGGCATCGGTGTAGATCTGCCCCGAAACAAAGAAGAAGTCGTAGCAGATGCCGTGCAGGGCGATGCCGGTGAACAACATGAACGCGAGGTCGCCGTTGTTGCCGTAGGCGAATAACAGGTAGCGCAACGCCCACGCCAGCATTCCCACCAACAGCGCGATCTTGATGCCGAAACGCTGGATGAACAGCGGCAGGAGCAACATGAACAGCACTTCCGAGACTTGCCCGATCGCCATCTTGGCGGTTGGATTGGTCACACCGATTTCCGCCAGAAACGGGTTGGCGTTCTGGTAATAAAACGCCAATGGAATGCAGATCAAAATGGAGGCGATGAAGAACACCAGGTAACTGCGGTCCTTCAACAAACCCAAGGCGTCCAGCCCCAGCATCTGCTTCAAGCCGACACTGCCCGGCTCAGGTTTGAGCGGCGCGGTGCGCGGCAGGCTGAAGCTGTAGATGCCCAGCACGAATGAGGCGATGGCCGACATCAGAAACGTATTGCGCAAGCCACCGGATGAAATCGCTTGTTGCGAATCCCAGGCAAACACAAAGCTGATCACCACGCCCGCCACAATCCAGCCGATGGTGCCCCACACCCGGATCCGCGAGAACTCCAGGGCCGGGTCGCGCATCTGCCGGAACGCCACCGAATTCACCAGTGCCAGCGTCGGCATGTAGATCATCATGTAAGCCAGCACAAACGGGTAAAACCCACTGAAGTCAGGCGCTCGATAGAGCTGTAACAGCAGCACCGCGCCGATCAGATGCAACACCGCAAGAATGCGCTCGGCATTGAAGTAGCGGTCAGCAATCAAACCGATCACAAACGGCGCGATGATCGCCCCCCAGGACTGCGTCGAGAACGCCATGCCGATCTGCCCGCCGCTGGCCCCAAGGTTACTGGAGAGGAAAGTACCGAGGGTCACGAACCATCCACCCCAGATAAAGAACTGCAGGAACATCATTACGCTTAATCGCGCACTCATCATGGTCATATCAATCACCGTCTTATTGTTTTTTTTGAGGGGAGAAAGAACAGATTTTTCAGGCGTCGGGCAAACCCAATAACCGTCGATTGAAACGCTCGTCGGACGCCACGCTGGCGAAATCGTCAAACGCCTTGCGGGTTTTGCTGATCATGTGCTGGCGGATGAAGGCCGCGCCTTCTGCGGCGCCCTGTTGCGAATCCTTCAGGCAACACTCCCATTCCAGAACCGCCCAGCCGGCAAAGTCGTACTGCGTTAACTTGCTGAAAATCGACTTGAAATCGATCTGCCCGTCGCCCAGGGAACGGAAGCGGCCAGGCCGTTCGACCCAGCCTTGATAGCCGCCGTAGACACCCGAACGGGCATCGGGCCGGAACTCGGCGTCCTTGACGTGGAACATGCGGATGCGCTCGTGGTAACGATCGATGAAGCCCAGATAGTCCATTTGCTGAAGCAGCAGATGGCTCGGGTCGTAGAGGATCGCAGCGCGCGGATGGTGATCGACGGCCTCAAGGAAACGCTCGAACGAGGCGCCGTCATGCAGGTCTTCGCCGGGATGGATCTCGTAGCAGAGGTCGACGCCGGCTTCTTCAAAACAATCGAGGATCGGCATCCAGCGCCTGGCCAGTTCGGCAAAACCCTGCTCCACCAGCCCGCTCGGGCGTTGCGGCCACGGGTAGACATAGGGCCACAGCAGCGCACCGGAAAACGTCGCGTGCGCCTTCAGCCCCAAGCGTTGGCTGGCGCGCGCGGCGAGCTTCAATTGATCGATGGCCCACTCGGTGCGGGCCTGAGGCTGACCGCGTAAATGTTCGGGGGCAAAGTCATCGAACAATGTATCGAACGCCGGATGCACCGCCACCAGTTGCCCCTGCAGATGCGTCGACAGTTCGCTGATTTCGACACCGGCCTGGGCGCAGACGGCTTTCAATTCGTCACAGTAATCCTGACTGTCGGCGGCGCGCGCCAGGTCGATGTACTGCGTGCCCAGGGTCGGCAATTGAATGGCTTTGTAACCCTGCGCCGCGGCCCAACGGGCAATGTTGGCGAGCGTGTCGAAAGGCGCTTCGGCGGACATGAACTGCGCGAGAAAAATGCCCGGGCCGCGCAGGCCTGCCGGTGCTGGGGAGGTTTGGTTCACGGGAGGGTTCTCCGGATTCATGGGTTGCAGACCAGTGGGGTCCACTTCGCGTCGCCGCGATGATTGGCAATCACAGCCTCGATGAACGCCATGCCACGCAACCCGACCTCGATGCCCGGCACGCCCGGCGCATCGTTGCCTTCAATGTTGCTGCGGATCGCAGTGGCGAAATCACCATAGAGATTGGCCATGGCCTCGAGATAACCTTCGGGATGCCCGGCCGGCAAACGCATGCGCTGGCTGGCGGCCTCGCACAACCAGGGCTGGCCGATACCGGAACGAAGGATGCTCAACGGTTGATCGAGGGAGCGATGGACCAGGCTTGCGGGCTCTTCCTGACGCCATTCCAGCCCGCCCTTGTCGCCATAGACGCGAATCTTCAACGGGTTCTCTTCGCCGGCGCAGACCTGGCTGGCGATCAACACCCCGCTGGCCCCGGCGGCCATTTTGAACAGCATCGCCGCGTCATCGTCCAGTTGCCGCCCGGCGACGTGCGAACCCAAGGTTGCGCACACCTGCTCGATGGGTTGGTCCGCGACGAATTCGGCCAGTGAAAAGGCATGGGTGCCGATGTCGCCAATGCAACCGCCCAACCCGGACTGTTCGGGCTGATCGCGCCAACTCGCCTGCTTGTTGCCCTGCCCGGCCACGTCCCGGCTCAGCCAGCCCTGCGGGTACTCGACGATGACCTTGCGCACCGCGCCGATCACGCCGGTACGCACCATCTTGCGCGCCTGCCAGACCATCGGGTAACCCAGATACGTGTGGGCCAATCCGTAGAGGCGGTCGCTGCTTTTCACCACGGCCTTGAGCGCCAGCAGCTCGGACAGATTCAGTGCCGCGGGCTTTTCGCTGAACACATGAAAACCCGCGCTCAGGGCCTGGCTGGCGATCGGCGCGTGCAAGTGATTGGGGGTGACGATGACCAACAGCTCCATGCGCTGGTCGACAGGCAGTGCGCGCTCGTTGTCCAGCAGCTGTTGCCAGTCGCTGTAGCAGCGTGACGCGGACAATCCCAGCGCGGCGCCGGTGTTCTGATTGTTGCGGGCGTCTCGGCTGAATGCGCCGCATACCAGTTCAAAACGACCATCGAGGCCGGCGGCCTGGCGGTGGGCTTTGCCGATGAAGGCGCCCTCGCCGCCGCCGACAAACCCCATTCTTATTTTTGCCATTGCACCATTCATCGCGAATTTTCTCTTGTTCGGGGCGGATTAACGCTCCAGGTTTGACTATGATGTAACCGGTTACATCATGCCGGAAATTTAGGCTCAGTTACTTCCAGTGTCAAACCCGGGATTAAAAATGAAGCTCATTTCAGCGCACGGCCGGACTGCGGTAAGCTCGCCGGCCACGTGTACATCTGTCGGTTCGATAACGAGGTTGTCTTGTCCAATATCCGTGAAGTAGCCCGGCTGGCCGGCGTCTCGGTGGCCACCGTGTCCAGAACGCTGAAGTCGCCCGAACGCGTACTCCCCGACACCCGGGACAAGGTCAACGCAGCCGTGGAACAGGCCGGCTACCGGCCGAACCTCATGGCCGTGCAGTTTCGTTCGCGCAGAACCGGCAACCTGGTGATTCTGGTCCCGGCCATTGCCAACACGTTTTTCGCACGGGTGATCAGCGGTGCCCAACAGGCGGCGCAGGCGGCCGGTTATCGACTGCTGCTGTGCGACACCCAGGGCCGCGAGGAAATCGAACGCGAATTTGCTGCCCTGGTGTACGCCCACCAGGCCGACGGCGTGATTCAGTTGCGTGCCTACGACCCTTTTGAATCGCCCTTCCCCCATGGCGAATCACTGCCCTTGGTCAATGCCTGCGAAGTGATTCAAGGCGGGCGGCATCCGACCATCAGCCTCGACAACCGGGCGGCGGCCAAGGCCATGACGGAGCATCTGATCGATCTGGGCCATCGCCGGATCGGCCTGATCAAAGGCCCGAAAAGCAGCCCGCTCACACGCGACCGTGTGGCCGGTTATGAAGATGCATTACACCAGGCCGGTATCGAGCCGGATCCGCAATTGATCTGCCATGGCGACTTCACGTTACAAGCTGGTTTTGATGGCGCGGCAATGCTGCTGGAATTGCCCGACCGTCCGACCGCATTCTTTTGCGAGAACGATGAAATGGCGATCGGTGCGTTGAAGCGCATCAAACAACAGGGTTTGCGGGTACCTGACGATATTTCGTTGGTCGGTTTCGATGACATTCCGTTCGCGGCCTACTGTGATCCAGCGTTGACGACCATCGCGCAACCCGCCGAAATCTTTGGCCAAAAAGCCGTTGAAATGCTGATCGCCCTCATCGAAAAAAAGCCCATCCCGGACCGCCATGTGGTGCTGCCGTTCACATTAACCGTGCGTAACAGTACGACCGCCCGAAAGGGATGAGGGAGAAACCATGGACATCAAAACCGACCTGCAACGCATCGCACTCCAGGAAGAAACCCTGAAGTTCGAACGCTTCGACAAAGCGACGGCGTGGGATTTGGGCACCCGTTTGAAAACTGCCTGCGAGGAGCAAGGCGTGTCCGCCACGATTGAGGTCAGGCTGGCGCGGGACACCGTGTTTTTCTACTCGATGCCGGGAACCGCTGCCAGCCATGCCGACTGGGCACGACGCAAGCGAAATGTCGTGGAACTGATGGAACTCAGCTCGTACCGCGCCGGCCTGTCCTTCAAGCTTCAGGGCGATACCCTCGAGAGTTTGATGGGCTTGCCCCTGCGTGATTACGCCGATCATGGTGGCAGCTTTCCGATATCGGTCAAAGGCATGGGGTGCATTGGCGCCGTCACCGTTTCAGGGCTGCCCCAGCGTGAGGATCATGCCCTGGTGGTTCAGGTGTTGGCCCGGATGTGCGGGGTCGACCCTAGCGAACTTGCGCTTGAGGGCGAACCAGTCAGTTAAGCCCCGATGCGATCTGTAGCAGCTGGCGAAGCCTGCGTTCGGCTGCGTAGCAGTCGTAGAATCAGAGACCGCGGTGTGGGTCAGGCAGACCGCATCAGCCAGATTCACGACTGCTGCGCAGCCGAACGCAGCCTTCGGCAGCTGCTACAAAAAGATCGTTGCGGCTGAAAGAGGCTCACCAGGCAAGGCACCTGGCGGGCCAAATTGTGCTCCCCAACAGCTCGGCTACTTCGGTTGCGCCACCGTGCGCAAATAAGGTTTCAGCGTCTTGAAGCCATCCGGATATTTCTTCCTGGCGTCCTCGTCGGAGACCGAAGTGGGAATGATCACATCCTCGCCCGGGCGCCAGTTCACCGGGGTGGCGACGGTGTGCTTGGCGTTCAGTTGCAAAGAATCGAGCAGACGCAGCACTTCATCGAAGTTGCGTCCGGCACTCATCGGATAGATCAGCATCGCCTTGACCTTTTTGTCCGGCCCGATGATGAACACCGACCGCACCGTAGCGTTGTCCACGGCAGTCCGTGCGCCGCCACTGGCATTCGGATGAATCATGTCGTAGAGCTTCGCCACCACCAGGTTCTCGTCCCCGATCATCGGATAATTGACTGCATGCCCCTGGGTTTCTTCGATGTCTTTGGCCCAGCTCTGGTGATTACTGACAGGGTCGACGCTGAGCCCCACGATCTTGGTGTTGCGTTTATCGAACTCTGGCTTGAGCCCTGCCATATAGCCAAGCTCAGTGGTGCACACCGGGGTGAAATCCTTGGGATGCGAAAACAGAATCGCCCACTTGTCCCCGATCCATTCGTGGAAATGCAGCGGGCCTTCGGTGCTTTCGGCAGTAAAGTCCGGTGCTTCGTCGCCAATACGGATTGCCATGATCGTTCTCCTTACTGAGTTGTAGGGAAGCCGCTGGCTGCTGCACCAGCGGCATTCAGGATCTGTGTTGAACCTGTCAACGCGGATCAGTATAGGAGACGCTTGAGCACGCGGGCTTAGAAGGCCTTGCTGGCACTGGCGACCACGGTGGCCGTGCACAGATCGTCATAGCCGTACCAGCTCGCGCATTCGCTTTTCGACAGGTCGGTATCGATGTAGCTCAGGCCCCAGGTCACGCCGACGAAATCACGGGTCAGTTTGGCTTCCCACTCGGTGTAGGCATCGCGACTTTCACCGTTGGCGGACCAGAAAGCCGGGTCTTTGACATCGTTGCGACCCACGCGCAGGTCCAGGCCGATCTCGGCCGGCAATTCGATTTTGTAGCTGAGGTAGGTGTAGAGAGTGTCCTGGTCCTCGCCAAAGAAGTTCGGCGTATCGTTTGAGTAGTTGGCGCTGAGCTTGACGCCATAAACGTCAAGGATGGCGTAGACCTCACTCATGTTGAATTGGCCTTCTTTTGGATAGTCGTACTTGATGTAGCCCAGATCGAGACTGATTGCTTCGCTCGCCTGCCAGTAGTAACCCGCGTAGTACTCGAGTTCCTGCCGGGTTTTGTAGGGGCCGCCGAAATCGACATTGGAGGTCCAGGCACCAATGTACAAGCCGCTGCTGTGCACCAGCGTGGCGCCGGCCTGAACCGCCGGGTCCCCCAGGGTTTGCGAAATGCCACGGGAGCGATAGTCACTGAAAACACCCAGAGTCATGTCCAGGCTGAAGTTATCGTCAAGCGTCAGTGCCTGGCTGGTCAGGGGCGCCAATACAAGGCTGGCAACGGTCAATGCTGAGCGTACGTTCATACAGGTCTCTTATTTTTATGGATCAGCGGGTGATGTCGGGCACGGCGTTGCCCGGCCCCTCGTCATGCGAGGAGCCGGAGCATTTATTTTTTGGGTGCTGCCGGCGAGCGGTCAGGGGTCAGGACGCGGGGGCGTAAACCTGCTTGCCAGCGAAGAACGTCTTCAAGACCTTGGTGTTGAACAGTTCATCGTCGCTGACCTTGAACACATCGCGGTCGAGGATGATCAGATCGGCCTGTTTGCCGGGCGCCAGCGAGCCAATCTGTTGCTCCAGCCGCAGGGCTTTGGCGGCATTGAGGGTGTAGGCATAGAACATGGTCTGGCGATCAATGCTTTCCTTGGCATTCAACACACCCAGCGGCCCTTTGCGGGTGCTGGCCTGAGCGATGGCATTCCACGGGTTGGGGCTGGACACCGGCCAGTCACTGCCACCGGCGATGACCGCACCGGCGTTATGCAAGGACCCGGCGGGATACTGGTAACCGTAAGCGAACGCGCTGATATACGGTTTGACCAACTCCACCGTGTAAGACTCGCCGGTGGCCCACAGCAGCTGCATGGAAGCAATCACGCCAAGCTGTTTGAAGCGTGGGAACTCCTTGGGATTGACCAGTTGCAGGTGCGTGATGCTGTGGGCCATCGGTGTCGGGTTGAGCCTGCGCGCGTATTCAACACCATTGAGCGACTCACGTACGGCACGGTCGCCGACCGCATGGGTGTGCACAATCCAGTCACGCTTTTCCGCCGCGACCACCAATTCACCAAAGTGCGCCGGGTCGATCAGCAACTGACCGTTTTTATGGCTGTTGCTGAAGGGCACGATCACCGCGGCCGTCTGCCCTGGAAACTCCAGAACGCCGTCAGCGAAGACCTTGATGCCAGGGAAGCTCAGGTTGGGCACACCGTCGAATTTCTTCATCACCTTGGCCAGCACCTCCAGATCGGCCGGCCGGCTTTTCGGGTTAGCCAGCAGCAGCGCCGCGACGTGGGCATTGAGTTCGCCCTTCTGCGCCAGTTCGCGGTAAAGCGGCAGAACACCGTAACTCTGCTCGGTGGCCTGGAAATCGAGCAGCGAATCGCCACTTCCGGCATTCGCTGCCGCGTCCATCCAGGCGGTAACGCCATATTGGTTATTGACCTTCACCGCCTCGCGGGCAGCCTTGAGCATGACCTCGTTGCCGGGGGCGGGGATTTGACTGCGTACCTTGTCCCAGCGTGACTCGGCAAAATACCCGTTGGGGGTGAAGTCCGCTTCGTGGCCCACGAAGCTGCGATCCTGTTCCGACAGACCTTTTACCAATGCCGCGTCGATCTTCAGACGCTTGAGCATCGCGTTGTTGGCCCATCCGGTATGCCCGTCAATCCCGCTGAGAACCACCGGTTGGTCCGCCCAGCGTCCCTGATTGAAACGCTGACCGAGTTCGCGGCTTTTCTCCCAATAGGCCGAACTCACCCCGCTAATGCTGATCACGTCACCGGCCCGTGCACGCCCCGTTTCATCCTGCTCGATCACCCATTGCTCGAGCTCCGGCAACGGCTTTAATTCATCCAGCAGGTTGGCGCCTTGGCTGTTGAAGGCCGCAACGATCGGGTGGCTATGGGTATCGATCATTCCAGGCATCAGTACTTTGCCCGCCAGATCGATTCGTTGCGTCTGGGCATCGGCCAAGGCGTTGATCTCGGCATCGCTGCCCACTTTAAGTATCTTGCCGTCTTGCACCGCCACGGCCTGAACCAGCCCTTGACCGGGTTCGGCGGTAAAGACCTTGCCGTTGAACAGCACAAGATCAGCAGCGGCCATGGCCTGCGCCGAGGAAAGGGCCAGGGCTGCGGCCAACAGGTTGGGAACGAATAGTCGCATCGGAACACTCTCTTGTTTTTATCGGGCGATTCGGGATGTGGACGCTTGTGACAACGCCTGTGGATCGAGCCCAACGAACGGCGCCTTGGCCCCGCCCGGGAAGTGGCCGAACAGACGGTCGCAAGCCTCTGATGTGCAGGCCTACCCTATAGGGCGCAAGCGTCGGATGGACCTCTACAAATGAGGAGGGGGTGAGCAATTAAGTAACCGGCGTCCGATCTGCAGAGCGCCGGAGCCTGTGGGAACGGGATTGCTTGCGAAGACGGTGGCACATTCAACATAGGCCGAAGAGGCTTGTTTAAAAGATCTGAAAGTTACTTCCTGCAAGCTACAAAACCTTGCGCCGTTGCCTACGGCTGCACCAGAATCCGCCGGCTTGTGCGCTTTGGGGTCACTCGGTAACTTGATTCGTGTCACTGCTCATCAGTGATCGGGTTTAGCAGCCCGTCGTGACGAAGCGTATTTGCATCCAGACAGTCAGGTCATTTCATGCCTGCACTTTATGGTAGCTGTGCGCAGGGCGCCCTCGGGCGCGCCGGATTCGTCTCCGCCGGTCTGCTAACCTGCACACAGCTGCCACCTTCGTTTAGCAGCGATTCGGTGATGGCTCCATATTGTTGGAGACGTAAATATGTTCAAGGTAACGCCAAACCCACCAGACGCCGATCCGATCTCCCCATACGAACCCGATTCAAAAAAGCTCAATGAGGCCGCCGAGCGCGCCCTCGACTTCCACTTCCCATCGAATGCCGACATCAAAGCCACCGAGCGTAAACCCAGCAAGATGTTTGCCGTGGATCCAGAAGCCACGGCCGAAACCCTGGCGGTTTTTTTGGTCGAGACGCTGGCTTCTGTCGATGTGATGGTCCATCAGTTGGTGGATCATCTGGAGGGTGAGTCGCGCTACGCCCTGCTGGGCATTTCAAACAGCATCATGGTGGCGGAGATCACCGCGAACCGGGTGCTGGATAAAATCAATACACCTTAGAAATCCCCCGAGGCTTGCCCGCGAAGAACGATAACGCGGTGTGCCAGACCTGACGCCTTCGCGGGCAGCCTCGCTCCTACAGGGCGCGCGTTGTAGGCGGATTTAATCGCGGCGCGGCGTATCCGCAAGCGAGGTCGCTGAACGCAGCACCGACCCCAGTTCCACCTTGCTCTTCACCCCCAGTTGCAGGTAGCAATTGCGCAGGTAGGTTCGCACTGTCGCAGGGCTCAACTCGAGGATTTTGGCAATTTCCTTGTAGGAATGGCCGGCGGCGAACAGCATCGCTGCCGTTCGCTCGCGTGGCGCCAGCATTGCCCCGCGCGATTGGGCTTCGAGCGACAGGATGACGTGCTCGGCGTTAGGGCTCAGTGTCAGGGCGCAGCGGCCCAGGCGCATGACGCAGGGCGCCTTTGGCAGTTGCGCGATCACTTGCGCGGGAAGCATCGAACCGTTCCAGCCGGGTAACTCACGCTCAATGGCGGCACACAGCGTTGCTCCCACATACAGCAAACTGCCGTCCATGCGCGCGACGCCAAAGTCCGACGCGCCGTTACCCGTGTCGAAGCGGATCATGTCCTGCACCTGGAATCGCCACAGCTGCAACAGGTGTTCGCAGAAGGCCGAAAACAGATCGGCCTCGTTGTCGTTGAACGCCCAGGCATCCCTGCCTCGGTAGAGGCAGACGAAGAACATCAAGCCGCTTTCGGGTAATTCGAAGGTGATGCACATCAGGTAATAGAGGTCGTGGCGCCGAGCGAACTCATTCACGTCTTCATTGGGGTCGGTGAAGCCGCTGTCGCGCACGACCTCACCGGGCCGACTGATGGTGTCATCGGAGAATTTGTCGTTGTGCGCACAGGTGTGCCACTCGGCGGTAAACGACTCAGGCAGATTGATTCGCCCGTGCATCCAGTTTCTGGTCGAAATATCGACACCCGGCGCAGACATCTCGCCCCACCAGGCCGAAGCGAAGGGCACCAGTTGGCTGAACGCCTGCAGACCGTCGGTGATGAAGCGGGAGGCACCGCGATCTCGGGCAAGACGCCCCAGGTGCAAGATGCAAAGGTTGAACGCTTGCAGGGTTGCCATTGACGTCTTGGCGCCCACCTCACCACCCTCCCCCATGTTCTGATCCTGTTCGCTGCATGGCGTATTTTTTTGACCATGCCACAGGCGTAGCGAATGCGTCCAGCCCTGGCATGCAAGCTCCCCCGCCGGGGAGTTGGCGCTGTTTCAGAGTTTTATTTCCCTGGCCGGCATTACGTCGATCCGCGCTACGGAGCCGGTCAGGTGCGCCAGATCCTTGTTGTGTTCGGCGATGATGTCTTCGGCGCTCATCGCGCCATTGCTGATAGTGGAATGGGCGTCGGCCACCAGCACAACGTCATAACCCAATTGATGCGCCTGGCGAACGGTGGTGTTGATGCAGTAGTCGGTTTGCAGGCCACAGATGATCAGGCGGTCGGCCTCCAGCTCTTGCAGATGTTCATGCAAGCGGGTCTGGTAAAACGAATCCGGGTTGGTTTTGCGCACGCGCAGGTCTTGGGGTGAAGTCTTCAGACCCTCGGCCAGTTGCCAGCCTTCGCCGCCGTATTCCAGCAGGTTGCCCTCTTCTTCATGCTGAATCAGGATGACCGGTATATTGGCGGTTCGGGCTTTGGTGCTGAGCTCGTTGATGGTGCCGATGACGCGCTGGATGTCGAAGCATTCATCATCGCCGGTGCACAGCGCGCGTTGGACATCGATGATCAGGAGTGCGGTGCTCATGGCTTCCTTCCTTGATAAGTCGGTGGCTCGGAGACGGATTTCAACTCCCTTCTTCATGTAGCAATTGTCGAGCTGTAGCAGCTGTCGAGCTTGCGAGGCTGCGTTCGAGCGCGAAGCGGTCGCGAACCAGCAAATGCCGGCTTGTCTGAATAAACACGGCTGCCGATTTTACGACTGCTTCGCAGTCGAACGCAGCCTCGAGGGCTCGGCAGCTGCTACGGGGATCGGGGCCACCCAGGGAGCGGAAGTGGCCGCTGATCGCCTGTTTCAGTAACCGAGTGACAACCCGGTATTACGCCGTGGATCGTTCGCGCCATAGAAGCGGTTCTTGCCCACGGGCTTGCCTTCCAGCGAAGGCGCACCTACCAGAATAGCTGCGATATGGTTGGGGTCCTGCGGCCCGGCAAATTTGTGCCCCCAGCTTTCGAGCATCTTCCTGGTGTCCGGGCTGGTGGCGAAATTCTCAAGGTTGGTTTCTTCCGGCAGCCATTGCTGGTGGAAACGCGGCGCATCCACCGCTTCCTGGATGTTCATGCCGTAGTCGATCACGTTGAGGATGGTCAGCAGGGTCGCGGTGATGATGCGGCTGCCACCGGGGGTACCGACGACCATCACGACCTTGCCGTCCTTGGTGACAATGGTCGGGCTCATGGACGACAGCGGCGCCTTGCCGGGGGCGATGGCGTTGGCTTCGCCCTGCACCAGACCGTACATATTCGGCACGCCGATTTTCGAGGTGAAGTCGTCCATTTCATCGTTGAGGATGACCCCGGTTTTGCTCGCCATCACGCCGGCACCGAACCAGTCGTTGAGGGTGTAGGTCACCGACACCGCATTGCCCCATTTGTCGACGATCGAGTAATGGGTGGTGTTGCTGCCTTCATGAGGCGCCACGCCGGGTTTGATCTCGCGGGACACGCCGGCCTTCTGCGGATCGATGACTTCACGAATTTTGGTCGCGTAGTTTTTATCCAGCAGATGGGCAATCGGGTTCTTCACGAAGTCCGGGTCGCCCAGGTAGCTGTTGCGGTCCACATACGCGTGGCGCATCGCTTCGATCTGGTAATGCATCGCCTGCGCCGAGCGGAAGCCCAGCTCTTTCATCGGGTAGCCATCGAGGATGTTCATGATCTCGCAGATCACCACGCCACCGGAGCTTGGCGGTGGCGCCGAGACCACATGATAGCCACGGTAATCGCACTCGATCGGCGCCAGTTCCCGGGTCTGGTATTTGTCGAGGTCGGCCTGGGTGATGATGCCCTTGTTGGCCTGACTGGAGGTGACAATGGCGTCGGCCACCCAGCCTTTATAGAAACCGTCGGCGCCCTTCTCGGAAATTTCCCGCAGGGTTTTGCTCAAGTCTTTTTGTACGAGTTTCTGGCCCACCTGCATCGGCTCGCCATTGCTCAGGAAAATCGAGCCCGAGTCGCGCATGTCTTTCTTGAAGACATCGGTAGCGTACTCCAGCAAGTCGACATCGCCCTGCTCCAGCACAAAACCGTCTTCAGCAAGCTTGATGGCCGGGGCGATCACTTCCTTGCGGGGTTTAGTACCGTATTTCTTCAGGGCCAGTTCCATGCCCGAGACGGTGCCCGGAACGCCAACGGCAAGATGGCCGCGGGTGCTCAGCTCCGGAATGACGTTGCCCTCTTTATCGAGGTACATGTCGGGGGTCGCGGCCAGCGGGGCTTTTTCACGGAAGTCGAGGAAGGTCTTGCGCCCGTCCGCCAATTGAATCGTCATGAATCCGCCGCCGCCCAGGTTACCCGCCGCGGGGTACACCACCGCCAGCGCATAACCCACTGCAACGGCGGCATCGACGGCATTGCCGCCATTCTTGAGCACATCGACGCCGACGTGGCTGGCCAGATGCTGGGCGGTGACGACCATGCCGTTTTCGGCCGCGACCGGGGCGACGGAGGCCGCGTGGGCCGTCAGGCAACTCAACGCCAATCCGGTCGCCATGAGCGTTTTGACAAAAGGTTCGAACTTCATGAGTCGGTCTCTTTTTGTTTTAAGGCTCTGTACCAAAACAGAGGGAACGGTTCAAAAGCACAGGCAAGTATGGTCGCGATTGCGTATTGCGCCTCCCCGACCAGGCAGTATGCTGAGCCCCTGTTCTGCACTTTTACGGAGTCCGCCGGCATGCCCTATACCTTCACCACCTTGGCGTCTCCGGTCGGCGAATTGAAACTGGTCGCGAAAGGCGCACGACTGGCAGCCATTCTCTGGGAAAACGACAAACCGGGTCGGGTCAGGCTGGGGCCGATGACTGAAGCAGCGGACAACCCGATCCTGGTGCGCACCGCACAGCAGTTGCAGGAATACTTCGCCGGCACGCGTAATCGTTTCGAACTGGAGCTGGATTTTGCCGGGACCGAATTTCAGCAGAAGGTATGGCAGGCGCTACTGACGATTCCATTTGGCGAAACGCGCAGCTACAGCGAGATTGCCCGGCAGATCGGCAATCCCAGCGCGGTTCGGGCGGTGGGTGCGGCGAATGGCAAGAACCCGATTTCGATTGTCGCGCCTTGCCATCGGGTGATTGGCGCGTCGGGGAAGCTGACGGGGTTTGCCGGTGGGCTTGAGGCGAAAGAGCGGTTGCTGACACTCGAAGGGTACGAGTGCCGCGAGGCTGGCAGAACAGATGATTTGTTCATCTAACGGACCAGGCGAACCGCCCTTGTAAAACCGCAGAGCCGTGTACCTCGCAGCCCGGATCAAACCGCGCCGAAGACATCCTTCATCGCCGCATACTGCAGCAGCATGATGGTTTTGGCATCGCAGATCTCCCCACGATGGAACGCCGCCAGAGCCTCGTCGAACTTCCACTCCAGCACTTCCAGCTCTTCGGTTTCTTCTTCCAGCCCACCGCCATCACTGACTTTGGAGGAGGCGTCGTACTCGGCGATGAAAAAATGCAGCTTTTCAGTCACCGAGCCGGGGCTCATATAGGCCTCGAAAACCTTCTGCACATGGTGGACGCGATAGCCGGTTTCCTCTTCGGCCTCTGCCCGAATGCGCTCTTCAGGCGCAACGCCCTCCAGCAACCCGGCGGCCACTTCAATCAGCAAACCATCGTGGCCGTTGACGAACACCGGCAAGCGAAACTGGCGGGTCAGTACGACGGTTTTCTTTTCGCGGTTGAACAGCAGAATCGCTGCACCGTTGCCCCGGTCGTAAACTTCGCGAGTCTGACGCTGCCAGTCGCCGTTGTTGCGCAAGTAATCGAAAGTGATTTTCTTCAGCAGGTACCAGTCGTGGGACAACACCCGGGACTCGATGATGTTGACCCGCTCGGCTGTGTTCGACATGACAATCTATCCTTATATTCGTCAGAAAGCGCACATGGTAGGCGAAACAGAAAAGCCCGGCGACTGTGATTCCAAGTCAGCTTTGCACTGCACTCTCAGGAAAGATGCGCCTTGTATTCTTTCTGATATTGCCCGGCAAGGGTTTCCTTCTGTTGCTCGTCGAGCAACTTGCCGGCCATCTGGAAGAACTTCTGCTCCTCCTCTTTCAAGTGGTGATGGACCTTTTCTGAGAGCTTTTTCGCCGTCGCCAACCAGGACGGACTGGACATTTCGGTCGCATCCAGCGCTTCCATCATCTCGTCCATTTCGTGGTGCTCGGAGATGGCGTGGCGGCTAAGATCCACGCCGTTGTCGAACGCCATCAGCGGCACGTAGAAATGGCGTTCTTCAGCGGTTTCGTGGGCCTGAAGCTCGGATTTGAGCCGTTTGTAAGCCTCGACCCGTTCCGGGGTGTCGCCCTGGGTTTGAATCAGCGCATCGGCATAGCAGCGCTGACGGTCGTGGCTTTCGCGCAAGGCTTCAAAAATGTTCACGGGCTGTCCTCAATGGCTGCGTTCGACAATGACGTTGTTCAGGCTAGACATTCCCGGGACTGCGGCGGTTCCTTCGGTTACAGGGGATAGAACAATCGCCACAACCGGGATAGGCTCCGTGTTCATGCCATAAGGATGTGTAGCCTATGACCTTGCGAATCGAACTGTCGAAAAATGCCACTCAGGAAGAACGCGATGCGATCCTCACGCCGCTGCGTGCCTATAACGCCTCAAAGGCCGGGACCACGGTGTCGGAGCAGATTGCTTTGCTGGTACGCAATGACCGCGACGAAATTCTCGGCGGGCTTTACGGCCGAGTATTTTACCAGTGGTTGTTCATTGAGTTGTTGTCAGTGCCGGAGCTGGCCCGGGGACAAGGGATGGGCTCGAAGCTGATGCAGATGGCCGAAGAGCTGGCGCGGGAAAAGGAATGTATCGGGATCTGGCTGGATACCTTCGACTTCCAGGCGCCGGAGTTTTACAAGAAGCATGGCTACAGCGAATTGGGGCACATTGCCGATTACCCGCCGGGCCATAAGCGCTTCTTTTTTCAGAAGCGTTTGATGGATTTGTAACCTTCGATTTTCGGGGGGGCCCCAAAAGATCGCAGCCTTCGGCAGCTCCTACATGGGATTGCGTTCACCCTGGAGCTGCCGAAGGCTGCGATCTTTTGATCTTGCTTACAAGCAGGTCGCCAACGCCGCCAACCGGCGCTTGGCGACAAAATCGTCATGCTGCGCATAGTAGCTCAACGCTGTACCCGAGGCGTCGGTGCTCACGTCCACGAAGGACTCGGCCGAACGGGTGTAGACCGTCGAACCGCCCTTCTTGCCCGGCTGCAAATACGCGCCCGCATCAACGCCGAATACCGCTTCGTCCTGCCAGGCAAACTGCACGCACTGGGCGACGACTTTCTCCGGTTTATCCGAGGTCAGGGTTTTGTACGGGGGTTTGGTGCGGGCGTCATTCATCGTCGATCCGGCGCAGCCCGCCAGCAAGGTTGCGGCCAGCGCCACCATCAGAATTCGCATTGCATTCGCTCATCAGGAAAAAGCGGACTGTATCACCGCAACGCAGCGCATCGTTCTGCTTTACTTCATTTATAGGGCAAGACCGTGCGCCATTACTGTCGCATCAACCATTTTTCCGGGCCCATTTTTCTGGCGCGGCTGCCAAGGCGAGCAAAAAGCAGTCTTCCTAGGAGTGACCATGGCGGCAACCGAACAGCAATACGAGCAGGCGCTGAAAAAATTTCTCGATGAACGCCCTGAGCTGCGCATCGAACTGGACAACCTGAATCCACTGTTGGCCCAGGCCAAGGGCGAGACAGTGGCGCAGTACCGCGACGAGCGTTTGCATGAAGCGTTCGAAGCGGAGGCTGAGCGCCTGGGTTTGTTTGCCTGGGAGCTGACGCTGCAACTGACTGTCGCCACGCCAGAGGACTATCAGGCCCAACGCCTTGAGGTGCACAAGGAAGTCGCGGAGATGGCCGGCATGGACTGGCTGGAGTATTGCGAGCTATATGGGTTAACCCAGTAATCATCGCTGTTCAAGGCAGCTTTCGCCGATGCTGCCTTCGCCCTTGGCAGGTCGGGTTATATGCCGCGCTGAATCTTGTATTGATTGTGCGGGCCTCATCGCGGGCAAGCCACGCTCCCACAGGATTTAGGCCATCCCTGTGGGAGCGGGCTTGCCCGCGATGGGGCCCGCACAGACAACATCGATTTAGCCGCCCCGCCGATAAAGCTTTATCATGGCCGCAGTTTTGCTGATCGAGCCCATCATGAAATTCGCCATTGCGCTGTTTTCCGCCGCCCATGCCCCCTCCTCGCGCCGCGCCTTGCTGTTCGCCCAGGCCGCGCTGGCCGGCGGGCATGAGATTGTCCGGCTGTTTTTCTATCAGGATGGCGTCTACAACGCGTCCGCCAGCGTGGTCACACCTCAGGACGAGCAGGATTTGCCCAAGCAATGGCGCAACTTTGTTACTGAGCATCAACTCGATGGCGTGGTCTGCATCGCCGCCGCCCTGCGCCGTGGGGTATTGAACGAGGAAGAAGCCCAGCGCTACCAGCGTGAAGCGGTAGCGGTGGGTACGCCGTGGGAATTGTCCGGCCTCGGCCAGTTGCATGATGCAGTGCAAGACGCTGACCGCTTGATCTGTTTCGGAGGCGCGTGAAAATGGCCAAATCCTTGCTGATTATCAGCCGTCAGGCGCCGTGGTCCGGGCCGAATGCGCGTGAAGCGCTGGACATCGTACTGGCCGGCGGTGCCTTCGATCTGCCGATCGGTCTGCTGTTTCTCGATGACGGCGTGTTCCAGCTCGCCAATAAACAGAATGCCAAGGCCCTGCAACAGAAAGACCTGAGCGCCAACCTGCAAGCCTTGCCGATGTTTGGTGTCGAGGACCTGTTCGTGTGCGGTGAAAGCGCCGCGACCCGTGGTCTGGACCCCGAAAACCTGTCGCTTGAAGAAGCCCGGGTGCTGGACGCCCAGGAAATCACGTCCCTTATTGATCGTTACGACCAGGTGATCACCCTCTGATGTCGACTTTGCATGTGTTGTCCCATTCCCCTTTCGGCGACGATCGCCTGAACAGTTGCCTGCGCGTGATCGGCGCCAACGATGCGCTTTTGCTGAGCGGCGATGCGGCTTATGCCTTGCAGCCAGGCACCGCGCCATTCAGCGCGCTGCACGCCCGCGGCCTGAAGTTGTTCGTCATGGCCGAAGATGCTCAGGCACGGGCGCTGCAAGTCCCGGATTGGGCCAAGGCCATCGACTACCCGGCTTTCGTCGAACTGTCGATTCACTACGACAAGGTCAACAGCTGGCTATGAAATCCCTGACGGTCGGCGCCCGCGCCATTGAACTGGACAAGGACGGTTTCCTGGTCGAACTGAGCGACTGGTCTGCCGAAGTGGCCGTCGCCCTCGCCGCCGCCGAAGACATCGAGTTGAGCCCGGAACACTGGGAAATTCTCGAACTGCTGCGCAGTTTCTACGACGAATTCCAGCTGTCCCCGGCGACCCGCCCACTGATCAAGTACACCGCATTGAAACTCGGCCCCGACAAGGGCAACAGCCTGCACCTGAACCGACTGTTCAAAGGCACCCCTGCCAAACTCGCCGCGAAACTGGCGGGCCTGCCCAAACCGACGAATTGCTTATGACCGACTACCCAGCACTGACCCTCGAAACACCCGCCGAGCACCCGTTCGCCCAGTTCGTGCGGATTCTTGGCAAGGGCAAACGCGGTGCCCGCAACCTGACTCGCGAAGAAGCCCGCGAGGCCATGGGCCTGTTGCTCGACGACAAAGTGGAAGACACCCAACTCGGTGCCTTCCTGATGCTGTTGCGGCACAAGGAAGAAAGCGCCGAGGAAATGGCCGGGTTCGCCGAAGCCGTGCGTGAACGCCTGAATCCCCCAGCGCTGGCGGTTGATCTGGACTGGCCGACGTATGCCGGCAAGAAGCGTCACTTGCCGTGGTACCTGCTGGCGGCCAAGTGCCTGGCGCAGAACGGCGTGCGCATCTTCATGCATGGCGGCGGCGCGCACACGGCCGGTCGGCTGTACAGCGAACAATTGCTCCAGACGCTGAATATTCCACTGTGCCGCGACTGGCAGCAGGTCGGCGTGGCGCTCGATCAGGGCGGGCTGGCGTTCATGCCATTGGTGGACTGGGCGCCGCAACTTCAGCGAATGATCGACCTGCGCAACACCTTGGGCCTGCGCTCGCCGATCCATTCCCTGGCGCGGATTCTTAATCCGTTGGGTGCCCGTTGCGGCCTGCAAAGCATTTTCCATCCCGGCTATCAGGCCGTGCATCGCGAAGCCAGCGGTTTGCTCGGCGACACCGCCATCGTGATCAAGGGTGATGGCGGCGAAATCGAGATCAACCCGGATGCCGACAGTCATCTGTATGGCACCACCGGCGGCGAAAGCTGGGATGAAGAATGGCCCCAATTGTCGACCCAGCGCCACGTCAAACCGGCCAGCCTCGACCCCGATCATTTGAAAGCGGTATGGCGTGGCGACGTGGTCGACAGCTACCCGCAAATGGCATTGATCTCGACCATGGCCCTGGCGTTACGCGGCCTCGGCCAGACCCGCGAGCAAGCGTTCGAAACCGCCCGGCAGTATTGGGATGCAAGGGATCGATCGATTTAACCGATCATAAACGCCCAACCTTTGCGCTTTTTGTTCGAACCTATGCGCATAGACTCCTCTCCAACGCTTATCGGTCGAGGAGTTTTGAACATGGGTTTGTTAGTCGAAGGTCGCTGGCAGGATCAGTGGTATGAAAGCAAGGACGGCACGTTCCAGCGTGAACAGGCACAACGTCGCAACTGGCTGACCGCCGACGGCAAGCCAGGCCCGACCGGCGTCGGTGGTTTTGCCGCCGAGGCCGGTCGCTATCATCTCTACGTCTCCCTCGCCTGCCCGTGGGCCCATCGCACGTTGATCCTGCGCAAGCTCAAAGGCCTGGAAAGCCTGATCGATGTATCGGTGGTGAGCTTTCTGATGCTGGAAAACGGCTGGACCTTCGACAAGGCTCACGGCTCGACCGGCGACAAGCTTGGCAATCTGAAATTCCTGCACCAGCGCTACACCACTGATACCGCCAACTACACCGGCCGCGTCACGGTGCCGGTGCTCTGGGACAAGCAGACAAATCGCATCGTCAATAATGAATCGGCGGAAATCATCCGCATGTTCAACAGCGCTTTTGATGAGTTGACCGGCAATGACCTGGATTTTTACCCGGCGCCATTGCGGGCCGAGATCGATGCGCTGAACGAGCGGATTTATCCGGCCGTGAATAACGGCGTCTATCGCGCCGGGTTTGCCACTTCGCAGCAGGCTTATGAAGAAGCGTTCGATGAATTGTTTACTGAGCTGGATCGGCTGGAGCAATTGCTGGGCGCGAATCGGTACCTGACGGGCGAATACCTGACGGAAGCGGATATTCGGCTGTTCACTACGATGATTCGTTTCGATGCGGTGTACTTCGGGCACTTCAAGTGCAACCTGCGACGGATTGCCGATTATCCGAATCTGTCGAACTGGCTACGGGAGATTTATCAGTGGCCGGGGATAGCCGAGACGGTGAGTTTCGAGCACATCAAGAATCACTATTACGGCAGCCACAAAACCATCAATCCGACCGGGATCGTGCCTAAAGGGCCGGCGCAGGATTTCACTGCGGCTCATGATCGGGCGCGGTTGAAGGGGAAAGGGATTTGGCGTAAAGCTGAGTTCTGATCTGAAGCAAGGGTGGTTTTTAGGGCCTCATCGCGGGCAAGCCCGCTCCCACAGGGATTTGTGTGATGCCAAAGATTGCAGCTTCACCAAATAACCTGTGGGAGCGGGCTTGTCCGCGATGAGGGCGACGCGATCACTAGACCTGCGCCTGAGCCCCTTCGAACCACGCCAGTTTCTCGCGCAGTTGCACCACTTCCCCGACGATCACCAATGTTGGCGCATGCACTTCATGCTCCGCCACCAGCCGTGGAAGGTCGGCCAGGGTGCCGGTAAACACCCGCTGATTGACCGTGGTGCCCTGCTGGATCAACGCCGCCGGGGTATCGGCCGCGCGACCGTGTTTGATCAATTGCTCGCAGATGATCGGCAGGCCCACCAACCCCATGTAAAACACCAGGGTCTGCGCCGGCGCGACCAGATCGGCCCACGGCAAATCGGTGGAACCGTCCTTCAAGTGCCCGGTGACAAACCGCACCGACTGCGCGTAATCGCGGTGAGTCAGTGGAATCCCGGCATAGGCCGCGCAACCACTGGCCGCGGTAATGCCCGGTACCACCTGGAACGGAATGCCCTGGGCCGCCAGTTCTTCGATCTCTTCGCCACCGCGCCCGAAAATGAACGGATCGCCGCCCTTCAAGCGCACCACGCGTTTGCCGGCCTTGGCCAGATCCACCAGATGCTGGTTGATCTGCTCCTGAGGCACGGCATGATCGGCTCGGCGCTTGCCAACGTAGACCCGCTCGGCATCGCGACGGCACAAATCCAGAATCGCCGGCGCCACCAGACGGTCATACAGCACCACATCGGCTTGTTGCATCAGACGCAGGGCGCGGAAGGTCAACAGGTCGGGATCACCCGGCCCGGCGCCCACCAGATAAACCTCGCCGATAGCCACAGGTGCTTCGCCGTTGATTTTCGCCTGCATCAAGCGCTCGGCCTCGGCGCCCTGCCCGGCCAATTGCCGGTCGGCAATCGGGCCCTGGAACACATCCTCCCAGAAAGCCCGCCGCTGTTGCACATCCGGAAACAGGCCTTTGACCTGAGTACGGAAACGCGCCGCCAGACCGGCCAGTTGCCCGTAGGTGGAAGGAATCCAGGTTTCCAGCTTGGCGCGAATCAACCGTGCCAGCACCGGCGCGTCGCCGCCACTGGACACCGCAATGATCAATGGAGAACGGTCGACGATTGCCGGGAAGATCACGCTGCACAGGGCCGGCGCGTCCACCACGTTGACCGGTACGCAACGCCGATGAGCATCGGCGGAGACTTGCGCGTTCAGTGGTTCGTCGTCGGTGGCGGCGATGATCAGCCCGCAACCGTCCAGATCCGTTTCGACGTAGCCACGCACCAGGCACTCGCCACCGCTGCCGACCACCAGCTCGCGCAGTTGCGGTTCGATTTGCGGTGCAACCACCCGCAGCAGCGCACCGGCTTCGGCCAGCAGGCGGGATTTGCGCAAGGCAATCTCCCCTCCGCCGACGACCAATACACGACTGCCGCGAAGGTTATGAAACAGCGGCAGATAGTCCATTTAGCCGATGACCTCAAGGCCACCCATGTACGGCTTGAGCACCTCAGGCACACGGATCGAACCGTCAGCCTGCTGGTAGTTCTCGAGCACCGCCACCAGGGTACGCCCGACCGCCAGGCCGGAACCGTTCAGGGTGTGAACCAGCTCAGGCTTGCCGGTTTCCGGGTTGCGGAAACGCGCTTGCATGCGGCGGGCCTGGAAATCACCGCAGTTGGAGCACGAGGAAATCTCGCGGTATTTGTCCTGGCTTGGAATCCACACTTCCAGATCGTAGGTCTTGACCGCGCTGAAGCCCATGTCGCCCGTGCACAGCGCCAGGGTGCGATACGGCAGTTCCAGCAGTTGCAGGACTTTCTCGGCATTGGCGGTCAGGCTTTCCAGCGCTTGCATCGAGGTCGATGGCTCAACGATCTGGACCATCTCGACCTTGTCGAACTGGTGCTGACGGATCATGCCGCGAGTGTCGCGACCCGATGCACCGGCCTCGCTGCGGAAGCACGGCGTGTGCGCCACGAACTTGATCGGCAGCAGTTTCGAATCGACGATCTCGCCAGCGACGATGTTGGTCAGCGACACTTCAGCGGTCGGGATCAGGTACAGATCGGCTTCGCCATCGCGGCTGATCTTGAACAGGTCTTCTTCGAACTTGGGCAGCTGACCGGTGCCCTGCAACGCAGGCGCTTGCACCAGGTACGGGGTGTAAGCCTCTTCGTAACCGTGTTCGTTGATGTGCAGGTTGATCATGAACTGTGCCAGTGCACGGTGCAGACGGGCGATCGGGCCGCGCAGCAGGGCGAAACGGGCGCCGGACAGCTTGGCGGCGGTTTCAAAGTCCAGCCAGCCGAATTTCTCGCCCAGGGCCACGTGGTCCTGAACCGGGAAATCGAAGGCTTTAGGCGTGCCCCAGCGGCGCACTTCTACGTTGCCTTCTTCGTCATCGCCGACCGGCACCGATTCGTGCGGCAGGTTCGGGATGCCCAGCAGGATCGAATCCAGGTCGGTCTGGATCGCATCCAGTTCGAGTTTGCCGGCGCTCAATTCACCCGCCATGCGCTCGACGTCCGCCATCAATGGCGCGATATCTTCGCCGCGCTGCTTGGCCTGACCGATGGACTTGGAGCGCGCGTTACGTTCAGCCTGCAGAGCTTCGGTGCGGGTCTGGACGATCTTGCGCTGTTCTTCCAGCGCTTCGATGCGCGCAACATCCAGGGCAAAGCCACGGGATGCCAGGCGGTCCGCTACGTCCTGAAGGTTGCTACGTAACAGTTTGGAATCGAGCATGTCGGTTTCTCGTTATCAAAGTTTGGTCAAGGACAGGCCAGCCCAGGTGGCGAGCAGCCCGCCGAATACGCTGATGGCCGCATAGCCCAGGGCCAGCGGCACTTGCCCGGTTTCCAGCAGGCGCACCGTATCCAGTGAAAAGGATGAAAAAGTCGTCAGCCCCCCAAGGAAGCCGACCATCAACCCGGCGCGCACCGCAAACGGTACCTCCGGGCGTATCAAAAACAGGCCGTACAAAACGCCGATCAGCAGACAGCCCACGATATTAACGGCCAGCGTCGCGGTATAGAAGTGCCGCGGCCAATTCGCGTTGATCCAGTTACCGGTGGCGAAGCGCAACAGCGTACCGGCGACACCGCCGACAGAAACGGCAACGATCAATGGAATCACTTTTTTCTCCGCTGTCGGGGGCTCAGACGATCAAGCTGCGCCAAGTGGTTAAGCTTTTCGCCAATTTTCAGCTCCAGGCCGCGGGGCACGGGTTGATAGAACCGTTGCGGTTCGAGTTCCTGCGGGAAGTAGTCTTCGCCAGCGGCGTAGGCATCCGGTTCATCGTGGGCGTAACGGTATTCGTCGCCATAACCCAATTGCTTCATCAACTTGGTCGGCGCATTGCGCAGGTGCAGCGGCACTTCGAGGGAACCGTGTTCGGTGGCGCTGCGCATCGCGGCTTTGAAGCCCATGTACACCGCATTGCTTTTCGGCGCGCAGGCCAGATAGGTGATGGCCTGGGCCACTGCCAACTCACCTTCGGGGCTGCCAAGGCGCTCCTGCACTTCCCACGCCGCCAGGCACAGGCTCAGGGCGCGAGGATCGGCGTTGCCGATGTCTTCGCTGGCCATGCGCACCACGCGTCGGGCCAGGTACAGCGGGTCGCAACCGCCGTCGATCATCCGCGCGAACCAATACAGCGCGCCATCGGGATTGGAGCCGCGCACCGCTTTATGCAGCGCGGAGATCTGATCGTAGAAAGCTTCGCCGCCCTTGTCGAAGCGCCGACGGGTGTCGCCGAGCAGACTTTGCAGCAAATCGACGCCGATTTCGCTGTTGTCTTCGGCCAGGTCCGAGGCGTTTTCCAGCAGATTGAGCAGACGCCGGCCATCGCCATCGGCGGCGGATAACAGCATCTGGAAACCTTCATCGCTGAGGGTCAGGTGCCGCTTGCCCAGCCCGCGCTCTTCGGTCAGCGCGCGATGCACCAGCTTGCGCAAGGCCGCTTCGTCGAGGCTTTTGAGCACATAGACGCGCGCCCGGGACAGGAGCGCGTTATTGAGTTCGAATGAGGGGTTTTCGGTGGTCGCGCCGATGAAAATCAGCGTGCCGTCTTCAACATAAGGCAGGAACGCATCCTGCTGGGACTTGTTGAAACGATGCACTTCGTCGACAAACAGGATGGTGCGTTTACCGTATTGCCCGGCCTGCTGCTTGGCGACCTCTACTGCCTGGCGGATTTCCTTCACGCCGGCCAGCACCGCCGAAACCGTTTCGAAGTGCGCATCGGAGACTTCCGCCAGCAACCGCGCCAACGTGGTTTTACCCACCCCTGGCGGCCCCCAGAAAATCATCGAATGCAGGGCACCCTGCTCCAGCGCTTCGCGCAATGGCTTGCCGCGAGCGAGCAGGTGTTCCTGACCGACGTACTCGTCCAGGTTGGTCGCACGCAGGCGTGCGGCCAAGGGCTGAGCAATCGGGGCGCTGCGAAACAGGTCCATCACGTACTGTTGAAACCTCGGGATATTACAGAGTTCTCAAGTTTGGCGAACATCCTGTGGTAGAGCGACTGCCTGTGGCGAGGGGGCTTGCCCCCGTTCGACTGCGAAGCAGTCGTAAAACCATCGCGTGCGCAGTATTGGTAACCCGCGATTGCAGGTTTTGGGGCCGCTTCGCGACCCAACGGGGGCAAGCCCCCTCGCCACATAGCCCGCTCCCACAGGTTAGGCGTCTTACTCCTGGATCACGTCGGCACCCTTGGGGATGTCGAACTTGAACTTGGACGCCGGTATCGGCTCGTTGGCCTTCACACCAGTAAACAGGATATTGGTGCGCTGACCGACGCTGTCAATCAGCTGCATGTCATTGACCAGACCGTTGCGGAACGACAGACGCAGGCTGTCGAACAGGGTGTCTTTGGTTTTCGGCTTCAGGGTGAAGTCGATCACGCCGCCAGCCTCTTTGGCGCTGATGTCGAAGCTCTGGCTGATCTTGGACACGTCACCGGACAGCAACAGGGCCGGCGTCTGGGTCAGACGCTGGTCGAGGGTCTTGATGGTGACTTGCTCCAGGTCCGGGTCCCACAGAGAAACCTTCTTGCCGTCGGACACCATCAGTTGCTCTTGCGGCGCATCGGTGTGCCAGTAGAACAGGCCCGGGCGCTGCAAGGACATCTGACCGGCGGTTTCCTGCAACTGGGTGCCGCTGCCATCAAGGGTCAGCTGGGAGAAACGCGCGGTCAGGGTCTGGGATTTTTCCAGCAGTTGAGTCAGACGCGCCACGTCCTTGTCATCGGCGTGGGCCGAGAGCGTGGTCAGAGCCAGTACCGGCAGCAGCAACATGCGGATAAGACGCATGGGAGTCCTCATAAACATTCGTGGGAGTGCGGGCGGCGTCTCAAGACACCGCCCCTTTCAAAACCGGATCAGTCGCGCACCGGGCCGGGGGCCAGGACTTCACGCGAACCGTTAGTGTTCATGGACGTCACGACCCCGGCCATTTCCATGGCTTCGATCATGCGCGCCGCGCGGTTGTAGCCGATTTTCAGCTTGCGCTGAACCGCAGAGATGGACGCACGACGGCTTTCCAGGACGAACTGCACCGCTTCGTCGTACAGCGCGTCGGTTTCGGCATCGTCATCACCGCCACCGCCGCCATTTTCAAAACCGCTACCGGCCTCTTCGACACCGGCGAGGATGTCGTCGTTGTATTCCGGTGCGCCGCGCAGTTTCCAGGCTTCAACCACCCGATGAACCTCATCGTCGGACACGAACGCACCGTGAACACGAATCGGCAGGCTGGTACCCGGCGGCATGTACAACATATCACCGTGGCCCAGCAGTTGTTCGGCGCCGCCCTGGTCGATGATGGTCCGCGAATCGATCTTGCTCGATACCTGGAACGCCATACGCGTCGGAATGTTCGCCTTGATCAGACCGGTGATGACATCAACCGACGGCCGCTGGGTCGCGAGAATCAGGTGGATACCGGCCGCACGTGCCTTCTGGGCGATACGGGCGATCAGCTCTTCAACCTTCTTGCCGACGATCATCATCATGTCGGCGAACTCGTCCACGACCACGACGATAGTCGGCAACTTTTGCAGCAACGGGGCCTCGTCGTGAATGCTTTCGCGCTTGTACAGCGGATCGCTCAACGGCTCACCAGCGTCCTGGGCTTCCTTGACCTTGGCGTTGAAGCCCGAAAGGTTACGCACACCCATCTTCGCCATCAGTTTGTAGCGCCGCTCCATTTCCGCGACGCTCCAGCGCAAGGCGTTGGCGGCGTCCTTCATGTCGGTCACCACCGGGCACAGCAGGTGCGGAATGCCTTCATAGATGGACAGTTCAAGCATTTTCGGGTCGATCATGATCAGCTTGGCGTCTTCCGGGCCAGACTTGAACAGAATCGACAGGATCATCGCGTTCACACCCACCGACTTACCGGAACCGGTCGTACCAGCCACCAGTAAGTGCGGCATTTTCGCCAGGTCGGTGATCACCGGTTTGCCGCCGATGTCATGACCCAGGGCCAGGGTGACCGGGGACTTGAAGCTATCGTACTCAGGGGTCGACAAGACCTCGGAGAAACGCACGATCTGCCGGTCTTCGTTAGGAATCTCGATACCGACCGTGGTTTTGCCCGGGATCACTTCCACGACACGCACACTGGTCACGGCCAGGGAACGGGCCAGGTCTTTCGCCAGATTGGAGATGCGGCTGACTTTGACGCCGGCTGCCGGCTGGATTTCGTAACGGGTAATCACCGGGCCCGGGTGAATCGAATCCACCGAAACTTCGACGCCGAATTCCTTGAGCTTGATTTCCAGCAAATGGCCGACGGCCGCCAGGGATTCGGGCGAATAATTGAGTTGTTTCTTTTCCGCGGGGTCGAGAATCGAGATCGGTGGCAAGGTGCCTTCCACGGCGCTGTCGACGAACAACGGCGCCTGCTTCTCTTTTTCCACGCGTTTGCTGGGAGCTGCCGGTTTGGGCGGAGCCGGGGCAATCACCGGTGGCACCTGTTTCTCGCGCTCGGACATGTGTTTGCTCAACGCTTGCTCACGCTCGATCAGGCGCTCCTTGACCTTGGCCTGCTCGCGTTTGTCGGTGACAGTCGGCGCGACCACGTCATGCATGCGATCGTCGACCTCACGCAGCTGGGCAACCAGTTGCTTGCGCTCGACACGGGCCGCCCACCAGCGATTGGCCGCCCCCTGAAACAGTTCGAACAGATCAAGGGTGATCTTGCCGGTGACGTCCATCACCTTGAACCACGACAGGTCGGTGAACACCGTCAGGCCGAACAGGAACAGCGCGATGAACAATAACGTGCTGCCCTGGATGTTCAGCGCGTTCCTGGCCAGATCGCCGAGACTTTCACCCAAAGCGCCACCCGCGCCGGCCGGTAGACCGGTCGCCGCATGGAAGTGGATATGAGCCAGCGCCGCACCTGACAACACGAGGAATACCAGGCCGATCAGGCGCCAGGAAAACAGCCAGCCGCTCCACTGCCACGGCTCATGGCGCTGGCGGAAGATCTGATACGCCTTGATCGCCAGCAGCAACGGGAAAATGTAGGCGAAGTAACCCAGGACCATGAACAGGATGTCGGCGCTGTAAGAGCCGGCAGGCCCGCCGAAGTTCTGCACATCGTCGATCTTGCTGTTATGGCTCCAGCCCGGATCGTCTTTGCCGTAGGTCAGCAAAGCCATCATCAGGAACAGGCACAAGGCACCGATGGCGATCAATGCACCTTCCTTGAGCCGGTAGTGCAATTGCTGGCGCCAGAGCGGGACGACTGTTTTAGGTGCTGCGGTGGATTTCTTCAAAACGCTTCTTTTCCTGCGCCCATGGCGCGTCCATCTGTTGAATGACTATAAAAACTGCCCAATCCAGGCAGGTAAAAAAGTTAACGGGCGCAACTGGGACTACTTTTAACACTGCGCCCCGGTTTTTCGGAATACGGCACGCACCGCTTTTTTGATACAAACACTGTTACAAGCAGGCATTGTACGGGTTTGTTCGCCCGATGCCATGCTTGAGACCCTTGGGTGCAGCATAGCCAACAGCACAGTACGCGCAGTCCAATTTGAGCATGCATTCTCTTTTGTGACAAAGGCTTATGAGGTGTTTTTATGAGTGAAGCGAAGCATTCCCGCCTGATCATTCTGGGTTCCGGCCCTGCCGGTTACAGCGCCGCCGTTTATGCCGCTCGCGCCAACCTGAAACCCGTTGTCATCACCGGCATCCAGGCAGGTGGCCAGCTGACCACCACGGTCGAAGTCGACAACTGGCCCGGCGACGTCGAAGGCCTGACCGGCCCAGTACTGATGGAACGCATGCAAAAACACGCCGAACGCTTCGATACACAGATCGTTTACGACCACATCCATACAGCCAAGTTGCAACAGCGCCCGTTCGAGCTCATCGGCGACAGCGGCACCTACACCTGCGATGCGCTGATTATCGCCACCGGCGCTTCGGCCCAATACCTGGGGCTGCCCTCGGAAGAAGCCTTTGCCGGCAAAGGGGTTTCGGCCTGCGCCACCTGTGACGGCTTCTTTTACCGCAATCAGGTGGTCGCGGTGGTCGGCGGAGGTAACACGGCCGTAGAAGAAGCGCTGTACCTGTCGAATATCGCCAAGGAAGTTCACCTGATTCACCGTCGCGACAAATTGCGTTCGGAGAAGATCCTTCAGGACAAGCTCTTCGAGAAAGCCGCCAACGGCAATATCCGTCTGCACTGGAACCAGAATCTGGACGAAGTACTGGGCGATGCCAGCGGCGTGACCGGTGCCCGCCTGCGGCACAGCCAAACGGGCGAAACCCATGAATTGCCGCTGGCCGGTGTATTCATCGCCATTGGCCACAAGCCCAATACCGACCTGTTTCAAGGCCAGCTGAAAATGCGCGACGGTTATCTGCTGATCAAGGGCGGCAGCGAAGGGGATGCCACCGCCACGGACATTGCAGGCGTGTTCGCCGCCGGTGACGTGGCCGATCATATTTACCGCCAGGCGGTGACCTCCGCCGGGGCCGGCTGCATGGCCGCGCTGGATGCGGAAAAGTATCTCGATGACATCCCTACCGTTTGACGGTTAACCTCCTCGAAGGCGGGCTCAGCGGCCCGCTACCGCCCTCCTCTTCTGCAAGCCCGGATGCCATGCTGACTTGGTTACAACGCAACACATTGACCTTCCCGCCGCTGGAAAAAGCCATGCGCGAGCCCAACGGGCTGCTGGCCGCGGGCGGCGATCTGTCCGCCGATCGGCTGATTCAAGCCTATCGTCACGGCTGCTTTCCGTGGTTTTCGGAGGGCCAGCCGATTCTCTGGTGGTCGCCGGATCCGCGCACGGTGCTGTTTCCCGACGAACTGCATGTTTCCCGCAGCTTGAACAAACTGCTGCGCCAAAAGCGCTATCAAGTGACCTTCGATCGGGATTTTGCCGCGGTCATCCGCGCCTGCGCCGCACCGCGCGAACACGCAGACGGCACCTGGATCACCCAAGCGATGCAGGATGCCTATATCGAACTGCACAGGCGTGGTTACGCCCACTCGGTGGAAGTCTGGGACGATGGCGCGCTGGTCGGCGGGCTCTACGGCTTGGCCATGGGGCAGTTGTTCTTCGGCGAATCGATGTTCAGCCGCGCCGACAACGCCTCCAAATATGGCTTCGCTACCCTGGTGCGACACCTGAAAGACTCGGGTTTTGTACTGATCGACTGCCAAATGCCTACCGATCATCTGCACAGCTTGGGCGCCCGCGCGATTCCCCGCCGGGAATTTGCCGGCTACCTTGCGCGACACCTGGATCAACCCGACCGTGCCACTTGGGTTTGCTGAGCGACATTGGCGCGTGTGGCTTACACTTAATGCGGGGAAACTCATTGAGAGCAACCCCTAATCAAAAGCTTATCCCGAGGGTTGATCATGACCGAGTTGGCGCGTTTGAAGTTTTATGCCACTCAGCCCCACTCTTGCAGTTATCTGCCCGAGGAGCAGGCCACGACGCTGTTCCTCGACCCTAGTCAGCCCATGGATGTGCACGTCTATGCAGACCTGTCGGAAATGGGCTTTCGTCGCAGTGGCGATCATCTATACCGGCCCCATTGCCAGCATTGCAATGCGTGCGTACCGGCGCGCATTCCTGTGGCGCAATTTACGCCCAACCGTCAGCAAAAACGCATTGTCAAACGTAATGCCGACTTGCAGGTACGTCCGACCAGACCCAAGTTCAGCGAAGAGTACTTCGACCTTTATCAGCGCTACATCGAACAACGTCATGCCGACGGCGATATGTATCCACCGAGCCGCGACCAGTTTTCGACCTTCCTGGTACGTGACCTGCCATTCTCCCGTTTCTACGAATTTCGTCTCGAAGGCCGCCTGCTGGCCGTGGCCGTCACCGACTTGCTGCCCAACGGCCTGTCGGCGGTCTATACCTTCTATGAACCCGAGCAGGAGCGTCGTAGCCTGGGGCGTTATGCCATCCTCTGGCAAATCGGCGAAGCCCGACGCCTGGGGCTGGAAGCGGTTTATCTCGGCTACTGGATCAAAAACTGCAAAAAAATGAGCTACAAGACCCAATATCGCCCTATCGAACTGCTGATTAATCAACGTTGGGTCATCCTGAGCTAGTGCTCTGTCTCGCAAACACTGTTCCTTTTTGACGGCGTCTGTTGTCATCATGCTGCGTTGCCGCTCCTTGCCATAGCGGGCAATGACTCGTCGCGGCGCCTTGCCTGACGACAACAGCCACTCGCCAAAAGAGGAACGTATTTGTGAGACAGGACACTAACCCCTTGGCTTGAACCCCATTTTTCGGGCACAATGCACGCCGCTTTTGCCTGGCGCAGTTGCACCGGGCCATTCATTGGACACCGAGGGCTTTACTGCATGTCGAAAGAAGACAGCTTCGAAATGGAAGGCACTGTCGTCGACACCCTGCCCAACACCATGTTTCGTGTGGAGTTGGAAAATGGGCACGTCGTAACCGCGCATATCTCCGGCAAGATGCGCAAGAATTACATCCGTATTCTTACCGGCGACAAAGTGCGCGTCGAGCTGACGCCCTATGACTTGAGCAAAGGGCGCATCACCTACCGCGCTCGCTAATCAAGTCAATACAAAACGCCCGGCTATGCCGGGCGTTTTTGTTTGTGGATCGTTGCGGATCATTCCCATGCTCTGCGTGGGAATGCCTCAACGGACACTCTGCGTTCGGCTTTTGAAGGGACGCGGAGCGTCCCGGACTGCATTCCCACGCGGAGCGCGGGAACGATCAAAGATCAAAAGATCGCAGCCTTCGGCAGCTCCTACAGGGGGATCGGCGTATAACAGACAGGCAGCAGAAAGGCGCTTTTCAGCGCCTTTCTGCTTTGTTGCGGTTTAACGTCAGGCCATTTCAGCCGTAGTCTCGAACTCGAAGGTCAGTTCGCCATCCTTGATGTCGATGTGTACCACACCGCCATGTTCGGCCAGTTCGCCAAAGAGGATCTCTTCGGCCAGTGGACGCTTGATCTTGTCCTGAATCAAGCGCGCCATTGGACGAGCGCCCATTGCCGAGTCGTAACCACCCGCTGCCAGCCAGCTGCGAGCAGCGTCGGTGACTTCCAACAGCACCCGCTTGTCTTCCAGCTGCGCCTGAAGTTCGGTAAGGAACTTGTCCACCACGCTTTTAATGACCTCATGGCTGAGGCGACCAAACTGGATAATGGTGTCCAGACGGTTACGGAATTCCGGCGTGAAGCTCTTCTTGATCACTTCCATCGCATCGGACGAGTGGTCCTGATAGGTGAAACCGATCGAAGCACGGGCTGCAGTTTCGGCACCGGCGTTGGTCGTCATGATGACGATCACGTTACGGAAGTCCGCCTTGCGCCCGTTGTTATCGGTCAGCGTACCGTGATCCATGACCTGCAACAGCAGGTTGAAGACTTCCGGATGCGCCTTTTCGATTTCATCGAGCAACAGCACGCAATGAGGCTGCTTGGTGATGGCTTCGGTCAGCAGACCGCCCTGATCGAATCCGACATAGCCTGGAGGCGCACCGATCAAGCGCGATACGGTGTGGCGCTCCATGTATTCGGACATATCGAAGCGAACCAGTTCGACACCCAACGCCTTGGCCAGTTGCCGCGCGGCCTCGGTTTTACCCACACCGGTCGGCCCTGCGAACAGGAACGAACCGACGGGCTTGTCAGGCGACTTGAGGCCGGCACGGGACAGTTTGATCGCGGTCGACAGCGAGTCGATCGCCGCATCCTGGCCAAACACCGTGAGCTTCAGGTCACGTTCAAGGTTACGCAGCAGCTCTTTGTCGGAACTGGTGACGTGTTTTGGTGGAATTCGCGCGATTTTCGCGACGATGTCCTCGACCTGAGGTACTTCGATGCGTTTCACGCGCTTATCGATCGGTTGCAGACGCTGGAAGGCGCCCGCCTCGTCGATGACGTCGATGGCCTTGTCCGGCATGTGCCGGTCATTGATATAGCGCGAGGCCAGTTCCGCAGCGGCGCGTAGGGCTTCATCGCTGTATTCGATGCTGTGGTGCGCTTCGAAACGCCCTTTCAGGCCACGCAGGATGCCAATGGTGTCTTCCACCGAAGGTTCCGATACATCGACCTTCTGGAAACGCCGAGCCAAGGCACGGTCCTTCTCGAAGATTCCGCGGAACTCCTGGAACGTGGTCGAACCGATGCAACGGATATCGCCGGATGAGAGCAATGGCTTGAGCAGGTTCGAGGCATCCATGACACCACCGGACGCTGTACCCGCACCGATGATGGTGTGGATTTCGTCGATGAACAGGATCGCCTGCGGACGTTTTTTCAGCTCATTGAGCAGCGCCTTGAAGCGCTTCTCGAAATCGCCACGGTATTTGGTCCCGGCCAGCAAAGCCCCCAGATCGAGGGAATACACCACGCTGTTGGCCAGCAGGTCCGGCACCTGATTGTCGACAATGCGTTTGGCCAGGCCTTCGGCGATCGCGGTCTTGCCCACGCCCGCCTCGCCCACCAGCAACGGGTTGTTCTTGCGACGACGCGCGAGGATCTGCGCGACGCGCTCGACCTCCAGCTCACGGCCTACCAACGGATCGATACGACCCTGGCGCGCCAGTTCGTTGAGGTTGCTGGCATAAGCATCCAGAGGATTGCCTGAAGAAGAAGACTCACCGCCCTCGTCGTCCTGCATATCTTGTTCACCTTCAGAGTGATCGCCATGCCCCGGCACTTTGGAAATGCCATGGGCGATGTAATTGACGACATCGATGCGCGCAACGCTCTGCTGCTTGAGCAGAAACACGGCTTGACTCTCTTGCTCACTGAAGATTGCGACCAGCACGTTTGCGCCAGTCACTTCGCGTTTGCCCGAGCTCTGTACATGAAAGACAGCACGTTGCAGTACACGCTGGAAGCCCAGGGTTGGCTGGGTTTCACGATCCTCGTCATGAAGAGGGATCAATGGCGTGGTGGAGTCGATGAACTCCTGCAGATCATGCTTGAGTTTGTCGAGGTTTGCGCCGCAGGCACGCAAAACGGTGGCGGCAGCCTCGTTATCCAATAGGGCCAGCAGAAGGTGCTCGACAGTCATGAATTCATGACGCTTCGAGCGAGCCTCCTTGAAGGCAAGATTGAGGGTGACTTCGAGCTCGCGGTTTAACATAGCTTCACCTCATACCCAAGTGGTCGGCGATTAACCGTCCTTCTCGATTTCACAGAGTAGCGGATGCTGGCTTTCCCTGGCGTACTGGTTGACCTGCATGGCCTTGGTCTCGGCGATGTCGCGGGTAAACACTCCACATACTGCCCGTCCTTCTGTATGGACGGCCAGCATGACCTTGGTCGCCAGCTCGCGATTCAGGTTAAAAAACACCTCGAGCACTTCGACGACGAAATCCATCGGTGTGTAGTCATCGTTGAATAAAACCACCTTATACATCGGTGGCGCCTGTAAAGCAGGCTTAGCCTCCTGAACAGCAATGCCTGCGGAATCGTCGTCGTGTAAATCAGGGCGATCCTGATTGAATGTTAGTCGAATCTGGCTGATTGCATGCATGGAAAGAAAGGTTCGTCAGTTGTGCGAATACAGTGGTGGGGGCTGCCATCGAGGATTTCAACTCCGACTGCCCGGTCACCTTGACTATCGGAAAATCGGTGTTACAAACAATAGAGCCCACAGTGGGTAAAAAAGGTCCGCGGAGTCAATCTATTTGAAAGATTAGACTGCGGATTAACTGGATGATACTCCAGTGATGGAGTCTGTTGCAGAGGGATATGGGTATGGCTGTCGGTAAGGTGAAATGGTTCAACAATGCCAAGGGGTTCGGTTTCATTAACACCGACGCCAGAGAAGGTCGCGACGAGGATGGCAAGGATATCGATTTTTTTGCCCACTATTCGGCCATTGAGATGGACGGATACAAGACCCTCAAAGCCGGACAAGCCGTAAGTTTCGAGATTATCCAGGGCCCAAAGGGACTTCACGCGGTGAAAATTGCACTGATTGACAATGCCAACGAACAGGCTGCGACCGCCGCCCGACAACAGGAATCGGTATCGAGCTGACGCAATCTGATCATCCAGTGATAAAAAACCGCCCGAAGGCGGTTTTTTTGTGCTGATTCACTTATATGTGCGGCTCACATATGCGAAATCAGCGCATCACCAAACGCGGAAGAGGACAGCAGTTTCGCGCCTTCCATCAGTCGTTCGAAGTCATAGGTCACGGTTTTCGCAGAAATCGCGCCGTTGGTGCCTTTGATGATCAGGTCAGCCGCTTCGGTCCAGCCCATGTGACGCAGCATCATCTCGGCGGACAGGATCAACGAACCCGGGTTGACCTGGTCTTTGCCGGCGTACTTCGGCGCGGTCCCGTGGGTCGCTTCGAACATGGCCACGGTGTCGGACAGGTTGGCACCCGGCGCGATACCGATACCACCCACTTCGGCCGCCAGGGCGTCGGAGAGGTAGTCGCCGTTGAGGTTCAGGGTCGCGATGACATCGTACTCGGCCGGGCGCAGCAGGATCTGCTGGAGCATGGCGTCGGCGATGGCGTCCTTGACGATGACGTTCTTGCCGGTTTTCGGGTTCTTGAACTGCATCCACGGACCGCCGTCGAGCAGGGTCGCGCCGAACTCTTCAGCAGCCACTTCGTAGGCCCATTCCTTGAAGGCACCTTCGGTGAACTTCATGATGTTGCCTTTGTGCACGATGGTCAGCGAGTCGCGGTCGTTGTCGACCACATACTGCAGGGCCTTGCGCGCCAGGCGCTTGGTGCCTTCCAGGGAAACCGGCTTGACGCCGATACCGCAGTTTTCGTCGAAACGGATCTTGGTGACGCCCATTTCTTCTTTAAGGAACTTGATGACCTTGGTCGCTTCCGGCGAACCGGCCTTCCATTCGATACCGGCATAAATGTCTTCCGAGTTTTCGCGGAAGATGGTCATGTCGACATCGCCTGGCTTCTTGACCGGGCTCGGCACGCCTTCGAACCAGCGCACCGGGCGCAGGCACACATACAGGTCGAGTTGCTGACGCAGGGCCACGTTCAGGGAACGGATGCCGCCACCGACCGGGGTGGTCAAAGGGCCCTTGATGGAAACCACGTAATCCTTGACCGCGTCCAGGGTTTCCTGAGGCAGCCAGGTGTCCTGATCGTAAACCTGAGTCGCTTTCTCCCCGGCGTAGACTTCCATCCAGGAAATTTTGCGCTCGCCGCCGTAAGCTTTCTTAACAGCAGCATCGACAACCTTGATCATGACCGGGCTGATATCAACGCCAATACCATCGCCTTCGATGAAGGGGATGATCGGGTTGTTAGGAACATTGAGAGAATGGTCTGCGTTGACGGTGATTTTGTCGCCGACGGCTGGAACCTGAATCTTCTTGTATCCCATGCTGTACTCCATTGTTTGGATTGAACATCTGGCTGCGTTTGAGCGTACCCCAGTTAAATCGGCGCGCAAACCCTATGTTCCGCCCATTGGCCGCAAAGCTGCACTGTTCGCGACGTACAAGCCTGAAAGCAAAGGGAAAAGCGCCAAACTCAAGCACGGCGAGCGACTTTACGCGTCGCCGCTCCCTGCGACCTTTAGACCAATGGACGAAAAACGTTGCATATGAACCATCGGCAGATTGCCAGCTACCTATGTATAATGCCGCCGCTGACCACAGAGTCACTACGGCCGACCGCTCTATCACAAGACGTTGGGCCCGAATAAGCCGGATTGTTATCGCAGTCCACCCGCTTGACGCTCGACTGATGCACCCAACATCACCGCGAAGAAACCTCGACATTCGGCTCATGGATGACTTTGAACGAACGCGCTTACCCGGCGCCCCTCGAGTTTCTGCGCACGCTTAGCAAAGAAGAGAGAGTTAATCCGAATATGCCCACCCGCTCGAAGATCATCTATACCTTCACCGACGAAGCCCCAGCCCTCGCCACCTATTCACTGTTGCCTATCGTAGAGGCTTTCACCGCCTCGGCTGATATCGCCGTTGAAACCCGCGATATCTCTCTTGCAGGGCGCATTCTGGCCAGCTTCCCCGAGCAATTGGGTGACAAAGCCGTAGCCGACCACCTCGCCGAACTGGGCGACCTGGCCGTTACACCTGAAGCCAACATCATCAAGCTGCCGAACATCAGCGCTTCGGTTCCGCAACTGCAGGCCGCGATCAAAGAGCTGCAAGCCCAGGGCTTCGCGCTGCCGGACTACCCGGAAACCGTAACCAGCGATGCCGACAAGCTCGCCAAGTCGCGTTACGACAAGATCAAAGGCAGCGCGGTAAACCCGGTTCTGCGCGAAGGCAACTCCGATCGTCGCGCCCCGCTGTCGGTCAAGAACTACGCGCGCAAGCACCCGCACAAAATGGGCGCCTGGACCAAAGACTCCAAGTCCCACGTCGCTCACATGAGCACCGGCGATTTCTACGGCAGCGAAAAAGCTGCCCTGATCGACGCCGCTGACGCGGTCAAAATCGAGCTGATCGCTCAAGACGGCACCACCACCGTCCTGAAAGAAAAAACCACCGTGCAAGCCGGTGAGATCCTCGATTGCGCGGTCATGAGCAAAAACGCTCTGCGCAGCTTCATCGCAGCCGAGATTGAAGACGCCAAAGCCAAAGGCGTGCTGCTGTCGGTTCACCTGAAAGCCACCATGATGAAGGTCTCCGACCCGATCATGTTCGGCCAGATCGTTGCCGAGTTCTATAAAGACGCACTGGCCAAGCACGCTGACGTGCTGGCACAGATCGGCTTCAACCTGAACAACGGCATCGGCGACCTGTACGCCCGTATCAAAACCCTGCCGACCGAGCAGCAAGCGCAGATCGAAGCGGACATCCAGGCGGTCTACGCCGTTCGTCCGTCGTTGGCCATGGTCAACTCCGACAAAGGCATCACCAACCTGCACGTGCCTAGCGACGTCATCGTCGACGCTTCGATGCCGGCCATGATCCGTGACTCCGGCAAAATGTGGGGCACCGACGGTCAGCTGCACGACACCAAGGCTGTGATCCCGGATCGTTGCTACGCCACCATCTACCAGGCGGTGATCGAAGACTGCAAGGCTAACGGCGCCTTCGATCCAACCACCATGGGCAGCGTGCCAAACGTTGGCCTGATGGCGAAGAAAGCCGAAGAGTACGGCTCCCACGACAAGACTTTCCAGATCAAGGCAAACGGCGTGGTTCGGGTTTCCGACAGCGCTGGCCGCACCCTGCTGGAACAATCGGTTGAAGCCGGCGACATCTTCCGCATGTGCCAGACCAAAGACGCACCGATCCAGGACTGGGTCAAACTGGCCGTCAACCGTGCCCGCGCAAGTGCCACTCCAGCGATTTTCTGGCTGGACCCGATGCGCGCCCACGACGGCGTAGTGATCGAGAAAGTTCAGGCTTACCTGAAGGATCACGATACCGCAGGCCTGGACATCCGCATCATGTCGCCTGTCGACGCGATGAAGTTCACCCTGGACCGCACTCGCGAAGGCAAGGACACCATCTCGGTGACCGGCAACGTATTGCGCGACTACCTGACCGACCTGTTCCCGATCATGGAACTGGGCACCAGCGCCAAGATGCTGTCGATCGTTCCACTGATGAACGGCGGTGGCCTGTTCGAAACCGGCGCCGGCGGTTCGGCACCCAAGCACGTTCAACAGCTGCTGGAAGAGAACTTCCTGCGCTGGGATTCCCTGGGTGAGTTCCTGGCCCTGGCTGCGTCCCTCGAGCACTTGGGTGTTACCTACAACAACCCTAAAGCGCTGGTACTGGCCAAGACCCTGGATCAGGCCACCGGCCAGTTCCTGGATAACAACAAGTCGCCATCGCGCAAAGTCGGCAACATCGACAACCGCGGCAGCCACTTCTACCTGGCGCTGTACTGGGCTCAAGCCCTGGCCGCCCAGACCGAAGACACTGCACTGCAAGCGCAGTTCGGCGAACTGGCCAAAACCCTGACCGAGAACGAAGCGACCATCGTTGCCGAGCTCAACGCCGTCCAGGGCAAGCCAGTGGACATCGGCGGTTACTACCACGCCAATGCCGAACTGATCAGCAAGGCCATGCGCCCGAGCGCAACCTTCAACGCCGCGATCGCAGCGCTGGTTTAAGGTTGTAAGGGAACACCACAAACCCCGGCCTCGTGCCGGGGTTTGTGTTTTTAAAAGATCAAAAGATCGCAGCCTTCGGCAGCTCCTACACCGATCCTTGTAGGAGCTGCCGAAGGCTGCGATCTTTTGATCTTCAGTTTGCCGAAGACCGCACAGAGGAAAACCCTATGGATTGGCTACCCCACATCACCGTCGCCACCATCGTCGAGGACAATGGTCGCTTTCTGATGGTCGAAGAGTTCAGGCACGGACGAACGGTACTCAACCAGCCCGCCGGCCATCTGGACCCGGACGAAACCCTGATCGAAGCCGCCGTGCGCGAAACCCTCGAGGAAACCGGCTGGGACATAGAGCCGACGGGCGTGGTAGGCATTTACCTCTACACCGCGCCAAGCAATGGCGTGACTTATCAGCGGGTCTGCTTCACCGCAAAACCGCTCAAACACCACCCGGACTATCAGCTGGACGACGGCATCGTCGGCACAAAATGGCTGACGCGTGACGAACTGCTGCAACAGCGCGCAAACTGGCGCAGTGAGCTGATCATCCGCTGTATCGATGATTATCTGGACGGTAAACACTTCAGCCTCGAGCTGATCCGCCCTTCTCTTTAGCCTTGCAGGCTTGAGCCTGCTAGAATCGCGTCCTTTTTCAAGACACTCATTGAATCCCTATGCGTGATCCAGCCCCTTCTGACACACAAAAGAAGCGCGTCATTGTCGGCATGTCCGGCGGCGTGGACTCTTCCGTTTCCGCTCTCCTGCTGATCGAGCAGGGTTATGAGGTGGAAGGCCTGTTCATGAAGAACTGGGAAGAGGACGATGGAACGGAATACTGCACCGCCATGGATGACCTGGCGGACGCTCAGGCCGTGTGCGACAAGATTGGCATCAAGCTGCACACCGCCAACTTCGCCGCCGAGTACTGGGACAACGTGTTCGAGCATTTCCTGGCCGAGTACAAGGCCGGTCGCACACCGAACCCGGACATCCTTTGCAACCGTGAAATCAAGTTCAAGGCGTTTCTCGACTACGCCATGATGCTCGGCGCCGACCTGATCGCCACCGGCCACTACGTGCGTCGCCGTGACATCGATGGCCGCACCGAATTGCTCAAGGGCCTGGATCCGAACAAGGACCAGAGCTACTTCCTGCACGCCGTCGGCGGCGAACAGATCGCCAAGACCCTGTTCCCGGTCGGCGAGCTGGAAAAACCCGAAGTGCGCGCGATTGCCGAGAAACACAACCTGGCCACTGCGAAGAAAAAGGATTCCACCGGGATCTGCTTTATCGGCGAACGCCGCTTCAGCGACTTTCTCAAGCAATACCTGCCGGCCCAGCCCGGCGAGATCAAGACCACCGAAGGCGAAGTCATCGGCCGTCACCACGGCTTGATGTACCACACCATCGGCCAGCGCCAGGGCCTGGGCATTGGCGGCTTGAAAGACGCCAGTGACGAGCCGTGGTACGTGCTGATCAAGGACCTGGAACACAACGAATTGATCGTTGGCCAGGGCAATGACCATCCGTATCTATTCTCCCGCGCCCTGCTCGCTTCAGACATCTATTGGGTCAACCCGATCGACCTGAGCGAACCGCGCCGCTTGACCGCCAAAGTCCGCTATCGTCAAAGCGACCAGCCCTGCACGCTGGAAAAAACCGCCACCGGCTACCGCGCGACTTTCGACGACCCGCAACGCGCGGTCACCCCGGGGCAATCCGTGGTGTTCTACGACGGTGAAATCTGTCTCGGCGGCGGCGTGATCGAAGTGGCCGAACCTTGGACCAGCAAGGACCAGCGTCCATGAGCCCGACTCAAGAGCAACTGACGGCCCTGGGCGGTGTGTTTCTCGCCGCCGTATTGGTCGACAAGATCGCCAAGACCGGCCAGACCAATGAAGCCGGGCTGACCTGCATGCTCGGCAGCCTGTTGATTCGCGACCCCAAGGACACGCTGGAAGTGTATGGCGGCGACGACATCAATCTGCGTGAAGGCTACCGCGCATTGATTGGCGCTCTGGAACGCGACCCAAGCACCCTTCAGCGCGAACCGCTGCGCTATGCGCTGGCGATGCTCGGCCTGGAGCGTCAGCTGGCCAAGCGCAACGACATGCTGGACGAGATCGGCAAGCGTCTGCCGCAGATTCAGTCCCAGGTCGAGCACTTCGGCCCGGCTCACGAAAACGTGATCGCCGCCTGCGGTGCGTTGTATCAGGACACCCTGAGCACCCTGCGCCAACGGATTCAAGTGCATGGCGACATGCGCAACCTGCAACAACCGAGCAATGCCTCGAAAATTCGTGCGCTGTTGCTGGCCGGCATTCGATCGGCACGCCTGTGGCGGCAGTTGGGCGGTCATCGCTGGCAGTTAGTGATCAGCCGGCGCAAATTGCTTAAAGAGCTTTACCCGCTGATGCGCAGCAGCTGAACCGCGCCCGCAATACCGTTTTGTAGTCAGTAACGCGTAATACGCCGGTCAGTTGGCAACGGACCGGCGGATTTTTTCATGTATGATACGCGCCCCATTTCGTTGCCCGACTGTCCGAGAACACCCCATGCAGCTCTCTTCGCTCACTGCGGTTTCCCCTGTTGACGGCCGCTACGCCGGCAAAACCCAGGCCCTGCGCCCGATTTTCAGCGAATACGGCCTGATCCGTGCTCGCGTTCTGGTTGAAGTGCGCTGGCTCCAGCGCCTGGCCGCTCACCCTGCCATCAGCGAAGTGCCGGCGTTCTCCGCCGAAGCCAACGCGGTGTTGAACACCCTGGCGGAAAACTTCTCTCTGGAGCACGCCGAGCGTGTCAAAGAGATCGAGCGCACCACCAACCACGACGTCAAAGCCATTGAGTACCTGCTCAAAGAGCAAGCGGCCAAGTTGCCGGAACTGGCTGCCGTCAGCGAATTCATCCACTTTGCCTGCACCAGCGAGGACATCAACAACCTGTCCCACGCCCTGATGCTGCGCGAAGGCCGTGATGATGTGATGCTGCCACTGATGCGCCAGACTGCCGAAGCCATTCGCGAACTGGCCATCCGTTTCGCTGACGTGCCAATGCTGTCGCGCACCCACGGTCAACCGGCTTCGCCGACCACCCTGGGCAAAGAACTGGCGAACGTGGTTTACCGTCTGGAGCGTCAGATCGCTCAAGTCGCCGCCGTTCCGCTGCTGGGCAAAATCAACGGCGCTGTCGGCAACTACAACGCTCACCTGTCGGCCTACCCTGAGATCGACTGGGAAGCCAACGCCCGCGCCTTCATCGAAGACGAGCTGGGCCTGGGCTTCAACCCGTACACCACGCAGATCGAACCGCACGACTACATCGCCGAGCTGTTCGACGCGATCGCGCGCTTCAACACCATCCTGATCGACTTCGACCGCGACATCTGGGGCTACATCTCCCTGGGTTATTTCAAACAGCGCACCATCGCTGGCGAAATCGGTTCCTCGACCATGCCGCACAAGGTCAACCCGATCGACTTCGAAAACTCCGAAGGCAACCTCGGTATCGCCAACGCACTGTTCCAGCACCTGGCGAGCAAGCTGCCGATCTCCCGCTGGCAGCGCGACCTGACTGACTCCACCGTACTGCGCAACCTCGGCGTCGGCTTCGCCCACAGCGTGATCGCCTACGAAGCCAGCCTCAAAGGCATCAGCAAACTGGAGCTCAACGCCCAGAAAATCGCTGCTGACCTGGACGCCTGCTGGGAAGTGTTGGCCGAGCCGATCCAGACCGTGATGCGCCGCTACAACATCGAAAACCCGTACGAGAAGTTGAAAGAGCTGACTCGCGGCAAGGGCATCAGCCCTGAAGCGCTGCAGACCTTCATCGACGGGCTGGATATGCCTGCGCAAGCCAAGGCCGAGCTGAAACTGCTCACCCCGGCCAACTACATCGGCAACGCTGTAGCGCAAGCCAAACGCATCTGATCGACCGCTTTACCCGTTTGAGACGCCCGGCAGCGCCGGGCGTTTTTATTCCCGTCTGAAAAGTACTTTTTTTCAATAGGTTACACATGAATCCTGACATTCCTCTTCAACTTCTGGGCGGCATCACGGCGCGCGAATTCCTGCGTGACTACTGGCAGAAAAAACCCCTGCTGATCCGTCAGGCGATTCCTGATTTCGAAAGCCCGATCGACGCCGACGAACTGGCCGGCCTGGCGCTGGAAGAAGAAGTCGAATCGCGCCTGGTGATCGAGAACGGCGAGCGTCCTTGGGAATTGCGCCGCGGTCCGTTCGCCGAAGACGAATTCAGCAAACTGCCGGAACGCGACTGGACCCTGCTGGTTCAAGCGGTCGACCAGTTCGTGCCCGAAGTCGCTGAGCTGCTGGAGAACTTCCGCTTCCTGCCGAGCTGGCGCGTCGACGATGTGATGATCAGCTTCGCCGCCCCGGGTGGCAGTGTTGGCCCACACTTCGACAATTACGATGTGTTCCTGCTGCAGGGTCACGGCAAGCGCAACTGGAAAATCGGCCAGATGTGCGATTCCGAGAGCAAGCTGCTGCAACACGCCGACTTGCGCATCCTCGCTGATTTCGACGCCACCGAGGAATGGGTGCTGGAACCGGGCGACATGCTCTACTTGCCGCCGCGTCTGGCTCACTGCGGCGTGGCCGTTGACAATTGCATGACCTACTCGGTCGGTTTCCGCGCACCGAGCGCCGCTGAGGTGCTGACCCACTTCACTGATTTCCTCAGCCAGTTCCTGTCGGACGAAGAGCGCTACACCGACGCCGACGCCCTGCCAGCGGCCGATCCTCATCAGATCCAGCACGACGCCCTTGATCGCCTGAAAAGCTTGCTGGCCGAGCACATGAGCGACGAGCGCCTGCTGCTGACCTGGTTCGGCCAGTTCATGACCGAACCGCGCTACCCGGAACTGGTGGTGGGCCCGGAAGAAGTCGAAGAAGACGACCTGCTCGCCAGCCTCGAGCAAGGCGCGGTGCTGATTCGCAACCCAAGCGCGCGCCTGGCCTGGTCGGAAGTCGATGACGACCTGCTGCTGTTTGCCAGCGGACAAAGCCGTTATCTGCCGGGCAAATTGCGCGAACTGCTGAAGATGATTTGTGCTGCCGATGCGCTACACATCGACAACCTCGGCGAGTGGCTGAACGACGAAGACGGTCGCGGCCTGCTGTGCGAGTTGGTCAAGCAAGGCAGCCTGGGGTTTGCTGATGAATAAAATTCACGTACGTGTCGCAGACTGGCAAAAGGACAACGCCGAGATCCGGCGCATTCGTGAGACGGTGTTCATCGCCGAGCAATCCGTTCCGCCTGAGCTGGAATGGGATGCCGATGACGCAACGGCGGTCCACTTTCTGGCCTTTGAAGGTGACTTTCCGATCGGCACCGCTCGGCTGTTGCCCGATGGTCACATTGGCCGGGTGTCGGTACTGAAGGACTGGCGCGGCTTGAAAGTCGGCGATGCGCTGATGCAAGCGGTGATCGGTGAAGCCGAGAAGCGCGGGCTGAAGCAGCAGATGCTGAGCGCGCAAGTGCAGGCCACGGCGTTCTATGAGCGTCTGGGTTTCAGCATGGTCAGTGAGGAATTCCTGGAAGCCGGGATTCCGCATGTGGACATGGTGCGTCACTCCGCCTGAGACCCTGTAACTGATCGTTCCCACGCCCCGCCATCCTCCGATGCCGGGGCGTTTTGCTGTCTACGATTCAACTTGCCCCACCGCAGGCCGACAAACTGGCAATATCAAGACTTTGAAGGCGGAGATAACGGATATGTCCCTACGCACCCTGCTCACCATGTTGCTACTGACCTGCAGTTTTTCAGTCATGGCCGCCACCGAGATCGTGCCCCTGAACTATCGCACCAGCGCCGACCTGCTGCCGGTGGCGCAGAATTTCATCGGCAAGGACGGACAGGTCAGCGCCTATGGCAATCAGCTGATTGTCAACGCAGAACAACGCAAGATCGATGAACTTAAGGCCGTGATCAACCAACTCGACGTGGCCGCCAAGCGCCTGCTGATCACCGTCGACACCAACGAAAACAACTTCCAGGGCGATCAGGGTTACTCGGTGAACGGTGCCAGGCCGAGCCAGACGCGCATCATCAATCACAGCACCGACAGCCGTGACGGCGGCATTCAACAGGTTCAGGCCAGCGAAGGCACACCGGCGCTGATCCAGGTTGGCCAGAGTGTGCCGCTCACCAGCACACAGACCGATTCCTATGGCGACCTGCGCAGTGAGACTGAATACCGCAATGTCACCCAAGGCTTCTACGTCACCGCCAGCGTCACCGGTGACATCGTTCATTTGGCAATCAGCACTAACCGTGACCGGATGAGCCAGGAACGTTCCGATGTAGTGAACGTGCAAAGTACCGACACAACCGTCAGCGGTCGCCTGGGCGAGTGGATCACCCTGGCCGGCGTGAATCGCCAGACTCAGGCCGACAAACAAGGCCTGACCCGCAGCTACTCGACCCAGGGCCGGGATGACATGACGCTGCGGGTGAAAGTCGATACGTTGGACTAAAGCACCAAAAACTGACTGATTAGTCGTATTAGACCAAAGATGTAGTGCCTGAAAAAAAGCACTACAAAACGTTTGACGAGCCAAAAAAGCAAAGGCATGATGGCCTCGCTCCCGCTAATCAGAGGCCCTGGCAAGGGCTTTCGAGTCGCTGTTCGCACCCTACCCCGCGAGCCGATTCGTGTCTGTACCGCCCACAAGGTGTGTTTGACGAGGTTGCCGACTGGAACGAAGTTGTCCCGAGGGACGGAAGCGTAATAGGTAACCCGGCTCCACACTGAAGTTCGCACCAAGGCCCACGACGCCCGAATGCGCTCGCCAGTTCGCCCTTACCTGCTCACTTCCCCTCGAGCCCATCGTTCATCCCGTCGCCCTCCCCGCCAAACCCCGCCTTGAGCGCCTAAGCTTCTGGTCAGCGAGCAGCCTTTTATTCCCCTTAAAAAGGCGTATTTGGCAGGAGCAGGAATTTTCACCAAGAACGACTTTTATCAAAGACGCGACGAGGTTTATCTCCATGGCACTGACACGCGAACAGCAAATTGCAGCCCTCGAAAAAGATTGGGCTGAAAACCCGCGCTGGAAAGGCGTGACACGCAATTACTCCGCTGCTGACGTCGTCCGTCTGCGTGGCTCGGTTCAACCTGAGCACACCTTTGCAAAAATGGGCGCCGAAAAGCTTTGGAACCTGGTCACCCAGGGTGCCAAGCCGTCCTTCCGTCCTGAGAAAGATTTCGTCAACTGCATGGGCGCCCTGACCGGCGGCCAGGCTGTGCAACAAGTCAAGGCCGGTATCCAGGCGATCTACCTGTCGGGCTGGCAGGTAGCTGCGGACAACAACTCCGCCGAATCGATGTACCCGGATCAGTCGCTGTACCCGGTGGATTCGGTTCCGACCGTGGTCAAGCGCATCAACAACTCGTTCCGTCGTGCCGACCAGATCCAGTGGAAAGCCGGCAAGAACCCGGGCGACGAAGGCTACATCGATTACTTCGCACCGATCGTGGCTGACGCTGAAGCCGGTTTCGGCGGCGTATTGAACGCTTACGAGCTGATGAAGAGCATGATCGAAGCAGGCGCCGCCGGCGTTCACTTCGAAGACCAACTGGCTTCCGTGAAAAAATGCGGTCACATGGGCGGCAAGGTACTGGTTCCTACCCAGGAAGCCGTACAGAAGCTGACCGCTGCTCGTCTGGCCGCTGACGTGGCCGGTACACCGACCATCATCCTGGCCCGTACCGACGCTAACGCAGCCGACTTGCTGACTTCCGATTGCGACCCGTATGACCAGCCATTCGTGACGGGTGAACGCACCCAGGAAGGCTTCTACAAAGTGCGCGCCGGCCTCGACCAGGCCATCGCTCGCGGCCTGGCCTACGCGCCGTTCGCCGACCTGATCTGGTGCGAAACCGCCAAGCCGGATCTGGAAGAAGCACGTCGCTTCGCTGAAGCGATCAAAAAGGAATACCCGGACCAACTGCTGTCGTACAACTGCTCGCCTTCCTTCAACTGGAAGAAAAACCTGGACGACGCGACCATCGCCAAGTTCCAGCGCGAACTGTCCGCCATGGGTTACAAGCACCAGTTCATCACCCTGGCCGGCATTCACAACATGTGGCACAGCATGTTCAACCTGGCGCACGACTACGCCCGCAACGACATGACCGCCTACGTGAAGCTGCAAGAGCAGGAATTCGCTGACGCCGCCAAGGGTTACACCTTCGTGGCTCACCAGCAGGAAGTGGGCACCGGCTACTTCGATGACATGACCACCGTGATCCAGGGTGGCACGTCCTCGGTAACCGCGCTGACCGGTTCGACCGAAGAAGAACAGTTCCACTGATCTGCTTCGCCTGAGACATCAGCCGCTGCGGGCCGAACAGAAAGCTAACCGCAGCGCTGCACATCTGACGCCCCGACTGGTTCGGGGCGTTTTTTTGCCTGCGATTCCCCTCTCCTCTGCAGGAGCGAGGCTTGCCCGCGAAGAACGATGAGGCGGTAATGCCTGAAAAACCGCAGCGCATTCTTCGCGGGCAAGCCTCGCTCCTACAGACTCAGGCGGACAAAAACATTGATCCAGAGCGGTGTCGCGATCAGAAAAAGAGGGTAAAACGGGGGCGCCTGCTACTTGCAGTAACGCGCATATAAGACAACTTCCCAGCCACTCACCTGTTAAACAGTTTGAAAAGCGCGACAAATAATATTGATTATCATTTAGCGGCAAGTATGTTCGTTACATTCCCTACAAAACATATTTGACAAAACCCCCGCTAATGCCCGAGCGGCATGGGCTACAGGTCTTTGGAGGCATGCTATGTCCTTATTCTTGTAAATAATTTCGCTATCTGAATTTTACTTGCTCGGTGTTTAGCCATAAAATCACCGCGATTGATTGCTGCGACATATCGTCACTGCTTTGTTTCTTTTCAAGCTCAGAGACCTTTGCTCTCTGTTAAGGATTTCCAGCATGCCCGAAGCGACCGGACTCATGGCCCACAACTGGGGCTTTGCCATTTTCCTTCTGGGTGTCGGCGGCCTTTGCGCCTTCATGCTCGGCGTCTCCAGCCTCCTCGGGTCAAAAGCCTGGGGCCGCAGCAAAAACGAACCGTTCGAGTCCGGCATGCTACCTACCGGTGGCGCCCGCTTGCGGCTCTCAGCCAAATTCTATCTGGTCGCGATGCTCTTCGTGATCTTCGATATCGAAGCCCTTTTTCTCTTTGCCTGGTCTGTGTCCGTCCGCGAAAGCGGCTGGACCGGATTCGTCGAAGCTCTCGTTTTCATAGCAATTCTGTTGGCAGGTCTTGTCTACCTATTCCGAGTGGGCGCCCTTGACTGGGCTCCGGAAGCTCGGCGCAAGCGGCAAGCGAAGCTGAAACAATGAGGCTTTGGCAATGCAATACAATCTCACCAGGATCGACCCCGATGCTCCTAACGAGCAGTATCCGATTGGCAAACGGGAAACCGTTTCCGATCCGTTAGAAGATCAAGTCCACAAAAACATTTTCATGGGCAAGCTCGAAGACGTGCTCAACGGCACGATCAACTGGGGGCGCAAGAACTCCCTGTGGCCGTACAACTTCGGTCTTTCGTGCTGCTACGTGGAAATGACCACCGCCTTCACGGCGCCCCACGACATCGCGCGCTTTGGCGCCGAGGTTATCCGGGCATCGCCGCGTCAGGCGGATTTCATGGTTATCGCCGGTACCTGCTTCATCAAGATGGCGCCGATCATTCAGCGTCTCTACGAGCAAATGCTCGAGCCTAAATGGGTCATCTCCATGGGTTCGTGCGCCAACTCCGGTGGCATGTACGACATCTACTCCGTCGTTCAAGGGGTGGACAAGTTCCTGCCCGTGGACGTCTACGTGCCTGGCTGCCCGCCCCGCCCTGAAGCTTTCCTGCAAGGCTTGATGCTGTTGCAGGAGTCGATTGGCCAGGAGCGTCGCCCACTTTCCTGGGTCGTTGGTGATCAAGGCGTCTATCGCGCCGAGATGCCTTCCGAAAAGGAAAAGCGCCGCGAACAGCGTATTCAGGTAACCAACCTGCGCAGCCCCGACGAAGTCTGATCCAGATCTGTTCTTACAAAGAAACGAGAAACTGGCTTCATTCTTTACGTTGACCGAAAGCGATAAATAACCATGACTACAGGCAGTGCTCTGTACATCCCGCCTTACAAGGCAGACGACCAGGATGTGGTCGTCGAACTGAACAATCGTTTTGGCCCGGAGGCGTTCAGCGCCCAGCCGACCCGCACCGGCATGCCGGTGCTTTGGGTTGCCCGCGCCAAACTCGTCGAAGTCCTGACCTTCCTGCGCAACCTGCCCAAGCCGTACGTCATGCTCTATGACCTGCACGGCGTGGACGAGCGTCTGCGCACCAAGCGTCAAGGGCTGCCAAGCGGCGCCGACTTCACTGTGTTCTATCACTTGATGTCGATCGAACGTAATAGTGACGTAATGATCAAGGTCGCCTTGTCCGAGAGCGACCTCAGCGTACCGACCGTTACCGGTCTGTGGCCAAACGCCAACTGGTACGAGCGTGAAGTGTGGGACATGTACGGCATCAACTTTGCCGGTCACCCGCACCTGACGCGCATCATGATGCCGCCGACCTGGGAAGGCCACCCGCTGCGCAAGGACTTCCCGGCCCGCGCCACCGAATTCGACCCGTTCAGCCTGACGCTGGCCAAGCAACAGCTTGAGGAAGAAGCCGCGCGCTTCAAGCCTGAAGATTGGGGCATGAAGCGTTCCGGTGCGAACGAGGACTACATGTTCCTCAACCTGGGCCCCAACCACCCTTCGGCGCACGGGGCGTTCCGCATCATTCTGCAGCTGGACGGTGAAGAGATCGTCGACTGCGTGCCGGACGTCGGTTACCACCACCGTGGTGCCGAGAAGATGGCCGAGCGTCAGTCCTGGCACAGCTTCATTCCGTACACCGACCGGATCGACTACCTCGGCGGCGTGATGAACAACCTGCCGTACGTGCTCTCGGTCGAGAAGCTGGCCGGCATCAAGGTGCCCGAGAAGGTCGACGTCATCCGCATCATGATGGCCGAGTTCTTCCGGATCACCAGCCACCTGTTGTTCCTGGGGACCTACATCCAGGACGTCGGCGCCATGACCCCGGTGTTCTTCACCTTCACCGACCGCCAGAAGGCGTACACGGTGATCGAAGCCATTACCGGTTTCCGTCTGCACCCGGCCTGGTACCGCATCGGTGGCGTCGCCCACGACCTGCCGCGCGGCTGGGAAAAACTGGTCAAGGATTTCGTCGAGTGGATGCCCAAGCGTCTGGACGAATACCAGAAAGCCGCACTGGACAACAGCATCCTGCGTGGCCGGACCATCGGCGTCGCCGCCTACAACACCAAGGAAGCCCTGGAATGGGGCGTCACCGGTGCAGGCTTGCGTTCGACCGGTTGCGATTTCGACCTGCGTAAAGCGCGCCCTTACTCGGGTTACGAGAACTTCGAATTCGAAGTGCCGCTGGCGGCCAATGGTGATGCCTACGACCGTTGCATCGTTCGCGTCGAAGAAATGCGCCAGAGCATCAAGATCATCGAGCAGTGCATGCGCAACATGCCGGAAGGCCCGTACAAGGCGGATCACCCGCTGACCACGCCGCCGCCCAAAGAGCGCACGCTGCAACACATCGAGACCCTGATCACGCACTTCCTGCAAGTTTCGTGGGGCCCGGTCATGCCGGCCAACGAATCTTTCCAGATGATCGAAGCGACCAAGGGCATCAACAGTTATTACCTGACGAGCGATGGCGGCACCATGAGCTACCGCACCCGGATTCGTACCCCAAGCTTCCCGCACTTGCAGCAGATCCCTTCGGTGATCAAAGGCAGCATGGTCGCGGACTTGATCGCGTACCTGGGTAGTATCGATTTCGTTATGGCCGACGTGGACCGTTAAGCATGAACAGCACGCTTATCCTGACAGACCGTTTCGCCCTGAGCGAAACCGAGCGCTCGGCCATCGAGCATGAGCTGCATCACTACGAAGACCCGCGCGCGGCGTCGATCGAAGCCCTGAAGATCGTCCAGAAGGAACGTGGCTGGGTGCCTGATGGCGCGCTCTACGCCATTGGCGAAATCCTTGGCATCCCCGCCAGCGACGTTGAAGGCGTGGCAACGTTCTATAGCCAGATCTTCCGTCAGCCCGTGGGCCGTCACATCATTCGCGTCTGCGACAGCATGGTCTGCTACATCGGCGGCCACGAGTCGGTGGTCAGCGAAATCCAGAGCAAGCTGGGCATCGGCCTGGGCCAGACCACTGCCGACGGTCGTTTCACCCTGCTGCCGGTCTGCTGCCTCGGCAACTGCGACAAGGCGCCGGCGTTGATGATCGACGACGACACATTCGGTGATGTGCAGCCTGCCGGTGTTGCCAAACTGCTCGAGGGCTACGTATGACCCTGACTTCCTTCGGTCCTGCCAACCGCATCAAGCGTTCGGCCGAGACTCATCCGCTCACCTGGCGTCTGCGTGACGACGGCGAAGCCGTATGGCTCGACGAATACCAGGCCAAGAACGGTTACGCCGCTGCGCGCAAAGCCTTCGCCGACATGGCCCAGGACGACATCGTCCAGACCGTGAAAGACTCCGGCCTCAAGGGCCGCGGCGGTGCAGGCTTCCCCACGGGCGTGAAGTGGGGCCTGATGCCAAAGGACGAATCCATCAACATCCGCTACTTGCTGTGCAACGCGGATGAGATGGAGCCGAACACCTGGAAAGACCGCATGCTGATGGAGCAACTGCCCCATCTGCTGATCGAAGGCATGCTGATCAGTGCTCGCGCGCTGAAAACCTACCGTGGCTACATCTTCCTGCGTGGCGAATACACCACCGCCGCCAAGCACCTCAACCGTGCCGTGGAAGAAGCCAAGGCAGCAGGCCTGCTGGGTAAGAACATCCTGGGCAGCGGCTTTGATTTCGAGCTGTTCGTGCACACCGGCGCCGGGCGCTACATCTGCGGTGAAGAAACCGCACTGATCAACTCCCTCGAAGGCCGCCGCGCCAACCCGCGCTCCAAGCCGCCCTTCCCTGCCGCCGTAGGCGTGTGGGGCAAGCCGACTTGCGTGAACAACGTTGAAACCCTGTGCAACGTGCCGGCAATCATTGCCGACGGCGTGAGCTGGTACAAATCGTTGGCCCGCGAAGGCAGCGAAGACATGGGCACCAAGCTCATGGGCTTCTCCGGCAAGGTCAAGAACCCTGGCCTGTGGGAATTGCCGTTCGGCATCACCGGTCGCGAACTGTTCGAAGACTACGCCGGCGGCATGCGCGACGGTTACAAGCTCAAGTGCTGGCAGCCAGGCGGTGCCGGTACCGGTTTCCTGTTGCCGGAGCACCTGGACGCACAAATGTATGCCGGCGGCATCGCCAAAGTGGGCACCCGTATGGGTACCGGCCTGGCCATGGCGGTGGACGACAGCATCAACATGGTGTCGTTGCTGCGCAACATGGAAGAGTTCTTCTCCCGCGAATCCTGTGGCTTCTGCACCCCGTGCCGTGACGGTCTGCCGTGGAGCGTCAAGCTGCTGCGCGCGATCGAGAACGGTGAAGGGCAAGCCGGCGATATCGAGACCCTGCTGGGTCTGGTCGGTTTCCTCGGCCCTGGCAAGACCTTCTGTGCACACGCACCGGGTGCCGTGGAGCCGTTGGGTAGCGCCATCAAATACTTCCGTCCAGAGTTCGAAGCCGGCATCGCGCCCACCAGCGCCGTCGTCCCGCCTCTGGCAAAGCCGATCGTAGTCGGCGCGTAAACGCTTAAAAAAGCGAAGGGTCCGTGCCCTTCGCTTTGTCGTGTGATGACGCCGTAAACGGCTGTGTTGATTCACGCGAATAACAAGATTCCATTAGCCACGCCCGCTGACACCGGGCCAACGAAGAACTTTGAACCATGGCCACTATCCACGTAGACGGCAAAGAGCTCGAAGTCGATGGGGCAGACAACCTGTTACAGGCGTGTCTGTCGCTAGGCCTCGATATCCCTTATTTCTGCTGGCACCCAGCCCTTGGCAGCGTTGGCGCTTGCCGCCAGTGCGCGGTCAAGCAGTACACCGACGAGAACGACAAGCGTGGTCGGATCGTCATGTCCTGCATGACCCCCGCCACCGACGGCAGCTGGATCTCCATCGACGACGAAGAAGCGAAAGTGTTTCGCGCAAGCGTCGTTGAATGGCTGATGACCAACCACCCTCACGACTGCCCGGTCTGTGAGGAAGGCGGTCACTGCCACCTGCAAGACATGACGGTGATGACCGGCCACAACGAGCGCCGTTATCGCTTCACCAAGCGTACTCACCAGAACCAGCAACTGGGCCCGTTCATTTCCCACGAAATGAACCGCTGCATCGCTTGCTATCGCTGCGTGCGCTTCTATAAGGACTACGCCGGCGGCACCGACCTCGGCGTATTCGGCGCCCACGACAACGTGTACTTCGGTCGCGTTGAAGACGGCGTGCTGGAAAGCGAGTTCTCCGGCAACCTCACCGAGGTCTGCCCGACCGGCGTGTTCACCGACAAGACCCACTCCGAGCGCTACAACCGTAAATGGGACATGCAATTCTCGCCGAGCATCTGCCATGGCTGCTCCAGCGGTTGCAACATTTCCCCGGGCGAGCGTTACGGCGAACTGCGTCGCATCGAAAACCGCTTCAACGGTTCGGTGAACCAGTACTTCCTGTGCGACCGTGGCCGTTTCGGCTATGGCTACGTCAACCGCGAAGACCGCCCGCGTCAGCCACTGCTGGCCAACGGCGCCAAGCTGAGCCTCGACGAAGCGCTGGATAAAGCCGCTGACCTGCTGCGTGGTCGCAACATCGTCGGCATCGGTTCGCCGCGCGCCAGCCTCGAAAGCAACTACGCGTTGCTGGAACTGGTCGGTGCCGAGCATTTCTACTCCGGTATCGAAGCTGCTGAACTTGAGCGCATTCGCCTGGTTGTGCAGGTGCTCAAAGACAGCCCGCTGCCGATCCCGAACATGCGCGACATCGAAGATCACGATGCGATTTTCGTCCTCGGCGAAGACCTGACCCAGACGGCTGCGCGTATGGCCCTGGCCCTGCGTCAATCGGTCAAGGGCAAGGCCGAAGACATGGCCGACGCCATGCGCGTTCAGCCGTGGCTCGATGCCGCGGTGAAGAACATCGGTCAGGACGCGCTGAACCCGCTGTTCATCGCCAGCCTGGCTGAAACCAAGCTCGACGACGTGGCTGAAGAATGCGTTCACGCCGCTCCCGACGACCTGGCTCGCATCGGTTTCGCCGTGGCTCACGCCCTCGATGCCAGCGCGCCGGCCGTTGAAGGCCTGGACGCTGAAGCCCTCGAACTGGCTCAGCGCATCGCCAACGCCCTGCTCGCTGCCAAGCGTCCGTTGATCATTGCCGGCACCTCGCTGGGTTCCAAGGCGTTGATCGAAGCTGCTGCAAACATTGCCAAAGCCCTGAAGCTGCGCGAGAAGAACGGCTCCATCAGCCTGATCGTGCCAGAAGCCAACAGCCTCGGCCTGGCCATGCTCGGTGGTGACTCGGTCGACGCGGCCCTGCAAGCGGTGATCGACGGTAAGGCCGACGCCATCGTCGTGCTGGAAAACGATCTGTACACCCGTACCGACAAAGCCCGTGTCGATGCTGCCCTGAACGCCGCAAAAGTGGTGATCGTGGCCGACCATCAGAAGACCGCCACCAGCGATCGCGCGCACCTGGTGCTGCCAGCGGCCAGCTTCGCTGAAGGCGACGGTACGCTGGTCAGCCAGGAAGGCCGCGCCCAGCGTTTCTTCCAGGTCTTCGACCCGACTTACCTCGACGCAAGCATTCTGGTTCACGAAGGCTGGCGCTGGCTGCATGCCCTGCGTTCGACCCTGCTGAACCAGCCGATCGACTGGACCCAACTGGACCACGTCACCGCTGCCGTTGCTGCGAGCAAACCGCAACTGGCGCGCATCGTCGAGGCCGCACCGTCTGCCGCGTTCCGTATCAAGGGCCTGAAACTGGCTCGCGAACCGCTGCGTTACAGCGGCCGGACCGCCATGCGCGCCGATATCAGCGTGCATGAACCGCGTACGTCCCAAGACAACGACACGGCGTTCTCGTTCTCCATGGAAGGTTACTCGGGCTCGGCCGAACCGCGTCAGCAAGTGCCATTCGCCTGGTCTCCGGGCTGGAACTCGCCGCAAGCCTGGAACAAGTTCCAGGACGAAGTCGGTGGTCACCTCCGCGCCGGCGACCCGGGCATTCGCCTGATCGAAAGCACCGGTGATTCGCTGAACTGGTTCGCCAGTGTTCCGCGCGCGTTCAACCCGGCTCCGGGCACCTGGCAGGTCGTGCCGTTCTTCCACCTGTTCGGCAGCGAAGAAAACTCTTCCAAAGCCGCGCCGGTCCAGGAACGCATTCCAGCCCCTTACCTGTCGCTGGCCAAGTCCGAAGCCGATCGTCTGGGCGTCAATGATGGTGCCCTGCTGAGCCTGAACGTGGCCGGCCAGACCCTGCGTCTGCCACTGCGTATCAATGAGGAGCTGGGCGCCGGTCTGGTCGCATTGCCGGCCGGTATCGCCGGCATCCCGCCAGCGATCTTTGGCCAATCCGTTGACGGTCTGCAGGAGGCAGCGCTATGACCTGGTTCACTCCTGAAGTGATCGACGTAATCATCGCGGTCCTCAAGGCCATCGTGATTCTGCTCGCCGTGGTGGTGTGCGGCGCGCTGTTGAGCTGGGTCGAGCGTCGTCTGCTCGCCCTCTGGCAGGACCGTTACGGTCCGAACCGCGTCGGCCCGTTCGGCGCATTCCAGATCGCCGCGGACATGATCAAGATGTTCTTCAAGGAAGACTGGACCCCGCCGTTCGCCGACAAAGTGATCTTCACGTTGGCGCCGGTCGTGGCCATGAGCGCCTTGCTGATGGCCTTCGCGATTATCCCGATCACCCCGACCTGGGGCGTGGCGGACATCAACATCGGCATCCTGTTCTTCTTCGCCATGGCCGGTCTGTCGGTCTACGCGGTGCTGTTCGCCGGCTGGTCGAGTAACAACAAGTTCGCCCTGTTGGGCAGCTTGCGGGCCTCGGCACAAACCGTGTCGTACGAAGTGTTCATGGGCCTGTCGCTGATGGGCATCGTGATCCAGGTCGGCTCGTTCAACATGCGCGACATCGTTGAATACCAAGCGCAGAACATGTGGCTCATCATTCCGCAGATCTTCGGTTTCCTGACCTTTTTCATCGCTGGTGTCGCCGTGACTCACCGTCACCCGTTCGACCAGCCGGAAGCGGAACAGGAACTGGCCGACGGTTACCACATTGAATACGCCGGCATGAAATGGGGGATGTTCTTCGTCGGTGAGTACATCGGCATCGTGCTGATTTCGGCGCTGCTGGTGACCTTGTTCTTCGGTGGCTGGCACGGTCCGTTCGGCATTCTGCCGCAGATCCCGTTCATCTGGTTCGCGCTGAAAACCGCGTTCTTCATCATGTTCTTCATCCTGTTGCGCGCCTCGATTCCGCGCCCACGGTATGACCAAGTGATGGATTTCAGCTGGAAGTTCTGCCTGCCGCTGACCCTCGTCAACATGCTGGTGACCGCTGCGGTCGTGTTGCTCAACACGCCCGCCGTCGCGGCTCAGTGAGGATAGAGAATCATGAAGTACATTTTTGACATCGTGCATGGCTTCTTCACCCAGCTTCGCAGCCTGGTGATGATCTTCGGCCATGCCTTTCGCAAGCGCGACACGCTGCAATACCCGGAAGAACCCGTGTACCTGCCGCCGCGCTTCCGTGGGCGTATCGTGCTGACCCGCGACCCCGACGGCGAAGAGCGTTGTGTAGCCTGCAACCTGTGCGCCGTGGCGTGCCCGGTGGGTTGCATCTCGCTGCAGAAAGCTGAAACCGAAGACGGTCGCTGGTACCCGGACTTCTTCCGCATCAACTTCTCGCGCTGCATTTTCTGCGGCCTCTGCGAGGAAGCCTGCCCGACCACCGCGATCCAGCTGACACCGGATTTCGAAATGGCCGAGTTCAAACGTCAGGACCTGGTGTACGAGAAAGAAGATCTTTTGATCTCCGGCCCCGGCAAAAACCCTGATTACAACTTCTATCGTGTTGCAGGTATGGCGATTGCCGGTAAGCCTAAAGGCGCCGCGCAGAATGAAGCCCAGCCGATCAACGTGAAGAGCTTGCTGCCTTAAGGAAGAAAGATGGAATTCGCTTTCTATTTCGCATCGGGTATCGCTGTTGTGTCCACGCTTCGCGTGATCACCAACACCAACCCCGTGCACGCCCTGCTCTACCTGATCATTTCGCTGATCGCCGTGGCCATGACGTTCTTCGCCCTCGGCGCACCGTTTGCCGGTGTCCTGGAAGTGATCGCCTACGCCGGCGCCATCATGGTGCTGTTCGTGTTCGTGGTGATGATGCTGAACCTGGGCCCGGCCTCGGTTCAGCAAGAGCGCGTCTGGCTCAAGCCCGGCATTTGGCTGGGCCCCGTCGCCCTCGGCGCCCTGCTGCTGGTTGAACTGCTGTACGTACTGTTCAGCGATGCCAGCGGTCAGGCCATCGGCCACACCACCGTAGACGCCAAGGCCGTGGGCATCAGCCTGTTCGGCCCGTATCTGCTGGTGGTCGAACTCGCCTCGATGCTGCTGCTCGCCGCAGCCGTCACGGCGTTCCACTTGGGCCGCAACGAAGCCAAGGAGCAATGACGATGCCTGCTATCCCTTTGGAGCATGGTCTGGCGGTCGCCGGCATCCTGTTCTGCCTCGGTCTGGTCGGCCTGATGGTCCGGCGCAACATTCTCTTCGTGCTGATGAGCCTGGAGGTCATGATGAATGCCTCCGCGTTGGCGTTCATCGTTGCCGGTAGCCGCTGGGGACAGCCGGATGGACAGATCATGTTCATCCTGGTGATCAGCCTGGCAGCCGCCGAGGCCAGTATTGGCCTGGCGATTCTGTTGCAGCTGTATCGCCGCTTCCACACTCTCGATATCGACGCTGCCAGCGAGATGCGCGGATGAACCTTCTCTATCTGACTTTCGTATTCCCTCTCATCGGTTTCCTGCTGCTGTCGTTCTCCCGTGGACGCCTCTCGGAAAACCTTTCGGCGCTGATCGGCGTCGGCTCCATTGGCCTGTCGGCAATCGTCACGGCTTACATCATCTGGCAGTTCAACGTTGCGCCCCCTGAAGGCGGTCACTACACCCAAGTGTTGTGGCAGTGGATGGCGGTGGAAGGCTTCACGCCTAACTTCGCGCTGTACCTGGATGGTCTGTCCCTGACCATGCTGGGTGTGGTGGTCGGCGTTGGCTTCCTGATCCATCTGTTCGCATCCTGGTACATGCGCGGTGAAGCCGGTTACTCGCGCTTCTTCGCCTACACCAACCTGTTTATCGCCAGCATGCTGTTCCTGGTCCTGGCCGATAACCTGCTGTTCGTGTACTTCGGCTGGGAAGGCGTGGGCCTGTGCTCCTACCTGTTGATCGGTTTCTACTACAGCAACCGCAACAACGGTAACGCGGCACTCAAAGCCTTCATCGTGACCCGCGTTGGCGACGTGTTCATGGCCATCGGCCTGTTCATCCTGTTCCAGCAGTTGGGCACGCTGAACATTCAGGAACTGCTGGTCAAGGCGCCTGAGCATTTCAAGGCCGGCGACTTCTGGATCGTGCTGGCGACCCTGATGCTGCTGGGTGGCGCTGTCGGTAAATCCGCGCAACTGCCGCTGCAAACCTGGCTGGCGGATGCGATGGCCGGCCCGACCCCGGTTTCGGCACTGATCCACGCCGCGACCATGGTGACCGCCGGTGTCTACCTGATTGCCCGTACCCACGGCCTGTTCGCCCTGGCGCCGGACATTCTGCACCTGGTCGGTGTCGTGGGTGGTGTGACGCTGGTACTGGCAGGTTTTGCCGCACTGGTTCAGACCGACATCAAACGTATCCTCGCCTACTCGACCATGAGCCAGATCGGCTACATGTTCCTGGCCTTGGGCGTAGGTGCGTGGGAAGGCGCGATCTTCCACCTGATGACCCACGCCTTCTTCAAGGCGCTGTTGTTCCTCGCGTCCGGTTCGGTGATCGTTGCCTGCCACCACGAGCAGAACATCTTCAAGATGGGCGGCCTGTGGAAGAAGCTGCCACTGGCCTACGCCAGTTTCATCGTCGGCGGCGCGGCCCTGGCGGCCTTGCCTCTGGTGACCGCGGGCTTCTATTCCAAGGATGAAATCCTCTGGGAAGCGTTCGCCAGCGGTAACCAGGGTCTGCTTTATGCCGGTCTGGTCGGTGCCTTCATGACCTCGCTGTACACCTTCCGCCTGATCTTCATCGCGTTCCACGGTGAAGCGAAGACCGAAGCGCACGCCGGTCACGGCATTGCTCACTGGCTGCCACTGTCGGTGCTGATCGTACTGTCGACGTTCGTCGGCGCGATGATCGTTCCGCCGCTGCACGGTGTACTGCCACAAAGCGTCGGCCATGCCGGCGGCGACGCCAAGCACAGTCTGGAAATCGCCTCGGGCGCCATCGCCCTGGCCGGTATCCTGCTGGCCGCGCTGCTGTTCCTCGGCAAGCGTCGCTTCGTCACCGCCATCGCCAACAGCGGCGTCGGCCGCTTCCTTTCGGCCTGGTGGTTCGCTGCCTGGGGCTTCGACTGGATCTACGACAAACTGTTCGTCAAGCCTTACCTTGCGATCAGCCACATTCTGCGCAAAGACCCGCTCGACCAGACCATCGGTCTGATCCCGCGTATGGCCAAAGGCGGTCACACCGCCCTGAGCCGTACCGAGACCGGTCAATTGCGTTGGTATGCCGCCTCGATGGCTGCTGGTGCCGTGCTGGTAGTCGGCGCCGTCGTGCTGGTAGCGGTCTGATATGAACCTTGCGAACTTGCGAAAGGAAACGAGCCCGTCATGATTCTGCCCTGGCTAATCCTGATCCCCTTCATCGGCGGCCTGCTGTGCTGGATGGGTGAGCGCTTCGGCGCCACCCTCCCCCGCTGGATTGCGCTGATCACCATGTCCCTGCTGCTCTCCCTTGGCCTCTGGCTGTGGGCCAACGGTGACTATTCATTTGCACCGGCGCCTGGCGCCGATCCGACCTGGGTGATTGAGTTCAAACACGTCTGGATCCAGCGTTTCGGCATCAACGTGCACCTGGCCCTCGACGGCTTGTCGCTGTTGATGATCCTGCTGACCGGCCTGCTGGGTGTCCTCTCGGTACTCTGCTCGTGGAAAGAGATCCAGCGTCACGTGGGCTTCTTCCACCTGAACCTGATGTGGATTTTGGGCGGCGTCGTCGGCGTGTTCCTCGCCCTCGACCTGTTCATGTTCTTCTTCTTCTGGGAAATGATGCTGGTGCCGATGTATTTCCTCATCGCGCTCTGGGGTCACAGTTCTTCGGACGGCAAGAAAACCCGGATCTACGCGGCAACCAAGTTCTTCATCTTCACCCAGGCTTCCGGCCTGATCATGTTGGTGGCGATCCTGGGTCTGGTACTGGTCAACTTCAACGACACCGGCGTGATTACCTTCAACTACGCCGACCTGTTGAAAACCAAGATGTCGACGACCACCGAGTACATCCTGATGCTCGGCTTCTTCATCGCCTTCGCGGTCAAGCTGCCAGTCGTACCGTTTCACTCCTGGTTGCCTGACGCTCACGCCCAGGCGCCGACCGCGGGTTCCGTGGACCTGGCCGGTATCTTGTTGAAGACTGCGGCCTATGGCCTGCTGCGTTTCGCCTTGCCGCTGTTCCCGAACGCCTCGGCCGAATTCGCGCCGTTCGCGATGACCCTGGGTCTGATCGGGATCTTCTACGGCGCGTTCCTGGCTTTCGCACAAACCGACATCAAGCGTCTGATTGCCTTCTCGTCCGTTTCCCACATGGGCTTCGTACTGATCGGCATCTACTCCGGCAGCCAACTGGCGCTGCAGGGCGCAGTGATGCAGATGCTGGCGCACGGTCTGTCGGCCGCGGCACTCTTTATCCTCTCCGGTCAGCTGTACGAGCGTACCCACACCCGCGATATGCGTGAAATGGGTGGCCTGTGGTCGAAGATTGCCTACCTGCCGGCTCTGAGCCTGTTCTTCGCCGCCGCGTCCCTGGGCTTGCCGGCGACCGGTAACTTCGTCGGTGAGTTCCTGATCCTGATCGGCACCTTCGCCAGCGCCCCATGGATTACCGTGATTGCGACGTCCGGGCTGGTGTTCGGTTCGGTCTACTCGCTGATCATGGTCCACCGTGCCTTCTTCGGCCCGTCCAAATCGGACGCGGTGCTGCATGGCATGGACGGTCGCGAACTGATCATGGTGGTCGGGCTTGCGGCGCTGCTGATTTACATCGGCGTGTACCCGCAACCGTTCCTCGATACCTCTGCCGCGACGATGCATGGCGTGCAGCAGTGGCTCGGCACCGCCTTCACTCAACTCGCTTCGGCCCGGTAAGAGCGCTATGGAATTCACGACTCAACACTTTATCGCGCTTGCGCCGTTGTTGATCACCAGCGCCACGATCATCGTGGTGATGCTGGCTATCGCATGGCGCCGCAACCACTCACAGACCTTCCTGCTGTCGGTGGCAGGTCTGAACCTGGCGCTGCTGTCGATCCTGCCAGCCCTGAAAGTCGCGCCACTGGCCGTGACGCCATTGCTGCAGATCGACACCTTCGCTTGCCTGTACATGGCGCTGATCCTGGTCGCCACCCTCGCCTGTGTGACCCTCGCCCACGCCTATTTGGGCGATGGCGGTTCGGGTTACCCGGGCAACCGTGAAGAACTTTACCTGCTGATCCTGATGTCCGCCGCCGGTGGCCTGGTGTTGGTCAGCGCGCAGCATCTGGCCGGCTTGTTCGTCGGTCTGGAACTGCTCTCGGTACCGGTTTACGGTCTGGTGGCGTATGCCTTCTTCAACAAGCGTTCGCTGGAAGCCGGCATCAAGTACATGGTGCTGTCGGCTGCCGGTTCCGCGTTCCTGTTGTTCGGCATGGCCCTGCTCTACGCCGATTCCGGCAGCCTGAGCTTCAACGGCATCGGTCAGGCCCTGGCGGCCACCGGCCTGCCAAGTTCGCTGGCTCAACTGGGCCTGGGCATGATGCTGATCGGCCTGGCGTTCAAGTTGTCGCTGGTACCGTTCCACCTCTGGACCCCGGACGTTTACGAAGGTGCTCCGGCGCCGGTGGCAGCGTTCCTGGCCACCGCCTCGAAAGTCGCTGTGTTCGCGGTGATGGTGCGTCTGTTCCAGATCTCGCCAGCGGCGAGCAGTGGCGTGCTGAGCGACGTGCTGACCCTCATCGCCATCGCCTCGATCCTGTTCGGTAACCTGCTGGCACTGACCCAGAGCAACCTCAAGCGTCTGCTGGGTTATTCGTCCATCGCTCACTTCGGTTACCTGCTGATCGCCCTGGTGGCGAGCAAAGGCCTGGCCGTGGAAGCCATCGGCGTGTACCTGGTCACCTACGTGATCACCAGCCTTGGTGCGTTCGGTGTGATCACCCTGATGTCCTCGCCATACAACGGCCGTGACGCGGACGCCCTGTACGAATACCGCGGCCTGTTCTGGCGCCGTCCGTACCTGACCGCCGTCCTGACCGTGATGATGCTGTCCCTGGCCGGTATCCCGCTGACCGCGGGCTTCATCGGCAAGTTCTACATCATCGCCACCGGTGTCGAGTCGCAGCAATGGTGGCTGGTCGGCTCCCTGGTACTGGGTAGCGCCATTGGCGTCTTCTACTACCTGCGAGTGATGGTCACCCTGTACCTGATCGAACCGAACCTGCGTCGCCACGATGCGCAACTGCACTGGGAACAACGTGCAGGCGGCGTGATGCTGCTGGCGATTGCCGTACTGGCGTTCTTCCTCGGCCTGTATCCACAGCCGCTGCTGAACCTGGTTCAGCAATCGGGGTTGGCGGGTTGATCGCTTAGCGACACTCGGTAGAAAACAGAAACGGCACCTTCGGGTGCCGTTTTTGCGTTTTGGGGACAAGATCAAAAGATCGCAGCCTTCGGCAGCTCCTACAGGGTATTGCGTAAACTTTTGATCCTTATTGCTCGCCCCTCTCCTCCCCGATATCCAGAATCGCCTCGCGGATGAATCAGCCGCGTCCTACATCCCGATCCCGCCTTTGACTTTAATGTAATGGCTTGACCGAATTGGCAGGCACAGAAGCCTTGACCTATTCGATTCTTGTGATAGAAATATACGCAGGTAACGTACAGAACATGGACGCTCTTTTTATCGAATTACCCGCATTTCAAAAGCATCGAAATGACTACCTGGACGACGAACTGTTTCGCAGCTTTCAACTGGAGCTGCTGAAAAACCCGGAAACCGGCGACCTGGTGGAAGGTATGGGCGGGTTGCGAAAGGTCCGTTTCTCCGACCAGCGACGAGGCAAAGGCAAGCGCAGTGGACTAAGGGTGATTTATTACTGGTGGTCGGGTTTTGATCAATTCTGGCTGTTCACCGTATATAGCAAACACGAGCAAAACGACTTGTCGCCTTCCCAGAAGAAACTTTTCAGACAAACTCTATATAGCGAAATCAACACGAGATCCCACTATGAAACGTGACATTTTTGCCGAACTGATGGAAGGCCTTGAAGCCTTGGCCGACGAGCGCCAAGGCAAGGTCACGCTGCGAACCCACAAGGTCAAACTGCCAAAACTGGTGCCAATCACTGCCGAGGAAGTGGTAGCTATACGCCAACAGCTCAACCTTTCCCGTTCGGTATTCGCGATGTACTTGCGCACCAACACCCGGACGCTGGAGAACTGGGAGCAAGGGCGGGCGAAACCTAATGCTCAGGCGACAACGCTGATCCGGCTGGTTGAGCGTTTTCCGGACACGGTTCAACAACTGGCGGCGCTGACCTGAAGTGTTTGCGGCGTATTCAATGACGCCATCGCGAGCAGGCTCGCTCCCACAGGGGACGACGTTCTGTCAGAAAGAATGCGGTTCAATGTGGGGGCGAGCCTGCTCGCGATGGCGGTGGCACAGAGACAAATAAAAACGGCACCTGTTGCGGTGCCGTTTTGCCTCACGCGGTCCCGCTGTTTACTTACGCGCCGCCTCCCACGATTTCAGCAGTTCGGCATAGCTCACGGTTTCGCCCTTCGGCTTCTCGTTCGCCAGTTTCGCTTTCGGCGCACCCGGCTGATCGAACCAGTACTGGGCATCCCGCTCAGGATTCATTTTCGGCCCACAGGTCGGTTGTACCTTGGAGCGCTCCAGACGGGTCAGGATTGCATCCTGATCCTTGGCCAGACCGTCCAGTGCCTGTTGCGGTGTTTTCTCGCCACTGGCCGCTTCAGCAATGTGGCTCCACCACAGTTGGGCCAAACGTGGATAGTCCGGCACGTTGGTCCCGGTCGGGGTCCATTGCACGCGGGCCGGGCTGCGATAGAACTCCACCAGACCACCCAGTTTCGGTGCCAGGTCGGTCATGGCTTGCGAGTTGATGTCCGACTCGCGGATCGGCGTCAGGCCGACGATGGTTTTCTTCAGGGATACGGTTTTCGAGGTCACGAACTGCGCGTACAGCCAGGCTGCGAGTTTTTGCTTTTCAGGCGTGGACTTGAGGAAGGTCCAGGAACCGGCGTCCTGATAACCGAGCTTCATGCCCTCCTCCCAGTACGGGCCTTTCGGCGAGGGTGCCATGCGCCATTTCGGCGTGCCGTCGGCGTTCATCACCGGCAGGCCCGGTTTGGTCATGTCGGCGGTAAACGCGGTGTACCAGAAGATCTGCTGGGCGATGTTGCCCTGGGACGGCACCGGCCCGGATTCGGAGAAGGTCATGCCCGCCGCTTCCGGTGGCGCGTATTTTTTCATCCAGTCCACGTACTTGGTGGTCGCATACACCGCCGCCGGGCCGTTGGTATCGCCGCCGCGGGTCACGCTGGAGCCCACCGGATGACAATCCTCGACACGGATGCCCCACTCATCTACCGGCAAGCCGTTGGGAATGCCTTTATCGCCGGCACCCGCCATGGAGAACCAGGCATCGGTAAAGCGCCAGCCCAGGGACGGGTCTTTCTTGCCGTAGTCCATGTGCCCATAGATACGCTTGCCGTCGATTTCCTTGACGTCTTCGCTGAAGAATTTGGCGATGTCTTCATAGGCCGACCAGTTCACCGGTACGCCCAGTTCATAACCGTATTTTTCTTTGAATTTCGCTTTCAGATCCGCCCGCTCGAACCAGTCGGCGCGAAACCAGTAGAGGTTGGCGAACTGCTGGTCGGGCAGTTGATAAACTTTGCCATCCGGCGCGGTGGTGAACGAGATACCGATGAAGTCTTTGAGGTCCAGGGTCGGTGAGGTGTAGGCCTTGCCTTCGTTGGCCATCAGGTCGGTGATCGATTCGGTCTTGCCGTAGCGAAAATGCGTACCGATCAGGTCGGAGTCGTTGACCCAGCCGTCATAGATATTCTTGTCCGATTGCATCTGGGTCTGCAGCTTTTCCACCACGTCGCCTTCCTGCAGCAGGTCGTGGGTCAGCTTGATCCCGGTGATCTCGGTAAAGGCCTTGGCCAGCGTTTTGGATTCATATTCGTGGGTCGCGATGGTTTCCGAAACCACCTTGATGCTCATCCCGCGAAACGGCTCGGACGCCTTGATAAACCATTTCAACTCTTCGAGCTGCTGTTCCGGGGTCAGGGTGGACGGTTTGAATTCGCTGCCAATCCATTTCTTGGCGGCGTCTTCATAGGCATCGGCCCAGGCCGCAGCACTCAAACCACTGAGTGCCAGCATGGCTGCCAATGAAACGCTATGTCGCAGCTTATTGTTCTTGTCGAACATAGAGACCTCCTGTTTAGGTTTCGGGACATGCATGCCGATCGATTTCGACTAGCCCCAACGCATCACAGCCAACAGCCACACCAGGGACAACGCGAACGCCACCCAGATGCTCCAGTCGGTGACGCCGATTACCAGCAAATGCAGGTAGGCGCTGCCGAGAAGACCGATAAACAATCGATCGCCACGGGTCGTGGCAATCGGCAAAAAACCACGCCGAGGGATGCTCGGCGAACGCAATTCCCAGGTCGTCATACCCGCCAGGATCAAGGCAATGACGCTGAAGAATGCCGCCGTGGGGCCAGTCCAACTCATCCATTCCATCATCAGTTCCTCATACCCGGCCCAAGGCAAAGCCCTTGGCCACGTGGTTGCGAACAAACCAGATCACCAGCATGCCCGGCAGGATGGTCAACACTCCCGCCGCCGCCAGCACGCCCCAGTCGATGCCGGACGCCGAGACCGTGCGGGTCATCACCGCCGCGATGGGTTTGGCGTTCACCGAGGTCAGGGTTCGCGCCAGCAGCAGCTCGACCCAGGAAAACATGAAGCAGAAAAACGCCGTGACACCGATCCCGGAGCCGATCAGCGGGACGAAGATCTTCACGAAGAACTTGGGGAAACTGTAGCCGTCGATGTAGGCGGTTTCGTCAATTTCCTTGGGAACGCCGGACATGAAGCCTTCAAGAATCCACACCGCCAACGGCACGTTGAACAGACAGTGCGCCAACGCCACCGCGATGTGGGTATCGAACAACCCGATCGAGGAATACAGCTGAAAAAATGGCAACAGGAACACCGCCGGTGGTGCCATGCGGTTGGTCAGCAGCCAGAAGAACAGGTGCTTGTCGCCGAGGAAACGATAGCGCGAAAACGCATACGCCGCTGGCAGCGCCACGCTCAGGGAGATCACCGTATTGAGGCTCACGTAATACAGCGAGTTGAGATAACCGGTGTACCAGCTCGGGTCAGTGAAGATCACCGTGTAGTTGGCGAAGGTGAAATCCCGGGGAAACAGGGTCAGACCGCCGAGGATTTCGGTGTTGCTCTTGAAGGACATGTTCAGCAGCCAGTAGATCGGCACCAGCAGGAACAGGATGTAGATCAGCAACGGGATAAGCTTTCTCTTGCTCATGGCAGGCCTCACCGATTGGCGTCAGCGTGAGTCATGGCGGTATAGAACAGCCACGACACCAACAGGATGATCAGGAAGTACACCAGCGAGAATGCAGCCGCCGGGCCGAGGTCGAATTGCCCGATGGCCATTTGGGTCAGCGTCTGACTCAGGAAGGTCGTGGCATTACCCGGACCGCCCCCCGTCAGCACGAAGGGTTCGGTGTAGATCATGAAGCTGTCCATGAACCGCAGCATCACCGCGATCAGCAGCACGCTTTTGAGCTTGGGCAATTGAATGTGTCGGAACACCGCCCAGGCCGACGCCCGATCAATCCGCGCCGCCTGGTAATACACGTCCGGAATCGCCCGCAAACCGGAGAAACACAACAGCGCCACCAGCGACGTCCAGTGCCAGACGTCCATCACCAACACCGTGACCCAGGCATCCATGGTGTTGGCCGCATAGTTGTAGTTGATGCCCATGGCGTTTAGGCTCGAGCCGAGCAAACCGATGTCGGCCCGGCCGAAAATCTGCCAGATGGTGCCAACCACGTTCCACGGAATCAGCAGCGGGATCGCCAGAATGATCAGCACCAGCGACGACCAGCGGCCCTTGGTCGGCATGGTCAGGGCGATGGCGATACCCAACGGGATTTCGATCAACAACACGCAGCCGGAGTAGATGAACTGACGCAGCAGCGAGTCATGCAACCGTGGATCGAGCAGCACCTGCCTGTACCAGTCGGCACCGACGAAGTAGCGGCTGGACTGATCGAAGATATCCTGCACCGAGTAGTTGACCACGGTCATCATCGGGATCACCGCACTGAACGCCACCAACAGGAACACCGGCAACACCAGCCACCAAGCCTTGTTGTTCTGCACCTTGTTCATGGCCGCACCTCCAACAGGTAATCATCGGCATAGACCATCAGCCATTGCGCCGGAAAACTGATGTACGCCGTGCCTTCGGGCACGGGTTTGTCTTCAGCCAGGCGAACTTTGAGCGCAGCGCCGTCGAGATTCAGGGTCATGATCTTGTAGGTGCCAAGGTCCTCGACGTGTACGACCTGTGTCTGCATCGCGTCATCACAGGGTTCGTCCCACACGTGAACGAACTCCGGACGAATGCCGACCTTCAGGGTTTTCCATTCGGACTCGGCGATTCGTTTCTGCATCGCGTCGGACAATGGCAAATGAGTCCCGGCAAAACCGACACCGCCGGTTTGTGACTGGACCTCGATCAGGTTCATTCCCGGGCTGCCGATGAAATAACCGACAAAGGTATGGCTCGGTCGCTCGAACAATTCCCGTGGCGTACCGAACTGCACGATCTGGCCGCCATACATCACCGCGATCTTGTCAGCGAAGGTCGAAGCTTCGAGCTGATCATGGGTGACGTAGACCATGGTGATATTGAACTGCTCGTGGATCTGCTTGAGCTTGCGCCGCAGCTTCCATTTCAGGTGTGGGTCGATCACCGTCAGCGGTTCATCGAACAGGATCGCCGACACGTCATCGCGCACCAGCCCACGGCCCATGGAGACTTTCTGTTTTTCATCGGCGGTAAGGTTGCGCGCCTTTTTGTACAGCAGTGCCTGAAGGTCGAGGACTTCGGCGATTTCCTGCACCTTGGTGTGAATTTTCGCTTCCGCCATGCCTTGATTGCGCAACGGGAAGGCCAGGTTATCGAACACCGTCATGGTGTCGTAGACCACCGGAAACTGGAAAACCTGAGCAATGTTGCGCTTTTCCGGAGTCAGCTCGTTGACCACTTTACGGTCAAACAGCACCTGGCCCTGAGACGGGCTGAGCAACCCGGAAATGATGTTGAGCAAGGTCGATTTGCCGCACCCCGAAGGCCCTAGCAGCGCATAGGCACCGCCCTGCTCCCAGACGTGGTCCATCTCGCGAATCGCGTAATCCTCAGGGCCGGCCGGCGTCGCTGTGTAGCTGTGGGCAAGGTTCTGCAAACGGATCTCGGCCATCAGGCAACCCTCGCAATGCGTCGACCAGGCGCCTGGACCAGCCGCCCCTGACTATCGAACACAAACAGTTTATGGGTCGGGATATAGATGCGAATCGGCGCATCGACGTCGTATTCGTGAACACCCGGCAAGTGCAGCACCAGCAGGAAATACTCGTTGCGCACGTGCAAGAAAGTTTCCGAACCGCTGATCTCGGCCACCTCGACGGTCACCGCCAATTCCAGATCGTCGTCGTTGCTCGGCACCAGTGAAATGTGGCTGGGGCGCACACCGAAACGGAACTCGCCCTCGCCCACCGGTCGCAGATCGACGTTCAACGGGAAGTGCACGAAATTTGCGAAACTCACTTCATTGCCGGCGATGCGCCCCGGCATCAGATTGATCGGCGGCTCGGAAAACAGCTCCGCCGCCAGCACGGTTTGCGGCTGGTGGTACACCTCGGAGGACTTGCCGCTCTGAATCACCCGACCTTCGTGAAGAATCGTGGTGGTGCCGCCCAGCGCCAGAGCTTCATTGGGTTCCGTGGTGGCATAAATCGCAATGGTCTGCCGGGCCTTGAACAGCTCGCGCATTTCCTGGCGCAGCTCTTCGCGCAGCTTGTAGTCGAGGTTGACCAGCGGCTCGTCGAACAGAATCAGCTCGGCATCCTTGACCAGCGCCCGGGCCATGGCCGTGCGCTGTTGCTGACCGCCAGAAAGTTCCAAAGGATACCGCTGCAGGAACTTCTCGATACGCAGCATCTTCGCGGTGTCCAGCACTTTGCTCTGGATCAGCTCGTTGGAAACGCCGGACTGGCGCAGCGGCGAGGCGATGTTCTCGAACACCGTCATGGTCGGGTAATTGATGAACTGCTGATAGACCATCGACACATTACGTAAACGCACCGGACGTTGAGTGACGTCGACGCCGTTCATCAGGATGCGACCGCTGTCGGGCTTGTCCAGACCTGCCATCAGGCGCATGAGGCTGGTTTTGCCGGACAGGGTGCGACCGAGCAAAACATTGAACGATCCGGGTTCGAAGTTAAGGCACGCATCGTCGATCCAGGTTTGCCCTTCGACGGTACGGCTGACGTGCTCCAGGACTAGTGACATGGCTCGGCCTTTTTATTATTGAGTCAAGCGACCGGTGCACTACAGCGACATTCGTGCCAGAAATCCCAAGCGATTGATCTGGCTTGAAAATCCTTCAAATGGAGGAACAACCGCGTTCGTAGCTGAACAGAAATGAACAACCGCGACTGAACAATTGAACAGTTCAAAGATTGACAATGAACAATAGTGAACAACACTCTACAGACGTTTCAGCCACACATTGCCCTGTAGGAGCCAGGCTTGCCGGCGAAGGCGTCGTCGAAATCGCCTTCGCCGGCAAGCCTGTCTCCTACAGGTATGCGTCGTGCCAGAAACACGTGCGAAATGTGCTCTTGTGCGTGAAACCCATAAAAACAATAAAAGCTTGCTCAGAGATCGACTGCCATGGCCGCACCTGCCCCGCCGCTCTCCCACGACGCCATCATCCAGGATTCCTGGTCACGCTGCCGCGCGTTCGGGCTCGATCACCAAAGTACGCCAGCGTTCGATCAGCTACCCGCCGATGGCATCGCCCAGTTGCTGGAGAGCCAGCATGCACTGGTGCAGACCACCCATCAGGAAGTGCTGCCGTATTACGAGAACATCCTCAGCAACTCCAATTGCCTGATCATGCTCGCCGACAATCAGGGCCAGGTGCTGACGTCCTGGGGTACCCAGCGTTTCATCGAGCCGAGCCTGACTCGCGGTTTCAGCGCCGGCGCCAGCTGGATGGAGCGTTGCAGCGGGACCAATGCGATCGGCACCGCGTTGGCGTGCGAACAGGCAGTGCACATCGAGCACGATGAACATTTTCTCAAGGCCAACCGCTTCATGACTGGGTCCGCCGCGCCGATTTTCGATGCCGAGCGCAAGGTGATCGCGGTGCTGGATGTGTCCAGCGACAGCTATCTGCCGCCGTCGCATACCTTGGGCATGGTCAAGATGATGAGCCAGACCGTGGAGAACCGGCTGATCCTCAACCTGTTCCACGGCCAGCATTTCCAGTTGACCTTCAACACCGGGTTGAACAACCTCGACAGCCAATGGGCCGGGTTGCTGATCTTCGACGAAACCGGTCAGGTGCTGTCGGCCAATCGCCGGGCCGACAATCTGCTGGGCATCAGCCTGTCGCGGGTCAGTGTCGAAAGCCTGTTCAAAGTCTCATTGCTGGAATTGCTGAACCAACCGGACGATGTGCCATTTGCCCTGCAAGCCTCGGGACGTAACCGGTTCCAGTGCCTGCTGAAACGGCCGAAACAGGCGCCGATTCGGGCCCGTCTGTTTTCTGAACCTGAGCGGGCTGAACCCACGGTACCCGCGCCCGCCGCCATCAGCCTCAACACCCTGCATTTTGGCGACAGCCGCGTGGAAAAAGCCGTGCGCCAGGCCGAGCGCTTGCTGGAAAAGGACATTCCGCTGCTCATTCATGGGGAAACCGGGGTTGGCAAGGAAGTCTTCGTCAAAGCGCTGCATCAGGCCAGCTCGCGCAGTAAACAACCGTTCATAGCCGTCAACTGTGCAGCGATCCCCGCCGAACTGGTGGAGTCCGAATTGTTTGGCTATGAAAAAGGCGCGTTCACCGGTGCCAATCAGAAAGGCAGCATCGGACTGATCCGCAAGGCCGACAAAGGCACCCTGTTCCTCGATGAAATCGGCGACATGCCGCTGCCGACCCAGGCCCGGCTGCTGCGGGTATTGCAAGAGCGTTGTGTGCAACCGGTGGGCAGCAGCGAGTTGTTCCCGGTGGACATTCGAATCATTTCAGCGACCAACCGCTCGCTACGCGAACAGGTTCAGCTGGGGCGGTTTCGTGAGGATCTGTATTACCGCATCGGCGGATTGACCCTGGAACTGCCGCCACTGCGGGAACGCAGCGATAAGGAAGCGTTGTTCAAACGGCTGTGGGAACAGCACCGCGAACCGAGCCAATGGGCCGGCTTGAGCCGTGAAGTAATGGCGCTGTTCAGTCGTCATCCGTGGCCGGGGAATTTGCGCCAGGTCAGCAGTGTGATGCAGGTGGCATTGGCCATGGCCGAGGAACAACCCGTGCGGCCGGAGCATTTGCCGGATGATTTTTTTGTCGATCTGGAGATGGAGCCGGTGGATTCGCCGGAGCCGATAATCGTCGACCTCAATGATGCCGAGGAATTGAATCGGCAGTTGCAGGCGGCTGGAGGGAATATTTCCCATTTAGCCCGCAGACTTGGGGTTAGTCGTAATACCCTTTACAAGCGATTGCGCCAGGCAGGTGACTGATCATTCCCACGCTCCGCGTGGGAATGCCTCAACGGACGCTCCGCGTTTGGCTCTCGAAAGAGACGCAGAGCGCCCCGGGCTGCATTCCCACGCAGAGCGTGGGAGCGATCATCAGTCAGCCAATCGCCAGGTCGTGCCGCCCTTGCCGTCTTCCAGCACCACGCCCATGGCGGTGAGCTGGTCGCGGATGCGGTCGGATTCGGCCCAGTCCTTGTTGGCACGAGCCGACAGCCGCGCCTGGATCAAAGCCTCAACCTCAGCCGCATCGACCCGCCCTTCAGCACCGGCCTGCAGGAAATCATCGGCCTCAAGCTGCAACACACCCAGCACGCTCGCCAATTCTTTCAAACGAGCCGCCAGACCGGCCGCCGCATCCAGATCGCTCTCGCGCAGACGGTTGATCTCGCGGACCATCTCGAACAGCACCGCGCAGGCTTCCGGCGTACCGAAGTCGTCGTTCATCACCTGAGTGAAACGCTCGACAAAGGCTTCGCCGCCAGCAGGCGCCACGTTCGGCAGGCCTTTCAACGCATGGTAGAAACGCTCGAGCGCACCTTTGGCGTCCTTGAGGTTGTCTTCCGAGTAGTTGATCGCGCTGCGGTAGTGGCTCGATACCAACAGGTAACGCACGACTTCCGGGTGGTACTTTTCCAGCACGTCGCGAATGGTGAAGAAGTTGTTCAAGGACTTGGACATCTTCTCGCCATTGATGCGAATCATGCCGCAATGCATCCACGCGTTAGCGTAGGTCTTGCCGGTGGCCGCTTCGCTCTGGGCGATTTCGTTTTCATGGTGCGGGAACTCGAGGTCGCTGCCGCCGCCATGAATGTCGAAAGTCTCACCCAGGCAGCAGGTGGACATCACCGAGCACTCGATGTGCCAGCCCGGACGACCGTCACCCCACGGCGAAGGCCAGCTCGGCTCGCCCGGCTTGGCGCCTTTCCACAGCACGAAGTCCAGCGGGTCCTGCTTGGACTCGTCGACTTCGATGCGCGCGCCGATGCGCAGGTCTTCGATCTTCTTGCGCGACAGCTTGCCGTAGCCCATGAACTTGGCGACGCGGTAGTACACGTCGCCATTGCCTGGGGCGTAGGCGTAGCCCTTGTCGATCAGGGTCTGGATCATGCTTTGCATGCCAGCGATGTAATCGGTGGCCCGCGGCTCCATGTCCGGTTTGAGGATGTTGAGGCGCGCCTCATCCTCATGCATCGCGGTGATCATGCGCTCGGTCAGCACGTTGAACGGCTCGCCGTTCTCCTTGGCCCGATTGATGATCTTGTCTTCGATATCGGTGATGTTACGCACGTACGTCAGGTCGTAACCGCTGAACCGCAACCAGCGGGTCACCAGGTCGAATGCGACCATGCTGCGGCCATGGCCCAGGTGGCAGTAGTCGTACACGGTCATCCCGCAGACGTACATGCGCACCTTATTGCCATCCAGCGGCTTGAAAACTTCTTTGCTCTTGGTGAGCGTGTTGTAGATCGTTAGCACTTTATGTTGTTCCTTGAATCACTGGCCCCACGAATCACGCAAGGTCACGGTACGGTTGAATACCGGAGCGCCCGGTTTCGAGTCCTTGATATCCGCGACGAAGTAGCCTTCGCGCTCGAACTGGAAACGGTCTTCCGGTTGTGCATTGCCCAGCGAAGGCTCGGCACGACAACCAGTGAGAACTTGCAGCGAGTCAGGGTTGATGTTGTCCAGGAAACTGGCGCTGTCTTCGGCCTTTTCAGGGTTGGCCGAACGGAACAGACGATCGTACAGACGCACTTCGCACTCGACGCTGGCGGCGGCCGGCACCCAATGCACCACGCCTTTGACCTTGCGGCCTTCCGGGTTCTTGCCCAGGGTTTCAGGATCGTAGGAGCAACGCAGTTCGACGATATTGCCATCGGCGTCCTTGATCGCTTCGTCGGCACGGATCACGTAGCTGCCGCGCAGACGCACTTCGCCGTTTGGCTCCAGGCGCTTGTAGCCCTTCGGCGGCTCTTCCATGAAGTCTTCACGGTCGATGTAGATTTCACGGGCGAACGGCAGAACGCGCACGCCCATGTCTTCTTTCGGGTGACACGCCAATTCGAGGTTTTCGACCTGGCCTTCCGGGTAATTGGTGATCACGACTTTCAGCGGACGCAACACGCACATGGCACGTGGGGCGCTGTGGTCGAGGTCGTCACGGATGCTGAATTCGAGCATGCCGAAATCGACCACGCCGTCGGAACGGTTGGTGCCGATCATTTCGCAGAAGTTGCGGATCGATTTCGGCGTGTAGCCACGGCGGCGGAAGCCCGACAGCGTGGACATGCGCGGATCGTCCCAGCCATTGACGTGTTTCTCGTCCACGAGCTGCTTGAGCTTGCGCTTGCTGGTAATGGTGTAGTTCAGGTTCAGGCGGCTGAACTCATACTGACGCGGCTTCGCCGGCACGGGCAGATTGTCGAGGAACCATTCGTACAGCGGACGGTGGCTTTCGAACTCCAGGGTGCAGATCGAGTGCGTGATGCCTTCGATGGCATCCGACTGACCGTGGGTGAAGTCGTAGTTCGGGTAGATGCACCACTTGTCGCCGGTCTGGTGGTGATGCGCGTGACGAATGCGATACATGATCGGGTCGCGCAGGTTCATGTTCGGCGAAGCCATGTCGATTTTGGCTCGCAGCACGCGTGCGCCGTCCTTGAATTCGCCGGCCTTCATGCGGGCGAACAGGTCGAGGTTTTCTTCAACCGAGCGGTCACGGAACGGGCTGTTTTTGCCCGGTTCGGTCAGGCTGCCACGGTATTCCTTGGCTTGCTCGGGGGTCAGGTCGTCGACGTAGGCCTTGCCGGCCTTGATCAGCTCTACCGCCCAGTCGTGCAACTGGTCGAAATACTGCGAGGCATAGCGCACTTCACCGGACCATTCGAAGCCCAGCCATTTGACGTCGCTTTCGATTGCGTCGATGTATTCCTGGTCTTCCTTGGCCGGGTTGGTGTCGTCGAAACGCAGGTGCGTGACGCCGCCGAATTCCTGGGCCAGGCCGAAGTTCACACAGATCGACTTGGCGTGACCGATGTGCAGGTAGCCGTTGGGCTCAGGCGGGAAACGGGTGACGATCTGCGTGTGCTTACCCGAATCCAGGTCCGCCTGGATGATCGGGCGCAGGAAATTGACCGGTACGGCAGGACCGGTCTTGGAATTCGAGGTCGGGTCGACAGTGGGCTTGCTCATAGGATCCTTGAACGTACAAGTGCGCGGCCAGTTGGCCAAATCAAAGCGGCTGTTATAAATCAAAGGGGCTTATCATAGCCGATGCTGTCAAGTGGCTGACAGAGCAGGCCGGCAATCGGTTGCATTTAATCGGTTGCCAATGAAAAACAGCCTCGAAATTCGCGCCCGGCACGCTAAACTGCGCACCTTGGCCGACACTGGCCGGACCGGTTGAGGGCTGTAGAGCCCCGAAACCCACGAATTCCTAGAATGAGTACTCATCATGACCCAAGTCAAACTGTCCACCAACTTCGGCGACATCGTCCTGGAGCTGAACGCTGAAAAGGCACCACTGACTGTTGCCAACTTCATCGAATACGTCAAAGCCGGTCACTACGAAAACACCATTTTCCACCGTGTCATCGGCAACTTCATGATCCAGGGCGGTGGTTTCGAGCCAGGCATGAAAGAAAAGAAAGACAAGCGCCCAAGCATCCAGAACGAAGCCGACAACGGCCTGCCGAACAAGAAGTACAGCGTCGCCATGGCCCGTACCATGGAACCGCATTCGGCTTCCGCCCAGTTCTTCATCAACGTGGCTGACAACAGCTTCCTGAACCACAGCGCCAAGACCGTTCAGGGCTGGGGCTACGCCGTATTCGCAGAAGTGGTTGCCGGTACTGACGTGGTCGACAAGATCAAAGGCGTGGCGACTACATCCAAAGCCGGCCACCAGGACGTACCCGCAGAAGACGTGATCATCGAGAAAGCCGAGATCATTGAGTGATACTGCTGATTTCAGACTTGCATCTGGAAGAGGAGCGCCCGGACATTACCCGGGCGTTTCTGGATTTGCTCGCTGAACGTGCCCGCTCAGCGAGTGCGTTGTACATTCTGGGCGACTTTTTCGAGGCGTGGATTGGCGACGATGCCATGACGCCCTTCCAGCGTTCCATCTGCCAGGCCCTGCGGGATTTGAGCGACAGCGGCACGGCCATTTTTCTGATGCACGGCAATCGCGACTTCATGCTTGGCCAGGCCTTCTGCAAACAGGCCGGCTGCACGTTGTTGAAAGACCCGAGTGTCGTGCAGTTTTACGGCGAGCCGGTGCTGTTGATGCACGGCGACAGCCTCTGCACCCGCGACGAAGCTTATATGAAGCTACGACGCTACCTGCGTAACCCGATCACCCTGTTCATCCTGCGGCACCTGCCCTTGCGCACTCGTCATAAACTGGCGCGCAAGTTGCGCAGTGAAAGCCGGGCGCAGACGCGGATGAAGGCCAATGACATTGTCGATGTCACGCCGGAAGAAGTGCCGCGGGTCATGCAGGCCTATGGCGTGAAAACCTTGATCCACGGCCACACCCATCGCCCCGCCATCCACAAGTTGCAGATTGGCGAACAGGCGGCCAAACGCATCGTGTTGGGGGATTGGGATCGTCAGGGCTGGGCGTTGCAGGTGGATGAACAAGGGTTTGCGTTGGCGCCGTTTGATTTCGTTACGCCCTAAAAACCAAAAAGATCGCAGCCTTCGGCAGCTCCTACGGTATTGCGTACGCCCATGAATATGGATGTACGCGGCCTTTGCAGGAGCTGCCGAAGGCTGCGATCTTTTGATCTTGGGGAGTTAGAAATCCCGCTTGTAGAAGATGTCCAGCGAACTGGCCACGCCGCTGGCGGCTTCGAGGTAGACCTTTTTGCTCAGTTTGTAGCGCAAGGCGATGGTGTTGGCCGGTTCGAATACCCCGACGCCATAACGCAGGCTGAGTTTTTCCGAAATGTTGCCGCTAGCCACCACGGCGGTGTTGGCGCCGCTGCCTTCGGTATCGAGCTGAAAGTCCTGAATGCCCAGGTTCTTGGCCAAGCCGCTGGTCACCCCCGAACTGCCCATCAAACCTAACCCGAGGGCAGCCTGGGCGAGCATGTTGTTGTCTTCACCGGTAGTGCTCAGCGGACGCCCCAGCACCAGATAAGACAACGCCTGCTCCTGACTCATCGCCGGTTCGGAAAAGATCTGCGTGGTCGGCTGCTCGGCACTGCCACTCAAGCGGATGCCGGCGATGACATCGTCGGTCTGACGAATCGCTTCGATGTCGAGGTACGGCTGATCGATGGGACCTGCGAACAACAATCGTGCCCGGCGCACCGTCAGTCGCTGACCGTAGGCGCGATAACGCCCCTCGTTGAGCCACAGCTCGCCACGGGTATCCATGTTGTCGCCGATATGCACCTGGCCTTGCAGGTTGGCGGTCAGGCCGAAGCCGGCAAAACTCAGTTTGTCCTGGCCCACCACGACGTCGATGTCCATTGCCATGGCCATCGGCGGTTTGCCCTCTTCGGTCTGCTGGCCGACGATCACCGTGTCATCGGAGACCTTGACAGTCGATGGCGGCAACTCGCGCACGATGATCTCGCCCTTGGGCACCAGCACTTTGCCGACGATTGCCAATCTGTCGTCCTTTACGGAGATCTTCAGGTCCGGGGCAACTTCCAGCGCGGCGTAGGGCTCGACGGTGACTGGCAATTGCGAGCCCTTGAGCGCCAGGTCCACCACCAACGCCTGGCCCCAGGCAATGTTGCCATTGAGGCTGCCCTGCCCGGTCTTGCCGCTTTTCCAGCCGCCGTTCAGTTGCACGGTTTCGCCGGCAATCACCGCTTGAAGTTGCAAGGCTTCGAGGGCCATGGGCAGTTCAGGCCCGGAGACTTCGCCGTCGCGCAGCTCAAGGTTGCCATTGACCAGCGGCGCCAGCAGTCCGCCGGACAAGGTGCCGCTGCCGCTCAAATGCCCGGTGAGTTTCTCGACCATTGGCACAAACGGCCGCGCCACCGACAAGTCCAGGCCACTGAGGCGGAATGAACCGGTCAGTGGTTTGTTCTTCGCCAGCGGGTTGATCTGCGCCTGAACCATCAGTTCACCGAGTTTGCCGCCGACAAAGTTGAGGTCGGTGTCGATGCGCTTTGGCGTGAGTTTGCTGGTGAGTTTCAGGGTCTGGTACGGGAAATCCAGCCATTGTTCCTTCTCGCGCATACGCAAGGTGCCGCCACTGGCGTCGATGCTGACCAGGCCGTTCGGGCCGCTGGCCGGCAAGTCCAGTTGCAGGTCGGCGTTGAGCTTGCCTTGCCAGGCGAAATCCTTCGGCAACCATTGGGCGAGGCTGTCGATGGGGAACTGTTTGAGGTGATAACGCAGCTTCGGCTCGGGCATCAAGCGCTGATCTTCGCCGCACAGGCTCGCCGGGCCGGAGATCCAGCAATGAGCGCCGAAGTTGATTTTGCCGTCCGCCAGTCGCTCAAGCTTCGCCGGATTTTGCAGTTTCCAGTCCTGGCCACCGGCCTGGACCAGCCCACTGGCCAGACGCCCGCGCCAATTGCCCTTGTCCAGCGCGCCGTCGAGACCAAGCGCCAATTTCAGCTTCGGTCCTTGCAGATCGAGGGCGAGTTTCTGGTTTTTGATGTCGCCCTGACCGCTGGCGGTCAATGTGCCCAGTGACGTGTCGCCGGTCTGAATGCCGCTGCCCTTGAGGTCGATTTTTGCCCGCTGGGCGCTGTCGAGGGTAGCGTCCAGATTGAGGCTTTTCAGGCGATGGTCTTCGAAGGCCAGTTGCGTGCCTTGCAGACCGAGCTTGCCTTGTGGCGCCTTGAGCGTGCCGGCGACATCGACCCGACCATTGAGCTGACCGCGCAGTTGCGGCCAGAGCTGGGCCAGACGCGGCATCTTGATGTCGATCTGGCCGGTGAGTTTCTGTTGCAGGCTGCCCTGACCGATGATGCTGTTGTCGCCAAGGCGAATCTGCAACGCGCTGAGGTTCCATTGCTCGCCGCCACCCTCGGCCTTGGCTTGCAACACCGCCGGTTGCCCGCGCAGCTTGCCTTTGAGGTCCAGGTCGGCAGTCAGACTGAGTTGTTCATTTTTCATCTCGCCTTTGCTGCGCAATGGCCCAGCCAAGGTACCTGGCAACTCCGCGAGCCAATACGCCGGGTTGATTGCCGAGAGGTCCAGCGCCGTATCCCAGGCGACACCGTCGGCGAACTGCAGATTCAGGTGTCCTTCGGCCTTGCCCTGCCCGGCTTCGAGTTTGAATTGCGGCAGGTGGATTTTGCTCAGATCGCCGCTGAACGGGCTGTTCAGACTGAACGCCCCGGCCGGGCCATCCAGTGCGGCTTTGAAGTTACCGATGTAGTTGCCGTCAGTGTAGGAGACTTCACCGTTGAAGCTGCGCAGCGCCACTTGCGGCTCGTCGATCAGCGGATAGAGGCGATGCCACGGGAAATCCAGCCAGTCGATTTTTGCATCAGCACTCAGGCCTTTGCTCCAGTCCATTTGCCCGGAGAGTTTGAGGCTTTGTTTGTCGTTGGCCGTCAGGTCGAGGCCGGCGATCTGCGCGCCCCTAGCGTCGACCTTGCCTTGCAGCAACAGCGCAACCGGGCCTTGCTCTGCGGGTAACGTGGCTTTGCCGAGCAACTGGTAACCGTTTTTCAGGTCGCCGTCGCCCGTGAGTTCCAGTTGATTGAGTTGCAGGGTATCGGGTAGATCGGCGGCGGGTTTGAAGCCGTCGGCGGTGATGCGCACTTTTGCCGGCAGGTTTTCCGCCAGCGGTTGCAGTTCACCAGTGAGTTGGCCGTTCAGGTAGCCGCTGCTGTCGGCTTTCAGGTTCAGGGTTTTCAGCAGATCGCCATCTACTTTCAGGGCCAGTGTCCAAGGCTGGGGCGCCGGCAGCGTCAGTTTGCCTTCGGCGGTCAGCGGCCAGTTACCGCTCGGTTGCAACAGGCCGGACAGGTTCAGGCTCAGTTCATCACGTTGCAAATGCACCGAGTCGATCTGCAAACCCTTCTCGGTCCAGTGTGCCGCCAGTTGCAGCCCCTTGAGCTCTTCACTGCCGTTGAACAGCACGCGGCCGATTTTGACGTCGCCCAATTCAATGGCCAGCGGTAATTGCAAGTCCGGCAGGCTGATCGGCCCGCTGCTTTCCTCCTCCACGCCCGGCGGAAATTGCAGGCTGACCTGCTCGACCTGCAATTGTTCGATGCACAACGTCATGCGCATCAGGCACAACGGCGACCAGGCGAAAATCGCCTTGTCCAGTTCAACCCGGCTGCTGTCCTGCTTCCATACCAGATGATCGGCGCTCCACTGCCCGCCCAAACGGCCCTGGAAATTCTCTACGGTCAAACCCGGCACAAACCCGAGCGCCCAACGACTGCCCGCCGGAGTGCCCAGCACGCAGACCAGTGTCAGCACGATCAGCATCAGCAGCGCCGGAATCGCCAGCAGCGTTATTTTCAAACCACGATTCACAGCTCAGGCCCCATGGAAAAGTGCAGTCGAATGCCGCCGTCGTCGTCCATCGCGTGGGCCAGGTCGAGGCGAATCGGCCCTACCGGCGAGACCCAGCGCACACCAATACCGACGCCGGTCTTGAGGTTCGGCAGTTCAAGTGTGTTGAAGGAGTTGCCCTGGTCGATGAAGGTGGCGACCCGCCATTTTTCGGCGACGGAGTATTGATACTCGACGCTGCCGGCCACCATGTAGCGGCCACCGATACGGTCGCCATCGGAGTTTTCCGGGGACAGGCTCTGGTAGTCGTAACCGCGCACGCTCTGATCGCCACCGGCGAAGAAGCGCAAGGACGGCGGCACCGATTTGTACCCGTTGGTGGCGCTGCCGCCGACCTGCACCCGACCGAGAAAACGGTGTTTGTCGAAGACTGTGGTCAGGCCTTTGACCAGCGCCGTGCCGTAGAGCAAGTTGGTGTCCGAACCCAATCCTTCCTTGGCGACTTTGGTTTCGAATTGCAGGCGATAACCGTTGTGCGGATCGATGCGGTTGTCGCTTTTCAGATAGGAATAACTCACACCGGGCATCAGCAACGTGCTGAGCCCCGAATCGTCACCGAGTTTGTATTCCTCGTGCTGCCATTTGAGGGACACCACCCGCTGCCAGCCGCTGGGCAACTTGCTGTGCCATTCGGGGCCGAGGGTCAGCAATTTGCTGAGGGTATCAGTGCCGGCGATCTCTTCGTTCTGATAACCACCGGCAAAGCGCAGTTTGTCGGTCAGCGGTGGATCCAGCGGCACGTCGTAAAACAGCCCGACGTTCTGCCGTGGCGCCGAAATCTCGGCCTCCCAGCCATAACTGTGCCCTTGGGGATTGACCCAATGCCGGGTCCAGTTGGCTTTGGCCCGTGGACCGACATCCGTGGAAAAGCCCAGACCGAGGCCCATGGTCCGTGGCTTGCGGGTTTGGAGTTTGACCGCCACCGGGATCACGTCGTCCTTGGATGCGGTCGGCGCCGCGTCGACGCGCACGCCCTCGAAATAGCCGCTCGATTGCAGCGCCTGATTGAGTTCGGCGATCAGTTCGGAGTCGTAGGGCGTACCAGCCTTGAACGGCACCATGCGTTGCAGCAGGTCTTCATCGAATGGCGTGTCACCTTCAAAACTGACTTTACCCAGCGCATAGCGCGGGCCGCTGTCGTAGATCAATTCGATGTCGGCGACACCGGCGCGCGGGTCCACCAGGAGTTTCTGGCGGGTGAAGCGCCCATTGAAAAAGCCATAACGCGAAGCCTGGTTCTGGATCAGCCGCTTGGCGTCCTCATAACGGCCATGGTTAAGCACCGCACCGGGTTTGAGCAGATCGCTTTTGGGCATTCGAAAGGACTTGAGGGAGGCCGCCGGGCCGTCGACGCGCATCGTGACGTTGCGCAAATGGATCGGCTCACCGGGTTCGATGTTCAGCACCAGGCGTGGCGTCTTGCCGCCCTTCACGTCGCTGTCGATTTGCGGCTGGTAATAACCCAAGGCCTGGGCGGCCTTGCGCGCCTGTTCTTCGGCGCCGCGACTGAAGCGCAGCAAGGCTTCTTCATCGCGATCGCCGAGGCTACCGATATAGCCTTCTATATTGGCCTTCAGTTCATCGTTGGACGGTTTGATCCGCACATCCAATTCACTTTGCGCCAGCGCCGCACCGCTGAAGATCAGCATCAGCACGCCACTGGTAAATCTTCCGGAAAACTTCATAGCGCGGATGCTATCACGAGCCTGGGGGCCTGATAGAGCCTGACCTGCCGCGAAAGTTCTACTGTTATGCCGTTGCCGTTTGTAACACCTGCGGATTCGCATGGAAAAACACGTGCTCAAGAATCGGGCCGACTGCTACTTCACCGATTTCCTCATAGCCTTGTCGTTTATAGAACTCCAGATAACGAGGATTCCCGGTGTCGAGGATCACGCCTTGGGAGTGTTCATCGACGGCGCACCAGTTGTGCACCGCTTGCAGCAGTTGTTCGCCGAAATGCTTGCCCTGGAATTGCGGGTGAACCCCCAGCAATGGCAAAACATGCACCGCATCGGACGGCACGCACGCCATGACGGCGGCATGGTAATCGAGGTAGCGTCGGGTACAGCGAAATCCGGTGCTGAGCACCATTCGCAAGCGCCAGGCCCAGCTTTCGGTGATGCCCAGGCGGCGTTGCGGCGGTGCGATCAGGGCGATGCCGATCAAACGGTCATTGACCAGCAGGCCGATGGCTGGCAACTCCTGAAGAAAGTGTTGCTTGACCAGTTCGCGCACCGTCGCCCGTACTCGCTGTTCGTAACCGGGGCGCTCGGCCTCGAACAGATAGCCGAATGTCGGCTCGTGCCGGTACGCCTGATACAACAAGGAGCGTGCTTCGCGGGAATAGCCGCTGTCGAGCATGTGGATATCGGCAATGGCGGTCGAGGTTTCGGGCATAACGGTCGTTCTCCCCTGGGCGCGGCTCAGAAGGCCACGTTCTTATTGGTACGAGCCTTTGGGTGGCTTCACAGTTCCCCAGACAGGTATAGACCAAGCCGGGAGCTTCATCGACCGGGCTGACGCCTTCGCGGGCAAGCCTCGCTCCTACAAGGTTCGCGTCGAGCCACGATTAAATGATCAACACCCAATTTGTAGGAGCGAGACTTGCCCGCAAAGAGGCCCGATCTGCCAACACATCTCTGACAGAACACCACGAATCGCCTTACCCCAAGGCTGGCCCCATTCCTACATGTCAGCTAGCATCGCACTTTTGCCAGGACTGCCGACCAATGAAGATCGTTTCCTTCAACATCAACGGGCTGCGCGCTCGCCCGCATCAGCTGGCGGCGCTGATTGAAAAGCATAATCCGGACGTGATCGGGTTGCAGGAAACCAAAGTTCACGACGACCAGTTCCCCCTGGACGAGATTCAGGCTCTGGGTTATCACGTGCATTTCCACGGGCAAAAAGGCCATTACGGCGTGGCCCTGCTCTCGCGCCAGGAACCGATTGCACTGCATAAAGGTTTCGCTACTGACGAAGAAGATGCCCAACGGCGCTTCATCTGGGGCACGTTCGCCGACGCCAATGGCGTGCCGGTGACCATCATGAACGGCTATTTCCCACAGGGCGAAAGCCGTAATCACCCCACCAAATTCCCGGCCAAGGAACGTTTCTACAGCGATTTGCAACAATTGCTGGAAAGCCGGTTCAGCAACGACCAGCCGATTGTGGTGATGGGCGATGTGAACATTTCCCCGGAAGACTGTGACATCGGCATTGGCCCGGACAACATGAAGCGCTGGCTGAAAACCGGCAAATGCAGCTTCCTGCCCGAAGAGCGCGAATGGATGGCCCGCCTGAAAAATTGGGGCCTGGTCGACAGTTTCCGTCACCTGAACCCTGATATTGCCGACCGTTTCAGTTGGTTCGACTACCGCAGCCGCGGGTTTGAAGATGAGCCCAAGCGCGGGCTGCGGATTGACCTGATCATGGCATCCCATGGGTTGTTGCCGCGCGTGAAGGATGCCGGCGTGGATTACGATTTGCGCGCAATGGAAAAGCCCTCCGACCACGCACCGATCTGGCTTGAGTTGAGCTAAAAGCAACAGATCGCAGCCTACAGAATGATCATTCCCACGCTCTGCGTGGGAATGCATCCCGTAACGCTCTGCGTCACATTCAAGAGCGGAACGCGGAGCGTCCTCGGCGGCGTTCCCACGCAGAGCATGGGAACGATCACTGTCATCGTTCAGAAACCTTACTGACTTATTCTCCCGGCACTTTCCCAGGCTTATAAGGTGCCGGCATGACGCTGCGCGTGTTGTTTGTGTCGATACTCGTCGCCCTGGTGCCGTTAAAAGTGTCGGCCGGCGATTTGCCGACGCCCGAACAGGGCCCGGTGTTGCGCATCCAGGGCTCCAACACCATCGGCGCAGCATTGGGCCCAGCGCTGGTCGAGGGCTTGATGCGTGAACAGGGCCTGCTCAAGGTTCACAGGCAAGCCCCGGACAAAGCCAACGAACAACGCATCGTCGGCGAAACCGTTCAGGGACGCCGAGTGGAGGTGGAGGTCGCGGCCCATGGTTCCAGCACCGGGTTCAAAGCCCTGAGAATCGCCTCTGCCGATCTCGCGGCTTCGTCGCGCCCGATAAAGGACAGCGAACGACTGAATCTTGAGCCACTGGGCGATCTGAAAAGCCCGGTTGCCGAGCAAGTCATCGCCATTGACGGGCTGGCGATCATCCTTCATCCGCACCATCCGCTGAAGCAACTCGACACCGAACAACTGGCGCGAATCTTCAGCGGCGAAGCGAAAACCTGGGAGGCACTCGGCAGCAGCGGTGGGACGATTCATCTTTACGCGCGAGATGACCAATCGGGCACCTATGACACATTCAAGGAACTGGTCCTCAGCCCCCGTGGGAAAACCCTGAGCGGCAACGCGAAACGCTTCGAATCCAGCGAGCAATTGTCCGACGCGGTCAGTCTGGACCCGCAAGGCATTGGCTTCATCGGTTTGCCCTATGTGCGCCAGGCCAAAGCCGTGGCCATTGTCGATGGCGACTCCCAGGCCATGCTGCCGGTCAATAGCCTGATCGCGACGGAAGACTACCCGCTGTCCCGGCGGCTGTTCCTTTACCTGCCGCCGACTGTGAAAAACCCTTGGGCCAAGGCCTTGGTGAAGTTTGCCCAGAGCAGCAAAGGCCAGGCGATCGTCGCGGCCAATGGCTTTGTTGCACAAACGGTTCAGGCCATGGCCGTCACGCCGAATGCGCTGATGCCTGAGGGGTATCAGGCACTGAGCCGTCATGCCCAGCGCCTGACCGTGAATTTTCGCTTCGAAGAAGGCAGCGCGACGCTGGATAACAAGGCCCGACAAGACCTGTCGCGGGTGCTCGACTATATAAAGCAGCACCACAAAACCAATCGACAGGTGACACTGGTGGGGTTTGGCGACGCCAAGAGCGACCCCGCGCGGGCCGATCTGCTGTCGAAACTGCGGGCCATGGCGGTGCGGCGAGAACTGGTGAAAAGCGGCGTGGTGTTTCGCGAGATTCGCGGGTTCGGCGCCCAGATGCCGGTGGCGACCAACAGCGGGGATGAGGGACGGATCAAAAATCGGCGGGTGGAGGTTTGGGTGTATTGAATCAGATACTGATGTAGTGAGTCGGCTGACCCCATCGCGGGCAAGCCCGCTCCCACAGTGTCCGTGTCGTACACAAAATCTGTGAACACCACTGCAACTGTGGGAGCGGGCTTGCCCGCGATGAACGATGACGCGGTGCCTGTCAGTGCCCGCTACGCATCATCTCTTTCGGCACATATTTGCCGATCTCGAACTTGCCGATCGCCGCGCGGTGCACTTCGTCCGGGCCGTCGGCCAGGCGCAAGGTGCGTTGCATGGCGTACATGTAGGCCAGCGGGAAATCGTTGGAAACCCCTGCCCCGCCATGGATCTGGATCGCCCGGTCGATCACCCGCAATGCGACGTTCGGCGCCACGACTTTGATCTGCGCGATCTCGCTCTTGGCCACCTTGTTGCCGACGGTGTCCATCATGTACGCCGCTTTCAATGTCAGCAGGCGCGCCATGTCGATCTCCATCCGCGAGTCGGCGATTTTGTCGATGTTACCGCCCAGACGCGCCAGGGGTTTACCGAACGCAGTGCGGTTGACCGCACGTTTGCACATCAGCTCCAACGCACGCTCGGCCATGCCGATCGAACGCATGCAGTGGTGAATTCGGCCTGGGCCGAGGCGACCCTGCGCAATTTCGAAGCCGCGTCCTTCACCCAACAGGACGTTTTCGTACGGCACCCGAACGTTTTCGAACAGTACTTCGGCGTGGCCGTGAGGCGCATCGTCGTAACCGAACACCGGCAGCGGCCGCACGATTTTCACGCCCGGGGTATCCACCGGCACCAGAATCATCGAGTGCTGCGCATGACGCGGTGCATCCGGGTTGCTCAGGCCCATGAAGATCAGGATTTTGCAGCGCGGATCGCAGGCGCCAGAGGTCCACCATTTCTTGCCGTTGATCACCCACTCGTCGCCATCACGCACAGCGCGGGCGGCCATATTGGTGGCGTCGGACGAGGCCACGTCCGGCTCGGTCATGGCGAACGCCGAGCGAATCTCGCCGCGTAACAGCGGTTCGAGCCAACGTTGCTTCTGTTCTTCATTGGCGTAACGCACCAGCACTTCCATGTTGCCGGTGTCTGGCGCGGAGCAGTTGAACGGCTCAGGACCCAGCAGCGAGCGGCCCATGATTTCCGCCAATGGCGCATATTCGAGGTTGCTCAGGCCGGCGCCGAGTTCGGATTCGGGCAGGAACAAATTCCACAAACCTTCAGCTTTGGCCTTGAGTTTGAGTTCCTCCATGATCGCTGTCGGCTGCCAGCGATCGCCCTCGGCGACCTGGCGTTCGAACACCGCTTCGGCGGGGTAAACGTAGGTATCCATGAACGCGGTCACGCGCTCACGCAGTTCTTGCACTTTGGGCGAATAAGCGAAATCCATGGGCGGTTACCTTCTGAAGGGAGGTTGTTCAGGTGATGCAATCGATGCTAGAACAGCATTGATAATTTACCTAGCCTATTCTCGGCGTGTATTAACATTCATCACCGATATATGATCGACTGATCGAGCCCCCTTCCTGATAACAAGAACAGAGAGCGCAGCGCAATGAATCTGAGCAAGGTCGACCTCAACCTTTTCATCGTCTTCGACGCGATCTACACCGAAGCCAACCTGACGCGCGCCGGGCAGATTGTCGGCATTACTCAACCCGCGGTGTCGAACGCTCTGGCCCGCCTGCGCGAGACCTTCAACGATCCGCTTTTCGTGCGTACCGCCCAAGGCATGGTGCCCACGCCGATGGCGCAGAACATCATCGGCCCCGTGCGCAACGCCCTCTCCTTGCTGCGGGTGTCGGTGCAGGAAAGCCGTATTTTCAATCCGTTGCAGGCGGTCAAGACTTACCGCATCAGCATGACCGACCTCACTGAAGCGGTGATCCTGCCGCCGCTGTTCCAGCGCCTGCGACGCCTGGCGCCGACGGTGATCATCGAGAGTTTCCTGTCCAAACGTCGCGAGACCACCAAGGAATTGGCGGCCGGGCGTCTTGATTTCGCGGTGGATGCGCCACTCAACACTGACCCCCAGGTGCGTCACGTCAAGTTGATGGAGGACCGTTACGTGTGCGCCATGCGCAAGGGCCATCCCTTGGCGGGCAAAGAGAAATTCACCCTCGACGATTATCTGTCCCTGACCCACATCCATATTTCCAGCCGGCGCAGCGGTCTGGGTTATGTCGACCTGGCCCTGGGCAAAATGGGCATCCAGCGCAAGATCGCCCTGCGCTCCCAGCACTACTTGATGGCCTCCCAAGTGCTGCAACAGACCGACATGGTCATGACCGTGCCGGAACGCTTCGCCCGTCGCCATGACTTGTACGCGGTGAACCTGCCGGTCAAGGAAGTTCCGCCGGTGGAAACTCACCTCTACTGGCACGAAAGCACTGACCAGGATCCGGCCAACCGCTGGATGCGCGAGCAAATAATCGAGTTGTGCCAGCAGGTTACGGCGCATGAGAAGAAGCTGGACAAGGTGTAGGGCCTTTGCGCCGCGTCATCGTTCTTCGCGGGCAAGCCTCGCTCCTACGGTTGAAATGCATTCCCCTGTAGGAGCGAGGCTTGCCCGCGAAGAGGTCGTCAGCAGCACCATAAATTCATGCCCCTTGACGTAAACGTCAACCTGCCATTAGCTTAGCGCCATGACCTTTTTCGAGCGCTTCCATGAGCAGCCAGACCTATAGCATTTCCGACCTCGCCCGCGAGCTCGACATCACCACCCGGGCCATTCGCTTCTATGAAGAGCAAGGCCTGCTCTGCCCCGAGCGTCGCGGCCAGGAACGCATTTACTCGCCCCGTGACAAGGTCAGCCTGAAGCTGATCCTGCGGGGCAAACGCATAGGTTTTTCCCTGGCCGAATGCCGCGAGCTGATCGAGCTCTATGACCCCTCCAGCGGTAACACCAAGCAACTGCACAGCATGCTGGCGAAAATCGCCGAGCGTCGGGAACAACTCGAACAGCAACTGCTGGACATCGAACAGATGAAACTTGAGCTCGATACGGCCGAAGAGCGCTGTACTCAGGCCTTGGAGCAAACGATCAAAAGCCAGCAGGCCGTCCAATAGGTCTACACAAGCCCGCTCCCACAGGGTTTTCCCAGCATTCAGACAATCAGCACAGGTCCATTGCCATGTCCCTACCCAGCCACGTACGCCTGGTCGAAGTCGGCCCCCGCGACGGTCTGCAAAACGAAGCCCAACCCATCAGCGTTGCAGACAAGGTGCAACTGGTCGATGCACTGACCGCTGCCGGCCTGGGTTACATAGAAGTCGGCAGTTTCGTCTCGCCCAAATGGGTGCCGCAAATGGCCGGTTCCGCCGAAGTCTTCGCGCAGATCCAGCGCAAACCGGGCGTGACCTATGGCGCCCTCGCCCCCAACCTGCGGGGCTTTGAAGATGCCATCGCCGCCGGGGTCAAGGAAGTCGCGGTGTTCGCCGCTGCGTCCGAATCGTTTTCCCAACGCAACATCAATTGTTCGATCAGCGAAAGCCTGGAACGCTTCGTGCCAATCATGGACGCCGCTAGACAACACGGCGTCAGCGTGCGCGGTTACGTGTCTTGCGTGCTGGGCTGCCCTTATGAAGGTGACATTGCACCGGAACACGTCGCCCGGGTTGCTCGTGAGCTCTATGCGATGGGCTGCTACGAGGTTTCGCTAGGGGACACCATCGGCACCGGCACCGCTGGCGCCACCCGCAAGATGTTCGAAGTGGTGTCGGCCGATGTGCCACGTGAAAAACTGGCCGGGCACTTTCACGATACCTATGGCCAGGCCATGGCCAACATTTACGCCAGCCTGCTGGAAGGCATCGCGGTGTTCGACAGCTCCGTCGCCGGCCTTGGCGGCTGCCCCTACGCCAAGGGCGCCAGCGGGAATGTCGCGACCGAAGATGTGGTTTACCTGCTCAACGGCCTGGGTATCGAAACCGGAATCGACCTGGACGCCTTGATCCGCGCCGGCCAACAGATTTGCACAGTGCTGGGGCGCCCTACCGGTTCACGCGTGGCCAAAGCCCGCAGTGCGCAGTGACAAGGTGGATGTGTCCAGGTGTTACCACGTGTGCTGAAACGTGGGCGGAAACGAGTAACACGGAAACAAATTGTCAGGTTTGGCTCGGATAAAAACCCTCATGAAAAACTCAAACCATTGATTTCAAAGGGTTTTAAAAAGTTGGCACGGCTTCTGCTATCTCTATGGCATAACAAGAATAAAAACTGCAAACCAATAAAAATAAGACGTAACGACTCTGACATAACAAGAACAACACGGCAGAGACGCAGCTAACAGATTTTTTTGGAGAAGATGTGCTTTTCAGGGTGCTTTTCGAAGTTACCCGCAACCGGGCAGAGAACAATAAAACTACCTTCAGGTAGCTCCCGAACTGGTTGGATCGCTTGGCGAAAAAGTAGATCAGCGCTCAAAAAAATACGTTTGCTCTTGATCCCGGATGGGGATCGACAAAAACAGCGGTAAAGGGCCACGGTTACCAAAAACAACAACAGACCGCCCCTCAATAATAAAAAAAGAGCACGTACGACAAAATTAAAGGGGAGCTTCGGCTCCCCTTTGTGCTTTCTGTCGTTCAGGTTTCCACGTCTCCTGTGGGAGCGGGCTTGCCCGCGATGAGGCCGGAACATTCAACATTGATGTCGACTGGTCTGACGCCATCGCGGGCAAGCCCGGTCCCACAGGGATTGGGTTACCGTTCGTTTACCCTGAGCTCCTCGATACTGATCTCACGCATCCGGAATTTCTGGATCTTCCCGGTCACGGTCATCGGAAATTCCTCGACGAATTTGAAGTAACGCGGTGTCTTGAAGTGCGCAATGCGCTCCTTGCACCAGGCTTGCAGTTCCTGTTCGGTAGCGCTGTGGCCGGGGTGGAATTTGATCCAGGCAACGATCTCTTCGCCATAACGGGAACAAGGAATACCGATCACTTGTACGTCGGCTATCGCCGGGTGGGTGAAGAAGAACTCTTCCAGCTCCCGTGGGTAAATATTCTCACCGCCGCGGATGATCATGTCTTTGTTACGCCCGGCGATGCACACATAACCTTCGTCGTTCATGCTCGCCAGATCGCCGGTGTGCATCCAGCCCGCCTCATCGATAGCCTCGGCGGTGCCCTGCGGGTTATTCCAGTAGCCGAGCATCACGCTGTAACCTCGAGTACACAGCTCACCGATGGTGCCGCGCGGTACCAGGTTGCCCGCCTCGTCGATGATTTTGCTTTCCAGTTGCGGCTGGGTTCGGCCAACAGTGGTGACGCGCAATTCCAGCTCGTCTGACGGACCGGTCTGCAAAGACACGGGGCTGGTTTCCGTCATGCCGTAGGCAATCTGCACTTCGCTCATGTGCATTTCATTGATGACCCGACGCATCACTTCGATCGGACAGGTCGCCCCGGCCATGATCCCGGTGCGCAGGCTCGACAAATCAAACTCGGCGCGCTGGGGTTGATCGAGCATGGCGATGAACATGGTCGGCACGCCGTAAAGCGCGGTGGCTTTTTCTTCGGCGACGGTGCTCAGCGTCAGCAATGGATCGAAGGCGTCGTTGGGGTAAATCATGGTGCTGGCGTGGGTGATGCAGCCGAGGTTGCCCATGACCATGCCGAAGCAGTGATACAGCGGCACCGGGATCACCAGCCGATCATTGGCCGTCAGCCCGAGGCTTTCGCCGACCATGTAGCCGTTGTTGAGAATGTTGTAGTGGCTGAGGGTCGCGCCCTTGGGGAAACCGGTGGTGCCTGAGGTGTACTGAATGTTCACTGCCTGGTCGAAATGCAGGCTGTCCTGGCGTTCCCGCAATTGCTCGACCGACACGCTGGCCGCCAGATCGGTCAGTTGCGACCACGGCAGGAAACCCGATGGCGGCTGTGCATCCAGGCTGATCACGCCGCGCAGTTCCGGCAGGCGTTCGCTCTGTAACTGGCCGATGGCTTGCTCTGCCAGTTCCGGTGCCAATCCTTGCAACATGCCGTGATAGTCGGAGGTTTTGAAGGCCCCGGCACAGACCAGCCATTGGCAACCGGATTGCTTCAACACGTATTCGAGTTCGGAACTGCGGTAAGCCGGATTGATGTTGACCAGGATCACGCCGATTTTCGCACTGGCGAACTGGCTGATGCACCACTGGGCACAGTTCGGCGCCCAGATGCCGAGCCGGTCACCGGCCTGCAAGCCCAACGCCAAAAATGCCCGGGCGTGCAGGTCGACGGCTTCTGACAGCTGCTGCCAGGTGTAGCGCAATTGCTGATGGCGCACGACCAGCGCCTCCCCGTTCGGGTATTGCGCGACCGTATTATCAAACGCCTGCCCGATGGTTATCGCCAGCAAGGCTTTATCCTGGGAACCACGGGTATAGCTGCGCTGCGGGCTTGCACTGGGTTGATCCATGATGACCCCTATTGTCTTTATTAGTGGGCTTTACCGGCGACCAGTGGGAGCGGGCTTGTGTGGCGAGGGGGCTTGCCCCCGTTAGAGTGCGCAGCGCTCGCAGATCCTGGGTCCGCTGCGCGGCCCAACGGGGGCAAGCCCCCTCGCCACATAAGCCCGCTCCCACAGAGTCGGTCCGCTTTACCGTGTCGAAACTGGCTCTACTCTCGCTCAAGTTGACGTTAACGTAAAGGGTGATTGACAGCCATTCGTCACAGGCTTACGTTAACGTAAAGGTGAGAGCCGAATCACTGCCCTCCCCACCCTACAAAAAAGCCAAAAGGTGCCCCATGAGCTACCCATCCCTGAACTTTGCCCTCGGTGAAACCATCGACATGCTGCGCGATCAGGTTCAGTCCTTCGTCGCCAAAGAGATCGCCCCGCGCGCTGCTCAGATCGACATCGACAACCTGTTCCCCGCTGACCTGTGGCGCAAATTCGGCGACATGGGCCTGCTGGGTATTACCGTGCCGGAAGAGTACGGCGGTGCGGGCCTGGGCTATCTGGCCCATGTTGTCGCCATGGAAGAAATCAGCCGCGGTTCGGCCTCGGTCGCGCTGTCTTACGGCGCTCATTCCAACCTTTGCGTCAACCAGATCAACCGTAACGGCACTCACGAACAGAAAAGCAAATACCTGCCGAAACTGATCAGCGGCGAGCACATCGGCGCCTTGGCCATGAGCGAACCGAATGCCGGTTCCGACGTGGTGTCGATGAAACTGCGCGCCGACAAACGTGGCGACCATTACGTACTCAACGGCAGCAAAACCTGGATCACCAACGGCCCTGACGCCAACACCTACGTCATCTACGCCAAGACTGACCTGGAAAAAGGCCCCCACGGCATCACCGCGTTCATCGTTGAACGTGATTCCAAAGGCTTCAGCCGCAGCAACAAATTCGACAAGCTCGGCATGCGCGGTTCGAACACCTGCGAGCTGTTTTTCGATGACGTCGAAGTGCCGGAAGAAAACATCCTCGGCGTGCTCAACGGTGGCGTGAAAGTGCTGATGAGCGGCCTCGACTACGAGCGCGTTGTGTTGTCGGGTGGCCCGACCGGGATCATGCAGGCTTGCATGGACCTGATTGTTCCGTACATCCATGACCGCAAACAGTTCGGCCAGAGCATCGGCGAATTCCAGCTGATCCAGGGCAAAGTCGCCGACATGTACACCCAACTCAACGCAAGTCGCGCTTACCTCTACGCGGTGGCCCAGGCCTGCGAGCGCGGCGAAACCGCGCGCAAGGACGCCGCCGGCGTCATCCTCTACAGCGCCGAATGCGCGACCCGGATGGCCCTCGACGCGATCCAGATTCTCGGTGGCAACGGCTACATCAACGAATTCCCGGCCGGTCGTCTGCTGCGTGATGCCAAGCTGTACGAAATCGGCGCCGGCACCAGTGAGATCCGTCGCATGCTCATCGGTCGCGAACTGTTCAACGAGACGAAATGAATTTCGTCAGCGGCAAGCGACAAGCTTCAAGCGGCAAGAGGGAAACGTGCTCATGCTTTGAACTTGTAGCTTGTAGCTTGCAACTTGAAGCTGCTACGGAGTAGCCCCATGATTTTGCATACCCAGCTCAACCCTCGTTCAGCGGAGTTCGCAACCAACAGCGCGGCGATGCTCAAACAGGTCGACGCCCTGCATACCCTGCTCGCCCAAGTGCAGCAAGGTGGCGGCCCGAAGGCTCAAGAACGCCACACATCGCGAGGCAAATTGCTGCCGCGTGAACGGATCAATCGTCTGCTCGATCCGGGTTCGCCGTTTCTGGAAATCTGCCAACTGGCGGCCTACGCGGTCTATGGCGAAGACGTTCCGGCCGCTGGCGTAATTGCCGGAATCGGCCGGGTGGAAGGCGTCGAATGCATGATCGTCGCCAACGATGCCACTGTGAAAGGCGGCTCGTATTACCCGCTGACCGTGAAAAAACACCTGCGCGCGCAAACCATCGCCCAGCAAAATCGCCTGCCCTGCATCTATCTGGTGGACTCCGGCGGCGCCAACTTGCCGCGTCAGGATGAAGTGTTCCCGGACCGCGAACACTTCGGGCGGATCTTCTTCAACCAGGCCAACATGAGCGCTATGGGCATTGCGCAGATTGCGGTGGTCATGGGCTCGTGCACCGCCGGTGGTGCTTATGTCCCCGCGATGGCCGATGAAGCAATCATGGTCCGTCAGCAGGCAACGATTTTCCTCGCCGGCCCACCGCTGGTGAAGGCCGCGACGGGTGAAGTGGTCAGCGCCGAAGACCTCGGCGGGGCCGATGTCCACTGCAAGATTTCCGGCGTCGCCGATCACTACGCCGAGAGCGACGAACACGCCATCGCCTTGGCCCGACGCAGCGTCGCCAACCTCAATTGGCGCAAGCTGGGCGAACTGCAACAACGCACGCCAATCGCGCCGTTGTACAGCAGTGACGAGTTGTATGGCGTTGTGTCGGCGGATGCCAAGCAACCGTTCGACGTGCGCGAAGTGATTGCGCGTCTGGTGGACGGCTCGGTGTTCGATGAATTCAAGGCATTGTTCGGCACGACATTAGTATGCGGCTTTGCCCACCTGCACGGTTACCCGATCGCGATACTCGCCAATAACGGCATCCTCTTCGCCGAAGCCGCGCAGAAAGGCGCGCACTTCATCGAACTGGCCTGCCAGCGCGGCATTCCATTGCTGTTCCTGCAAAACATCACCGGTTTCATGGTCGGCCAGAAATACGAAGCCGGCGGCATCGCCAAGCACGGCGCGAAACTAGTGACCGCCGTGGCCTGCGCCAAAGTGCCAAAATTCACCGTGATCATCGGCGGCAGCTTCGGCGCCGGTAACTACGGCATGTGTGGACGGGCTTACGATCCGCGCTTCCTGTGGATGTGGCCAAACGCGCGGATTGGCGTGATGGGGGCCGAACAGGCGGCGGGCGTGCTGGTGCAGGTCAAGCGTGAGCAAGCCGAGCGCGGTGGCCATGGTTTCAGCGCCGAGCAGGAAGCCGAGATCAAGCAACCGATTCTCGATCAATACGAAGAGCAGGGTCACCCCTACTATTCCAGCGCCCGGTTGTGGGATGACGGTGTCATCGACCCGGCGCAGACCCGCGATGTGTTGGCCCTGGCCTTGTCGGCGTCGCTGAACGCACCAATCGAACCGAGCCGCTTCGGCGTGTTCCGGATGTGATCCGACCTTGTAGGAGCGAGCGGGCGGTGTTCCGACTTGCCCGCGAACCGGTATGACGCGGTGCAACAGGTACACCGCGGCGCTTGCTTCGCGGGCAAGCCTCGCTCCTACACAATAGAGTTGTGGAGACGGACAAACATGAGCGACTTCAACACCCTCGAACTGCTGAGCGATCCAAGAGGTTTTGCGACCTTGTGGCTCAGCCGTGAAGAAAAGAACAACGCCTTCAATGCCGAAATGATCCGCGAACTGATCCTCGCGCTGGACAAAGTATCGAGCGATGCCAGCCTGCGTTTTCTGCTGATCCGTGGGCGTGGCAAGCATTTCAGCGCCGGCGCCGATCTGGCCTGGATGCAGCAATCGGCCGAACTCGATTACCACACCAACCTCGACGACGCCCGGGAACTGGCGGAATTGATGTACAACCTCGCCAAGCTGAAAATCCCGACGCTGGCCGTGGTGCAAGGCGCGGCCTATGGCGGCGCGCTGGGCCTGATCAGTTGCTGCGACATGGCCATCGGTACCGACGACGCGCAGTTCTGCCTGTCGGAAGTCCGTATCGGCCTGGCACCAGCGGTCATCAGCCCGTTCGTGGTGCAAGCCATCGGCGAGCGCGCAGCACGCCGCTATGCCTTGACCGCCGAACGGTTCGGCGGGCAGCGGGCCCGGGAAATCGGCTTGTTGTCGGAGAGCTACCCGATGGCTGAACTGGAGCAGAAAGTCGATCAATGGGTCGACAACCTGCTGCTCAACAGTCCGGCGGCCATGCGCGCCAGCAAGGATTTGCTGCGTGAAGTCGGCCACGGCGCGCTGACCCCGGCGCTGCGGCGCTACACCGAAAACGCCATCGCCCGAATCCGCGTCAGCCCCGAAGGCCAGGAAGGCCTGCGCGCCTTCCTGCAAAAACGCTCGCCAACCTGGCAAGCCGAAACCACCCTCAAGGAGCCGCGTTGATGAGCGCACCTGTACTCACCACCTTGCTGGTGGCCAACCGCGGCGAAATCGCTTGCCGGGTGATGCGCACCGCCAAAGCCCTGGGCATGACCACCGTGGCCGTGCACAGCGCCACCGACCGCGATGCCCGGCACAGTCGCGAAGCCGATATCCGCGTTGATCTGGGCGGCAGCAAAGCCGCCGACAGTTACCTGCAAATCGACAAGCTGATCGCCGCCGCGAAAGCCAGCGGCGCTCAGGCGATTCATCCCGGTTATGGTTTTCTCTCGGAAAACGCCGGGTTCGCCCGCGCAATTGAAGCGGCCGGCCTGATCTTCCTCGGCCCGCCCGCCTCGGCCATCGACGCGATGGGCAGCAAGTCCGCGGCCAAGGCCCTGATGGAAACTGCAGGCGTGCCACTGGTTCCCGGCTATCACGGCGAAGCCCAAGACCTCGACACCTTCCGCGATGCTTGCGCACGCATCGGTTATCCGGTGCTGCTCAAAGCCACGGCGGGCGGCGGCGGTAAAGGCATGAAAGTCGTCGAGGACGTCAGCCAACTGGCTGAAGCCCTGGCCTCGGCGCAACGTGAAGCGCTGTCGTCATTTGGCGACTCGCGGATGCTGGTGGAGAAATACCTGCTCAAGCCACGTCACGTGGAAATCCAGGTATTCGCCGACCAGCATGGCAACTGTCTGTACCTCAATGAACGTGATTGCTCGATCCAGCGCCGGCATCAGAAAGTCGTCGAGGAAGCGCCCGCCCCAGGCCTGAGCCCGGAACTGCGTCGCGCCATGGGCGAAGCCGCTGTGCGCTCGGCACAGGCCATCGGTTACGTCGGCGCCGGCACTGTGGAGTTTTTGCTGGATGCGCGCGGTGAGTTCTTCTTCATGGAGATGAACACGCGCCTGCAAGTGGAGCACCCGGTGACAGAAGCCATCACCGGCCTCGATCTGGTGGCCTGGCAGATCCGCGTAGCGCGTGGTGAAGCGTTGCCGATAACCCAGGATCAGGTACCGCTGATCGGTCATGCGATCGAAGTGCGGCTGTATGCCGAAGACCCGGGCAACGATTTTCTGCCAGCCACCGGGCGTCTGGCGTTGTATCGCGAATCCGCCGCAGGGCCGGGGCGTCGCGTCGATAGTGGCGTCGAAGAAGGCGACGAAATTTCGCCGTTCTACGACCCGATGCTCGGCAAGCTGATCGCCTGGGGTGAAGACCGTGAGCAGGCGCGGCTGCGTTTGCTGAGCATGCTCGATGAGTTTGCCATCGGCGGATTGAAGACCAACATCAACTTCCTGCGCCGGATCATCGGCCACCCGGCATTTGCCGCGGCAGAACTGGATACCGGTTTTATTCCGCGATATCAGGAACAGCTGCTGCCAACACCTTCAGACCTCAGCGATGAATTCTGGCAAGCCGCCGCCCAGGCGTTCGCGCAAAGCCAGCCGACTGTTTCACGCGCCGATGACTTGAGTTCGCCTTGGGCGATTAACAATGGTTTGCGAATTGGGCTGCCTACAGAATTCACCCTGCATTTGAGTTGCGAAGAGCAAGACCGGGCGCTGACTTTGGGTGATGCCGATGCTCATACCGCGCAACTCAAGGGTGAATCCCTGCTGACCGAACACAACGGTTTGCGCCGCCAGCATCGGGCAATCCGCCGGGGCGATACGCTGTATCTGCAATGGGATGGTGAGCTGCGCCGCATCGAGCCGTATGACCCGATCAGTGCCGTCGAAGCCAGTCACAGCCATCAGGGCGGACTCACCGCGCCCATGAACGGCAGCATCGTGCGAGTGCTGGTGGAGGCCGGGCAAACGGTCGACGCCGGGGCGCAATTGGTGGTGCTGGAAGCGATGAAAATGGAGCACAGCATTCGCGCGCCTCACGCTGGGATTATCAAAGCGTTGTATTGCCAGGAAGGCGAAATGGTCAGCGAAGGCAGTGCATTGGTGGAGTTGGAACCGGCGTGAAATGAAGATCGGTCCTACGCGTTGCGAGGACCGATCTGATTAGAATTTGGCAGTCGCCTGAACCACTACGCCGATAATTCGGCATTCCTCGGTGAAAAGGGCTTTCGGATAGGTCGGATTGAGCGGGACCAGGTAACGCTGCCCGCCCTCTTCGATCAGCTTGCGAAAAACCGCCTCGGCGCTGCCGGGCCATTGGGCGATCACCAGTTTGCCGGGCTCGGGCACGATGGCCGGGTCCACCAGAATCAACATGTCCGCGGCAATGCTCACCCCCGTGGGTGCAGTCATCGCATCACCGACCACCACCAACCAGAACGCCGCGCCCTGGGCATGGTAATCGGACAGCTCGAAGCGCGGCGTGCTGGCAGTCGATGAGGCGCCGTAAGCCGATAGTTCGCCATCGCGCACCTCCCCGGTTTCCCGCCAGTCACTGACCGGGTAGCGAAAGTACGGGTTGTACTTTTGCGTCAGGGGGATTTGCTCATCATCCTGAGAGGCTTGCGGTTCACGGATCACCATCGCGACTTCAAGGTAGTCCATTCCCAGCGCCTGCAAGACACGGTTCATCTCTTGAATGCCGGGCTGGCGACGTTTATTCAGCCAATGGCCGACACCGCCCTGGGACATTCCGATGCGCTCGGCGAGTATTTCTTGAGTGACTTTGAGTTCACTCATTTTGGCCTTGACCAATTCAATCCATTTATCCATGTGCGGCACGATACGTGGGGGACTCCGACCAACAAAACACAAATTGTAGTATTTAAATTAAAGACACAAATACAGTAAGTACTAAGCTGGGCTCACGGATTTGAATCTCTCACGGAGCTTGCCATCGTCATGACCATTCCCAGCATTACCCTGCCCGACATGCAATTCGACACCACACTCAATTCGCCAAAAGGCTCGGCCGCCGCGCAGCGGGCACTGGACTATTACTTGAAACCAGCTGTGTCAGAAGAGGCCAGCGAAGAACGTTTCTTCGATGTGAACCGTAACATCAGCAGCGAAGAGGCGTTGGTCCATGCTTCGGATCTGTTGCGCTGTGCCGCTGCCACCGCGCATGAATCAGCCAACCAGCTGCAGGGCGCAAGCCGGGATCTGGCATTTTCGACGGTGCACATGATCGACATGGCCAAGGCGATGGTCGACCGATCCCTGGAAGGGGCATAGCAGGACTGAGGCGAATACGCTGGAGGAGAAAGGAAAGAATTTTCCAATCACGCAGATAAAAACATTTGACTTGCAAATGATAATGATTATTATTGCATGCAGCTGGTCGCGAGATCAGTCGATGGACCAGGGACCTTAGGTCGGTCTCCTGGACTATCTCCTCATCAGGCTAATCACGGTTTTTGACCCGGCTTTTTGCCGGGTCTTTTTTTTGCCAGTTTTCTGGCTTATGGCTTCAGGCTAATGAAGTCTGTGGGTGCTGCAAATTCGATTGGCGCGGATGATATCAAAAGAATATCTGTTGGCAAGAGAAGCCCGGCAGCATTGGGCCAAACTAACGAAAAATAGCACTTGAGAATCACTTGCACAGTCTCTAAGCTGCATCGGCGTCAAGGAGGACGCCCCCCCCTTTTTACCCTCGCAATTTCCCCCGGTTTCTCACTCCCTTGCGTGTAAAGTAGCAGCCATAAAAATCATATTCAGGAATTGGTTATGGCCGTGGCTAGATCTTCTTTCGACATTAGCGCGAACTTCGACAGTGGCAACATCGAAGTGCTGGACATCAGCAATCCTCTGCAAGCGCTGCTGGCGATCAAGCCAGACACTCGCAGCCAGCATTTCCAGTGGTTTCACTTCAAGGCCAGCGGTCTGCATGTCGGTGAAGAGCATTGGTTTCGCCTGAACAACGCCAGTAAGTCCTCGTACAACAAAGCCTGGGATGGCTATCAGGCGGTGGCGTCCTATGACCACGTCAACTGGTTCCGAGTACCAACCATCTTCGAAGGTGACTGCCTGCGTTTCAGTCTCGAAGCCAATGCCACCCATGCCTGGTTCGCCTATTTCGAACCTTACAGCCGGAGCCGTCATGACTGGCTGATCGAACAGGCATTGACCAAAGCCGGCGCCGAATTGCTCGCCACCGGCAAAAGCGTTGAAGGTCGCGACATCCAGTTATTGCGCAAAGGTACGGGTGCCGAAGGTCAGCGCAAGGTCTGGATCATTGCCCAGCAACACCCCGGCGAACACATGGCCGAGTGGTTCATGGAAGGGGTTTTCGAGCGTCTGGAAAAACACGACGATCCGGTGCTGAAAAAATTCCTGGCCAGCGCCGACCTGTACCTGGTGCCGAACATGAACCCGGACGGCGCCTTCCACGGTCATTTGCGTACCAACGCCATGGGCCAGGACCTGAACCGCGCCTGGCAGAGCGCCAGCCAGGAAGCTACCCCGGAAGTACTGTTCGTTCAGCAGCAGATGGAAAAATACGGCGTCGACCTGTTCCTCGACATCCATGGCGATGAAGAAATCCCCTACGTGTTCACCGCCGGTTGCGAAGGCAACCCGGGCTATACGCCGCGCATCGAAAAACTCGAAGAGCATTTCCGCAGTCATCTGAAACATCAGACCAAAGACTTCCAGACCAAACACGGCTACACCCGCGACGAGCCGGGCAAAGCCAACATGACCCTGGCCTGTAACAGCGTCGGTCAGAAGTTCGACTGCCTGTCGCTGACCCTGGAAATGCCCTTCAAAGACCACAATGACGCACCGAACCCACTGACCGGCTGGTCCGGCAAACGCTCCAAGCAATTGGGCAAGGATGTGCTGACAACCATCGCCGACATGGTCGATATCCTGCGCTGAATGTCCTTGGGTCAAAAGATCGCAGGCTTGTGCCGAGAGCTGCGATCTTTTGAAGTTTTCACTGGGCAGCGATCCGCACACAATCTTCCGGGCATCAATGCGGTGGCGCTGATTTATTGGTGGATGACACTCGCCACCAAAACACCCAACACCTGTGGCGAGGGGGCTTGCCCCCGTTCGGCTGCGCAGCAGTCGTAAACCGATTAAACGCGGTATGCCTGACCTGTCGCATTTAGGGCTGCTTCGCAGCCCAACGGGGGCAAGCCCCCTCGCCACATTTTTCAGCAACCCGGATCACCCGCGATCCTTACCCCGCAGCATGCTGTTCAGCACATCATCCCGACGCACCCAACCGTGAAACAACGCCGCCGCCAAATGCAGCAACACGGTCAGAAACAGCAGGTACGCCAGGTACCCATGCGCCTTGCGCAGGAACGCAAACACCTGCGCATTCGCTGGCAGAATCGACGGCAACTGCAACGAACTACTGAGCATTACCGGATCGCCAGCGGCCGAAATCATTGCCCAGCCCAGTAGCGGCAAAATCAGCATCAAGGCATACAGCAGCGCATGCGAAGCCTTGGCCGCGAACGCTTGCCAGGCTGGCAGGTCTGCCGGCAGCGGTGGTTGGCGGGTCGAAAAACGCACGGCCAAGCGCACGATCACCAGCAGCAGAATCGCAACGCCCAAAGGTTTGTGCAGCTGGATCAGCCACTGATGGCGTTCGGATACCGAGGCTGCCATGCCCGCGCCGATAAACAGCATCGAGAGGATCATCAGCGCCATCAGCCAGTGCAGCAGCCGCGCCAAAGGCGCGAAATGGGTCGGTTGAGCGCTCATTGTTGAGACTCCTGTTTGGCGTTGGGTAACTGCTTCACTTCGCTGGCGCGGCGCAGGTAAGAACGGGCGTAACCCGCTGAGCGAGCGGCGAGCAGCGGGTCGTCGGAGCCTTCGATACCGCTGGGCAATACCAGTGGGTCGTAGTTGATGTCACGGCACTCGCCATTGAGTTGCGGTTGGGTGCTTTCGAGCACCAGCGTGCCCGCGTTCAGCACTTTTCGGCCGTCGGGCCAGACTTTACTCGCATCGTTGGTCGGGTCCCCAGGGTTCGCCAAGGTGATGTTCAACTGCCAACGCAGCGGTCCGGCAGACAAGCGCTGCACCAAGTCTTTCTCCAGGAAATCACTGCCCTCGGCGGCCGTTGCACCGGCCGCGTCCTGAGCCAGTGGCGTCATGCTCCAACGCACCGCTTGCCGCTGACCGGCCGCGTTCACCAGGTAAAACGCGTTGACGCTGTTATAAGTCTCTGTCGCGTAACTGGCAGAAGGTTTGGCCGTCTTGATCCAGGCCAGAAACGGCGCGGCTTCAGGGTGAGAACCAAAGAACGCTGACACCGCCGCCGGATTCGGTTTGCCGGTTGCCGGATCCGGTGACTGTGCTTGTTGCAACTGATAGAACGCCTCGGGCGTGCCCACCGGGAACACCGGCATGCTGTTCATCCCGGTGCGCCACTGCTGACCGTTGGCCTGGCTAAAACGGAGCGCCAGGCTGCGGATCGGCACGCTGTTGTCCGGCGCGTAAGGATTGCCGGCAGGCAGCGCGAAACGCCCCACCACCGGGGTCCGCGCTTCGCTGAACACTTGGGCACTGGAATATTCGCGCGCCTGGTTGCTGCTTTCGAAATGCCCGATCACGCACACGCCTTTGGCGTGATTGCGACGGAATCCCGGGTGCACGCCGTTATTTTTCTCCAGCACATTGACCAAGTCTTTTGGCGTCAGGCGTTGTGGGTCGAGCGTGCCGTTGACGTAGGCAAAAGCCCCGGCCAGCGCCGCGACCACCACGGCAATGCCGGTCAGGCGCAATGTCAGGCTCGCGCCACTCAACGGTGGCCGAGAGGGCCCTGTTGTAGATGAACGATCAACCATGAAAGTCTCCAGGGCATCGGGGGAAAAGACCTATGAGACGAACGTCACGTAGGATTATTCCCCCTGAACTGTAGTTTCTTTCAAAGCGCCGCGAGCGGCGGATCCTCAAGCCCGCTCAAACACGGTTAAAACGCGGGGCACGCTTCTCCAGAAACGCCTGCATACCTTCCTTTTGCCCCTGCGTGGCAAACAAACCATGAAACACTCTGCGCTCATACAGAAGGCCATCGTGCAATCCCGACTCCAAAGCCCGGTCAACCGCTTCACGCGCAGCCAAGGTGGCGGTTTTGGCGAAACCGGCGATCGTCTGCGCGACCACCAAGGATTGCTCCAGTAGATCGCTGGCAGCGATTACACGCGATACCAGTCCTGCCCGTTCCGCTTCTTCGGCCGACATCGAGCGTCCGGTCAGAATCATGTCCATGGCTTTCGCCTTGCCGATCAGGCGTGTCAGACGCTGGGTGCCTCCCATGCCAGGCATCACCCCCAATCTGATTTCCGGTTGGCCAAACCAAGCCGTATCCGCGGCGAAGATCAGATCGCACATCATGGCCAACTCACAACCGCCGCCATAGGCATAACCGGCAACAGCGGCCAGCTTGGGCGTACGTAACGCGGCAAAGGCTTCCCACTCGGCAAAATAATCCTCGTGAACCATGTCCAGATAAGACTTTTCGTACATTTCCTTGATATCGGCGCCAGCCGCAAAAAAATCCTGCGTCCCGGTGATCACGAAACAACCGACGCCGGGGTCGCGATCCAGTCGTTGCAAGGTGTCCAGCAGTTCGCGCATAAGGGCCGAGCTCAAAGCATTCCTGGCCTGGGGACGATTGAGACGAATCAATACCACTCGATCATGACGTTCGATCAGTGTGTGCATGGTGACCTCTTTGAATACGGGTGAAAGGTTTGAATGAAAAATACGCTTGGCCAGCATCAGGAATCCCAGATTGCGCCATAGGCCGGAATGCCCCGCCCCTCCATTTCCTCAACCACTCGCTGAGTGAGCGTCTGGTTCGAAATGCAGATCACCGCCTCGGCACCGAACGTTCGAACGGCGTCATAGGCCAGATGCACAAGGTCTGGCTTGCCAAGCACATCGGTGTCCCAGATCAAGGCGTCAGGATTGGCCCGCAGAATCTCTTCCACCAGTTCGTCACCGTAGGTTTTTCGGGGGCTACGCGTCGACCAGACCAGACGTATCGGCACCTGTTTAGCCAACAAATGGGGCAACACCGGCCCGATGCCGCTGCCCGTGGCGATGTACACCACCGATTTGAACAGGGTTTCGATATGGGCCACGCCAGCGGTGGTGATGCCTTTGACCCAGACATGAGTCGGCATCTGCTCGATCAGCTCGCCGGTCCAGTCACCCGCCCGGGAAATGATCAGGCGAAAACCCGCTTCACCCGGTGTGGGAATATTGGCAAAGGAATGCCACTCCATAAGCGGGTTGAGACTGATTGCGTTGGACGAGCCGGCAAACGGCGTGACATGGGCAAAACGGGCAATCACCGCATGGGAAGAAGGCCTGATCAGTTGCACCGGCACTTTGCGCAGGCGAAACCATGGCAAGGCAATACTGAACGTCAGCACAAACAGCATCCAGAACGGCACCGACGTTGATAGCACCTCGTGCACGGCGACCTGCGGATTCTGATCCCGGGTAAACAGAACGGTCCAAACCCAGAACAGGCCCAGTGCAGACCATCCACCAAAGCGGTGCATTCGTTCGAACCCGTTATGAAAACGTGCGCGAATCCATGGATGAGCCATCGTCGCCACCAACAGCAAGATGCTCAGCAATCCGGCGCTTACGCCCAGCAAGGCCGGGGAAGTCCCACCCAGGCCCGCAGTCCAGTGCCAGATCAAGGAGCCACACAACACCGCGAACCAGCCAATCGCCGCCAGCGCGCCACCGCTGTGCAGGCCGCCGAAGTGATAAACCTTGGCCAGTGAGCGGCGAATCGCCAGTGGCCAGCAAGTGGGCGCCCGGGTTGCCAGCCAGAACAGCAGATTGATGATGTATTGCTGGCGAATCAAAATCGCCATCGACAGATTGGCCACCACCAAACCCGACAGCGCCTCAAGCACAATCCCCGAGGATGTCCACCACTGACCCGCGGTCAGCCCATGCGCCAGCGCTGCAATATTGAGTGCAAGCACCAAGGCAACCAGACGGTTGTAATGTGAAAATATCGACAACGTTCCCAATCGCCGCCATAACGCGCGTTTTGCGGGCAGCGTGGTGGCCGGAATCATCCCGCTCATGCGCTCACCCCTTGCCTGCTTGCTGCATTGAGGTCGGCCTGATGCGTCATCGCCCATTCCAGCAACAAGCGCTTGTCGACCTTGCCCCGTGATGTCAGTGGAATGTGCTCCACAGCGAGGATCAGCGAAGGGACGCAATAGTAGGCAAGCCGTTCTTCACAGCGACGTCTTGCAGCATCGATGTCCGTGGCAAGCGGATAAACGAAGGCCACCAGATGGCGACTGTCGAGTTTCAACGTGACCGCCCGCTCGCAGTGGTCCGTTGATTCCAGAGCGGCCGAAACAGCGTCAAGCTCTACTCGAAACCCTCTGACCTTGACCTGATCATCGACGCGTCCCAGGTGTTCAAGTTCTCCGTTGGCTGTCCAGCGCCCCAGATCACGTGTGCGGAACATCATCCGGCCCTGCCCCAGAAACGGATCAGGCCGATAACGCTCGGCGGTCAGCGCCGGGTTCCCCAAATAACCGGCCGTCACACAGTCGCCACCGGCCCACATCTCGCCTTGCTCACCCACGTTGCAGAGCTGGCCCGCCTCGTCCAGTACGTACACCGTGTTGTTGGGCGTGGGTTTGCCTATCGTCAACGCACCTGCGCCCCGGTAATGCTGCAGGGTATTGATAATGGTGGTTTCGGTCGGGCCACAGGCATTGTAGAAAGTGCAGAACGAGGACCAGCGATCCGCCAGAGGTTGCGGGCACGGCTCTCCGGCAAGGGCCACGACCTTGATTTGCTGACAACGCAAGGGATCGAGTGTGCCGAGAATCGAGGGCGTGGCGATCAGCACATCGCATTGTTCGGCAGTCTGGCCGATGTCCTTGCCACGGATCATCAACGTTGCGCCATGAGCCAGACAACCGAGTATTTCCCAGGCCGCCATGTCAAAGGCAATGTTAAGTATCTGCCCCACCTTGAGCCCGGGGCGCAGGCCGAGATTGCCAGGCGCTGTCAGCAGAATGTTGCACACATTGCGTTGGGTCACCCGCACCCCATTGGGCAGGCCAGTGGTGCCGGAGGTGAACAGAACAAAACACTGTGGGTCTGGTGTCGCGGTCAGCGAATAGCCCTCATTGAGGTCGTCTGCGGCCGTTGATTCCAGCTTCATGAACTCATCGAGGCAAATGCAGAGCTGCTGTGACGCCAGGGGAATTCGCGACTCGAGGCTCGACAGCGTCAGCACCACACGCGTGGAGGCCACTTCCATGATGTGGCGCAATTGCGCGGCGGGAGTAATCCCCACGTGTTGAGGGATATAGGCAGCGCCCACTTTCAATACTGCCAGGATGCCCACCAGCATCGGGATGGAACGTTCCACAAACAAGGCCACGTGATCGCCCGGGCTCACGCCCTTCTGACGTAATACTGCGGCCAGTCGGTTGGCCTGCCGGTTTAATTCGCCATAGCTGATGGTCTCCTCCAGATGATGAGCAGCAATGCCTCGCGGGTTGGCCGCGGCTTGAGCTTCGATGGCGTGATGGATCAGCGGAAAATCTGGCCGAACCGTTGGCCCACGACCGAATCGCTGCCACGCTTGCTGGGCATCGCTGGAAAGCAGCGAGCAGGCCGCTGCCGATTCAAGGGGAACTTGGCACTCTTGCATGTCAAAAAATCTCTTCAGGCTCAATCAATGTTCAAGCACGGGTGATCTGCGCAGCCTGGTTAGTAAGCTGGGCTGATTGCCTGTGCGCTGCATGGTTGAGCCACGAAGTTCGATGCCATTACATGGATTACAAATCCATCAGAAATCTCCTACAAAATTTTCTTTCAGAGGGAATAACCTGCTGCGGCCGGCGTCCTTCTTTTCAGTGCCCATCATCACCGCCAGAGAACACGCTTTTTCCATGAACAACCTCGACGGACATTTGCGTGAAATCATTCCCAGGCTGCGGCGTTTCGCCGTATCGCTGACGCGCAACCCCAGCAGCGCCGACGATCTGGTGCAAGCCAGTCTTGAACGGGCGCTGTCGAATTGGGACAGCAAACGTCCCGAGGGCGACTTGCGCGCCTGGCTGTTTGCAATTCTTTATCGGCAGTTTCTGGACGCCCGTCGCCGCTCCCGACGTTATGCACGCATGCTCGATTTTTTTACCGGACGCGACGATGAGCAACCTTCGGTAGAACGTACGGTGATTGCCCAATCGACCCTGCAAGCGTTCGATCGACTCAACACCGAGCAGCGTGCATTGCTGCTCTGGGTGTCGGTGGAAGGCTTGAGTTACAAGGAGGTCGCCGAGATTCTCGAGGTTCCCATCGGCACCGTGATGTCGCGTCTGTCCCGCGCACGTCAGGCCTTGCGCCAGCTCAGCGACGGCGAAATCGCTCCCCCTTCTCTGCGGAGACTCAAATGATCAGCATGCCTCCCAGTGAATGCGACCTGCACGCCTACATCGATCACCAACTCAGCGACGCCGACCGCCATCGGGTGCAGATTTATCTGGCCAGCAATCCCGAGGTGGCGGCGCAAGTTCGCGCCTGGCAACACGATGCCCAACAATTGCGCGCTGCCCTGAGCGGCGCCTTGCAACAACCGGCCAACCCGCAACTCGACCCGGCGATGATTCGCCAGCGAGTCGCACGCCAGTCGCGCCGCCATCTGGCCAGCGCCGCGGTGTTGCTGATGGCGGTCAGTGTCGGCGGACTGGGCGGTTGGCAGGCGCGACAAATGACCCTGGTCAGCACCTCCCTGCCGATGACCGATGCTATGCAGGCCTACCGATTGATTGCCCAGCAAGGCATCCTGCCGGCGGACTACAAAGTCAGCGATGACGGCGATATGCAGGGCTGGCTCGACCGGTATTTCAGTCAGGCGCAACGCCTGCCAAACCTGACCGCTTCTGGATACACACCCGTCAGCGGACGGTTGCTCAGCACTGAACAAGGGCCGGCGGCGATGGTGGTTTATGAAAATCAGAGCGGCCATAAAGTCAGCTTCTACGTCCGTCCACCCGGGCCGAAAAACTTCCTCCTGCCTCGGGGGAGCCGCAACGATGGTGAGTTGCAGGCCGAGTATTGGTCGGGGGCCGGTTACAACTACGCGATGGTCAGCCCGAGTGATACACCGGCGGCGCAGATGCTCAAGCAAACTGCGCAGTTCTGATCACCACCATTCCCCTGTGTGCGAGCCTGCTCGCGATGAGGCCGGTACACTCAACATTCAATGTCGACTGATACACCGCCATCGCGAGCAGGCTCGCACACATTGGGTCCGTCCTAACCACCGACAAACCCGTGGTCAGGTCGAGGCGATGAAGCAGTATCTGACGACTGCGATCGCGATCGACGAGGCCAAGCCCGACTTTCCCGCTATCATGTCGCCCATTTTCAGGGCCACCAGGCCCTTCTCCTGATCAATAGCGAACTTGCCCATGGATACCCTCGCCCAACTGCGCGCCGGCCAATTGTCGGGCATCACCCGTCTGGACCTGGCCTGCGGCCTGACAGAATTCCCCCGGGAAATCTTCGACCTGGCGGACTCGCTGGAAGTGCTCAACCTCAGCGGCAATGCCTTGCGCAGCCTGCCGGATGATTTGCATCGCCTGACCCGGCTGCGCGTGCTGTTCTGCTCGGACAACCTGTTTACCGAACTGCCCGCCTGCCTCGGTCAATGCGCCGCGCTGACGATGATCGGTTTCAAGGCCAACGCCATCGAAAATGTGCCCGGCGCCGCCCTGCCGCCACTGCTGCGCTGGCTGATCCTGACTGACAACCGCCTCACGAGCCTGCCGACCGAACTGGGTGAACGCCCGCATCTGCAAAAGCTCATGCTCGCCGGCAACCGGTTACAGCGTTTGCCCGCAAGCCTGAGCCGGTGCCATCGACTCGAACTGATCCGTATCGCCGCCAATCAGCTCACCGAACTCCCCGAATGGCTGCTGACCCTGCCGAGCCTGACTTGGCTGGCGTATGCCGGTAACCCGCTGGAAACCGAAGCCGATGCGGCGGCGCTTGAAGCCACGGCGAGCATTTCATGGTCGGGGCTGAGCCTGGAGAAGAAACTGGGTGAAGGCGCGTCCGGAGTCATCTATCAGGCGTTGTGGGAACAAACCAGACATGTCGCGGTAAAACTCTACAAAGGCGAAATGACCAGCGATGGCTCACCGCTGCATGAGATGAATGCCTGCATCACCGCCGGCTTGCACCCCAATCTGATCCGGGTCGAGGGCCGAATTGTCGATCACCCGCAGCAAACGGCCGGGCTGGTGATGCAATTGATCGATCCGAGTTACCGCAACCTGGCCGGGCTGCCGAGCCTGGCGTCCTGCACCCGCGACGTCTACGCCGACGATACCCGGTTCAGCGCTGGCGTGGCGTTGCGCATCGCCAGTGGCATTGCTTCAGTGGCTGAACATTTGCACCGCCAAGGCATCACTCATGGCGACCTCTATGCTCACAACATCCTGTGGAATGAACACGGTGATTGCCTGTTGGGGGATTTTGGTGCGGCATCGTTCCATGCCACCGCAGACAGCCTTGAAAGCCGCGCGCTGCAACGGATCGAAGTGCGGGCGTTCGGGGTTTTGCTGGGGGAATTGCTGGCGCGGATCGACTCGGGGTTAAGCGAAGATCAGCGGGTCGCGTTAGAGGATTTACAGCAGCGCTGCTGCCAGCTGGATGTGCTGGCGCGGCCGGGGTTCAGTGAGGTTGTGCGGGAGTTGAATGGTTTCTGACCGCAAAACATACTGTTTGGACCGGGGACATGGTGGACCTGTGGCGAGGGGGCTTGCCCCCGTTGGGTTGCGAAGCGACCCCAAAAGCGACGGCTGCTGCGCAACCGAACGGGGGCAAGCCCCCTCGCCACAGGCAAGCCTCCTCGCCACAAGGCCCTCGCCACAAGTCAGACCACAAACTGTCGGGACCGCTTAACCCGCCAACCCGACAAACATGTCCTGCACGTCATCGTGGTTATCGAGGCCTTCGAGGAAGGCTTCGACTTCTGCCATCTGCTCATCGCTCAAGCCACTGACCGGGTTCTTCGGCTGGTAGCCCAACTTGGCCGACAATACGGTGAAACCCTGCTCCGGCAGCGCTTTCTGGACCGCATCCAGGTCCGCAGGTTCGGTCAGGAACAGCGTCGCGCCGTCTTCGCCTGGCTCGAAATCCTGGGCACCGGCTTCGATCGCGGCCACTTCCGGATCGGCGTCCGGGCTGTCCGGGGAGGCCTCGATCATGCCGACGTGGTTGAAGTCCCAGGCCACCGAACCGGAAGCGCCCAACTGGCCCTTGCGGAAGGCGACGCGGATTTCAGCGACGGTGCGGTTGATGTTGTCAGTCACGCATTCAACGATCAGCGGCACCTGATGCGGTGCGAACCCTTCATACGTCACACGATGGTACTGCACGGTTTCGCCGAGCTGGCCGGAGCCTTTCTTGATCGCGCGTTCCAGGGTTTCGCGGGGCATCGAGGCTTTTTTCGCCTGTTCGACCACCAGACGCAGGTGTGCGTTGGTGGCGGTATCGGCACCGTTGCGCGCAGCAATGGTGATTTCTTTCACCAGTTTGCCGAAGATCTTGCCCTTGGCGTTGGCTGCCGCTTCTTTGTGTTTAACCTTCCACTGTGCGCCCATTACTCACTCTCTTGATCTGTGGCGCCGAGACATCTATTGGCCGACGCATGGCGCAAGTTTATACGGCCTAAAGATGCCAATCGACCAAAAATTCCAGGATCTTCGCCTCGTCACGCATCGACATCTTCACCAGTGTTTGTAGGGCTATTCTGAAAAGTCGATTTGCGGTGACGCTTCAGGGCTGTGGTTTCGTACCCTCTGCGCCCCATCCTCCCCTGGCAGAAGCGCGTTCGATGCACAACGATAAGGAAAGCCCCTTTACCCTGACACTGCTCGACGGCGGTTTGAGTTTGCAGGTGTTGCAGTTCAGCGGCCATGAAGGTCTCAACCAGCCCTATCGATTCGACATCGACGTGATCGGCTTCGCACCGCCGATGCACCTCGACCAATGGCTGCAACAACCGGCGTTTTTGCGGCTGGCGGATGACCAGGGCATTCACGGCGTGATCCACAGCGTCAGTCGCGAACATCGCGGCCCGCACCGGGTCGGCTATTCCCTGGTGCTGACGCCCCGTCTGCAACACTTGGATCGACACTGTTCGCGTCGGGTGTTTCATCGTCTCAGCGTCCCCGCAATCGTGCGTCAATTGCTGGAGGAGCATCAATTACCCGAACACAGCTACCGTTTCGAACTGGCAAACGGCTGCTACCCGCCCCGGCCTTTTTGCATTCAGTACGATGAAAGCGATCTGGCTTTCCTGCAGCGGCTATGCGAAGAAGAAGGCATCCACTATCACTTCGAACATCAGCCCGACGGACACGTGCTGGTGCTGGCCGATGACAGCTTGAGTTTCCCCCAGGCGCCATTATTGATGCCGTTCCAGGACGACACATTCAATGGCGCCGGGTTGCCGGTGATCAGCGAACTGTTCCAGCGCCATGAGCCGACCCTCGCCCCGGCGCGATGGGACGCCAGAAACCGCGGCGCGCCGGTGATCGGCGATGGCGCGGCGAATCACATGCTCGCCAGAACGGGCCCGGTAACGGCACGTCCAGCACCCGCGCAGCTTCATCAAGACCAGCTCAGCCGCCGACGCCTGGAACGCCTGCGTTGCCCGCAACGGCAGATCCACGGCCAAAGCAACCAGAGCGAATTGTGCAGTGGACGGATCCTGCAAGTGGCGCAGCATCCGCTTTCCAGTTTCAACGATCAGTGGTTGCTCACCGATATCCGGCATCAGGGGCAGCAGCCCTCGATTCTCGCCCAGGATCAGCCCGACAAGGGGCGGCACTACAGCAATCAATTCACAGCCATCCCTTGGTCAACGGTCTTCAGGCCGGCACTTAAACAGATCAAGCCGAGTATTCCAGGCTATCAGACCGCCCGAGTGCTCGGCCTCGCCGGGCAACCGGCGGCACTCGATGACCAAGGCCGGATACAGGTCAGGCTATGGCCGACGCCAACGTTGGCGACGGATGAAGCGGCCGGTCTCTGGCTACCGGTCGCCCTGACAACGCCGAACGGTTGGATCGATCCGGACAGACTGCCCACGGCCGGCACCGACGTATTGATCAGTTTTCTGGACAGCGATCCGGACCGGCCGGTGCTGTGTGCCGGCATGGGTCATCCGAAGCCTTCCCGGCCTGCTCCCGAGCCGCGCCGCGATGGCCGCCTGCTGCTCGATTGGCTGGTCAACCGCCCGGATCTCGCACCTTGAGTTTCACCCCTTGTCGGCCTTGCCCGCAGCCGCGGCAAATTTGGCGAGCCGCACATCGAGGTGTCGTGGCCGGCGCCCATGATCCTCGGCGCGTTCCTTGCGGCGGATGGCGTTGCGCACCATCAATGAGCCGAGGTAGCGGATCGGCTCGGGCGGAAAAAAGCCCAACGGGCCATTCACCAAAGGCGAACGCGTCCAGGCGTTGTCCAGCCCCAGCACCATTGAGGCAAGAATCTGCCCGCCCATATGGCAAGGCCCGACGCCACTGCCGGAATAACCGAATCCGTAGAACACATTGCCGCTGGCGCTCATCTGGCCGAAGAACGGTAAACCGGTAACGGAACGATCCGAAGGCCCGTTCCAGGTGGCCTCGACCTTGACCTTGGCGAACGCCGGGAAGAACTCGCTCAGGCTGTGCTGCAGCAAGCCGGCATAAGGCGATGGCTGATCGAACACCGGCAGCATTCGACCACCGTAGGCGAAGGTATTGCCACCCTTGCCGAGCATGATTCGACCGTCCGGGGTGTTGTGGTAGTAGTGCACGAAAATCCGCGAATCAAGCACTGTCACGCCGCTGGTCAAACCGATCTCCTGGAGCAAATCCGGCCGTGGCTCGGTGATCAGCATGTCGCTGGAAACAATCGCCACACTGCGTTCGAACTGTGGAAACGCCCGGGCCATCCAGGCATTCATCGCCAGCACCACCCGGTCGGCGCGGACTGTGCCATGGGGAGTTTGAATCTGCGCAGGCTCACCCTCCAACAAGCCGGTCATCGCTGTGTTTTCATGAATCCTCACTCCCAGCTGCAAGGCCACCCGACGCAAGCCGCGCACCAGTTTACCCGGCTGAATACTCGCAGCAGCCGGAGAAAACCAGCCTTCCAGGTGTTTACTGGAACCGGCCATTCGCTGTACATCCGCTAATGGTCGCTGGGTGAAAGAGTTGATGCCGTTGCGCTCCAGCGCGGTAATCACCGCGTCGGTCGAGCCGCATTGGGCGTGGTTGGTGGCGGTGTAGAGCGTGCCGTCGAGACGGTAATCGGCGTCCACCGCGTACTGTTCGCAGAAGGCGCCGATGGCGTGGATGCTGCGCTCGGATTCCTTGACCAGCCGCACCGCCTCCTCGACGCCGAACAACCGTTCCAGGGTGAAATACCTGGCCGACCAGGACAGCGCACAACCACCGTTGCGTCCACTGGCACCGGCACCGCAGATGTCTGCTTCGATCAGCAGCACGTCCAGTTCGGGGTTCTGCTGCTTGAGCATGATGGCGGTCCACAAGCCGGTGTAGCCGCCACCGACAATACAGACGTCGGTGCGGGTATTACCGGATAAAGGTTCGCACGGCGCGCAGGACTCGGCCGCCAGCGCCTGTTCCAGCCAGTAAGGTCTCATGGGGGTAATCCTTATGTACGCAGGGGTTTTACGGTTATCGGTTGGTTAGGCACAAAGGCTGTTTCGGCCCGCAGACCCGCCGGACGACTGTTCCAGTGAGGAATCAACACCAGCGCTGAAAACAACGCGCAACCGGCAAAAACGATGAATACCGTGACCGAGTCGAAGTAACCTGGCAGCAGCCCGCCGAGAATCGCCCCAACCGAGCCGCAACCGTTGACGAATCCCGCTGCCGTGGCACCGGCCTTGGCGGTGCCGAAATCGATGGCCGCCGCGCCGCTGATCATCGAATCCGGCCCGTACAGGGTCAGGCCCATGACGAACAGCAGCGCCACCACCAGCAACACGCTGCCGGTATGCAACGCGCCCATGAACAGCGCCAGGGAAACCGTGAGCGCCAACAAGCTCAATACACAGGCCGGCATGCGTCGTGCACCGTACAGTTTGTCTGAGGCAAGGCCCAGCAGGATCGGCCCGAGCAACCCGGCCAGTTCGAACGCGGTGGGGATGATCGCTGCGCCGACCTTGCCCACTGTGGGCATTTGCTCGAAAACGATCACCGGCCCCCACAGCAGAATCGCGTAGCGCGCCGGTTTCAACAGAAAGTACGCCAGCCCCAGCACCAACACCGTGCGGTTGCGCAGGATTTCACGCAGCGGCTCCAGAACGCTGATCTTGCTTTGAGCGTGCGCCTCTTCGGCGGTTAATGCAGGTTCCGGCTCCACCGCCGGCAAGCCGACGTCTTCCGGTTTGTTGCGTTGAAAAATAAAAAACAGCACGGCGACCAGCCCAACCACCGCCGCACTGGAAATGAACGCCGCCTGCCAGGTGCCGATCAGCGTGTACGCCCACCAGCCTGCAAACGGCGACGCCACCAGCCCGCCAAAGGCGTAGCAGGAGCTCCATAAACCCAACACTCGCCCACGTTGCTCGGCAGGAAAGAAACTGCCGATGTTCTTGCACAACCCCGACCATCCGGTGGACTGCGCCAGCCCTTGAATCAACATGCACGTGGCGAAAATCGGCAATGTGGCAAAGCTGCCCATCACCAGCGCGGCTATCGCGGAAATCAGCAATCCGCCGAGCACCACGACCCGTGGCCCGAAGCGGTCGGCCAGGATGCCCCAGGTGAATTGCCCGATGGCGTAAGCCGCCAGGTAGATGGCGTCCAGATTGGCCATGGCCATTTTGTCGAGAGTGAACGTAGGGTCTTCGGCGATCCCCAGTTTGGCCACGGAAAAGGCTTTACGGGTGAAATAGAACGCCGCATACGCGAGCCAGGTAATGGCGAAAATCTGCACGCGCCAACGCTTGATGGTACCGATGGAACTGTTCATTGTGGTTCTGACCTCGGGGGTGAGTGTGCCGGCAGAATTGGAAGAAAACGCCTGTGTTTTTATTGTTGAGCACTGCGATATCACCTGTTCCCTGAGGCGATACCGGTCAGATGAGTCCTGCTGATTGCACGCACAGGCTCATGGCCGCCGGTGCTGTTTCGACTGAGCAGTCACCGGGGCTGAAGCGGATAAAAACAATTACTGATTAATAAGTGAAATCGATTTATCGTATTTCCAATATAAGCTCAGCTTGTTACTGGCCGTTACTGGAGAGTTCGATGTCGGTATCCCACGCCCAGCTCAAAGCCTTCCACGCCGTAGCGGTCCACGGAAGCTTTACCAAGGCCGCCGAGCGGCTGTTTCTGACGCAACCAGCGATTTCCGATCAAGTGCGCAAGCTTGAAGAGCGTTTCGGTGTGTTGCTGTTCCACCGCAACAAGCGCTCCGTGCGCCTGACTGATCTGGGCGAGCGCCTGTTGAGCATCACCCAGCGGCTGTTCGTCATCGAAGCCGAGGCCCAGGAGTTGCTTCACGCCTCTCAGGCGTTGCAGACCGGCAGCCTGATTCTGGCGGTGGATGCGCCGGTGCATGTGTTGCCGCAAATCGCGCGGTTCTGCGAGCGCTACCCCGGCATCAGCGTGAAAATCGAAACCGGCAACACCGACGAATCGCTGTTTCGGCTGTTCAACTACCAGGCCGATCTGGCCCTGTTGGGCCGCGATGTCAATGACGATCGTTTGCTCTCGTTGCCGCTGCGCAATGACCCGATGGTGGCGTTCGTTTCACGCCATCATCCATGGGCCGATCGTGAGTCCATCTGCCTGGCGGACCTGGACGACACACCGCTGGTGCTGCGGGAAATCGGCTCGGTGACACGGCAAACCCTGGAAGAAGAAATGGCCCGGGCGGGGTTGCGCATCCGTCCGGCGATTGAAGTCGAAGGCCGGGAAGCGGCGCGCGAGGCAGTGGTGGTCGGGATTGGTGTGGGGGTGGTGTCGGCCGCGGAATTCGGCGCGGATTCGCGAGTGTGCGCGTTGCCGATTACCGATTGCACACGGCGGCTGACGGAAACGCTGGTGTGCTTGCGCGAGCAGAGTTCGCGGCGAGTGGTGGCGACATTTCTGGAGATGGTTCGCGAGAGTCTGGCGTAGGCAGGTGCGGCCTCTTCGCGGGCAAGCCACAGAATTTATGCTGGCGGCAAATCTTCACGACACAAAACCTGTGGGAACGTGGCTTGCCCGCGATAGCCGCGCCCCGGTCTATCTGCCAGGCGCCAACCCGAAAAACGCCTGTATCAACCGCAAATCCCGCCGCCGCTCCATGCACCCGATCATGTGCCGATTGATCAGACCTTCGCCAATTATCGGTACTGCCGCCACTCGCGGGTCATGGCTGACTTCCACCGACGACACAATCCCCACGCCCAGTTCGGCGGCTACGGCCTCGGTCACCGCCTCGCGGCTGTCCAGCTCCAGCAACACCCGTGGATTGACCTTGGCCTGAGCGCAGGCATCGTCGAATGTGCGTCGGGTAATCGAACCCGGTTCACGCAAGACCATGATCACCTGGTCCAGATCCTTGAGCGGCACTCCTTTCGATTTCTGCGACCACGGATGACCTGCGGGCACCAACGCACAAATCCTCGACTCGCTCAGCGCTTGCAAGTGCAGCCCCTTGCGCGGCTCGACCTCGGTCAGCACCGCCACGTCGGCATGCTCGGACAGCAACGCCGCCAATGTTTCCTGGGCATTGCCCAACCGCAGGTTCACGGTGATCCCCGGATAACGCGCACGCAGACTGGCAAGCATCGGCATGACCATGTGCGGCCCATCCGCCGCCACTTCCAGGCGCCCGGTGAGCAACTGCCGGTTGGCTTCCAGCATCACTTGGGCCTCTTCGGCCAGCCCAAACATCGCACGGGTGATGGCCGCCAGTTTGGTGCCCTCCTCCGTCAACTCGACGCGCCGCGCGGTGCGGCGCAACAAGGTGATCTGGTAGTGCTCCTCCAGCGCCTTGATGTGCCCGGTGACGGCCGGTTGGCTGATAAACAGGCGCTCGGCGGCGCGAGTGAAGCTGCCTTCGCGGGCCACGGCATCGAAGGCGCGCAGCTGGAACAGATTCATGAATAACCCTCACTGATGGCTGGCATAACAACAAACAATTTGATTGATAGCTCACCGAATTGCAATTTATGTCCCGTAGCTTCATCCCACTGAGCTTTTGCGAGGACACAAGAATGAGTACTGCCGAGCCCATCCTGCTCACCCCCGGCCCATTGACCACATCGAGCCGCACCCGTCAGGCAATGATGGTCGACTGGGGGTCATGGGATGACCGCTTCAATCAATTGACTGCCAGCCTCTGTGAACAATTGCTGGCGATCATCAACGGCGCTGACAGCCATCACTGTGTGCCGTTGCAAGGCAGCGGCACGTTCGCGGTCGAAGCGGCCATCGGCACATTGGTGCCTCGCGACGGTAAGGTTCTGGTGCTGATCAACGGCGCCTACGGCAAACGCCTGGCGAAAATCTGCGAAGTGCTCGGCCGTTCGTTCAGCACGTTCGAAACCGCCGAAGACGAACCGACCACCGCCGCCGACGTCGACCGCCTGCTGCGTGCCGATGCCAGCATCACCCACGTTGCGCTGATTCACTGCGAAACCAGCACCGGCATTCTCAATCCGCTGGCGGACATCGCCCACGTCATCGAGCAACACGGCAAACGCCTGATCATCGACGCCATGAGCTCGTTTGGCGCCCTGCCGATTGACGCCCAAGATGTGCCGTTCGACGCATTGATCGCTGCCTCGGGCAAATGCCTGGAAGGCGTCCCGGGGATGGGCTTCGTTTTTGCTCGCAAAGAAGCGCTGGCCAGTGCCGCTGGCAATTCGCATTCACTGGCGATGGACTTGTTCGACCAGCACACCTACATGGCCAAGACCGGCCAATGGCGCTTCACCCCGCCGACCCACGTGGTCGCTGCACTGCACGAAGCGCTGCTGCAATACAACGAAGAAGGCGGCTTGCCCGCTCGGCATCAGCGCTACGCCAATAACTGCCAGGTGCTGCTCGAGGACATGGCCAGATTAGGGCTGCGCAGCTTCCTGCCCGCCGCGATCCAGGCACCGATCATCGTTACCTTCCACGCGCCGAAAGACCCGCGCTATCAGTTCAAGGAATTCTACGAGCGGGTCAAGGCCAAGGGTTTCATCCTCTACCCCGGCAAACTGACCCAGGTCGAAACCTTCCGCGTCGGCTGCATCGGCCACGTCAACCAGGCCGAAATGCACGCCGCAGTGGCGGCGGTCGCCGAGGTGCTGCGCGAGATGGAAGTCATCGACATCTAAACCACACCACCGTCCTCTGTAGGAGCGAGGCTTGCCCGCGAATGCAGACGACACGGTCCGTCAGTTAAACCGAATTATCGTTCTTCGCGGGCAAGCCTCGCTCCTACACGGGATCATTTACATGAACTACACCAACCCAACCAAACTCCAGGCCGCCATCCTCGACTGGGCCGGCACCGTGGTCGACTTCGGTTCCTTCGCCCCGACGCAGATTTTTGTTGAAGCCTTTGCCGAGTTCGACGTGCAGGTCTCTATCGAAGAAGCTCGCGGGCCGATGGGCATGGGCAAGTGGGACCACATTCGTACCCTGTGCGATCAACCGCAAGTCGCCGAGCGTTACCGCAATGTGTTCGGTCGTACCCCGACCGACGATGACGTCACCGCCATCTATCAACGCTTCATGCCGCTGCAGATCGAAAAAATCGCCGAACACTCGGCCCTGATTCCCGGCGCCCTGGACACCATCGCCAACCTGCGTCAGCAAGGGATCAAGATCGGTTCATGCTCCGGCTACCCGAAACAGGTCATGGACAAAGTCGTCGAACTGGCCGCCACCAACGGCTATGTCGCCGATCACGTAGTCGCCACCGACGAAGTGCCCAACGGTCGCCCTTGGCCGGCTCAGGCACTGGCCAACGTGATCGCCCTGGGCATCGACGACGTCGCGGCCTGCGTGAAGATCGACGACACGGTGCCGGGCATTCTCGAAGGGCGCCGCGCCGGCATGTGGACCGTGGCGTTGATCTGTTCCGGCAACGCGCTGGGCCTGGACTACGAAGGCTATCGCGCCCTGGGCAGCGATAAACTGGCCAGCGAACGCAAGCGCATTCACGCGATGTTCGAAGGCTCGCGGCCACACTACATGATCGACACCATCACCGACTTGCCCCAGGTAATTGCCGACATCAACAAGCGCCTGGCCAACGGCGAGATGCCGCAAACCAATTGATTGCATCGCTCTGCTCACAAAAAAGCGCCAGCTCCTTTGACGGAACTGGCGCTTTTTTGTGATTCAGAGCATTGAACAGCCCGTCGGTCTCAGGCCCCCTCACCACAAAGGTGTGTCAACTGAACCCCCGGCGCCCCTGCAAGCCGCCGGTGTGGATGAAGATCAGGCGCGTGCCCCGGGCAAATTTACCGGCCTCGATTTGTTGCTTGAGCGCCAGCAGCGCTTTGCCGGTGTACAGCGGCTCGAGAGGAATGCCACTGGCCTGTTCAGTTTGCGCGATGAACTCAAGTAACAGCGGATCGACTTTGGCAAAACCACCACGGCTGGCGTCGAACAATTCATAAGCCGTCGTCAACAATTGCGCCTCGTGCAGAATCGATTCGACCTGCTGCGCCACACCATGATCGTCAGGCACCGCCAGTGCGCCATACACTGGATGTTCGCCCGCCTCGGCCTGCACCAGGCCGGCCAGAGTGGTGCCCGTTCCACAGGCCAGCCACCAGCCGTCGTAATGGCTCCAGCCCAAAGCACTCAGTTGCTCGCAGGCCATCTCCTTGAGCCGCCTGCAGCCCTTCGCCCCAGGCAAACCGCCGCCACCTTCCGGCACTGGATGCAGCTGGAGGTATTGCTCCCGCCAAGGCTGCCAGAAGCCCGGTTCATGGCGTGCGCGATAACCGCCATAACCCAACCAGTGCAAGTGCATGCCGAATGCCTGCAAGTCCTTTACCGTCGCAGTGTCATGCGGATGCCCACGCAGCAGGCCGACCGTGGTGAAACCGAAGCGTTTGCCCGCTGCGGCCAATGCATGGAGATGGTTGGAATGGGCCCCGCCCAGGCTGATGATGCCTTGGGCACCCGCCCGGTCGGCGGCTTTGAGGTGTTCAATGAGTTTGAACCACTTGTTGCCGCTGATCAGCGGGTCGATCCGGTCCAGACGCAAGATCGCGACGTCGATGCCGGCAGTGGTGAGCCAATCGAGGTGAAGGGGCTCGAGGGGGGCTTGGGGTAGCCAGTCTGGTGGGGAAAGCATTGATGCCGGCTCGATGTAAAGAGCCGGCATCTTAGCAGCAGACAGGACGCCTTCGCGGGCAAGCCTCGCTCCTACAAGTTTCAGGCTGCTCACCCCATGGTGCTTTAACTCGAAACCTGTAGGAGCGAGGCTTGCCCGCGAAGGCCATTGGCAAGCTAAGCCTGCCTACGCCATTACAACTCAGCCGCCAACCGCGAACCCTGATTGATCGCGCGTTTGGCATCCAGCTCCGCCGCCACATCCGCGCCACCGATCAAATGCACATTCTGCCCGGCCGCAACCAGGCCTTCCTGCAATTCACGCAATGGATCCTGCCCGGCGCAGATGACGATGTTATCCACCGCCAGCACCTGCGGTTCGCCGCTTTCACCGATGCGGATGTGCAGGCCTTCATCGTCGATCTTCAGGTACTCGACGCTGTTGAGCATCTGCACCTGCTTGTTCTTGAGGCCGGTGCGGTGAATCCAGCCAGTGGTTTTGCCCAAGCCGTCGCCGACCTTGGATGTCTTGCGTTGCAACAGGAACACTTCACGGGCCGGCGCATGGGGCTCAGCCTTGATCCCCGCAACACCGCCGCGCGCTTCAAGGTGTGTGTCGATGCCCCACTCTTTCCAGAACGCTTCCCGGTCCTGACTGGTGGCCACGCCCTGATGCACAAGGAACTCCGACACGTCGAAACCGATACCGCCAGCGCCGATCACCGCGACGCGTTTGCCCACCGGTTTGCGCTCCAGGATCACGTCCAGGTAGCTCAGCACCTTGGTGTGCTCGACGCCCGGAATCGCCGGCACCCGAGGCGCAATGCCGGTCGCCAGGATGATCTCGTCGTAACCGCCCTCGACCAGCTTCGCCACATCCACACGGGTATTCAGGCACAGCTCGACGTTGGTGGTCTGCAACTTGCGGTTGAAATAGCGCAGGGTTTCGAAGAATTCTTCCTTGCCCGGCACACGCTTGGCGATGTTGAACTGGCCGCCGATTTCGCAGGCCGAATCGAATAACGTCACCTGATGACCACGTTCGGCGGCCACAGTGGCGGCAGACAAACCGGCGGGACCGGCCCCGACCACAGCGATTTTCTTGATCTGCTGCACCGGCAGATAATTGAGTTCGGTTTCATGACAAGCCCGCGGGTTCACCAGGCAACTGGTCAACTTGCCGCCAAAAGTGTGATCCAGGCATGCCTGGTTGCAGCCGATGCAGGTGTTGATTTCATCGCCACGACCGGCCGCGGCTTTGTTGACGAAATCCGGGTCGGCGAGGAACGGCCTGGCCATGGACACCATGTCGGCATCGCCGTCGGCCAGGATCTGTTCAGCGACTTCCGGGGTGTTGATGCGGTTGGTGGTGATCAGCGGAATGTTCACTGAACCGCGCAGTTTGGCCGTGACCTTGCTGAACGCCGCACGCGGCACTTTGGTGGCGATGGTCGGAATCCGCGCTTCGTGCCAGCCGATACCGGTGTTGATGATCGTCGCACCGGCCTGCTCGATCGCCTTGGCCAATTGCACGATCTCTTCCCAGCTGCTGCCCCCTTCCACCAGGTCGAGCATCGACAGGCGGAAGATAATGATGAAATTCGGGCCGACCGCTTCGCGCACCCGACGGACGATTTCCACCGGCAGGCGCATGCGGTTTTCGTAAGCGCCGCCCCAGCGGTCAGTGCGATGGTTGGTGTGAGCCGCGAGAAACTGATTAATGAAATAACCTTCGGAGCCCATGATCTCGACGCCGTCATACTCGGCTTTCTGTGCCAGGGTCGAGCAAGTGACGAAATCGCCGATCTGTTTCTCGATGCCTTCCTCGTCCAGCTCTTTAGGCTTGAACGGATTGATCGGCGCCTGGATCGCGCTTGGAGCCACTTGTTTGGGGCTGTAGGCATAACGCCCGGCATGAAGAATCTGCATGCAGATCTTGCCGCCCGCCTCGTGCACCGCGCGGGTGACGATCCGGTGCTTGAGCGCCTCTTCCTCGGTGGTCAGCTTGGCCGCGCCGGAGTAAACCCCGCCCTCATCGTTCGGGCCGATACCGCCGGTGACCATCAGGCCAACGCCGCCACGGGCACGCTCGGCGAAGTAGGCGGCCATACGCTCGAAGCCGCCGGGCTTTTCCTCAAGGCCGGTGTGCATCGAGCCCATCAAGGTGCGGTTGCGCAACGTGGTAAAACCCAGGTCCAGCGGGGCCAACAGGTGCGGGTAATGAGCGGCGGCCATCGGTAACTCCACAACGAGCGATCACGGAAAAAATGCAGGAACTCTGCGGCTCCCATCAGTCATGTTCGACAGACTAAGAGTCGCACCGCTGTCACTCAATGACCGTAACTGACAACTTATTGATCCAAATGTGCAGCGCCCCTTGGCAAGCGCGGGCATGGGCCCTACCCTAGTCGCGAACCCTGTACACGGCCGCTGACTGTTTCCCCATGCGCAAATTTTTGTACCTGACCCTCCCCATGGCGTTGATCGCCGCCTTCACGACCTACGCCATGTGGGCCGCGGATCGTCCGATGGGTCATTACCTGTCTGATTTGCGCATCAGTCTCGCGGTCGATCAGGGCACTCCCGCCAATCGCGGCAACCTGTTGGGTATCCAGCCCGAGCTGTTCCCCACCGACTACCAAAGCCCCGAGCGCTTGCACCGCAAGCTCGCGGCTTACTTGCAGAAGGCTCAGGATCAGGGCTTGCTCAATGAAAAGACCATCGTCGTACTGCCCGAACATATCGGTACCTGGCTGATGATCAGTGGCGAAAAAGATGAGTTGTACCAGGCCACCACGCTCAAGGAAGCGATGAACTGGCTGGCGGTGAGCAACCCGTTGCAGTTCCTCCGCGCCCTGATCAGTGCCGAGGGCGGCAACCGTCTCGACGACGCGCACCTGCGGATGAAAGCCAGGAAAATGGCCAGGAATTACCAGGCGCTGTTCGGCGGCCTGGCGAAAGAATTCAACGTGACCCTGGTGGCCGGTTCCATCGTGCTACCCGAACCGAGTGTCAGCGACGGCACCCTGAAGATTGGTCGCGGAGCCCTGTACAACAGCAGCGTCGTGTTCGGTCGCGACGGTTTGCCGATCGGCCAGCCGCAGCGGCAAATGCACCCGACTTTCGCTGGGCACGGCACTGTCGAAGCCAATTCCGAGCACACGATCAACGTCGTCGAAACACCGGCCGGACGCTTGGGCGTGCTGATCGGCAGTGACAGTTGGTATCCGGACAACTATCGCAAACTCGACAATCAAAGTGCCCAACTGGTAGCGGTCCCGGCGTTCGTCGTCGGGCGCGGGTCCTGGGATCAACCATGGCCCGGTTACAAAGGCCAGCCCGCACCGAGCGCTGTCAGCCTCAAGGCTGGCGAACTCAGTGAAGCTCAGGCCTGGCATCGGTTGACGCTGATTGCCCAACCGTCCGGCAGCCAGACCATCGCCGGCATGAGCGTGTTCCTGCGTGGTCAGTTCTGGGACAAGGGCAGCGCCGGTCAAAGCTTCCTCAGCAGCAACGGGCAGCATTTTGCCGACGGCAATGCCCGGGGCGCACGTTTGCTGAACCTTTGGCTGTAGGCGATGAAACCACAACCGATGCGCCTCGGGGATTTGTCGGTAGGCTTCGTCCATAGCCTGGCTGACGCCGTGCGCAGCCATGGACTGGACCCTCAACCGCTGCTCGAACAGTACGGCCTCGACGCCGCGCGACTGGCCGAGGCCGGCGCCCGTCTCTCGATCCCCCGCTACATGCGCCTGGGTCACGGGGCCATCCAGCTGACTGACGACCCGGCACTGGGTTTGCGCATGGGCCAGCTCAGCCGCCTGAGCCAGGCTGGCCTGGCCGGAGTCACCGCCGCACAGGCTCCCACCGTGCGAGAAGCAGCGCGCTGCCTGATTCGTTTCGAAGCGTTGTACGGCTCCAACTATCGCGGCCAATCGAGCTTTCATGAAGACGCCCACGGCGCCTGGTTGCGGTTCTATTCGATCACCCCCTACAACGCCTATAACCGCTTCGTGGTGGATTCGATCATCGCCGGCTGGTTGCATCAATTGTCCAGCGTAAGCCCTGCCCCGCTGCATGCTGAACGGATCGAGATCGAGTTTGAAGCACCGGATTACCGCGAGGCCTACGCCGTATTGGGGAATTGTCCGATTCAGTTTGGCGCCGAACAGAATCAACTGCGCCTGAACCTGGACAGCCTGGCCCAGCGAAATCCGCAGCACTGCCCCAGTACCTGGCGGCACCTGCTGCAACTGTGTGAACGGGAACTGGAACAACTGACACGCACCCGCAGCCTGCGCGAACGCATCACTCAGCTACTGGGGCCGTTGCTCAATGGGGGTCGGGAACCCGACCTGGAAGAAGTGGCGGCACGCCTGAAGCTGCCGACCTGGACCTTGCGTCGCAAACTCGCCGAGGAAGGCACGCAATTTCGCGCCATTCTCAACGACACACGCCGCGACCTCGCCATGACTTACATCCGCGACACCGAACTGGCGTTCGGGGAAATCGCCTACCTGCTGGGTTTTGCCTCAGCGGAAGCCTTTCAACGGGCTTTCAAACGCTGGAACGGCCAGACCCCCGGCGAGTTTCGTCGCAGTCATCGCCAGTCCGCGTAAGGTTAGGGGGCGTGCACGCTTCTCACGCCTGTCCTGCACAACAGCAGACCCGGCGCGGCGGGGACACTCATTGAGAACGTCCTCTAAAGCTCGGTAGCGTCTTCGGCCGGCTCCAGCGGGTCCAGTTCGTACGCCTGGTATTCGAGCAGTTCTTCTTGATAATCGTCCATTATTAAACCCCCATCGCTTGCTGAAAAAATCGTCTGAATAAATGACCAGTGCCCTGAGCATAAAGTGCCCGCATGAAAGAAAAATGACACGGGCATGACACCAGGGCGCTCTCAATAAAACGTAGCAGGTGGTCAGGAATTTATCACAGGATTTTTTCGATACGAGCGGTAGGAATACAGCTCGATTTGATGTGGATCAATCTTGGAACTGTTACCGGATCGGCGTCGTCTGACCCGACCCGTAACATCAGCCCTTTACTGGCCGGAGACAGGCAGGGCCAAAATTGGCTCGGTCGGTGCTGGCAGGTTGCTTGAATCCGCCGGTGGAGCCACTGTTTCGATGGACGAAGTCGGGTCGCTGCTTTGCACCGGGGTAATCGGCGCCGTTTCAGCAGGTGGCACAACAGGCTCTGAACTGGCTGGAGTGGTTTCGGCAGGTGCAGGTTCAGTTGCCGGCACTGGAGCAGGTTCAGCTGCCGGCGCAGGAGCAGGAGCAGGCGCCGGTTCTGCCGCTGGGGTCGGTGCCGACTGAGCCGGCGCTGCCTTGACTTCAGGGACGCCCAGATCAGTCTTCGGTTTCTCGGTAATGTGCGCCGCCTTCTTCGCTTCCGGCGGCAGGAACAATTCGACCAGGGCAAAGAAACGCTCGTAGAACTTGGCCGAAGACACGGTTTCACTGGCGACCTTGACCATCGAGTCGTCGGACGAGCCGATCGGCATCGATACCGAGCCCAGCACACCGACACCGAGGCTGGCGGAGTTGTTGGTCTTTTTCAGCGCATAACGGTCCTGCAGGGCGTTAGCAAACATGGTCGAGTGGTGCCCCTCGCTGCCATCATCGGCACAGACCACGTTGAAGCTGATCTCCATGTGGGTATCGCCAGTCTGCTGGAAACTCTTGTGACCGCTGACTAGCTTCGGATCGCTACTGGTGATGATGTAACCCTGGCTGAGCAAAGCCCGACGGGCGGCCTCGCAGGTTTGCTTATCGGTCACCGGGTAATTGCGCGAAAACGTTCCGGAATCGTCGAAGTTCTCATGCTCGTAGATGGCGGCTTTCTTTGATGAACAACCGGCAGCGGCGGCCAGCACCACGGCCAGCCCCACAACCCGCATGGGAATTGATCTAAACATTGAACATCCTGAGGCAAACGGTTCGGGTCGTATTGTGCAACAGATCGATGCTTAGCGTCGCACCGTTTAGTGTCTTGAAACAGTTACAAGTCTACTGACTGTCATTGACAGGAAAAAGTCCCGTTCGCACGGAGGTCAAGAATCGCAGTCTGCGACCCTTTGATCCTCGCCCATAAAAAAACCCCGGCTGTCAGGCCAGGGTTTTTTCATGTGGCAGGAAACTCAGCCAAGCATCAGAAACGCTTGATCTCAGCCTCGCTTTCCAACAGCTTGCGGTAAGCCGCGAAGTCTTGCTGGCCAATGCGCGAGGCGAGGAAGCGACGGTACTGGACCTTCTCTTCTTCGGTCGGCGCCGCAGCTTCGTTCACGGCATTCAGACGCACGATCACCAGGCTACCATCGGCCAAGGTCACGCTGCTGAAAGTCGGCTTGTCTTTGGAGACAGGCTTGGGCATGCGGAACAGCGCTTGCAGCACGGTTGGGTCGATCCCTTCCTGAGCGCGAGTCGCAGCTTGAGTCACTTTCCAGCTCTGGCCTTCGATCGCCTGGTCCAATGCAGTCTTGCCATCGCGCAGGCTGACGATCAGTTGATCAGCCTTGGTCTTGGCGGCAGCACTGGCATGCTCCTTGGTCAACTGCGCACGGATGCTGGCAGCCACGCTTTCCAGCGGCAGTTGCTCAGGCTTGCGGTGTTCCTTGACGCGCAGCACGATCACCGTTTCGGGGTCCAGCTCGATGGCGGTGCTGTTGGCACCTTCATCCAGTACTTCAGGACTGAACGCAGCGGTCACTACGGCACGGTTGGCCGCAATACCTTCGCCACCTTCCCGGCCGAATGGTGCGGATGTGAGGACAGTCAGCTTCAGGTCTTGTGCTGGCTGGGCCAGATCGGAGGCTTCGAACGACGAGTCTTCCAATTGCTTGGTCGCCTCGACGAAACGCTGCTCGACCTGCTGGGTCTTGAGCTCGCGGGTCAGCTTGTCTTTCAGGCTGGCAAACGTCGGGACTTCAGGGGCTTCAACGCCCAGCAGCTTGATCAGGTGAAAACCGAAGTCAGTACGAACCGGCTCCGAAACCTGATCCTTGGCCAATGAATACAGGGCTTTTTCGAACGCTGGATCGTAGACGCCTGGACCGGCATAACCGAGGTCACCGCCATTGTTCGCCGAACCAGGATCCTGGGAGAACTCCTTGGCCAGAGCCTCGAATTTCTCGCCTTTGGCCAGACGCGCCTGCACTTCTTCGATTTTGGCCTTGGCTTGCGCCTCGGTCACTTTATCGTTCACTTCGACCAGAATATGCGCAGCCCGGCGTTGCTCCGACAGGTTCGCGATTTCTTTCTGATACGCCGCTTGCAGGTCTTCGTCCTTGACGCTGACCAGATCAAAGAAAGAGGCCTTCTTCAATTCGAGGTAGTCGATGACCACCTGATCCGGCGTCATGAATTCCTTGGCGTGTTCGTCGTAGTAGGCTTTGACTTCTTCGTCAGTCAGTTTCACCGCCGCAGGATCCGCCTTGACGTTCAAGGTGGCGAAATCGCGGGTCTGTTTTTCCAGACGGGCGAAGGCCAGAACCTGTGCATCGGTGACAAAACCGCTACCGGCCAAGCCAGCGCGAAGCTGACCGATCAGCATCTCCTGAGCCAGCATCTGGCGAAATTGCATACGGCTATAGCCCAGTTGACGGATCACCTGATCGAAGCGATCGGCGTTGAACTTGCCATCCACCTGGAATTCAGGCGTTTGCAGGATCACCTGATCCAAAGCCGCTTCGGAGAAAGCGAATTTCGATTTTTCCGCGCCTTGCAGCAGCAGTTTGCGATCGATCAGGCCTTTGAGGGCCGACTCGCGCAGCATTTTTTCATCGAGCAAGGAAGCATCGAAATCCTTGCCAAGCTGTTGCATGAGCTGACGGCGTTGCATATCAACCGCCTGATTCAGCTCGTTTTGACTGATTTCTTCACCATTGACCTTGGCCGCGTCCTGGCTGTTGGTCGTCGCCTGGAAAATGGCCTCGATACCGGTGAAAGCCATCAGTACAACGATGATCCCGATAATGGTCTTGGCAATCCAGCCTTGTGAATTGTCCCTGATATTCTGCAGCATGCGTCCCCCAGAAACGGTTGAACTTCAAAATTAGGCAACCGTGGAGCGTGGGTAGAATCCGGATAGAAGAAAGGCGCATCCGAGGATGCGCCTTCTCGTAACTGGCGGAGCGGACGGGACTCGAACCCGCGACCCCCGGCGTGACAGGCCGGTATTCTAACCGACTGAACTACCGCTCCGCTGCCAAGTCAGGAATGACCCCGACCCGGATAGGCAAAAACCTGAATCGAACTTAGTTGACAGCTTCTTTCAGTGCTTTACCGGCTTTGAAACCTGGTTTTTTGGCGGCGGCGATTTCCAGCGTCTTGCCAGTCTGTGGGTTACGACCAATGCGAGCTGGACGATCGGTTACGGAGAAGGTACCGAAACCAACCAGAACAACAGAGTCGCCAGCCTTGAGAGCGCCAGTGACGGATTCGATTACAGCGTCCAGCGCACGGCCAGCAGCAGCTTTCGGGATATCAGCGGATGCAGCGATAGCATCAATCAGTTCCGACTTGTTCACTCTAAGTCCCCTTATATCTATTTGAGTTTGATTCTAAGTTTTTGGTGAAAGCAAAAAAACGAGTGCTGAATGGCCTACAGACACTTAAGAGCCGCTTTATAACAAGGGCTCTAAAAAACTGTCAACAAGCCCCCCAGGCAAATGCGTACTAATGCGTGCTAATTCTTTCCTTAGAGTCAGTCTCGCGTTTTTCATCCTTTGCAACGATCTCCGGAACCACATCCGGCAAGGGCTCCGGCGCGTATTGCAGCGCAATTTGCAGGACCTCGTCAATCCATTTAACGGGTTTAATCTGTAGATCTTGCTTGATATTGTCAGGAATTTCCTTCAAATCGCGCACGTTCTCTTCAGGAATGATCACTGTCTTGATTCCGCCACGGTGAGCAGCCAGCAGTTTTTCTTTCAAACCACCAATCGCCAGCACCTGACCACGCAAGGTAATTTCGCCGGTCATGGCAACATCTGCGCGCACAGGAATGCCAGTCAATGCAGAGACCAGGGCCGTGCACATGCCCACACCGGCGCTAGGGCCATCTTTGGGCGTTGCCCCTTCCGGCATATGAATGTGAGTGTCGCGCTTCTCATGGAAGTCCAGGGGAATCCCCAGGCTCTTCGCACGACTGCGAACAACGGTCAGTGCTGCAGTGATCGACTCGACCATCACGTCACCCAGAGAACCGGTTTTGATCAGCTGGCCTTTGCCCGGCACGACCGCGGCTTCAATGGTCAACAACTCGCCGCCGACCTGCGTCCATGCCAAGCCTGTAACCTGGCCGATCTGATCTTGCGATTCAGCCAGACCGTAACGGAATTTGCGCACGCCCAGGAAGTGTTCGAGCATGTCGGCAGTGACTTTCACCGAGAAGCGTTTTTCCATTGCATGCTCTTTGACTGCCTTGCGGCAGACCTTGGCAATCTGGCGCTCCAGCCCACGTACACCAGCTTCGCGGGTGTAGTAGCGGATGATGTCGCGGATCGCTTCGGCGTCGAATTCCAGCTCGCCTTTCTTCAGACCGTTGGCCGCAATCTGCTTCGGCGAAAGATATTTGACAGCGATGTTGATCTTCTCGTCTTCGGTGTAGCCCGGCAGACGAATCACTTCCATCCGGTCCAGCAGCGCAGGCGGGATGTTCATGGAGTTGGAGGTGCACAGGAACATCACATCAGACAGGTCGTAATCGACCTCCAGATAGTGATCGTTGAAGTTGTGGTTCTGCTCGGGATCAAGTACTTCCAGCAACGCCGATGCCGGATCGCCACGCATGTCACTGCCCATTTTGTCGATTTCATCGAGCAGGAACAGCGGGTTGCGGACCCCCACCTTTGTCATCTTTTGAATCAATCTTCCTGGCATCGAACCGATGTAAGTCCGGCGATGACCGCGAATTTCAGCTTCATCGCGCACACCGCCGAGGGCCATGCGCACGAATTTTCGGTTGGTGGCATGGGCAATCGACTCCGCCAGGGAAGTTTTACCCACCCCCGGAGGACCGACCAGGCACAACACCGGACCACGTATCTTCTTCACCCGCTTCTGCACGGCGAGGTATTCGAGAATCCGCTCTTTGACTTCCTCCAGACCGTAGTGGTCTGCATCGAGAATGTCTTCGGCACGGGCAAGGTCCAGGCGCACTTTGCTCTGGGCCTTCCAAGGCACTTGAACCAGCCAGTCGATGTACGAACGCACCACCGTCGCTTCCGCGGACATGGGCGACATTTGCTTGAGCTTGTTCAGTTCGGCCTGAGCCTTGGCTAATGCGTCTTTCGGTAGGCCGGCGGCATCGATACGCTTTTTCAGCTCCTCGATTTCGTTGTGGCCTTCGTCGCTGTCGCCCAGCTCTTTCTGAATGGCCTTCATCTGCTCATTCAAGTAGTACTCGCGCTGGCTGCGCTCCATTTGCTTTTTAACGCGGCCGCGAATGCGTTTTTCGACTTGCAGCAGATCGATCTCGGCATCCAGCAACGCCAGTACGTGCTCGACCCGGGCGGACAAATCGATGATTTCGAGAATTTCCTGCTTCTGCTCGATTTTCAGGGCCATGTGCGCGGCCATGGTATCGACCAAGCGGCCTGGCTCGTCGATGCTGTTAAGCGACGACAGGACTTCAGCGGGGACTTTCTTGCCCAGCTGCACATATTGTTCGAATTGAGCCAACAGGCTGCGGACGAACACTTCCGACTCGCGCTCAGGCGCGTCCGCTTCGTCGATCAGCGAGACTTCGGCGCGGCAGTGGCCGTCGACTTCGCTGAAGCGCTCCACGGCGCCCCGCTGCTCGCCCTCGACAAGAACCTTGACTGTGCCGTCAGGCAGCTTGAGCAGCTGCAGAACAGTAGCGATGGTACCTACGCGATAAAGTGCTTCTTCACCGGGATCGTCATCAGCAGGATTTCGCTGAGCCAGCAGAAGGATCTGCTTGTCGCCCGTCATCGCAGCCTCGAGGGCTTCGATGGATTTCTCGCGCCCCACGAACAGCGGGATTACCATGTGCGGATAAACCACGACATCACGCAATGGCAGGAGAGGCAATTCGATGGTTGTCTTCATGATTTCGCCTCTACGGCGGCCATAAGGCCGTAAACAGATGGAAGTAAGCTTGAAACCAAGATGGGGGCTGTTTTCAAAAAAAACAAGCGGATAAAAAAACCACTTTAAAGATCGCTGCTTACGTTAGCGCCTGCATGGTCCAAAAAAATCAGGTTCGGTGGCCCTGTCGCCTTCGCAGCGGGCGGCGATCCGACAAGCCAGCTCCCACAATAACAAAGGGGCCCGAAGGCCCCTTCTTTATTTCAGCAGTGTGACGCTCAGGCGTCCGGCGCTGCCTTGGCAGTCGGCTCACTGTTTTCGTAGATATACAGTGGCTTGGACTTGCCTTCTATAACGCTTTCATCGATCACTACTTTACTCACCTCGGACTGCGAGGGGATTTCATACATAGTGTCGAGCAATACACCTTCGAGAATCGAACGCAGACCACGGGCACCGGTTTTGCGTTCCAGGGCACGTTTGGCGACCGATTTCAGCGCGTCAGCCCGGAACTCCAGGTCTACGCCTTCCATCTCGAACAGCTTGGCATACTGCTTGGTCAGTGCATTTTTCGGCTCGGTGAGAATCTGCATCAACGCAGCCTCATCAAGCTCGTCCAGCGTGGCAAGCACCGGCAGACGACCGACAAACTCCGGGATCAGACCGAACTTGACCAGATCGTCAGGCTCGACTTCACGCAGGGATTCACCGACTTTCTTGCCTTCTTCCTTGCTGCGCACTTCCGCGTTGAAACCAATGCCACCCTTGGTGGAACGGTTTTGAATAACCTTTTCCAGACCAGAGAACGCACCACCGCAGATGAACAGGATGTTACGGGTGTCGACCTGAAGGAATTCCTGCTGCGGATGCTTGCGACCGCCCTGAGGCGGAACAGAGGCAACCGTACCTTCGATCAACTTGAGCAGGGCCTGTTGCACGCCTTCACCGGAAACGTCCCGGGTGATCGACGGGTTGTCAGACTTGCGCGAGATCTTGTCAATTTCATCGATATAGACGATGCCCATCTGGGCTTTTTCTACATCGTAATCGCACTTCTGCAGCAGCTTCTGAATGATGTTCTCGACATCTTCACCGACATAACCCGCCTCGGTGAGGGTGGTTGCGTCGGCGATGGTGAACGGAACGTTCAGCAAGCGGGCCAGTGTTTCGGCAAGCAGGGTTTTACCCGAGCCTGTCGGGCCGATCAGCAAGATGTTGCTTTTGCCGAGTTCGACGTCGTCATTTTTTTTGTCACGCTGGTTCAAACGCTTGTAGTGGTTGTACACCGCTACGGCCAGAACCTTTTTCGCACGCTCCTGACCAATCACGTACTGATCAAGGATGCCGCTGATTTCTTTAGGCGAAGGCAATTTATGCGCGCTGCTTTCGGCCTGGGCTTCCTGCACCTCCTCACGGATGATGTCATTGCACAGGTCGACGCACTCGTCGCAGATAAAGACCGAGGGGCCGGCAATCAATTTGCGTACTTCATGCTGGCTTTTGCCACAGAAGGAGCAATAGAGCAGCTTGCCGTTGTCCTCGCCGTTGCGGGTGTCAGTCATTCGTTCGATCCAAATCCGATAGGCTTGCAACACAAGATGAAGGCTATTGCGGGCTTTTTCAAGCCCGCAGGTGATCGGACCTGCCGACCCACCTTATTTTGAGCTGCTTAATTTAAGCGGGGCGCTGATTGATCACTTCATCGATCAACCCGTATTCACGCGCGGCTTCTGCACTCATGAAATTATCGCGGTTGGTATCGCGCTCGATTTCTTCAAGCGTGCGCCCGCTATGCTTGGCCATCAGCGTGTTGAGACGCTCACGAATGAAGAGGATTTCCTTGGCATGGATTTCGATATCCGAGGCCTGGCCCTGGAAACCACCCAGTGGCTGGTGAATCATCACACGCGAGTTCGGCAGGCAATAACGCTTGCCCTGGGCACCGGCCGTCAGTAGAAACGCGCCCATGCTGCACGCTTGACCAATACAGGTGGTCGACACGTTTGGCTTGATGAACTGCATGGTGTCATAGATCGACATGCCTGCCGTCACCGAACCGCCCGGCGAGTTGATATAGAGATGGATGTCCTTGTCCGGGTTTTCCGCTTCAAGGAACAGCAGTTGCGCACAGATCAGGTTGGCCATGTAGTCCTCTACCGGACCAACCAGAAAGATCACTCGTTCCTTGAGAAGGCGCGAGTAGATGTCATAGGCGCGTTCGCCACGAGCAGATTGCTCGACAACCATCGGGACCAGGCCGCCTGCGGCCTGGATATCAGAGTTCTGCTGAATATACGAATTACGGAACATGCTCTGCAGTCACTCCCAAATAGTTATGTCTTGAATACGCATAAGCCAGCTCGAGAGCTGGCTTATGGTGTGTGCTTCTTACCGCAAAAACAATCAGTCGGCTTGTGGAGCTTCTACCGGCTTGACCGCTTCTTCGTAAGAGACCGATTTGTCGGTCACGCTAGCTTTCTGCAGAACAGTATCCACAACTTGCTCTTCCAGCACAACCGAACGAACTTCGTTCAGTTGCTGGTCATTCTTGTAGTACCAAGACACAACTTGCTCAGGCTCCTGATAAGCCGAAGCCATTTCCTGGATCATCTCGCGAACGCGGGCTTCATCAGGCTTGAGGTCGAATTGCTTGACCACTTCAGCCACGATCAGACCCAGCACAACACGGCGCTTGGCTTGCTCTTCGAACAGCTCGGCCGGCAGTTGGTCAGGCTTGATGTTGCCGCCGAACTGCTGAACAGCCTGCACGCGCAGACGGTCAACTTCATTGGACAGCAGAGCCTTTGGCACTTCGATCGGGTTGGTGGCCAGCAGACCGTCCATAACCTGATTCTTGACCTTGGATTTGATCGCCTGACGCAGTTCGCGCTCCATGTTTTTGCGAACTTCGGTGCGGAAGCCTTCCAGACCGGTTTCCTTGATGCCGAATTGAGCGAAGAATTCTTCGGTCAGCTCTGGCAGTTTAGGCTCGGAAACGGTGTTCACGGTTACAGTGAACTCAGCGGCTTTGCCTGCCAGGTCGAGGTTCTGATAGTCCTCAGGGAAGGTCAGGTTCAGAACGCGCTCTTCGCCGGCTTTAGCGCCAACCAGACCGTCTTCGAAGCCAGGAATCATGCGACCGGAACCCAGTACCAGCTGGGTGCCTTTGGCGGAACCGCCAGCGAACACTTCACCGTCGACTTTGCCGACGAAATCGATGTTCAGTTGATCTTCGTTCTGGGCAGCGCGATCGGCAACTTCGAAACGAGTGTTCTGCTTGCGCAGGATTTCCAGCATCTTGTCCAGATCGGCGTCTGCCACGTCAGCGCTCAGGCGCTCGACAGTGATGCCTTCGAAACCGGCAACGGTGAACTCAGGGAATACTTCGAAAGTAGCGACGTATTCCAGGTCCTTGCCTGCTTCCAGGGATTTAGGCTCGATCGAAGGCTGACCAGCCGGGTTCAGCTTCTGCTCAACCACAGCTTCGTAGAAAGAAGACTGGATCACGTCGCCTACAGCTTCCTGGCGAGCGTCAGCACCGAAACGGCGCTTGATTTCGCTCATTGGCACTTTGCCTGGACGGAAGCCAGCAATCTTGGCCTTTTGGGCGGTCTGCTGCAGACGCTTGTTGACCTGGCTCTCGATGCGCTCAGCCGGCACGGTGACGCTCATGCGGCGCTCAAGAGCAGTAGTATTTTCAACAGAAACTTGCATGGATATTCCTCGTTGCACAGACGTTAGCCGGCCGTTTCCGACCCCAGAATCAAGGGCATGCATTCTAGTGGGTCAAACTCAAGAAGTCACCCTACTGAAAACGGGTAAAAAAGCAGCAGGCAATTTATAGGCGGGGACAAACGGTTGTGCCTCGCCTTGTTAGCAAATACAGCCAGTCATGCCAGGGCTCTGCCCCCATCCTTCTATATATAGAAGGATTCGGCAATACATCCCTGACAGTCGCCCCCGCGAAGGGGATCGGCGGGCAAATCGAGCATCATCGAGCAACATAAATACGATGAACCACAACCTGCAGCCGCCAATACTCAAACCACTGAAACAAAAAAGGCGCCAGACTGTTAAATCTGGCGCCTTTCGAAATATGGGGTGGACGATGGGGATCGAACCCACGACAACGGGAGTCACAATCCCGTGCTCTACCAACTGAGCTACGCCCACCA
>NZ_MUNM01000034.1 GCF_002286815.1 Pseudomonas sp. PICF141
GTAGAATGCCGCCACACAGACGCGGGATGGAGCAGTCTGGTAGCTCGTCGGGCTCATAACCCGAAGGTCGTCGGTTCAAATCCGGCTCCCGCAACCAAACATCAAAAAAGGCTACTCGAAAGAGTGGCCTTTTTTGTGTCCGTTGAAAAAATCCTTTCGCAACAATGATCTGTCACTGTGCCGCGAGCCGTTCGGGATCGCCAGACTGTGAGTTCAAAAGCAGAATGAACCACAGGCGCAAGCCTCTACGACTGATGACGCGTCATTACCGGCGCCCGGTGAGAGGCGTTAATATTTGTAATTATTTTTTTCCGCAGGGATTGGTAACTTGGCTGGATACCCCCATCCTGTCGCGCACAATCCAAGAGGTGATTGATGCGCGCCAACTCGTCTGATTCACAAGACACCGTCACAGCGATACAACCGATCAAAGCCGAGCGTTTGCGCTTGCTGGATCGAATCAGCAAATACCGTCAACCCATCGGTCTGGCAATCACATTGCTCTTGTTCGCCATCGCGCTGATTGCCTGTCGTCAGCTGCTGAGCGAACTCGATCTGGACGCGTTGCACGACTCGATTCTGCAAGTGCCGAAACCGGCCTTGCTGGGCGCGCTCGGCGCGACCATTGTCGGTTTCATCATTCTGCTGGGTTACGAATGGTCGGCCAGCCGTTATGCCGGCGTGACGCTGGCCCCGCGAATATTGGCGCTGGGCGGCTTCACCGCATTTGCCATTGGCAATGCCATCGGCCTGTCGCTGCTGTCAGGCGGCTCGGTTCGCTACCGTTTATATGCACGTCATGGTGTGGGGGCTTCGGAAGTCGCGCGCATGACCTTGTTTGCCAGCCTCTCGCTTGGCTGCGCCCTCCCGCCCCTGGCTGCCCTCGCCACCCTCAGCAACCTGCCCGCCGCCTCCGTGGCCCTGGGTTTCTCCGAGACGTTGCTGGGTGCGATTGCAGTGGCCGTGCTGCTGCTCTCAACAGTGCTGGCCATTGGCGTTTATCGCCGCCGCTTGCCGGAACAGCCTTACCCCGACAACCTGCTGGTCAAGGTCGGCCGGCGCACCTTACGCCTGCCGGGTCGCCGCCTGACATTCCTGCAATTGGTCATCACCGCCCTGGACGTGGCCGCTGCCGCGACCGTGCTCTATTTGTTGCTGCCCGAAGCGCCGCCCTTTGGTGCGTTCCTGCTGGTTTATCTATTGGCCTTGGCCGCTGGCGTACTCAGCCATGTACCGGGCGGTGTCGGTGTATTCGAAGCGATTTTGCTCGCGGCCTTCGCCGACAAACTCGGCGCCGCGCCACTGGCCGCCGCCCTGCTGCTCTACCGCCTGATCTACGTGGTGTTGCCGTTGCTGGTGGCGTGCGTACTGCTGCTGGTCAACGAAGGCCAACGCCTGTTTCAATCGCGCGCTGCATCGGGCATGGCCGCGCCGATTCTGGCGGTGCTGGTGTTCCTGTCCGGCGTGGTGCTGCTGTTTTCCGGCGTGACGCCGGAGATCGATACCCGTCTTGAACACATCGGCTTTCTGATCCCGCATCGCTTGGTCGACGCCTCGCACTTTGGCGCCAGTCTGGTGGGTGTGCTTTGCCTGCTGCTGGCTCAGGGATTGCGTCGCCGCCTGTCAGCCGCCTGGATGCTGACCACCATTCTGCTGTTGGTCGGCGCCCTGCTCTCTCTGCTTAAAGGCTTCGACTGGGAAGAGGCTTGCCTGATGACCCTGACGGCGAGTTTGCTGGGGGTTTTCCGGCGTTCGTTCTATCGCCCCAGTCGCCTGACCGAAGTGCCGTTTTCGCCGCTGTACCTGGTGGCCAGCCTTTGCGTACTCGGCGCGTCGACCTGGTTGCTGCTGTTCGCCTATCAGGACGTTCCCTACAGCCATCAACTCTGGTGGCAGTTCACCCTCGATGCCGACGCCCCACGTGGCCTGCGCTCGCTGCTCGGCGCCGCGGTGTTGCTGGTCGTGGTGTCCCTGACCTGGCTGCTGCGCACCGCACGCCCGGTGATCCATCTGCCAACGCCCGATGAACTGGACCGCGCCGTAAAGATTCTCATGGCCTCCTCCCAACCGGATGGCGGCCTGGCGCTGACCGGTGACAAGGCGCTGCTGTTTCACCCCAACGAAGAGGCGTTTCTGATGTACGCCCGCCGTGGTCGCAGCCTGGTGGCCTTGTACGACCCGATCGGCCCGAGCCAGCAACGGGCGGAAATGATCTGGCAGTTCCGCGACCTCTGCGATATCCACCATGCCCGCCCCGTGTTCTATCAAGTCCGCGCGGAGAATTTGCCGTACTACATGGACATCGGCCTGACCGCCATCAAGCTCGGCGAAGAAGCGCGGGTCGATCTGCATTGCTTTGATCTCGAAGCCAAGGGCAAAGAGATGAAAGACCTGCGCTACACCTGGAACCGCGGCACCCGTGACGGCCTGTCGCTGGAGATCCATGAACCGGGGCAAGCGCCGATGGATGAACTCAAGGTGATTTCCGACGCCTGGCTGACCGGCAAGAACGTGCGCGAGAAAGGTTTCTCGCTGGGGCGTTTCAGTGAGGACTACCTCAAGCACTTCCGTATCGCGGTGATTCGTTTCGAAGGGCGCCCGGTGGCGTTCGCCAACCTGCTTGAGACCTACAGTCATGAACTGGCCAGCCTCGACCTGATGCGCGCACACCCCGACGCGCCCAAGCTGACCATGGAGTTCATGATGGTCGGCCTGATTCAACATTATAAAAATCATGGATACGCGCGCTTCAGCCTGGGCATGGTGCCGTTGTCGGGGTTGCAACCCCGGCGCGGCGCACCACTGACCCAGCGCTTGGGCTCGATGGTATTCCGCCGTGGTGAGCAGCTGTACAACTTCCAAGGTTTGCGCCGCTTCAAAGACAAATTCCAGCCCGACTGGGAACCCCGCTATATGGCCGTGCCCGCCGGACTCGATCCGCTGGTTGCCCTGGCCGACACTGCCGCCCTGATTGCAGGTGGCTTGACTGGATTGGTGAAACGCTGATGATTCAACGCTCCCTGCGGTACGTACTGGCCACACTGGTAGTGCTGGCCCTGATGATCGGTGGCGGTTACTGGTACCTCAAACGCCCGGTACCAGAATCGACCCTCGAACTGCTGGCGCCGGCCGATGGCGCCGCGATGACCCGCGTCATCCCCGGCAACACGCCGCGCGCCCAGGTGCTGGTGGCGGTCAATGAAGACCAGAAGCTCAGCGACAAACAATTGCTGACCCTGAGCCGCAGCGGCTCGGCGCAGATCGTCCAGGTGATCCTGCCCAAGGACTGCATCCTGCAAGGTCGCGCCCTGCAGGCAGGCCTCAGGCAACTCAAAGGCCCGGCAACCCTGGTCAGCGGCATTGGCCCTGGCGCCGTGCTGGCGTGGCGCTGGCTGGCCGAGCAGAAAGACGACAAGGCCCAGGCCATTTCGGTTGACCTGGCCCTGGAAAAGCCCGGCTGCACGCACCTGCTACCCAAAACTGCCGCCCATGGCCATTGGCTGGTGGCCTGGAACGACAACCCGGACGACACCAGCGCCGGCTTCGTGCGTGACCAGCCCAATGCCGAAACCAGCATCAGCGACTACGACATCAACCTGCCGCAAGTACTGAACAACGAACTGCGCAAAATTCTCGTCGGTGGCGATAAAGCCGCCGGTGGCCTGCAGATCCCGGTGGTCGAAGTCCCGGCCGGCCAGGCCAGGGACACCGTCACCCTGTTCCTTTCCGGCGACGGCGGCTGGCGCGACCTGGACCGTGATGTAGCCGGCGAAATGGCCAAGATCGGCTACCCGGTGGTCGGCATCGACACCCTGCGCTACTACTGGCAGCACAAAAGCCCGGAACAAAGCGCGCTGGACCTGACCGAACTGATGCAGCACTACCGGCAGAAATGGGGCACCAAGCGCTTCATCCTGACCGGTTACTCGTTCGGCGCCGACGTACTGCCCGCCCTCTACAACCGCCTGCCGGAAGCCGAACAGCAGCGCGTCGACGCAATCATCCTGCTGGCCTTCGCCCGCACCGGCAGCTTCGAAATCGAAGTCGAAGGCTGGCTCGGCAACGCCGGCAAAGAAGCCGCCACCGGCCCTGAAATGGCCAAGCTGCCCGCCGCGAAAGTGGTATGCATTTACGGTGAAGAAGAAGTCGACGAAAGCGGCTGCACCGACAAGACCGCCGTGGGCGAAGCGATGAAACTGCCTGGCGGCCATCACTTCGACGAGAACTACCCGGCGTTGGCCCGGCGTTTGGTGGATGTGATCGAGAAGCGTCAAGCGAAGGAGACGGCGGCTCAGGAGTGATCTGAGTCCCGCCTACGAAAAAGCCCCCGCGGCCTTGAGGTTGCGGGGGCTTTTTTACATGAACAAACATGAAGTGCTATCAGCGAGCCTGACTTCATCTCGATGCTCTGTGATTCCAAGGCTAAAGCTGAACATCTATCCACGTTACGTCGTCTTCAACAGCGATAAAGTCGCCATCTGGAGCAGCCAGCAAGCTGCTTTGCTGAGACTCCGTTAACTCCGCCCAAAAGCCATCGGTTACGAACACCAGTCGCTCACCGACGGCCAATTGATGAAAGACAAAGTCAGGGTCCGGGGCACGATTAACCTTCAGGCACCGGGTTACCCTGTTTCGAGCCGGATCTTGCGCCAGCTCACAGTGCGAACGGTCGCGCCTCCAATTGGCCTTGCAGTGAGGCGGCGTAATCCACTTGATGGTGCCTGCCGGTGTCACTACACCGCACGAACAGTCCCCCTCATACGCAAGCGTGAGCTTCCCATGAGCAGCAAAACCGATCAGGTAACACGTAGTCCCTGTCTGCTGCGCATACAAAGTGGGGTGAAGCTCGGCCAGCACTGAGCCAAGTACTTGCTCAACTGCTCCATGCTCAGTGATATCACCCTCCCGATCCATGTGTTTCGGGTAGGCCGCTAAAACACCTTTTACGAAACATTCAGCCAGTTGGCCACTGCCGGGCTTCGACGTACCGTCCGTGATGACGAATAGCCCTGTGTCGCCGTCGCACAAAGCTCCAGCACAGTCATGATTGGCTTTCCTGGTCCGTCCGATGACTGACCTGGTCGTGTATCTCATGCGTTGCCCAGATCCTTCATGCGCATGTGGATGATTCGCCCTCTACCTGGATTAGCCTGCACCGAGCCCGAGCTTTCAATCACGTAGTCGATACCACTGAGCACCGTGAGTTTTCGAATTCCAGTCGTGATGAAGTCCTTGAGCTCAGGCTCAGCCTGGCGAACTTCTTCCAAAAGCTCTGTACGACCATCAATCAAGATGATGATGTCTTCGACGTCTTTGTGGTACGGGTCGCCCTCACCGCGACCGCTAAAGGCCTCTAGCTTCGTCGCAAGAAAGTAGGTCGGTTTGAATATCTGGATGACCGTACCGCTGGGCAATGTAAATTTATCAGCCCTCGACAGCCCCTCCACGAACCAACGGTTGGCATATCCGAGAACTTCGGGGTCAGAAGGCATCACGTCAACGACGACGTCGTTGAAGCGGAAACGACAGTTGACGTCATCCTCACCGGTGATCTTGAAGTTCTTGGCCGCCAGCCGTTCTGTGAGGTGTTGCCAGGCGCTAATGCCTGCCAGCTCGATCACCAAGTCAACATCATCGGTGAAACGAATGTCATCCAGCACAGCAGCATCAGTGACCAGCATGGCTGTGGTGCAACCGCCGACAAAGGCAACCTCAGCAAGAAACGCCTCCCCCAAGCCGTCTGCAACAAACTCTATGAGCTCATAGTTGTGATCAGCATTTGATGACATGTTATTTCAGCCCCATCCCTGCTTTTAGAATGCCAACCGCCACACCACACTCTCGCGGGCCGCCAAGACGGATCGCATCAACAAGCGCTAGATAGTGGTAAAGGATTCTGTCTTTCTTCACCGCTTCTGGCACAGTTTTGTAGAGCGGCTCTATCGCCTGACCCCGCTCAGTTCCGAGTGCATCAGGCCAAACCGGAATCAGTCCGCCAGCGCTCTTGATGCTTTTGGACAGCGCGGGTGCGGCGAAACCTGTTGGAATACCTCGAACCATTGCGCCCGGCCTCACGGGGAAAAAGTATTTCAGAGCGTGCTCGGTGATTTTCAGCAGCTCTCGCCGATTAACTTTCGCAAGCCCGGTGTCGTAGTCATTAATAAGCATTCCGGACTCACGACACCTGGCTATAGAGTTTGAAATCTCGCTTTTGCTTAGCCCAAGGGACGCAGACAACGCACGCAACGAGTAACCTTCACTCCAACTCGCCAGCGACGGAGAAGATACAGGCTCCAGCCACCCTTCCCACCCATCCTCGTCGCCCAGAGGTGAGTCGAACTCCTGGCGGTGGAATACAGTTTCTTCATCATCAGCGGGGTAGGTGACTAGCGGCTGCCCCACTCGCCCTCCAGCCGTCATTCGATTTATTTGCTGGGGCTTCAACAATTCCTCAACCATGCTCGAATTCGACTCAAGCTCCATCTTCCCAAAAAGATTTTCTTCTTGGGCATGTAGGCTAGCCATCTTGAATAAAAGCAAAATGTCTTGACTCTTCATGAAGCTAAAAACTCCGAGTGTCCACATTTCATAAAACGTGGACACTTGTCTCATTGAAAATATCGATCCGTCAAGCCCATCCGATATTTATCAGGTTTCACCGGGAACCTGCCCCGCCGCGTTTAGTTTTGTTTGCTTCAAGGTGTCGCAATATCGGATGACACCCGCAGACCTTGTAGGCAAACTCCGAATCGTCCTTTTTGGGCACTTTGATGCCTTGTTGGGCTTTTCTTCGACGGGATACTCTCCGGACGTCGCTGACCATTCAGTGATCGGGCTTGGAAACCCGTCGAACCAAATCGCACCAGCGCCCTATCATGACTGCAGAGTTTTTTACGACTGCAATCCTGAGTTATGGCGGCTGTGCGTGGGACGCCTTTGGGCGTGCCGGTTCCTTGGTTCCCGGTTTTCCAACCTGCGTACAGCCGCCACCTATTCGCTTGGAAACGAAAGTGTCGGCTCCTCGAACCTTGGAGTAACACAATGACGAAAACAGATACGTCCGCGATTTCAGAACTAAAAACCATCGGCCTCACCCCGCTCATCTACTGCTCCGATCAGGCGTTGTTCAACGTCCGCGCCGGCGTCCCCATCGTTGATGCCTTGTCGCAAGCTTCCGACCTGTTGTTCCTCCCCAAATCATTTACCGAGGATGCAGCCTACATAAAAGACACCGACCGCCACGCCTGGGCCGCGCATTACCTGACGGCGATGAGTAAGGCAGTGATTGATGATGTGGTGAAGGTGCTAACACCGCGACCTGCCCGGACAAAGGCTGAATCTGAAGAAGCGCTGCCTGGAAGCCAGTAAAGATGCCAACACCGCAGATCCTCTGTGGGAGCTGTGGCGAGGGGGCTTGCCCCCGTTTGAGTGCGTAGCACTCACAAAATTTTTGGTACATCAGAGATTCAGGGGCTGCTTCGCAGCCCAACGGGGGCAAGCCCCCTCGCCACAGCCCGCTCCCACAAGGGATCTCCTTGACTCCAAAAAAAATGGACACAAAAAAGCCCCCGCTACCTTCATGGCAACGGGGGCTTTTTCATGTGGCTTACATCTCTACCTGAGTACCCAACTCAATCACCCGATTCAACGGCAAATTGAAGAAGCGCAAATTGCCGTTGGCATTTTTCAACATGAAGGCGAACAGCGTCTCGCGCCAGCGGGCCATGCCTTCGAGTTTGGAGGCGATGACCGTCTCACGACTGAGGAAGTAAGTGGTGCGCATCGGGCTGAAATCCAGGTTATCCAGATGGCACAGTTTCAAGGCTTCTGGCACGTCCGGCTCGTCGGTGAAACCGAAGTGCAGGATCACCCGGAAAAAGCCCTCGCCGTAGGAATCGACTTCGAAACGCCGTTGCGGCGGGACGCGCGGGATGTCTTCGTACACCACCGTCAGCAGCACCACTTGCTCGTGCAGCACCTGGTTATGCAGCAGGTTATGCAACAGCGCGTGAGGCACGGCATCCGGGCGAGCGGTGAGAAAAATGGCCGTGCCCTGGACCCGATGCGGCGGTTGCACGCGGATGCTGCTGATGAAGATCGGCAGCGGCAACCCGCCTTCGTCCATTCGCTCCACCAGCAGTTGCTTGCCGCGTTTCCAGGTGGTCATCAACACGAACAGTGCGATACCGGCAATCACCGGGAACGCACCGCCCTGGACAATTTTCGGCACGTTGGCGGCGAAGTACAGACCGTCCACCAACAGGAAACCCAGCAACACCGGGACCGCAAGAATCGGTGGCCACTTCCACAACAGCAACATGACCGCCGACACCAGGATAGTGGTCATCAGCATCGTGCCAGTCACCGCCACGCCGTAGGCCGAGGCCAGGGCGCCGGAGGACTCGAAGCCCAGCACCAATAAAATGACACCAATCATCAATGCCCAGTTCACCGCGCCGATATAGATCTGGCCTTGCTCGGCACTGGACGTGTGCTGAATGTGCATACGCGGGATGTAGCCGAGTTGGATCGCCTGACGAGTCAGCGAGAACGCGCCGGAAATGACCGCTTGCGAGGCAATCACCGTGGCCATCGTCGACAATCCCACCAAGGGGATCAACGCCCAGTTTGGCGCCAGCAGATAGAACGGGTTGCGGGCGGCTTCCGGATCACCGAGCAGCAACGCGCCCTGGCCGAAGTAGTTCAGCACCAGAGCCGGCAGCACCAGAATGAACCAGGCCCGGGCGATCGGCTTGCGACCGAAGTGGCCCATGTCGGCGTACAACGCCTCGGCACCGGTCAAGGCCAGCACCACGGCGCCAAGAATCGCGATCCCCATGCCCGGGTGGACCATGAAGAAGCGTACGCCCCACACCGGATTCATCGCCTGCAACACTTCCGGATGCTGGCTGATGCCATACACGCCCAGCGCGCCCAGCACCACAAACCAGGTGACCATGATCGGCCCGAACAGAATGCCGATCCGCGCCGTACCGTGACGCTGAATCAAAAACAGCGCCACCAGCACGATCAACGACAGCGGAACCACCCAATGGTCGATGCCCTCGAATGCCAGCCCAAGGCCTTCAATCGCCGACAGCACGGATATCGCCGGTGTGATCATGCTGTCGCCATAGAACAGCGCCGCACCGATCAGCCCGCAGACCACCAGCAAGGTACGCAACTTCGCATGCCCCGCCGCCGCTCGCCGCGCCAGCGCGGTCAAGGCCATGATCCCGCCCTCGCCCTGGTTGTCGGCACGCAGCACAAACATCATGTATTTGATGGAGACGACCCAGATCAGCGACCAGAAGATCAGCGCCAGAATGCCCAGCACGCCGTCATGGTTGACGGGCACGCCATAGTCACCGGAAAACACTTCTTTGAGGGTATACAGCGGGCTTGTGCCGATATCGCCATAAACCACCCCGACTGCTGCGACCAGCATACCGATCGGCTTCGCCGCCGAATGCTCGCTGGCCGCCACCTGACTACTTGCCTGCCCCATCCAAAAACTCCTACTGCTCAGACTCGGACTTCTTATAAGAAGCACATGCTTTGTGGCGCAGCATGCGCTGTTTTACTTGTTGTTACAGACGTTTTATTGACTACAGAGAATCGCTAAAGCCTAAAGGCGCGAAGCATAGCGCAGCACTCGTCGTATTTCCCTGCATAAAGCTGGTCAAGTGCGCGTCTCATCGCTAGAATTGCGCACTTTTTGACCAGAGACGCAACATAGCGTCCGTCTGTCGCCTTGCCGTCTTCGGCTGGAGGCGTCACAAATACCGAGGTTAGACATGTCCACCACTCCTGCGCCGGCCAATCCAAAAGTTGGCTTCGTATCCCTGGGTTGCCCGAAAGCACTGGTCGACTCCGAGCGCATCCTTACCCAGCTGCGCATGGAAGGCTATGACGTTGTGTCCACCTACCAGGACGCCGACGTCGTGGTGGTCAACACTTGCGGCTTCATCGATTCGGCCAAGGCTGAGTCTTTGGAAGTGATCGGCGAAGCCATCAAGGAAAACGGCAAGGTCATCGTGACCGGCTGCATGGGCGTCGAAGAAGGCAACATTCGCAACGTGCACCCAAGCGTGCTGGCCGTGACCGGTCCGCAGCAGTACGAGCAAGTGGTCAATGCCGTGCACGATGTAGTGCCGCCGCGTCAGGATCACAACCCGCTGATCGACCTGGTGCCGCCGCAAGGGATCAAACTGACTCCGCGCCATTACGCCTACCTGAAGATTTCCGAAGGCTGCAACCACAGCTGCAGCTTCTGCATCATCCCCTCGATGCGCGGCAAACTGGTCAGCCGCCCGGTCGGTGACGTGCTCGACGAAGCCCAGCGCCTGGTCAAATCCGGCGTCAAAGAGCTGTTGGTGATTTCCCAGGACACCAGCGCCTACGGCGTCGACGTGAAATATCGCACCGGCTTCTGGAACGGCGCGCCGGTGAAAACCCGCATGACCGAACTCTGCGAAGCCCTCAGCACTCTCGGTGTCTGGGTGCGTCTGCACTACGTTTACCCATACCCCCACGTCGACGAGCTGATCCCGCTGATGGCCGCCGGGAAAATCCTGCCGTACCTGGACATTCCGTTCCAGCACGCCAGCCCGAAAGTCCTCAAAGCCATGAAACGCCCGGCCTTCGAAGACAAAACCCTGGCCCGCATCAAGAACTGGCGCGAAATCTGTCCGGACCTGATCATCCGTTCGACCTTCATCGTCGGCTTCCCTGGCGAAACCGAAGAAGACTTCCAGTACCTGCTGAACTGGCTGACCGAAGCGCAACTGGACCGCGTTGGCTGCTTCCAGTACTCGCCGGTCGAAGGCGCACCGGCCAACCTGCTGGACGCGGCCATTGTGCCGGACGACGTCAAGCAAGACCGTTGGGACCGCTTCATGGCGCACCAGCAGGCCATCAGCTCGGCACGTCTGCAAATGCGCATTGGCCGTGAAATCGAAGTGCTGGTCGATGAAGTCGACGAGCAAGGCGCGGTTGGCCGCTGCTTCTTCGATGCCCCGGAGATCGACGGCAACGTGTTCATCGACAACGGCAGCAACTTGAAGCCAGGCGACAAAGTCTGGTGCAAAGTGACCGACGCCGACGAATACGACCTGTGGGCTGAACAGATCTAAACGCAAAAAATAAAAGAAGCCCCGATCTCTTGACGAGATGCGGGGCTTTTTTACGTCTATCGTTTTGTGAGAGAAAGAACTCGCGTCATTTCACGCAAGAGAGGCCCGCGGGCATGCGCCAACACTCGGTCATTCACACACCGAAACAGAGCGACTACGAAGAACTCACCCAAGTGTGGGAAGCCTCGGTGCGCGCCACCCATGACTTTCTGCCCGACAGTTACATCGAACTGCTGAAGAATCTGGTGCTGACCCGCTACCTCGACGCGGTGATGCTGATCTGCACCAAAGACTCACGCCAACGCATCACCGGGTTCGCCGGTGTGGCGGCGGGCAAGATCGAAATGCTCTTCATCGACCCAACGCATCGCGGCAAAGGCCTGGGCAAGCAATTGCTGCGTTATGCCCTGGAACACCTGAATGCCGACGAGCTGGACGTCAACGAACAGAACCCGCAGGCGTTGGGGTTTTACTTCAAACAGGGTTTTGAGGTGATCGGACGCTCGGAAGTCGATGGCATGGGGCAGCCCTATCCGTTGTTGCACATGCGTTTGCGTCAGTCTCAACAATTGACGCGCAATGGCTGACGCACCATAGAACAAATGTGGGAGCTGGCTTGCCTGCGATTGCATCACCTCGATGCAACTGACATACCCCGTTGTCTGCATCGCAGGCAAGCCAACTCCCACAAAAAAGCCGCACGGCGCAAATGGAGCCGGGATTAACCGGCGCCCAGCAGGTACAATGCCCACCCCTTTTTTGTTACGGCCCTGTCATGACTGACCCGATTCGTCTCTCCAAACGCCTCATCGAACTCGTCGGCTGTTCCCGTCGGGAGGCTGAGCTGTTCATCGAGGGCGGCTGGGTCACCGTGGACGGCGAAGTCATCGATGAGCCGCAGTTCAAGGTCGACACCCAGAAAGTCGAGCTCGATCCCGAAGCCAAGGCCACAGCGCCGGAGCCGGTGACCATCCTGTTCAATGTCCCTGCGGGCATGGATGCGGACACGGCCATGGCGACTATCAGCGCCGAGACCCTGAGCGAAGAACACCGCTTCGGCAAACGCCCGCTCAAGGGCCACTTCCTGCGCCTGACTGCCAGCACCGATCTGCAGGCCAATGCCAGCGGTCTGCTGGTATTCACCCAGGACTGGAAAATCCTGCGCAAACTCACCGCCGACTCCGCCAAGATCGAGCAAGAGTATGTGGTCGAGGTTGAAGGCGACATGGTGGCTCACGGCCTCAACCGCCTGAACCACGGCCTGACCTACAAGGGCAAGGAACTGCCGCCGGTCAAAGCCAGCTGGCAGAACGAAAACCGCCTGCGCTTTGCGATGAAGAACCCACAACCGGGCGTGATTGCCCTGTTCTGCCAGGCCGTCGGCCTGAAGGTCGTCGCCATCCGCCGCATCCGCATTGGCGGCGTGTCCATCGGCAAAGTGCCTTTGGGGCAATGGCGCTACCTGTCCGGCAAAGAAAAGTTCTAAGACTTTTCCCGCCGCCCTACATTTCGGCGCCGCTAGTTATGCGGGGCGCCCACTGCTGAATATCAGGATTGCACACCATGATTCATAACGACGTACTGCGCAGCGTGCGCTACATGCTCGACATCAGCGACAAGAAAGTCATCGAGATCATCAAGCTCGGCGGCATGGACGTGTCCATGGAAGACCTGCGGGCGTACCTCGACAAGAAAGAGGAAGACGAGGAAGGCTTCGTGCGCTGCCCGGACGAAGTCATGGCGCATTTCCTCGATGGCCTGGTGATCTTCAAGCGCGGCAAGGACGAAAGCCGTCCACCGCAGCCGATCGAAGTGCCGGTGACCAACAACATCATCCTGAAAAAACTGCGTGTGGCCTTCGAACTGAAGGAAGACGACATGCACGCGATTCTCAAGGCGGCCGAGTTCCCGGTGTCCAAGCCAGAGCTGAGCGCACTGTTCCGCAAATTCGGCCACACCAACTACCGTGCGTGCGGCGATCAGTTGCTGCGCAACTTCCTCAAGGGACTCACTCTTCGAGTGAGAGCGTAAAGCAGCTGCAGGCTACAAGCCGCAAGCGGATAGTGTCTAGCTTGTAGCTTGTAGCTGGGCCGTATGGCCCCCCATTCCTCGCAAAAATAGTGGCTCCGCTTCTGGCGGCTGACGACTAGGGTGTACTAACCCTTTGCCCTCAGGACTCGCCCTATGCACCCGTATTTTTCTCTCGCAGGCCGCACCGCTCTGGTGACCGGCGGCACTCGCGGTATCGGCAAAATGATCGCCAAGGCCTACGTCGAGGCCGGCGCCACCGTTTACGTGTGTGCCCGCGATGCCGACGCCTGCCAGCAAACTGCCAACGAACTGAGTGTTTTCGGGATTTGTCATGCGGTAGCTGCCAACCTGGCCCACGAAGAAGGCGTCCAGCAATTGGCCGCGCACCTGAGTGAACAGATCGGTCAGCTGGATATTCTGGTGAACAACGCCGGCACCACCTGGGGCGCACCGCTGGAGAGTTACCCGGTCAAGGGCTGGGAAAAGGTCATGCAGCTGAACGTGACCTCGGTGTTCAACTGCATCCAGCAATTTCTGCCGCTGCTGCGCAAGGCCGGTTCGGCGGCGAATCCGGCACGGATCATCAACATTGGTTCGGTCGCCGGGATTTCGTCCTTCGGCGAACAGGCGTATGCCTACGGCCCGAGCAAGGCTGCCCTGCATCAACTGTCGCGGATTCTGGCGCGGGAGCTGGTGAGCGAACACATCAACGTTAATGTGATCGCACCGGGACGTTTTCCGAGCAAGATGACGCAGCACATTGGCAATGATGAGCAGGCGTTGGCCGAGGATACGGCGCTGATTCCGATGAAGCGTTGGGGCCGGGAGGAAGAGATGGCTGCCTTGGCGATCAGTTTGGCGAGTACCGCGGGGGCGTATATGACTGGGAATATTATTCCTTTGGATGGTGGGTTCAGCCTCTGATATTGGCGGTGCGGCCATCGCGGGCAAGCCTCGCTCCCACCGGTTTTATGTCGTATACAAAATCTGTGTTCGCTAGAGAGCCCTGTGGGAGCGTGGCTTGCCCGCGATGAGGCCGGCTCTGCCACCACCCGACTCGAGGCCCGTCGGGTTATCATGCCGCCTCAAGTCCGCCTCGACCCCAAACCATGACCTACACCGTTTCCCCCATCGGCTTCGTGCGTTCCTGTTTCAAGGAGAAGTTCGCCATTCCGCGCCAGCCGCAACTGGCCCCGGCGGCACGAGGCGTGGTGGAACTGGTGGCGCCGTTCGATCAGGGTGAAGCGGTGCAGGGGCTGGAACAGGTCAGTCATGTCTGGCTGTTGTTCCTGTTTCATCAGGCCCTGGAAGAAAAACCACGCCTGAAAGTCCGCCCGCCACGCCTGGGCGGCAACAAATCCATGGGCGTATTCGCCACTCGGGCGACGCACCGACCCAATGGCATCGGTCAATCGGTGGTCAAACTGGACAAGGTCGAAGCCAATCGGCTGTGGATCTCCGGCATCGACCTGCTCGACGGGACGCCGATTCTCGACATCAAACCTTACGTGCCCTATGCCGACATCATCGACACGGCATCCAACAGCATCGCCAGCGCCCCGCCATCGCTGATTCCCGTGCAGTGGACAGACTCAGCGCTGCAACAGGCTCATGGTCACGCTCAGCGGCTTGAGGAGCCCTTGGTCGAGCTGATTGAGCAATGCCTGGCACAAGACCCACGTCCGGCGTACCAGATTCCTACACCAGAAAGGGAATATGGCGCGCAGTTCTGGGATGTGGATGTGCGCTGGCATTATCCGACGCCTGATGTGATTCGCGTTCTCGAAGTCATCCCTGCCCCTACAGGTTTGTGTTCGGCATAAAAAAGCCCCCATTGCCTGCACAGGCAATGGGGGCTGATCGTTCCCACGCTCCGCGTGAAATGCACAGTGACGCTCTGCGTCACCCAAACAATGGCTTACTTCTCGACGAACGCACGCTCGATCAGGTAATCACCCGGCTCGCGCATCCGCGGCGAGACTTTCAGGCCGAAGCTGTTCAACACTTCGCTGGTCTCGTCGAGCATGCTTGGGCTGCCGCACAGCATGGCGCGGTCGTCCTGCGGGTTGATCGGTGGCAGACCGATGTCGCTGAACAGCTTGCCGCTGCGCATCAGATCGGTCAGGCGGCCTTCGTTCTCGAATGGCTCGCGGGTCACGGTCGGGTAGTAAATCAACTTGTCACGCAGGGCCTCGCCGAAGAACTCGTTCTGCGGCAAGTGCTCGGTGATGAATTCGCGGTAAGCGACTTCATTGACGTAACGCACGCCGTGGCACAGGATCACTTTTTCGAAACGCTCGTAGGTTTCCGGGTCCTGGATGACGCTCATGAATGGCGCCAGACCGGTACCGGTGCTGAGCAGGTACAAATGTTTGCCAGGTTTCAAGTCATCCAGCACCAGGGTGCCGGTTGGCTTTTTGCTGATGATGATCTCGTCGCCTTCCTTCAGATGCTGCAACTGGGAAGTCAGCGGGCCATCAGGCACTTTGATGCTGAAGAACTCGAGATGCTCTTCCCAGTTCGGGCTGGCAATCGAGTAAGCGCGCATAAGCGGGCGGCCGTTGGGCTGTTGCAGGCCGATCATCACGAACTGACCGTTCTCGAAGCGCAGGCCCGGATCGCGGGTGCACTTGAAGCTGAACAGAGTGTCGTTCCAGTGGTGAACACTGAGGACACGCTCGTGGTTCATGTTGCTCATGTACGTGGGACTCCTGGAGATTTGCCTGCGCCAATGATGTGCGCAATTGCAACGCATTCTAATGGCAGCGACAATATCTGTTAACTGGATTATTAAGATAAGGGTTATCGGTTATATCGATATGCGATTTACTCTCCGTCAACTTCAAGTATTCGTCGCCGTCGCCCAGCAGGAAAGCGTATCCCGTGCCGCATTAACGCTCAACCTCTCACAATCGGCGGCGAGCACTTCAATCACCGAGCTAGAGCGTCAGTGCAGTTGCCAACTGTTCGATCGCGCCGGCAAACGGCTGAGCCTCAACGCCCTCGGCAAACAGCTGTTGCCCCAGGCGGTGGCCCTGCTCGATCAGGCCAAGGAGATCGAAGACTTGCTCAATGGCAAGTCCGGTTTCGGCTCTCTGGCGGTCGGCGCGACCCTGACCATCGGCAATTACCTCGCTACCCTGCTGATCGGCAGCTTCATGCAACGTCATCCGGAAAGCCAAGTGAAGCTGCATGTGCAGAACACTGCCAACATCGTGCAACAGGTCGCGCATTATGAAATTGATCTGGGTCTAATCGAAGGCGACTGCAGCCATCCAGACATCGAAGTGCAGAGTTGGGTCGAAGATGAGTTGGTGGTGTTCTGTGCGCCTCAGCACCCATTGGCCAGACGTGGTATCGCGACCATGGAGCAGCTGAGCCATGAAGCGTGGATTCTGCGCGAACAAGGCTCGGGCACCCGGCTGACGTTCGACCAGGCCATGCGACACCATCGCAGCGCGCTGAACATTCGCCTGGAGCTGGAACACACCGAAGCGATCAAGCGCGCGGTGGAATCAGGTTTGGGGATTGGCTGCATTTCGCGCCTGGCGCTGCGCGATGCGTTCCGCCGTGGCAGCCTGGTGCCAGTGGAAACACCGGATCTGGACCTGGCTCGGCAGTTCTATTTCATCTGGCACAAACAGAAATATCAGACATCGGCGATGCGCGAATTCCTCGAACTGTGCCGCGCCTTCACTGCCGGGGTTCAGCGCAGCGACGAGATCGTCTTGCCCACTATCGCTTAAAGAAGAATCACCGCCCATACCAGCGCGATCATGCTCAACGCCACGAGTTGAGCAGCGCTGCCCATGTCCTTGGCGTTCTTGGACAGTGGGTGCAACTCAAGGGAAATGCGGTCGATGGCCGCTTCCACCGCCGAATTGAGCAACTCGACAATCAAGGCTAACAGGCAGACAGCAATCAGCAGCGCCTGCTCGACACGGCTGACGTTGAGGAAGAATGACAGCGGAATCAGGATGGCATTAAGCAATACCAACTGCCGGAAGGCCGCTTCACCGGTGAAGGCTGCGCGCAAGCCGTCCAGGGAATAGCCGGAGGCGTTGAGGATACGCTTGAGGCCGGTCTGGCCTTTGAAAGGTGACATAAAGTAGGCAACTGATCAAAAAGGAGTGGGGAAACTAGATGAAGCAAAGTCAAAAAAGCGTGAACACGTAGCGCCCTTAGTTACTCGAAATTGACTCAAGTTGTTGCAAGAGCAGCGCTGCCTGAGTCCGGGTCCGCACATTCAGCTTACGGAAAATGGCCGTGACATGGGCCTTGATCGTCGCTTCGGAAACGTTTAATTCGTAAGCAATCTGCTTGTTCAGCAAACCTTCACAAACCATGGTCAACACCCGGAATTGCTGAGGTGTCAGGCTGGCAAGACCTTCGCTGGCAGCCTTGGCTTCGGCGGAAACGCTCACCGTTTCAAAGGCCTGTGGCGGCCAGTAAACATCGCCATCGAGTACCGCGCGTACGGCTTTTTGAATGACATTCAAATCACTGGACTTGGGAATGAAACCGCTGGCGCCGAACTCACGGGATTTCACCATGATCGACGCTTCCTCCTGAGCCGACACCATCACCACTGGAATCTGCGGGTACTGCCCACGCAACAGCACCAACCCGGAAAAACCGTAAGCCCCCGGCATGTTCAGGTCCAGCAATACCAGATCCCAGTCGGCCTTTTCGTCCAGACGGGTTTCCAGCTCGGCAATGCTCGCCACTTCCACCAGACGGACATCCGGGCCCAGACCCAGGGTCAACGCTTGATGCAGGGCGCTACGAAAAAGAGGATGGTCATCGGCAATCAGGATTTCGTATGTGGCCATTTTTCAAATGATCCTGTTTTTTATGGGATGCCTGATGCATTTCAGGCCTCGCCAAAACAACTCGAGGTGCAGCCACGCAGCGGCACCAACAGGGCACGTTCAACGCCAATTACCTAAAAAAAGCAGCGTTTCAAACTTGGCCGCGCCCTAATCGGCGCCCAGCATGCCCAGCCAAGCCAGGGTGGTCAAGTTGCCAGCAAGCCTGGTTCTTTTGCAGTATGGGCGATGATCAGAAAATGGCGGGCGCAGCGTGCTGTACAAAGGGCATCAGCTCAGCATGGGCCGGTGTTGCAACATTCATATCCAACTGATGTTTAGCGTCCAGGTAATGCTGGCTGAACACATCAAAATAAGCGTCCAGCGCCGACGCAGCGTCTGTATCGCCAGCCAGATCAAGGCACAGCGCCGCCACTTCGGCCGTGCACAGGTGCTCGCTGCGGGTGGACCTGCGTAACCGGTACCGGGAAAGCTTCTCGGGAAGCAGGCTCAGAATCGGGAACGCATCAAAGTAGGGGCTTTTGCGGAATATCTTCCGGGCTTCGGTCCAGGTGGCGTCCAGCAGAATGAACAATGGGCGTTTGGTGCTATCGACTTCGACGCTGTGGGTAACTCGCTCGGGTTCGACGTATTCGCCCGGAAACACCAAGTATGGCTGCCATTGCGGGTCGGCCAACAGCGCCAGCAATTGTTCATCGATTTCCGTGCGCGACCAGATGAATGCATGGTTGTCGCGCACCACATCGGCAATCAGCCAGCCGGTATTGCTCGGTTTGAACACTTCTTTATTGGTCATGATCAGGCACACACCGCTGCGGGTGTCGACCTGCGGGCGCCAGGCGCACAGGCAGTGGCTCTCGATCACACGGCAGGCCCGGCAACGGGTTGCTCGCCAGCCACGGGCCTGAATCGGCTTGATACCCTCTTCCTCTCGCTGATCGCGCAAGCGGGCTACGGCGTTGGGGGCGTGGTTCATCGTTGACAACACCGGCAGACAGGAAAACTCGACACAAACGGTACTCGGCAAGGCAATAAAGGCCAGCAGTTTATCAGAGCAGCCGGCGCAAGCCTGTACCCTCCAGGCGGCCTCCCCTATAATTCGCCGCCACTGAACGCACAGTCACGTGACGGGTCGAATCACCAGTCACTGAACCAGGAGAGTTTCATGCTGCGCCTTATCGTTCCCACCGCTGCCATTCTGCTGGCGTCGTCCTTCAATGCTCAGGCTGCTTCCTTGAGTGAGCAGAATCTGAACAAAGAGCTGCGAAACGTCGCCGTACAAAGCAGCGTCGGCACTCCACGGGCGATCAACGAAGACCTTCTGGATCAGGGTTATACCGTCGAAGGCAATCAGCTGATCAATCATCTGAGCGTTCAGAGCAGCCACGCCGACAAGATGCGCGCCGATCCGAAAGCCGTGTACTTCCAGCTTGGCGCCTCCGTTTGCAGAAACGAGGGATTCCGCAAGCTGATGGCGAAGGGGGCGGTCATGCGCTACGATTTCACCGAAGTGAAAACCAATCGCCCGGTCGGCTCCGCAAGCTTTCAGGAATCGGATTGCCCGAAAGCCACCCCGACGAAGAAGAAATAATCAACGGGCGTTGGCGCGCCGCTGTTCATCTTCGGCGCGCAGCTCTGCCAACAACGCCTGCAGGTAACGCGAACGTCGCTCTCCGCCCTCCAGACGCCGACAGCACTCCTCTTCGAGACTCAAATGATTGGTCTCGGCTGATAACTTCAGCAATCGATACAATTGCGCATCGATTTCCAGAGTGATTCTGGGCATGGTTCCCGCCTCCGTGCACGCATTGATCATCTTGATCACGCGATTAAATCCCTGAATTACTTGAATGTTACGTCTACCGGTGACGCAAACTTGTCGTGTCACGCCTGTCATCTAGTAAATCAGAGCGCAGGACAAACGGCTTGCGTTCAGACGAGCGGTGAAAGCACCTTGCAAATAGTCAATAAGCGATTGCCAGGAAAGACTTTGCGGCGCAATGATCAGGCAGCGCAAATCGTTGTGAGGGTCTAAATTCAAAGTGTTCACGTTGATTTTTTTCAGGGCAGAAAAGGGGCTGCCCATTGTGGGTCTTATTGTGCGAACGTTTCTTTCATTCAAGGAATAAGCAGAGCCCGTATGGATGGCTCGATTGCAAACGAGTCAAGTGGAGCGCCCAGGCAAGGGCTTGGGCAGACAGCGACACAAGGGGTGTCGCGGCACCGACGATTGTTTTGTCGGGCCAAGGGTTCTGTGCAGAAGGAGAAGTTGAATGCCTTACCAACCGAATGACCTCCTAAGCCGTCATTTTCAAGAAAGCGGCCACGACCTCACCAGCAAGGTCGAAGAACAACTCAACCTGGTTTCCCCCAATAGCCCCAACATCCCGATTTACCGCGACATGATCCTGACTGTGCTGCGCATGGCCCAGGAAGATCACAACCGCTGGAATGCCAAGATCACCCTGCAAACCCTACGCGAACTCGAACATGCCTTCCGTGTGTTGGAGCAGTTCAAGGGGCGACGCAAAGTCACCGTTTTCGGCTCGGCCCGCACGCCGATAGAACACCCACTGTATGGTTTGGCGCGGGAGCTTGGCGCCGCTCTGGCGCGCTCGGACATGATGGTCATCACCGGTGCCGGCGGCGGCATCATGGCGGCAGCCCACGAAGGTGCAGGCCTGGAACACAGCCTGGGATTCAATATCACCCTGCCTTTCGAGCAGCATGCCAATCCCACGGTCAATGGCACCGGGAATCTGCTGCCCTTCCACTTTTTCTTTACCCGCAAGCTGTTCTTCGTCAAGGAGGCCGATGCGCTGGTCCTGTGCCCGGGCGGCTTCGGTACGCTGGATGAAGCACTGGAAGTGCTGACTCTGATACAGACCGGCAAGAGTCCGCTGGTGCCCGTGGTGCTACTGGATGCGCCGGGCGGCAAATTCTGGCAAGGCGCGCTGGACTTCATTCACCATCAACTGGAGGAAAATCGCTACATCCTGCCGACTGACATGAAGCTGTTGAGTCTGGTCTACAGTGCCGAAGAGGCCGTGGAGCAGATCAATCAGTTCTACAGCAATTTCCACTCCAGCCGCTGGCTCAAGCATCAGTTCGTGATTCGCATGAACCACAAACTCAGCGATCGGGCGCTGGAACACATGCAGAAGGCATTCGCCGACCTGTGCCTGAGCGATCACTTCCATCAGCATGCCTACAATGGCGAGGAGCACGACGAACCGCAGTTCAGCCATCTGGCGCGACTTTCCTTCACCTTCAACGCCCGCGATCATGGCCGTCTGCGGGAATTGGTGGATTACATCAATCTGCCGGAAAATTGGGCCCAATCCAAACCCCAGGCGCAACAACGCGCGCGTGAGCCATTCAAGGTGACGTGAGGCAAAAAAAAACGGCCCGCTATCGAAATAGCGGGCCGTTTTATTTAATCGTCCATCCCTCGGCCACTGAACAAGCGACTGATCATTTCCATGGAATATCCCCGATAATTCAGGAACCTGCACTGTTTGGCACGTTCCCGGGCATCTATCGGTAAATGCCCGGAAAATTTGCGCCGCCAGGTGTCTTCCAGTTGTTCCTGCCAGTTGATACCGCTCTCGCGCAAAGCGAGTTCGATGTCAGTACGTTGCAGGCCGCGCTGACTCAACTCTTCGCGAATTCGCAAAGGGCCATAACCGGAACGGGCACGATAGGAAACGAAGCTCTCGAGGTAACGGGATTCGGACAACAGACCCTCTTCCGTCAAGCGGTCGAGCGCTGTGTCGATCATTTCAGGGAGGGCGCCGCGCTGACGCAGTTTACGCGTCAGCTCGACTCGACCATGCTCGCGTCGCGCGAGCAGGTCCATTGCGGTTCGCCGCACCGCGACGAGTGTATCGAGTACGGCGGTCATCGGATCAATCAGATATCAGCGTCAGCCATGTCATCAGCCGTCTCTTGGATTGGCGATGCTTTGGCGTCCGGCGCTGGGGTCAGCAACTTGTCACGCAGTTGCTTCTCGAGCTTGGCGGCGATTTCCGGATTGTCTGCCAGGAACTTGGCCGAGTTAGCCTTACCCTGACCGATCTTGGTGCCTTCATAGGCATACCAGGCGCCGGACTTCTCAACGAAACCATGCAGCACACCCAGGTCGATCATCTCACCATTGAGGTAGATGCCCTTGCCGTAAAGAATCTGGAACTCGGCCTGACGGAACGGCGAAGCCACCTTGTTCTTTACGACTTTGACACGAGTTTCGCTACCGACAACTTCATCACCTTCTTTCACCGCGCCTGTACGGCGGATATCCAGACGAACCGATGCGTAGAACTTCAGCGCGTTACCCCCGGTGGTGGTTTCCGGGCTGCCGAACATTACACCGATTTTCATACGGATCTGGTTGATGAAGATCACCAGGCAGTTGGCGTTCTTGATGTTACCGGTGATTTTACGCAGCGCCTGGGACATCAGACGGGCTTGCAGGCCCACGTGCATGTCACCCATTTCGCCTTCGATTTCAGCCTTTGGCACCAGAGCGGCCACGGAGTCGACGATGATCACGTCAACCGCGTTGGAACGCACCAGCATGTCGGTGATTTCCAGGGCCTGCTCGCCGGTGTCCGGCTGGGAAACCAGCAGGTCGTCGACGTTGACGCCCAGTTTGCCGGCGTACTCAGGATCAAGAGCGTGTTCGGCGTCGACGAATGCGCAGGTCGCGCCGGCTTTTTGAGCCTGGGCGATCACCGACAGTGTCAGGGTGGTTTTACCGGAGGATTCAGGACCGTAGATTTCAACGATACGGCCTTTTGGCAGACCGCCAATGCCGAGCGCGATGTCCAGACCCAGAGAGCCAGTGGAAATAGCCGGGATCGCCTGACGGTCCTGATCGCCCATACGCATTACGGCACCCTTGCCGAATTGACGTTCGATCTGACCCAGGGCCGCAGCCAAGGCTTTCTTCTTGTTGTCGTCCATTAAAGTCCTCACGTAATCAATAAGGCCTGACGGCCAACACCTGTATAAGTAGCCAGTATTATTCCACAGCGTTTCAGGATCGCCTACCCCTGATTTGAGATTTCTCCAGCGGCATGGCGCAGCAGCCCCTCTAGCGCGGCCTTCACCGTTTGTCGGCGGACCTCGTCACGGTTACCGGCAAAGTACTGCACCTCGCTGAACACCTGCTCACCGACGCCCCAGGCCAGCCAAACCGTGCCCACAGGCTTGCTCGGCGAACCGCCATCCGGCCCCGCCACACCGCTAACGGCCACGGCAAAACGCGCCCGGCTTTTTTCCTGCGCGCCGCGGACCATGGCCTCGACCACCTCCCGACTGACCGCACCAACGGTCGAAAACAATTCGGCAGGGACATCCAGTTGCTGGGTTTTCTGACGGTTGGAGTACGTAACGTAACCTGCCTCGAACCAGGCCGAACTCCCTGGAATACGGGTGATCGCCTCGGCAATCCCACCACCGGTACAGGATTCGGCCGTGGTGACGTGGGCATTGAGAACCTGCAAGCGTCTGCCAAGTTCAGCGGCCAGCTGAGTGATATCTTTCACGGCTCTCTCCTGATCGAGCGGAATGAGGCCTACCGTACACGAGCCGATCACGCTTGCAAGGTTCAGAATCGATCAAAATGTTAGGGAGCGAGGGCTCTGACATGGGCCTGACACGCCTGCAGGGCAATCAGTCCGCTATCGCCTGCGTCGGTGATGGCGATAATTCGTTGAGCATGCACCGGGGGCTCGCTACGTCGCGACTGCCACTGTCAACTGGTCGAGTTTCTCGGCCTGCAACCCGTTCCGCCAGTTGCCGGCCATAAAGCCAGTCCTGCAGTCGCCAGGCCAGCGCCGCCGAGCCGCCGGCCAACACAACCGGAAACACAACAACGCCAATGATGCGGTAAGACATCAGGATCAAACCGAAGGCTGGCATAACACCGCCCTCGCCCGCGCCCAGAGATGCAAGCGATCGTGCAAACCGTTCAGGCCGCCGTTGATGCGGCGGGTGATGCTGTTGAACTGGTCGCGGTCGGCCAGTTCATTGAAGCCATTTTGCTCCCAGAACCAGGCAGCCGATTCAGCGGCCCACCGGGGCTTTTCCAGAAGTTCTGGCAAAAACAGCAAACGATCATCACCGAAGAGTCCGAGACTGCACTGACGGTAATTGTCGCGACCCGTGATCTGAATCAGGCCTCGGCCACGGTATTTTTGACCGTCGCCGTCGGGCTCTGGCGTATTACCCAAGCGCATAGCCAGTGCGTATTGAGCGCAGCCCAACTCACGTATGTACTGCAACTGCCCCGACTCATGACCGACTTGCGCAAGGAACGCAGCGATGCGTTTCGGGGTATTGATGTTGCGGTGGTTCATGGCGATGTTGAGCGCAGAAATGAAAACGCCTGCTTGGGAGCTGGCGTTGGGCATAACGATCTGTAGTTGTTGCTGCGTAACGGTCATATAGCCTCCAGAATGCCGGCGGCGACTCGATCTACAAGACTTGGGCAGTGATCACGCAGTTGGTCAATCAGTGGAATGATCTTCATCGTTTTCACCGGGTAATAAAACCCCGCTTGAGTGCGGGTTTGAGTGAAAGGTACTGGCCGTGGGAAACCCGCGTCCGTGCGGGTCGGATGCCGGTAGGCATCGCTGCTCGCCATTCCATTGGGCTTTGTATTCAGTGATCCTGGCGGGTATCTGGCGGCGGCACTTCGCAAACGCCAATCCGCTTGGCCGCCCAGCGCTCATAAAGGCCGATGGCGACATCCGCTCCGGCCATCGCCGTCAGACAACCGAACGCCCCTGCTGCCCAGATCGACATGCCGGCGGCGTACAGCAGCATGATGGCCGAGACCCCGCAGATCATGCAGGCCCCGGAGCGCAGCGCCAGGCGTCGCAGCAGCGACCAGCCACGGGCGCCCTCCTTGTCGGCGCGCCACATTTCGCCGGACACCCCGCCCACCAGGGCGAGAACGATGACCAGCCAGATCGGCATGTCCAGCAACGCTTGTTGCTCGTTTGTCATGTCACGCCTCCTGGGGGTGATTGATGAGTGATGTGTGTTGGGATAAAGCGATGTCTCTTGAGGTCGGCATTCCAAAAAGCCCGGTTGCCCAGGCTTTTCAGTAATGCGGTCCTTCGCCTTCCTTTAATCCTGTGTACAAAAAAGGAAGCTGACCTTTCAGCGCTACTGGCGCGGTACGAGTCCATTCAAATTGTTTTTCCGACCGCGGTCCCTGCCCGCCGGATAACTGCTTGTGGTGCTTTACGCTGCACACCCGGGCCAGTTGCCAACCCTCTGAACCGTTGAGGCCGGTTCATCGCTGCCTTTGTGGTGGAACTAAAGAGCTTCGTTTCGAGCCGCCTTGTTGGGCCGCTTGAGACAAAGAATATGCATGGATGCATATACAGTCAATGCACAAATGCATTTATTTATGCACTGGTAATGCACAGACGCATGAAAGTCCCGCAAGCAAAGGCGTTGGCGGTTTTCGACAGGCGAAAAAAAACCCGCCGAAAAGCGGGTTTTATCTGACAGCGGCGAGGTTAACGGGCGTACATGCCCCACCAGAAGACATGACCGAGGATGACAATCTGCTCTTCCTGGATTTCCTGGAAGCTGTAGTCCTCGTCCGGATGCTCATCGCGGTTGAAGCTGCGCAGGCGAATCCCTGTCGGCAGGCGATAAAGCTGTTTCACCCGCAACTGGCCGTTGTGATTGATGGCGTACAGGTCGCCGTCAATGATGTCGCCAATCCCGCATTTACCGGCATTCACCCCGACCGTGGCGCCATCGCGCAACACCGGCAACATGCTGTTGCCGCGCACGGTCACGCATTTGGCCTGGTCGAATTGCACACCATTGTGGCGCAGGCTGCGCTTGCCGAAGCGCAGGCTAGAGCGCTCACTCTCTTCGATGACGAATCTTCCTGATCCAGCAGCCAATTCAACCTCGCGAAGAAAGGGGACCGACACCTCGTCGTCATCGACTGGCGTATCGTCGTCCCACAGGCTTATGTCCTTGAGTTCCGAATGCGACTCATCGCGCCCAACGCTGGCGGCGTGCGTGACATCCGCACGGCCACGCAACTGGTCGGTGCTCACGGCAAAGTAGTCGGCAATCTTCGAAATATGTTTATCCGAAGGATCGACGATCTTCCCGCTGAGGATCCGCGAGAGAGTGGACTGAGGCACGCCGGTGCGACGGTGAAGCTCCGTGGGGGAGATTCCGTTTTGATCGAGCAGCGCTCTTAAGACAGTAGAAACATTGCGTTTTTGCATAACGCGCATAGTGCTTGATCTTTTTTCGGAAGACAAATGCTGATTTGCATAGATCGTGCATAGAACAGCAGAAATGTGCCTTGGAGCTTTCATGCCTGCGTAGGTCGGACTGCCCATGTTAACCTTGCGCCCATCGCGGAAAAGCCGGGCCGATGCCCCTCCTTTGCCCTACACCTTTCAACGAGTTTTCCTGAATTTCCGATGAATAAAGCCCTCTCCGATCTGTCCTCCCACACCCCGATGATGCAGCAGTACTGGCGCCTGAAGAACCAGCACCCTGATCAATTGATGTTCTACCGCATGGGTGACTTCTACGAAATCTTCTATGAAGACGCAAAGAAAGCCGCCAGGTTGCTGGACATTACCCTGACGGCTCGTGGGCAATCGGCGGGGCAGGCGATTCCGATGTGTGGGATTCCTTACCACGCCGCGGAAGGTTATCTGGCGAAACTGGTGAAGCTCGGCGAGTCGGTGGTGATTTGTGAGCAGGTCGGCGACCCGGCCACCAGCAAAGGGCCGGTGGATCGCCAGGTGGTGCGAATCATCACCCCCGGCACCGTCAGCGATGAAGCGCTGCTGGATGAGCGCCGGGACAACCTGATCGCGGCGGTGCTAGGCGACGAGCGTCTGTTCGGGCTGGCGGTGCTGGACATCACCAGCGGCAACTTCACCGTGCTGGAAATCAAGGGCTGGGAAAACCTGCTGGCGGAACTGGAGCGGGTCAATCCGGTAGAGCTGATGATCCCGGACGATTGGCCGAAAGACCTGCCGGCGGAAAAACGTCGTGGGGTTCGGCGCCGTGCGCCGTGGGATTTCGAGCGTGACTCGGCGCTGAAAAGTCTTTGCCAGCAGTTTTCCACCCAGGACCTGAAAGGTTTCGGCTGCGAGAACCTGACGCTGGCAATCGGTGCCGCCGGTTGCCTGCTCAGCTATGCCAAGGAAACCCAGCGCACCGCCCTGCCGCATTTGCGTAGCCTGCGTCATGAACGCCTGGACGACACCGTGGTGCTCGATGGTGCGAGTCGTCGCAACCTGGAACTGGACACCAACCTGGCCGGCGGTCGCGACAACACCTTGCAATCGGTGGTTGATCGCTGCCAGACCGCCATGGGCAGCCGCTTACTGACTCGCTGGCTGAACCGTCCGCTGCGGGATCTGGGCGTATTGCTGGCACGTCAGAGTTCGATCTCTTGCCTGCTCGACGGTTACCGCTTCGAAAAACTGCAACCGCAGCTCAAGGAAATCGGTGACATCGAGCGGATTCTGGCGCGGATCGGCTTGCGCAATGCCCGTCCTCGTGACTTGGCGCGTCTGCGCGATGCCCTTGGGGCGTTGCCAGAGTTGCAGGTAGCGATGACCGAGCTTGAAGCCCCGCACATCATCCAACTGGCGGTCACCACCAGCACCTATCCGGAACTGGCGGCGCTGCTGGAAAAAGCCATTATCGACAACCCGCCCGCCGTCATCCGTGACGGCGGTGTTTTGAAAACCGGTTACGACAGCGAACTCGACGAACTGCAATCGCTCAGCGAAAACGCCGGGCAGTTCCTGATCGATCTCGAAGCGCGTGAGAAGGCCCGCACCGGCCTGTCGCACTTGAAGGTCGGCTACAACCGGATTCACGGCTACTTCATCGAGTTGCCGAGCAAGCAGGCCGAATCGGCGCCCGCGGACTATATTCGCCGACAGACCCTTAAAGGTGCCGAGCGTTTCATCACGCCGGAACTGAAGGCCTTCGAAGACAAGGCGCTGTCTGCCAAGAGCCGCGCCCTGGCTCGCGAGAAAATGCTCTACGAAGCACTGCTCGAAGACCTGATCGCTCAGTTGCCGCCTTTGCAAGACACGGCCGCCGCACTGGCCGAACTGGACGTACTGAGCAACCTCGCCGAGCGCGCACTAAACCTGGACCTGAACTGCCCACGCTTTGTCAGCGAGCCGTGCATGCGCATCACCCAGGGTCGTCACCCGGTGGTCGAGCAAGTACTCACCACGCCGTTCGTGGCCAACGACCTGAGCCTTGACGACAATACCCGCATGCTGGTGATTACCGGTCCGAACATGGGCGGTAAATCCACCTACATGCGCCAGACCGCGTTGATCGTGTTGCTGGCGCATATCGGCAGCTTCGTCCCGGCGGCCAGTTGCGAATTGTCTCTGGTAGACCGAATCTTCACCCGGATCGGCTCCAGCGATGACTTGGCGGGCGGTCGTTCGACCTTCATGGTTGAAATGAGCGAAACCGCGAACATTCTGCACAACGCCACCGAACGCAGCCTGGTGCTGATGGACGAAGTCGGTCGCGGCACCAGCACTTTCGACGGTCTGTCCCTGGCGTGGGCGGCGGCTGAGCGTCTGGCACACCTGCGGGCCTACACCCTGTTCGCTACTCACTATTTCGAGCTGACAGTGCTGCCGGAAGCCCAGCCCCTGGTGGCCAACGTGCACCTCAATGCCACCGAACACAACGAACGCATCGTGTTCCTGCACCACGTGTTGCCTGGGCCTGCCAGCCAGAGTTACGGCTTGGCGGTTGCGCAGTTGGCCGGCGTACCGAGCGAAGTGATCGTGCGGGCTCGCGAACATCTGAGCCGACTGGAATCCACAGCGCTGCCTCATGAAGTTCCCACGCCTGCCAAAGGCAAACCGGTCACGCCGCAGCAGAGCGACATGTTCGCCAGCCTGCCGCATCCGGTGCTGGATGAACTGGCCAAACTGGATCTGGACGACATGTCACCGCGTCGTGCACTCGAAATGCTCTATACACTAAAGACACGGATCTAACGCACTTGCGTGCAAGCTGTTAGAATCTCGCGCGGTTTGGGATGCTGCAGGCCAATAGCCTGACCTGCAGACTATCGCTCCCAAACCTGGCGACCCCAACGTGAAGGGGCTCCGCTGCCGCCGCCTGAGGAGAAAATTAGAAATGACCTTCGTCGTCACCGACAACTGCATCAAGTGCAAGTACACCGACTGCGTAGAAGTCTGTCCGGTGGACTGCTTTTACGAAGGCCCGAACTTCCTGGTGATTCACCCGGATGAGTGCATCGACTGCGCCCTGTGCGAACCAGAATGCCCGGCACAAGCCATCTTCTCGGAGGACGAAGTGCCGGCCGGCATGGAGAACTTCATCGAGCTGAACGCCGAGCTGGCGGATATCTGGCCGAACATCACCGAGAGGAAAGATGCCCTGCCGGACGCCGAAGAGTGGGATGGCAAGCCAGGCAAGATTGCAGACCTCGAACGCTGATCCTTTCTGCATTCATCGAAAAGGCCCTTACGGGCCTTTTTGTTTGTTGGTGCTCAAGAAATCGCAGACAAAAAAAGGGGCGGTATGACCCGCCCACATTTTTTCCCTATTCCTTGTGTTCCTTTTCATCGTCCTGATGAATCGCTTCCTGCGATGTCCGTTCCCCTCTTCCTTGAAGGGCGTGTCTATCCGTCGACACAGTTCAGATACTAGAGAATTCCCCATCAAGAGCAATCGGCCGCTGTCGCTGAAAGCGCCTGTCACACGCCGTTAATCTAAAAAAATACCTATATAAATCAATAATATAAAAAAATATCACAAATCAAATAGACAACTGCCAACGTGTAAAAATAACGAACACTTACGAAAGAGTAAGCAAAGACTTACAGAACAAGACTACAAACCCGAGGTGATGTCGGGGGCAACTTACCTCCCATGTTTCAGGCAACAAAAAACCCCAAACCAGTCGGGGCTTTTGTTTCCTGCTGATCGAGTCGCTTATTGGAACAACGACTCACTCGACAGGCCGTTTTTCTCGAGAATCTCCCGAAGACGCTTAAGACCTTCAACCTGAATTTGTCTGACCCGCTCCCGGGTCAAGCCGATTTCCAGGCCTACGTCTTCAAGCGTGCTGCTCTCGTGACCTCGCAAGCCGAAGCGCCGAATGACCACCTCGCGTTGCTTGTCGGTCAGCTCCGAGAGCCATTGATCGATGCTTTGTGACAGGTCGTCATCCTGCAACAGTTCGCACGGGTCGGTGGGGCGGTCGTCGGTAAGGGTGTCCAACAGGGTTTTATCCGAATCCGGACCCAGCGAGACGTCGACCGAAGAAACCCGCTCGTTCAGGCCAAGCATGCGCTTGACTTCGCCTACCGGTTTCTCCAGCAGGTTGGCGATTTCTTCGGGTGAGGGTTCATGATCGAGCTTTTGCGTCAGCTCCCGTGCAGCCCGCAAGTACACGTTGAGCTCTTTGACCACATGAATCGGCAACCGGATGGTCCGGGTCTGATTCATGATCGCGCGCTCGATGGTCTGACGAATCCACCAGGTGGCGTAGGTCGAAAAGCGGAAACCGCGTTCAGGATCGAACTTTTCTACAGCCCGGATCAGGCCGAGGTTGCCCTCTTCGATCAGGTCCAGCAGCGACAGCCCACGATTGACGTAACGACGGGCGATTTTCACTACCAGCCGCAGGTTGCTTTCAATCATGCGCTTGCGTCCGGCCGGATCGCCACTTTGCGACAAGCGCGCAAAATGAACTTCTTCTTCCGGGGACAGCAATGGGGAAAAGCCGATTTCGTTGAGGTACAGCTGAGTGGCATCGAGTGCCCGTGTGTAATCGATGTACTTGTGTTGCTTAAGCGAAGCGGAGTGTTTGGATTTTGCACGAACGGAAGGTGATGCATCCCCTTCATCATTCGACATCGAATCCGTGGCGATGCCGGTCTCCATCAGGAGAACCTCATCGTCGATGTCAAACTCCGGCACTTCTTTACTGAGAGCCATTGTTATAGTCCTTTGGTGAGTTCGACCTCAAGCTCGAGCGGCGCCTTGATCCCTGGCAACGCTGGAGCCTGTTCCCTCTACGTGACGGAACAGGCTGGCTAACAAATCAACGACGTGGCAGGAATTGCAGCGGATCTACAGGTTTACCTTGTCGGCGAATCTCAAAATGCAGTTTCACCCGGTCTGTACCCGTTGACCCCATTTCGGCAATTGTCTGTCCGACCTTGACCTGCTGCCCCTCCCGAACCAACAGCCTGCGGTTATGTCCGTAGGCACTGACGTAGGTGTCGCTGTGTTTGATGATGACTAATTCGCCGTAGCCCCTTAAGCCACTCCCGGCGTATACCACCGTCCCATCAGACGCAGCTAAAACAGGCTGTCCCAAATCTCCGGCGATATCAATTCCTTTATTCAAACTACCGTTTGAAGAGAATTTTCCAATCAGAATGCCATTAGAAGGCCACCCCCAGCCCGTCGGGGCCGGACCGGCAGGAGGCAGTGGAGCAGGTGCCGGCTTGTTGGCGACGGACGGTGCAAGCACCGTTGTGGTAGTCGTCGCGCCATTTGCCTGACGCCGAATGACGGTGGTTTTACTCGATGACGAAGGCGAAGAACTGGACGAACTGACCACCGCCGTCGGCGTTGTACCGGTGCGACCATCGAAGCGAATTATCTGACCCGGATGGATCGTGTAAGGCGTAGGAATGTTGTTCCGTGCTGCGAGGGCTTTGTAGTCCCAACCGTAGCGAAAAGCGATGGAGAACAACGTGTCCTTGGGTCGGACAACGTATTGGCCAGTGGTCACGACCGGACGCTGGGCGACCGCCTTGTTGCGATCGACGACGCTCGCACTACCTGATTTGGTGCTGGAACATCCGACCAGCAAGGTACTCAAGACAAGGCCAGTCACCAGACGCTGAAAGCTCGTTATACCCATTCGCTGCGCAATGACTGTGAGACTCACCCGCCGCTCCCTTTGTGGTGGCTGAAATATGGATTGCCGTGCTCCGGCACGAAATGTCGCAAGTATAACGGGCCAAACAGGCTTTAACTTTAATGAAGCGGATTCGCTTCGCGCACACGTTTGCTGCCTGAAGATGAATTGCGTTTAACTAATCGATGCCGCTGTAAGACCCGGGCAATCGAAGAGAATTCAGCGCGTTGAAACAAATGCTCAGGCCAATGGCCCGTTGAGCAACGGGACAAAGCGCACTGCCCCCAGAACACGCCTGGAAAAGCCCTGCTCCTCCCGGATGATCAACATCAATTGTTGAACTTCACCAGAGCCGACCGGAATGACCAGTCGCCCACCCGGTGCCAACTGATCGAGCAATGCCTGAGGCACATCGGTGGCCACGGCGGTCACGATGATGCCGTTGTAAGGTGCCAATGCCGGCCAGCCTTCCCAACCATCGCCCCAGCGAAATACCACGTTGCGCAGGTTCAGTTCCAGCAGACGCTCCTTGGCCCGGTCTTGCAGAACCTTGATGCGCTCCACGGAAAAAACCCGTTCGACCAATTGCGACAGGACCGCCGTCTGGTAACCCGAACCGGTGCCGATTTCCAGGACCTTGTCCAACGGACCGGCTTCCAGCAGCAACTCGCTCATGCGCGCCACCATATAAGGCTGCGAGATGGTCTGGTTATGACCGATCGGTAGCGCCGTATCCTCATAGGCTCGATGAGACAACGCCTCATCGACGAACAGGTGACGCGGCGTGCGGCGGATGACTTCCAGCACCTTGGCGTTGGAGATACCTTCTTCATAGAGGCGCTGAATCAAACGTTCGCGGGTCCGTTGCGAGGTCATTCCGATACCGCGATGCAGAATGTGGTCTTGGTCACGAGCCATTAACGCAGCCCCTCCAGCCAGCCATCCAGACTTCTGAAGGCATCATTAAAGGTGCGATCCAGTTGCAGTGGCGTGATCGAAACATAGCCTTGCATCACCGCATGGAAATCGGTACCCGGGCCACCATCTTCCGCATCCCCGGCCGCGGCGATCCAGTAACCGGATTTGCCCCGCGGGTCGACCACTTTCATCGGTGCCGCAGCGCGGGCGCGATGGCCAAGGCGGGTCAACTGGATACCGCGGATGTGCTCCAGCGGCAAATTGGGAATGTTCACGTTCAGTACCGTGCGCGGTGGCAGATCAAGGTCCGCGTGAGCCTCTACCAGCTTGCGCGCAAAATAAGCGGCTGTGGGAAGGTTCTCTACTTGTCGTGAGACGAATGAAAAGGCAAACGAAGGACGCCCAAGGAAGCGCCCTTCGAGGGCCGCCGCCACAGTGCCGGAATACAGCACGTCATCCCCCAGGTTGGCCCCCAGGTTGATGCCGGACACTACCATGTCCGGCTCAAGCTCCAGTAAGCCGTTAAGGCCCAGGTGCACGCAGTCGGTGGGTGTGCCGTTAAGGCTGATAAAGCCGTTGGCCAGGGTTTGCGGGTGCAACGGACGGTCGAGCGTCAGTGAGCTGCTGGCGCCGCTTTTGTCCTGGTCCGGGGCGATAACCACACATTCGGTGTAATCCGCCAGCGCAGCATAAAGCGCGGCGAGACCGGGTGCGGCTACCCCATCGTCGTTAGAAATCAGAATACGCATGGGCTGTCCGTCTGCCCCACCGGCACCAGATCGACGAGTTCACGCACCAATACGGTGGCGAAGCATCCGGCCGGCAGGACGAATTCCAGTTGCAGAATGTCAGGCTCGGGATAATGCCACGTCAACCCACCAATGGGCAGCCGCAGGATGCGACGTTCGTGGCTCATTCCGGCGTTAATCAACCAATCGCGCAAATCCGCTTCGCGCGCGGCGATTGCCTGTTCCAATTCATGGACAGCGCCTGACGTCGGCGAGTCACCTTCGCCCCACTGCGGGCCGGTCGGGTGCAGGTCGAGAATCGCCAAGCGCGGGTCGTTGCATTCGGCTTCACCGGCCGGAAAAAAACTGCGGCTGTCAGTGAACGCCAGCAGATCGCCCACCTGCGCATGCTGCCAGGTGTCATCGGCGACGCGCGCCGCCAACACTTGATTGAACAGAAAACTGCGCGCAGCGGAAAGCAGCCGCGAACGCACATTGCGTTGCTCCGGCAGGGCTTTGCGCGCCGCCCAGGCACGAGCGTCGACGACGTTGCCGCCATCAAAGCCGAAACGCTGGGCGCCGAAATAATTGGGAATACCTTGCTTGGCGATCAGTTGCAGACGCGCGTCGATCGCCGCCTTGTCACCGGTGAACTGGGTCAAGCGCAAGGTAAAGCCGTTGGCCGAGTGGGCACCGCGTTGCAGTTTGCGTTTATGCCGACCGGTCTTGAGGATTTTCAACGTGTCGTTTTCCGCCGGCGACAGATCAGGGTCGGCCTTGCCCGGCAGTTGCACGCTGAACCACTGGCGCGTCAGGGCCTGGCGGTCCTTGAGGCCGGCATAACTGACGGTGCGCAATGGCACACCCGCCGCCTTGGCGATGCGCCGTGCCGCTTCCTCAGTATTCAGTCCGCGCTTTTCCACCCAGATCCACAGGTGTTCGCCATCGCCGCTCAAAGGAATATCAAGGACTTCATCGACCTGGAAATCTTCCGCCGTGGCTTTCAGTACCGCGCTGCCCAGGGCTTCACCATAGGCCCGCGGGCCCAGCAATTGCGCTTCGTTCATGCGCGCAACAACAGGGCAATGGAGTGCACCGCAATGCCCTCTTCGCGACCGACAAAGCCAAGCTTTTCGGTGGTGGTAGCTTTCACGTTCACTTGATCCAACTCAACTTGAAGATCCGCGGCAATCAGCGCGCGCATCGATTCGATATGGGGGGCCATTTTCGGCGCCTGGGCGACGATGGTGTTATCCACGTTGCCGACTTTCCAGCCTTTGGCATGGACCAGTGCGACGACGTGACGCAACAGTACGCGACTGTCGGCACCCTTGAATTGCGGGTCGGTGTCCGGGAAGTGCTTGCCGATATCACCCAGCGCAGCAGCGCCGAGCAACGCGTCGCTCAAGGCGTGCAGCAGGACGTCGCCGTCGGAATGGGCGAGCAGCCCGAAGCTGTGTGCAATCCGCACGCCGCCCAGAGTGATGAAATCGCCTTCAGCGAAACGGTGCACATCATAGCCGTGGCCAATACGCATAAAAAAACGCCCCGATTTTTGTCAGGGCGTGATTCTACCTGCATTAGGCGAGGGGGTGCTCCCAATTAGTTTCCCCGGCGCGGTAGGGAAACTAACTGAGCGTCCCACCTAGAGCGCGCGCATGATGTTGCAGGTGGTCGTCAATGAAGCTGGCGATGAAGAAATAACTATGGTCGTAGCCCGGTTGCAGACGCAACGTCAGCGGGTGACCCGCCAGTTTGGCGGCCTGCTGCAAAGCGTCAGGCTTGAGCTGGGTAGCCAGGAAATCATCGCGATCACCTTGATCGACCAGCAGTGGCAATTGCTCGTCCGCCTCGGCGATCAACACACAAGCATCCCACTCGCGCCACTTCGAACGGTCTTCGCCCAGGTAACGGGAAAAGGCTTTCTGCCCCCAAGGGCAATCAATCGGATTGTTGATCGGCGAGAACGCCGACACCGACAGATAACGCCCTGGATTACGCAACGCGCAGACCAACGCACCGTGGCCACCCATGGAGTGACCGCTGATGCCACGCTTGTCCGATGCCGGAAAATGCGCTTCGACCAATGACGGCAATTCCTGCACGACATAGTCATGCATCCGATAGTGGCGGGACCAAGGTTCCTGCGTAGCATTCAGATAAAACCCGGCTCCGAGACCGAAGTCCCAGGCCCCCTCCGGATCACCCGGCACATCGGGGCCGCGCGGGCTGGTATCCGGCGCGACGATGATCAGACCCAGTTCGGCGGCCATGCGCATGGCGCCGGCCTTTTGCATGAAGTTTTCGTCGGTGCAGGTCAGGCCAGACAACCAGTACAACACCGGCAGTTTGCCGCCCTGCTCCGCTTGCGGCGGCAGGTACACGGCAAACACCATGTCGCAGCCGAGCACGTCGGAGCGGTGCCGATAGCGCTTGTGCCAGCCGCCGAAGCTTTTCTGACAGGAGATATTTTCCAGGCTCATGGGCTTTTCAGCTGCAAGCTTCAAGCTTCGAGCTGCAAGTGGGCGTCGAGCTCACTTGCAGCTTGCGGCTTGAAGCTTTCTGCTGCTCCTTTAGAAATGGATGACAGTACGGATGCTTTTGCCTTCATGCATCAGGTCAAACGCCTTGTTGATATCTTCCAGTCCCATCGTGTGGGTGATGAAGGTATCCAGCGGGATTTCGCCGGTCTGGGCCATTTCGACATAGCTTGGCAATTCGGTGCGCCCACGCACGCCACCGAACGCCGAACCGCGCCACACGCGACCGGTTACCAGCTGGAACGGCCGGGTGGAGATCTCCTGACCGGCGCCTGCAACACCGATGATCACCGACTCACCCCATCCCTTGTGGCAGCACTCGAGCGCAGCACGCATCAACTGGACGTTGCCAATGCACTCGAAGGAAAAGTCGACGCCGCCATCGGTCATGTCAACGATCACTTCCTGAATCGGACGATCGAAGTCTTTCGGGTTTACACAATCGGTCGCGCCCAATTGCCTGGCGATCTCGAACTTGGCCGGGTTGATGTCAATGGCGATGATCCGCCCTGCCTTGGCTTTGACCGCGCCAATCACAGCCGACAGACCGATGCCGCCCAGACCGAAAATGGCAACAGTGTCACCCGGTTTGACCTTGGCGGTGTTGATGACCGCGCCGATGCCCGTGGTGACGCCACAACCCAGCAGGCAGACTTTTTCCAAGGGTGCTTCTTTAGGAATTTTGGCGACGGAGATTTCCGGTAGCACGGTGTACTCGGAGAAAGTCGAGGTGCCCATGTAGTGGAAAATCGTTTCGCCCTTGTAGGAAAAACGCGAAGTGCCATCCGGCATCAGGCCTTTACCCTGGGTCGCACGAATGGCCTGGCAGAGGTTGGTTTTGCCCGACAGACAGAATTTGCACTTGCCGCATTCCGGGGTGTACAGCGGGATCACATGGTCGCCGACCGCGACCGAAGTCACGCCCTCGCCAATCGCTTCGACCACCGCGCCACCTTCATGACCCAGGATCGACGGGAAGATGCCTTCCGGGTCAGCGCCCGAGAGGGTGTAGGCATCGGTATGGCAGACACCGGAGGCGACGACGCGCAGCAGAACTTCCCCAGCCTTGGGCATGGCGACATCGACTTCAACGATCTCGAGGGGTTTCTTGGCCTCGAAGGCAACGGCGGCGCGCGACTTGATCATGCTGACTCTCCAGTGAATAAAAACGAGACAAGGAGTGTAATACAGCGACATACGATGAATAATCAGGACAAAAGCAAAACATTATTGCCGTACAGGGATAATCCTGATGTCCGAAAACCGCTGGGAAGGCATCGATGAGTTCGTTGCTGTCGCCGAGTGCAGCCAATTCACTGCCGCGGCCGAACGCCTTGGGGTGTCTTCCTCACATATCAGTCGCCAAATCGTACGCCTGGAAGAGCGCCTGCAGACCCGCTTGCTTTATCGCAGCACCCGTCGGGTCACACTGACCGAAGCCGGGCAAACCTTTTTGCAACATTGCCAGCGTTTGCAGGACGGTCGCGAAGAAGCCTTGCGGGCTGTCGGCGACCTGACCAGCGAACCCAAGGGCATGCTGCGCATGACCTGTGCCGTGGCCTACGGCGAACGCTTCATCGTGCCACTGGTGACTCGCTTCATGGGGCTGTATCCACAACTGCGCGTCGACATCGAGCTGAGCAACCGTCCGCTCGATCTGGTGCATGAAGGGCTGGACCTGGCCATCCGCCTCGGCCGCCTGCAAGACTCAAGACTGGTCGCCACACGTCTGGCACCACGGCGCATGTACCTGTGCGCCTCACCGTCCTACCTGGAAAGGTACGGTCGCCCACACAGTTTGTCGGAACTGAGTCGCCATAACTGCCTCATCGGCAGCTCGGACATCTGGCAACTGGAACAGAACGGGCGGGAATTTTCCCAGCGAGTGCAGGGAAACTGGCGCTGTAACAGTGGGCAGGCAGTGCTGGATGCCGCATTACAAGGAGTCGGGTTATGTCAGCTGCCGGATTATTACGTCCTGGAATACCTGAAAAACGGTGGACTGATCTCGTTGCTGGAAGCCCATCAGCCGCCGAACACAGCCGTGTGGGCGCTTTATCCACAGCAACGGCATCTGTCGCCCAAAGTGCGCAAGTTGGTGGATTATTTGAAGGAAGGGTTGGCCGAACGGCCGGAGTATCGATCTTTTAGCGGCGGTTAGCCCAACGCTGGCGCAACCACTCAAGGTCTTCGGGACGAGTGACTTTGATGTTATCGGATCGCCCTTCAATCAAGCGCGGCGCCTGGCCTGACCACTCCATGGCCGAAGCTTCATCGGTGATAACAACGTCCGCCACCAGACTGTCCGCCAATGCCCGATGCAATGCACCCAGACGAAACATCTGCGGCGTATAGGCCTGCCAGATCACGCTACGATCGACCGTTTCCAGTACGCGTCCATGCTTGTCGACCCGTTTGAGGGTATCGCGAGCAGGCACCGCCAATAGACCGCCTACCGGATCGTCAGCCAGCTCACTGAGCAATTTATCGAGATCATCACGCGCCAGATTCGGTCGCGCGGCATCGTGAACCAACACCCAATCCTCATCGTCAGCGCCTTGGGCGTGCAGATGCAGCAAGGCATTGAGCACCGATCCGGAACGCTCGGCGCCGCCCTCAACCCGTTGAATACGCGGATCGGCAGCACACGCCAGGTTCGGCCAGTAAGGATCGTCGGTTGCAAGACTGACCACCAACCCTTTCAGGGCAGGATGATCGAGAAAACAGCCGAGGCTGTGTTCGAGAATAGTGCGCCCGCCCAGTTGCAAATATTGCTTGGGACGGTCCGCGACCATACGGGCACCAACGCCCGCGGCGGGAATCACGGCCCAGAAGGCCGGTAGCGAATTAATCATTGGGCCAACTGGTAAAGGGTTTCACCGTCCTTGACCATGCCCAACTCATGACGAGCCCGTTCTTCAACGGTCTCCATGCCCTTTTTCAGTTCGCTGACTTCGGCATCCATCACCCGATTGCGCTCCAGCAATGCCTCGTTCTCGGCGTGTTGATCCGCAATCTGCTGCTTCAGCTCAGCCACTTGCGCCAGGCTGCCATTACCCACCCACAGGCGGTACTGCAGGCCGGCCAGCAGCAAGAGCAAGACGAGAAACAACCAATTGGGACTGCGCATCGAATATCAGGTATCCAGTGAAAAAAGACAGCCATGCCATAACTTTGAAGCTTCTGATAGCACGAAGCCTGGAAAAACCAGGCTTGTGCTCTTAAGGCATCAGATTAGTGGCAAATCCGTCGCTGCTGCGATTTTTCCGACACAATCCGGTGTCTTTTTACTATCTCATGCCCCGCCTCGCTGATACGCAGCCTTTTGACACCGTCAAAAAGAATGAGTATTGGCGAGTCCGGGCACTTTACTCAGCCGCGGAATTCGCTACGACCGTTGTACTTGGCTTTGCCATTCAACTGCTCTTCGATACGCAGCAGTTGGTTGTACTTGGAGACGCGGTCGGAACGGCACAGCGAACCGGTTTTGATCTGGCCAGCCGCAGTGCCCACCGCCAGGTCGGCAATGGTCGAATCTTCGGTTTCGCCGGAGCGGTGCGAGATGACGGCGGTGTAACCAGCGGCCTTGGCCATCTGGATCGCTTCCAGGGTTTCGGTCAGGGTGCCGATCTGGTTGAACTTGATCAGGATCGAGTTGGCGATCTTTTTATCGATGCCTTCTTTCAGGATCCTGGTGTTGGTCACGAACAGGTCGTCACCTACCAGCTGAGTCTTCTCGCCGATCTTGTCGGTGAGGATTTTCCAGCCAGCCCAGTCGGATTCGTCCAGACCGTCTTCGATGGAGATGATCGGATAACGCTCGGTCAGGCCTTTCAGGTAATCGGCGAAACCTTCAGCGGTGAACACCTGGCCTTCGCCGGACAGGTTGTACTTGCCATCTTCGTAGAATTCGCTGGCTGCGCAGTCCAGGGCCAGGGTCACGTCGGTGCCCAGCTTGTAACCGGCGTTGGCTACTGCTTCGGAGATCACTTTCAAAGCGTCTTCGTTGGAAGCCAGGTTCGGTGCGAAACCACCTTCGTCACCGACGGCAGTGCTCAGGCCGCGAGCCTTCAGAACGGCTTTGAGGTGATGGAAAATCTCGGTGCCCATGCGCAGACCTTCCGAGAAAGACTTGGCGCCAACTGGCTGAACCATGAATTCCTGGATGTCGACGTTGTTATCGGCGTGCTCGCCACCGTTGATGATGTTCATCATCGGAACCGGCATCGAGTAAACACCCGGGGTGCCGTTCAGGTTGGCGATGTGAGCGTACAGCGGCAGGTCCTGGTCCTGTGCTGCTGCCTTGGCCGCAGCCAGGGAAACGGCGAGGATCGCATTGGCGCCCAGGGTCGCTTTGTTTTCGGTGCCGTCCAGCTTGATCATCGCGTGATCCAGCGCTTTCTGGTCGCTTGGGTCGGTACCCAGCAACAGGTCACGGATCGGACCGTTGATGTTGGCGACGGCTTTCAGAACGCCTTTGCCCAGGTAACGGCTCTTGTCGCCATCACGCAGCTCGAGTGCTTCACGCGAGCCAGTGGAAGCACCGGATGGCGCGCAAGCGCTGCCGATGATGCCGTTATCGAGAAGCACATCGGCTTCCACAGTGGGATTGCCACGGGAGTCGAGAACTTCACGACCTTTGATGTCGACGATTTTTGCCATTGTTGTGAACACTCCAAAGTTGACGAAAACGACGCAGCTGAAGGAAATCTTTGATCGTCGGCAAGTGACAGACAGGGGGCAGGCTTGCAGACGACAAGGCTCAAGCCCGAGGGCCTGAGCGTTAAACCGTGCAGTACTTTACCGGAGAATCGGGGTTTACGCGGTTTCTACTGTCGGAAAACTTTTAACCAATTCGTCCAGTGCCTTGAGCTGGGTCAGGAAGGGCTCCAGTTTGTCCAGACGCAAGGCGCAAGGGCCGTCACATTTGGCATTGTCCGGGTCCGGGTGCGCTTCCAGGAACAGACCGGCCAGCGACTGGCTCATGCCGGCCTTGGCCAGATCGGTGACCTGGGCGCGACGACCGCCGGCTGAATCGGAGCGACCACCTGGCATTTGCAGCGCGTGGGTCACGTCGAAGAATACCGGGTATTCGAACTGCTTCATGATGCCGAAGCCAAGCATGTCGACGACCAGGTTGTTGTAGCCGAAACTCGAACCGCGTTCGCAAAGGATCAACTGATCGTTACCGGCTTCTACGCATTTGTTCAGGATGTGTTTCATTTCCTGAGGCGCAAGGAACTGGGCTTTCTTGATGTTGATCACCGCGCCGGTCTTGGCCATCGCGACCACGAGGTCGGTCTGGCGCGACAGGAAGGCCGGCAACTGGATGATGTCACAGACTTCAGCGACAACCGCGGCCTGATCAGGCTCGTGGACGTCGGTGATGACCGGCACGCCGAAGGCTTGCTTGATGTCCTGGAAAATCCGCATGCCCTCTTCCAGGCCGGGGCCACGGTAAGAGGTCACAGAAGAACGGTTCGCTTTGTCGAAACTGGCCTTGAACACATAAGGGATACCGAGCTTTTCGGTGACCTTTACGTACTCTTCGCAGACCTGCATCGCCATGTCGCGGCTTTCCAGCACGTTCATGCCACCGAACAGCACCATTGGCTTGTCGTTGGCAATTTCGATGTTGCCTACGCGGATGATCTTCTGTGCCATCGGGTTTACGCCTTCTTCTGGTGTTGGGCCAAAGCGGCTTTGACGAAGCCGCTGAACAACGGGTGACCGTCGCGTGGCGTCGAGGTGAACTCAGGGTGGAACTGGCAAGCGACGAACCATGGATGATCCGGCGCTTCGACCACTTCAACCAATGCGCCATCACCGGAACGACCGGAAATTTTCAGACCGGCCTCGATGATTTGCGGCAGCAGGTTGTTGTTCACTTCGTAGCGATGACGGTGACGCTCGACGATCACGTCCTTGGCATAGCAATCGTGCACCAGGGAACCTGGTTCAAGCAGGCAATCCTGAGCGCCGAGGCGCATGGTGCCGCCCAGGTCGGAGCTTTCGGTACGGGTTTCGACTGCGCCGGTGGCATCTTCCCACTCGGTGATAAGGCCCACGACCGGGTGACCGCTGGTGCGATCGAATTCGGTGGAGTTGGCGTCTTTCCAGCCCATGACGTTACGAGCGAACTCGATAACGGCCACTTGCATGCCCAGGCAGATACCCAGGTACGGGACCTTGTTTTCACGAGCGAATTGAACGGCAGTGATCTTGCCTTCAACGCCACGCAGGCCAAAGCCGCCCGGTACCAGAATCGCGTCGACGCCTTCCAGCAGCGCGGTGCCCTGGTTTTCGATGTCTTCGGAATCGATGTAACGCAGGTTGACCTTGGTGCGGTTGCTGATGCCCGCGTGACTCATCGCTTCGATCAGCGACTTGTAGGCGTCCAGCAGTTCCATGTATTTGCCGACCATGGCGATGGTGACTTCGTGCTCCGGGTTGAGCTTGGCATCAACTACCGCTTCCCACTCGGACAGATCGGCGCTGTCGCATTGCAGGCCGAAACGCTCGACGACGAAATCATCCAGGCCCTGGGAATGCAGAATGCCCGGGATCTTGTAGATGGTGTCGGCGTCTTCCAGCGCGATCACCGCACGTTCTTCAACGTTGGTGAACTGCGCGATCTTGCGACGCGAAGAAATGTCGATCGGGTGATCGGAACGGCACACCAGCACGTCTGGCTGCAGGCCAATGGAACGCAGTTCCTTGACCGAGTGCTGGGTTGGCTTGGTTTTGGTTTCGCCGGCAGTGGCGATGTACGGCACCAGCGTCAGGTGCATCAGCATCGCGCGCTTGGCGCCGACTTCGAAACGCAATTGACGGATCGCTTCGAGGAACGGTTGCGATTCGATGTCACCCACGGTGCCACCGATCTCGACCATGGCCACGTCGGCATCGCCGGCGCCCTTGATGATCCGGCGCTTGATCTCGTCGGTGATGTGCGGGATCACCTGAATGGTTGCGCCCAGGTAATCACCACGGCGCTCTTTGCGCAGGACGTGCTCGTAGACACGGCCGGTGGTGAAGTTGTTGTTCTGGGTCATGGTCGTGCGGATGAACCGCTCGTAGTGGCCCAGGTCCAGGTCGGTCTCGGCGCCGTCGTGGGTGACGAACACTTCACCGTGCTGGAACGGGCTCATGGTGCCCGGGTCAACGTTGATGTACGGGTCCAGCTTCAGCATGGTGACCTTAAGTCCCCGCGCCTCCAGGATGGCCGCCAATGAAGCCGAGGCAATGCCTTTCCCCAATGAAGAAACAACACCGCCCGTGACGAATATGTAGCGCGTCATGAAAAACCCTAGAAGTCTGCGTTAAAGCGGTCCGAGCCGCCGGGGAAAGCGAAGGAAGGCCGAAGCCCCCGATCACCTGCATTAATTACAGTGCACCTTTCAAAAAAACCGCCGCGTTGGGACAGACCGGTAGATGAAACACCGGTAGGTTGCTCGCTACACATTTTTTGGAATCGCCCAGCAAAGACTGCTTGGTAATCGGCAACTCCTGCGATTCAGGCGAATCCACAGAAGTTGTATCAAGAAGGGAGCGTAGTCTACCGGAAAGCCCCTTTCAGCTCAAACCTTGATCTTCGACTTGCGGCTGCCAATGCAAATGCCAGCCATCTTGCTCACCGCCATTTAGCCCCCGCAGGTTCGCCACCGCCAGCAATTGCTGGCCGCTGTAGACCAGCGGCAATCTGCCACGGGCGAAGCCTGGCACACCGCTTTCGTTGAGCAAACGCTTCAGGTCACGGTGGCCGCGACCGGGCAGGCTCATGACCTCGCCTCCCTCACGATAGCGAATTTGCAGTGGGCCCGCGGGGATCTGACCGGTAAATTTGAGTACGCCATTATCCGGCAACGCCAGCGATACCGAGGGCTCAGCCCATGACACCGGGGATGGCGGAATGCGCAGCCAGCCACCCGACAACCACCACAGACGCCCACCGGCGCGATGCAATTCCCCCCCCGCCAGCCGCCAGACCGGACGCGCATCGCCGGTCGCATCGCGCACATTCTCCCAACCCGACCAATGGTCACTGTCCGGCAAAGTCGTCAGCGGTTTGAGCCAATGGCTTAGCGCGTTACGCTGACGTGCATCAGACAGTTTTTCCAGCGGTGCCAGCTCCAGCGACGGCAAACCCAGCCAATCGAAATCGCTGACAGTGCTGGCGTGGGCCAGATCGATTTGCGCCAATTCGTCGAGCAGTTCTTGCGCTTCGCTCAGGTGCGCAGCGCTGCGGGCCATGGTCGCCACCGCTTGCGGCCAGCGCACGGTCAGCATGGGGAACACCTGATGACGCAGATAATTGCGCGAGAATTGGCAGTCCTGGTTCGACGGATCCTCGATCCAGCTCAATTGGTACTCAGTCGCGTAGGCCTCAAGCTCGGCGCGAGTGGCATCGAGCAGGGGTCGCAGCAGATGCCCACGCCCCAAAGGACGCTCCCTCGGCATCCCCGCCAACCCTCTCACCCCTGCCCCACGCATCAGCCGAAACAACAGGGTTTCCGCCTGATCGTCGCGGTGCTGGCCAGTGAGCAGCACCTCACCGACCTGAGTCGCCGCGATGAAGGCGCCATAACGCGCATCCCGCGCCGCGCGCTCAAGGCTCGCACCGGGTTCAACCTGAACCCGCACAACCTCCAGCGGCACCCCCAACGCATCACAGATCGACTGACAATGCTCCGGCCACGCATCAGCCGCAGCCTGCAGGCCGTGGTGAACATGAATGGCGGTCAACGCCGGCAGGGATTGGGTTTTTGCGAGATGGGCGAGAAGGTGCAGCAGGACGGTGGAGTCGAGACCACCGGAAAAGGCGATGCGCCAGGTTGTGGCGTTGCGCCAAGGCGTGAGATTGCGCAGGAGCCTGGTAGACAGATCAATCGGGGGCTGACTCATATCTATCACTTCGCACAAATAAAATGTGGGAGCTGGCTTGCCCGCGAAGGCGGCGGAACAGCCAACAAATTCGTTGAATGTTACATCGCTTTCGCGGGCGAGCCCGCTCCCACAGTTTTTTCTATTGTCAGCCGAATCTGCGTCAGATCAGAGACCGTAGCTCATCAGACGCTCGTAACGACGGGCCAACAGCGCCTCATTATCGAACTTCTTCAACATCGCCAGTTGCGAGCTCAGCTCAGCGCGGATCGAGGCAGCCGCAGCAGCCGGGTTGCGATGAGCGCCGCCCAATGGCTCGCTAATCACCTTATCGACAATACCCAGGCCCTTCAGACGCTCGGCAGTAATGCCCATGGCCTCAGCGGCATCCGGAGCCTTCTCGGAAGTTTTCCACAGAATCGAAGCGCAACCTTCCGGCGAAATCACCGCGTAGGTCGAGTATTGCAGCATGTTCAGCTGATCGCAGACGCCGATCGCCAATGCACCACCGGAACCACCTTCACCGATCACGGTGGCAATGATTGGGGTTTTCAGACGCGCCATGACGCGCAGGTTCCATGCGATCGCTTCGCTCTGGTTGCGCTCTTCGGCGTCGATGCCCGGGTAAGCACCCGGTGTGTCGATGAACGTCAGGATCGGCATTTTGAAACGCTCGGCCATTTCCATCAGACGACACGCCTTGCGGTAGCCTTCCGGACGCGGCATACCGAAGTTACGGCGAACTTTCTCGCGCACTTCGCGGCCTTTCTGGTGACCGATAATCATCACCGGCTGATCATCCAGACGGGCAACCCCTCCCACGATGGCAGCGTCGTCGGAGAAGTGACGGTCGCCGTGCAGTTCATCGAACTCAGTGAAGATGTGTTCGATATAGTCCAGGGTATATGGACGTTTCGGGTGACGCGCCAGACGTGCGATCTGCCAGCTGGTCAGCTTGCCGAAAATGTCTTCGGTCAGCGTGCTGCTTTTGTCCTGCAGGCGGGAAATCTCATCGCCGATATTCAGCGAATTGTCATTACCGACCAAGCGCAACTCTTCGATCTTGGCTTGCAGGTCGGCGATCGGCTGTTCGAAATCTAGAAAATTCGGGTTCATAGGCGTCCGTCTTGGGTCGACCTTCCAAAAGAGCTTGGGCCGGCCGGTTGTCTATTCGCGCCTTACCTTAAGGGACAGGCGCGTTCAGGTCGAGATTAAAAATTCGGGTCGGGGTCAGGCGCGTTCCAATGCAAGGAATGGCACCTGGCCGTCAACGGTATTGGAGGAAGACGTTGTCTCGCCCGAACTGGTCACGCAGGGCTTGAATCAAGGCATCCGCCGGGTCGATTCGCCAGGTCTCGCCGAACTGCAACAAGGCCTTCGCATCGGGACTGGTGTACTCCATGGTGATCGGACACGCGCCGCGGTGGCGCTTGAACAGCTCACCCAGCCAGCGTAGCTGATCACCCTTCAAATCCTTGGTGTGCAATTTCAGGCGCAGGCTTTCAGCCAGGTTGGTGCGGGCATCTTCCATGCTCATCACGCGCTTGACCCGCAGCCGCAGGCCACCAGAGAAATCGTCATTGCTGACTTCACCTTCGACCACCACCATCGCGTCGGTCTGCAACAGCGACTGCGCGGAATGGAAGGCATCGGCGAACAGCGAGGCTTCGATCCGCCCGGAGCGGTCATCAAGGGTAATGAAACCCATCTTGTCGCCCTTTTTGTTCTTCATCACACGCAGGGCGATGATCATGCCCGCGACCGTCTGGGTATCACGAGCCGGCTTCAGGTCGATGATGCGTTGACGGGCGAAGCGACGGATCTCGCCTTCGTATTCGTCGATCGGATGGCCGGTCAGGTACAGGCCCAGGGTGTCTTTCTCCCCTTTCAGGCGTTCCTTGAGGGTCAGTTCCTTGGCTTTGCGATGATTGGCGTAGACATCGGCGTCTTCTTCGACAAACAGCCCGCCAAACAAGTCGGCGTGGCCACTGTCGTGGGTGCGCGCGGTTTGTTCGGCAGCCTTGATCGCTCCTTCCATCGCGTTCAACAACACCGCGCGATTGCGGTCGATGCCGGATTGATAGGCTTTGGGTTCGTCATGGAAATACGGGCCCAGACGATCCAGCGCGCCACTGCGGATCAAACCGTCCAGGGTGCGCTTGTTGATCCGTTTGAGATCGACACGGGCGCAGAAATCGAACAGATCTTTGAACGGTCCATCCAGACGCGCCTCGGTGATCGCTTCCACCGGCCCTTCGCCCACACCCTTGATTGCGCCGAGGCCATAAATAATGCGGCCTTCGTCATTCACCGTGAACTTGAACTCCGAAGTATTCACATCCGGCGCGTCGAGACGCAGCTTCATGGTGCGAATTTCTTCGATCAAGGTCACGACCTTGTCGGTGTTGTGCATATCCGCCGACAGCACCGCGGCCATGAACGGCGCCGGGTAGTGGGTTTTCAGCCACGCGGTCTGGTATGACACCAGACCATAGGCGGCGGAGTGGGATTTGTTGAAGCCGTAACCGGCGAACTTTTCTACCAGGTCAAAGATGTTACCGGCCAGGTCGGCGTCAATATTGTTGGTGGCGCAACCTTCAATGAAACCGCCACGTTGCTTGGCCATCTCTTCGGGTTTTTTCTTACCCATGGCGCGACGCAGCATGTCTGCACCGCCAAGGGTGTAACCAGCCATGACCTGGGCAATCTGCATCACCTGTTCCTGATACAGGATGATGCCGTAAGTCGGCGCCAGGACTGGCTTGAGGCCTTCGTACTGGTAATCCGAGTGCGGGTACGCCAGTTCCGCGCGACCGTGCTTACGGTTGATAAAGTCGTCAACCATGCCTGATTGCAACGGGCCCGGACGGAACAGGGCCACCAGTGCGATCAAGTCTTCCAGGCAGTCGGGCTTGAGCTTTTTGATCAGCTCTTTCATGCCGCGCGACTCGAGCTGGAACACCGCGGTGGTCTCAGCTTTTTGCAACAGCGTATAGGTCGGTTTGTCGTCCAGCGGAATGAACGCGATATCCAGCGGCGGCTCGTTGGCCTTGGCGCGATCGCGGTTGATGGTTTTCAGCGCCCAGTCGATGACCGTCAGGGTCCGAAGCCCCAGGAAGTCGAATTTCACCAGGCCGGCCGCCTCGACGTCGTCCTTGTCGAACTGGGTTACCAGGCCATCGCCCGCTTCGTCGCAATAAATCGGCGAGAAGTCGGTCAGCTTGGTTGGCGCGATCACCACACCACCGGCGTGCTTGCCGACGTTACGCACAACGCCTTCAAGCTTACGCGCCATTTCCCAGATTTCCGCTGCCTCTTCATCGACCTTGATGAAGTCGCGCAGGATTTCTTCCTGCTCGTAGGCTTTTTCCAGGGTCATGCCGACTTCGAACGGAATCATCTTGGACAGACGATCCGCCAAGCCGTAGGACTTGCCCTGCACCCGCGCCACGTCACGGACCACCGCTTTTGCCGCCATGGAACCGAAGGTGATGATCTGGCTAACCGCGTTACGGCCGTATTTTTCGGCCACGTAATCGATCACCCGATCACGACCGTCCATGCAAAAGTCGACGTCGAAGTCGGGCATGGAAACCCGTTCCGGGTTAAGGAAACGTTCAAACAGCAGGTCATATTCCAACGGGTCGAGGTCGGTGATCTTTTGCACATAGGCCACCAGCGACCCGGCGCCCGACCCACGGCCGGGGCCCACCGGCACGCCGTTGTTCTTGGCCCACTGGATAAAGTCCATCACGATCAGGAAGTAACCGGGGAAGCCCATCTGGATGATGATATCCAGTTCGAAATTCAACCGGTCGACATAGACCTGACGCTTGGCTTCGTAGTCTTCGGTGGTGTCCTTGGGCAACAGAACGCTGAGGCGCTCTTCCAGACCGTCGAAGGACACCTTGCGGAAATACTCGTCGATGGTCATGCCATCGGGAATCGGGAAGTTGGGCAGGAAGTGCTTGCCCAGTTTCACCTCGATGTTGCAGCGTTTCGCGATCTCGACCGTGTTTTCCAACGCCTCGGGCAGGTCGCTGAACAGCTCGGCCATTTCCTCGGCGCTTTTCAGATATTGCTGATCGCTGTAATTCTTCGAACGCCGCGGATCGTCGAGGGCGCGGCCCTCACCGATGCAAACGCGGGTTTCGTGGGCTTCGAAGTCTTCCTGCTTGATGAAACGCACATCGTTGGTCGCCACCAGCGGCGCGCCGATTTTCGTTGCCAGGGCCACGGCGCCGTGCAGTTGCTCTTCATCATTGGGGCGACTGGTGCGCTGCACTTCCAGATAGAAGCGATCCGGGAACACCGCCATCCACTCGCGAGCCAGGGTTTCGGCTTCATCCGGGTTGCCGCTGAGCATGGCCAGACCGATCTCGCCCTCTTTCGCCGCCGACAGCATGATCAAGCCTTCACTGGCTTCAGCCACCCACTCGCGCTCGATGATCACCGAACCATTGCGCTGGCCGTCGATGAAGCCACGGGAGATCAGCTCGGTGAGGTTGCGGTAACCCACCGCATTCATCGCCAACAGACTGATCCGGCTCAAGGGGTTGTCCGGATCCTTGTTCGACAACCACAGGTCGGCGCCGCAGATCGGCTTGATCCCCGCCCCCATGGCCGCTTTATAGAATTTGACCAGGGAACACATGTTGTTCTGGTCCGTGACCGCCACGGCAGGCATGTTCATGCCGACCAGGGTCTTGACCAGCGGTTTGATCCGCACCAGACCGTCGACCAGGGAATATTCAGTGTGCAGGCGTAGATGAACGAATGAAGCCGGCATAGTGATCCTGTCTAGAAACTAGAAACGTAAAGACAACAAGGCCCGGATTGTACCGGGCCTTGAGTAAAACATCAGCCTGCGCCTAACTGCCCATCAGGTTTTCCAACGCTTCGTAAGCCTCACGCACTGGCGCAAACGAACGGCGGTGGATGGGCGTAGGACCGAGGCGCACCAGCGCCTCAAGATGAACGGCCGTCGCGTAGCCTTTGTGGCTGCCGATGCCGTACCCCGGATAAATCAATTCGAACGCGGCCATTTCGCGATCACGGCTGACCTTGGCCAGAATCGATGCCGCAGCAATGGCCGGTACCTTGCCATCACCCTGGATCACCGCTTGCGCACGCATCGAGAGTTTCGGGCAACGGTTGCCGTCGATCATCGCCAGTTTCGGCTGGATGTGCAGCCCTTCGACCGCGCGCTGCATGGCCAGCATGGTGGCGTGAAGTATATTCAGCTCGTCGATTTCTTCGACTTCGGCGCGAGCGACATACCAGCTCAGGGCTTTTTCGCAGATTTCGTCGTAAAGCTCTTCGCGACGGGCTTCGGTGAGCTTCTTCGAATCGTTGAGGCCGAGGATGGGGCGGCTCGGATCGAGGATCACTGCCGCCGTCACCACTGCACCGCACAGCGGGCCGCGACCGACTTCATCGACACCCGCCACCAGATCTTCAAGTTCATCGACTAGCATAAAATCCAGGCCCAGCTGCTTACTCGCTTTGCTCATTATGCTCTGCCAATCAGGTTCAGTACCGCATCCGCAGCCTGATTGGAGGCATCCAAGCGCAGCGTTCGGTGGATTTCGTCAAAGCCTCGGGTCTGCTCCTGGCCACCTTCGATCAGTGGCGACAGGGTCTGGGCCAAGGCCTCTACCGTCGCATCGTCCTGCAACAATTCCGGCACCAGCAGGCGCTGGGCCAGCAGATTCGGCAACGAGACGTAGGGACTCTTCACCATCCGCTTGAGAATCCAGAACGTCAGCGGTGCCAAACGATAAGCGACCACCATGGGCCGCTTGTACAACAATGCTTCCAGCGTAGCGGTGCCCGAAGCAATCAACACGGCGTCGCAAGCAGCCAGGGCCAGATGGGACTTGCCGTCGAGCAAGGTCAGTGGCAAATCACGACCGGCCAGCAGTTCTTCAAGCTGAGCCCGCCGCTCCGGGCTCGCGCAGGGCATGACGAACCGCACGCCCGGGCGCATGGCGCGCACGCGCTGGGCGGTGTCGAGGAACAGCGCCCCCAGGCGCCCGACCTCGCCACCCCGGCTACCCGGCATCAGGGCGACCAGCGGCCCCTCCGGCAAGCCAAGTTCGGCCCGCGCTGCGGCGCGATCAGCCTCAAGCGGAATCGCATCGGCCAGGGAATGGCCGACAAACCGCACCGGCACACCCTTCTCTTCATAAAATTTAGCTTCGAACGGGAACAGCGTCAGCATCAGGTCGCAACCTTCGCGAATCTTCAGCACCCGCTTCTGCCGCCAGGCCCAGACCGACGGGCTGACGTAATGCACGGTCTTGATCCCGGCCTGACGCAGTTTGAGTTCGATATTGAGGTTGAAATCCGGAGCATCGATACCGATGAACACGTCCGGCTTCTGGGCGATCAGGTCCGCGACCAGCTTCTTGCGACGTGCCAACAGCTCGCGCAAACGGCCCAGCACTTCCACCAAGCCCATGACAGAAAGGCGCTCCATCGGGAAATACGACGCCAAGCCTTCAGCCAGCATCAGCGGACCGCCGACACCGATGAATTCGACTGCCGGATGCCGGGCCTTGAGCGCGCGCATGAGCCCCGCACCCAGAATGTCACCGGAAGCCTCTCCCGCCACCAGCGCAATACGCAAATTGGCCATGGTTAACGGGTGATGCCGCGGGTCGAAGACTGGATGGAGTCACGGAACACCGCGACTTCCGGGAACTGCAGCGAGGGTTCGGCCAATTCGGCAAGCGCCTGCTCGACCGTCAGGCCCTGGCGGTAAACCACCTTGTAGGCACGACGCAGGGCGTGGATCGCATCTTCGCTGAAACCGCGACGGCGCAGGCCTTCGAAGTTCATGCTGCGGGCTTCGGCCGGGTTGCCGAATACCGTTACGTAGGCTGGAACGTCCTTGCCAATGGCAGTGCCCATGCCCGAAAAGCTGTGGGCGCCAATATGGCAATACTGGTGAACCAGGGTAAAACCGGACAGGATCGCCCAGTCTTCAACGTGCACATGGCCGGCCAACGCGGTGTTGTTGACCAGAATGCAGTGGTTGCCAATAACGCTGTCGTGACCGATGTGGGCATAGGCCATGATCAGGTTGTGATCGCCCAGGGTCGTTTCCGAACGGTCCTGAATGGTCCCGCGGTGAATCGTCACGCCTTCACGGATGACGTTGTGGTCGCCGATGACCAGACGGGTTTCTTCGCCCTTGTACTTCAAATCGGGCGTGTCCTCGCCTACCGAAGAAAACTGGTAGATGCGGTTGTGCTTACCGATTCGGGTCGGGCCCTTGAGAATCACATGCGGCCCGATCACTGTCCCCTCGCCGATTTCCACACCTGCGCCGATGATCGACCAAGGGCCGACTTCGACGTCGTCGGCCAGAATGGCCGTCGGATCGATGATTGCGCGAGGGTCAATCAAACTCATAGTTTGCGTTCCGCGCAGATGATTTCAGCGGAGCAGACTGGCTTGCCATCAACCGACGCCTGGCATTCGAATTTCCAGATCTGACGCTTGCAGCTCAGGAACTTGGCTTCCAGGATCAATTGATCACCCGGCAGCACGGGCTGACGGAAGCGCAGTTTGTCGGAGCCTACGAAGTAGTAAAGCGTGCCGTCGGCAGGCTTCACGTCGAGCATTTTGAAACCAAGGATCCCGGCAGCCTGAGCCATCGCTTCGATGATCAGTACGCCCGGCATGATTGGATGCGCAGGGAAGTGACCATTGAAGAACGGTTCGTTGATGCTGACATTCTTGTAGGCGCGAATGCGCTTGCCTTCCACATCCAGATCCACAACCCGGTCCACCAGCAGGAACGGGTAACGGTGAGGCAGGTATTCGCGAATCTCGTTGATGTCCATCATTTCGGGGGGAAGCCTATGTAAAGATTGGGAGCGCGCGACTGACGCGCACTCCTCTAGCAAATCAAGGAGGCAGTCTAACGGCTGTGCACACTTGATATGGAAATGGTATCAGCCATCTGATGAAGCATTACCGCCAGGGGTCACGTCCCCTACACGCTTTTCCAGCTGTCGCAAACGTCGCGCGATGTCATCGAGCTGACGGATACGGGCCGCGCTTTTGCGCCATTCGGCTGCCGGTTGCATCGCCGTACCGGAAGAATATGAACCCGGCTCGGTAATGGAGTGGGTCACCATGGTCATCCCGGTCAGGAAAACGTTGTCGCAAATCTCGATGTGGCCCACCAGCCCTACGCCACCGGCGAGCATGCAATGCTTGCCGATTTTCGTGCTCCCGGAGATCCCCACACAGGCGGCCATGGCGGTATGGTCACCGACCTGGACGTTGTGAGCGATCTGAATCTGGTTGTCGAGCTTCACACCATTACCGATAACGGTATCGGCCAATGCTCCGCGATCAATAGCGGTATTCACGCCTATTTCTACGTCATCGCCGATCGAGACACCGCCAATCTGGGCGATTTTTTGCCAGACGCCTTTCTCGTTGGCAAAGCCGAAGCCTTCACCACCAAGCACGGCACCGGATTGAATCACCACCCGTTTGCCGATGCGCACGTCGTGATACAGCGTGACACGTGGGGCCAACCAGCCGCCTTCGCCGAGTTCGCAGCGCGCACCAATGAAGCAATGAGCCCCAACGGTCACACCCGCGCCAATACGCGCGGCACTTTCAATCACCGCAAAAGCACCGATGCTCGCCGCCGGATCGACCACTGCATCCGCCGCCACCACCGCTGTCGGATGAATACCGGCAGGCGCCTTGGGCTTGGGATCGAACAGGTGGGAAACCCGTGCGTAGGCCAGGTAAGGATCCGGCACCACCAAGGCATCACCGGCAAACGCTTCAGCATCAGCGGCCTTGAGCAATACGGCGGCGGCCTGACAGTCAGCCAGGTATTTGCGGTATTGAGGATTTGCCAGAAAGCTCAACTGAGCTGGGCCAGCCTCTTGCAAAGTGGCTAGCCCAGTAATTGCTTTCTTCGGGTCGCCACGTAAGGTGGCGCCGAGGAACTCGGCCAACTGGCCGAGCTTTATAGTCGCTGTCATGGGTTACTTCAGCTGATTCATGCGCTCGATAACCTGGCGAGTGATGTCGTACTGAGGCTTGACATCAATCACTGCGCCACGCTCGAAGACCAGGTCAAAAGCACCTTTCTTGATGACTTCTTCCACAGCACTGTCCAGTTTCGGCTTGAGCTGCTTCAGCATTTCACGGTCGGCAACAGCCTTGGCTTCGTTCAGCTCCTTGGACTGGAACTGGAAATCACGGGCCTTTTGCTTGAACTCGAGTTCCAGACGTTCACGCTCGCCTTGCTGCATCTTGTCGCCACCAGCCATCAGACGGTCCTGGATACCCTTGGCGCTGCTTTCCAGGCTCTTGAGCTTGGTCAGTTGCGGGCCGAACTTCTTCTCGGCGTCCACGGCGTATTTTTTCGCCGCATCAGATTCCAGCAGGGCCATCTGATAATTCAGAACGGCGATTTTCATGTCGGCAAAAGCCGGTCCTGCAACCAGTACGGTCGCCAGGAGAACCAATTGAGTCAACTTACGCACGATGCACTCCTACAAAATCCATTGTCGTTATCTTGGGTCAGACGCTTAGAACGTCTGGCCGAGGGAGAATTGGAACACTTGAGTCTCAGCGTCATCCGGTTTCTTGATCGGCATGGCCAACGCGAAGCTCAAAGGACCCAGCGCGGTAACCCAGGTCACGCCGAGACCGACGGAGCTGGCCACGTTGCTCAGGCTAATGTCGTTGCATTCGGTTTGAGCGGTCGAGCCGACATTGGCGTTGGTCGTTTTGTCGCAATTGGAGTCGAATACGTTACCCACGTCCCAGAATACCGAAGTACGCAGGGAACGCTGATCCTTGACGAAGGGCAGCGGGAACAATACTTCGACACCACCCTGGATCAGGACGTTACCACCGAATGGCAGCGGATCCTGGTCCGGGTCGGCGAGCGTACCGGCGTTACCCGTGACAGCCTCACCACGGCTAGGTGTACTGCGTGGACCAAGTGTACTGTCCTTGAAACCACGAACCGAGTTGAAACCACCAGCATAGTAGTTCTCATAGAACGGCAAGCCATCGGTCGAACCGTAGCCATCGCCATAACCCAGTTCGGTGTGAAGACGCACTGTGTAGTTTTCAGTAATGGGCTGGAACAACTGGCCGCGGTAATCAAGCTTGAAGAACGACAGGTCGCTACCCGGGGTGGTGGTTTCCAGAGTCAGGCTCTGGGAATGGCCACGGGTCGCCAATACACCTTTGTTCAACGTGGACTCGGACCAACCGGCCGAAGCCTTGAAGTTCAGGTAGCTGTCGCCCTCACGGTTAACGAAGTCAAAAATTTCGTCAACGGTGTACTGGCCGGTCTTGATCTCGTCCTGCTGCGCCGTCAGACCAAAGGTCAGACGCGAAGTTTCGCTGATCGGGTAGCCGACGCTCACGCCAGCACCCAGGCTGTCTACGGCATAGCTGGCCACGTCGACATCGAGGTCGTCGTAGTCGGTAGTGCGGTAGAAAGCGTTGTAACCCAGGCTCACGCCGTCTGCAGTCCAGTACGGATCGACATAACCGAAGTTATAGCGGCTCTGGTATTCGCTGCGGGTCAAACCGACGCTGACCTTGTTACCGGTACCGAGGAAGTTGTTCTGGGTGATCGAACCACCGAGGATCAGACCGGCACTCTGGGCGAAACCGACGCTGGCGGTAATCGAACCGGACGCCTGCTCTTCAACGCTGTAGTTCACATCAACCTGGTCATCGACACCGGGCACGGCTGGCGTTTCGACGTTGACTTCCTTGAAGAAGCCCAGACGTTCCAGACGCGTCTTGGATTGATCGATCAGGTAAGTCGAAGCCCAACCGCCTTCCATTTGACGCATTTCACGGCGCAGCACTTCGTCTTCGGACTTGGTGTTGCCACGGAAGTTGATGCGGTTCACGTAGGCACGCTTGCCCGGATCGACAGCAAACGTGATGTCGACCGTATGATCTTCATCATGAGGCTGAGGCACGCCGTTGACGTTGGCGAAGGTGTAACCCTCGTTACCCAGGCGACGGGTGATCAGTTCGGACGTGGTGGTCATCAGCTTGCGCGAGAACACCTGGCCTTTCTGAACCAGCAACAGGGACTTGACCTGGTCTTCAGGTACTTTCAGGTCGCCGCTGAGCTTGACGTCACGAACGGTGTACTTCTCGCCTTCGTTGACGTTGACGGTGATGTAGACGTGTTTCTTGTCCGGGGTGATGGATACCTGGGTCGAGGCGATATCCATATTGATGTAGCCGCGATCCAGGTAGTAGGAACGCAGACGCTCCAGGTCACCGGAGAGTTTTTCACGAGCGTACTTGTCGTCGTTCTTGAAGAACGACAACCAGTTGCTGGTCTTGAGTTCGAACAGGTCGATGAGGTCTTCTTCAGGGAAAACCGTGTTACCCACCACGTTGATGTGCTGGATAGCTGCAACGGTGCCTTCGTTGATGTTGACTTTCAGGCCCACGCGGTTACGCGGCTGTGGCACCACCTCGGTATCGACGGTCGCGGAGTAGCGGCCTTGAGCGACGTACTGACGCTGCAGCTCGTTACGCACACCTTCAAGGGTGGCGCGCTGGAAGATTTCGCCTTCGGCCAGACCGGATTGCTTGAGACCCTTCATCAGGTCTTCAGTGGAAATCGCCTTGTTGCCTTCGATCTCGATACTGGCGACTGACGGACGCTCGACTACAGTAATGACGAGGACGTTGCCATCGCGCCCCAGCTGGATATCTTGAAAGAACCCGGTTTTGAACAACGCCCGAGTGGATTCCACCAGGCGACGATCATCCGCCTGTTCGCCGACGTTCAACGGCAAGGCACCAAAGACGCTACCCGCGGAGACCCGCTGTAGGCCATTGACGCGAATATCAGAGATAGTGAAGGACTCGGCGTGAACTTCGGCGATCATCAATACGGTGAGAACCGCAGTTAGCAGCAGACGTTTCATGAAGTCCTTTCTTATTCCAACTGGCAATAAAAACTGCCGCAAAATGCGGCAGATTCGCAATTAAGCGAAGCGTTACAGTCGACCCAGATCATTGACCAGAGCAAGCAACATCACCCCGACCACCAAACTGATACCGATCTGTATCCCCCAACTTTGCACCCGATCCGACAAGGGGCGACCACGCGCCCACTCGATCAGATAAAACAACAAATGCCCCCCATCCAGTACAGGAATGGGCAACAAATTCAGAACCCCCAGGCTAATACTCAGATAAGCAAGGAAATTCAGGAAATCAGCGACGCCCGACTGGGCGGAAGCGCCCGCCACTTTAGCAATGGTTATCGGTCCACTCAAGTTTTTTACCGAGAGCTCACCGAACAACATTTTCTTGAGCGAATCGAGCGTCAATACGCTCATGGTCCAGGTGCGTCGGGCACCTTCGCCAATCGCAGCCACCGGACCGTAACTGATTTCGCGAATCATCTCTGGCGGCCAATCGACCGCTTTCACCCCGGCCCCCAGATAACCACTGGGCGACTTGCTCTCGCCACGAGCGGCCAACGTCACAGGGACGTCGATTTGAGCACCATCACGCTCCACGCGCAGCATGATTTTGGTATCCGGATGCTTACGGACGATGTCGACTACCTGCTGCCAGTCGTCCAGCGCCTTGCCATCAAGGGCCAACAAGCGGTCACCCGGTTTCAGGCCGGCGGCCTTCGCCGGCCCTTTCGGATCAAATTCGGCCAGCACGGGCGGTAACGCCGGACGCCAAGGGCGAATGCCCAACGAGTGAATCGGATCTGGTTCCTCAACCCCCTTGAGCCACTTGTCCAGCACCAGCTCACGGGGCGAGTCCACCGTGGAGCCCTGTTCACGGACCATCAATTGAACGGCACCGCTCTCACCCAGACGACGGATCAGTTGCAGGTTCACCGCAGCCCAGCCAGAGGTTGGCTCGCCATCGATGGCCATGATTTCCTGGCCCGGGCTCAAACCTGCCCTGGAGGCAATACTGCCAGACTCGACCGCGCCGATAACTGGCCGCACTTGCTCGCTGCCCAGCATTGCCAATGCCCAGAAAAACACCAATGCCAATAGAAAGTTGGCGATCGGGCCGGCCGCGACAATGGCGATGCGCTGACGGACAGATTTGCGATTGAAAGATTGATTGACCTGGTTGGCCGGGACCTCGCCTTCGCGCTCGTCGAGCATCTTCACGTAGCCACCCAACGGGATGGCGGCGATGACGAACTCAGTGCCTTTGCTGTCGTGCCAGCGCAGTAACGGCGTGCCAAAGCCCACGGAGAAACGCAGCACTTTGACCCCACAGCGACGCGCGACCCAGAAATGGCCGAATTCGTGGAAGGTGACCAGCACACCCAGCGCTACCAGGGTGCCGACAATCATATAGAGCGCGCTCATGTACTTTCTCCGCAATCCTATCAGTGCTGCATGGGGCAACGTTTTGCAGCACTTATCGCCCGTGACGGCTCAACCATTGCCCGGCCAGTACTCGTGCTTTCGCATCAGCCGTAAACACTGCCTCGAGATCATCCACTGCAACCACAGGCTCGAGGTTCAACACTTCCTCGATAATACTCGCGATTTCCAGATAGCGAACCCGCCCGTCGAGAAAGGCCGCCACCGCCACTTCATTCGCGGCATTGAGCATGGCCGGCGCGCTATTGCCGGCTTCGGCGGCTTGACGCGCAAGGCGCAGGCACGGAAAACGTTCCTCATCGGGCGCCTGGAAATCCAGGCGAGCGATGGCAAACAGGTCCAGCGGCGCAACACCCGAGTCGATTCGTTCCGGCCAGGCCAGGGCATTGGCGATCGGCGTACGCATGTCCGGATTACCCAATTGCGCCAATACCGAACCATCGACGTAATCGACCAGCGAATGAATCACGCTCTGCGGGTGAATAACCACTTCAACCTGGGACGGCGTGGCATTGAACAGCCAACAGGCCTCGATCAGCTCGAGCCCTTTGTTCATCATGCTGGCCGAATCCACTGAAATCTTGCGCCCCATGGACCAATTCGGATGGGCACACGCTTGCTCGGGGGACACATGCTCCAGTTCGGCCAGGGGCGTCTGCCGGAACGGACCGCCAGAAGCGGTCAGTAAAATGCGACGCACCCCGACCGGGCCGAGCCCACGAGCAAAATCCTGTGGCATGCACTGGAAAATCGCGTTGTGTTCGCTGTCGATCGGCAACAGCACTGAACCGCTGTTGCGCACGGCCTGCATGAACAGCGCACCGGACATCACCAGCGCTTCTTTATTGGCCAGAAGAATCTTCTTGCCAGCTTCGACCGCCGCCAGCGTCGGACGCAAGCCCGCCGCACCGACAATGGCCGCCATGACCGCATCGACCTGCGGATCGGAGGCGATCTGACACAAGCCCTCCTCCCCGACCAGCACCCGGGTCGACAGACCGGCCGCGCGCAAATCGTCCTGCAAGCGTCGGGCAGCGCCAGATTCCGGCACGACGGCAAAGCGCGGCACATGCCGCACACACAGCGCCAGCAGCTCACTCAAACGCGTGAAACCACTCAAGGCGAAAACCTGATAACGCTCGGGATGACGGGCGATGACGTCGAGGGTACTCAGACCAATCGAACCGGTCGCCCCCAGCACGGTAATCTGTTGTGGGCGGCTCACGGTGCGGCCATCCACAGCAGCACGGCGAATACCGGAATCGCCGCCGTCAGGCTATCGATGCGATCCAGCACGCCACCGTGGCCGGGCAGCAGATTACTGCTGTCCTTGATCCCCGACTGGCGCTTGAACATGCTTTCGGTGAGATCGCCCACCACCGAAATGAACACGATAATTGCGGCGCCGAACAACCCCATCAGCATCTGGGCGAAACTCCAGTCCCGCACAAAGCCGACGACTGCGGTAATCACCAGACTCACGATCAAGCCGCCGTACACACCTTCCCAGCTCTTGCCAGGGCTGACCTGTGGCGCCAGCTTGCGTTTGCCGAAGGCCCGACCGGAAAAGTACGCACCGATATCGGCCCCCCACACCAGCACCATTACCGCCATGATCAGCCAGTTACCCAAAGGCTGCTGCTTGATCAGCACCAGGCCTTGCCACGCCGGCAACAGAATCAACAAACCGATCACCAGTTTGCAGGCAGCACTGGCCCAATGTTGACTGGACTGTGGAAAGGTCAATACCAGGTAGGTGGCCACGCCCCACCAGAGCACCGCAGCCCCCAATACCCAAGGCGCGAGCCCCGGCAGGATGTGCATGAAAAACAGCATCAACGCGACCACAGCGGCATAGGCCAGGCGAATCGACTGGACAGCGAAACCCGCCAACCGCGCCCACTCCCATGCCCCAAGCGTCACCACCAGCCCGATGAACAGCGCAAAACCGGACCCTTCGAGCAGGAAAAACCCGCCCAGGGCAATCGGCAGCAGAATCAGTGCCGTGATGATTCGTTGTTTAAGCATTAAACCCGGGCTCCAGCCTCAACCTGCTCGCTCGTTTTACCGAAGCGACGCTGGCGAGAAGCGAAATCGGCTAGCGCATTGCGCATGGCGTCGTGTTTGAAGTCCGGCCAGAACAGGTCGGAGAAGTACAACTCGGCGTAAGCCAGCTGCCACAGCAGGAAATTGCTGATGCGATGCTCGCCACCGGTTCGGATGCACAAGTCTGGCAACGGCAGATCACCGGTCGCCAGGCAGGTTTGCAACAGCTCGGGGGTAATGTCTTCCGGACGCAGATGCCCGGCCTGAACTTCGCGGGCCAGACGCTGCGCGGCTTGCGCGATATCCCACTGACCGCCGTAATTGGCAGCGATCTGCAGGATAAAGCGATTGGCGCCGACAGTCATCGCCTCGGCTTCGCGCATGGCGGCCTGAAGCTCCGGGTGAAAACGCGAGCGATCGCCAATGATGCGCAAACTGATGTTGTTGTCGTTGAGGCGCTTGGCCTCGCGACGCAATGCCTTGAAGAACAGATCCATCAAGGCACTGACTTCATCGGCTGGACGCTGCCAGTTCTCGCTGGAGAACGCGAACAGGGTCAATACTTCGACCCCGGCCTCGGCACACACCTCGATCACCGCGCGCACCGCATCCACGCCCGCTTTATGCCCGGCGACACCGGGCATAAAGCGTTTTTTCGCCCAGCGATTATTACCATCCATGATGATCGCGACATGGCGCGGCACCGCGGACGGCGCAGTCTGCTTTGTCTTATCCATTAAAACGTGACCCTTATACGGCCATCAGGTCTTTTTCTTTCTGCGCCAAATTCGCGTCGATTTCAGCCACGTATTTTTTGGTCAGATCATCAATTTCGCCAGCAGCGCGACGCTCTTCGTCTTCGCTGATTTCCTTTTCCTTGACCAGATCCTTGAGCTGGCTGTTCGCATCACGACGGATGTTGCGCACGGCAACACGGGCGTCTTCAGCGACATCGCGAGCCTGCTTGGTGAAGCCCTTGCGGGTTTCTTCGGTCAGGGCCGGCATGGAGATCAGCAGCAACTCGCCGAGGTTGGTCGGGTTGAGGTTCAGACCCGCGCTACCGATGGCCTTGTCGACGGCACCCAGCATGTTGCGCTCAAAGGCGACCACTTGCAGGGTACGGGCGTCTTTTACGGTGATGTTCGCCACTTGCTTGATCGGCGTGTCGGCGCCGTAGTACGGAACCATCACACCTTCCAGAATGCTCGGGTGCGCCTGGCCCGTACGAATACGACCGAAGTTGTGCATCAGCGATTCGACGGATTTTTTCATGCGCTCTTGAGCGTCTTTCTTGATTTCGTTGATCATTGTTGGCCTTCCTCGATCAGGGTCCCTTCAGCGCCGCCATGTACGATGTTCAGCAGGGCGCCGGGCTTGTTCATGTTAAATACGCGCAACGGCATCTTGTGGTCGCGGCACAGACAAATGGCGGTCAGATCCATCACGCCCAGCTTGCGATCCAGTACTTCATCATAAGTCAGATGATCGAACTTCTCGGCATGCGGGTCTTTGAATGGATCAGCCGTGTAAACGCCATCGACCTTGGTTGCCTTGAGCACGACGTCAGCGTCGATTTCGATTGCACGCAAGCAGGCTGCCGAATCCGTGGTGAAAAACGGATTACCGGTACCGGCGGCGAAAATCACCACTTCCTTGGCGTTCAGGTGACGCATGGCTTTGCGGCGATCGTAGTGATCGGTCACGCCAACCATGGAAATGGCCGACATCACGATGGCCGAGATATTGGCACGTTCCAGCGCATCGCGCATCGCCAGGGCGTTCATCACAGTGGCCAGCATGCCCATGTGGTCGCCAGTCACCCGATCCATGCCCGCCGCGCTGAGCGCCGCGCCGCGGAACAGGTTGCCGCCACCGATCACCAGACCGACCTGAACACCGATGCCGACCAGTTGGCCAACTTCCAGCGCCATGCGATCCAGAACTTTCGGATCGATCCCGAACTCTTCCGAGCCCATCAGGGCCTCGCCGCTAAGCTTGAGTAGAATGCGTTTATAGCGAGCCTGATAACCACTGCCCTGCTGAGCCATTGCGAATCTCTCCTGCGGCGTATTTTAAAAAATTCTTTGCGGGCTGTTTGCAGCCTGCATCCACTCTAGCTTGACGCTATCACAGCGCCATCGGAACACGGCTTTGTAAGCCAGTTCCGACGAGAAGCCAAATAAATTGGCATCCCCATCTGAAAAGAGGCTGCGCGCGTGAGCGGGCAGCCTCTTCAGGGCGACAGTTAAAAACCGTCTTATTGCTTGGCAGCAGCCAGTTGGGCAGCCACTTCTTCAGCGAAGTTGTCGACCGGCTTCTCGATGCCTTCGCCTACTTTGAAGTAAGTGAAGGAAACGATTTCAGCACCGGCTTTCTTGGCCAGTTCGCCGACCTTGATTTCAGGGTTCTTGACGAACGCCTGCTCAACCAGGCTAGCTTCGGCCAGGAACTTGCTGATACGGCCTTTGACCATGTTTTCAACGATGTTTTCCGGCTTGCCGGCGATCTTGTCGGCGTTGAGAGTCAGGAACACGCCTTTCTCACGCTCAATCGCTTCGGCGGAAACTTCCGACGGCAGCAGGAATTCAGGGTTGGTCGCCGCTACGTGCATAGCGATGTCCTTGGCCAGCTCAACGGTGCCGCCCTTGAGAACAACCGCAACACCGATCTTGTTGCCGTGCAGGTAACCACCAACAACGTCACCTTCAACGCGCGCCAGACGACGGATGTTGACGTTTTCGCCAACTTTGCCGACCAGTACCAGGCGATCGGCTTCTTGAGCTTCGATCAGCGGAGCGACGTCAGTCAGCTTGTCAGCGAACGCTTTTTCAACGCTTGCAGTAACAAATGCCTTGAAGTCGTCCTGCAGAGCCAGGAAGTCGGTCTGCGAGTTCACTTCCAGCAGAACGGCGGATTTGCCGTCTTCCTTCAGAGCGATAGCACCTTCAGCTGCGACGTTGCCAGCTTTCTTGGCAGCCTTGATGGCGCCCGAAGCACGCATGTCATCAATGGCTTTTTCGATGTCGCCGCCAGCCTTGGTCAAGGCCTTTTTGCAGTCCATCATGCCTTCGCCGGTACGCTCGCGCAGTTCTTTGACCAACGCTGCAGTAATCTCTGCCATTTTCAAATTCCTCTTGGATAGGTTTTCAACCATTCCACCCGATCGAACGGGCGTTCAATTCTTCCCGAACCACCTTTGTTAGCCGCTGCACGTTACAGATGCTGTAGCTGCGCTGCTCACAAATGGTTTTCGAGGTGGCAAAAAGGGGGCCAAGCCCCCTTTTTGCTTACTGAGTCAACGCCAGGGCGTCAATTACTCAGCTGCAGCTGCCGGAGCTTCTTCAACGAACTGCTCGGTACCGCCAGCAACGTGGTTGCGACCACGGATTACAGCGTCAGCCATCGAACCCATGTACAGCTGGATAGCGCGGATTGCGTCATCGTTGCCTGGGATGATGTAGTCAACGCCTTCCGGGCTGCTGTTGGTATCGACTACGCCGATAACCGGGATGCCCAGCTTGTTGGCTTCGGTGATCGCGATGCGCTCGTGATCAACGTCGATAACGAACAGAGCGTCTGGCAGACCGCCCATGTCCTTGATACCACCCAGGGAACGATCCAGCTTCTCAAGATCGCGAGTGCGCATCAGCGCTTCTTTCTTGGTCAGCTTGGCGAAAGTACCGTCTTCAGCTTGTACTTCAAGGTCACGCAGACGCTTGATGGAAGCACGGATGGTTTTGAAGTTGGTCAGCATGCCGCCCAACCAGCGGTGATCGACGTACGGCGAACCGCAACGTGCTGCTTCTTCAGCAACGATCTTGCCAGCGGAACGCTTGGTGCCAACGAACAGGATCTTGTTTTTGCCCTGGGCCAGACGCTCTACGAAAGTCAGAGCTTCGTTGAACATTGGCAGGGTTTTTTCAAGGTTGATAATGTGGATCTTGTTACGCGCGCCGAAAATGTACTTGCCCATTTTCGGGTTCCAGTAACGGGTCTGGTGACCGAAGTGCACACCGGCCTTCAGCATATCGCGCATGTTGACTTGGGACATGATAGTTCCTTAATAAGTCGGGTTTGGCCTCCACGTATCCCAATGACCAACCAGCAGCATCAGCTGAAGGCACCCAGGTCATCGTGTCGACACGTGTGTGGATTTAAGCTTTTCAGGGCATCCCCGGAAAGCGGCGCATTTTATATCACAAGGCAGAAAAAAACGGAACCCGGATTCCAAAAACCAGAGGAATGCTTTTGGCCCCTGCCTTGGAATCTCCCCAGAATGCGCCATCCTGTAGAGAGAAGCGATGCACAGAGGCTCAGATTTGCACTGATCGTCTGGTAGAATCGCGTTTTTCAGGGCTGCGAAGATCACTCGCGCAATGCCCATTTCGTTTTAGAAGGCGCCATTGAGCGCAGAGAGAGCCTGTATGACCGTCACCCTCAAAACCCCAGAGGACATCGCAAAAATGCGGATCGCCGGCAAATTGGCCGCCGATGTGCTGGAAATGATTGCCGATTATGTCAAGCCGGGTGTCACCACCGAAGAACTGGACCGCATCTGCCACGACTATATCGTCAATGAGCAGAAAGCCATTCCTGCCCCGCTCAACTACAAGGGCTTCCCGAAGTCAATCTGCACCTCGATCAACCATGTGGTCTGCCATGGCATCCCGAACGAGAAACCGTTGAAGGATGGCGACACGCTGAACATCGACGTCACTGTGATCAAGGACGGTTACCACGGCGACACCAGCCGCATGTTCCACGTCGGTACCGTGCCGGTCTGGGCCGAGCGCCTGTCCCAAGTGACTCAGGAATGCATGTACAAGGCCATCGAACTGGTCAAACCGGGCTGCCGCCTGGGCGATATCGGTGAAGTGATCCAGAAGCACGCCGAAAAGAATGGTTTCTCGGTGGTTCGCGAGTTCTGCGGCCATGGTATCGGCAAGGTGTTCCACGAAGAACCACAAATCCTGCACTACGGCCGCGCCGGCACCGGCATGGAACTGAAGGCCGGCATGACCTTCACCATCGAGCCGATGATCAACCAGGGCAAGGCCGACACCAAAGTGTTGGGCGACGGCTGGACCGCTATCACCAAGGATCGCAAGCTGTCGGCGCAGTGGGAACACACTTTGCTGGTGACCGAAACCGGTTACGAGATCTTCACCCTGCGCAGCGACGATACCATCGCGCGCGTTTCGGCCTGATCCCGCCCGCTCCGCTCCCAGCCTTATAGAAAGGAAAGCCAATCGATGCCGCAGGTGGACCCCGAACTCTTCGACCGTGGCCAGTTCCAGGCTGAACTGGCCCTGAAGGCAAGCCCCATTGCTGCTTTCAAGAAGGCGATCCGTCAGGCCCGCGAGGTGCTCGACGAGCGGTTCCGCAGTGGCCGTGACATTCGTCGGTTGATCGAGGATCGCGCCTGGTTTGTCGACAACATCCTGCAACAAGCCTGGGAACAGTTTAACTGGAGCGAAGACGCCGATATCGCCCTGGTGGCAGTCGGCGGCTACGGTCGCGGCGAGTTGCACCCCTATTCCGACATCGATCTGCTGATCTTGCTGGACAGCGCCGACCACGAAATTTTTCGGGATTCCATCGAACGCTTTCTGACGTTGCTATGGGACATTGGCCTGGAAGTCGGCCAGAGCGTTCGTTCGGTGGAGGAATGCGCCGTCGAGGCCCGTGCCGACCTGACGGTCGTCACCAACCTGATGGAAAGCCGCACCATTTGCGGCCCCGAACGCCTGCGCCAGCGCATGCTGGACGTCACCAGCACCGAGCACATGTGGCCCAGCAAGGAGTTCTTCCTGGCCAAGCGCGCCGAGCAGAAAGCCCGCCACCACAAGTACAACGACACCGAATACAACCTGGAACCCAACGTCAAAGGCTCGCCAGGCGGACTGCGGGATATTCAGACGATTCTCTGGGTCGCCCGGCGTCAATACGGCACCCTGAACCTGCGGGCCCTGGCGGGCGAAGGCTTCCTGGTGGAGAGCGAAAACGCCCTGCTGGCCTCCTCCCAGGAGTTTTTGTGGAAGGTACGGTACGCGCTGCACATGCTCGCCGGCCGTTCCGAAGACCGCCTGCTATTCGACCACCAGCGCTCCATCGCCGGGCTATTGGGGTTCGAAGGCAACGACGCCAAGCAAGCCATCGAAAACTTCATGCAGCAGTATTACCGGGTGGTCATGAGCATTGCCCAGCTCAGCGACTTGATCATCCAGCACTTTGAAGAAGTGATCCTGGCCCCCGAAGACGAAGCACCACCGCAGCCGATCAACTCGCGGTTCCAGCTGCATGACGGCTATATCGAGGCGCGTAGCGACAACGTGTTCCGCCGTACGCCATTCGCCATGCTCGAGATCTTTGTGCTGATGGCCCAGCAACCGGAAATCAAAGGTGTACGTGCCGACACCATCCGCCTGCTGCGCGAGAATCGTCATCTGATCGATGACGACTTCCGCAACGATATTCGCAATACCAGCCTGTTCATCGAGCTGTTCAAATGCAAGATCGGCATCCACCGCAATCTGCGGCGGATGAACCGTTACGGCATCCTCGGGCGCTATCTGCCGGAGTTCGGCTTCATTGTCGGGCAGATGCAGCATGACCTGTTTCACATTTATACGGTCGATGCGCACACCCTGAACCTGATCAAGCACTTGCGTAAGTTGCAGTACACCCAGGTGTCGGAAAAATTCCCGTTGGCCAGCAAACTCATGGCCAAACTGCCCAAACCCGAACTGATTTACCTGGCCGGTCTTTATCACGACATCGGCAAGGGCCGGCATGGTGATCATTCGGAAATCGGCGCGGTGGATGCCGAAGCTTTTTGCCAGCGCCACCAGTTGCCGATCTGGGACAGCCGCCTGATCGTTTGGCTGGTGCAGAACCATCTGATGATGTCGACCACGGCCCAGCGCAAGGACCTGTCCGACCCGCACGTGATCCACGATTTCGCGCAAACCGTCGGCGATGAAACCCGTCTCGATTATCTGTATGTGTTGACCGTTGCCGACATCAACGCCACCAACCCGACGCTGTGGAACTCCTGGCGCGCAAGCCTGTTGCGCCAGCTCTACACCGAGACCAAGCGCGCCTTGCGTCGTGGCCTGGAAAACCCGGTGGATCGCGAAGAGCAGATCCGCCAGACCCAGAGCGCGGCGCTGGACATTCTCGTACGCGGCGGCAACGATCCGGACGATGTCGAACAGCTCTGGGCGCAATTGGGCGATGACTATTTCCTGCGGCATACCGCCGGCGATGTGGCCTGGCACACTGACGCGATTCTGCAGCAGCCGGCCGACGGCGGCCCGCTGGTGCTGATCAAGGAAACCACCCAGCGCGAGTTCGAGGGCGGCACGCAGATTTTCATCTATGCACCGGACCAGCACGACTTCTTCGCCGTGACCGTAGCGGCGATGGACCAGCTCAACCTGAACATTCACGACGCCCGGGTCATCACCTCCAGCAGCCAGTTCACCCTCGACACCTATATCGTGCTCGACACCGATGGCGACTCGATTGGCGATAATCCGGCGCGGGTCAAGCAGATCCGCGAAGGCCTGACCGAAGCCCTGCGCAACCCGGACAACTACCCGACCATCATCCAGCGTCGGGTACCGCGCCAGCTCAAGCATTTCGCGTTTGCGCCACAGGTGACGATCCACAACGATGCCCAGCGCCCGGTGACTGTGCTGGAGCTCAGCGCGCCCGACCGTCCTGGGTTACTGGCGCGGATCGGCACGATTTTCCTCGAATTCGACCTGTCGCTGCAGAACGCCAAGATCGCCACCCTGGGCGAGCGCGTGGAAGACGTGTTTTTCATTACCGACGCAAACAATCAGCCGCTGTCCGACCCGTTGCTGTGCAGCCGTTTGCAGGATGCCATCGTCAAACAGCTGAGCGTCAGCCAGGAACCCGATATCAAACTGTCGCGCATCAGTATCTGAACCAACAATTTTCCCCTGTGGGAATGGACTTCCTGTGGATGGGGGGGGGGTTGTTGTGGTGAGGGGGCTGCCTCCTCACCACAACCCCCCCCCATCCACACTGGCCCACCCACATTGAACGAGGCCCCCATGAATAACGCTCTGAACCAGTTGCAGCCCTACCCGTTCGAAAAGCTCCGCGCCCTGCTCGGCAGCGTTACGCCCAACCCGCAAAAGCGCGCCATCGCACTGTCCATCGGCGAACCGAAACACCGTTCGCCAAGCTTTGTCGCTGAAGCGTTGGCAAGCAATCTGGATCAGATGGCCGTGTACCCGACCACCCTCGGCATTCCTGCCCTGCGTGAAGCCATTGCCGCCTGGTGCGAACGTCGCTTCAGCGTCCCGAACGGCTGGCTCGACCCGGCGCGCAATGTGCTGCCGGTCAACGGCACGCGCGAAGCGTTGTTCGCGTTCACCCAGACCGTGGTCAACCGTGGTGACGACGCGTTGGTGGTCAGCCCGAACCCGTTCTATCAAATCTACGAAGGCGCGGCATTTCTCGCCGGTGCCAAGCCGCATTACCTGCCGTGCCTGGATGAAAACGGCTTCAACCCGGATTTCGACGCCGTTTCACCAGACATCTGGAAACGCTGCCAGATTCTGTTCCTGTGCTCGCCCGGCAACCCGACCGGCGCGCTGATTCCGGTCGACACGCTGAAGAAGCTGATCGCCCTGGCGGACGAATACGATTTCGTGATCGCCGCAGACGAATGCTACAGCGAACTGTATTTCGACGAGCAAACCCCACCGGCCGGCCTGCTCAGCGCATGCGTGGAGCTGGGACGCAAGGACTTCAAGCGTTGCGTGGTATTTCACAGCCTGTCCAAGCGCTCCAACTTGCCTGGCCTGCGTTCTGGCTTCGTGGCCGGTGATGCGGACATTCTCAAAGGCTTCCTGCTGTACCGCACTTACCACGGCTGTGCGATGCCGGTTCAAACACAGTTGGCCAGCGTTGCCGCATGGAATGACGAAGTGCACGTGCGCGCCAACCGTGCGCTATACCGCGAGAAATATGATGCTGTGCTGGAAATTCTCGGCCCGGTGATGGACGTGCAGCGCCCGGACGGCGGTTTCTACCTCTGGCCGAACGTCGCTGGCGATGACGCAGCATTCTGCCGTGACCTGTTCGAACAGGAACACGTGACCGTGGTACCGGGCTCCTACTTGTCGCGGGACGTCGATGGCGTCAACCCGGGCGCTGGACGTGTGCGCATGGCGTTGGTCGCACCGCTGGCCGAATGCGTAGAAGCGGCAACGAGAATTCGCGAGTTCATTATCCGCAACAAATAAAATATACCTGCCTGCACTGTGCAACGCAGTGCGGGCCCGCTTATTAGCAAGTTACATTTCGTCCACAATTAAATTTCACTACCTTGCAGAGTTCAACTTACTCTCAGCCAGCACATAACGGTGCGCACTAATAAACCTTTACATTCACTTCATGGAAGAAGTAATCAATGAGCTGCCTTGAAAACTGTTCTCTTATCCAATGGCCTGATGACCAGCAATCCTACACTGCTGCAGTCAACGAAAACCCCGCAAACGCAAATTCGTCCAGCCGTACCCGTCGCAAGCGTTCTCTGATCAATTACTCAAAGCTGTGGGCTAACGGGCGAACACTCAAAATCGCCTTTATCGATGGCCCCGATGATGAACACAAACAGAAAATCATCGACGCCGCCAGTCAATGGCTGCCCTATATCAATCTGCACTTCGAATTTGTCGACGGGCTTGAAGGTGATATCCGGATCGCGACAAAAAACAACGTCAACAGCTCAATGCTTGGCACCGATGCGCTGTTAATTCATCCCGATTGGCAAACCATGGATCTGGGTGTCAAACCTGAAGATGCAGACTTCGACGTGATTGTGATTCATGAGTTTGGACATGCCTTGGGCGCCATGCATGAACACCAACACCCTGAAGCCAATATCCCTTGGGATAAACCGAAAGTGTATGCGTTCTATCAGAATCGAGCATTCAATCCGCTGACCAAAGAACAAGTCGATATGAACCTGTTTCAGCCCTTCGATACGATCGAAGCGATTTATACGCCATACGACAGAAAGTCGATCATGCATCATCCAGTGGCGAACAGCCTCACATTGGGCGATTGGGAAATCCCAATCAATCGCAAGATCAGTAAAAAAGACAAGCAACAGATGAAACTGCTCTATCCCAAGCGCTAAACCTTATTCGTTGTAACAACCCTGACAGCGGCATCGTCATTCAAGTTGAATCGACGAGCACTGTCGTTGCCAAACAATTGAAAAACACATTTAAGCAAACCAATGATGACTATTTATACTCCATGTAAAATGATCCGCCCAATTGATGAACTCGCCTCTTATGACGCAGCCATCCTGGAAAACCCCAACAACGCCCAACGTTCTTCCACAGGCCGACGTTCCAAACGTGCCATTGGCACCTGGAGCAAATTCTGGGGTAATGGCCGCACGTTAAGAATCGCGTTCGTGGATTCGCCAACTCCAACGAAAAGGCTTGCCATCGAAAGTTTGATCAAGCAATGGCTACCTTCCGTGAATTTGCAGTTCGAATTCATTGACCAAGGCGAAAGCGAGATCAGGATTTCAACATCCAGCGCAACAAACAATTCCGCAGTAGGGACTGATGCGTTGTTATATGAACAACATCAACCGACGCTGAATTTGAATATTGAAATGGACCACCCGGAATTCGAAGCAACCGTACTGCATGAGTTCGGTCATGCGTTGGGTCTGCTGCACGAGCAACAGCATCCAAAAGCCAACATTCCCTGGGACAAACCCAAGGTTTACGAATTTTATAACACCCACTATGGGTGGACCGAGGAAGACACGGACCTTAACGTCCTGACGCCGCTTGGTGGCAGCGACCATCTTTGGGGCCGTTATGACAAGGATTCGATCATGCACTACCCAATCCCGAACGAGCTGACGACAGAGGATTGGGAAGTGGGCATCAACACCAGAATCAGCATGCTGGACAGGCGAGTCATGCGCAAAGCCTACCCAAAATAATGACCGAACGACGCTGACTCCGGCGAACGCACAGGCTGAACACTGCCTGGTGCCGTCGCCATTCACCCGAAAGGCCTCATTCAAATCCTGTTTTCGCAAGCCGTCATCACCCAATCTGTGATGACGGCTGAGGTCATACCACTCCTGGCGCTGCGCCCGCAGCGCCTTCAACCGCAGGCGCCGCTCCAGCCAGTCCATCTGAAATGCCAGCGCCTCGGCCTTTACCCAGACCACCGATGCCGCCTGCAATCGCTGATCGCCATGAGCTACAGACAAACCCGACCACAGCCGACGCGAAACCGTCCGGTCATGGCATAATCCGTCACCTTAATTTTCAGCACCTGCAAAGGGGGCAATTCCTTGACCGTTTCAAGCAAAACGTTGCACCTTTTCGGCATCAAAGCCTGCGACACCATGAAAAAGGCGCGCACCTGGCTCGATGAACACGCAGTCAGCTATGACTTTCATGATTACAAAACGGCCGGAATCGATCGTGAACACCTGAGCCAATGGTGCGACGAGCACGGCTGGCAAGTCGTGTTGAACCGTGCAGGCACGACCTTTCGCAAGCTCGACGACGAACGCAAAGCCGATCTCGACCAGCGCAAGGCCATCGAACTGATGCTCGCGCAACCCTCGATGATCAAGCGCCCGGTGCTTGATCTCGGTGACCGAACCCTGATTGGCTTCAAGCCAGATATCTACGCGGCCGCACTCAAGTAAAGCAGCCCGTTCCATTTTGTTAGAGGTATCAACATGTCTACTACCCTGTTCAGCCTGGCCTTTGGTGTCGGCACTCAAAACCGTCAAGGCGCATGGCTGGAAGTGTTTTACGCACAGCCACTGCTCAACCCGTCGGCCGAACTGGTCGCTGCCATTGCGCCGGTCCTGGGCTACACCGACGGCAATCAGGCCATCGCCTTCAGCACCGCTCAGGCGTCCCAACTGGCCGAAGCGCTGAAAAGCATCGACGCTGCACAAGCGGCACTGCTGACCCGTCTGGCCGAGAGCCACAAGCCGCTGGTCGCCACTATTTTGGCCGAAGACGCTCAGCTGACTTCCACGCCTGAGGCTTACCTCAAGCTGCACTTGCTGTCCCATCGCCTGGTCAAGCCGCACGGCCTGAACCTGGCCGGGATCTTCCCGCTGCTGCCGAACGTGGCCTGGACCAGCCAGGGCGCGATCGACCTGGCCGAACTGGCCGAGCATCAACTGGAAGCCCGTCTGCGCGGCGAGTTGCTGGAAGTGTTCTCGGTGGACAAGTTCCCGAAAATGACCGACTACGTGGTACCGGCCGGTGTGCGTATCGCTGATGCGGCACGTATTCGTCTGGGCGCTTACGTGGGCGAAGGCACCACAGTGATGCACGAAGGTTTCGTCAACTTCAACGCCGGCACCGAAGGCCCGGGCATGATCGAAGGTCGTGTATCGGCGGGCGTGTTTGTCGGCAAGGGTTCGGATCTGGGCGGCGGTTGCTCGACCATGGGCACCCTGTCGGGTGGCGGCAACATCGTGATCAAGGTTGGCGAAGGTTGCCTGATTGGCGCCAACGCCGGTATCGGTATCCCGTTGGGCGACCGCAACACCGTTGAATCGGGCCTGTACGTGACCGCCGGTACTAAAGTGGCATTGCTGGATGAGCACAACAAACTGGTCAAAGTCGTTAAGGCCCGCGAATTGGCCGGTCAGCCTGACCTGCTGTTCCGCCGCAACTCGGAGACCGGCGCGGTGGAGTGCAAAACCCACAAATCGGCTATCGAACTGAACGAAGCGCTGCACGCTCACAACTAAACAGAGCGTCAAATAACCACCTGAACTTGTAGAGCGAGGCTTGCCCGCGAAGCTTTTGGCGCCAGTAATGACGCCTTCGCGAGCAAGCTTCGCTCCTACACAGGTCTGGCGTAGACCCGACCATCAGGTCAGGCGTTCCATCCGCCCATGTTCACCAGGGCCCGATAACATGCTGATTCCCTCTCCCTGGCGCGGTGATTTCCCGGCCATCGCTGCCCTGCAACGGCAAGACCAGACTTATCTGGACAACGCCGCCACTACGCAGAAACCTCAAGCCCTGCTGGATGCCCTGGCGCATTACTACGCCAACGGCGCGGCCAACGTGCACCGGGCGCAACACTTGCCCGGCGCCCACGCCACCCAGGCCTTCGAAGACAGCCGCAGCAAAGTCGCGCAATGGCTCAATGCCGGCGATTGCGGGCAGATCATTTTTACCCACGGCGCGACGTCCGCGCTGAACCTGCTGGCCTATGGCCTGGAGCACGTATTCAATCCGGGCGATGAAATTGTCATCAGTGCTGTGGAGCATCACGCCAACCTGTTGCCATGGCAGCAACTGGCCCACCGTCGCGATTTAAAACTGGTGATTCTGCCACTGGATGCCGACGGTTTGATTGACCTTCAAGCCGCCGCTCGCCTGATCGGCCCGCGTACCCGTTTACTGGCGGTCAGTCAGTTGTCCAACGTGCTCGGCGCCTGGCAGCCGTTGCCCGCGTTACTGGAGCTGGCCAAGGCCCATAGCGCAATGACCGTGGTCGACGGCGCCCAAGGCGTGGTGCATGGCCGGCATGACGTGCAGGCGCTGGGTTGCGACTTCTATGTGTTTTCCAGCCACAAGCTCTACGGCCCGGATGGGCTGGGTGCGCTGTTCGGTCGTCATGCAGCGCTCGAGCAACTGCGCCCCTGGCAGTTCGGCGGCGAAATGGTGCTGGATGCCAACTACCACGATGCCCGTTTTCGTCCCGCACCGCTGGGGTTCGAGGCCGGTACGCCGCCGATTTCCAGCGTAATAGGCCTGGGGGCAACCCTGGATTATCTGGCCGGCCTGGATCAGGACGCCGTCTCTGCCCATGAAGCGGCGCTGCATGACTATTTGCTCAAAGGCCTTGAGGCGCGCAACGGCATTCGTCTGCTGGGCAAGCCACAACTGGCACTGGCCAGTTTTGTCGTCGAGGGTGTGCATAACTCCGATCTGGCGCATTTGCTGACCGAACAGGGAATCGCCGTACGCGCCGGTCATCATTGCGCCATGCCGCTGCTCAAAAGCTTTGAACTGGCCGGAGCGATTCGGGTGTCGTTGGCGTTGTACAACGACTCCGAAGACCTTGAGCGCTTTTTTGCAGCGCTGGATCAGGCCCTGGAGTTGTTGCGATGACCTTGCCCGCCGATGCCGTCCTCGCACTGGATACTTTTCAGCAGGCTGCAGGTTGGGAACAGCGGGCGCGCTTGCTGATGCAATGGGGCGACCGCCTGCCGCCGTTGAGCGATGCGGATAAAGTCGAGGCCAACCGCGTGCATGGCTGTGAAAGTCAGGTGTGGCTGGTCGGTGCGCTGGATGACGGGCACTGGCAGTTTGCCGCGAGCAGCGATGCGCGGTTGATTCGCGGGTTGGTGGCATTGCTGCTGGCGCGGGTCAACGGGTTGTCCGCCGTTGAGTTGCAGCAGGTGGATTTGGCGGACTGGTTTAATCAGTTAGGGCTGGGTCGCCAGTTGTCCCAGTCCCGCAGTAATGGCTTGAATGCCGTGTTACAGCGGATGCGTGAACTGGCCGCCTGACCGATCATTCCCACGCTCTGCGTGGGAACGATCAGTATCAGGCAGGCTTGATGCGATCGGCGGGGCGCCGTACACCCGCCACAATCTTATCCACAGCCTTGGTCGCCGCGACCATGCCGAATGTCGCCGTCACCATCATCACCGCGCCAAAGCCCCCGGCGCAGTCGAGCTTCACGCCATCACCGACAAAACTCTTCTGCAAGCAAATGCTGCCGTCCGGTTTCGGGTAGCGCAGTTGCTCGGTGGAAAACACGCACGGCACGCTGTAATGACGGGTTACGGTGCGGGAAAAGCCGTAATCGCGGCGCAGCGTCGAGCGCACTTTCGACGCCAGCGGATCGTTGAACGTGCGGTTCAAGTCGCAGACCTGGATCAGCGTCGGGTCGATCTGCCCGCCCGCGCCGCCGGTGGTGATGATCTGGATCTTGCGTCGCTTGCACCAGGCGATCAGTGCCGCTTTGGCGTTGACGCTGTCGATGCAGTCAATCACGCAGTCGATGTTCGGCGTGATGTATTCGGCCATGGTTTCGCGGGTGACGAAGTCCGCCACCGTATGCACCGTGCAGTCCGGGTTGATCCCGCGCAAGCGCTCGGCCATCACCTCGACCTTGGGTTTGCCGACGGTGCTGTCCAGCGCATGCAGTTGACGGTTGACGTTGCTGACGCAAACGTCGTCCAGGTCGAACAGCGAAATCTCGCCCACGCCACAGCGGGCAACAGCTTCCGCCGCCCAGGAGCCGACGCCACCGACGCCGACGATCGCCACATGGGCCGCGCGCAGACGCTCCAGGCCTTCGATGCCATACAAGCGGGCGATGCCAGCAAACCGCGGATCTTCTGTACTCATGACCATTACCCCAAAAACCGGCGCGCATTATAGGGCCGTCGGCGGCCAAGAACATCTTCGGGCCTATAAACGGCGGTCTTGATTGCCTGAATTGCCTACAAATTTATTGGAATTGGGCTATAGCGCCCCGGTCAAAGAACTTAAGTCAACTTGGATTGCCCAACGTCCGGCATTTCCCTGTCCGCTGTACGGTCAGTGAACGCCCGGTGTAGGATGCGCGCCCCCGCCCCTTGGCAGCCGGCCGCCGACCGTTCCTTCGTTCAGTAGCCCCTGGAACCTGAAATAGCTATGTCATCGCGTAAATTTGGACTCAACCTGGTCGTGGTTCTTGCAATCGCCGCCTTGTTCACCGGTTTCTGGGCGCTGGTCAATCGCCCCGTCACCGCCCCCAACTGGCCTGAACAGATCTCCGGCTTTTCGTACTCGCCGTTTCAACAAGGCCAGTACCCGCAAAAAGCCCAGTACCCGACCGACGATGAAATGCGTCGTGACCTGGAGATCATGAGCAAGCTGACGGACAACATCCGGACTTACTCGGTCGACGGCACGCTGGAGAACATTCCCAAACTGGCGGAAGAATTCGGCCTGCGGGTGACCCTGGGGATCTGGATCAGCCCGGATGAAGAGCGCAATGAGCGCGAGATCACCCGCGCCATCGAAATCGCCAACACCTCGCGCAGCGTGGTTCGCGTGATTGTCGGTAACGAGGCGATCTTCCGTAAGGAAATCACTGCAGCAGAGCTGAGCCTGATCCTGGATCGCGTCCGCGCGGCCGTAAAGGTTCCGGTCACCACCTCCGAACAGTGGCACATATGGGAAGAAAACCCGAGCCTGGCCAAGCACGTCGACCTGATCGCGGCTCACGTCCTGCCCTACTGGGAATTCGTTCCGGTGGACAAGGCCGGTCAATTCGTTCTCGACCGCGCCCGTGACCTGAAAAAAATGTTCCCGAAAAAACCGCTGCTGCTCTCTGAGGTTGGCTGGCCGAGCAACGGCCGCATGCGCGGTGGCGCCGATGCGTCGCCGGCGGATCAGGCGATTTACCTGCGCACGCTGGTCAACAAGCTCAACCGCCAAGGTTTCAACTACTTCGTGATCGAAGCGTTTGACCAACCGTGGAAAGCCAGTGACGAAGGTTCGGTGGGCGCGTACTGGGGCGTGTTCAACGCCGCACGCCAGCAGAAATTCAACTTCGAAGGCCCGGTCGTTGCGATCCCGCAATGGCGCGTGCTGGCTATCGGCTCGGTAGTGTTGGCGTTGCTGTCGTTGACCCTGCTGATGATCGATGGCTCGGCTCTGCGTCAACGTGGCCGCACCTTTCTGACCTTTATCGCGTTCCTGTGCGGTTCGGTGCTGGTATGGATCGGCTATGACTACAGTCAGCAATACAGCACCTGGTTCAGTCTGACGGTGGGGTTCCTGCTCGCTCTCGGCGCACTCGGGGTGTTTATCGTTCTGTTGACCGAGGCCCATGAACTGGCCGAAGCGGTCTGGACCCACAAACGTCGGCGTGAATTCCTGCCGGTGGTGGGCGATTCAGGCTATCGGCCAAAAGTGTCGATTCACGTACCGTGCTACAACGAGCCGCCGGAGATGGTCAAACAGACCCTCAACGCCCTGGCCAACCTCGACTATCCGGACTTCGAAGTCCTGATCATCGATAACAACACCAAAGACCCGGCGGTCTGGGAACCGGTGCGCGATTATTGCGAAACCCTCGGCCCGCGCTTCAAGTTCTTCCACGTGGCGCCATTGGCCGGTTTCAAGGGCGGCGCGCTGAACTACTTGATTCCGCACACCGCCAAAGATGCCGAAGTGATTGCGGTGATCGACTCGGACTACTGCGTCGACCCGTACTGGCTCAAGCACATGGTGCCGCACTTCGCCGACCCGAAAATCGCCGTGGTGCAGTCGCCACAGGATTATCGCGACCAGAACGAAAGCACTTTCAAGAAGCTCTGCTACGCCGAATACAAAGGCTTCTTCCACATTGGCATGGTCACACGCAACGACCGTGACGCGATCATCCAGCACGGCACCATGACCATGACCCGGCGCTCGGTGCTCGAGGAACTGGGCTGGGCCGACTGGTGCATCTGTGAAGACGCCGAGTTGGGTCTGCGCGTGTTCGAAAAAGGTCTGTCGGCGGCGTATTACCACGACAGCTACGGCAAAGGCCTGATGCCCGATACCTTCATCGACTTCAAAAAACAGCGTTTCCGCTGGGCCTACGGCGCGATTCAGATCATCAAGCGTCACACCGCCAGCCTGCTGCGCGGCAAAGACACCGAACTGACCCGTGGCCAGCGTTACCACTTCCTCGCGGGCTGGTTGCCGTGGGTGGCGGACGGCATGAACATCTTCTTCACCGTCGGCGCATTGTTGTGGTCGGCGGCGATGATCATCGTGCCGCAACGGGTCGATCCGCCGTTGTTGATTTTCGCGATCCCGCCGTTGGCGCTGTTCGTGTTCAAGGTCGGCAAGATCATCTTCCTGTATCGCCGTGCCGTTGGGGTCAACCTCAAGGATGCATTCTGTGCGGCATTGGCAGGCCTTGCGTTGTCGCACACCATCGCCAAAGCGGTGCTGTACGGTTTCTTCACCAGCAGCATTCCGTTTTTCCGCACGCCGAAAAACGCCGATAACCACGGCTTTTGGGTAGCGATTTCGGAGGCTCGCGAAGAGGTGTTCATCATGCTGCTGCTGTGGGGCGCGGCGCTGGGGATCTTCCTGGTGCAGGGCCTGCCGAGCAACGACATGCGCTTCTGGGTAACCATGTTGCTGGTGCAGTCGCTGCCGTACCTGGCGGCGCTGATCATGGCGTTCCTGTCGTCGCTGCCAAAACCTTCGGCCCAAGCCGCGACCGCACCGGCTGTCTAAATCAGTACAGATGCACTAAACGGCGGCCAATGGCCGCCGTTTTGCTTTAAGATAACCGCCATTTTGCAGGCCTTGCCCCAATCCCTGTAGGAGCGAGGCTTGCCCGCGAAGAACGATGATGATGTGTATCTGTTGTACCGAGTCGCGTTCTTCGCGGGCAAGCCTCGCTCCTGCAAATAAAAGCTCCGGAGTTTTCCATGACGGCCCACGCCGACCTTTCGCCGACCCTCCAACTCGCAATCGATCTGATCCGCCGTCCGTCCGTGACGCCGGTCGACGCCGATTGCCAGAAGCAGATGATGCAGCGCCTGGGCGATGCCGGCTTCAAACTCGAACCGATGCGCATCGAAGAGGTGGATAACTTCTGGGCCACTCACGGTAAACACGAAGGCCCGGTGCTGTGCTTCGCCGGCCACACCGACGTGGTTCCGACCGGTCCGGTCACCGCCTGGCAGATCGATCCGTTCAACGCGGTGATCGACGAACACGGCATGCTCTGTGGCCGTGGCGCGGCGGACATGAAAGGCAGCCTGGCTTCCATGACCGTGGCAGCCGAGCGTTTCGTCGCCGATTACCCGGACCACAAAGGCAAGGTCGCGTTCCTGATCACCAGCGATGAAGAAGGCCCGGCGCATCACGGCACCAAAGCTGTGATCGAACGCCTCGCCGCCCGTAAGGAACGTCTGGACTGGTGCATCGTCGGCGAACCGTCGAGCACGACCCTGGTGGGTGACGTGGTCAAGAATGGCCGTCGCGGCTCCCTCGGCGCCAAATTGACCGTGCGCGGTGTGCAGGGTCACGTGGCGTATCCGCACCTGGCGAAGAACCCGATCCACCTCGCCGCCCCGGCGCTGGCCGAACTGGCCGCCGAGCACTGGGACCACGGTAACGATTTCTTCCCGCCGACCAGTTTCCAGATTTCCAACGTCAATTCCGGCACCGGCGCGACCAACGTGATCCCGGGTGATCTGGTGGCGGTGTTCAACTTCCGCTTCTCTACCGAATCCACTGTCGAAGGCCTTCAAAAGCGCGTCGCCGATATTCTCGACAAGCATGGCCTGGACTGGCACATCGACTGGGCGCTGTCCGGCCTGCCGTTCCTCACCGAACCGGGCGCCCTGCTCGACGCGGTATCGGCGAGCATCAAAGACATCACCGGTCGCGAGACCGAGGCGTCCACCAGCGGCGGCACTTCCGACGGGCGCTTCATCGCGACCATGGGCACACAGGTTGTCGAACTGGGCCCGGTCAACGCGACGATCCACCAGGTCAATGAGCGCGTGCTGGCGGCCGATCTCGATGTACTGACCGAAATCTACTACCAGACCCTGATCAAGTTGCTCGCCTGATGCTTGCGTGTCCGATCTGCAGCGAACCGCTGAACGCGGTGGACAACGGCGTGGCTTGCCCCGCCGGGCATCGTTTCGACCGTGCGCGGCAGGGGTACCTGAACCTGTTGCCGGTGCAGCATAAAAACAGCCGCGACCCTGGGGATAACCTGGCGATGGTCGAAGCCCGTCGCGACTTCTTGAACGCCGGCCATTACGCGCCAGTGGCCAAGCGTCTGGCCGAACTGGCCGCGCAATACGCGCCCCAGCGCTGGCTGGACATCGGTTGTGGCGAGGGTTACTACACCGCGCAAATCGCCGAAGCGTTGCCCAATGCCGACGGCTATGCGCTGGACATTTCCCGGGAAGCGGTCAAACGCGCCTGCAAACGCAACCCTGCCCTGACCTGGTTGATCGCCAGCATGGCGCGGGTGCCGCTGGCCTCACGCAGCTGCCAGTTTCTCGCCAGCGTGTTCAGCCCGCTGGACTGGCAAGAAGCCAAACGCCTGCTCAGCCCCGGTGGCGGGCTGATGAAAGTCGGGCCGACCAGCGGCCATCTGATGGAACTGCGCGAACGGCTGTACGACGAAGTGCGCGAGTACACCGATGACAAGCATTTAGCGTTGGTGCCGCAAGGCATGGCGCTGCAGCACAGCGAAATCCTGGAATTCAAACTGACGTTGATCAGTGGTCAGGATCGGGCGAACCTGTTGGCCATGACACCCCACGGCTGGCGCGCCAGCGCCGAACGCCGGGCGGCGGTTATCGAACAGGCCGAGCCGTTCGAGGTCACTGTTTCGATGCGCTACGATTACTTCGTACTTCAATAATTTTTGGTCCCGAGCAACAGCTTGAGGCCGGCTAAATCCGCGAATGGATTTTTCAAGACCGCAATGAGGACATCCATGCGCCAACCCGATATCGAGATTTACCTGAAAGACGCCGACGTCGACCACAAGGCCATCGCCGCCTGGCTCGGCGCCGCTTTAGGGCCGTGCACCGACTGGGTTCAGAAAGGTCAGACCTACAAGTGCAAGGCCGGCAACGTGCCGGTCACCTGGCTGCCCAAAGCCGTCGGCAAATGGAATAGCCTGTACCTGGAAAGCGACCAGACCCCATGGGAAGACGACATCGCCTGCGCCCGCGCAGCCTTTGCCGCGCTGAACGTCGAAGTGCGTTGCGCACCGGGCAGCTGGGTCGAGGAAGAAGGCGAAGAAACGGCCGATCGCTGGATACGCATCAGCGCCGATGGTGAAGAAGAGATCACCTGGAAAACCGCCTGACATTGATCGTTCCCGCGCTCTGCGTGGGAATGCCTCAACGGACGCTCCGCGTTCGGCTTTTGATGGGACGCGGAGCGTCCCGGGCTGCATTCCCACGCAGAGCGTGGGAACGATCTTCAGAGGCCTACAACGTCTTCAGCCTGCAAGCCCTTCTCCCCGGTCACCACCGCATACTCAACCTGCTGACCTTCAGTCAGCGAGCGATGCCCTTCGCCGCGGATCGCGCGGTAGTGCACGAACACGTCCACCCCGTCCTCGCGCTGAATGAAGCCATAACCCTTGGCGTCGTTGAACCACTTCACATTGCCGGTTTCGCGCGTAGCCATTTCAGTACCCCTTGTTTTTATTTTGAACGGCCGAGTATATGACAGTCGTCAAAACTCTCAACTCAACTTTACTTAGCTGCTTTTTTGCCGATTTTCGACGAATACGGCACACTATCGGTCGCCCAAGCAATTGCTTGGTTTTGTCCACTCACGCAGAAGCCGTATGACCCGTTCCCCGCTCCGCCGTCTTGTGTTTGGTACCCTGCGCCGATTGCTGTACCTCTGGGTTCGCTCGGAGACGATCAACCAGTCGTCGTTCACCCTTAACCTCGACCGCAGCCGGCCGGTGTTCTATGTCCTGCAAAATCCTTCACTGACCGACCTCGCCGTGGTCGATACCGAATGCAGCAAGGCCGGCCTGCCCCGCCCGGTGTTGCCAGTATCGGTGGGCGCGTTGATAGAACCCGCTGCATTCTTTTACCTGACGCCGGACCCGGACTGGCTTGGCCGCCAGGACAAACGCGGCGCGCCACCGACCCTGACCCGCCTGGTCAGCGCCCTGAGCCAGAACGCCGCCGAAGACGCGCAGATCATTCCGGTCAGCGTGTTCTGGGGCCAGTCGCCGGACAGCGAATCGAGCCCGTGGAAACTGTTGTTCGCCGACAGCTGGGCGGTCACCGGGCGTTTGCGTCGACTGCTGAGCATCATCGTGCTGGGGCGCAAGACCCGGGTGCAGTTCTCGGCGCCGATTCATTTGCGCGAATTGATCGAGCACAACAAAGGCTACGAGCGCACCGTGCGCATGGCCCAGCGGATTCTGCGGGTGCATTTTCGCAACCTGAAAGCCGCGGTGATCGGCCCGGACATTTCCCATCGCCGTAACCTGGTCAAGGGCCTGCTCAATCAGCCCTCGGTCAAACAGGCGATCCTCGACGAAGCCGAGCGCGAAAACATCTCGCCGGAAAAAGCCAAGGCCCAGGCCTTGCGTTATGGCAACGAGATCGCCTCGGACTATACCTACACCGCGATCCGTTTTCTGGAAGTGGTGCTGAGCTGGTTCTGGAACAAGATCTACGACGGCATCAAGGTCAACCACCTCGAAGGTGTGCAAAAGGTCGCCCAAGGTCACGAAGTGATCTACGTGCCGTGCCACCGCAGCCACATCGACTATTTGCTGCTCTCTTATCTTCTATTTCGCAACGGCCTGACCCCGCCGCACATTGCTGCCGGGATCAACCTCAATATGCCGGTGATCGGTAGCCTGCTACGGCGTGGCGGCGCGTTCTTCATGCGCCGCACCTTCAAGGGCAACCCGCTCTACACCTCGGTATTCAACGAGTACCTGCATACCTTGTTCACCAAGGGTTTCCCGGTCGAGTACTTCGTCGAGGGCGGCCGTTCGCGCACCGGGCGCATGCTGCAACCGAAAACCGGAATGCTCGCGATCACTCTGCGCAGCTTCCTGCGTTCGTCACGCATGCCGATCGTCTTCGTGCCGGTGTACATCGGCTATGAGCGCGTGCTGGAAGGCCGCACCTACCTCGGCGAATTGCGTGGCGCGAGCAAAAAGAAAGAATCGATCTTCGACATTTTCAAAGTCATCGGCGCGCTCAAACAACGCTTCGGTCAGGTCGCAGTCAACTTCGGCGAGCCGATCAAACTGGCGGAATTCCTCGACAGCGAACAGCCAGACTGGCGCCAACAGGAACTCGGTCCGCAGTTCAAACCGGCCTGGCTCAACGAAACCACCAACCGCCTCGGCGAGAAAGTCGCCCAGCATTTGAATGAAGCGGCGGCGATCAACCCGGTGAATCTGGTGGCACTGGCGTTGCTGTCCACCAGCCGTCTGGCCCTGGACGATCGCGCCATGGCGCGGGTACTCGATCTGTATCTGGCGCTGTTGCGCAAGGTGCCTTATTCCTCGCACACCACCCTGCCGGACGGTGACGGCCGGGCGTTGATCGAGCACGTGAAGGACATGGACCTGCTGTCCGAGCAGAGCGATGCGCTGGGCAAGATTCTGTACCTGGACGAACAGAACGCCGTCCTGATGACCTACTACCGCAACAACGTTTTGCACATCTTCGCGTTGCCGTCGTTGCTGGCAAGTTTCTTCCAGAGCACCTCGCGCATGAGCCGCGAGCAGATCCTGCGCTACACCCGCGCGCTGTATCCGTACCTGCAATCGGAGCTGTTCATTCGCTGGTCGCTGGACGAACTCGATGGCGTGGTCGATCAATGGCTCGAAGCCTTCGTCGAGCAAGGCGTGCTGCGTTTCGAGAACGACGTGTACCTGCGTCCGGCACCGAGCTCACGGCATTTCGTGCTGCTGACTCTGTTATCAAAAAGCATCGCCCAGACCTTGCAGCGCTTCTACATGACCGTTTCCTTGCTGCTCAACAGCGGTCAGAACAGCATCAGCGCCGAAGAACTCGAAGACCTGTGCACGGTCATGGCCCAGCGCCTGTCGATCCTCCATGGCCTGAACGCCCCGGAATTCTTCGACAAGAGCCTGTTCCGTCACTTCATCCAGACAATGCTGGACCTGGACGTGCTGCGCCGCGACGAAGCCGGCAAGCTGAGCTATCACAAACTGCTCGGCGAACTGGCTGAAGGCGCGGCCAAACGGGTATTGCCGGCGGAGATTCGCTTGTCGATCCGTCAGGTGGCGCTGCATCGCAATGAAGATGCAGCCGATCAAGTCGCCGCTCCAGTGCAGACCGTCTAAATTCCTACAGGCGCCAGGCTTCTTCTGGCGCCGCAGCCACTGAAAATCCGAACAAGGAAGCCGCCATGCTCCGCCCTACTCTTCGCTTCACCAGCCTGTGCGCAGGTTTGATGATCTGCGCCAACGCCCTGGCCCTGTCGCTCAATGACCTGTCGCAACAAGACGCCACCGGCGGCCTCAAGGACGCCCTGACTCAAGGCGCGCAACTGGCCGTTAAACAACTTGGCGCACCTGGTGGCTTCAGCAACAACCCGGAGGTGAAAATCGAGCTGCCGGGCAAGCTGGGCAAGGTCGCCAAGAAAATGAAACAGTTCGGCATGGGCGATCAGGTCGATCAACTGGAAATCAGCATGAACAAAGCGGCTGAAGCGGCCGTGACACAGGCTCAACCGATTCTGGTGGATGCGGTGAAGAAGATGACCGTGGAGGATGCCAAGGGGATTCTCGGCGGCGGCAAGGACTCGGCGACTCAATACCTGAGCAAAACCAGCCGCGAGCAGATCCGCATCAAATTCCTGCCAATCGTCAAACAGGCTACCGACCAGGTCGGCCTGGCCCAGCAATACAACTCGTTCGCCGGGCAAGCGGCGACTCTGGGCGTGCTGGATGCGAAAAACGCCAATATCGAAGGCTACGTCACCGAGCAGGCGTTGAACGGTTTGTTCGAGATGATTGGCAAGCAGGAAGAAACCATTCGCCAAAACCCTGCGGCGGCGGCGACCAGTTTGGCGAAGAAGGTGTTTGGTACGTTGTAATTTTCCAAGTGCAACTCATCACGAAAAGCCCGCTGACCTTTGAAGGTTCAGCGGGCTTTTTTTGCGCTACTGTTGCGGATCCAGATTATCCAGCACGCGATTTACCGGGCTGCGAAACCCGGTCGCTGCTTTTTGCAGCGACAAAGGCTAGAGGGCGCACTTCCGACGGACAACCTGAAAATCAGGTGGGAAGGTTCTGATGATTTGATTGCCCAATAAACATCGTCGACTTTCAGGACGCCACATCGCGAGCAGGCTCGCTCCCACAATTGAACCGTGTGGATCTGCGAAGTATTGGTTGGTTGTCAGGCCGCCAAGATCAAAAGATCGCAGCCTTCGGCAGCTCCTACGTGGGGTTGTGTACACCCGCGAGAGATTGGTTGGCTGTCAGGCCGCCTTCGCGGGCAAGCCTCGCTCCTACAAAAAGCCATCGGCGTACACCCGCCCCTCACCACTCAACAGGCCGAGCGTTAGCTCGCCTGCAGCTTTTGATCTGGCTTTTGATCTTGATCCACCCGCCCTTTCGGGAGGCTGAGCGCTGGTGTTCATCTGGCCGCCGTTACCGCAGCAACGTATATGTACCCCACCAACCAAGAGCATGGTCGGCCCGAAGGCCGCCAAGACCAAACAATCACACAGACTCTTTACGGACCCTGAACCAAGCCGCATACAACGCCGGCAAAAACAGCAACGTCAACGCCGTCGCCACAATCAGCCCGCCCATGATCGCCACCGCCATCGGCCCGAAAAACACACTGCGTGACAATGGAATCATCGCCAGCACCGCCGCCAACGCCGTCAGCACAATCGGTCGGAACCGCCGCACTGTCGCCTCGATAATCGCTTGCCAAGGCTTAAGCCCGGCAGCGATGTCCTGCTCGATCTGATCCACCAGAATCACTGAGTTACGCATGATCATCCCTGACAAGGCGATGGTCCCGAGCATTGCCACAAAACCAAACGGTTGACGGAACACCAGCAGAAAAAGGGTCACACCGATCAGCCCCAGTGGCGCCGTCAGAAACACCATCACCGTGCGTGAGAAACTGCGCAGTTGCAGCATCAGCAACGTCAGCACCACCACAATGAACAACGGCACCCCAGCATTCACCGAGCTCTGCCCACGGGCCGAGTCTTCCACCGTACCGCCGACGTCCAGCAAATAGCCGTCCGGCAGTTCGGCGCGAATCGGATCCAGGGTCGGCATGATTTGCTGCACCAGTGTCACCGGTTGTTCCTTGCCGTAGATGTCGGCGCGAACCGTCACGTTGGGCAGGCGGTTACGGTGCCAGATGATGCCTTCCTCGAAGCCGTATTCCAGCGTCGCGATCTGCGACAGCGCCACGCTGCGACCATTGTCGGTCGGCACGGCCAGGCTTGGCAGCAACGCCAGTTCGGTGCGCTCATGTACCGTGCCGCGCAGCAAGATCTCGATCAACTCGTTGTCTTCGCGGTACTGGCTGACGCTGGCACCGGTCAGCGAGCTGCGCAGGAAAGCCGAGAGGTTCGCCGTGCTCACACCCAGCGCTCGCGCGCGGTCCTGGTCGACGTTCAGGTAAACGACTTTGCTCGGCTCTTCCCAGTCCAGATGCACGTTGACCACGTGAGGATTCTCACGAACCTTGGCCGCGACTTTACGGGCCAATGCGCGGACTTCCTCGATGTGCTCACCGGTGACCCGGAACTGCACCGGATAACCAACAGGCGGGCCATTCTCCAGCCGCGTGACCCGCGTGCGCAGGGCCGGGAATTGTTCATTGAGGGTTCCAATCAACCAGGTGCGCAGGGTTTCGCGGTCTTCGATGGTTTTGGCCAGCACGACAAATTGCGCAAAGCTCGCCGCCGGAAGTTGCTGATCCAGCGGCAGGTAGAAACGCGGCGAACCGGTGCCGACGTAAGCCACGTAATTGTCGATCCCGGGCTGATCCTTGAGCAGGTTTTCGAGGCGTTTGACCTCTTCGGCGGTGTTGCTCAAAGACGCCCCTTCGGCCAGTTTCAGATCGACCATCAACTCCAGCCGCCCCGAAGCCGGGAAGAACTGTTGCGGCACGAAACGGAACAACATCAGTGAGGCGACGAACATCAAGACCGTCAGCATGATCACCGTTTTGCGCCGACGCACGCACCACTCCACCAGCCGCCTGACGCGCTGATAGAACGGCGTGCCATAAGGGTCGGGTTGACCGTCGCCGGTGCCATGTTTGGCGGCGTGAATTTTCGCCAGGTCCGGCAGGAGTTTTTCCCCCAGATAAGGCACAAAGACCACGGCGGCAACCCACGACGCCACCAGCGCGATGGTCACCACCTGGAAGATCGAGCGGGTGTATTCACCGGTGCCCGATTGCGCAGTGGCAATCGGCAGGAAACCGGCAGCGGTGATCAACGTCCCGGTGAGCATCGGGAACGCAGTGCTGGTCCAGGCGTAGCTGGCGGCTTTGACCCGGTCGAAGCCCTGCTCCATTTTGATCGCCATCATTTCCACGGCGATGATCGCGTCGTCCACCAGCAATCCCAGCGCCAGCACCAGCGCGCCCAGGGAAATCTTGTGCAAGCCGATGCCAAGGTAATACATGCAGGCGAAGGTCATCGCCAACACCAGCGGAATCGCCAGCGCCACCACCATGCCGGTGCGCACACCGAGGGAGAAGAAGCTCACCAGCAATACAATCGCCAGCGCCTCCACCAGCACCTGAACAAACTCGCCGACACCGGTTTTCACCGCGGCCGGTTGATCGGAGACCTTGCGCAGTTGCATGCCGGCCGGAAGATTCTTCTGGATCCGGGCGAATTCGGCTTCCAGCGCCTTGCCCAGAATCAGAATGTCGCCACCGCTCTTCATGGCCACCGCCAGGCCGATGGCGTCTTCAGCCATGAAGCGCATGCGCGGCGCCGGTGGATCGTTGAAGCCACGACGAACGTTCGCCACATCGCCGATGCGGAACGTGCGATCACCGACGCGGATCGGGAAGTTGCTGATCTCGTCGACCGTCTGAAAATTCCCCGAAACCCGTAGCTGCAAACGCTCGCTGGTGGTTTCGAAGAAACCTGCGTTGGACATCGCGTTCTGCTCTTCAAGCGCCTGCTGCACCGTCGCCAACGGCAATCCGAGGGTGGCCAGTTTGACGTTGGAGAGCTCGATCCAGATCTTTTCGTCCTGCAGCCCGAGCAAGTCGACCTTGCCCACATCCTTGACCCGTTGCAGCTGAATCTGGACGCGGTCGGCGTAGTCCTTGAGCACCGCGTAATCAAAACCTTCGCCGGTCAGGGCGTAGATATTGCCGAAGGTGGTGCCGAACTCATCATTGAAGAAAGGCCCCTGGATGCCCGGCGGCAACGTGTGGCGAATGTCGCTGATCTTTTTGCGAGCCTGATACCAGAGCTCCGGGATCTCCACCGAGTGCATCGAATCTCGAGCAATGAACGTGACCTGGGACTCGCCCGGGCGGGAGAACGAAGCGATCCGGTCGTACTCGCCGGTTTCCATCAGTTTCTTTTCAATACGCTCGGTCACCTGGCGCGACACTTCCTCCGCCGTAGCTCCCGGCCAGTTGGTGCGAATCACCATGGCCTTGAAGGTGAACGGCGGGTCTTCGCTTTGGCCCAGCTTGGTGTAGGACAACGCGCCGACGAGGGCCAGCAAAAGCATCAGGAACAGTACGATCTGGCGGTTGCGCAGCGCCCATTCGGAAAGATTGAAACCCATCGGGGATTACTCCTTGTGCGCCAGATTGACCACGCGATTGGAGCGATCCACCGGGCGTACTTGCTGCCCGTCGTGAAGCACATGAACCCCGGCCGCCACCACCCAGTCGCTGGCGTTCAGGCCTTCAAGCACCGGCACGGTTTTCTCGCCGAATGCACCGACCCGCACCGGGGCTTTTTTCAAGGTGTTGTTGGCGCCGACCACCCATACATAAGTGGCCCCGTTTTCCGCCGTGACTGCCGACAGCGGCACTGACAACGACACCACATCGGCGGTCTGGATGAACACCCGGGCGCTCTGGCCCAGTTCGGCGGGAACCTTGCCGGCGGAAAAAGCGATACGGGCGGCAAAGGTGCGGGATTTCGGATCGGCGGCCGGCGACAACTCACGAATGCGTCCCGGGAAACGTTGATCGGGTTGGGTCCAGAGTTCCACCGAGACCGGCTGGCCGACCTTGAAGCGACCAAAACTCTGCTCCGGCAGGCTGATCAACACTTCGCGTTCGCCGTCGGTGGCAAGGGTAAACACCGTTTGCCCGGCCGCCACCACTTGCCCGACTTCAACCGCTCGCTTGGCCACCACGCCATCCTGCGGTGCACGCAGCACCGCGTAACTGGCCTGGTTGGTCGATACGTTGAATTCGGCTTTGATTTGCTTGAGACGTGCTTCACCGGAGCGGTAGAGGTTTTCCGCATTGTCGTACTGCGAACGGCTGACCATTTGCCGCTCCATCAGGGTCTTGTAGCGATCGCGCTCGGCGCGCACCAGGTTCAGATTGGCTTCGGCGGCGGCGACCTGGGCGCGGGTGGCTTCCAGTTGCAGGCGCACATCCTGAGGATCGAGTTCCGCCAGAGGCTGGTCGGCCTTGACCCGCTGGCCTTCCTCGACCAGTCGTCGGCTGACTTTGCCGCCAATGCGGAAGGCCAGATCTGGCTCATAGCGCGCACGGACTTCACCGGGATAACTTTCCATGGCCTGGGCCGAAGGCTCTGGCTGAACGACCATGGCCGGACGGACAGTGACTTGAGGCGTCTCTTCATGGCCACACGCAGACAATAAAAAAGCCAGGCTGACCGGCAATGCGAGGGGCAGGGCATAGCGGAACATGGTGAAGGACCTTTCGCTAATAGTGCTTTGAATAATTATACTGACCAGTATGTTATTAATAGCAAACTCACCAGTCCAGTATTAAAGCGAAGAATGTCTGACAATCTTTCAACCTCCAGCGGTCCGGGCCGTCCCAAAGATCTGGCCAAGCGCCAGGCCATCCTCGATGCGGCGAAAATCCTGTTTCTGAGCAAGGGCTATGCGAACACCAGCATGGATGCCGTGGCGGCCGAGGCCGGCGTGTCGAAGCTGACGGTCTACAGCCATTTCAACGACAAGGAAACGCTGTTCTCCGCCGCAGTGATGGCCAAGTGCGAAGAGCAATTGCCGCCACTTTTCTTCGAATTGCCGGAGGGCATTGCGGTGGAAACCGTGCTGCTGAACATCGCACGCGGCTTTCATCAGCTGATCAACAGCGATGAATCGGTGAACCTGCATCGGCTGATGATGACGCTGGGTAGCCAGGACCCGAAGCTCTCGCTGATTTTCTTCCAGGCCGGGCCAGAACGCGTGCTCCACGGAATGGAGGGGTTGCTGAACAAGGTCAATCAGAGCGGTGCATTGAGTATCGATAAACCGCGCAATGCCGCCGAGCATTTCTTTTGCCTGCTCAAGGGCGCGGGCAATTTCCGGTTGCTGTATGGCTGCGGCGAGCCGGTGACCGGGGATGCGGCCGAAGCCCATGTGCAGGACGTGGTGGGGTTGTTTATGCGGGCTTATCGGCCGCAGTCGGCCTGATGATCGTTCCCACGCTGTGCGTGGGAATGCAGCCCGGGACGCTCCGCGTCCCTTTCGAAGCGGACGCAGAGCGTCCATTGAGACATTCCCACGCAGAGCGTGGGAACGATCAGTATCGAATCAGGGTTTGAGCGCTTTCTTCGGATAAATGTCGTATCGGCTGGATTTGCCATCCAGCGCATGGCTCGGTTTCGGCCCCTCGATGCACGGCGCCTTGCGCGGGCGCTTGACCACCACCCGGTGGCTGGCCAGGGCCAACGCCGCTTCGAGCAATGCCGGCGCATCCGGGTCATCGCCGACCAGCGGCCGGAACAGGCGCATTTCCTTCTTCACCAACGCCGTTTTCTCGCGATGGGGGAACATCGGATCGAGGTAGATCACCTGCGGTGGCTCGCCTTCCCAGTTGCGCATCACCTCGATCGAATTGCCCTTGAGCAAACGCATCCGCGCCACGATCGGCGCCACGTCGAAATCTTCCGCGCCGCGCGCCAGGCCATCTTCAAGCAATGCGCCGATCAGCGGCTGGCGCTCGATCAGGCTCATCTCACAGCCCAAGCTGGCCAGCACGAACGCGTCCTTGCCCAACCCTGCCGTTGCGTCCAGCACACGCGGGCGCACGCCTTGGGCGATGCCGACCGCTTTGGCGATCATCTGACCGCTGCCGCCGCCGTACAACCGACGATGAGCCGCGCCGCCTTCGACAAAATCCACCCGAACCGGTCCCGGAGCATCGGGCCCCAGTTGTTGCAGCTGCAACCCCTGCTCGCCCACCTGCAAGGCGAACTCGCCATCATCCACCTGCAACGGCAACCCCAGGCGCTCGGCCCATTGCTCGGCCTGTGGCTGAAAGGTCGTGCCCAAGGCCTCGACATGGATGCGGCAGGCCGCAGGTTGCTCAATCATGGGAAAACACGCTCAAAAAATTAATGATCGGCAAAAATGGCCGATAACCAAACTATCGAGCATTTTGCCAGAGCTGAGCGTCGACCGAGAGAAATGTCAGACATTCAACGCACATCGATAGGTTATATCTCGCCCCACGGCGATTTTGGCCTGCGAAACTCCCAAGCACTGAGCGGCGTCAGTCACCTATGGCAGGATTTTTTTGCCCAGGCGCTGGCCGATCAGTCGGGCGATGTCGTGCCGGAGTCTCTCAACTTTCCGCCGGTGGATCTCGACAGCCCGGTCGAACCGACCGTTGGCAGTGAGTTGCTGGCGCACATCATTTCCCAGCGCGAATGTGATGTGATCGAAACACCCGTTCGCCCGCCAGAGCCGCTGTTTCTGCCGATTGCCGAATTCGAAATGGACCTGGCCGACAAACCCTTCCCGCCATTCCCGCCGGAAGAAATCGTCGCGCAACAGAAACAGCAGGACTTCGACAGCGGCTGGGTACGCCCTATCGTGCTCACCGCCGGCCAAGCGTTGCCACAGCCAGGCGCCGCACCGCAACCGCGCCCGCTTCACTTGCCGATCGCCGAGTTCGAACTTGAGCTGCTGGACAAACCGTTCCCGCCGTTCTCGCCCGAAGAGCTGGTGGAACAACAGAAACAACTGGATTTCGATAACGGCTGGGCACGCCCGATCGTTCTGCAGAACCTGCGCATCGCCGCCTGACCCTCAGCGGCAGCGCCACCACGGCCCGACATCCACATGAAAGTGGTTGCGATGGGCGGCGTTGTAATCCGGGCTCAATACCACACTGAACATATCGCAGGCACCATCGCGCACCTGACGCAGAAATCGCGCGTCCTGGTTATCCTTCGGCCAATCCCTGAGCACGCTGATCGATCGGCCACCCGCCAGGCGGAATCCGCTGATATCCAGCGCATCGGCCGTGGCATGCTGGCTGCGTCTGCCGTTTTCGCGGTTGTAGACGTTGCGACAGGCGAAGCTGCCAAGATGGTCGACCCGTTTCACCGCTTGCCCGTAGACCGCCTGAGCCGCGGGTTGCAAGGTGTGGCGTTCGAACAAGGCGAACGCCACTGCCAAGCGGCAACTGGCGAGAAAACTGCTGCTCAGTGCCACCTGGCCACCTTGCACACGCAAGGCGTCGGTCAATGGGCAAGTCGCGTCCGGGCTGTCGGCCTGACGGGTCACCCGCAAACCTGAGCCGCTCAGGACCTGGTCGCATAACTGCGGATCATTGCGCAGACGCATCAGTTTGTAGCGGGTCAGCAGGTTCGGTTCGGCCTTCACGTCCAGCGGCGCCCAGGGGTTCCATTGCGGGGGAATGGACACCCAGCCGCGCCAGACACTTAACCCGGCAGCGCCGATGATCAACAGCACCAGCAACAGCCCCCACCGAAACCGCATCGTCAGCCTTTGAACAATTGATTGGCCTTCTGGAACGGCATCGAGCGGGAGGTAAAGCCGAAGGTCCCGTGTTGCTGGATTTCCTCGGCGGCGCGGAAGAACTCGCCATACGCCGCCAGGGCCAGGGCTGAACCGACGCTGATGCGTCTGACGCCCATTTCACTCAACTGCTTGACTGTCAGCTTGAGCCCGCCGGACATCAATACATTGACCGGCTTGGGCGCAACGGCACGGACCACCGCCAAAACCTCTTCAGCACTGCGCAAGCCTGGTGCGTAAAGCACGTCAGCTCCCGCTTCGGCGAATGCCTGCAAACGGCGAACGGTATCGTCGAGGTCAGGATTGCCGTGCAGATAGTTTTCGGCACGCGCCGTCAGCACGAAGGGAAAAGACAAACTGCGAGCCGCCGCGACAGCCGCTTCGATACGCGCCACCGCATGTTCGAAGCAGTAGATCGGACCGTCCTCACGCCCGGTGGCATCTTCGATCGAACCGCCAACGGCACCGGCCTTGGCTGCCCGCAGAATACTTTGGGCGCAATCAGCGGGGGCGTCGGCAAAACCGTTTTCGAGATCCACCGCCACCGGCAGATCGGTGGCCGCGACAATCGCTTCAACGTTCGCCAGGGTTTCATCGAGCGTCAACCCACCATCGGGACGGCCTCGGGAAAAGGCGTAACCGGCACTGGTGGTTGCCAGTGCCTCGAAACCAAGGCTGGCGAGCATTTTCGCCGAGCCGGCGTCCCAAGGGTTGGGAATGACAAAAGCGCCCTCGCGTTCATGCAGTGCTTTGAACGCCTGGGCTCGAAGGATTTGCGCATCCATTGGCAGGCTCCTGAAAAGGGAAAAAATCCGCTTCAGAGCAAGCCAAATTGCTCGGCAGCGGGCTCTCTGTATAGCTCAGGCAGCGGCGGCAAGCCAGGCAAACGCAGCATCAGCTGTGCGTGAAAACGTTGGGCGAGTTTTGCCGCCAACAGATTATCGGCGGTGTGCAGGAAGATATACGGCGCGCGGCCCTCTTCGATCCAGGCAGCGATTTTTTCGACCCACGGCACCAGGAATGGATCGTTGGCTTCAAGCACAGGATGGCCGATGAAACGCACCTGTGGGCATTGAGTAAACGCCGCAGGACGAGGCGGTACCCGGGGTTTTTTCGATTGGGCGTGAAGCACCGAAGGTTCAGTCGAGGTGCAGCTGAACAGTGCTCGCGGATCGAGGCAGATACGCTCGACACCGCGCTCGAGCAACAGGCGATTGAGCATTCGCTCGGCATCGCCCTTGGCAAAGAACTCATCGTGTCGCACTTCAACCGCCAGGGGCCGGTCGATCGCATCGATAAAACCGGCCAGCTCGGACAAGCGTTGTGGGGTGAAGCTTTTGGATAATTGCAACCACAGGGGAGAAACCCGCTCACCCAGGGGGCTGAGCAATTGCAGGAAGGTTTCGGCGGCGGTCAATTGTTCGCGCAGATCGCCGCTGTGACTGATGTCGCCAGGAAACTTGGCGGTGAAGCGAAAGTGTTCGGGCATGATCTGGGCCCAGCGCTGCACCGTGGCGGCAGACGGGCTGGCGTAGAAGGTCGTATTGCCTTCCACGGCGTTGAACACTTGAGCATAAAGACTGAGAAACTCGGCAGGCCTGGCGTCTTGCGGATACAAATAATCGCGCCGGGCGTTTTCACTCCAGGACGGGCAACCGAGATAGTAAGGCAGCATCAGATGTAAAGGTCGAGACCCAGAACATCCGCATCCCAATCGACAAAAGTGGCGGTGCTCAGGTAACTGGCCAAAGCCATTGCCACGCTTTTGCTCATGGCGCGGTGATAAATCATGTCTTGTTGACGAGCGGGCAGATTGCTCAGGCGTTGCGCCGAGGCTTTGGCACGGGCGGCCAATTGCTCTTCGGTAGGGAATTCCAGCTCGCCGTCGATATCGACGGAGTCACCCTCGTAGACATGGCCTTTGCGAGGCTTGCGCTTGATGGGGTAGGACTGAGAGGAAACGCCGTCTATACGCATAAGGGCATGCTCGGTATCGATGATGGCAGTTTAGTGGCGCATATCCCACTTCGCAAACCGCCGAGTGATAACTAGAACACAGAAAAGCGAAAAGGTTTAAAAGCGGCGGGTAGAAATTGATGATTGGCTATAACCGGAAAGATTGCCTTCGCGGGCAAGCCTCGCTCATACAGGTATCGCCGATATTTCGACTGGCTACAAAACTTGTAGGAGCGAGGCTTGCCCGCGAAGGGATCAACCCGAGAACAAGGATTAACGCGCTTTCGGGGTCGCGACTTTATCGCGCAGATACACCGGTTGCGCCTGATCGGCCACGATCGCTTCACCGCGCTCCCAGGCAAAACGAGCCAGGGTCAGCAAGTCTTCGGCGTGGGGCAGCATGCCCGCGTCCTGCCCGCTCAGGTTGACGGCAATGCGCTCGGCATACCCCCAACCGGTGCCAGCACCAAACCACTCGCCGCTGGCATCGGCTGGCAACGCAGCGGCTTGCGGTGGCAGTACCGCTTCATTGCCCACCAGCCGCATCTCCCCCGCCGTTTCGCGGTAGCAACCCCAATACACCTCATCCATGCGCGCATCGATGGCCGCCGCGACCTGGCTGACGCCGTGTTCGCGATAGGCCCGCTGGGCGAGTACGGCGAGATTGGAGACCGGCAATACCGGGCGATCCAGCGCAAACGCCAGCCCCTGCACCACGCCGATGGCGATGCGCACACCGGTGAACGCGCCCGGCCCACGGCCGAACGCAATGGCATCGACCGCTTGCAGGGTAGTCCCGGCATCGGCCAGCAGTTGCTGAATCATCGGCAGCAGCTTTTGCGCATGCAGGCGCGGGATCACCTCGTAATGGCTCGTGACTTTGCCGTCATGCAGCAAGGCAACGGAGCAAGCTTCAGTCGCGGTGTCCAGGGCCAGCAAGGTGCTCATCGATGTTTCCGTAAGAGAAGTCAAAAAAAGTGCGCCAGTATAAACAACTACGGCCCGCAAGCGGGCCGTAGAAGATGAAGCCGATCAGACTTTTCAGCTCAGTGCTTCAAGCACCTTGCCGGTGATCGATTCAACCGAGCCAACACCTTCGATGTGGCTGTACTTCGGCTTGCCCTGATCAGCGGCCAGGTTCTGGTAGAACTCTATCAGTGGCTTGGTCTGGGAGTGGTAGACCGACAGGCGATGACGCACGGTTTCTTCGGTGTCGTCCTTGCGCTGTACCAGTTCTTCGCCAGTGATGTCGTCTTTGCCGGCGATTTTCGGCGGGTTGTAAACGGTGTGGTACACGCGGCCGCTGGCCTCGTGAACGCGACGACCGGCAATCCGCTGCACGATTTCTTCGTCATCGACGGCGATTTCGACCACGTGGTCCAGCTCCACGTCAGCCTCTACCAGCGCTTCAGCTTGCGGAATGGTGCGCGGGAAACCGTCGAACAGGAAACCTTTGGCACAGTCAGGCTGCGCGATACGGTCCTTGACCAGGGCGATGATCAGGTCGTCGGAAACCAGGCCACCGGCATCCATGATGCTTTTGGCTTTAACGCCCAGCTCGGTGCCGGCTTTTACCGCAGCACGCAGCATGTCGCCGGTAGAAATTTGCGGAATACCGAATTTCTCGGTGATGAACTTAGCCTGAGTACCTTTACCGGCCCCGGGAGCTCCCAGCAGAATGACGCGCATTAGATGTGCTCCTCAATTTTTTATATAGATAACGTCAGATTCGCCTCTTGGGGCCAATCTCAAAAATAGGATCGCGACCGCCCAAACGGCCAAAGGCTGATCAAGATACACAGCAGGCCCTGCCCACACAAGCCGCCGAAAGTCGGAGAAACCCGCCCCTTGCGAGACCCTGCGAAGGGGTAACCCAAGTCGCAACCCCATCATTAACTGTCGCGTGGCAGACCTTTTTGACCGCTCGCCAGCAGGCACTCGACGCTCGCGCCGGGTGCCTGTTCCCCACGACGAAAACCTTAGCCGGTATTTCGCAAACCGGCGGCAATCCCCGCCACAGACACCAGTAACGCCTGTTCTACCGGGCTGCCCTGGGCCACATCCTGTTGCCGCGAACGTGCCAACAGTTCGGCTTGCAATAGATGCAGCGGGTCGAGGTAAGTGTTGCGCAGACGGATGAATTCAAGGGTGGCTGGGCTATGTGCCAGTAGCTGCGACTGACCGGTCAACCCCAGGACCACTGCACACGCCTGCGACAATAGGTCGCGTAAATGCGCGCCCAAAGGGAGCAGATCCGGCTCGACCAGACGCTCATCGTAAGACTGGGCGATATCGGCGTCGGCCTTGGCCAGCACCATTTCCAGCATATCGATGCGGGTACGGAAGAATGGCCACTGCTCGCGCATCTGCCCTAACAGCTCACCTTCGCCGCGCTCCAGCGCCTTGCTCAGCGCCGCTTCCCAGCCGAGCCAGGCCGGCAGCATCAGACGCGTCTGGGTCCAGCCGAAGATCCACGGAATGGCACGCAGGCTTTCAATGCCGCCAGCACGGCGTTTGGCCGGGCGGCTGCCCAACGGCAAACGCCCCAACTCCTGCTCCGGGGTCGATTGGCGGAAGTACTCGACGAACTGCGGGTTCTCCCGTACCACGGCGCGGTAGGCCTTGACGCCATCGGCGGCCAATTCGTCCATCAAATGGCGCCAGGCAGGCTCAGGCGGTGGTGGCGGCAACAAGGTGGCTTCCAGCACCGCCGCCAGGTACAGATTGAGGTTTTGCTCGGCGATGTCCGGCAGGCCGAATTTGAAACGAATCATTTCCCCCTGTTCGGTGGTGCGGAAACGCCCCGCCACCGACCCCGGCGGCTGCGACAGAATCGCCGCGTGTGCCGGACCACCTCCACGGCCCACGGTGCCACCGCGACCGTGGAACAACAACAGCTCAACTTGCTGCTCGCGGCAAATATCCACCAGCCGCTCCTGAGCCCGATACTGCGCCCAGGCGGCTGCAGTGGTGCCAGCGTCCTTGGCTGAGTCGGAATAACCGATCATCACTTCCTGCGGCCCTTGCAGGCGCGAGCGATAGCCCGGCAACAGCAACAGTTTTTCGATCACCGGGCCCGCGTTGTCGAGGTCGGCGAGGGTTTCGAACAGCGGCACCACGCGCATCGGCCGCAATACGCCGGATTCTTTGAGCAGCAGTTGCACAGCCAGCACGTCGGAAGCGGCACCGGCCATGGAAATCACATACGAACCAAGGGAGGCCCCTGGTGCCGCGGCGATTTCCCGGCACGTCGCCAGAACCTCGGCGGTGTCGGCAGACGGCTTGAAGTACGCTGGCAGCAACGGGCGACGATTGTTCAGTTCACGCATCAGGAAGGCGATGCGTTCCTCTTCGCTCCAGTCCTCATAACGGCCCAGGCCGAGGTAATCGGTGATTTCGGTCATGGCCGCCGTGTGGCGTGACGAGTCCTGCCGCACATCGAGGCGCACCAGAAACAACCCGAATGTCACCGCGCGACGCAGGCAATCGAGCAACGGACCATCGGCGATGACGCCCATGCCGCATTCATGCAGCGAGTGGTAGCACAGCTCCAGCGGGTCCAGCAGGTCACGATTGTTTTGCAGCACATCGGCCGACGCTGGAGTGGCTGCCGTCAGGGAGGCGTGGGCCCAGTTACGGGTCGCGCGCAGGCGTTCACGCAATTGTTTGAGCACTGCGCGGTAAGGTTCGGCGCTGTCGCCGGCCTTGGCCTTCAGCTCGTCACTGGCCCGCTGCATCGACAACTCGGCGGCGAGATGATCAACGTCGCGCAGGTACAAATCGGCGGCCATCCAGCGCGCCAGCAGCAACACTTCGCGGGTTACGGCGGCAGTGACGTTGGGGTTGCCGTCGCGGTCGCCGCCCATCCAGGAGGCAAAGCGAATCGGTGCCGCTTCCAGTGGCAAGTGCAGGCCGGTGGCGGCATGCAGCGCCTGATCGGCCTTGCGCAAATAATTGGGAATCGCCTGCCACAGCGAATGCTCGATCACCGCAAAGCCCCACTTGGCTTCATCCACCGGTGTGGGACGGGTACGGCGAATTTCTTCGGTGTGCCAGGCTTCGGCGATCAGGCGCTGCAACTTCGTCTTGATCTGCTCGCGCTCGGCGGTGGTCAGGTCGCGATGGTCTTGTGCGGCCAGTTGCGCGGCGATCGCGTCGTACTTCTGGATCAGGGTGCGGCGCGCCACTTCGGTGGGGTGCGCGGTCAATACCAACTCGATTTCCAGACGCCCCAATTGCCGGGCCAGGGACTCGGGGTCATGACCCGCAGTCAGCAGGCGAGCGAGCAGTTCCGGCAACACCCGTGCCTCGAATGGTTCGGGTTGCGACTCTTCGCGGCGGTGAATCAGCTGATATTGCTCAGCGATATTGGCCAGGTTGAGAAACTGGTTGAACGCTCGCGCCACCGGCAGCAGCTCGTCTTCGCTCAACTGGTTGAGGCTGGCACTAAGCTCAGCGTCCATCGAACCGCGACGGTCAGCCTTGGCGCCTTTGCGGATCTGCTCGATCTTGTCGAGAAAGTCATCCCCGTACTGTTCACGAATGGTGTTGCCCAACAGTTCACCCAACAGGTGAACGTCCTCGCGCAAGCGTGCATCAATATCGGTCATCAGCAGTTCTCCAGCGAAAATCCGGGCGGCTATGCTTGGTTATCAGAGGCTCTGCTACAGAGAGTGCCGCCGTAAAGCGCTTCTTACAAGCAGACCACGCCAAGGGCTTCAAACACCGGGCAATGCAGCTAATCTCAACCATGAGCCGTACAACGGCGTATCACCGGCTACCGCCGGACACTCACCCGGCCTGCCACGAGCAGGTGCGCAATGAGGTCATCATGAAAATCCGCGAGCTCGCCAAGCACTGGGAAGAAAACGCCAAGGGTCGCCTGACCGACACGGGCTACACGATTCGTCTGGACGTGGAAGCGGCCGCACGGCTGGCGGCAATTATCGAAATGTACCCCAAGCGGCACCCCGAAGAACTCCTCGGCGAGCTGATCGGCGCCGCCCTGGAAGAACTCGAAGCCAGCTTTCCGTACGTGAAAGGGTCAACGGTGGTGGCCACCGACGAGGAAGGCGATCCACTGTACGAAGACGTCGGCCCTACTCCGCGTTTTCTCGCCTTGTCCCGGCGCCATTTGCATGATTTGTCGGGCGATAACGACAAGCAGAAACACTGATTCCTGTGGGCGCGAGCCTGCTCGCGATAGGGTTTAACAGTCAACGTTGATGTTGAATGATATGGCCCCATCGCGAGCAGGCTCGCTCCCACAATTTGATCGCATTCTTCCTGCTGAACGGTGCACTTGCGGGTCACTTAAAGCCCCGTGGATACCCCGTGCCGCCTGAAAGTTCCCGATTTAGAGCCCTGTCCGCTCGATCAGTTTTTTCGGTCGATAAGCCATCTTCTCTGAACTTTTGAAAAACGCCACGGGTCACACCCAGTAACCACGCCTGGGACGGCCGTTTCAAAAAGCACTCTGGAAATCGTAGGTTGCGGCTCCTTGCCCAGGATGGATTCAGATGTTTTTCAGGAGTTATCCAATGGAGTTGAAGACTATGAAGACCAGCGCTGCATCCTCCTCGTATTCCCCTCTGCGCGGTCTCAAACTGGCGACCCTGGCCATTGGCAGCAGCCTGGTTCTGGCCGGTTGCGCCGGTAACCCGCCGAGCGAGCAATACGCCGTGACCCAATCGGCTGTGAACAGTGCCGTCAGCGCCGGCGGGACTGAATTCGCCGCCGTGGAAATGAAGGCCGCTCAGGACAAGCTCAAACAAGCCGAAATCGCCATGCACGACAAAAAGTATGACGAAGCCAGAATGCTGGCCGAGCAAGCCGAGTGGGACGCCCGCGTCGCCGAGCGCAAGGCCCAGGCGATGAAGGCCGAACAATCTGTGAAGGATTCCCAGAAAGGTGTTCAGGAACTGCGTCAGGAAAGTCAGCGCACCGTGCAGTAGGCGCCCCTTCCGATGTTCAGACCTCAAACGCTTATCGATAGAAAGGACGAACTATTATGCGCAATCAATTGATAATCCCCGCCCTCCTGGCCGCAAGTGTTGCACTGGCTGCCTGCTCCACACCGCCCAACGCGAACCTGGAGCAAGCCCGTACCAACTACACCGGCCTGCAAGCCAACCCGCAAGCGAGCAAAGTCGCGGCGCTGGAAACCAAAGACGCCAGCGAATACCTGGACAAGGCCGACAAGGCTTATCTGGACAGGGAAGACCAGGCCACGGTCGACCAATTGGCTTACCTGACCAATCAGCGTGTTGAAGTAGCCAAGCAGACCATCGCTCTGCGCACCGCTGAAAACAACCTGAAGAATGCCGCGGCACAACGGGCCCAGGCTCGTCTGGATGCCCGCGACCAGCAGATCAAACAGCTGCAGGACAGTCTGAACGCCAGACAGACCGATCGTGGCACGCTCGTGACGTTTGGTGATGTGCTGTTCGCCACCAACAAGGCGGACCTGAAGTCCAACGGCTTGGTGAATATCAACAAACTGGCGCAATTCCTTCAGGAAAACCCGGACCGTAAAGTGATTGTCGAAGGCTACACCGACAGCACCGGCTCGGCGTCGTATAACCAATCGCTGTCCGAGCGTCGCGCGACCTCGGTGCAAGTGGCCCTGATCAAGATGGGTGTAGACCCGGCGCGGATCGTGGCCCAGGGTTATGGCAAGGAATACCCGGTTGCGGAGAACTCCAGCGTCTCGGGCCGTGCGATGAACCGTCGGGTGGAAGTGACCATTTCCAATGATAACCAGCCCGTCATTCCGCGTTCGGCGATCAGCTCGAACTAGATTGAACCTGCGGTAATGCAAAAGCCCTGTAGGAGCGAGGCTTGCCCGCCAAGAACGATGACTCGGTTTATCTGTTAGACCGCATCATCGTTCCTCGCGGGCAAGCCTCGCTCCTACGGGATGTTTATTGCTCGAGTTTTTGCGGCGTTGCCTCGCCCATGCAGCGCACAGCTTTTTTCTTGCTGTTGACCAGCACACCGGTCAGGCCTTTCTGTTCGGTGTCGAACAGCACCAGCACGCCATCAATGCACTGGGCCACTTGCGGGGCCGGTTGCAGGGAGACTTTATAGTCTTCGCCCGGCACGGTCTTGAGCATGGTGAAGTCGCTGAGCAGCAACGCATCTTCGGGTTTGGCGAAGTGCAGGTAGCCGTACCACCACAGGGCGCCGACAGTGCCGAGGATGCTGCAGATACCGGTGATGATCAGCGGGATGGCGTTACGTTCTTCACTCATTGCGGGCTCTCTGGTGGTTCATCTTCAGAATTCGGGGGTGCCGGGTAATTCGGGACCTCACCCAGGCGACGCAGGCCGTCGAAATGCTGCGGGTCTTCGAGGTAACGCAGCATGACCTTTCGCCAGACCGGGTCGGCGAAGGTTTGCACATGTCCGCCACGGGTCATTTGCAGCACTCGCGGCGGCGGCGCAGCTTGATACAGTCGGATGCCGTTGGAAAGGGGTACCAGCTGATCATCGATGCTGTGATAGATCAGTTTCGGTACACCATTGAGCTGCTTCATGGAATGAATCGCACTGTCGCCGTCCGGCACCAACCAGGATAACGGCACCTGGAACGGCCAGGTCATCCATGAGGTGCTCAGGGCGAAACGCCCGACATCACGGTAACTGGCAGGCACGCCATCGAGCACAAAAGCCTTGAGTTGCCGCTGGCGCTCGGGGTGCCGGGCCAGGAAATGCACGGCCATCGAACCGCCAAGGCTCTGACCGAGAAGGATCAGCGGTTTACCCTTGACCTCCGGGGCCTGGTCGAGCCATTTGAACGCGGCGTCGATGTCTTGATAGATCGCCGGCAACGCTGGTTTACCTTCGGACCAACCGTACCCACGATAGTCCACCAGCAACACTTGATAGCCCTGCTCCGGCAACCACCAGCTGCCACCCAAATGCCACGCCAGGTTGCCGCCGTTGCCATGCAGATGCAGCACGGTGCCTTTGACCTCGACATCTTTTTTCGCCGGCAGCCACCAGCCATGCAGTTTGAGGCCGTCAGCGGTGACCAGGGTGACGTCGCGAAATTCGAGTTTGGCTTTTGCCGGAGTGAACGGCTGGCCGGGCTCGGGATAGAACAGCAAAGAGCTGCAACCGCCAAGCGCCAGGAGCAGGTAAAAGATGCCGAGGATTCTCATCCGGTGAAGCCTCGCATTAACGATTGATAGCAGGTCCGTAGGAGCGAGGCTTGCCCGCGAAGAACGATGACGCGGTAGATCTGATAAAGCGCGTTATCGTTCTTCGCGGGCAAGCCTCGCTCCTACAGGGTGTGTTGTGCTCACAGGATATTGGAATAATCCGCTTCGATCCGGTCCAGGCTCAGGTGGTTGAGGAAGTTGGAGAAGCACATCCAGGCTGATAGCGCGTTCATGTCGCGAAATTGATCGGGCAGGTACTTGGGCGGCACGATCAGGCCTTCGTCCACCAGTTGGCGCAAGGTCCGCATGTCTTCCAGCGTGGTCTTGCCGCAAAACAATAGCGGTATCTGCTCCAGCTTGCCTTTACGCACGGCCAACTGAATGTAGTTGTAAACCATGATAAAGCCCTTGAGATAGGACAAGTCTTTGGTAAACGGTAGACCGGTCGGCACCGAGCCGCGGAAAACCCGACTGGCGTTGCCATAGCTTTCGGCCATTTCGAAGCCTTGCTCACAGAAAAATTCGTAAATCTGCAAGAAGTCCGCGCCCTCCTCCACCATATGAATGGCGCGGGTGCGGTTGGTCAGTTTGCGCAGGCGGCTGGGGTAGGAGGCGAAGGTGATGATTTCCATCAGGATCGCCAGGCCTTCCTGGGTCACGGTGGACGACGGCGGGCCTTTGGACAGGAAGGTGCAGATCGGCTGATTCAGGCCGTTGAGCGTGGTGCCCACATGCACCAGCCCTTCGTGGACTTCCAGCGCACGCACGTCGCGGTCGTTGAACATCGCGTCGGCGCGGATCTTGATGTAGTCGGCACCGGCCGCCGCATCGGCGACGATCCCGTCGGACTCGAACACCCGAATGGTTTCTTCGTTCTCGCCAAACACCCGGTTCAGCCGGTGTTGCAGCAAGTTGACGGCTTCCTTGGCCGTGAGGAGTTTCGGTTCGTCCTTGAGGTCGCCACGGCCAGCGATGTTGTTCAGGTAATCGGAGAGCATCAGGCCCAGGTCGGCCAGGGTCGGGTCGCCGGCGTGAAATGCATCGGACGCCGCGCCATACAATTCCTGGGAAATCAGCCCGAAATCCTCGGTGCCGCGCGCTTCAAGCATGCGCACCACCATCCGGTATTCCTTGCACATACGGCGCATGATCTGGCCGACTGGATTGAACTGGCCGAGTTGGCGGGTGATGTCGCGCTCGATGTTCTGGAATTCCAGCTTCACTTTGCTGGAATCGAATGCCAGCGGTCGATTGAGGTAGTAGTCGCGGTCCACGGCCGGCATTTCCTTGCCCTTGCCTTTGAAGAACCCCTTGCGAATGCTGTCGTCCCATTTGACCGCATCCAGAACGCGAATCGGCGTCTGCGCCAGCACTATGCGATCAGACAAAATGCGTATCGTCTGCTGGTATTCGTCCACCCGAAACTCCTGTAGTAAAACCGTTACGTGCTGGGTTTATTTGGTGCTGGCCAGGCGCTGGTAGCGCACTGCTTCGACGAAAACATCGGAATTGGCCGGGTCATCAAGGTAGGCAAACACCTGGTCCAGGCTGTTGTTGATCAACACCCCGTCGCCGTCGTCGGTCTGGAAGCCTTGGCCACTGAGGGCTTCCTGGCCCATGGCCTGCTTGATCTGCTCGAGGTCGAGGTTGTAGACCACCAGTTCGTGTTTATCGTTGAGCTCGAAACCGGTGATGGTGAAGTTGCCGCCGAACTGCGCCGGCACTTTCGCCGACAGGTACCAGCGATTGCCATGGCGCGACACCGTGAAGGGGTAGGCTTCACGCTCATGGGGCTTGGCCTTGAAATAGCTGACTGCCTGATAGCGATTGTCGCCGATGCGCGTCAGTTCCAGGTTCATCGGCTCGCCCCAGGCATTGGTGCTGGTCCATTTGCCGAGCAATCCTTTGGGCGCGGGCTCGCTGGCGGGCAGCGGCTCCTTGAAGGTCACCAGACAGCCACTGAGCAGCAGGATCGACAGGGCGATCACAACGACGCGCCAGGCTTTCATTCAACACTCCCTATGAACACACGGCCCCGAATGGTCACCGAACCTGTGGGAGCGAGGCTTGCCCGCGAAGGCGTTGTGTCAGTCAACACACATTTGAATGTTATACCGCCTTCGCGGGCAAGCCTCGCTCCTACAGGGTCGAGTTGTCCTGCGGGATTTACACCGACGCCAGCACCAGATGCATGTAGCGGTTGAGGATGCCGAGCATTTCCTCTTCGGCAACAGGCTCGGCGTCGTTGAGCAGGCCCTGATATTCCATCCGTCCGATAATCGCCGTCAACACCTTGGCATCCTGTTGTGGCTCACGGGAACCCAATACTTCGAAAAGCTGGCAGGTGCCGTGCAGGAGAATTTGCTGATGGGAGCGTACCAACAACGCCAGGCGCGGGTTAAGCAACGCTTCCTGGCGGAAAGCTTGCTCGGCCATCAAATGCTCGCGGCGATTGATCAATTGCCGGTGCACATAGTCAGCCATCAGCCGGGCGATATCGTCCGCCAGCTGTGAGCGGGACTCGGCGGTGCCATCGCCGCTGACGACCATCTCGCGCAACAAGCCTTCGTTGTTGGCCCACAACCGGGCCATGAACGCCGCGCTGCGTTCCACGTATTGGGCGAAGGTATCGGTGAGCAGGTCATCGATGTCTTTGAAATAGTAGGTGGTGGCCGACAGCGGCACACCCGCTTCAGCAGCCACCGCACGGTGGCGTACGGCCCGCACGCCATCGCGCACGACAATGCGCATCGCTGCGTCGAGAATGTCCTGTCGACGCTGTTCGCTGCCCTGTCGGCTGGCCTTGCGGCCCTGGTACTGAACACTTTCAGCGACCGCAGTGGCGATACCCGCTGCACCTTCTTGAGCCATTGCACGATTCACGACAGGTCTTCCTCTCTAAACGTCAAAAGTAACCAATTGATACGTTTGTACCAGACAGGCAATAAAAAGCCGCCTGTTATAGGCGGCTTTTTAATTGAAACACTTACGCTTGTGGCCGCATGTGCGGGAACAGGATCACGTCGCGAATCGACGGTGAGTTGGTCAGCAACATCACCAGACGGTCGATACCGATCCCTTCACCGGCGGTTGGCGGCATGCCGTACTCCAGCGCGCGAACGAAGTCGGCGTCATAGTGCATGGCTTCGTCATCGCCGGCGTCCTTGTCGGCCACCTGCGCCATGAAACGCTCGGCCTGATCTTCGGCGTCGTTCAACTCGGAATAGGCGTTGGCGATTTCGCGGCCGCCGATGAACAGTTCGAAACGGTCAGTGACGTTCGGGTTCTCGTCGTTACGACGGGCCAGCGGCGACACTTCGAACGGGTACTGGGTGATGAAGTGCGGCTGTTCCAGCTTGTGCTCGACCAGTTCTTCGAAAATCATCACCTGCAATTTGCCCAAACCTTCGAAACCCAGCACCTTGGCGCCGGCCTTCTTGGCGATGGTACGGGCTTTGTCGATGTCATTCAGGTCGTCAGCGGTCAGCTCAGGGTTGTACTTGAGGATCGAATCGAACACCGACAGACGCACGAACGGCTCGCCGAAGTGGAACACTTTGTCGCCGTACGGCACATCGGTGCTTCCCAGAACCAGTTGAGCCAGTTCGCGGAACAGTTCCTCGGTCAGGTCCATGTTGTCTTCGTAGTCGGCGTAAGCCTGATAGAACTCCAACATGGTGAATTCAGGGTTATGGCGCGTCGAAACGCCTTCGTTACGGAAGTTGCGGTTGATCTCGAAGACTTTTTCGAAACCACCGACGACCAGGCGCTTGAGGTATAGCTCAGGCGCGATACGCAGGAACATTTCCATGTCCAGCGCGTTGTGGTGAGTCTCGAACGGTTTGGCCGCCGCGCCGCCTGGAATGGTTTGCAGCATCGGCGTTTCCACTTCCAGGAAGTCACGCTTCATCAGGAAGCTGCGGATGTGCGCAATCACTTGCGAGCGCACGCGGAAGGTCTGGCGCACCTCTTCGTTGACGATCAGGTCAACGTAACGCTGACGGTAGCGCTGTTCGGTGTCGGTCAGGCCGTGGTGCTTGTCCGGCAGCGGGCGCAGGGATTTGGTCAGCAGGCGCACGCTGGTCATTTCCACGTACAGGTCGCCTTTGCCGGAACGCGCCAGGGTGCCTTCGGCTGCAATGATATCGCCCATGTCCCAGGTTTTCACCGCGGCCAGGGTGTCTTCGGACAGGGTTTTACGGTTGACGTAGACCTGGATGCGACCGGTCATGTCCTGAATCACCATGAACGAGCCACGGTTGAGCATGATGCGACCCGCCACCTTGACCGGGATTGCAGCTTCTGCCAGCTCTTCCTTGGTCTTGTCCGCGTACTGTTTCTGCAAATCTTCGCAGTAATTGTCGCGGCGGAAGTCGTTGGGGAAGGCATTGCCCTTGGCGCGCTCGGCAGCAAGCTTTTCCTTGCGCAGGGCGATCAGGGAGTTTTCTTCCTGTTGCAGGGCTTGCGGGTCGAGTTGTAGGTCGCTCATGTCTTTAAATATTCCATCACAGGTTCGTTGCCCCCGGCATTCGCCGGGGTTCGCGGGCAAGCCTCGCTCCTACAGGGTGGTGACAACCCTGCAGCGCGGGCCTTAGAGCCCTTGTTTCAAGCTGGCCACCAGGTATTCGTCGATGTCGCCATCGAGCACCTTGTCGCAGTCGCTGCGTTCGATGTTGGTACGCAGATCCTTGATCCGCGAGGCATCGAGCACGTACGAACGGATCTGATGACCCCAGCCGATATCCGACTTGGTGTCTTCCAGGGCCTGGGAAGCGGCGTTGCGCTTCTGCACTTCCTGTTCGTACAAGCGCGCCCGCAACATTTTCATCGCGGTGTCTTTGTTCGCATGCTGGGAGCGTTCGTTCTGGCAGCTGACCACGGTGTTGGTCGGTACGTGAGTAATCCGTACGGCCGAGTCGGTGGTGTTAACGTGCTGACCACCGGCACCGGAGGAGCGGTAGGTGTCGATGCGCAGGTCCGCGGGGTTGATGTCGATTTCGATGTTGTCATCGATTTCCGGCGACACGAACACGGCCGAGAACGAGGTGTGACGACGGTTACCGGAGTCGAACGGGCTCTTGCGCACCAGACGGTGCACGCCGATTTCGGTACGCAACCAGCCAAAGGCGTATTCGCCCTTGATGTGTACGGTTGCGCCTTTGATACCGGCGACTTCACCGGCCGACAGTTCCATGATGGTCGCGTCGAAACCGCGTTTATCCGCCCAACGCAGGTACATGCGCAGCAGGATGTTGGCCCAGTCCTGAGCCTCGGTACCGCCGGAGCCGGCCTGGATGTCCAGGTAGGCATTGTTGGCGTCCATCTCACCGCTGAACATGCGACGGAATTCAAGTTTTTCCAGGGATTCGCGCAGGCGCTCGACTTCGGCAGCGACGTCATCGACGGCGGCCTGGTCTTCTTCTTCGGCGGACATCAGCAGCAGGTCTTTGGCATCGGCCAGACCGCTGTGCATTTCGTCGAGGGTTTCGACGATCTGAGCCAGCTGCGACCGCTCGCGGCCCAGCTCCTGAGCGTACGACGGGTTATTCCAGACACTCGGATCTTCAAGCTCGCGATTGACTTCAGTCAGACGCTCATGCTTTTGATCGTAGTCAAAGATACCCCCGAATAGTTTCGGAGCGCTCGGACAGGTCCTTGATACTGTTAAGGATCGGGTTGATTTCCATGGCGGGCAGCACTCGTTGGCGAACTTTTGAAAGCCGGCGAGTATAACGTAATCAAGCTGTCACGGCAGCCCGCCCGGCGGCTTTAGCGGCGAATGGTTTGGGGCTGAACACCATGCAGACGCTGCGCTGCGAACTGTAGGAGCTGCCGAAGGCTGCGATCTTTTGATCTTCGCCTTTAAAGCAACATCAAAAGATCGCAGCCTTCGGCAGCTCCTACGGGGCGTCGTGTCCAACGCTTTACTCGATTCCCACCTGATTGCGCCCATTGTTCTTCGCCAGGTACAGCCCCTTGTCTGCCGCCGAGATCAATTGCCGGCAATCGCTGCCCGGCTGCGGAATCATGGTCGACAGGCCGATGCTGATGGTCAGGCTCGAGCCCTCGGTCGGGAAAATGTGCGGGATCTTCAACCCGGCCACGGTCTGGCGCAGTTTTTCCGCCACCATTCGCGCACCGCCCGGCGAGGTGTTGGGTAAAACGAGCACGAACTCTTCGCCGCCGTAACGGGCCGGCAAGTCCGAAGGTCTGGAGCTGGCGTCGCGAATCGCCGTAGCCACTTTGCGCAAGGCTTCATCGCCTTCGAGGTGGCCAAAGCTGTCGTTGTAGGACTTGAAGTAGTCGACGTCGATCATCAGCAGCGACAATTGAGTCTGGTCCCGCAGCGAGCGCCGCCATTCCAGCTCCAGGTATTCGTCGAAATGCCGGCGGTTCGACAGTCCGGTCAGGCCGTCGGAGTTCATCAGGCGTTGCAGCACCAGGTTGGTGTCGAGCAATTGCTGCTGGCTGACCCGCAGCGCGCGGTACGCCGCATCACGTTGCAGCAAAGTCATGTAGGAACGCGAGTGATAACGGATGCGCGCCACCAGCTCGATGTTGTCCGGCAGTTTGACCAGGTAATCATTGGCGCCGGCGGCAAACGCAGCGCTCTTGATCAGTGGGTCTTCCTTGGTCGACAGAACAATGATCGGAATGTCCCTGGTCGCCGGGTGATTACGGTATTCGCGCACCAGGCTCAGGCCGTCGAGGCCAGGCATCACCAGATCCTGAAGGATCACGGTCGGCTTGATACGGATCGCCTGAGCAATGGCCTGGTGCGGGTCGGCACAGAAATGGAAGTCGATGTTTTCTTCGTTCGACAAACCACGCCGCACCGCCTCGCCGATCATCGCCTGATCGTCCACCAACAACACCATGGCGGCGTTTTCATCGGTTTTGAAGTCGTCGAGCTGTAAATCATTCATGTGCGGTCACCTGAGTACTGCTTTGGCCACGATTGCTGCTAATGATAGTCATTTTGAGAAGATTTCCAGCAATCGTGGCGCTATCTTGTCCAGCGAGCGAACTTCCACTGCCGCCTCAATGTTCGCGGCCGCCTTCGGCATGCCGTACACCGCGCTGCTTTGCTGGTCCTGAGCGATGGTCAGGTAGCCCTGCTGGCGCATGAGTTTAAGTCCTTGCGCGCCGTCGCGTCCCATACCGGTCAGCAGAACGCCCACCGCGTCACCGCTCCAGTAACTGGCCACACTCTCGAAAAAAACATCGATCGACGGCCGATAGATCTCGTTGACCGGTTCGGCGGTATAGGCGAGCGTGCCGTTTTTCAACAATCGAATGTGATGATTGGTGCCGGCCAGCAGGACCACGCCGCTTTGCGGCCGTTCGCCTTCCCGGGCCAGGCGCACGTCCAGGCCACTGGCGCTGGCAAGCCATTCGGCCATGCCGGCGGCGAATACCTGATCCACATGCTGGACCAGCACGATGGCCGCAGAAAAATCTCGCGGCAGGCCTTTGAGCAGTACTTCCAGCGCCGCCGGCCCGCCGGCGGAAGAACCGATGGCCACCAAATGCTGGCGTGAAGAGGAGTGGCGGTGCGAACTCGGTGCCGATCGTACCTGATTGCTCTTGTCGCCGATCAGCCAGCCAATGTTCATGATCTTGCGCAGCAACGGTGCGGCGGCTTCCTGAGGATTGTCGCCGCCGATAGCCGGGGTATCGACCACATCCAGCGCGCCGTAGCCCATGGCTTCGAACACCCGGTGCACGTTTTGCTCGCGGTCGACGGTAACAATGACAATCGCGCATGGGGTCTGGGCCATGATTCGCCGGGTCGCTTCCACCCCGTCCATCAACGGCATGATCAAATCCATCAGGATCAGATCCGGGGTGTATTCGGCGCAACGTTGCACCGCCTCGCCTCCATTGCCGGCGACCCAGACCACCTCGTGCGCCGGATCGAACGCCAACGCGCGGCGCAAGGCCTCCACCGCCATAGGCATGTCGTTGACGATGGCGATTTTCATGCCCGCGCACCTCCAATAAGTTCAACCACTGCATCCAGCAACGCGTCATCATGAAAACTGGCTTTGGCCAGATAATAGTCGGCTCCGGCGTCCAGTCCACGGCGACGGTCTTCTTCGCGGTCCTTGTAGGACACCACCATCACTGGCAGGGATTGCAGACGGTTGTCGCGACGCACCAAGGACACCAGTTCGATGCCGTCCATGCGCGGCATGTCGATGTCGGTGATCAGCAGATCGAAGTCCTCTGAACGCAGGGCATTCCAGCCATCCATGCCGTCCACCGCCACCGCGACGTCATAGCCGCGATTGAGCAGCAATTTGCGCTGCAATTCACGAACGGTCAGCGAATCGTCCACCACCAGAATCCGTTTACGCGCCGCTTCGACGGCCTGATTGGCTTGCCGGGCAATGCGTTCCAGACGCCCGGTATTGAGCAGTTTGTCCACCGAACGCAGCATGTCCTCGACGTCGACGATCAGCACTACCGAGCCGTCGTCGAGCAAGGCCCCGGCGGAAATGTCCTGCACCTTGCCCAGGCGCTCGTCCAGCGGCAGCACCACCAATGTGCGCTCGCCGATAAAGCGCTCGACGGCCACACCGTAGATCGCTTCGCGCTCGCGGATGACCACGACTTTGAGGGTTTGTGCGTTGTTCTGGCTCGCCGGGCGATGCAACAGCTGGCTGGCGGCGACCAGCCCGACATGCCGGCCTTCGTACCAGAAGTGCTGCCGGCCTTCGACCTGCACGATATCTTCCGGCGCCAGGTCGCACATGCGCTCGATGTGCACCAGCGGGAAGGCATACGCCTCGTCACCGACTTCCACCACCAGGCTGCGCACCACCGACAGCGTCAGCGGCACTTCCAGATGAAAACGACTGCCCACGCCTGCCGTCTGCTCCAGCACCACGGCACCGCGCAACTGGCGAACCATGTGCTGAACCGCATCCAGCCCGACGCCGCGCCCGGAAACTTCAGTGACAGAGTCGCGCAGGCTGAACCCCGGCAGAAACAGGAACGTCAGCAGCTCCTCTTCGCTCAACTGAGCCGCGGTCTCGGCTGGGGATAACTGCCGTTCGACGATGTTGCGCCGAAGCTTTTCCAGGTCGACGCCGTTGCCATCATCGCTCAGTTCCAATACCAGCAGACCGGCCTGATGGGACGCTCGCAACCGGATCAGGCCTTCCTCCGGTTTACCGGCCAATAGTCGTTGTTCCCGGGTTTCGATGCCGTGATCGACCGCATTGCGCAGCAGGTGCGTCAGCGGCGCTTCAAGTTTTTCCAGTACGTCGCGGTCGACCTGGGTCTTATCGCCCTCGATCTCCAGTCGCACCTGTTTGCCCAGGCTACGGCCGAGGTCGCGGACCATGCGCACTTGCCCGCTCAGCACGTCGGCGAAGGGCCGCATGCGACAGGCCAGCGCGGTGTCGTACAACACCTGCGCGCGCTGGCTGGCGTGCCAGGCGAACTCGTCCAGCTCGGCGTTTTTTTCCACCAGCAATTGCTGACACTCGGCCAACAATCGGCGGGCATCGCCCAAGGCTTCCTGGGCTTCGAGACTCAAGGCATGGTCCTTGAGATGGACGTTGAGGTTTTCCAGCGCCCGCAGGCCGTTGCTCTGCATGCGTTTGAGGCGCTGCATGGTGGCCAGGTGCGGCTTGAGCCGCTGGGTTTCCACCAGGGATTTACTCGACAGGTCAAGCAGGCTGTTCAAGCGCTCGGCCGTGACGCGCAATACGCGCTCGCCACTTTCGGTGGTGCGTTTAGTCGTGGGCGCTGGCTCGGCGGGCGCTGCCGGCGAGGCTTGGGCGGCAGCCAGCATGGGTGCCTCAACCTTGGGCGTCGGCGGCTCCATCTGCAGCTCTGCCATCGGCGGCGCGATAGACGCAGTGGCCGCCATGTGATCAAGCAAACGTCCCATCAAGAGGACGTAAGCGTCGATATCCGCAGGTGCCGGAGCGTTGCCCGGCGTCGCAATCCGCATCAGCAGATCGGTGCCTTGCAACAGCGCATCAATGTGTTCAGGCCGCAGGTACAGGCGCCCTTCCTGGGCGCTGACCAGGTAATCTTCCATCACATGGGCAACGCTGACTCCGGCATCGACACCGACGATCCGCGCTGCGCCCTTGAGCGAATGGGCCGCGCGCATGCACGACTCCAGGTAATCGGCTTGGGTCGGATCGCGCTCAAGCGCCAAAAGACCTGCGCTCAGCACCAGGGTCTGGGCCTCGGCTTCGAGGCTGAACAGTTCCAGCAAAGAGGCATCACGCATTTGCTCGGGGGTCATGTGAGGCTCCGGGTCACGGCGGACAGCAGCTGTTCTTCATCCAGCCAACGCAGGCTGCGACCTTTGAATTGCAAGACGCCACGGGTGTATCTGGCGCTGGCCTGAGCGCCGGACCTGGATGCCGCATCGAGAATGCGCTCGTCGATGGCGTGAATCCCGTCCACCTCATCCACCGGCACTACCACCGGCCCGCCGTGAGCAGCGATGATCAGCATCCGCGGCATCACCCGCGCGCCCGACGCCACGCCACTGGTGGCATCAAGCCCCAGCAACTCCACCAGCGACAGGCACGCCACCAAGGCCCCGCGCACATTCGCCACGCCGAGCAACGCCCCGGAGCGCTGGTGCGGCAACGAGTGAATCGCTTGCAGCGGCGCCACTTCGACCAGGCTGCGAGTGGCCAGGCCCAACCATTCTTCGCCGAGGCGAAACATCAGCAGCGAGCGGGTTTTCACATCGATCCCGGCCACTGTGCAGACTTGCTCGCGATCGTCCTGCTGCAACGCATAGCGGTCGAGCAAACCTGTGGCGGCAGCCGAATACACCGAGCAATTGCGGCAATGAATGTGCTCGCTCAGCAACGGGCAGGACTTGTCGCCGTGGATACCGATGCGGTTCCAGCAGTCGTCGATGGCCTGGGCATCTTCATGGGTGACGCTCAAGGTGTCGACGACGTTCATCGTTTACGCTCACTGTCAGCGGCGCGCTCGCTGCGGGCGGCGCGGGCCTGTAATCGTCTGGCACCGGCCGTATCGCCCTGGGACTGCAGCAAAGCGGCCAGGTGCATCAGTGCGTCGGGGTGTTGCGGCTCGAGGTACAACGCCTTGCGATAAAAACCCTGAGCCTCGAGGGTGCTGCCGGCAACATCGCTGAGCAGCCCCAACCAATAGAACACTTGGGCCACCGGCTCGTGACTGCGCAAAAAACTGTCGCACGCGGCGCGGGCCTCGGCACTTTTCCCCTCGTTGGCCAGCGCGGCGATGTTCGCCAGCAGCGTGGCAGCGTCCGAAGGGGTTTGCGAAGGGAAGGTTTTCGAAGGGTTGGCGGCGAACTGAGGCGTCGGCACCACGAAAGGCCGACTGCGCACGGGCGGCGGTGTCACGTTACGCACCGGTTGTTGCACCGGCAGCGGCGTCGGCATGAAGGTCGCGAGCGGTTCGGGCGCACTTTGACGGCTGAAGGCAAACGACTGCGGGATACCAATCGAGCGCATGCCGAAACGGCCCAGCAGACTGCCCTCCGCCGGGCCGATAAACAGCACGCCGTCGATGTGAGTCAGGCGCTTGAGCACTTCGAACACTTGCTGCTGGGTTGGCTGATCGAAATAGATCAGCAAATTGCGGCAGAACACGAAGTCATAAGGTGGCTCATAGACCAGCAAGGCCGGATCCAGCAGATTGCCGACCTGCAAGCGCACCTGTTCAAGCACGCGCCCGCTGAGGCGATAGTTGTCGTTTTCGGCAATGAAGTGCCGCTCGCGGAAGTCGATGTCCTGGCCGCGAAAAGAATTCCTGCCGTACAGCGCGAGCCTGGCCTTTTCCACCGACAGCGGGCTGACGTCCATGCCGTCGACCTTGAACTGGTGCGGCGCCAGCCCGGCATCGAGCAATGCCATGGCGATGGAATACGGTTCTTCGCCGGTGGAACACGGCAGGCTGAGAATGCGCAATGCGCGCATATTGTTGATCGCCGCCAGTCGCTTGGTCGCCAGTTTCGCCAGCGTGGCGAAGGATTCCGGGTAACGGAAAAACCAGGTCTCGGGGACGATTACCGCTTCGATCAGTGCCTGTTGTTCGTCACGCGAGCCGAGCAAGGTGTGCCAATACTCATCGGCCGTCCGCGCCCGAGCCGCCGTGATGCGCTGGCGCACCGCGCGTTCGATGATCGCCGGGCCGACCGAGCCCACATCGAGGCCGATACGTTCTTTGAGGAAATCGAAAAACCTTTGATCGCTGCTCATCCCTGCTCCTCAAACTGCGCCAGCTCCAGCGGCGGCGAGGGAAACAACAAGGCGCGGACCTGTTCGTCCAGCAAATCGGCAACCCGCACCCATTGCAATAAACCCTGGGCATCTTCGCGCACCGGCCCCAGGTACGGCGCCTGGCGATTATCCAGGCCATAAGGCTGAAAATCCGCCGGGTTGCAGCGCAACGTGTCGGTGACCTGCTCCAGAATCAGCCCGAGCAATTGCGCAGGCATCGCCTCATCCGGACGATAGTGCACCAGCACCAGCCGCGTGCTGGTGCGCGCCTGCGCCGGTTGGCCGAACGTCAGGGCGCTGAGATCGATCACCGGCACCACCGCGCTGCGATAGGCAAACACTCCCGCCACCCAGTGCGGTGCCTGGGGAATCGCTTTCAATGGCAGCTGCGGCAGCACTTCGGCCACCTCGATGGCCTGCAACGCGTAACGCTCGTTGCCGATGCAGAACACCAGAAACAACGATTGTTTCGCCGGTAGCACCGCGCCGCGCTTGACCGCGAGCTCGCTCATCAGACTTTGAATCGCGAAACGCCGCCACGCAGCCCGACGGCCACCTGACTCAGTTCATCGATGGCAAAACTGGCCTGACGCAGCGATTCGACCGTCTGGCTGCTGGCATCGCCCAACTGCACCAACGCATGGTTGATCTGCTCGGCGCCGGTGGCCTGGGCCTGCATGCCTTCGTTGACCATCAACACCCGTGGCGCCAGTGCCTGAACCTGATGGATGATCTGCGACAGTTGCTCGCCCACCTGCTGCACCTCGGACATGCCACGGCGCACTTCTTCGGAAAACTTGTCCATGCCCATGACCCCGGCCGACACCGCCGACTGAATTTCGCGCACCATCTGCTCGATGTCGTAGGTGGCCACAGCGGTCTGGTCCGCCAGGCGCCGAACTTCGGTGGCGACCACGGCAAACCCGCGACCATATTCACCGGCCTTCTCGGCTTCGATCGCGGCATTCAGGGACAACAGGTTGGTCTGGTCGGCGACTTTGACGATGGTCACTACCACCTGATTGATGTTGCCGGCCTTCTCATTGAGGATCGCCAGTTTGGCGTTGACCAGATCGGCCGCGCCCATTACCGAGTGCATGGTTTCCTCCATGCGGGCCAGGCCTTGCTGACCGGAACCGGCCAGCACTGATGCCTGATCGGCCGCGGTGGAGACTTCGGTCATGGTGCGCACCAGGTCCCGCGAAGTGGCGGCAATTTCCCGCGATGTCGCGCCGATTTCCGTGGTGGTGGCCGCCGTTTCGGTGGCGGTGGCCTGTTGCTGCTTGGACGTCGCGGCGATTTCCGTGACCGACGTGGTGACCTGCACCGATGAGCGTTGTGCCTGGGACACCAGCGAAGTGAGCTCGGTCATCATATCGTTGAAGCCGGTCTCCACCGCGCCGAACTCGTCCTTGCGATCAAGACTCAAACGGCTGCTGAGATCGCCGCTGCGCATGATGTCGAGGATATTCACGATGCGACTCATCGGCGCCATGATCGCGCGCATCAGCAATAGACCGCAGAGGCCGGCGACGATGACAGCCACCAGCAGGGAGACGCCCATGGTGATTTTGGCGGCGGTCACCGCGTCGCCGATGGCCAGCGTGGCTCTGTCAGCCGCGTCGTGATTCACCTCGATAAGGGTGTTCAACTGCTTGCGCCCATTGACCCAGGCCGGCGTGAGCTTCTGTTCAAGGGCAAGACGCGCGGGCTCGTACTCTTTACGCTGATAAAGGTCGAGGACGTTGGTCATCTCTTGATTGAACAGCTGATGACGCGCTTCGAATTCATCGAACGCGGCCTGATCCTGGGGAGTGAAAATGGTCTTGCGGTAATTGACCATCTGCTCGCTCAAGCGCTCTTCAAAGCTCTTGAACATGGCGTGGTCGGCGGGTGTTATTTCGCGACGTCCGGAGAGACCGACAATTTGCTGGGTCAGGTTATAACTGTCGACCCAGGCACCGCGCATCATCGAACTGAAATACACCCCGGGAACCGCATCGGTACGGACCTTTTCTGCACTGGCGTCGATCTTCATCAGCCGAGAAAAGGACACCACAACCATCAACAGCATGATCGCGATAATCACCGCAAAGCTCGCCAAAATGCGTTGGCGCAACGTCCAGTTCTTCACAGTCAGTCCTCGGTGCGGTTCGAATTGCGGGGGAGTATAGCCGAGGCTGGTGTTTCATTTATCAAACGCTGAGCGCAGCTTTTCATGCCGCCGACAAAAAGCCGGGGTTCGGCAGATATGGACTGTGGGTTGGGTCATTGGGAGATGCGGTGTGGCTGAAAATGCCTTCGCGGGCAAGCCTCGCTCCTACAGAGACCGCGTCGAATGACAATTGCATATTCGACCATTCACTGTAGGAGCGAGGCTTGCCCGCGAAGACGGTCTGAAGACTTACACCGAAGCCTGCCGCACCTGCTTTTCCAGCTCGGCCTTCAACCCCGGCTCCAGCTTCAATTGCCGCGCCAGTTCATCGAGGTAGGACTTCTCCATGAAGTTTTCTTCGTCCACCAGCATCACACTGGCGATGTACATCTCAGCCGCCATTTCCGGCGTACTCGCTGCACGGGCGACGTCGGTCGGGTCCAGCGGCTTGTTGAGTTCAGCGTGCAGCCAGTGTTGCAGTTCCTGATCGTTGTCGAGTTTGCGGAACTCGCCTTCGATCAATTCACGTTCACGTTCATCGACATGACCATCGGCCTTGGCTGCGGCCACCAGTGCCTTGAGGATCGCCTGACTGTGTTGCTCGACCTGGGTCGCGGGCAAGCGGTCGATCGTTTGCGGCTCCGTTGTGGCTGCGGCGCCCTGCTGGGCCTGCCAGTTGCCATAAGCCTTGTAGGCAATCACGCCCAATGCCGCAAGACCGCCGTAAATAGCCACTTTGCCGCCGACCTTGCGCACCTTCTTGTTGCCGAGCAACAGGCCCATGGCGCCAGCCGCCAGCGCACCGCCGCCGGCGCCGGAGAGCACACTGCCGAGGCCACTCGAACCACTGGAGCCTCCCAGCAAATCGCCCAAACCACCGCTGGACGCTTTGTTCCGGGTACCACCGGCCTTGTTCTGCAACAGATCCTGACCGGATTTGAGTAGTTGATCGAGCAATCCACGAGTGTTCATTTTGCTGCCTCCACGAATTCGGGTTAACCGGATCTTAAGGCCCTCAGCCTAGATCGAAAGTGCCCGACATCCCTCCATGAGAGTGCTTCCAGATGTTGCTCACATTTAGGTGAACCGGCTGGAGCGCCCCTCACGCAGACTATTTCATCGAATGCAGCCGTTGAGATTTGTCGACCGTGGAACCGCGCACTAGGCTGGATAAATCCATAAGAGGGCCTGGCCAATCTGCCTCTCACAAAGCGCACTAAGCTAATAACAGGCCACTGCCGGCCCATCACCCCGTTCAACACTGCCCCGACCATAATTTAAAGAAGAGGGTCCACCATGCTTGTGCACAAGACCGCACTGCTCAGTGCAATCACCACAGCACTGCTGGCCAGCGCCAGCCTGCAGGCCGCCGAACCGCTGAAAGCGGTCGGTGCCGGCGAAGGTCAGTTGGATATCATCGCCTGGCCTGGCTATATCGAACGGGGCGAAACCGACAAGGCCTACGACTGGGTGACCGGTTTCGAGAAAGAAACCGGCTGTAAGGTCAACGTCAAGACGGCCGGCACGTCCGATGAGATGGTCAGCCTGATGGCCAAGGGCGGTTACGACCTGGTGACGGCATCCGGCGACGCGTCCTTGCGCCTGATCGCCGGCAAACGTGTGCAGCCGATCAACACCGCGTTGATTCCCAACTGGAAAAATCTCGATCCGCGCCTCAAGGATGCGCCGTGGTATGTGGTCGACAACCAGACTTACGGCGCTCCCTATCAATGGGGCCCGAACGTGCTGATGTACAACACCAAGGTGTTCACGCAGCCACCTGGCAGTTGGGGGGTACTGTTCGAAGAGCAGACGCTGCCCGATGGCAAAACCAACAAGGGCCGCGTGCAAGCGTATGACGGCCCGATCTACATCGCCGACGCGGCGCTGTACCTGAAAACCGCCAAGCCGGAATTGGGCATCACGGATCCATACCTGCTTGACGAAAAACAGTACAAGGCCGTTCTCGACCTGCTGCGCGCCCAGCAAAAGTTGATCCATCGCTACTGGCACGACACCACCGTGCAGATGAGTGACTTCAAGAACGAAGGCGTGGTGGCCTCCAGTTCCTGGCCCTATCAGGTCAATGGCCTGATGAACGAGAAGCAGCCCGTCGCATCGACCGTCCCGAAAGAAGGCGCCACCGGGTGGGCCGACACCACCATGCTGCATGCCGAGGCCAAGCACCCGAACTGCGCGTACAAGTGGATGGACTGGTCGCTCACGCCGAAGGTCCAGGGCGATGTGTCTGCCTGGTTCGGCTCATTGCCGGCGGTTCCGGCGGCGTGCAAGGCCAGTGAACTGCTGGGCGCCGAGGGTTGCAAGACCAACGGTTTTGACCAGTTCGACAAAATCGCCTTCTGGAAAACTCCGCAGGCTGAAGGTGGCAAGTACGTGCCTTATAGCCGCTGGACCCAGGATTACATTGCGATTATGGGGGGTCGCTAACACCAACTGATCATTCCCACGCTCTGCGTGGGAATGCATCAATGGACGCTCCGCGTCCATTCGCGCAGAGCTGACGCAGAGCGTCACGGGCTGCATCCCCATGCGGAGCGTGGGAATGATCATCATCTTTTAACGCAAAGCGCGCCTTCTCGGAGCACCGCACCATGACGCTTGCAGTCCAGTTCACCAACGTTTCCCGGCTGTTCGGCGAGGTGAAGGCCGTTGACCGGGTGTCTATCGATATCCAGGACGGCGAGTTCTTTTCCATGCTGGGCCCCTCCGGCTCGGGCAAAACCACTTGCCTGCGCCTGATCGCCGGTTTCGAGCAGCCGAGCACGGGCTCCATCCGTATTCACGGTGCCGAAGCTGCGGGCTTACCGCCGTATCAGCGTGACGTGAACACTGTGTTCCAGGACTACGCACTGTTCCCGCACATGAACGTGCTCGACAACGTCGCCTACGGTTTGAAAGTCAAAGGTGTCGGCAAGTCCGAACGTCAGAAACGTGCCGAAGAAGCCCTCGACATGGTCGCCCTCGGCGGCTACGGCGAGCGCAAACCGGTGCAACTCTCTGGCGGTCAGCGCCAGCGAGTGGCCCTGGCCCGTGCGTTGGTCAATCGCCCACGGGTGTTGTTGCTCGACGAGCCCTTGGGCGCCCTCGACCTGAAACTGCGCGAGCAAATGCAAGGCGAGCTGAAGAAGCTGCAACGCCAGCTCGGTATCACCTTCATCTTCGTTACCCACGACCAGACCGAAGCGCTGTCGATGTCCGACCGCGTGGCGGTGTTCAACAAGGGCCGCATCGAACAGGTCGACACGCCGCGCCATCTCTACATGAAGCCGGCGACTACCTTTGTCGCCGAATTCGTTGGCACTTCCAATGTGATTCGCGGCGATCTGGCCCGGCAGTTGAGCGGCAATCCACAGCCGTTTTCGATCCGCCCCGAACACGTGCGTTTTGCCGAAGGCCCGCTGGCCAGCCATGAAATCGAAGTCAGTGGCCTGCTGCACGACATCCAGTACCAGGGCAGCGCCACCCGCTATGAACTGAAACTGGAAAACGGCCAGACGTTGAACATCAGCCAGGCCAACGTTCAGTGGCTGGATGTCAGCACGCACCATCAGACCGGGCAACGCATCAGCGCTCGTTGGGCACGCGAGGCGATGATCCCGCTGCACGACCATATTGTGGGCGGGGGGTGAGATGAACAGCGTGGCCGCACCTCAAACCACCGCCAGCGGCTCACCATTGCGCCGGTTTTCGAACGTGTTGTACCGCCGGCCGAATCTGTATCTGTCACTGCTGCTGGTGCCGCCGTTGCTGTGGTTCGGCGCAATCTATCTTGGTTCGCTGTTGACGTTGTTGTGGCAAGGCTTTTACACCTTCGATGACTTCACCATGACGGTCACCCCCGACCTGACCCTGGCGAATTTCACCGCACTGTTCCAGCCGTCGAACTTCGACATCATCCTGCGCACCCTGAGCATGGCCATTGTCGTGTCGATCGCCAGTGCAATCGTGGCATTCCCGATTGCCTACTACATGGCGCGTTACACCAGCGGCAAGACCAAGGCGTTTTTTTACATCGCGGTGATGATGCCAATGTGGGCCAGTTACATCGTCAAGGCTTACGCCTGGACCTTGTTGCTGGCCAAGGGCGGTGTGGCCCAGTGGTTCGTTCAGCACCTGGGACTGGAACCGGTCTTGCAATGGGTGCTGGGGATTCCGGGCGTGGGCGGCAGCACCTTGTCGACCTCGCATCTGGGGCGGTTCATGGTGTTCGTCTACATCTGGCTGCCGTTCATGATCCTGCCGATCCAGGCCTCACTGGAACGCCTGCCGCCGTCCTTGCTGCAAGCCTCGGCGGACCTTGGTGCCAAGCCGCGTCAGACGTTCATGCAAGTGATTCTGCCGCTGTCGATTCCGGGGATCGCCGCCGGTTCGATCTTCACGTTTTCATTGACCCTGGGCGACTTCATCGTGCCGCAACTGGTGGGCCCGCCGGGTTACTTCATCGGCAGCATGGTCTACGCCCAGCAAGGAGCGATCGGCAATATGCCGATGGCAGCGGCCTTCACCTTGGTGCCGATCGTGCTGATCGCCATTTATCTGTCCATCGTCAAACGCCTGGGGGCTTTCGATGCGCTCTGATGCTTCATCTCAAGACCGGGCATCACTGGGCCTGCGCATTGCCGCTTGGGGCGGCTTGGTGTTTTTGCACTTCCCGATCCTGATCATCTTCCTCTACGCCTTCAACACCGAAGACGCGGCGTTCAGTTTTCCGCCCAAGGGCTTTACCCTGAAATGGATCGGCGTGGCGTTCTCCCGGCCCGACGTGCTCGAAGCGATCAAGTTGTCATTACAAATCGCCGCCGTCGCCACATTGATTGCGCTGGTCCTGGGCACTCTTGCGTCAGCGGCGTTGTACCGGCGGGATTTCTTCGGCAAGCAAAGCATCTCGCTGATGCTGATCCTGCCGATTGCCCTGCCCGGGATCATCACCGGGATCGCACTGCTGGCGACGTTCAAGACGGTGGGGATCGAGCCGGGAATGTTCACCATTATCGTCGGGCACGCGACTTTCTGCGTAGTGATCGTCTACAACAATGTCATCGCTCGTTTGCGCCGCACTTCATACAGTTTGATCGAAGCGTCGATGGACCTCGGCGCCGACGGCTGGCAGACCTTCCGCTACATCGTCCTGCCGAATCTTGGCTCGGCGATGCTGGCCGGTGGCATGCTGGCGTTTGCGTTGTCGTTCGATGAAATCATTGTCACCACTTTCACCGCCGGCCATGAACGCACCTTGCCGCTGTGGCTGCTCAACCAGCTCAGCCGCCCACGGGATGTGCCGGTCACCAACGTCGTCGCGATGCTGGTGATGATCGTGACCATGTTGCCGATCCTCGGCGCTTATTACCTGACCCGAGGCGGGGAAAGCGTTGCGGGCAGTGGCGGTAAATAAGAGAGAACTCATTCCCAAGGTGGAAGCCAAACCCTGTAGGAGCGAGGCTTGCCCGCGAAGGCGGTGTGTCAGTCGACATTAATGTTGAATGTAAAATCGCCTTCGCGGGCAAGCCTCGCTCCTACAGGGTTCGGTTCCGACAGAAATACAATCGCTTCGATGAGGGCATAGCCATGCAAACCAAACTCTTGATCAACGGCCAACTCGTCAACGGCGACGGCCCTGCCCAAGCCGTGTTCAATCCGGTCCTCGGCCGTGTACTGGTAGAAGTCAATGAAGCCAGCGAAGCCCAGATCGATGCGGCGGTGCGGGCCGCCGACAACGCCTTCCAGGCCTGGTCGCAAACCACGCCGAAAGAACGTTCGTTGCTGCTGCTCAAACTCGCCGACATCATCGAAACCCACGGCGACGAGTTGGCCAGACTGGAGTCGGACAACTGCGGCAAACCTTACAGCGCTGCGCTGAACGATGAGATCCCGGCGATTGCCGACGTGTTCCGTTTCTTCGCTGGCGCCAGTCGTTGCATGAGCGGCGCGCTGGGGGGTGAATATTTGCCCGGCCACACCTCGATGATCCGCCGCGACCCGGTGGGCGTGATTGCCTCCATCGCGCCGTGGAACTACCCGCTGATGATGCTCGCCTGGAAAATCGCCCCGGCCCTGGCCGCCGGTAATACCGTGGTGCTCAAGCCGTCGGAGCAAACCCCGCTGACCGCCCTGCGCCTGGCAGAACTGGCGTTGGACATCTTCCCGGCCGGTGTCCTTAATCTGGTATACGGCCGTGGTTCCGCGGTCGGTACCGCACTGGTCAATCACCCGAAAGTGCGCATGGTGTCGCTGACCGGTTCCATCGCTACCGGCTCGAACATCATTTCCAGCACCGCCGGCAACGTCAAACGCCTGCACATGGAACTGGGCGGCAAGGCACCGGTGATCGTCTTCGACGATGCCGACATCGATGCCGCCGTGGAGGGCATTCGCACTTTCGGTTTTTACAACGCGGGTCAGGATTGCACCGCGGCCTGCCGCATTTACGCGCAAGCAGGCATCTATGACCAGTTCGTGGAGAAACTCGGTGCGGCCGTCAGCAGTATCAAGTACGGCTCGCAGGACGATCCATCGACGGAGCTTGGCCCGTTGATCAGCGCCCAGCATCGCGACCGCGTGACCGGTTTGGTTGAGCGTGCCATGGCGCAACCGCACATTCGCTTGATCACGGGTGGCAAAGCGGTGGAAGGCAATGGCTTCTTCTTTGAGCCAACGGTGCTGGCCGACGTGCAACAGGATGACGAAATCGTGCGCCGCGAAGTGTTCGGCCCCGTAGTGTCGGTCACCAGGTTCACCGATGAAGCACAGGCGCTGGCCTGGGCCAACGATTCAGACTACGGCCTGGCGTCATCGGTCTGGACCACGGACGTCGGCCGCGCCCATCGCCTGTCTGCCCGCTTGCAATACGGCTGCACGTGGGTGAACACCCACTTCATGCTGGTCAGCGAAATGCCCCATGGCGGTCAGAAACTGTCCGGTTACGGGAAAGACATGTCGATGTATGGGCTGGAGGATTACACCGTTGTTCGGCATGTGATGTTCAAGCATTGAAAGCTTCGCGGGCAAGCCTCGCTCCTGCAGGAGCGAGGCTTGCCCGCGAATGCCTCACCGCACAACCATGGCAGACATCGGTGGCTTAACTCCATAAAAGCCGAAATGGCTCTCACGGTAACCACCTGCGCTCAAAACCGCGAAACACTGCGCATCGCATCCACCAGATACCGCATCGCAATCCGGTCGCTTTCCGACAGCTCGCGATACCGCTCCACCAATTTCATCTCTTCCAAACTCAGCCGACGCCTTCGCCGACCAGTGGTCAGGCAGGGAAAGAGTCCTAACATTTCAGTGATGCCTTGTACTTTCGACATGGACGATGTCCTTCTATACGTCAGAGAAAACTGCAAACCGCATCGCCCTATCACTTTCAGCGGCTGTCTTGTGCACGCTGAACCCACCGGCCTGAAGGGCCGAAACCGGTCATGCCCATAGAATAGAAATTTAATCGGCGCTGAAAAGCAGTTTTTAGAGTAATTAGTCGAAAAAAGCAGATATGCCCTATAAATCAGAAAGTGCTGTGAGAAACGTTACCTGAAATGTCTTGTTTCATTGCTGCGCTGTCGCTGTGCCATCAATCAATTTTGCTCTGCAACTGAACGGTTTAAGCTTATTGGCATCTGCTCTAAAGTCCGTTGCGTTTGGCCAAGGCATGTCCGAACCGTTATTTCTGATCCAGCACGTGCCAGGAACGGCGCGGGATTGTTCACGACAGGTTGTACTTATGCACCGCAGGAATTTGCTCAAAGCCTCCATGGCCATCGCGGCTTACACCGGTCTTTCGGCCACCGGTCTATTGGCCGCACGCGCCTGGGCTGACAGCAGCACGGCTGATGGCGACGCTGTGGCGTTCGACTTCGAAGCGCTGAAGAGCCAGGCCAGACAGCTCGCCGGCAAGCCTTATCAGGACACCAAACAGGTGTTGCCGCCGACGCTGGCGACCATGACGCCGCAGAACTTCAACGCAATCCGCTATGACGCCAATCACTCGCTGTGGAAGGACCTGAAAGGTCAGCTGGACGTGCAGTTTTTCCACGTCGGCATGGGTTTCAAGCAACCGGTGCGCATGTACAGCGTCGATCCCAAGACTCGACTGGCGCGCGAGGTGCATTTCCGCCCGTCGCTGTTCAACTACGAAAAAACCACTGTCGACACTAAACAGCTCAAAGGCGATCTGGGTTTTGCCGGGTTCAAGCTGTTCAAAGCTCCAGAGCTGGATAAGCACGACGTGTTGTCTTTCCTGGGGGCCAGCTATTTCCGCGCGGTGGACGCCACCGGGCAGTACGGTTTGTCGGCCCGCGGCCTGGCGATCGATACGTACGCCAAGAAGCGCGAAGAATTCCCGGACTTCACCAAGTTCTGGTTCGAAACCCCGGATAAAGACAGCACCCGTTTCGTGGTTTATGCCCTGCTCGATTCGCCGAGCGCCACCGGCGCCTACCGTTTTGACATCGATTGCCAGGCCGAGCGTGTGGTGATGGAAGTCGACGCTCACGTCAATGCCCGCACCGCTATCGAGCAACTGGGCATCGCGCCGATGACCAGCATGTTCAGCTGCGGCACCCACGAACGGCGTATGTGCGACACCATTCACCCGCAAATCCACGATTCTGATCGCCTGGCGATGTGGCGCGGCAACGGCGAATGGATCTGCCGCCCGCTGAATAACCCGGCCACCCTGCAATTCAATGCCTTTGCCGACACCAATCCCAAAGGGTTCGGCCTGGTGCAGACCGATCACGAGTTCGCCAATTATCAAGACACCGTCGATTGGTACAGCAAGCGCCCGAGTCTGTGGGTAGAACCTACAACCGCATGGGGCGAAGGCTCTATCGATTTGCTGGAAATTCCTACAACCGGCGAAACCCTGGATAACATCGTTGCGTTCTGGACGCCGAAAAAACCGGTCGCGGCCGGGGATTCCCTCAACTACGGCTACAAGCTTTACTGGAGTGCTCTGCCGCCAGTGAGTACGCCACTGGCACGGGTCAATGCGACCCGTTCGGGCATGGGCGGTTTCATTGAAGGTTGGGCGCCGGGTGAGCATTACCCAGAGGTCTGGGCACGACGCTTCGCCGTGGACTTTACCGGCGGCGGTCTGGACCGCTTGCCTGAAGGCACGGGGATCGAGCCGGTGGTGACTTGCTCGAATGGCCAAGTGAAGGACTTCAACGTGTTGGTGCTCGATGACATCAAGGGTTATCGCATTACCTTCGACTGGTACCCGACCAACGACAGCGTTGCCCCGGTGGAGCTGCGGTTGTTCATTCGCACCAATGACCGGACGTTGAGTGAAACCTGGTTGTATCAGTATTTCCCGCCGGCGCCTGATAAGCGTAAGTACACCTGAGAGTTAGTCGGGGGTCTGAAATGGCCCCTTCGCGGGCAAGCCCCGCTCCTACGGGATCGGTGATGAATGCTCCGCCTTGCAGGAGCGAGGCTTGCCCGCGAAGACGGCCTGACAGACAACAAACATCTCAGCACAGAAACGCAAAAAAGCCCCGGTCAACTCGACCGGGGCTTTTTGGTTTTGCAGCAGTATTCACTCACGCAAATCCGATTCATGAATTGGTTGGTCGCGGTGGGTCGCCCGATGATATTGCGCCGGCCAGATAGCTTTGTGCCCACCCAGATCGTCATCGGCATGCAGCGGCCAGTACGGGTCACGCAACAATTCCCGGGCGAGGAAGATGATGTCGGCCTGGCAGGTACGCAGAATGTGCTCGGCCTGGGCCGGTTCGGTGATCATTCCTACCGTGCCAGTGGCAATGCCTGACTCCTTGCGTACGCGCTCGGCGAAGCGGGTCTGATAACCGGGGCCTGTAGGAATCTCGGCGTTTACCGCCGTACCGCCCGATGAAACATCGATCAGGTCCACGCCCAGATCTTTGAGGCGGCGCGCCAGCTCCACAGTTTCATCGGGGTTCCAGCCATCTTCCACCCAATCGGTGGCCGATACCCGCACAAACACCGGTAACTCTTCAGGCCACACCGCACGCACCGCTTCGGTCACTTGCAGCACCAGCCGAATCCGGTTTTCGAACGAACCGCCGTACTGATCGCGCCGCTGATTGCTCAGGGGCGAAAGAAACTGGTGCAACAGGTAACCGTGGGCGGCGTGCACCTCGACCACTTTGAAACCGGCGGTCAGCGCCCGTTTGGCGGAATCGACGAACGCTTGAATGATGTCCGCGATCTCGCCTTCATCGAGTTGCTTGGGGGGTGTGTGCTGAGGGTCGAAAGCGATTGGCGAAGGGCCGACGGGGATCCAGCCACCGTCCTCCGTCTTAATGCTGCCATGTTTGCCGAGCCACGGCCGATGCGTGCTGGCCTTGCGCCCGGCGTGCGCCAACTGAATGCCGGCAACAGCGCCCTGCGCGGTGATGAAGCGCGTAATACGCTGCAGGGGTTCAATCTGTCGATCATTCCAGAGACCGAGGTCCTGGGCGGTAATGCGCCCCTCAGCGGTGACCGCCGTGGCTTCGGTGAATACCAGACCAGCGCCGCCGATAGCGCGGCTGCCGAGGTGGACCAAATGCCAGTCATTGGCCAGCCCATCGACGCTGGAGTATTGGCACATCGGTGACACCGCGATGCGGTTAAGCAGGGTCAATTGACGAAGGGTATAGGGTTCAAGCAGCAGACTCATGGGGCACCTCTCGAATCAGTGGGCAGGCTCCAGGGTTCTGTTTGAATAGTCGACGAGTGACAGGAAAAAGGGTGCAGCACCCGCCCCCGCGGGCAAAAAATTCGACAAAACGTCACAAGGATAATCAAGCAGTGCTTAGAGACTAGTCGACATCGGGAAGATGAGGGAGGGTTCCGGGGATAATTGGCGTCAGGGAGATCGCTATCGCGGGCAAGCCCGCTCCCACAAGGACGATATAGATCCTTTGGGAGTGGGCTTGCCCGCGATGGGGTCAACGCGGTTCGATGTGGGCAATCATCAACTGAACGGTCTCGTTCCCACGAAACTCGTTAAGGTCGAGCTTGTAAGCCAGTTCGACCCACTTGATGGTCGGATTCGGCCAGATATCGCGGTCGATACCGAAGGCAATGCCGTCCAGCTTCACCGAACCGCATTCACTTCTCAGCACCACTTTGAGGTGCCGCTCCCCCACAACGCGTTGCTCGACCAACTGAAACACCCCATGAAACAGCGGCTCCGGGAAGTGTTGCCCCCAAGGCCCGGCGTGGCGCAGGGCGCGGGCCAGTTCCAGGTGAAACTCTTCGACCGCCAACGTACCGTCCGACAACAGGCGCCCGGTCAGGTCTTCTTCGCGCATTTGCCTACGTACTTCAGCGTCAAAGGCCTCGGCGAATAACGGAAAATTCGCTTCCGGCAAGGTCAGGCCCGCCGCCATGGCGTGGCCGCCGTATTTGCTGATCAGGTTCGGGTGTTGCGCCGCGACCACGCTCAAGGCGTCGCGAATATGAAAGCCCTGAACCGAACGCCCCGAGCCCTTGAGCAGGCCATCGCCGGCATCGGCAAAGGCAATGGTCGGACGGAAATAGCGCTCTTTCATACGCGAGGCGAGGATTCCGATGACACCCTGGTGCCACTCGGGATCGAACAGGCACAGGCCGAACGGCATCGATTCCACCGGCAAATCCTTGAGTTGGGCCAGCGCCTCACGCTGCATGCCCTGCTCGATGGATTTGCGGTCCTGGTTCATGCCATCCAGCTGAGCGGCCATTTCACGGGCAGCCGCCGCGTCTTCAGTGAGCAGGCATTCGATGCCCAGGCTCATGTCGTCCAGACGCCCCGCCGCGTTCAGACGCGGGCCGAGGATGAAGCCAAGATCAGTGGAGGTAATGCGCGAATGGTCGCGCTTGGCCACTTCAAGGATCGCCTTGATGCCCGGCCGCGCACGCCCGGCGCGAATCCGCTCCAGGCCCTGATGCACCAGAATCCGGTTGTTGGCATCCAGCGGCACCACGTCGGCGACGCTGCCCAGTGCCACCAGGTCCAGCAATTCGCCAATGTTCGGCTGCGGCTTGCTCTGGTACCAACCCAGGCTGCGCAAGCGCGCGCGCAGGGCCATCAGCACATAGAAGATCACCCCGACACCGGCCAGGGCTTTGCTCGGAAACGCGCAACCCGGCTGATTCGGATTAACGATGGCATCGGCCAACGGCAGCTCATCGCCAGGCAAGTGGTGATCGGTGACCAGCACCTTGAGCCCGGCCTTTTTCGCCGCCGCCACGCCTTCGACGCTGGAGATGCCGTTGTCCACGGTGATCAGCAGGTGCGGCTCGCGGGTCAGCGCCACCTCGACGATCTCCGGCGTCAGGCCGTAGCCGTACTCGAACCGGTTCGGCACCAGATAGTCGACATGCGCCGCGCCCAGCAGGCGCAACCCCAGCATGCCCACGGTACTGGCCGTCGCACCGTCTGCGTCGAAGTCGCCGACGATCAGGATCCGCTGACGCTGTTCCAGGGCCGTCACCAGTAAATCCACCGCCGCATCGATGCCTTTGAGCTGCTGATATGGAATCAACCGCGCCAGGCTCTTGTCCAGTTCAGCCTCCGATTGCACGCCGCGAGCTGCGTAAAGGCGGGTCAACAGCGGTGGAATATCACCGAGAAATGGCAGGGTGTCGGGCAACAGGCGAGGTTCGATGCGCATGGGGTGACGGGTGCTTCTCTTGAATACGTAGGATAAAACCGGGGAACACAGTTCAGCGGCGAATAATCAGCCGCGTTCACCGCTCAGCCACTGCAACTGGACTTCGTGCTGACCACGGTCGTCGGTGACGAAAATCGTTCCTTCGCTGATCATCACATCCCACTTGATAACGCGCGGCATGTCCTTGGCCAGGGTTTCCAGCACGTCCTGAGGCACGGCGGCGATGTGAACGTTCTTCAGGTTTTTGATCGCCGGGATCACTTTGGTTTCCCAGACCCGCAGGCTGCCGTAGGCCAGCAGGCTGGTACGCTCGGTGCGGCGCGAGCACCAGGTCAGGCGATCGGCGTCTGGCTGGCCGACTTCGATCCAGTGCAGAACACGGTCATCCAGGCTCTTTTCCCACAACGCCGGTTCATCCACGTCTGACAGACCGCGACCGAAGGACAACTGCTCGTTGTACCAGAAGGCGTAGGCCAGCAGCCGCACGGTCATGCGCTCTTCGGTTTCCGAAGGGTGACGGGCAATGGTCTGCTTCACATTCTCGTAGACGCTGCGGTCGAGGTCGGTGAGGTTCAGTTCAAACTTGTAGGTTGTGGACGGCTGGGCCATGAACGGGCTTCTTGATACGAGGAAAGGCGGCAAGTCTAACCGATGCAACAGGTAATCAACGAATTGAAGGCATCAACTTTGGGCGATGGACCTCGGCCTATGTTAAAACTCTGCATCCGCTCAGCCTTTGTCCTACAGGATTCAGTATGCCGTTCTCCAGCAAACCGCTCTCAGGTCTGAAAGTCATCGAATTGGGTACGTTGATTGCCGGGCCGTTTGCCTCGCGTATTTGCGGCGAGTTCGGCGCCGAAGTGATCAAGATCGAGTCCCCGGACGGCGGTGATCCGTTGCGCAAATGGCGCAAGTTGTATGAAGGTACTTCGCTGTGGTGGTTCGTTCAGGCGCGTAACAAGAAGTCTTTGACCCTGAACCTGAAACACCCGGATGGCCTGGCGATTCTTAAACAGCTGCTCAGCGAAGCAGACATCCTGATCGAGAATTTCCGCCCCGGCGTGCTGGAAAAGCTTGGCCTGGGTTGGGAAGTCTTGCATGCACTGAACCCCAAACTGGTGATGGTGCGGCTTTCGGGCTTTGGCCAGACCGGGCCGATGAAAGATCAGCCAGGCTTCGGCGCGGTCGGTGAATCCATGGGCGGCCTGCGCTACATCACCGGGTTCGAGGACCGGCCGCCGGTGCGCACCGGGATCTCCATCGGCGATTCGATTGCCGCGCTCTGGGGCGTGATCGGCGCACTGATGGCCTTGCGGCATCGCGAGGTCAACGGCGGCTTGGGCCAAGTGGTGGATGTGGCGCTGTACGAAGCGATCTTTGCCATGATGGAAAGCATGGTCCCGGAGTTCGATGTGTTCGGCTTCATCCGTGAGCGCACCGGCAACATCATGCCGGGCATCACGCCCTCCTCTATCCATACCAGCGCTGATGGCAAACACGTGCAGATTGGGGCCAATGGCGATGCGATCTTCAAGCGTTTCATGCTGCTCATCGGTCGTGAAGACCTGGCCAATGATCCTGTACTGGCCAGCAACGACGGACGTGACAGCCGTCGCGACGAGATTTACGGGGTGATCGATCGCTGGGTCAACTCGCTGCCGCTGGACGCAGTGATCGAGCAACTGAACCAGGCCGACGTTCCCGCCAGCCGGATTTTCAGTGCCGAAGACATGTTCAGCGATCCGCAGTACCTGGCCCGTGAAATGTTCTTGCAAGCCAAGCTGCCCGACGGCAAAGACTTCAAGATGCCTGGCATCGTGCCGAAACTCTCTGAGACGCCCGGCAGCTCCGAATGGGTCGGGCCGCAGCTGGGTGAACACAATGCGCAAGTACTTCACGACCTCGGCTATGACCCGGCACAGATCGCACGGTTGCGTGAAGACGGGGCCATCTAAGCTGAAGCGCCTGCTTTCATCCGCAATCGATGACGCCGGTATCGGGCGTGTGCTGGCGGTGCTCGGGCTGTTGGCGGGGTTGATATCCCCGGCCCTTGCGCAACCTAAGGAACATTTGTTCTGGCTGCTGCGCGACCTGCCGCCACTGACGGTCTTCGAAGGCCCGAAAAAAGGCCAAGGCGTCATCGATCAGCTGATGCCGCTGTTGATCGCCGGGATGCCGCAGTACGAACACACCCTGATGCGGGTCAATCGCGCCCGTGGCATGCAAATGCTCCATGAGAAGTCTTTCACCTGCGACCCTTCGCTGATCTGGAGCGAGGAGCGTGAACAATCGATCGCATTTTCCATTCCGGCCTTCCGGGCGGTCAGCAATGGGCTGGTGATTCGACGTGAAGATCGGTCGGTGTTGGAGCCCTTTCTCTTTGGCGATGAAGTCGATCTGGCAGCACTGTTGGCCAGCGGTCGAGAGAAAGTCGGTGTCGTCGCCGAGCGTCGTTACGGTCAGTTCCTCGACACACTGCTGCAACAGGCGCCGCCCGGCGCGCTGATGCCCCACTACGGTAACAACGCCCTCGGCAGTCTGTTGCAGATGCAGCGCCTTGGTCGCTTGCAAGTGGTCTTGGGTTACTGGCCGGAAATCCGCTATCAGGCTCACCAGGAACAGATTGTCGATGATCAGTTGGAGTTTTATCCGGTCAAAGGCACGGGTAAATATTTGTCCGGATACATCGGCTGCTCGAACACGCCCCTGGGGCGACAGGCGATCAGTGAAATCAACCAGCTATTGCGTGCCTTGCCCCGCGAGCGCCTGGCCCCGCTGTACGCCGACTGGCTCGACCCACAAAGACGCAAGGACTACCTGGAAGAAACCAGAGCCTTTTTCGAGCGTCAGGCCGCGCAATGACAAATCGCAGGCAAAAAGAAACCCCGAGAAGTGGGGAGACATCTCGGGGTTAAACGTGGCCTGAACCAGGCCAGTGACAACAAGCTACAAGCACCGGAGCACAATGCTTGATCCTGCTGTTACAAAGTCTGACTGAACGTGGCGCAGGAAGGTTCCCACAAAAAATCATTCAATTTCGGCTGGCCAGAATCTTGTCCTGAGCCGCATTGCGCAAGGCTGCGATGACACAGGGCTCCAGGCGTCCTTCAGCAATCAGCACGTCACGGTGCAGGCCGTCGACGACATCCGTCAGCAGACGTTTATCGGTTAACTGATCGTGATTGAACGTCCGTTCAACCACGGTTGCGCCGCTCGTACTTTTCAGTGTCACCAAACATTCGCCCTGGGCACCCGACGGGGTCAACGTGACCTGATACGGGCTCAGAGCCTCACCGAGCAATAGACTGATACTTTCCATCTCGATCACCACTCAATAGTCCGAAAACAAAGTGCCTGGGGCGAGTCCACAGTAAATGACCACAGGCCCGAGAAGAAAGTTCTGGATTCCAACGGCAGGCGCACCGGCGCCTCTGGTAGATAGAGCATGCACGGTCAAGATGACAGTAAAAAAACAGCGATTCATGTTTACTTGTAGCAGCTGTCGAGCCTTGGCGAGGCTGCGTTCGGCTGCGCAGCAGTCGTAAAACCTGCTTGCAAGGTCTGGCTGAAGTACCGCGCTGCCTGGATTCACGACTGCTTCGCAGCCGAACGCAGCCTCGCCAGGGCTCGGCAGCTGCTACAGATCGTATTGCAATTCACACCTGGCGTGTACGCTTACCAATGTCGCTCCACCCGCCCAGCAGTCCTCGCAATTGGCCGTCCGCGCTGTAAAACGGCACCGTCCACTGGTAGATGTCCCTGACGCCATCCTTGAATATCAACTGACGTTCGCTGAAACGGGTCTTGCGCGTACCGAGCTGGGCCATAAACTCGGCGTGCAACTGCTCGGCAGTCTCTTTGGGCAAGACATCAAGTTCGATCAGCTGTCGCCCCTGAACCTGGTCGAAACGGGTCGACAAGCGCTCTTCATAGCTTTTGTTGCACATGATCAAACGCCCTTGCAGATCACGCACGAACATCGGATCGGGCATGGCGTCGATCAATGCATGCTGGAATGCGAGCTGGTCATTGAGGTCTTTTTCGGCGTCCCGACGTTGCTTGATCAGTGCCGCAAGCCTGCGATTCCAAAGCAATGAGAGCAAGCCGAACAGGCTGACGATGAACATGCTCCAGCACCCCCACCGGGTTATCCGCTGCCAGGTCGAGGGCGCGTGTAGCGACGCAGTTCCGTTAAGCCATTTCAACCGCATGGCGCGTAATTCGTCGGGTGGAAATGCTTCGAGCGCTTTGTTGAGGATGCTCAATAACTGTGGCTGCGCTTTGCGGACGGCCAAATGATCAGCCTCCCATTTACCCTCCACCGCAGGCCCGACCTTGAGTCGGCCCGAGGGATAGAGCTGCGCGCCGATTTCGTTCTCAATCGTGGCATAGGCCTCGCCGCTTTCTACCAGTGCCCGTGCTTCGGCGTAGGTTTTGACCGAGCGCAGCTCAATCGCCGGGTAGTCTCGACGAATCGTGCCCTCCAGGGCGTGACGGGTCGGCAAAACCAGGACTCTTGTCGAAAGCTGGTCCAGCGACTGTATCGCCGCGGTGCTGGCCAGTCCTACGAGCACCCAGCCCGCCCCGCCAAATGCATGACTGAAATCCAGAAACACCTTGCGTTCGTCATTCATTGCCAGCGTCGTACTCATGTCCGCCGCACCGCTTTCCAGACGCTCCAGTAATTGGTCGGTGGAAAACGACTCTTCATGAACGAACCGCAACCCTGTCATGGCGCTGATGCGGTTGAGCATATCGTTGTTCAGACCGCTCCAGTGACCATGCTCATCCTTGAACAGATACAGCGGGTATTGCGCCGACGCCACGATAACCGTCGGATGTTCAGCAATCCATTGCCGCTCCTGAGCATCCAGCTCAACGCGTTCGACGGTGGTTGGCTCCCGGGACTCATGTGTCGCCAATTGTGCGCCCTTCACCCATGACCCAAAGCCCAGGGCGCCCAGCAAAAACATCCAGCACACGGCTGGTTTAAACCCTCTGAAAAACAGCATGCCACTTCCTTGGTAATCGTCTCGCCCGTCCTTCATGGGCGGCTCTTCTTTTAAGAAACCCGGCAAGTGTGGCATGCAGAAATGAGAAAGCCCGTCAGGAGACGGGCTTCAAAATGTGACAGCTTTTACCGGTTACAGCGGCTTGCCGCGGTTGCCATGCTGACTGACAAAGGCCTGCACGGCTTTCAGGTCGTTCGGCAATACGGTGCAACGTTCATCTCGCTCAAACAAATCAGAAAGATGTGCAGGTAGTTCGAGTGCTTTTCCTACACCGGCTTTTTCCACTGCGTCCGGGAATTTGACCGGATGGGCAGTACCGAGGATCACCATCGGGATATCCAGGCTGCGACGGCATTCGCGCGCGGCCTTCACGCCGATGGCAGTGTGCGGGTCCAGCAGTTCGCCGGTTTGCGCAAACACTTCGGCAATGGTTTCGCACGTTTGGGCGTCGTCCACGGCCAGCGAATCGAACAGTTTACGTGCCTCGGTCCAGCGCTCCTCTTCGACACTGAAACCGCCGCCCTGCTTGAAGGTGTCCATCAAGCCGGCTATTGCCGCACCGTTACGACCGTGCAGGTCGAATAGCAGGCGTTCGAAGTTCGACGACACCATGATGTCCATGGAAGGAGACAGTGTGGCGTGCAGGGTTTCCTTGACGTACTGATTGCCGCTCATGAAGCGGTGCAGGATGTCGTTGCGGTTGGTAGCGACGATCAACTGATTGATCGGCAGGCCCATGTTGCGCGCCAGGTAACCGGCGAAGATATCGCCGAAGTTGCCGGTCGGCACCGAGAACGACACCGAACGCGCCGGACCACCCAGCTGCAGGGCTGCGTGGAAGTAGTAAACGATCTGGGCCATGATCCGCGCCCAGTTGATCGAGTTCACCGCGACCAGGCGCGTACCCTTGAGGAAGCTCTGGTCGGCGAAGCTGGCCTTGACCATTTCCTGGCAGTCATCGAAGTTGCCTTCGATGGCAATGTTATGGATGTTTTCGCCGAAGATGGTGGTCATCTGGCGACGCTGCACTTCGGACACACGGTTGTGCGGGTGCAGGATGAAGATGTCGACGTTTTCGCAGTGCTTGCAGCCTTCGATGGCGGCCGAACCGGTGTCGCCGGAGGTGGCGCCAACAATCACCACGCGTTCGCCGCGTTTTTCCAGCACGTAGTCGAGCAAGCGACCGAGCAATTGCAGGGCGAAGTCCTTGAAAGCCAGGGTCGGGCCGTGGAACAGCTCCAGCACCCATTCGTTGCCATTGAGCTGACGCAACGGCGCCACGGCGTTGTGGGAAAACACGCCGTACGTTTGTTCAAGAATCTTTTTGAAATCGGCATCGGGGATGCTGCCGGTCACGAACGGGCGCATTACCCGGAAGGCCAGCTCGTGATATGGCAGGCCGGCCCAGGAAGCGATTTCTTCCTGAGTAAAACGTGGCAGGTTTTCCGGGACGTACAGACCGCCGTCGGTGGCGAGACCGGCCAGCAGGACATCTTCGAAATTCAGGGCCGGTGCCTGGCCGCGGGTACTGATATAACGCATAGGGGCAAACCTTTGGTTTGAGCTGCAAGCTACGAGCTACAAGCTGCAAGTAAAAGCCGAACTGCCTTTGACTTGCCGCTTGAGGCTTGCAGCTTGCCGCTGCTGTTGTTAGTTCAAGTGCTCGACGCGGATTCGTACGACCGGACCGACCACGCCTTCCAAGGCCTCCAGGGCGCTGATCGCGTCGTTCATGTGCTGTTCTTGCACACGATGGGTCAGCAGGATCATTGGCACCAGACCGTCATGCTCTTCGACTTCTTTCTGCATGATCGATTCGATGTTGATACCGCGCTCCGACAGGATGCTCGCCACCTGAGCCAGTACGCCCGGATGGTCCTTGGCCTGAATGCGCAGGTAGTAGGCGCTTTCGCAGGCTTCGATCGGCAGGATCGGATGGGCCGACAGAGAATCCGGCTGGAAAGCCAGGTGCGGCACGCGGTTTTCCGGATCGGAAGTCATGGCGCGAACCACGTCCACCAGATCAGCGATCACCGACGAAGCGGTCGGCTCCATGCCGGCGCCGGCACCGTAGTACAAGGTCGAACCGGCAGCATCGCCGTTGACCATCACCGCGTTCATCACGCCGTTGACGTTGGCGATCAAGCGATCGGCCGGGATCAGCGTCGGGTGCACTCGCAGCTCGATACCGGCCGCGGTGCTGCGCGCCACGCCCAGGTGCTTGATGCGATAGCCCAGCGCTTCGGCGTAATTCACGTCAGCGGTGGTCAACTTGGTGATGCCTTCTGTGTAAGCCTTGTCGAATTGCAACGGAATGCCGAACGCAATGGACGCCAGGATCGTCAGCTTGTGGGCTGCGTCGATGCCTTCGACGTCGAAAGTCGGGTCAGCTTCGGCATAACCCAGGGCTTGCGCTTCGGCGAGTACGTCTTCGAAGGTGCGACCCTTCTCCCGCATTTCGGTGAGGATGAAGTTGCCAGTACCGTTGATGATCCCGGCCACCCAGTTGATGCGGTTGGCGGACAGACCTTCACGGATCGCTTTGATCACGGGAATGCCGCCGGCCACAGCCGCTTCGAATGCCACGATCACGCCTTTCTCGCGAGCCTTGGCGAAAATTTCATTACCGTGAACGGCGATCAGTGCCTTGTTCGCGGTGACCACATGCTTGCCATTCTCGATGGCCTTGAGTACCAGCTCGCGGGCAACGGTGTAGCCGCCCATCAGCTCTATAACGATGTCGATCTCAGGGTTCGTGGCCACTTCGAACACATCGTTGGTAATCGCAATACCGGTCGTCTGGAACTGAGGCTTTGGCGTGCGCATGGCAATTTGTGCCACTTCGATTCCACGCCCGGCACGACGAGCAATTTCCTCGGCGTTGCGCTGAAGTACGTTGAAGGTACCGCCACCGACGGTCCCTAACCCACAGATGCCTACTTTGACCGGTTTCACTGTGAACTCCCCATAAAACGGCCGACTCAAGGCCGGCCGTGAAAACAACCGCATACTCGCGGCTCTCGATTAATGGCCCGACAATATTGCCGCCGAACCATGATCGTCAAAGGTTGACCATGACGATGCGAAACTATTTCGCGCCCAATGCCAGTTTGGCGACTTGTGGCGCAGGCTGGTAGCCCGGAATGACCTGTCCGTCGGCCAAAACGATGGCCGGTGTACCGTTCACGCCGATCGACTGGCCGAGGGCGAACTGCTTGGCTACCGGGTTCTCGCACTTGGCGGCCTTGATTTCCTTGCCATCGACCATTTTGTCCATGGCCGCTTTCTTGTCCTTGGAGCACCACACGGCTTGCAGTTGCTCGTCACCCGCCGAGCCCAGGCCCTGGCGAGGGAACGCAACATAACGCACTTCGATACCCAGTTTGTTCAGCGCCGGCACTTCGGCGTGCAGCTTGTGGCAGTAAGGGCAAGTGGTGTCGGTGAAGACAGTGATGTGCGACTTGGTTTCGCCGATGGCCGGGTAAACCACGGTTTCAGCCACTGGAATGTTATTGATCAGTTTGGAAATGCCCAGGCGCTCGGTCTTCTCGGTCAGGTTGACCGGTTTGCCATCCTTGAGCTGGAACAGGTAGCCCTGAACGACGTATTGGCCATCAGCGCTGGCGTAAAGCACACGGCTGCCCTTGAGTTTAACTTCATACAGGCCTGGCAACGGGCTGGCGGAGATGGTTTCGATCGGCACATCCAGCTCAAGGGTTTGCAGGCTTTTACGAATGGCTTTGTCGGCCGTGTCATCGGCGGCGGCAAAGGTACTGACCACCGCAATGGCTGCGGCGGCGAAAATCTGGGTCAGACGCATGAGAACTCCTGAAGGCGGACAAATGGGACGATCGAACACCCGTGCCGGAACACCGGGTCATAACGCCCATCGTGCAAACCGGGAAAGCCTACCACATAAGGCCCCCGTGGCGAGGGGGCTTGCCCCCGTTCGGCTGCGCAGCAGTCGTCAATCCTCACGTCTGGGTCCATATATCAGAGATCGCCACAAAGGGGCTGCTTCGCAACCCAACGGGGGCAAGCCCCCTCGCCACAGGGGTATTTCCATTTCAGGAACTGCGTCAGCCGCGCGGGTGATGCCTGGCATGCAGGTCCTGCAAGCGTGCACGAGCGACGTGAGTATAGATCTGGGTTGTCGACAGATCGCTGTGGCCGAGCAACATTTGCACCACGCGCAAATCGGCGCCGTGATTAAGCAAGTGGGTGGCGAAAGCATGGCGTAGCGTGTGCGGCGACAGCGACTTGCCGATCCCGGCGACCTTGGCCTGGTGTTTGATGCGATGCCAGAAAGTCTGGCGAGTCATCTGCTCGCCGCGCAGGCTGGGGAACAGTACATCGCTGGGACGCCCGCCCAGCAACTCGCCACGGGCATCGCGCATGTAGCGCTCGACCCAGACAATCGCCTCCTCACCCATGGGCACCAGTCGTTCCTTGCTGCCCTTGCCCATCACCCGCAACACGCCTTGGCGCAGGTTGACCTGTTCCAGCGTCAGGCTGATCAGCTCCGTGACCCGCAAGCCACAGGCGTAAAGCACTTCCAGCATGGCGCGGTCTCGCTGGCCGATAGCCTCGCTCAGGTCTGGCGCAGCCAGCAGCGATTCCACATCGGCTTCCGACAAGGACTTAGGCAACGGCCGGCCTAGCTGGGGCATATCGACGCGCAATGTCGGATCGACCGCAATCAGCTTTTCCCGCAATAAATAGCGATAGAAGCCACGCACACCGGAAAGAAATCGCGCCGTGGAACGGGGCTTGTAGTTTTGCTCCAGGCGCCAGGCCAGGTGATCGAGGATCAACTCGCGACCGGCGTTGATCAACTCCAGGCCCTTTTCCTGCAACCAACCGTTGAATAGAGCCAAATCGCTGCGATAGGCATCGCGGGTGTTATCGGACAGGCCTTTTTCCAGCCACAGGGCGTCAAGGAACTGGTCTATCAGGGGATGATCGATGGCAGGCATGGGGTCTCGGACAGGGCAAGCGTAAGAGCGTGAAAATGAACAGTCTTTCATAGCACGTTGGCGGCGAACATAGAATTCAGGCACAAAAAAAGCATCCCTCTCGAGATGCTTCTTTTTGCTTGAGGCGCTCAGCTTATTGTTGAGCCGGTTCGTTCTGGCTCAGGATCAACTTGCCTTCCTTGTCGACCGGAATCTGGTTGCCCGGATCGCGATCCATCCGCACTTTGCCTTCCTTGCCATCCAGCGAATAACGAACGTCGTAGCCTACAACCTTGTCGCTGATGTCATTCACGGTGTTACAGCGGGTTTGAGTGGTGGTGTAGGTGTCACGCTCCTGCATGCCTTCCTGCACCTTGTTGCCCGCATAACCGCCGCCGACCGCACCGGCCACTGTGGCGATTTTCTTGCCTGTACCGCCGCCGATCTGGTTGCCCAACAGGCCACCGGCCAGCGCGCCGACCACCGTACCGGTGATCTGGTGTTGATCTTTTACCGGCGCTTGCCGGGTAACCGTAACGTCCTTGCACACTTCACGTGGAGTCTTGATTTGTGTCTTGACCGGCTCAACGGCCAACACTTGCGCATACTCAGGGCCGCTTTTAACCAGGTTGTAGGTGGCAACAGCACCCCCGGCAGTGACACCGACAGCACCCAATACCGCACCAACCAGCAACGACTTGTTCACATGAACCTCCTGACCATCACAGACGGGACAAACCCGCGCTTCTCCCAGCCTTGGAGCATAAAAAAAGGCGCGAGTTCAATACTCGCGCCTTCTCGGGCTTCAGCTGGAAAAGCGATAACCGTTATGGACGGTCGTCGACTTCCGTCTCGGCCACTGCAGCAGGAATCAGGTCCTCGCTGCTCAGGTTCAGCCAGATCAGCACCACGTTCGCGATGTAAATCGACGAGTAAGTACCCGCCAGAACGCCGATGAACAGGGCGATGGAGAAGCCGAACAGGTTATCGCCACCAAAGAACAGCAAGGCCGCGATCGCCAGCAACGTGGAGATCGATGTCGCCATGGTCCGCAGCAGGGTTTGCGTGGTCGAAATGTTGATGTTCTCGATCAGGCTGGCCTTGCGCAGTACCCGGAAGTTCTCACGAACCCGGTCGAATACCACGATGGTGTCGTTGAGCGAGTAGCCGATGATCGCCAGCACCGCCGCCAGTACCGTCAGGTCGAAGGTGATCTGGAAAAACGACAGGATACCGATGGTCACGATCACGTCGTGGATCAGCGAAACGATCGCACCGACTGCAAACTTCCACTGAAAGCGGAAAGCCAGGTAGATCAAAATGCCGCCCAGCGCCATCAGCATGCCGAGGCCGCCCTGGTCGCGCAGTTCTTCACCGACCTGAGGGCCGACGAATTCGACGCGCTTGACCACCGCAGGGTTATCGCCACCGAGCTTCTGCAAAGCCTCGGCCACCTGGTGACCCAGTTGCGGGTCATCACCCGGCATACGCACCAGCAAATCGGTAGTTGCACCGAAGCTCTGTACGACTGCCTCCTGATAACCCGACGTTACCAGTTGCTCACGCACCTTGGTGACGTCAGCCGGACGCTCGTAGGTCAGCTCGATGAGCGTACCGCCGGTGAAGTCCAGCCCCCAGTTCATGCCCTTGGTGGCGACGCTGAACAGTGCCAGAACCGTAAGGAACAATGTGACGCCGAACGCAATGTTGCGAACGCCCATGAAGTTGATTGTACGTAACATGGCAGCCCCTTAAATCCACAACTTCTTGAAGTCACGACCGCCGAAGATCAGGTTGACCATCGCGCGGGTCACCATGATGGCCGTGAACATCGAGGTAAAGATCCCCAGGGACATAGTCACTGCAAAGCCCTTGACCGGGCCTGTGCCCATGGCAAAGAGAATCCCGCCGACCAACAAGGTTGTCAGGTTGGCGTCGAGAATCGCGGTGAATGCCCGGCCGAAGCCTTCGTTGATTGCCCGCTGCACGGTCATGCCGGCCGCGATCTCTTCACGTATCCGCGAGAAGATCAGTACGTTGGCGTCGACCGCCATACCCATGGTCAACACGATACCGGCGATGCCCGGCAGGGTCAGCGTTGCACCCAGCAGCGACATCAGGGCCAGCAGCATCACCATGTTCACTGTCAGCGCAACGGTGGCGATGAGGCCGAAGAAGCGATAGATGGCCATGATGAACAGCGAGACAAACAGCATGCCCCACAGCGATGCATCGATACCTTTGGTGATGTTGTCGGCACCCAGGCTTGGACCGATGGTACGTTCTTCAGCGAAGTACATCGGTGCCGCCAGACCACCGGCACGCAGCAGCAATGCCAGCTCGGACGACTCGCCCTGGCCGGTCAGGCCGGTGATGCGGAACTGGGCACCCAGCGGCGACTGAATGGTCGCCAGGCTGATGATCTTCTTCTCTTCTTTGAACGTCTGAACCGGTACGTCTTTCTCGACACCGTTGACCACTTGCTTGACGTAAGTAGTGACAGGACGTTGCTCGATGAAGATCACCGCCATGCTGCGACCGACGTTGTTACGGGTCGCACGATTCATCAGCTCGCCGCCATGGCCATCCAGACGGATGTTCACTTCTGGCGTGCCTTGCTCGCCGAAGCCAGCCTTGGCGTCAGTCACCTGGTCACCGGTGATGATCAGGCCACGCTCGATCAGCGCCGGAGGACGATTGCCTTCGCGGAACTCGAACGATTCGGAAGTGGCTTTCGAAGCACCAGGCTCAGCCGCCAGACGGAACTCAAGGTTGGCCGTCTTGCCGAGGATACGCTTGGCTTCTGCAGTGTCTTGCACGCCCGGCAGCTCAACCACGATGCGGTTGGCGCCTTGGCGCTGAACGATAGGTTCGGCAACACCCAGCTCGTTGACGCGGTTACGTACCGTGGTCAAGTTCTGCTTGATGGAGTATTCGCGGATTTCCGCCAGCTTGGCCGGGGTCATCGCCAGACGCAGTACCGGTTGGCCATTGAGGTCGGCCGGAACAATATCGAAATCGTTGAAGTTCTTGCGAATCAGCGCACGCGCCTCTTCACGGGCTGCTTCATCAGTGAAGCCCAGCTGAATGGCACCGCCCAGTTGCGGCAGGCTGCGATAGCGCAGACGCTCTTTGCGCAACAGGCTCTTGACGTCGCCTTCGTAGACTTTCAGGCGTGCATCGAGGGCTTTGTCCATGTCCACTTCCAGCAGGAAGTGCACACCACCGGACAAGTCCAGACCCAGCTTCATCGGGTGCGCGCCAAGGCTGCGCAGCCATTGCGGGGTGGTTTGCGCCAGGTTCAGGGCAACAACGTAGTCATCACCCAATGCCTTGCGCACGACGTCTTTGGCTGGCAGCTGATCTTCAGCCTTGGTCAGACGGATCAGACCGCCCTTGCCGCCTTCAGCCAGGGTGGCCGCCTTGACGTTGATCCCGGAATCCTTGAGCGCGGTGCTCACACGATCCAGATCAGCCTGAGTAACCTGCAGTGCAGTGCTTGCACCGCTGACCTGAATGGCCGGGTCATCAGGGTATAGATTGGGAGCGGAATAAATCAGACCGATCGCTAGCACCGCCAGGATCAGAATGTATTTCCACAGAGGGTATTTGTTCAGCATCACGCCGCCCGCTTATGACGCGGGGCGCCTTGCGCGCCCCGTCGATTGAGTAGAAGTTGGAACTTAGATCGCTTTGAGCGTGCCTTTTGGCAGCGTGGCGGCGATGGCGCCTTTCTGGAATTTCATTTCGACGGTGTCGGAGACTTCCAGGACAACGAAGTCGTCGGACACTTTGGTGATCTTGCCGGCGATACCACCGGTGGTCACAACTTCGTCACCTTTTTGCAGGCTGCTCAGCAGGGTTTTCTGCTCTTTGGCGCGCTTGGCCTGTGGACGCCAGATCATCAGGTAGAAGATGACCAGGAAGCCGACCAGGAAAATCCACTCGAAACCGCCACCCATCGGGGCTGCCGCAGGTGCAGCAGCGTCAGCCATGGCATTAGAGATAAAAAAGCTCATTTAGCACTCCAGTTGCAAATGTTGAATCTTGGGGTCAGGAAACTCAGTCCAAAGGCGGAACAGGTAAACCGCGTTTGGCGTAGAAGGCATCGACAAAGGCGGCCAATGTACCCTGTTGAATAGCCTCGCGCAAACCAGCCATAAGCACCTGGTAATGGCGCAAATTGTGGATGGTATTCAACATGCTACCCAGCATTTCGCCGCATTTGTCCAGGTGATGCAGATAAGCGCGGGAGAAGTTCTGGCAGGTGTAGCAATCGCAGGTTGGATCCAGCGGCGAATCATCATGGCGATGGAACGCGTTACGGATCTTCAGCACGCCTGTATCAATGAACAGATGCCCATTGCGGGCATTACGGGTTGGCATCACGCAATCGAACATGTCCACACCGCGGCGCACACCCTCAACCAGATCTTCCGGTTTGCCAACGCCCATAAGGTAACGAGGTTTGTCAGCCGGCATTTGGCCCGGCAGGTAATCCAGCACTTTGATCATTTCGTGCTTGGGCTCGCCCACCGACAGACCGCCGATGGCCAGGCCGTCGAAGCCGATCTTGTCGAGGCCTTCCAGCGAGCGCATGCGCAAATCCTGGTGCATGCCGCCCTGAACGATGCCGAACAATGCCGCGGTGTTATCACCATGGGCGTTTTTCGAACGCTGGGCCCAGCGCAACGACAGCTCCATCGATACGCGAGCGACGTCTTCATCGGCCGGGTACGGGGTGCATTCGTCAAAGATCATCACGATGTCCGAGCCCAGGTCGCGCTGGACCTGCATCGACTCTTCCGGGCCCATGAATACTTTGGCGCCGTCAACCGGAGAAGCGAAGGTCACGCCCTCCTCCTTGATCTTGCGCATCGCACCCAGGCTGAACACTTGAAAACCGCCGGAGTCTGTAAGAATCGGGCCTTTCCACTGCATGAAATCATGCAGGTCGCCGTGCTTCTTGATCACTTCGGTGCCAGGACGCAGCCACAGGTGGAAGGTGTTGCCCAGAATGATCTCAGCGCCGATCGCCTCGATATCCCGTGGCAGCATGCCCTTGACCGTGCCATACGTGCCCACCGGCATGAAGGCCGGGGTCTCGACGGTACCGCGCGGGAAGGTCAAACGACCGCGACGCGCCTTGCCGTCTGTGGCAAGGAGCTCAAAAGACATGCGACTGGTGCGACTCATTCTGTTTCCTCTGGGCCACGTGGTGCGGGATTACGGGTGATAAACATCGCATCACCGTAGCTGAAAAAGCGGTATTCGTTGTCGACGGCGGCTTTATAGGCGGCCATGGTCTCGGGATAACCGGCGAACGCCGAAACCAGCATCAACAGCGTGGACTCGGGCAAATGGAAGTTGGTAACCAGGGCATCGACCACATGAAACGGCCGCCCCGGGTAGATAAAGATGTCGGTATCGCCACTGAACGGCTTGAGTACGCCATCGCGCGCGGCACTTTCCAGAGAACGCACGCTAGTGGTCCCCACAGCCACCACGCGACCACCGCGAGCGCGGCAGGCCGCAACGGCATCGACCACGTCCTGGCCGACTTCCAGCCATTCGCTGTGCATGTGGTGATCTTCAATCTTTTCGACGCGCACCGGCTGAAAGGTGCCGGCGCCAACGTGCAAGGTCACGAACGCAGTCTCGATGCCCTTGGCGGCAATCGCCTCCATCAGCGGCTGGTCGAAATGCAGCCCCGCCGTCGGCGCCGCCACCGCGCCCAAACGCTCAGCGTACACCGTCTGATAACGCTCGCGGTCCGAGCCTTCATCCGGGCGGTCTATATAAGGAGGCAACGGCATGTGCCCGACACGGTCGAGCAGCGGCAACACTTCTTCGGCAAACCCCAACTCGAACAACGCATCGTGACGCGCCAGCATCTCGGCTTCGCCACCACCGTCGATCAGGATCTTCGAACCCGGCTTGGGCGACTTGCTGGAACGCACATGGGCCAGCACGCGGTGACTGTCGAGCACCCGCTCCACCAGGATTTCCAGCTTGCCGCCGGAAGCCTTCTGGCCAAACAGCCGCGCCGGAATCACCCGGGTATTGTTGAACACCATCAAATCGCCCGGCCGCAAATGCTCAAGCAAATCAGTGAATTGACGGTGTGCCAGGGCGCCGCTGACCCCATCCAGGGTCAACAGGCGACTACCGCGACGCTCGGCCAAAGGATGGCGAGCAATCAGCGAATCAGGGAGCTCAAAGGTAAAGTCAGCAACGCGCATGATGGGGTTCGTCTAGCAGGGCCGGGAAGTCTAGCGGAAATATCAAAAATTCTCCATGTACCTGATTGACCAACGGTTATCTCATCTCTATACTTCGCCGCCATTGAGCCCTGATGGCGGAATTGGTAGACGCGGCGGATTCAAAATCCGTTTTCGAAAGGAGTGGGAGTTCGAGTCTCCCTCGGGGCACCAAAATTAAGAAAGGTCTTGCTTTGCAAGGCCTTTTTTTTCGCCTATAGAAAAGTGACCTCGCCCCCATCGACAACGCCCTGACAACACGCTGACCTGTAGGAGCTGCCGAAGGCTGCGATCTTTTGATCTTGCTCTCTTCTGCCCCTCTCGCCGGAAGAACATTTCACAAGGATTCCCCCCATGGAATTGCACCTGGAAACCGTCGCCCTCTTCTCCCTCAAACTGGCTTACGAATCGGAAGATTCAAGCCCGATTTTGCGTGACGATCTGGTCATGGGTGACTACCAGCGGGACGTGTTTGAGTTGCTGGTGCGGCGGGGGGATGTTGAGGGGATTCAGGTGAAGGTGAGTAAGTGTGTGGGGTTGGCGTTGGAGGCGGTTGGGGGTGTGGATAAGCCGTTGGGGCGGGAGTTGGGGAGGTTGGCGGGGGAGTTTGCCGGGATTCAGGCGATGGAAGAGCTTGATGCTCCGCTCATCACGCTTAAGGATTATCTGAAAGACATCCTCTGAGTCGGGACTGTCAGATATTTTGTGTGCGGGCCGGTAACGGCCTGCCGTTAGGCAGGCCATGCTTTTACCAGGTCGGCCTGATAAATCGATCTCCGTACAGA
>NZ_MUNM01000035.1 GCF_002286815.1 Pseudomonas sp. PICF141
GAGGCTTGCCCGCGAAGAACGATAGCGCGGTGATTCAGTAACACCGCCTGGCGTTCTTCGCGGGCAAGCCTCGCCCCGAGGTCTGAAATCGATCAACGTATCTGATGCTTGTGCAACAACCGGTAGAAGGTAGGCCTGGATATCCCCAGCACCTTGGCGGCGTTGCTCAAATTATCGCTGTGTCGATTCAGCACATCGCACAGGGCCTGGCGCTCTGCCCGGCACTTGTAGTCTTCCAGCGTGCCCATCGGCGTGGCAATGGCCTGTTGACTGATCAATCCCAGGTCCCGGGCTTCGATCTGCCGCCCTTCGGCCAGCACCAATCCGCGCCGTACCCGGTTGGCTAACTCGCGGACATTGCCCGGCCAGTCATGCTTTCCCATGGCAATCAGCGCGTCTTCACTGAAGCTTCGCGGCCGACGACCGGTTTCATGACTGTAGAAATGGGAAAAGTGATTGGCCAACATCGAGAGATCACCGTGGCGTTCGCGTAATGGCACGGTGAGGACCTGCAAGACGTTCAAGCGGTAGTAAAGGTCTTCGCGAAAGCGTTTCTTCTCGATGGCCGCTTCAAGGTCGACATGGGTCGCCGCCAATACCCGCACATCCACTGGAATGGGGTGATGCCCTCCCACACGCTCAATGTGTTTTTCCTGCAGGAAGCGCAGCAGATTGGCTTGCAGCTCCAAGGGCAAATCACCGATTTCATCCAGAAACAACGTTCCGCCGTTAGCCGCCTCGATCCGCCCGACCTTGCGCTGATGCGCACCGGTAAAGGCGCCCTTTTCGTGGCCAAACAGTTCGGACTGGATCAAGTGTTCGGGAATTGCGCCGCAGTTGATCGCCACGAACGGTTTGCTGTGACGCTGGGATTGTCGATGCAGGGTGCGAGCAACCAATTCCTTGCCAGTCCCGCTTTCGCCGCGAATCAGCACCGGGGATTCGGTGGGAGCCAGTTTGCTGAGCAATTTGCGCAACTCGCGAATCGGTTTGCTGTCGCCAAGCAGTTCATGTTCAGGCTGATCGATATGAACCGTACCCTGGCCACGCAAGCGTGCCATGCCGAACGCTCGGCCCAGGGTGACCTGAACCCGTGAGACATCGAATGGCAGGGTATGGAAGTCAAAAAACCATTCGCAGACGAAGTCTCCGACATTTTGCAATCGCAGGACTTCCTGATTCAGCACCGCAATCCACTCGGTACCGCTTCGGGTGATCAATTCCTTGACGGCTTCCGGGCGCTCCAGATGAAACGGCTGCAACCGCAACAGGCCGACATCGCAGGTTCGTTCAGTGGCGTTTTCCAGCGTACAGCTGTCAACATCCCATCCAACGGCGCGTAAACCCGGCAACAAGCGGTGGCAGTCGTCGCAAGGATCCACTACTAAAAGACGTCGTAAGGCAGGCGCTTCGATCATGACTGTTCCTTGACGCCAAATTTAGGAAATATTAGTAAAAACAGTCATTTGGCGGGCTTCGATGTAACACTAGCAAGAATTTGACGCGAGCTTGTATCAATTGCTTATAGGGTGGTTTGCTTATTAGTTATAAGAAATCGGTTGGTTAGTTGCCTAACGGGTTGAACCTTTCATTCAGCTTTCAGAAACAGCCTGAAGAGTGAATCAATCAAGGAAAGTTGAAATTTCTTTTGCTTGTGTGTGACCTAAACCCCGGTTGCGGACATCAGTACAAGTAACCAGCCGAACGGTAAGCCCAACCGACGGCACATCACTTGTTTGGGCATAGAGAGAGAAGATCCCATGAACGCCCCGCTCCGTATCAACGAAGCACTTTTGATTGCTGACCGCGCATTCCAACCCTTTCATTGCGTGGCCTGGGCTCTACAAGACGGTAGCGAACTAAGCCTGGCCATCATTGATCGCACCAACACACGCATCAGCTGCAAACAAATTCCAAGCAGCGCTTATTCCGATCCAGAGCAATTCGAACACGTGCTGGAAGAAGCCCGTGCCGAGTTGAGCCAGGAAGGTTACACGCTGCAATCATGGTCCATGCCGCACTAAGTGTTTTCGCGGATTGCCGTCCGGCAATCCGCGCCCCTTCTTTTTAGTTGACGATTTTCTATCGTCAGCTGCGCAACACCCTCCCCTGTTTTCAACTTCTCACCGCCGGATTACTTGGCAGGCTCTTCAGTGGTTCGAAAAGACACTGTTCTGGCACAAAACGTCCTCTCTTCGGCTCATGAAAACAGTTGTGCGCCGGGTCATTCAGGGATTGAATGTTTTGCTCATGCAGTCCCCCTCCGGGCTCCCGGATAAGGACGACTGGCAAGGAGATGCATGCATGTCACCCCAGACTGCTTTTGCCTTACCTGCAACCGTGAATGGCGCCGAACGGCTCGATGCGAGTTTCGCTGGCACCGGCAAGACTCAAGTGTATTTTTCCGGCAGCCTCTCCAGCATGGCCAATGACATTGCGATTGACCCGGTCGGCCGATTGCTGGTAGCGGCTAGAGTCGGTACGCCGGGCGGCCATCGCTTCGGCCTGGCCCGGCTGCTGGCAGATGGTTCGGCGGATCTGGCATTCGGCAAACAAGGCAGCATCAGCGGGCAGTTCGTCCACGGCTTCGAGGCCATGGCCGGCAAGGTGCGGATATTGGCCGACGGGCACATTCTGGTGGCCGGCCTGCATTACGAAAATGCTCACCGTACGCTGCCCGCCCTGGCGATGTTCGATCAGCAAGGTTGCCCGGTCCAGGATTTTGGCGTCAATGGATGCTGCGTGGTGCGCCTGCCGGGTGATCTTTCCCGAGGCGTTCGCGATGGCTGGTTACCACGCGGCGTGCCGGGCGCTGAGGCCTGTGATGTCTGCGTGCAGGACGACGGTCGAATCCTGATGCTGGCCAATCATCACTTCGACCTGGCCGATCACGCCGGCATGCTGATACGACTCAACGCCGACGGTTCGCTGGACGAGAGTTTCAACGGCCATGGTTTCGTCATGGTCCGGCACCTGTTAATGAACACCTGGCTCTGCAGCTTGATGGTGCAGCGCGATGGCCGGATTCTGGTGAGCGGAACAATCAATGTTCCCGAAGAAGCTCTGCTGGCGCGTTACCACCCGGATGGCCGGCTGGACGACCGCTTTGCCGTGGATGGTTTCATGACCTTCAAGGCGCGCGGACAAAGCGCTCGTGTCTGTCAGATCGTCCAGCATGAAAACGGTGATTTGCATTGCTTTGGCAGCAGTCGCGACCCGATGCTCTGCCTGTCTTTGAAAATTCACAGCAATGGTCGGCCGGATACTCATTGCAACGGTGGCCAGCCAAAGCTATTGGGCGTCGGCCGCAGCGACTGCCACTGGACCGCCGCCGGGGTTCAGCCGGACGGGCGAGTGCTGACTGTCGGAGCGACGGTCGGCCGGGCCGAAGCAGACCTCGTTTTTGCCCGGTATTTACCCAGCGGGCAACCCGATCGCAGTTTTGCCAAGGGCATTGGCTGGTTTCGCACACGCCTGGGTCACGGTCCGCATACGGCCAATTCATTGGCCATTCAGGCCGACGGTCGCCTTGTCATCGGCGGCTATTCCCTGGGCGCAAACTGCCGCGCGGTCGTCGCGCGTTATCAATGTTAGGTCTACAGGGTTTTGCGCACTTGATCTTCTGTTGTTCTTACGGCAACTTGCGCGCTTCTTAATACAAGGAGTAGCCGATGTCCGGTTCAATGGCTCAGGCTTTCGCGCATAACTTTCTCGGACACTCACCTCGTTGGTACAAGGCGAGCATTATCGGCTTCCTGATTCTCAACGCTCTGGTGTTGTGGACGGTCGGGCCGGTGGCGGCCGGCTGGTTATTGGTGGTGGAGTTCATTTTCACCCTGGCCATGGCGCTCAAGTGTTACCCGTTGATGCCCGGCGGGTTGCTCCTGGTCGAAGCATTGCTGCTCAAAATGACCACGCCCCAGGCGCTCTATAATGAGCTGGTGCATAACTTTCCGGTGATCTTGCTGCTGATGTTCATGGTGGCAGGCATCTATTTCATGAAAGACTTGCTGCTGTTTCTCTTCTCGCGCTTGTTATTGGAGGTTCGCTCCAAGGCGCTGCTGGCGTTGATGTTCTGTTTCCTGTCTGCATTTCTGTCGGCGTTTCTCGATGCATTGACCGTGACCGCCGTAATCATCAGTGCCGCCGTAGGGTTTTATTCGGTGTATCACCGCGTCGCCTCAGGCCACGATCCGCGCCAGGACGCCGAGTTCAGCGACGACCGGCATTTACCCGCCCTTCATCATGCCGACCTCGAACAGTTCCGCGCTTTCCTGCGCAGCCTGCTGATGCACGGCGCCGTCGGTACCGCGTTGGGTGGTGTGTGCACCCTGGTTGGCGAGCCGCAGAACCTGTTGATCGGCCATGAAATGGGTTGGCACTTCGCCGAATTCTTCTTGAAAGTTGCACCGGTGTCGTTGCCGGTATTGGCAGCCGGTCTGGTGACTTGCGTACTGCTGGAGAAACTGCGCTGGTTCGGCTATGGCACGCTGCTGCCAGACAATGTCCGTGCGGTACTGGCCAATTACGCCGCCGAAGACAACGCCGAACGCACTGTACGTCAGCGCGCTGCGTTGCTGGTGCAAGGGATGGCGGCACTGATTCTGATTGTCGCGCTGGCGTTTCACGTTGCCGAAGTTGGCTTGATCGGTTTGATGGTGATCGTGCTGATCACTGCGTTCACGGGCATTACCGATGAACATCGCATCGGCAATGCCTTCAGGGATGCCATGCCGTTCACGGCGCTGCTGGTGGTGTTTTTCGCGGTGGTGGCGGTGATTCAGGATCAGAAATTATTCGCGCCGGTGCTTCATTGGGTGCTGGCCCTTCCGATCGATCAACAGCCAGGCATGTTGTTTATTGCCAATGGCTTGCTGTCGGCCATTAGCGACAATGTGTTCGTGGCGACCATTTACATTACGGAAGTGAAACAGGCTTTCCTCGCCGGCCAAATGAGCCGCGAACAGTTTGAAATCCTGGCGATTGCAATCAATACCGGCACCAACCTGCCGAGCGTGGCAACGCCCAATGGTCAGGCGGCCTTCCTGTTCCTGCTGACCTCGGCGATTGCCCCGCTGGTTCGTCTGTCGTACGGGCGGATGGTATGGATGGCGCTGCCTTACACCGTAGTAATGGGTGTGTTGGGCTGGTATGCGGTGAGCTACTGGCTGTAACAGCTCCTACAGGAAACGGATGGGCTGTCACGTTATCTCGCTCATCCGACGCTGTGCCAGACGCGGCCATCGCGGGTGAGCAACTCATCAGCAATCTTGGGACCGTCTTCGCCGGCCGCGTAGCTCTCCACCGACTCGTCCTGCTGCCAGGCGTCGAGGAATGGCTGCACGGCGCGCCAGCCGTTCTCGATGTTGTCGGCGCGCTGGAACAGCGTCTGATCGCCAGTCAGGCAATCGTAGATCAGGGTTTCATAGCCGGTCGACGGCTGCATCTGGAAAAAATCCTTGTAGGCAAAACCCAATTCGATATTGGCCATGTTCAACGCCGGCCCCGGCCGCTTGGCCAGCAAGTCGAACCACATGCCTTCGTTGGGCTGAATCTGAATCCGCAGGTAGGTCGGCTGCAGCTCATCGACTTCGGTGTCGCGGAACTGCGCATAAGGCGCCGGCTTGAAGCAAATGACAATCTCGGTGTCGCGCGCGCTCATGCGCTTGCCGGTACGCAGGTAGAACGGCACGCCGACCCAGCGCCAGTTATCGATCATGACTTTGAGCGCGACATAGGTTTCGGTCGTGCTGTCGGGCGCCACGTTGGTTTCCTGGCGATAACCGGGCAGTGGCTCGCCATTGATTTCGCCGGCGGTGTATTGGCCGCGCACCGAGTTGGCTCGCGCTTCCTCGATCGACCAAGGGCGGATCGCGCCGACGACTTTGGCTTTCTCGCCGCGTACCGCATCGGCGCCAAAAGCGGCCGGTGGCTCCATGGCCACCATCGCCAACAATTGGAACAGGTGATTGGGCACCATGTCGCGCAGGGCGCCAGTGACCTCATAAAAACTGCCACGGGTTTCCACGCCGACGGTTTCGGCGGCGGTGATTTGCACGTGGTCGATGTAATGGTTGTTCCAGAAGGCTTCGAACAGGCTGTTGGAGAACCGGCTGACCAGAATGTTCTGCACGGTTTCCTTGCCCAGATAGTGATCGATCCGGTAGATCTGCTTTTCCGTCATCACTTTGAGCAGGCACGCGTTCAAGGCTTCTGCGGTATGCAGATCGGAGCCGAATGGCTTTTCGATTACCACCCTTCTGAAAGCGTCGGGTGTTTCTTGCAGCAATCCGGCAGCACCGAGACGCCGCACCACTTCGCTGAAAAAACGTGGCGCGGTGGCCAGGTAGAAAATCGCATTGCCCGTGCCGCTGGCGGCGATTCTCGCCGCCAGCGCTTCGTAGGTACGTTCGTCAAGGAAGTCGCCCTGGACGTAGCTGATGTGCTTGGCCAGTTTGGCCCACAACGCCGGATCAAGGGCTTGATCGCCCTCGCCGACCTTGGCCGCCACTTCCGCCCGAATGAAATCTTCGAGTTTTTTGGCGAAGGCTTCGTCACTGATAGCGTTGTGATCAACGCCGATGATCCGCAGTCCATTTCCCAGCAAACCGTCGCGACTCAGGTTGTACAGCGCCGGCATCAGCAAGCGCTTGACCAGATCACCATGGGCACCGAACAGAAACAGCGTGGTAGGCGGTGCGGGTTCTGCCTTGGATTTCCTGCGGATCACATGGGTCATTTTTTCGGGGTCTCCACATGGCCGCCGAAGCCGAAGCGCTGGGCCGAGAGAATCTTGTCACCAAAGGTGCCCTGCCCGCGCGAACGGTAGCGCGAGAACAGCGAGTTCGACAGCACCGGTACCGGCACCGATTGTTCCATTGCGGCTTCGATGGTCCAGCGACCTTCACCGCTATCAGCCACCGAGCCGGAATAGCCGTCGAGTTTCGGGTCGCTGGCCAGTGCGTCGGCGGTCAGGTCGAGCAGCCAGGACGACACCACGCTGCCACGACGCCAGACCTCGGCGATGTCGGCGACGTTCAGGTCGAAACGTTGATCTTCCGGCAGGTGAGTGCTGGCTTTGGTCTTGAGGATGTCAAAGCCTTCGGCGAAGGCCTGCATCATTCCGTATTCGATGCCGTTATGAATCATTTTCACGAAATGGCCAGCACCGGCCGGGCCTGCATGGATGTAACCGCGCTCGGCGCGATCGTCATCGGACTGGCGATCCTTGGTGCGCGGGATGTCGCCCATGCCCGGAGCCAGCGTTTCGAACAATGGGTCAAGACGCTTAACGGTGTCGGCATCGCCACCGATCATCATGCAGTAACCACGCTCCAGGCCCCAGACGCCGCCGGAGGTGCCGACGTCGATATAGTGCAGGCCTTTTTCCGACAGGGTTTTGGCCCGGCGGATGTCATCCTTATAGAAGGTGTTGCCGCCGTCGATGATGGTATCGCCCGCTTCAAGCAAGGTGCTCAAGGTGTCGATGGTGTCTTCGGTCGGTGCGCCGGCGGGCAGCATCACCCACACCGCGCGCGGTTTGGCCAGGCCAGCGACCAGGGCTGGCAAGTCGGCCACACCGGTGGCGCCTTCTTCAGCCAGGGTAGCGACAAAGGCGCTATTGCGATCGTAAACAACGGTGGTATGTCCGTTGAGCATCAGGCGCCGCGCAATATTACCGCCCATGCGGCCCAGTCCAATAATCCCGAGTTGCATGTACTGATGCTCCCTACTACAAATAAAGTGTGTCAAAGGTTATAGCCCAACGCGACTCATTCGAGTTAGTCCGGCGTATGGGGAATGAAGTTTCCGGGCATTGTGCCCGATCCAGACTGATAACGTCGGGAATCGTACCGAAGACACAACGACCATGAAAAATAAAAAAGTTCCCTTCAGGGGCAAAAGAAATCAAAATTGGCGCCGATAGTAAGTGAGCCACCGAATTCGGGAGCGACCTTACAGTTGAGACAGCCATTTGCGAGGTGAGCAATGGGCACCGTACACACAGCACTGCCAGCACAAACCCTTTACGTCACGATCCGTCGCGATGAACTGCGCCAATTGAAAGACGAGCGCGACCAATTGAAACGGGAAGTCGCGCAATTGCGTCTGCTGACCCAGGGTAACCAGGCTCAACCTTTGCCTGTCACCCAACGCGCGCCCCACGCCTGACCCCCTCGTTTGAATCGGAAGCAGCCGCTGCTGTTTCCGACTCGCTGCAAACCTGCCAGCTACCGGCCAACTCACAAAGTTTTCACACCTTCTTGTCGATACTCCGGCCCATTGTGGCCGCGCGGTATCCGCGCGGCGTCCGTTCGTCTGCAACAAAGAGAGTGCCGACGACTGAAGTAACTATCAGGCTGGAGTGCTGAATGGCTTTGTTTAAACGCAGCGAAACGTCTGCGAAAGGTTTTGATTGGACAGGATTTCTGTGGTTATTTCTGTTCTTCTGGTATTTTTCAGGTATCACCCAACTACTGATCCAACTGACGGGCACCTCCGGTTTTGCCGGTTTCCGCCAGGCCTTTGTGATGAGCGCCATCTGGCTCGCGCCGATGCTGCTATTCCCTAGGCAAACACGCGTGATGGCTGCGCTGATCGGCGTGGTGCTGTGGGCCTGTTCGATGGCCAGCCTCGGTTATTTCTTCATCTATCAGCAAGAATTTTCCCAGAGCGTCATCTTCATCATGTTCGAATCGAACGTGTCTGAAGCCGGCGAGTACATGACCCAGTATTTTGCCTGGTGGATGGTGGCCGCATTCCTCGCCCACACCGCGTTCGCCTATTTCCTCTGGACCCGCTTGCGTCCGGTCTACCTGCCACGTGGCCAGGCCCTGGTCGCGGCGACAGCGATTCTGCTGGCGGTGGTCGGTTACCCGATGATCAAGCATACGTTGCGCGCCGGTAGCCTGGCGGGCGGCTTCGAGAAGTTCGAAACCCGTATCGAGCCCGCGGTGCCGTGGCAAATGGCCGTGGCCTATCACCGTTACCTCGATACGTTGGCCAGCATGCAAGCCATGCTCGACAGCGCCAGCAAGATTGCTCCGCTCAAGAACCTCACCGACTCAATGGCCAATCAGCCGGCAACCCTGGTGCTGGTGCTCGGTGAATCCACCAACCGTCAGCGCATGAGCCTGTACGGCTACCCTCGGCAAACTACCCCGGAACTGGACAAGCTGAAGGATCAACTGGCGGTTTTCGATAACGTCATTACCCCGCGCCCCTACACCATCGAAGCGTTGCAGCAGGTACTGACGTTTGCCGACGAGGAAAACCCCGACCTTTATCTGTCCACACCGTCGGTGGTGAGCATGATGAAGCAGGCGGGTTACAAGACCTTCTGGATAACCAACCAGCAGACCATGACCAAGCGCAACACCATGCTCACGACCTTCTCCGAGCAGGCGGACGAGCAGGTGTACCTGAACAACAACCGCAATCAGAACGCCGCCCAGTACGACGGCGACGTGATCGAGCCGTTCAACAAGGCTTTGGCTGACGCGGCGCCGCGCAAGCTGATCGTTGTGCACTTGCTCGGCACGCACATGAGCTACCAGTACCGTTACCCGCCCACATTCAATAAGTTCACTGACCGCCAAGGCGTTCCGGACGGCGTGCGTGACGATCAGGTGCCGACCTACAACAGCTATGACAACGCAGTGCTGTACAACGACTTCGTGGTGTCGAGCCTGATCAAGGATTTCGCCAAGTCTGATCCGAACGGCTTCCTGCTGTACCTTTCCGACCATGGCGAAGATGTCTTCGATTCGGTCGGTCACAAAACCCTGGGCCGCAACGAGAGCAAACCAACGGCACCGATGTACACCATTCCGTTCATGGCCTGGGCTTCGCCGAAATGGCGCGAAACCCATGACTGGAGTTTCGCCGGTGACCTGAGCCGGCCATACAGCAGTTCTCAATTGATTCACACCTGGGCGGATCTGGCAGGCCTGAGCTTCGATGAACTGGACCGTAGCAAAAGCCTGGTCAGCGACAGCTTCAAGCCTCGGCCATTGATGATCGGCGACCCTTATGCTCGCAAGCAGCGGCCACTGATCGACTTCAGCCTGATGAAGCCCAAGGGCGCGGCTGTCTCGCCGACAGTCGTTCAGCAGTAATTCTTTTGTAGGAGCCAGGCTTGCCGGCGAAGGCGCACTTAAAGACGCCTTCGCCGGCAAGCCTGGCTCCTACAAAAAGCGGTTCATCAGGACTGTGAATTAAAGCGCTTTGATCCAGAACAGCATCCGCCCGTGCGCCGGGTCGAACATGCCGGGCGAGAAACCGAATTTGCCGTAAGCGGCTTGAGCCACCGCGTTACCTTCCAGAACTTCCAGGGTAATTTTGCAGCAACCGCGCTGGCGCGCGATGTCTTCGACTTTGTGCAACATCTTCTGGCTCAGCCCCAACCCGCGAAACTTCGATACAACCGCCACATCGTGCACATTCACCAACGGTCTGCAGGCGAAGGTCGAAAAACCTTCAAAACAGTTGACCAACCCTGCGGGCTCGCCGCCGACAAACGCCAGTACGCTGAAAGCATGAGGACGTTTGGCCAGCTCCCCCGGCAATTGTTGCAATCTATCGGCGGGTAGCGGATGACCGCCGCCCATCGGATCTTCGGCGTAGTGATTCAATACCAGGCAAATCGCCTCGGCATGCACCGGGTTGGTATAGCTGGCTTGAAGCACAAGAATTTCTGCGGATTCCATTTCCACCTCAATCACCAAGTTACCCCAGCTCGCTTCTTGCGCACTGAAAGGTCTGTCGACCTTATCCTGAGAGCCGGGGCGCCGACAACCGGATCCTGTTCTCTGTCAAACGCCCCAGATCAATGCCTCGGTCCATCCCAACTCGGCAAAATCCTCAGCCCTCAGTTTTGCCTCACCGGCACAGAAAAACTCGTCCAGTTGCGGCGGCTTGACCCGGGTGCCACTGAGCATCGCATGAACCTGCCCGCGATGATGAATCTGATGCTCGAACAAATGGGACAGCATGCGCAAACGGCTGTCATGTTGCGGGGTGTCGCGCGCGATGGTCACGAGCCGTCCGAGGTCTGCGTCGCGCAATTGCTCGCAGTAGGCGATCAGTCGACGGTCCACAAGCGCTTGTTCGCGCTTGAGATCGGCACCGTAGGTGAACGGTTCATCTTCGTTGAAAAAGACGTAGCAATCGGGGTGCGGTTCGTCACCGCGCAACTCCCGCTCCAGTGCGTCCACATAAAACCAGTCACAGGTCAGGATGTGATTGAGGGTCGCGCTGAGGCTGGGAAAGAAACTGACTCCCGGCGCCGCCAGTTCGGCCGGGCTTAGCTGAAGCCAGGCCTTGGCCAGTCGATGATTGGCCCAGGCGTTCTGATAGGCCATGGTCAGCAAATGGTGGGACAAGGGCTGATTCATGTTCGCTCCTCACGGATATCAAGCCTCAGCGTAACGTTGTAGCTGCATTTCCTGAAGACGACTAAGGGTGCGGCGAAACGGAAACGCCAGATAGCCCTCGGTGTACAGCGCCTCCATCGGCACCTGCGCCTCGAGGTACAGCGGTACCTTGCGGTCGTAGCATTCGTCCACCAGGGCGATGAACCGGCGCACGCCGTCGTCATGCACCGACAACTGCGGCAACTCGCGATCACCCGCCGCCACCCGTTCGACCCCGTCTTCAGTGCCGCGAGCGATGCGCCCTTCGCGTTTTTGCGCGCTGAGGTTGGGCACGTCGCTCAGCAGAATAGCGCTGAAGGTGTCGCACAGGGCCATGAAGTCCATCGCGGCAAATGGTTGCTCGCAGAGTTCGGAATAACGGCACCAGAGTACCGTTTGACTGGCCTGCATGACGCTGACCGAACGGAAACCGACATTGACCGCCTCACCGGACAGCGACTGGCCAGCGGTCAAGGCTTTGAACACCTCGCTCAGCGCGCCGGGCTGCCCCGCTACGTTCACCCAGTAACGCTGCAGGCCGGGGCCAGGGTGCAAGCGATGATCTTCCCCGCCATCCACCGCTATCACCTGCATATGCTGCTTGATTGCAGCAATAGCTGGCAGGAGCCGCTCGCGATTGAAGCCATCTGCGTACAGCTGATCCGGCGGTTGATTGGAGGTGCAGACCACCACCACGCCTTGCTCGAACATCACCTGAAACAAACGCCCGAGGATGATCGCGTCACCGATGTCGTTGACGAACAGTTCATCGAAACACAGCACGCGCACTTCCTGGCTCAGCTCCCGGGCCAGCGCTTTCAATGGGTCGGCGGTGCCGGTCAATTGAAAGGAGCGCTGATGCACCCAGCCCATGAAATGATGAAAGTGCTGACGTCGGGCCGGGACGCGCAGGTTTTGATAGAACTGATCCATCAACCAGGTCTTGCCCCGCCCAACGGGGCCCCAAAGGTACACGCCGGTGACGGGCGCGCGGTTTTCGTGCAAGGCTTCATGGCATTTTTGCAGCGCCCACACAGCATGTTCCTGAGCTTCGTCCTGGACGAAGCCCTTCTGTTCGATGGCGTGTTGCCAGGCGCTTAAGGGAGAGTCGACATTCATGCGCGGCAGTATACGTTTCTTCGGCTGCTGGTGAAGCC
>NZ_MUNM01000036.1 GCF_002286815.1 Pseudomonas sp. PICF141
AAAAACCTCTCCGGCGTTGGAAAAACCACCTCAACCAACTGATTTATATAGCCTTAATCATTTCTGGCACGCTCCTTGATAACAGTCAGGCACCCACCGAACGGCCGTTGCAGACGGGCGAGCGTTTGTACTTGATCGTCAGCGCGGCCAGCGATGCCGAGCCACTGAAGGCCTTCTACCAGCAACAAATGGCGCCAGAACTGATCCCCATCTGGAGCGGCACGCCTTACGCCGACTGGCAACCCGTGATGCCCTACCTCGCCGAGTTGAAACCCAATGCCGGTTTTCTGCAGTGGATCGCCGAAACCGATGCTCAGGACTGGGGTTGGTTGGCAGTGTCCACCAGTACGCCGGACATGGTGTTCGAGCACCTTCGCAGCCTGACTCAAGTGCGCATGCCCGATGGAACCGAAGTGTTTTTCCGGTTCTGGGACGGGCGGCATATCTATCCGATTCTTGAAGGGTTGGGTGCAGGCGCGGGTGAGGTATTGCCGGTGTTTGACCGCTACCTGATCAATGGCCAGAGCCTGAAAGTGGGGCCGAGGGCCGTGCCGCCAGCGAAGGAATGGCCATGGTGGGAGGTGCCGCAGAAGTTGCTCGACACACTGGCGGAAAAAGACCACACCACCGTCGTCGACAACCTGATGCAGTGGCTGGGAGAGGACTGCCCGGAACTGTTCTTCGCCTTCCCCGAAAGTAACTTGCGCCATAAGGTCGAGCGCTTCGTGCGCCAACAACCCAATACAGAAGATTTGGCAGAGCGTCTTGCTGCTCAGCTGACAAAGGAAGTCACGTCATGAATACCCCGATTGGTACCTTGGTCCTGCGCGTGCTGGACGCCAAAACCCCTGACGTGAACCTGATTTTCAAAGACTTCAAAAATTGCCTGAGCGATTACAAGGACTGGGCGGACGGCTTTTTGACCGGCTGGGCATTGGATGTCGACCAGACCTTCAAAGTCGGCAATGAAGTCAGCGTGACCAAACGCAAAACCAAAACCGGGAAGGTCGAGACCTACGCGACCTGCCCTCTGGTGGGCGATTTCACGCTGATTCACATGTTCGAGTCAGCGCGCTTCGTACCGATCGGCAACACGCCAGTGAAACTGGAGCCGGTCACCAAAGGTACTTTCTACGACGACGTCACCGGGCCCGTTATTGAAACAACGATAGGCCCGAGCGGCATCAAGGTGATCGACGGCTGCAAGAAAGGCCAGATGTACCGCATCACCTTTTTCCCGAACGTATCCCAGAGCAATGTCAAAGCACTCTACGATTCCTACCAAGGTGTGATCGGCAATCTGAACGGCTGGTTGCAAAGTGAATGGTCGAGTAAGTTCCAGCCTCAGTGGGCCAGTTACTCGGCTGCTGACCGCGCGGGCCGCTCTGTCATTCTGTTGAAACGAGCAATGGATGGCTTGGAGAAGGCACTGCTCAGGCTTTGGGACGACATCAAAAGCCTGTTCGAACTGCTCGCGCCCCCGAAGGAAAACCTCGAAAAACTCCGCAAATACCTGTCGGATGTCGAGATAGACAAACTCTATGCCGCGTCGAAGGAATCCATTGCTTCGGGTCTGTTGATCCTCAGTGACGAACCGCTGATGTTCATCTACATCTCAGCGATAGTGGCGTGGGTCGGCATGCTGCCGACGCAAGTCATCGTCGACGTGGTGACGGCCATTGCGTCGGAGTTCCTGATCAACGTGGTGCTGGGTATTTGCCTAACTGGTGGTGCCGGAATTGCGGTACGGGTGGGGACCAAAGCCCTGTCCACGGTCAAATCCGGTACGGCGATCAAGTACCTTGAAGAGCTGGCCGCGAAACTGATGACCCTGAGCGGCAAGCACAGCCTGCCAGCGCACGCCGAAGTGTCGAAGCCGTTGATTGCCAGTGCCAATAACGTGCCGATGAAGCCGGCCAAAACGGCATCGCTAAAAATCGACGAGGCCGCCGCCAACGGTTCTAAAAGTCAGGTGCCGAAAACTACGGATACACCGAAGCAGGAAGTGAAAGATGCTTCTTCGTTTCCGCGTGGCAAAAAAGAAAAACAGACCACCCTCGCACCAAAAGAAAAGGTCGACGACGCTTCTACTCAGTCGAAAACGCCTGATGACAAAAGTGCCACCTGCGCCAAGAAAACCTGCACCAATGGTTGCCCGGTATCGATGGTCACCGGCGAAGAGCTGCTGACCCTGACCGACGGCGAACTCGGCGGTTTGCTGCCCTTCAGCTGGACACGTCTCTATCGCACCAGCGCCGCAGAAATCGATTGCGGCCTCGGCTACGGCTGGAGCCATGCCCTGGCGCAACGCGTCGATATCAACGGCGATGAGGTGATCTGGACCGACCACGAAAACCGCGTCACGACGTTCCCGTTGCCCAGTGTGCAGCGCCCGGTGATCACCAACAGCCTGTCGGAAGCGGCGATTTTCCTTGGTGAGGATCCCTCCGAGTTGATCCTCACCCAAGCTGGCGAACGCAAGCAGTTCTACCACTTCCGCTACAACAGCAAAGGCGCGACGCTGATCGCCATCAGCGACAACTACGACAACCGCCTGCACATCACCCGTGACATTCACGGAAGAATCAAACGTGTCGATAACGGTGCCGGTCTTGCCCTCCTTGTACGCTACGACCGCAAACACATCGTTGCCATCGACTATCAGCAGTTCAGCCCGGCGGACAACCTGGAAGATGCCTGGAGCACCGTCCAGACCCTGGTCACCTACATCTATGACGCCCAGCACCGCCTGATCGAAGCCAAAAACGCCGCCGGTGAAGCCGAGCGTTATGCCTATAACGACCAAAACGTCATTCTCGAGCGGCAACTGGCTGGTGGTGCCAGCTTCTACTGGGAATGGGAAAAAGAAGGCAAGTCGGCACGTTGCATCCATCACTGGGCAAGCTTCTCGCAGATGGATGCCCACTACACCTGGGATGACAAGGGCAGCGTCACGGTTACTAACGCCGACGGCAGCGAAGAGATCTACACCCACGACGATCAGGCTCGACTGGTCGCCAAAGTCGATCCGGACGGTGCCGAACACCTGAAGGCCTATGACGAAAAGGGCCGCCTGATCGCCGAAAAAGACCCACTCGGCGCGGTCACCGAATACCAGTACAACGAAGCCGGCCGAATGGTTGCGGTGATTCCGCCGGAAGATGCTCCCACCACTTACGAGTACTACCGTGGGTTTGTCCGTGTGGTGAACCGTGGCCCGGCAAAGTGGACATACTGGCGCAACGATCAGGGCGACATCACCGAACAAGTCGATCCAGACGGCAACTCGACCCACTACAGCTACAACCCCCAGGGCCGCCTGCTGGAGATCCGTCACCCGGATGGCAGCCGCCATCAACTGGGCTGGAACAACCTCGGCCAACTGCTCGAAGAACAGCTACCGGACGGCGGCCAACGCAAGTACCGTTACGACGCCTTGGGTCGGCAGATCACTCGTCAGGACGAAACCGGCGCCATCACCCACTACCAATGGGACGCCGCCAACCGTCTCGCGCGAATCACCCTGCCCGGCGGTGCAACCCGCGCCTTCACCTATAACGCTTACGGTAAAGTCACCGCTGAGCGCGATGAACTGGGCCGCGTCACCCGCTACGAATACGCCGATGGCCTGCACCTGGTCAGCCGTCGCCTCAACCCGGATGGCAGTCAGCTTCGCTACCGCTACGACAACTCACGCTTGCTGCTCACTGAGATCGAGAACGAACGTGGTGAACACTACCACCTCGATTACTACCCCAACGGCCTGATCCAGCAGGAAACCGGCTTCGACGGTCGCCGTACCGCTTACGAGTACGATCTCAACGGCCAACTGCTGAAGAAAACCGAATTCGGTGAAGACGGCAATGAGTTGGTCACCGAATACCAGCGCGACGCCGCTGGCCGCCTGCTGGTGAAAACCCTGGCCGACGGTGAAGAAGTTCACTACAGCTACGATGCCCTCGGTCGCCTCGTAAACGTCGACGACGGCCATTGGCCGCTGGCGTACGAATACGATCTGCAAGACCGCCTCATCACCGAACACCAGGGCTGGGGCACCCTGCGTTATGAGTACGACAACCTAGGCCAGTTGAGCCATTGCCGCCTCCCCGACGGCAGCACACTCGACTACCGCCACCAACCCGGCGGTCGCCTGAGCAGCATCGACCTCAACGGCTCGCGCCTGACCACCCACCAGTTCAGCGCTGGCCGCGAACAGCAGCGCCAACAAGGACTGCTGCTCAGCCAATACCAGTACGACGAACAAGGCCGACTGCAAGCCCACACCGTCAGCCAGCAGGAGCGCAACCTGTTCCGTCGCCGCTACGCCTACGATGCCAACGGCAACCTTGCTGGCATCGACGACAGCCGCAAAGGCAACCGCAGCTATCATTACGATCCGCTTGACCGTCTGATCAACGTCCGTGGCACCACCCCGGAAAGCTTCGCCCACGACCCGGCGGGCAACCTCCTCGACCAAGGCGACCAGCCAACCGCGAACCTGGCCAACGTCAAAGGCAACCGCCTGCTGATGCAAGGCGACCGCCACTACGACTACGACGCCCACGGCAACCTGATCCGCGAACGCCGTGGTACCGGGCAGAAACTCGTCACCGAGTACCACTACGACTGCCAACACCGCCTGATCGGCGTCAGCCTGCCCGGCGGCAGCATCGCAAGCTACAGATACGACGCCTTCGGCCGACGCATCGCCAAGACCGTAGACGGCCAAACCACAGAATTCCTGTGGCAAGGCGAACGCCTCATCGCTGAAAGCGCCGACAACCGCTATCGCAGTTACATCTACGAACCCGGCAGCTTCCGCCCGCTGGCCATGCTCGATGGCGAAGGCCCACTTGAAGCCACGCCGTTCTACTACCAACTTGATCATCTCGGCACGCCACAGGAACTCACCGACTACAGCGGTGAGATCATGTGGTCGGCGAAATACCGCGCCTACGGCAATCTCGCTACTCTCGACATCGTAGAAATCAACAACCCGTTGCGTTTCCAGGGCCAATACTTCGATGCTGAGACGGGCTTACACTACAACCGGCATCGCTACTACAATCCGGGCACTGGACGGTATCTGACGCCGGATCCGATTAAGCTTGCGGGTGGGTTGAACAACTACCAGTACGTGCCTAACCCTACAGGATGGGTGGATCCGTTGGGGTTGAGCTGCGTTCCAAGTGATTGCCCAGATGACAGACGAGTTGAGCTGAATAAAAAATATGGCCGAACAGGGGATATCAATAACGATATCAATGCCCGTGGAAGAAAAGAGACCGCTACGGAATTTTATCGAACGCAAGGCTTTGAAGAGGCTAGCATTCCAGGCCATTTAAACGGCATAGATTTTAATCAACCGGTAAATGTAGAGACTTTAAACCGAGGAAAAACCGTTTATCAATTCCAATCGCCCGGTGCTCCACAAGGCAACTACTATTCTCTGAACCCCGCTACAACCCCATCAGAGCTAGGTATTGGTCCACTCGGAGATAATCGCGCAGCCGGCACAGTCGAGCTCAAGTTGCAAGGAATTTATCGAACCACCCAAAAAACGCCCGTATTGAAATCCACAGCCAAACCAATAGATGATACTTGGTCTGTGAAAGGGATGACGCAACCGTCATCAGGGGGCGGAACTCAAGTCTTTAGCAGTGCTAAAGGAAACTTTGAAAAAATTCAGTAATTTTTCTAATTCACATTTAGGAGGCCACAAATGAAACAATCCGATCTATATGACATGACAAGTCGCTGTGGCTTTACGGTAACAGTATTTACGGATCATCCAGACTTCTTTTCGTCTTGGTCATTAAACATAAAAAAAAATGAACAAAAATACATGATAGAACATGACGGCAGAGACAGCTGGCTGATATTTTACAAAGAAAACGAACCAAATAAATTCAAAGAAATAGACAAAAAAATATCTCACACAATGAGCGACAATGAAAAACTGAAACAATGTGAGTCTTGGCTTTTAAGCGTTTAGCAAACAAAAAACCAGCCATCACTAGTTAGTACAAAAGAGGCAAATTGATTTTCTATGCGCATGAAAATAAATCCGCCTCTTTTGGTCTCCAAAAAGAAATATCAGCTAGGACGAGACGAGACTACATAGAGAAGGGACAATATATGTACAGCCCTCCACGTTATTTCTTGCTTATCGCGCTGGCTGTCCCGCTGCTTTCTTGTGCAGCCGAAAGCAACGGCACAGGGTCTGGCGACGCCTCCGACTACATAAAAAGCAGAGACAACTGTGATTCTTTGCGCGGAGATATTCCTGAGCCGGACCCCGCCGACCCGGACAACCTCAGCCGTGTCATCAGCGATATCAATAAATACTGCAAGGGCACAGATCAAAAACTGAAGCAGTTGAAAGAGAAATACTCTGGAAACGAAAGAATTGTGAAGTTGCTCTCGACTTACGAAGAAAATATTGAAGCGGATATGAGTTTTTAGATTCACTCATCAAGGACGGCTGTTGTGACATCTGAAGATATCAATCCACAGGTCTAGCTATCCAAATCTCCGCTGCTACCGGGTGAACGCCTCTACCTGATCGTCAGCGCCGCCAGCGATGCCGAAGCGCTCAAGACGCTTTACCAAAATGAACCCACAACCCAGGCGATCCCGATCTGGGGCGGCACACCCTACGCGGCTTGGCAGCCGGTGATGCCCTACCTCACCGAATTGAAACCCAACTCAAGCTTCCTGTCATGGATTGCCGAAACGGATGCCCTTGATTGGGGGTGGCTGGCCGTTTCCCGCAGCGAATCGAACGTGGTGTTCGAACACCTACGCAGCCTGACTCAAGTGCGGATGCCGGATGGGACCGAGGTGTTCTTCCGGTTTTGGGATGGGCGGCATATCTACCCGATTCTGAAAGGCCTCGGCGATGCCGCCGGGGAGGTGCTGCCGGTGTTTGATCGGTATTTGATTAATGGCAAGAGCCTGGAGGTGGGACCGAGGGTGGTGCCGCCAGCGAAGGATTGGCCTTGGTGGGAGGTGCCGAAGGCGTTGCTTGATGGCCTGACCAAGCAAAACCCGTCGACCGTAGTCGGCAACATGATGCAGTGGTTGAAGGAGGATCATGCCGAGCTTTACTTTTCGTTCCCCGAATCCAACCTGCGAACAAAAGTGGCGCGCTTCGTAAAACGCACGCCGCTCACGGAAGAAAATTTCACCGGGCTGTTGAAGGCCCATCTGGAAAATGAGGTGGCTGTATGAGCATTTTGATGGGTGAGATCGTTGGGAACCTGACAGCGAAACAACCAGATGCTCAGGTCATCGTCAGTGACTTCAAAAAGTGTCTGAAGGATTACCGTGAGCATGCCGAGGCCTGGTACGGCGGTGTGCTGGACGCGGAACAGCAATTCAAGGTTGGTGATGAGGTGGGTACTCAGGACAAGGACAGCAAAAAGGAAAACACCCTTTATGCCAACTGCCCGGCCAACGGCAAACTCACGCTTGTGCATAGCTTCGAGTCTGCGCGATTTGTCCCCATCGGCAATACGCCGGTCCGTCTGGTGCCTGTGGTGGATGGCCGGTTCACTGGCAAGAACGAAGCCGGACCGGAGATCAACAAGACAATCGACTCGACCGGGATTCTGGAAGTCACCGGCCTCACGCCCAATCAGCAATACAAAATCACGTTCTTCCCGAATCCTACTCGCGCGCAGATCGACAGCCTGTTCAACTCCTATCAGGGCGTGATCGGCGATTTGAGCGGCTGGTTGCAGACTGAATGGAGCACCAGTTTCCTGCCGCTTTGGCAGGCATCTATTCCCGGTGCCAACGGAACAACGCCCGGCCATCACCAACAGCCTTGCCCAAGCCGCGATTTACTTGGGCAATGCACCTGGCGAACTAATCCTCACCCAAGCCGGGCCAAAGGCACGCTTCTACCATTTCCATGCCGGGCGTCTGATCACCATCAGCGATGCCTATGACAACCGGATACACATCAGCTATGACCTGGTCGGCCGCATTCAACGCATCGACAACGGTGCAGGTCGCGCCTTGCTGTTGCGTTACGACGACCGTCATATCGCCGCGGTGGATCATCAGCAACAACGCTCCGAGTACAACGACCGCGGTGAACGCCAGGATCCATGGCTAACCATTCAGACCTTGGTCTCCTACCGCTACAACACGCGTAATCAGCTCGTATCCTCGACCAATGCAGCAGGTGAAACCGAGTATTACCGCTACAACGATCAGCATGTCATTCTGGAACGGCAACTGGCCGGGGGCGCCAGCTTCTTCTGGGAATGGGAGCGCGAAGGCAAACTCTCCCGTTGCGTCCGCCACTGGGCCAGCTACTCGCAACTGGAAGCCCGTTACGAGTGGGATGACAAAGGTTCGGTGACTGTTTACAACGCCGACGGCAGTGAACAAGTCTATGTGCATGACGAAAATGCGCGTTTGATCAGCGAGACCGCTCCCGATGGTGGGGAAACGCAGAAAGCCTATGATGATCAGGGACGTCTGGTCGCAGTAAAAGACCCGATGGGCGCCATCACCGAGTATCAGTACAGCGATGCCGGGCGCTTGATGGCCGTAATCCCGCCAGAAGACGAACCGACCCGTTACAACTACTTCAATGGTCAACTCATTGATGTCCAGCGAGGTAAAGCGCGCTGGAAGTACGAGCGCAACCGCCAGGGCGATATCACCCAACAAACCGATCCCCACGGCAACGAAACTCACTATAACTACGACCGTCAGGGTCGCCTGCTGGAGATTCGTCACCCCGATGGCAGTCGTCATCAACTGGGTTGGAACAATCTTGGTCAACTGTTGGAAGAACGCCTGCCCGACGGCAGCCAACGCAAGTACCGTTACGACGCGCTAGGTAGGCAAATCACACGTCAGGATGAAACCGGTGCCATCACTCATTACCAATGGGACGCCGTTGATCGTCTGACACAAATCACCCTCCCCGGCGGCGCCACCCGTGCCTTCACCTATAACCCGTATGGTCGCGTCACCGCCGAACGGGATGAACTCGGGCGCATCACCCGCTACGAATACGCCGATGGCCTGCACTTGGTCAGCCGCCGCATCAACCCCGACGGCAGCCAGCTGCGCTACCGCTACGACAACTCGCGCCTGCTGCTCACCGATATCGAAAACGAACGTGGCGAGCACTACCACCTCGACTATTACCCGAACGGCCTGATCCAGCAGGAAACCGGTTTCGACGGTCGCCGTACCGCCTATGAGTACGATCTCAATGGCCAACTGCTGAAGAAAACCGAATTCGGCGACGATGGCAGCGAGCTGATCACCGAATACCAGCGCGACGCTGCTGGCCGTCTGCTGGTGAAAACCCTGGCTGACGGTGAAGAAATTCACTACAGCTATGACGCCCTCGGGCGCCTTGTCAACGTCGACGACAGCCACTGGCCCCTCGCCTACGAATACGATCTGCAAGATCGCCTGATCACCGAACACCAGGGCTGGGGCACGCTGCGTTACGAGTACGACAGCGTCAGCCAACTGAAACACTGCCGCCTGCCGGACGGCAGCAAGCTCGATTACCGCCACCAGCCTGGCGGCCAGCTGAGCAGCATCGACCTCAACGGCTCGCGCCTGACCAGCCACCAGTTCAACGCCGGTCGCGAACAACAGCGCCAACAAGGCCTGCTGCTCAGCCAATACCAGTACGACGAACAGGGTCGGTTGCAAGCCCATAGCGTCAGCCAGCGCGAAAAAAATCTGTTCCACCGTCGCTACGCCTACGATGCCAATGGCAACCTCGCGGGCATCGACGACAGCCGCAAAGGCAACCGCAGCTATCACTATGATCCGCTTGACCGCCTGATCAACGTCCGTGGCACCTCGCCGGAAAGCTTCGCCCACGACCCGGCGGGCAACCTCCTCGGCCAAAACAACGAGCCGACCGCGAACCTGGCCAACGTCAAAGGCAACCGCCTGCTGATGCAGGGCGACCGTCATTACGACTACGACGCCTACGGCAACCTGATCCGCGAACGCCGAGGCGCCGGACAGAAACTCGTTACCGAGTACCGTTACGACTGCCAACATCGCCTGATCGGCGTAAGCCTGCCGGGCGGCAGCGTCGCGTCCTACAAGTACGACGCCTTCGGTCGACGCATCGAAAAGACCGTCGATGGCCATACCACCGAATTCCTCTGGCAAGGCGAACGCCTCATCGCCGAGAGCGCCGACAATCGCTATCGCAGCTACATCTACGAGCCGGGGACTTTCCGCCCATTGGCCATGCTCGACGGCGAAGGCCCGCTGAAGGCCGCGCCGTTCTACTACCAACTCGACCACCTCGGCACCCCGCAGGAACTCACCGATTACAGCGGCGAAATCATGTGGTCGGCCAAGTACCGCGCCTACGGCAATCTCGCTGCGCTGGACGTCGCCGAAATCGACAACCCGCTGCGCTTTCAGGGTCAGTACTTCGACGCGGAAACGGGCTTACATTACAACCGGCATCGCTACTACAATCCGGGGACTGGACGGTTTCTGACGCCGGATCCGATTAAGCTGGCGGGTGGGTTGAACAACTACCAATACGTGCCTAACCCTACGGGGTGGGTGGATCCGATGGGGTTGACAAGCTGTCCTGGAGCGGGTGGTAGCAAGCCGGAAATCAGACTGGAAGATCCACCAGTTAAAGCGACCGTAAATGAAGGATCTCCTCCCCCTCCAGCCCCTCCAAAACCGGACAAGTGGAGTCGGGAACCTAAAAGCATTCAAGATCAGATGACATTACAGGCAGCTAAAGAAGGTCGAGGCGTCGTTATTATCGAAAACCTCAATGATCCTGCCTTTAAAGGAATGGATAAAATTGAGCTCAAGATAAAATCGAAGAACGGAAATGACTCCGTAGTACATTATGTACGCAATCCGCAGACCGGAGAGCTCATGGATTTCAAATTCAAAAAACACAGCACCGATGATATAAAACCTTGGGGTAATGACCCATCAGTGCCACCCGGAGCCATCGACAAATGAAAGTCGTATGCAAAATCAACAATCTGAATGACATATCAGCACCAGAAACCGTCATGCGTTTAAAGCGTTACATATTCATGCCTGACGGCGAGCTAGACTTGCAACTGGGAATGGAATACACGGTTTACGGCATCGAGTTTCGAGACAACTGCCCTTGGTTCTATATATGCGCAGAAGAAGATGATGAGTATCCAAAACCATATGCAGCTGATGTCTTTGATATTATTGATGAGCGACTTTCCTCTCATTGGAAACTTAGCTTTCGAACCCAAGAAAACAACAAATACAAAAGCTCGCTTATATTCCAAGAATGGGCCACAAACATTAGCTTTTATGAAAACTTAATTGATGGCGACGAGCAAGCTATCACCACATTTGCGAAATACAAAACACTTATGGACTCAGAGTAACTTAGCAACCAAAAAAAAAAAAATAACAAGAAAGGCGACAGATCTATTTTCTACGCACTCATGAAAATAAATCTGTTCCTTTTGGCTGCTCCCCTTTTGGCTGAGAAGATGATTAACAAAAATCTGAAATTATTAATTTTTGATTTTTTAGGCGCTGTAGAAACCTCACTACAGTTGCTTGAAGACAAATTCGGCTCGAGATCACTACACCAATTATGGCATGACAATAAAATAGCTCAAAGAGGAGAGATTTTTAAGGGTGTAAGCTATCAATTACATGGGAACGGATGCATGATCGAATACCCGGAGTACTGTGTGGATTTCGATTTCGGGCCAAATGGAAGAACCGATGGATTCGACGCATGGCGCTTGTATAACTATGCATGCGAATTCCCAGAGAAACATGCAAAATACACAAACCTCGCTACAGTTGAATCAGAGTTAAACCAATACATCCAAGAAAATATGGTTAAAAAAATAGACAATTCCACCTCTAACTTATATTTTTTTACACAATCAAAAAAGTCCAATTAACCTCACATTTAGATTTTCGCCCTTTAAAATTCAGGTTTTTTTAAATTTTATTGGGGCGCTGACAATCTCACTTAGAATTCACGGACTAGCACCGCCAACATTGAGAAAGGAGACACCCATTAACCTTGACTTGAGACCGGCTAATGGGTGTCCCCTTTTTTGCAAGGAAAGTCACCATGGCAAACCACGACCCCAATGATCCTCATGGTGATCGCCCACACTTACAACTACACCCTGTCAAAGGTGAAGCAATTCGAATCTACTGGCCAAATCCATTTAAAGGTCAAAAATGAGCAATCCAAAAATAATTCCAAGAAAAGTCTGGTGGGGTCTGGAAGCGAAATCGTATACAGAAATCGCGCAAGAACTCACTACAAACGACGACTCCTTACGCAGATGGATTGCTATATACGCGGTATACCATTTGAATTTTACAAACAGATACCCAGGAGAACTCTATTATAAGTTCTTGGAAGACGCAAAAAATTCAAAATATGAAGCAATAGACTTCACAATACCTAAGTTAATAATTGAAACAAGAGATAGCATTGGAAGCAGTGACACTACCATTATCAAGTGTCAAACGTTAGAAACCGAAGAAGAGATAAATGACTACCTTCAAGAGAACAACATCGATCCAGAGCTATTCACTCCACCTTGGGCATGTGACTATCCGCTAGCCTGAAAGGCGAATCGAAAAAAAGAAGAGAAAGAAAAGAGAAAGAAAAGAGAAAGAAAAGAAAAGGGGATATATTTATTTTCTACGCACTCATGCCCCCCAAAATCGTCATCAGTACTCGGAAGGCAACATGAATACGGATGAAAAAATTATCAGCTGGATAGAGGCCGGCAAACAGGTGGGGGGCCGAGGAAAGCTAGATGCTGAAAATGACGTCCTTTGGCTTTCGATTGCAATACAAAAGCATGAAGAAAAATATAAAACATACTCAAGCGAAATCTACGACTCAAAAAATAACCATGGAAGAATATTTAAAGGAAGAATCCAAGAATCTTTTTACTCCACAAGAAGCCCTAGATCATCTGCGATCGGAATCTAAACTTGAGGTTAGCGAGCTAGCTCCGTGCAAAGGCCAGACGATCTTCAATCCAAAGTTTTCTTACTTAAAATAGTCCTATGAAGACGAAGGCAGGACAGATTTATTTTCTACTCGCTCATGAAACAACTTTGCCACCTTGAGCAAAGACGAAGAGAAATTGAATGGACACTAAAAAAATAATTGAGCTTGGCGGAACAATATCATTTGATGATATATCCCACCTCAATCAGCTTGCTGATACTTCTATGATCGTTGATGACTTAAAGGAGGATCTATTCCAAGCCGCCTTCCCTCATGATCAGCTTATTGACATAGGCTGGCACCCTGAGTTTTGTGAAAACGGCACATTTAGAATTTCTTTAATTAAAGCCCATGACTGGGAGCACCCGATTTTTAGCGAAAAAGCAAACAGCTGGACAGAATTAAACAAAGCAATTTCCAATACTTTAAACAAACTGGAAAAATGACAAATGCTAGACACAAACAAAAAAATCATAATCCACGGAGAGTCGCACTCGATGCACTAGCAGAGATAGAGTTCATATTAATATCTCTACATAAAATGGGTAGCTATTATAGTGACAAACCTATTGCAGACTACCAACGTGCGACAACCGACTTTATAGACAACGAAAAAATCACACAAAAACTCGCCAAGGTACGACGAATACTAAGCGAGAGCTTTGACAACACACTTGGCAAAGACGATATGGACGACATAGAAAGACACATGAAGAATATTGATTTCTGGAAGCCTTAACCAAAAATCAAAAAAAAACACAACAAAAAAAGAGAATGGATCTATTTTTACGCATTCATAAAAACAAATCTGCCCACTAAGTTTGGCCACAAGGAGCAAAAATGAAGTTCTGGAACGATATCGATGGCAGCATTTTTTTTAACCAGATTTTCAAACCCCCCGTAGCAATTGGTCTCATTGAATTTTTCACAATAAACATCGAAAACAAGAGACCAACGATAATACTGGAATTTGACATCGAAGAGCTCCCTGACGCTCCTCCCGCAAAATGGAGAAAGGCTGAATTCAATACATGTCGCATCGGTTTAAACTGCAGCGAAATCAGCAACCTGATGATAAAAAATATACCTACAAAAGAAAAACTTAGCATAAGAATCACTCAGAGCGAAAATCTCTTCACGATTCACGCTTCGAACAACAGCTCGATAATTGAATTCACAACGAAATATCCACTACTTTGTGGACCCTCAGTTTACATGAGCGATAAAAAACCCGAGTTCACTTAAGACCAAATCTGACTCAATTTTTCTGCCCCTCGGGACGGCTGACAAAAGCATCGGACATTTCCCACAAAACCCGTCGCTCCCAATGAACTTGTACACCCCTTCCTCCCCAGATAACCTCCCCCAGCCGCTGTAACCTCAGCGACCGGTTTTGACAGGCCGAACACGATCAAGGCATGCAAATGCCGCTTTGCGGCTCCATTGTTTCAGGAGCTTCACGATGAAAAAATTTCCACCCGACTTCTTCGACCCCAATCAACTCAGCCAAGCAACCCAACGCACCATCAGTGCCCGACTCCGCGATCCAAAAAATCCCGACCCCATCAGCCACGTTTTCACCCTTCTCCCCAACATTGACACCGAAACTCTGCTAAGCCACACCTGCGAAACCCTCGCCTCGCTCAACGTGCTGACCACTGACCTTGCTTGTGAACTCGAAGGCTCGCACCGCAGCCTGGCGCTATCGATTCAGCAATTGGCCGTGCTGGGCGAGTTGTTGGTAAACCGGGCGCTGGACAACCTCGATCCACCCGGTGAGGCGTCCGACGCTCAGGAGGTGCAGCCATGACTCGATACATGCCGATTACCGGCATCGACTGCACGATCCCTTCCCTGCTGATCGACACCGAAGCGCCTGTCGACGTGTTGCACGACACGGCGGCGTATCGCATTCGCAGTGTCACTCAACTGTTGGAAACGCTTTCCCTGGGCGAAGCGCTTGGTGGTGATGCTGCGCTGTTGCAAGAGTTTGCGCGGGTGTTGGCCATCCCGTTGCGCGATGGCTGCGATTTGCTGGATGTGGTCGGACGGCGGTTGCGAGCGCAACTTTAAATCATCAATAAAAATGGGCGACCCAGGTACGGGCGCCCATTTTTACATCTGCAACTTTCAAAAACCGCCTCCCGGACTTATGCATGTAGCAATTCGCAAGAGTTTGTTAAAAACTGTCTTTAAATTTCTGATCATTTCAAAAATTCGAATCAACATCGTGAGAAAAGAACCAAAAAAACTGGCTCTTCGGTCAAGTAACGCCTCACCTGAAAACAGCAAAAAAACAAAACAATGGTTTTCAGCCCGCCTTCAAATTATGCTTGGCCCTACAGTATGGAGGCTGTGATTTATGTTCAAACTCAAACGGAAAACGTGGATTTTTCTCTTGGTCTACATAGTAGGTGTCAGTGGCTATATCTACTACCTCTACGTCGAGACTCAAGGGATCCTCACTGACAACATTAATAACAAGCTGCTGCATGCCGCGCTGGGGGCTTCGGCCATCCTTGGCGATCGCTACCATGACAATCTGATCGACAAACAGTCCAAATCCGAGGCGGAAGACTGGAATGCCATTCAACGGCTTTCCAGCTTCAACGATTCCATGGGTACTGCTTTTGTCTACAGTGTGGTCAAACGCTCGGGCGAGGCTTATCTGGTCAGCTCCAGCGCATCGAAAAAAGAGATACAGGAGAAGAATTTCGTACGCTTTTTCGATCCCTATCCGGATGCCAGTCAGGCTTTGCTCGACAGCTTTGAACGCACCGAACCCACCTGGATCGACTACTCGGATCACTGGGGAGATTTTCGCGCCGTCTTCGTTCCGATGAAATCGCAGGACGGTACGATTTATATTGCGGGTGCGGAGATGACGTTGGCGGATTACTACCAGCAACTTAATCAAGACTCCCTGCACCATATCATCCTGGCCATTCTGGTATTTCTCGTCTTCAGCCTTATACGCATGCGCGCTCATCTCCAGCAAATGCAAATAAACGAAGAAGTATTGAATCAGGCAAAAAATGCCGCCGAGGACGCAGATCGTTCAAAGACCAGATTTTTGGCCACCATGAGTCATGAAATTCGCACGCCCATGTACGGTGTTATCGGCGCGACGGAGCTGCTGGCAAGATCTGCCCTGAACCGCGAGCAAAGCAGTCTGCTAAAAACGATCAATACAAGTGGACGAGCCCTGCTGTCTCTTATCGACAACATTCTCGACCTTGCAAAAATCGAAGCAGGCAAACTTGAGTTGAAGCCTCGTGTCTTCGAAATAAGAGCTCTGGTTTCATCCAGTATTGAAATGATCCGGCAAAACATGCAGGACAAGCCAATAGTACTTGAGGCCCTGGTCTCACCAGACGTACCTCCCTTGGTCAAAACCGATACCAATTGCCTGCGCCAGATACTGATCAACTTGCTGGGCAATGCAGTTAAATTCACCGAGGCCGGAAAGGTATCGCTCATGGTCACGACTAGCGGTTACGGCACTCGAGCCCGACTCGAATTCTCCATACGCGATACCGGCATAGGTATCCCCATGGAACGGCAAGACAGCCTGTTCAAGCCCTTTGCTCAGTTTAAAGGACCGGCCAGTCAACGCTTTACCGGGAGTGGGCTCGGTCTTTCCATCTGCAAAAATCTGGTCGAGGCGCAGCAGGGGACTTTATCCTTTACCAGTCAGCCTGGCGTCGGATCGACGTTCTCCTTCTCACTCCCCATGGAGCTTTTTTCAGTTTCGGAACTACCCATCCGGGATGATCATGCATCGGTTGGTTTCGACTCATCTTTTGCCGAGGATTACCCGCTCGATATTCTGCTGGTGGAAAACCATCCCGTGAGTCAGAAAGTTGCCATAGCGATGTTGCAAGAGTTGGGTTATGCGCCCGACCTTGCGTCAGATGGCTTGGAGGCGATCAATCAATGCATGACTTCGACTCCAGATATCATTTTTATGGATATCAACATGCCTGTCATGAATGGGCTGGAGGCCATCCATAAAATCCGCAAACTGGCACTGGGCGATACTTGCTACATCGTCGCTTTCACAGCGAGTGCTTTTTCGAGCGAGATAGAACGTTTCAGGGCCGCCGGTGCCAATGATATTTTGACCAAACCGGCAAATTTTCAGGCCTTGTGCCGAGTGCTTCAGCGTGCAGCCAACTACCGGCAGCAGCTCCAGTCTAGCACTCCGATAATGGATACAATTTCGGGTTGAAATGACTCAGGCTACAAACGCCATTACAACCCCCCGGTAGGGTGTCCGGCGCCGCCGCTTTAACCCAGCCAATAAAAATGGGCGACTCCAAGGTCGCCCATTTTTTATATCCGAAATTTTTAAACAGCACCTCCCAAAGAAGGTGTTCGCCCAGTGTAATGGCCTGGCAATCCATGCACCGGTAAAGAGCCCTGACACCGGGCGAACGGGAAGGATTTTAATAGAATTTGGCGGATATGTCCTCGCTATAAACATGAAATTTATGCACGTAATATTTCGTAAGTTTTTGCTAAAAAACCAGATACAAACTTTTAAAATTCACCAGTTCGACCATTAAAATTGATTGTTCTTCTACAACTTTCTGTACAAGAACAATCAACAGGTACAAGTAATGATCAGCTTGGGTGTTGGCTGGTGACTTTCAGCACATCGGTATAGGTCACCACAACGCTCTGCCCCACTTTCAGATCTTTCAATTTCGCCTGGACTTCAGGCCTTTCGACGTTGACGGTTTTGGATTGGCCGGCCGGGTTTTGGAAGGTGACCTGATTGTTCTTCAGGTCGATGTGGGTGATTTTCAGTTGAACCTGTACCTGACGGAAGGCTTCGCCGCCGGGGTTGGGGTTGTCTTTGCTGGCGCGGATTTCGCCGGTGTGTTCGATAGAGCCTGGCAAGCCTTTGTCGATGTTGGTGTCGAGATAGGCCGCGACCGAGCGGATGACTTCGACATTGACCTGATCACCGACTTTCAGTTTGCCGAGGTTTTTGGCCTTGTCGCTGAGTTGTACATGGACCTGCCGTCCTTCCGCGCCTTCGAGGACAACCTGGCGTTTGGCGGCGTCGACCGCCAGGACTTTGGTGACGACCTGATCGGCTTCCACAACGGCGGACAGCGGGATGTCTGCGGCAATGGCGCTAAGGCTGGCAGTGGACAGGAGCGTGGCGAGGGTGATGGCTTTGGTCAGTGCGTTGAGCTTCATAAGCGTTACTTTCCCTGTGATGGATGGCAGCAGACAGCTCTCAATCCAGGTGCGGAGCCGTCTGTTGTCGATGAGCATAGACGCGGATCAGGGAGTTTCCGCAGTTTCTTGCGCGGTGGATTCGCCGCTCTCTGTGCCTTTACCGCTTTCCTTGCGCCGGGTCGGGTCGGTGGGCCGCAGGGCGTCGTTGTCGCGCTCGACTTCGCCTGGTGGCCGGGGTTCGTCGGGGTTTTGTGAGGGAGTGGTCGGTTTGGGATTCATGGGGATGTCCTCAGGCTTCGGGATCGTCAACTTCATGGGCGACGTTCACGGCGGGCGAGTCTTTGTGGGATTGATCGGCCTTGGTCTTGAGAATTTGCCATTGATCGAGGTTGATGGCGCCCTGCCCTAGCAGATCGTCGGCGATGCGCAGCAGTTCGCTGTAATGCGCGTCGGGGGATTGCTGCCAGTAGGCTTTGTCGTCGAACAGCCGCTGCCATGTGGCAAGGGTGGGCGGTTTGAGGTCGTTGCTCATGGCGGGCTCCCATGAATGGGCTTCATTACGTAGGAAAACGGCGTGGCGCCGAGAGTTCCGGATCAGTAGCCGGTCATCTCCAGATACCCCTGCCCGCCATGACTGCCACTGAGCCGAACCGGTCCTTCCCAATACGGTATGCGCAGGTCCATCCAGGCCTTGGGGTTGAGGGCGCTGATGGTGATCTCGAGGTGTCTGGCGGGGATTTTTATTGACCAGCTCACTGGCATCGAGCGGCCAGCGACATTGGTCTTTTCCTGAGGCGTGAGGCTGATGTCGTCGGCATGCAATAACTGCGTTTTCCCTTGGGCATCGATCCAGGTGCCGGTGAGGTATGGCGCGCCGTCCTTTTGCCGCATGCGGTAGAGCATGACCTGTTCGCCGCTGTCCAGGTGCAGGGAGAACCAGTCCCAGCCGGTCTGGTTGGCGGTCAGGGGTTGGCTGCTCCACTCGCGATCGAGCCAGGCCGGGCCGCTGACGGCGTAGGTTTTGCCATCGATTTGCAATGTGCCGCTGGCCTGGAAAAACGGCTGGCTGTAGTAGTACGACGCCTGGCCTTGTTCGGATTTCTGGCTGAAGCCTTTGTCGCCCTGAAGCACCGGTGGGCGTGTGGAGGTCAGTCGAAGCTGGTAGCTGAAAGCCTTGTCGTGGGCGCTGAGTTGCAAGTCCGCCAGAGGGTCTTCATGGCTGGCCTGACTGCTCAAATGCCAATCGTCGATCCATGCCTTGAACGGCGCCAGGCTCACGCCGGCCTGGCCAACGCCGCCTCGGGCGTAGCGTTCGGCGGCATGGTGTGCCGTGGCGGACGTCACGGCGGCATGGCCCAGCCAGATGGTCTGATTGCCCCAGCCGGGTTGCTCGGGCGTCGCTTTCAAGGCGCTGCGAAACAGTGTCCATTGCGCGCCGAATTCCTGGCCCTGATCGTCCTTGAGGTTGGCAGTGACGTACCACCATTCGATGCGAAAGCCATCGTGGGGGCCGTGATCCGCCGGAAAATTGAAGACTCGCCCGGGTACCACAGGGGTAAATGCCTCGGCCTGATGACCGAGGCCGGCGAAGCCTTTTTCCGGCGCAGGTGTGTTGTCGCATCCGCTCAGCAACACGGCCAATAACCACAGGCCAGCCTTAATCTTCATGAGCAAACGTCCTCAATAGATCCGCCGGTTGCGTGCGATACAGCGAATACAACGGCCACGCTGAAGCGAGTAATGTCGCGAGCAAGGCCAGGCCCATCAACTGCAACAGCTGCAACGGAAACACCCGCAATGGCAGGCGCCAGCCGAAAGCCTGAACGTTGATCACCGTGTCCAGGCACCACGCCAACGCGATACCCAAGGGCAATGCCAGCACCAGCGTCAACACCGCCAGCAACCAGGTTTGCCCGAGGTTCAGCAGCATCAATTGGCGCCGGGTCACGCCCAAAGCCCACAGGGGCGCGAGTTGCCCGAGACGGCTCTGGCTTTGGGTCAGCAAACTGATGAACAGCGCCACGCCTGCAACGCACAGCGTCAGGCTGTTGAGCGCGGCGGTGGCGGCGAAGGTGCGTTCGAACACTTGCGTGGACCAGCCTTTGAGCCGGGCCTGATCGACGATGCGGCTGTCATCCAGGTTGAACCGGGTTTGCAGCGCGGCCAGGAAGCCGGGAATCGACGCCGGGTCGATGCGCAGGTTGAAACGGTTGGGCGTCAATTGCGGCCAGCCGCGCAATAGATGATTGATGTTGACCAGCAGATGCCCTTTGGGATTGCCGTAGTCGGCGTATATCCCGACGATCCGTGGCGACCATGGACCATTCGGCGTGGGGATCGTCAGGTGATCACCGAGCCGTACCTTCAACCGCCGGGCCAGTTGTTCGCTGAGCATGAGCGCGTCATCGTTGGCCAGTCGCTCCCAGGGATTGTCGCCCAAGGCTTCCAGCAGGGGCCAATGCTGACGATACGTCGGGTGATCGATTACGCCAAAGATATCCGTCGGCCAGCCTTGCAACTGGATCGATACCTGCCAGTTCGGTAGCACTGCGCTGACTTGAGGTTGTTGCTTGAGCCAGGTGTGCAGTTCTTGAGCCTGGGCGGGATTTTGCGGATTGAGGTACAGCTCGGCGGTCAGGCGTTGTTCCAGCCAGTTGCTGAACGTCTGGCGAAAACCGGCGGTCATGCTGCCAGCGCCGATGTTTGCCGCCAACGCCAGCAACAGCGCCATCAAGGCCAGGCTCAGGGCCGGCAGTTGCTGGCGGCAGTCGGCGAGAAACCATTGGCCGAGTACCGAATGGCTGCGCCCAAGCACCCCGTTGAGCACACTGTTCAACACCACCGGCAAGGCCAGTGCGGCACTGATCAACAACGCGGCCATCAGTACGAAGCCGCTGCTCAGGCTGTCGCCGAAGATCAACGCCAATAACGCGATGAGCGCCGCTATCACCGCGACCCAACCCTGGCGCCGCAACCAGCGTGCGTGGGCCTGATGCCAGGCTTGCGGATTGGCCAATGCCAGCAACGGCAAACGCGCCGCCCGCAGCAAACTGTTGGCGCCGGCCAGCAACGCACCGAGCAGGCTCAAGCCAATACCGCTGAACCACCACAGCGCACTGAGGTTCAATTGTCCCGGCACTTCGGCGCCATACAGACCGCGCAGGCTGGCGGCCACATCCGGCAGCAGCACGCCAGCCAGCAGATAGCCACTGACAACGCCGGCGATTCCACCGATCAGCGCCAGGCCACCCAGTTCGACAGCAAGGCAGGTAATCAACAGACGCGCACTGACCCCACAGGCGCGCAAGGTTCTGAGCAAGCTTCGGCGTTGCTCCAGCGCCAGGCCGATCGCCGCATGAACGATGAACAGGCCGACCACGAACGACAGAAAACCCAAGGCATCGAGGTTCAGGTGGAAGCTCTCAGTCAGGCGTGCGAGGTTGTTTTCTTCACCGCTGCTATTGAACTGAAGCTGGCCCTTGAGCCCATCAGGCAGGATCGCGGTGAAATCCTTGGGTAGCAGCAGGCGTGACAGTTGATCGGGCAACTGCAAAATCTGTTGGGCGAAACCGATGTCCACCAGCAACACACCGGGCGCCATGTCGGTCTGGGCACGCAACGGCGGCAAGGTAACCCCGCTCTGGGCCATCGGGGTTTCGCCTTCGCGCAAGCCCAACGCCTGCAAAGTCTGCGGGGAAATCCAGGTGCTGCCCGGCGGGGTGAAAAACTCGACGATCTGCTCGATCGGCAACGCCCGCCCGGCCACCGCGGAACCGGCCGGCAGCGACACCGGCTCAATGCCCATCAACTGCAAACGCTGCTCTTCATGGCCCTTGAGCGTCACCCGCCCTTGCAACACGGGCGATACCGGCCAACCCGCACGACGCAGGTCGACAAACACTTGCTGGGAAAACACCCCGCCGCCGGGTGCAGTGAGACTGGCTTGCGGTTCGCCGCCGATCAGCTGACTGGCCCGAGCGTAGCTTTCTCGCGCCTGGCTGTTCAGCGCTTGCACGCCGGTCAGCAGGCTGGTGGCGAGCCAGAGCCCGGTCAGCACACTGAAAAATTGCACCGGGTGCTGTCGCCAATGGCTGAGCAACGCCCGTAGCGTCTCGCGAAAAACCCGCATTTCAGCGCTCGTCCGCGCCAGCCAGTCGGCCACCGTGCAGCACCACTTTGTCTGCCAGCCGTGCGGCGACCCGTGGGCTATGAGTGACCATCAGCAAAGTCGTCGGGCTGTCGTCGAGCAGTTCCAGCAATAACTTCAATACCTCATCACTGGTGGTTTCATCGAGGCTGCCGGTGGGCTCGTCGGCCAACAGCAGTTTGGGTTGCGATGCCAGGGCACGACCCAGGGCGACCCGCTGCTGTTGCCCGCCGGACAGTTGCTCCGGGTAACGCCGCAGCAACTCTGCCAACCCAAGACGTTGCACCAGATGCGCTTGCCAGCGTGGATCGTGGCGCCCGGCCAGACGCGCCTGAAATGCCAGATTGTCTTCGACGCGCAAACTGCCGATCAGGTTGAACTGCTGGAACACCAGACCGATTTCGGTGCGCCGCCAGTTCGCCAGTTGGCTTTCGCTCATCTGCTCCAGCCGATACTCGCCGCTGCGGATGCTGCCGCGGTCGACCTTGTCCAGCCCGGCGATCAGGTGCAGCAAGGTGCTCTTGCCACTGCCCGATTCACCCATCAGCGCCAGGCTGCTACCGGGTTTCAACGTGAGGTCGACGCCTTGCAATACCGGCAGCGGGCCTTGGGGGGTGGCGTAGCTTTTGAAGACGCCCTGGACCGAAAGCATGAGGGGAGACTCGTTGAAGGCAGTGGGCCTAGGATAGCGGACGGCAGCGGGACCGCGTTATCGTTAATCGCGAGCAAGCCCGCTCCCACAGGGGGCGCCGGTGTACGCAGAATCTGTGGGCATACCGGATTGACGCCTTCGCGGGCAAGCCTCGCTCCTACGGGGGGCGATGGTGTACGCAGAATCTGTGGGCATACCGGATTGACACCTTCGCGGGCAAGCCTCGCTCCTACGGGGGCGATGGTGTACGCAGAATCTGTGGGCATACCGGATTGACGCCTTCGCGGGCAAGCCTCGCTCCTACGGGGGCGATGGTGTATGCGATGTTTGGGTACGCCTCAATCACCTGTGGGAGCGGGCTTGCCCGCGATGAGGCCGGGTCATCCCAGCGAAAAACTCACTGCCCCACCGCCACACTCGGCATCACCCGACCCGGCGTCACGATGCTCTTCAGGTCAATGTACTTCCACGCCGGCACCGCACCGAGCCGCGCGTTGAAGCGATAGTTGAAGGTGAATTCATCCGCCGTCGGCACACTCAGCGGTTTGCCATACACCGCCTCGATCCCCGCCAGGTCATAACCCATCACCTGCAGTAAGGTCGGGAAGATGTTGTAGTGACTGGAGCGATCCTTGTTGGCCGGCCATTGCGCCTGCCAGTCCAGGGTTTGCAAATCGCGGCCGGAAATCACCACCAACGGTACCAACCCCTCCTCCTCCACCGGATCGTCACCGCAGTGCGTATTGAGCCCCGGGTTACCGCGCTCGTGCAGATCCTGCCCGTGATCGGAGGTATAGATCAGCAACGCATGGCTCAGATCCGCCTGAGCAAACACCCGTGCGAAGAACTCGCCGACATTCCACAGCACGGTATTTTTGTAGGCGTTGCGGTACAGCAACCAATCATCCGGCTGACCGTTGAAACCATCACGTGTGCCCGTGTCCGCCACTTCGACAAACCGTCCACGCGGCAATGTCGGGCGGTAAGCCATGAACGCGTCCGGGTACTTGTCGTGCACTGGAAAATGCGCACCGACCTTGTTGATCACTACCAGCTGCGGCGTAGCGTCGTTGAGCAACTCGATCAGCTTGGCCGCCGCGGCCATGTCACGGTCACGCACGCTGATGCGGTCGAATTGCACGAACTCGTCGATGTCCTTTTTCTCGGCGGCGTTCATCAGGTTCTGCAGGTTGCCGCTGGTACGCTGGGCGTCGATGTAAACGGTGCGCAGCCCGGCTTGTTTTGCGTACTGCCAGATCGAGGGCAATGTGCTGTTGATTCGCATGTAATCGGTGCGGGTGCCGCCGTAGCGCAGAGTGACATTGGTGTCGGCGCTGCAGTTGGCGATGGATGCCGCATAGCCGTAATTGAAGATGTCCACGCCCGGGCGCGGTTCCTTGAGATTGCTGTGCACACCGAACGGCGTGTTGATGTCCAGGTAGTTGCCGGAAATGCTCTCGTCGATGATCAGCACAATGTCATGGCCCACCGGCTGATCAATGCGCGTCAGGCTCACTGGCTCACGCGGGCCGACGGTGTTGTGCAGCGCTTCATAGGTGAACAGATTCAGATAGGCCAGCGGTGTGTACATGATCGGCAAGCCACGGGCCCCCTCGCCGGCCCGCATGAACAGCACAGTGCTGAGCATCATCACCCCAAGCACGGGCGCCGCCACCAACAGTGCGCCCGGCAATGGCGCCCGTCTACGCGGCTTGAGCCCGATACCGAACAGCAGCAACAAACCACTGAACATCGCGCTGATGATTGCATCGCGGTACTGGTACGCGGCCTCCTGAATGAACCCGCCGGAATACACCAGCGACACAAAACTGCTGTAGGTCATGTAACCGGCAGTCACTTGCGTATAGACGTCGAAGAACACCGCCGAGCCAGACATCACCAACGCGAACAGATGACGGACCAACGTCTGACGGATGTACGCGGTCATGAACAGCGCCACCGTTAGCACAAGGAACATTGCGCCATACAGCAGCACAGGAAAACCCATGCCCAGCGCGTCAAGACGATCGAGGTAATCGGCGTAATTCTTGAGTAAATACAGAACCAGCAACAGTTCCTTGAGGTAACGGATCATGGCGATTACAACACCTCCGTGGCCAATGGATTGTCGGCCATTTTCTGACACTAGCACCGAGCCCTCGAAGCGCAAGAAATGCCGGTTTTTTTCCCAAAGCGTCAAAAAAACGTTGCCTCGAATCTGACACACTCAAGTGCCTGTAACCCTTGTGTTTCAAGCCTTACGACCGTTTATCGTTTTGTCAACACCCTCAAAAATCCCTCAAAACCGCAGTAAATCCAGCAGTGGCAAGCACTTGATGGCAAAGAGCCCGTGAAACCGGGGTTTTTGGGGTCGCGTTACCCGTCATTTTGCTGACTCGCTTTCCCATGGCTGGGCTATACCCCTTTTGACAGTCTCATATCAGTTACATCCACCGTTTTACGAGGCACGCCAATATGGACGTGAGCGTATTTGGTACGGGTTACGTCGGTCTGATACAAGCCGCTGCATTGGCCGATGTCGGACATCGCGTGCTGTGCGTCGACATTGACCTGAACAAGATCAAGCAACTGCAACAAGCCGTGCCTCCGATCAGCGAACCGGGACTGTCCAGCGCACTGGAAGACAACATCAAGGCCGGTCGCCTGTTCTTCTCCACCCAGGCCAGTGATGCGGTTGAACACGCCGAGCTGATTTTCATCGCGGTGGGCACTCCCGCCGATGAAGACGGTTCCGCCGACCTCAGCCATGTGCTGAGTGTCGCTCGGCAAATCGCCGGTTTCATGGAGTCCGATCGCACCCTGATCATCAAGTCCACCGTGCCGGTGGGCACCGCGGACCAAGTGGCGAGCGCTGCCAATGAAGAACTGCAACGCCGTGGCAAAGAGGCGTTGAACGCTCGAGTAGTGTCCAACCCGGAGTTTCTCAAGGAAGGCAGCGCCCTGGCCGATTGCATGCGCCCGGACCGGATCATTGTCGGTACCAATGACGATGAAGCGCGCAACCAATTGAGCGAACTCTATGCGCCGTTCTGCCGCAACCGCGAAAAGCTCATGTTCATGGACAACCGCAGCGCCGAGCTGACCAAGTACGCCGCTAACGCAATGCTCGCCACCCGCATCAGTTTCATGAACGAACTGGCCAACCTCACCGAGTTGCTGGGGGCCGACATTGAGGCGGTGCGCAAAGGCATCGGCTCGGACCCGCGCATCGGTTACCACTTCATCTACCCCGGCTGTGGCTTCGGCGGCTCGTGCTTCCCTAAAGACCTGCGCGCCCTGCTGCACACCGCCGAACATCACGGCATGTCTTTGCGTCTGCTGCGCAGCGTCACCGATGTGAATGACAGCCAACGGCACATCCTCTTCAGCAAACTGCAGGCGCTGTTTCCCGATGGGCTGGGCGGCAAGTCCATCGCAATTTGGGGCCTGGCCTTCAAACCCAATACCGATGACATGCGCGAAGCCCCCAGCCGTTATCTGATGGAAGCGCTGTGGGCAGAAGGTGCGAGCGTCCAGGCTTACGACCCGGAAGCCATGTCCGAGTGCCGGCGCATTTACGGTTACCGCAATGACCTGCACCTGTGCGCGACCCGCGACGACACCCTGGAGGATGCCGATGCGCTGGTGATCTGCACCGAGTGGAAGAATTTCCGCGTGGTCGATTTCGATCTGCTGGCGAGCAAATTGCGCGCGCGGGTGATTGTCGACGGGCGCAACCTCTACAACCCCGAACACGTGGCGGCGGCCGGCTTGCACTACAGCGGCATCGGGCTGCGGCACATCGCTCCCGAGGCGCCACAGCCATGAAAATACTCGTCACCGGAGCGGCCGGTTTCATTGGCGCCCATTGCCTGTTGCGGCTGTTGCGCGACGGGCATGAGGTTTTCGGCCTGGATAATTTCAACGACTTCTACGACCCGCAACTCAAGCATGACCGCGTGGATTGGGTGCGCAAGCAAGTCGGCGATTTCCCCCTCGCCAAAGTCGATGTGGCCGACGCCACGGCCCTCGACGCATTGTTTGTCGCCGAACAACCGGAGGTGGTGATTCATCTCGCGGCCCAGGCCGGGGTGCGTTACTCCCTGGAGAATCCCCGGGCCTACGTCGACAGCAATCTGAGCGGTTTTTTGAACATCCTCGAAAGCTGCCGCCACCATCCGGTCAAACACTTGATCTATGCCTCGTCCAGCTCGGTATACGGCGCCAACCAACGCACGCCTTATTCGGTCCAGGACGGCGTCGATCACCCGTTGTCGCTGTATGCCGCGACCAAAAAAGCCAATGAGCTGATGGCTCACAGCTACAGCCATCTGTTCGGTATTCCCTGCACCGGTTTGCGTTTTTTCACGGTGTACGGACCTTGGGGCCGGCCAGACATGTCGCCGATCCGGTTCGCCCGGGCGATTGCCGAAGGGCAGCCGCTGAAGCTGTTCAACTACGGCCAGCACCAGCGTGATTTCACCTACATCGACGACATCATCGAGAGCATCGTTCGTCTGATCGAGCGCGCCCCCCAAGCCGCACCTAACTGGAACCGCGAACAACCGGACCCGGCCAGCAGCATGGCGCCATGGCGCATTTACAACATTGGCGGACAACAACCGGTGGAGCTCAAGGACTACCTGGCGCTGCTGGAAAAACACCTCGGACAAAAAGCCCTCGTCGAGTTGCTGCCTCTGCAGCCGGGCGACGTGCTCAACACTTGCGCCGATGCCAGCGATCTGGCCCAGGCCACCGGTTTCCAGCCACGGATCGAGCTGGATGAAGGACTCGGACGATTCATCGCCTGGTTCCGCGACTACTACTCACTGCGCCACGCCCACTCGCCACTCGCGCAAGGGCTTTAGCGGAGGATTCTATGACTGGACATGAAAAAGGCATGTTGCTCAATCACATGCAGCGTGACAAACGCCTGGACCCCGAACACCGAATGCGCCTGGACACGGCGATCCACATGCAGGGCCGCGGCTGGATGACCGGCCGTGACGGTGGTCGGCCCTGGACGCTGTCGCGCACCAACCGAGTGGTTGCATCCCTCGGCGCACTGGTGATTCTGCTGCTGCTGTCCCCTGTGCTGCTGGGCCTGGCGCTGGTCATCAAGTTCAGCAGCCCGGGGCCGGTGATGTTCGTGCAGAAGCGCACCGGTTACCGCGGCCGCCTGTTCGGCATGTACAAGTTCCGCACCATGGTGACCAACGCCGAAGAGCTCAAGGAATCCTTGCGGCACCTGAACAAGCACGGCGCCGATGCCATCGATTTCAAGATCGACAACGACCCACGGATTACCCCGATCGGTAGCTTCCTGCGGCGCAGCAGCCTTGATGAGTTGCCCAACCTGATCAATGTAGTCAGCGGCGACATGCGTCTGGTCGGTCCGCGACCGACCTCGTTCAACGCTTATCGCTACAAAGACAGCCACCTTGCACGCCTGAGCATCTACCCCGGCATGACCGGCCTGTGGCAGATATCCGGGCGCAGCAATATCGACTTCGACCAGCGCGTTGAGTTGGACCTCAACTATATCGCCGAGCAGAGCCTTTTGCTTGATCTGAAGATCCTGTTGAAAACCCCCTTCAAAGTATTCAGCGGCCACGGAGCGAGTTAAATGGACGGTTCATCGAATAAAAGCCTGACCATCGCCAGCCCGAGCGAGTCCAACCTGACCTCGACCGTGCTTGACCTGGATCTGCGGATCCTCTTTCTGACCGCTGCCAACACAGGCACCGGCACCACCACCAGCGCCCTGGCGCTGGCCAGCCAGCTGGCGTCGATGAGCAGCGGCCAAGTGCTGCTGGTGGATGCCAGCCAATCGGAGAGCAACCTCACGCAACAGTTGGGGCTGACCAAAGAGCGCGGCTTTCGCGACCTGCTGTTCAATGCCTCGCCGCCGCTGCTGCAGGACTGCCTGGTGAATGTCTCCAGCCTGCCCTTCCACATCCTGCCGAACGGGCGGCACATCCGCGGCGCCGAGCACCTGACCACCGAACAGCTGGCGCCGTTGCTCAACCAGTTGGGCGATCGCTATCGCTTCGTGGTGATCGACGGCGACGCGGTGTATTCGGCCGCCGACACCCTGGTGATCAGCACCTTGGTGGATGGCGTGATCATGGTGGTGCGCGCCGAGGACACGCGCTGGGAGGTGGCTCAGGCCGCAGTCCAGCGCCTGACTCAGGCGGGCGCAAAACTGGTGGGCAGCGTCTTCAACCGGCGCAAGTACTACATGCCCAAATGGCTCTACAAAAACCTCTAGGCAACCGCAGAAAAGGATGACGCCATGAACGCCAAAATGCTTCTCCTGCTGTTGCTGCCGCTTGCAGGTTGCTCCAGCACCAGTGAAACCCAGCAGATGCCGGTGCAGATCCTCACGGCCGAGCCGGCCAATGCCCAGGCCACCGACATGCCCAAGGTCGAACAGACCCTGCGGCCCAAGGACGTGCTGGAGGTGATCTTTCACATCAGCACCAGCAGCTCGGGCGCTTACCGCATTCAGTCCGGTGACCAGGTCGCCCTGAACTTCACCGCGGCCAGCCAGCTCAACGGCACCCAACGGGTGCTGCCCGACGGCACCATCGAACTGCCGGGGGCCAATACCTCGGTGAAAGTCGCCGGGCTGACAGCTGTCGAAGCGCGGCAGGAGATCCAGCGTGCCTATGAGCGCAAATCCCTGTTCCAGCCCAATCGCAATCAGGTGACGGTACTGGTGACCAGCCCGCTGAGCGACGAGCAAAACCTCAAGAGCAACCTGAACCACCCCGCTACCGGCATGAGCCGGGAGATCGTTGTGGGCAATGACGGCTATGCGAGTTTCCCGGAAATCGGCTCCGTGCCGCTGCAAGGCATGACGCTCAACCAACTGGAAACGTTCCTCAATCAACGCTACGCGCAATTGCCGGGGCGGATGAAGGTCGACGTCATGCTCAAATCCACGTCGGGTAACGAAATCTATGTGCTGGGCGAAGTCGCGCAACCGGGCTCCTACCCGATTCGCCGGCCGGTCTCGGTGCTCGAAGCGCTGACCCTGGCCCGTGGCACCAACGTCAAGGCGCGGCTCGATTCGGTGGTGATCATGCGCCGCACCGGCAACCACGTGCAGGCCGTGCATTACGACGTTGAAAAAGCCTTGTCCGGTGATGCGTCGCAGATTGCTTACCTGCAACCGGACGACATGCTCTACGTGCCCAAGACCAAACTGGCCAGCGCCGGTGAACTCGCGCGGCAACTGGCGGACGTGGTGTTGTTCCAGGGGGTGGGCTTCGGATTCGCCTACCGCGTCGACAACAAAGACAGCGACAACTAACGCTCAGGTGACCGACCATGAACCCAAAGGAAAACTACCTGCATGAGTTCTTCAGGATTTTCTTCGCCAACAAGCAGTTGGTGAAACGCGTCTTCCTGATCTTTGCAGTGATCGCCCTGATCTTGCCGCTGATGCTCAAACAGAGCTTCGACATCACCGCGCAGGTGATCGTGCAATCCAAAAAACTCTCCCAGGGAGACGCCACCACGTCCCTGACTCAAGGTGATGCCTCGTTCATTCCGCCGTCACTGGCAGACATGGAAACCGAGAGCAATATCTTGCGTTCCCCGGCCTTGATCCGTCAGACCATCAGTGACCTGCGGGACAAAGGCGAGTACGCGCCCAACCCCGGGATTTTCAGCAAACTGGTGACCGAACCGATCAAGCGTTTCGTGACCACCCCCTTGCGTGAATACGTGATCAATCCAGTGCGCGATGCATTCGGGCTTGAGACCGATCCCGTGCGCGATACCGATCTGGATGTCTTCACCCAGCAAGCCATCGAAAACCTGACGATCGAAACGCTACCGGGTTCCAACGTGATCTCCATTGTCTACAACTTTGGCGATCCGGCCCAAGGCACCCGGTTTGTCGCGGCACTGCTGCAAAACTACCTGACCAGCCGTCAGGAACTGCAATCGATCGACCTGCCGCAGAGCTTCTACGAAACCAAGAAAAAGCAATATCAGGTACGCCTCGACGGCCTGGAAGGCACGCGGCTGGCGTTGCTCGAAGGCGTGGCTTCGTCCGATCCGAAGGAAGAAATCACCTTTCGCCTCAATGCCATCAATACCGAGGAACAGGCCCTGAACCTGTATCAGGATCGCCTGTTGCAAAGCCAGCGCTGGCTCGACTACCTGAAAACCGCCCTGACGTCTGCGACCAATACGTCCCGGCTCAGCGAGTACACCTTCCCCTTCACCTTCACCACCACGGTGGACAACATTGCCTTCGAAGACCGGGAGATCAGACAGCTCGGTGAACAATTGACCACTCAGGTCAGCCGCTACATGAACGACCTGGCGATCTTCCAGCCGGGCAGTGAACCGATGCTGTTGGCCCGTGAGCAGATTTCCCGCACTCGTCAGCAGTTCCTGAAAATCGTCAGCAACCGGATTCAGGAGCGCACCAACGACCTGGCGATTGTCACCTCGGTGATCAAGCAGAAAACCGCGCGCATCGCCGACTTCAAGGAGCGCATCCATCAGTTGCAAGTGGCTCAAAGCAAGCTGGCGCAAATGGACACCGAGATCAACGCCCTGCATGCCGCGTTCTCCACCTATGCCCAGCGTTTTGCCGAAAGCAGTACTTCCCGCTCGCTGGACAACGATATGTCCAACGCCCGGGTACTCAGCCCGCCCTACGAACCGGCCGATGCGGCGTTTCCCAAGCCGATGCTGATCATTCCGTTCGGAATGCTCACCGGTTTGCTGCTGGCGATTGCCTTCGTCTACGTGCGTGAGTTCTTCGATCACCGCTTCAAACACCCAGCGCAGATTACCCATGAACTGGGCTTGCCGGTGCTGTTGGTGATCAACGAGCAAGACGTTATGCCGAACAATCCACACAAAAACTGGACCGTGGATAGCTTCGTGTATTGGGTGCGCCATTGAACGGGCCGCTCAGCGCCAGCGCCCTGCCGATCATGCATTTGATCAGCAGCGGCGGCTTCTATGGGGCTGAGCGGATGCTACTGGACCATTGCCTGGCGACGCCGGGGCAGCACCAAGTGCTGTTTCTCGATGCGCCGCCAGCGCTGATCGCGCGATTTCGCGGGGCTGGGGTCGACTGCCACAGCTTCACCGGTTTGAGGGAATTGCTGCGTCATTTACGTCAGCGGCGGGCTGAACAGCCGCTGATCAATACGCACAATTTCAAGGGTCTGTTATTTGGCTGGGTGGCCGCCACGTTGCTGGATCTGCCGTTGGTGATTACCCAGCACGGTTTCACCCCGCGCAGTCGCAAGCAACGGGTTTATGGCTGGCTGAGTTTGCAATTGTGTCGCACGGCGTCGGTGGACCGCGTGGTTTGCGTGGCCGAAAGCATCGCGGTGCTGCACCGCAAGGCCTGTGTCCGGACGGAGAAACTGCAAGTGATTCCCAATGGTCTGCCAAAGGCCAGCGGCCTGCTACCGCACACGGCCACACACCCGCGCTGGCTGGCGGGTTACGTCGGTCGGCTGAGCAACGAGAAAGGCCCGGACCTGTTTCTCGATGCCCTGATTCCGCTCTGTCAGCAACATCCGCAACTGGACGCCGTGATGCTCGGCGACGGCCCGGAACAGGCAACCCTGCTGGCGCGGATTGCCGCTGCCGGCTTGCACAAACGCATCACCTTGCCGGGTTATCAGACCGACATGAACCGGTGGTGGCAGCAACTCGATGCGTTGGTGATCAGTTCACGCACCGAGGGCACGCCAATGATTTTGCTGGAGGCAATGCAAGCCGGAGTGCCGGTGGTGGCATTCAGCGTGGGCGGGATTCCCGATGTGCTGGAGGACCGGTACAACGGCCTGCTGGCGACACCTGCCGACACCACCGCTCTCGCCCGGCAGATCGATACGCTGCTGAATGAGCCGGCCCTGGCTTGCGAATTGATCGACAACGCAAGACGTACGCAATTGGACCGTTACGACCTGAAGGCCTTGGCCGAACGCTGGTCGCAGCTTTATATCCGTACTGCACGGGAGGCACGCGCGTGATCTTTCCGCTCTCGATCGTCAGTCTGCTCGCCCTGGTCTGCCTTGGTTTGCTGGCCAGCCCTTATCCCTATCTGGCACCGGGCGCCGTTCTGGGCCTGGTGGCTGTCGCGGTGCTGTACCGAAAACCTGCCTGGGGTTTGTTGGGCATTGCGGCGCTGGTGCCGTTCGAAGGTTTCTTCAAGGGCAGCGCACTATCGGGCACCAAATTCATCGGTGCGTCACTGGCGCTGATCGTGATGCTGCAATTGGCTATCCACCAGATTCCGTCCGAGCGCCTGCGCAGCAACATCTGGCGCCTGCTGATCTGGTTCATGGTGTTGTACCTCTTGAGCATGATCAATACCGATAACCTGGACATGTCCCAAGGTCATTTGCGGGACCTGAGCGTCGGCCTGGTACTGTTTGTGATCACCTTGCTGATTGGCCGTGAGTTGAACCTCGATATGTTCGCCCGGCTGGTGACCCTCAGTGTCAGCGCGACCTGCGTGCTGGCCATGTTTTCCACCAAGTATCAGGACCAGGGCCGCGCCTCCGGACTGCTGGAAGACCCGAACACGTTTGCCCTGCTGATCGCCTTCGCCGTGCCCTTGGCTCTGTTACTGGTGATCCGTGGCCCGAACCTGTTGCACCGATTGTTCTGGGGCGCCTGCTGCATTTTGCTGCTGGGCGGCATGACCAAGACGGATTCACGTTCCGGGCTGGTGGTGCTTTTTCTCAGCTTGATGATCGGCGCCTGGCACTACCGCGCGCAGCTGCCGCGCATCCGTCCGCGCCATTTGGGTTTTGCCATGCTTGGCCTTGCGATCGTGATCCCGCTGGCGATTTACTCGATGCCGGCCGGTTACATCGCACGCATCCAGTCCTTGAGCATCTTGAAGGCCGGTGCCAAGAGCCAGGACGAATCCCTGGGCCGTCGCGCGTCGTACATCCTGGTCGGCAGCCAGATCATCCAGGAGCACCCGTTACTCGGTTCCGGCCCCGGCACCTTCCCGCTGCACTACGCCACCACCGGCTACGCCAAGGTGTTTTCCGCCAACCGCAAGCCCGGCGACTTGTACCGCCGCGCGCACAATACTTACCTGGAAATCTTCAGCGAAGTGGGAATTCCCGCGGGCCTGTTGTTCGTCGGCATGCTGGGCCTGGGAATCTACAACCTGGTCCGCGCACGTCACGCCTGGATGCTGCGACGAAATTGGGAACAGGCCGACCTGATCACGCACCTTTGCATGAGCTATGTGTCGTTGCTGCTGTTTTTGATGTTCCTCAGCGCACCGAATCACAAATACCTGTGGATCATGCTCGCGCTGACGTTCGTGTTGCGCCTCAAGGCTGAAGAACGTCTGCCGACGGAGGCCAGCGCATGAGCCGCATCAGCCTCGTCATCCCGATGTACAACGAGGCCCGCCACATCGGCCGTACATTGCTTGCCGCGAAAAAAGCCGTCGAGGCTGCCCGGCTGGAATGCGAGTTGATTGTGGTCGATAACGGCTCCGACGATCAGGGCCCGCACATCGCTCGCCAATTCGGCGCGCAGGTGCTGGTACTGCCCGGCTTGCTGATCGGCGCCCTGCGCAATCGCGGGGCGGCGGTGGCAACGGGTCAGTGGCTGGGCTTCATCGATGCCGATATCGAGGTGCCCGAGGATTGGTTGACGCGGCTCCTGGAACTCGAGTCCGGCGGCCAGGCCGATGTCCTCGCCCTGGACTTGCACACCCCTGTCCAGGCGCCATGGTTTGCCACGGCCTGGCAACGCCGCATGGCCCGCCCGACCACTGACGCCTCATACCCGGTGCAATGGCTGCCCAGCGCCAACCTGCTGATGCGTCGCAGCTGGTTCGACAAGGTCGGCGGCTTCGACGAAACCCTGCGCACCGGCGAAGACAAAGCGTTCACCTTGCGCCTGAGCGAAGCCGGCGCGCGATTGCTCGCGGTCAACCAAAGCATTGCCTTGCATTGGGGTTACGAAGGCAGTTGGCGTGAATGGATGGGCAAGGAGTTGTGGCGCCAGGGCAGTCACCTGCAACTGCTGCGCACCCAGGGAATGAGCCTGCGCTTGCTGCGATTCCCGGCCTTTTCCATGGGCATCTGGGCGCTGGATTTCATCGCGCTGTCTGCCCTGTTCAATGGTTTTCCCAACGCAGCGTTGTTCATCCTGTTCATCACCAGCCTGCCAGCGCTGGTGCTGAGCCTGCGCCAAAGCCTGAAACACCATGACACAGGCCTGATGCTGCAATTGTGGGGGCTGCACTGGGTGCGCCTGCACCTGGCCGGTGCCGCGCTCATTTTGAGCCTGTGTCATTGGAATGCCAGGAGGCCGGCCCGTGGCTGAATTCATTTTCTGGCTGTGCCTGCTATTGCCGGTATATGCCTGGCTCGGCTACCCGCTGCTGCTGACACTGATTGCGCCGTTGTGCCGCGCACGGCGGCATGCGCCAGCTCCCCCCTTGAGTGTCAGCATCATCATCGCCGCGCACAATGAGGCCCGGCATATCGAAGAGAAATTACGCATCCTGCTCGCCCAGGATTATCAGGCGCGCTCGCTCCACATCATTCTGGCCAGCGACGGTTCCACCGACGACACCGTGGCCTGCGCCAACAAAGTCATTGACCCGCGTATCAGCGTGCTCGACCTGCCTCGTCAGGGCAAGGCGGCCACTTTGAATGCCGGCGTGGCCCTGAGCACGGGTGAGATTCTGGTGTTCACCGATGCCGACAACCAATGGTCGACCGACACCCTCGGCCAGTTGCTCGCGCCCCTGGCCGATCCACAGGTCGGGGCCTGTGCCGGGCATATGTTGATTCCGGTACCGGGCAAGGGCCTGAGCCTGGGCGACAGCCTTTACCGGCATTACGAAGGCTGGTTGCGCAACGTGGAAAATCGCACCGGCTGCATGGTCTCCGCCGACGGCGCCCTGCTCGCCTTGCGCCGCGAGTTGTTCCAGCGCGTGCCGGCGGAGGTCAATGACGATTTCTTTATCAGCACCTGCGCGCCGGTGGCGTTCAAACGCATCGTCTATGTGCCCCAAGCACAGGTAAGCGACCAGGGCGTCGACGAAATCGCCAAGCAATGGCGCCGTCGCCAGCGCGTCACGGTCGGCGGTCTGCAAAGCCTGGCCCAGCGCCGAGAGCTGCTGAACCCTTGGCGGTATGGCCTGTATGCGATTGCACTGATCAGCCACAAGTTGATTCGACGCCTGGCACCGGTCCTGTTGGTACCGTTACTGCTGAGCAATTTATGGCTGTTGAATGTACATGGCTTCTATCGCCTGAGCCTGATCGCACAATTGCTCGGTTACGCGATGGCCATCGTCGGCCTGCTGGATGTGAAACACCGTTTGCCCAAACCCTTTCGCCTCGCCGCGTTTGTTCTGGTGACCCTGGCCGGGATGAGTATCGGTCTTTGGCAGTTCTTGCGCGGCCAGCGGTACGCGCAATGGAACCCCGAGCAAAATCGTTGAAAGGACCGCGCCATGGCGATCAAACAATTATTAAAACGCACCAGTGGCTGGCTTTATCTCAACTCGCCCGTAGGCCGTCACCAACTGCACGGTGCCGGGGTGATCCTGATGCTGCATCGGGTGCTGGCCAATGACCGCGCCGCCGACCTGCCCCATCGCAATGAGCTGTGCGTGGGGCCGAAGGCCTTCGAACATCTGCTCGCCTGGTTGAAAAAAAACTTCGACTGCGTACCACTGATGGATCTCTTGCAGCCGGGCGTCATCAGCACCGGACAACCGAAAATCGCGCTGACCTTCGACGACGGCTGGCGCGACAACGCGCTGAATGCCTTCCCGTTGCTGAAAAAGAATCAGATGCCGGCGAGCATTTTTCTCTCCACCGATTTCATCGGCAGCCGTCAACGCTTCTGGTGGGAAAGCCTGGGGGAAACCCTGTGGCGCAGCCACGGTGAAAAAGCCCGGACGCATTTGATTGAATGCCTGCGACAGATCGGGCGACCGTTACCGGTGCTGCTCGATGATCTGGATGTGCAGCGCCGTAGCCTGGCGCTTTTGCACTTTCTGCACAGCCTGAAGAACCTGCCGTCGGGCGAACTGGATCGGCTCACCGATCAATGCCCTGAGGAGTCGTTGCCCCAGGCCCTGGACTGGCATCAGGTACGCGCGATGGAAGCCAGCGGGTTGATCCGCTTCGGTCCCCACGGCGCCAGTCATGCGATTCTCACCGACCTGGACGATCAACGTCTGGATGAGGAGCTAAGCCGCAGCCGCAATGCCTTGCTCAACGGTTGCAACCGCCCGCTGCCGGTCTATTGCTACCCCAATGGCAACCATGATGCGCGGGTGCGCGAACACGTGGCGGACCACGACTTCCCCTTTGCCCTGGGCACTGACATCGGGATTTATCGTGGTCTCAGCGATCCATTGGCCTTGCCGCGAATCGGTATCAGCCATCGCACGGCGCGCAATCCGGAGTTGCTGTCCTGGCGCATCTACCGCGGAGCCCGGCCATGAGTCGCAATCACTATCTCAAACATTTGGCCCTGAGCATGGGCACCAAATTGGCGATGATTGGCCTGCGGCTGCTGCGCAATGTATTGCTGGCGCGGATTCTGGGGCCCAGCGAACGCGGTCTGTTTGCGTTGCTCAGTACCCTGCCCGATTTGATCAGCGCCGCCACCAGCGGCGGGTTGAATTCGGCGGTGGGGTATCAGGCGGCCAAGCAACGGTCCATGGGATTGTTGTTGAGCCAGGTGCTGGTGTTCGGTTGCCTTTTGGCGGGTTTGCTGACGTTGCTGGTGGTGGCGCTGGTGCGCGAGTTCGGTGGTGAACTCGACATCACCACGCAACTGGGATTGCTCGCCTGGCTGTTGCTGCTGGCGGTGCCGCTGACCGTCCTCAAGAGCGGTCTGCTGACCTTGCACAATGCGTCGGGCGGTGTGGTGGCGTTCAATATCTTGCGGCTGGTGGAATCCCTGGCGCCATTGCTGCTGTTTCTGGCTTTGTTCTGGATGTGGAAAGACGCAGCCCTGGAAGCGGCGCTGATCAGTTGGCTGGCCGGCCTCAGCCTGGTGGTGCTGGCCGGCTGGTTCTGGCTCAGGCGTGCTCAGCCCTTGAAGTTGCAATGGGACCGTGCCAGCCAGAACGAACTGTGGCGCTACAGCGCTCGCAGCCATCCGGACCTGCTGTTCCAGCAAGTGATTCTGCGTTCCGATTACCTGTTCATCGGCGCCCTGCTCGGCAGCACCGCGTTGGGGCATTACGCCATGGCCAGCGCCGCCGCCGAATTATTACTGATCGTCCCGGAAGCAGTGACCACGCCGCTGATGAAACGCCTGCTGCAACAGGACGAAGGTATGGATCGCCTGACGCCGTTGGCGCTACGCCTGACCGCCACGGTGATGCTCGGTGCCTGCCTGACCATGGCGGTGATCGGTGAATGGCTGATCGTCACGCTGTTCGGCATTGCCTATCAACCAGCCTACCCGGCGTTACTGGCGCTGCTGCCGGGGCTGCTCGGCCTTTGCTATGCGAGCATCTTGCGCCTGGACTTGCTGGGCAAAAATCGTCCCGGCACGGTTTCGCTGTTGATGGGCCTCGGCGCGTTGCTGAACCTGGCCCTGAACCTGTTGCTGATCCCGATTTACGGCATCGTCGGCGCCGCGACGGCATCGTCCATCGCCTACCTGGCGGTCACCCTCGCGCTGCTGGTGATGTATTGCCGGTTGAGTGGCGTACCGGTCTGGCAAACCCTGATCATCCTGCCCAGCGATGTGGCTCCGATGGTTCAGATGCTGCAACGGAAATCGGCATGAAACGCCTCTTGCTGCTGTTAAGCCTGGGCCTGGGTTTGAGCGCCCAGGCAGCGCCCATGCGCTGGGCTGATATTCGCGACGGCAGCCTGTACCTGCAACCGGATCGCCCTGACACGCTGACGGTTCGCTGGGCTCCGGCGTGGCAGGCCGATGCCAACGAGGAACGTCTGTACCTGCTCGACGGCAACGGCAACCTGAAGGGTGAACGCCTGATCGCCGCCAGTGAAACCCGAGGCCAGCAGAGTTGGCCACTGACGCCGAGTGCCGCCAGTTATCGACTGGAAGTCCCGGGCTACAGTTTCCGCCGCTACACGATCGAACACGACGAACGCACGGTGGCGCTGTTCGCCCCGGCCAAGGTGCATTTCAGCGCCGAAACCCGCGGCGGCGATGAGCTGTATTTCAAGGTCGCGCCGGGGGAACATGCGGTCCTGGCCGGCAAATTTCACGGTGGAATCAACACCCTGCAGGCCCAGCGCGTGAGCGATAGCAAACAGCTGTCGCTGGCGTTGAAACCCCATCGCGCCTATTGGCAGTTCGATCAAGTCGCATTGCCCGTCACGCAGGACGAACAGGTCTGGCGCCTGCGCCTGCAAGGCAGCGGCAAAGTCGCGTTCTGGCTCGATGGCACGGCGAATCTGTTTGCGCAGAAACCGCAGCAGCTCAAACCGCTGCGCGAAGACGATGGCCAGACCCGCTTGACCCTGCACAAAGAAGTGCTCGGCCCGACCCCGAACCTGGGCATTTATTTGCCCTACGTGCTGCCCCCTCAATCCAGTTTCGCAGCGCTCGACGCCCTCAAGCCTCAGGCGGGCACCTATTACAGTTTCGTTGACGTCACCGCGCAGAATCCGCATCACGAAGATGCGTTCCGCCAGCTCTATCAGAACCGCTTCGGCATCACCCAGAACCTCACGCTGTTGGCCGGCAGCCAGCGTCAGGCGGATTTGCGCGCCGACACTCAAAGCAACGCCGGCCTCGCCGCCTGGCTCGCCGCCACTCGCGCCCTCGGCGGCACCGGTACGCACTACATCGCGTTCGCCGACGAGCCGAACCTCAACTACTCGAGCTACGCCGACTACCAGTCGATTTTCAACAGCATGGCCCGGCAGGTGCGCAGCGATCCGGCCAACGCCAGGGCCGGTGTACGCATTGCCATGCCCGCCACGTCGCGCTTCGTCAACGGCCCGTTCGCCGACAACGCCGCCGACAAGCGCGGGATCGATTGGGCACGGCGCCTGCTGGCCGAATCCGCTGATCAGATCGACGCCCTCGCCTGGCACGAATGGATGATTCGCGACCTGCTGGCGACGCGGGTCTATCGCGATAGCGTGCGTCGTGCCGCCGAGCTGGTGGGCCTCGATGCCAAAGGCCGGCCCCGCAAAGCCTTGCTGCTGGATCAAACCAACCTCTCCAGTGGTTCAAGCCTGAGCCCCTATGATCAGGAAACCCATTTTGCTTCGCTGTGGTGGACTTCGGTGGTCATCAATTCGGCGCAGGATGGGTTGCTGGACATGCTCAACTGGTTCCAGGCCGCCGACGAGCCGACCTACCCCAAAGGCATGGTGCGGGTGTTGGGCGGCGACCGTTTCGAACTCAAGCCAGTAGGCCTGGCCCAGCAATTCATCCAGCAACACTGGCTGAAAAATGTCATGCGCCTGGACAACGACGCTTTCGAAGTCGATGTGCTGGCCATGGCCACCGAACGCCAGCGGAGTTTATTGGGGGTCAATAAGGGGGTGCGCTTGCAGCGTGTCGATCTGAGCGGGGCGACGTGTCCGCTGGCCAAGGGAGCGCTGGTGTATTTCGGTGCCGACAACCGCAGTCGTAGCGCTCAATTCACCTGTCACGACGACCGTGTCAGCTTCGACCTGCCGGGTGAAACCCTGTTCGCCTTGAGCTGGAGCGGCTCATGAACACCGCCCACTTGCATCACCACGACCGTGCCGCTCTCGACCGCGCGTTTCACCACGCCAGCGGCGACCGGTCTCTGTCAGGAGGCAATGATATGAATGCCTTGGAAAAACTTCGCCAACACATCAAACGAAAAGGCCTGCGTGCAACGGTCCGGCTCCTTTGGAGGCGCTACCTGTTCGTTCACTGGGAGCTTCTGTGGATGAAGCGTGACCTCGTCAGCCCGGTACCGCCCCATCAGCTCAAGCCTTACTCACCGTTACGGTTGCAGACCATTACCGTGCACAACACCGCAGCCTTCGCCCGTCACTTTGGCGACCGGGTCACCATCATGGAAGAACTGGCCACCGAGGGTTACACCGGGCACATGTATCTGGATGGCAAAGGCGACGCAGTGGCCTTCATTTGGGGCAGCACCCGGGATTACCACGACCGGCATTTCTACGGCTGCACGTTCCCGGTAAAGCAAGGCGAATTCTTCGAGTTCGGCGGCGAACTGGCCCGCGCCTATTGGGGCACCACGCTCTCGGTGGACCTGCAACTGCGACTCTGGAAAGCCATGCAGGCCCAGGGCTGCCACACCGTCGTGGATGTCTGCGATGCGCGCAATGTACCGGCGCTGAAACTGCACATTCGCATGGGCTATCACGAGCAAGGACGCATCCAGCACGTCTATCGATTATTCGGTCGCTGGCGTTTCTTCCATGAGACCCGTTACAGCGACTCACGCCTGGATGCGCTGCGCAAACCGTCCCGTTCACCTGTTCCTGAGTCAATGGCGTGAAAATATGATGGTTCGATTCGAATGGCGCACCTCACTGTGCGCCCCGGACTTTCCGGCCGCTGCTTATGAGGCGTTGCGCAGGCGCGTGACAGACCATACGCCGTTCAACACGCTCGCCTGGCTGGGCGCATCCGAGCAGGCACTGACCGCCGGCGAACGCTTGCATATTCTGCTGGGCTGGCAAGGTGATGAATTGGCCTTGTGCGTGCCGCTGGTCGCGTCCGTGGAGCGCTTTGGAAGGCTGCCATTTCGGGTCTTGCATCACCTCGGTTATCCCCTCACGGATCGGCTGGCCCTGCTCACCTGCCTGGATGCCGACAGCATGCGCAAGGCGCTGGTGATCATCCGCCGTCACTTGCCCCATGCGATGCTGCAACTCAACGAATTGTCCGAACCCATTGGCGAAGAAAGCACGCTGACCGCATGGATGGCCCACAGCTCGACCGGCGAGCGTCGCATCAGTTGCCGGGTGCCGGTGCATTTGATCAGCGACACCGACCGCCAGGAAGTCTCCGGCGACCCGCGCTACAAACTGCGCCGGGCACGTAAACGCATTCTGGCCTATGGCGCTCATGTCCGACGCGTCATCCCTGACGCGGCCACCATCGGGCCTTTACTGCAAGCCCTGGGCGAAGTCGAAGCGCAGAGCTGGAAAGGCATCCAGGGCGTGGGGATTTTCACCAGCAACCGTAGCCGACAATGGATCGACCTGGCCTTCACCGCCCTCGCCAGGCAGGGACTGCTGCGGGTGGTGCTGCTGGAGCTCGACGGACGTTGCATCAGCTACCGGCTCGGGTTGCTGGAACAGGGCCGGCTGTACGATTACAACCTGGCGTTCCTGCCCAAATACGCTGATCTGGGCAGCGGTCGTGTGCTGCTCGAAGAGTGGATTCGCTGGGGTCTGGACGATAACTGGCACTGGATCGACGCATCGCGAGTCAGCCTGAAGAACTCCAGCCATCAACTTCAGGAGCGCATGACCGGGCAACTGGAGCACTGGCGCTGGAGTTTCTATTCCTGGCGCCCCAGCGGCCTCGCCTTGGGGCTGACCATGCGACTCTGGCATCAATTCAAGCCGTGGTTGAAAAAGTGGCAGGCCTGGCGGGCATCAGTTGCTCCTGCGTCCCCTTCGACACCCGCCAGTGTCGACAAAGCCTCTGCGACCACCGAAAAAAACCGGGAGGGCAAACATGCCTCGCCAAGTCATAGTCAACGCTGACGATTTCGGCCTCAGCCCGAGCGAAAACGCGGTGATCCTCGGCGCCTTCCAGGCTGGGGTCATCAGTTCCGCCACCGCCATGGCCAATATGCCGGCGTTCGAGGAGGCCTGCGTTCTGGCCCGGCAACCGTTGCTCCAGGGGCGAATCGGCTTGCACTTCAACCTCACCTATGGCCGGCCGTTGAGCCCCTCGATTCTCACGCGCGCGACGTTCTGTGACGGCCAGGGCATGTTCAATCTCAACCTGCCCCGCCATAGCCTCTGGCTCAACCGCCATGATCGCGAAGCGGTGCTGGAAGAACTCCAGGCCCAATGGCAACGCTGCCTGGACAACGGCCTGCGCCCCAGCCACATCGATTCCCATCAGCACGTCCATAACATCTGGCCCATCGGCGAAATCGTCGCGCGCTTCGCCGCCTATCAAGGGGTGCCCGTGCGACTGGCGCGTCATCTGGGAAATAACCTCAGCGTGCCCAAGCGGGTATTCAAGACATTGCTCAACCATCGATTGAGCCGCCTGGCCGGAGCGACCGCCGAATACGTATGCACGCCGGTAGACCTGCGCAACGTGACGATGCCCACCGACGGACTGCTGGAAATCGTCGTTCACCCGACCTCTATCGGCGCTGACTTTGGCGATATCTATTTAAACCCCGGAGAGTCTCTGGCTCACATCCTGGAGCTGCGTCTTCCAGGAATCCCGAGGGTGTCCTATGCCGCAGTACCCAGGACGTTCGAAGAGGAACCGCCGTACTCGATCGACCTACGAACGTTGCAACCTTGATTGATCGCCGTTGAACAAAACGTTCCCCCAACCAACCCTGGCTTCAGCCTCGGAGGACTTCATGAGCGCCATCGCCAAACTTTGCGAACGAATCAAACAAAAAGGCCTGCTTCATACGCTCCAGACGTTGTGGAAGCGCTATGTGTATTTGCACCGAGAGCTGTTGTGGCTGGGGCGCGATCTGGTCACACCGGTGGCGCCAAACAAACTGCGGCCCTATACCGGCTTGCGTCTGGTGACCATTACTCAGGAGAACGCCACGGCTTTCACCAAGTATTACGGTAACCGCGTCAAGGCCATGGCACAGATCGCCTCCGAAGGTCACACCGGGCACATGTATGTGGATGAGCAAGGTGATGCCGTCGGATTCATCTGGGGCAGCCTCAGTGACTACTTTGACCAGCACTATTACGGTTGCTGGTTCAGGGTCAAACCCGGGGAGTTTTTCCAGTTCGGCGGCGAAATGATCCCTCTCTACTTCGGCTCCAGCCTGTCGGTGGACGCCCAGTACAACATCTGGGGTGCGATGCGGGCTCAAGGTTGCGAAAAGGTCATGGACGTCTGCGATGCCCGCAACATCCAGGCCATGAAAATGCACCTGCGCATGGACTACCAGGAACAGGGACGCATCACCCACGTCTACGACCTGTTCGGCCGCTTTCGCTTCTTCCGCGAAACCTGCTACAGCGGCTCGCGGCTGACTGAACTGCGCAAACCGGCGCAATCGACGGCGACTGCGGCGCAGGCGTGATGGGTGGATGGGTGGATGGGAGCGATTGTTGTTGCTTGACTGAAGACAGTATCGCCGTCATCGCGGGCAAGCCCGGGTCCCACATCAGATCTTCGTTGCCATCAGGATTTTGCCAGGCAAATAAAGCGGCCTCTATTCTGGCCGCTTTTCAATTGACGTGACTGTGGATCAATACTGTTCGGAGGGAAAAACACCGGCCCCCAATGGTCAACCATTTTTACTCAACGGCAGGAGTTCCCAGCACATTCAGTATCAGCGGCAATGATACCTGCGCAGGCGCAGTCCCGCGGGTGAAGCTGAATGTCACCGTCACCGTTCGGCCCAAGTTGGCGTCCACAAGCGAGGTGGGCAGCCGGATTTCCCGGGGCCTGATGTTGCCAGCCAGGACGGGAGCGGTGGTTCGCGTCCCGGCGCCCGGAGTGCCAACCCACATCACTCTGACCAAATCCCCGGGTTCCATGTCGTAGTCCAAAACGGCGGTCAGTTGGTTTATGGCAGCGGCCGGGTCCAGGTTAGTGTTGTCGGGAGCCTCTTTGATGGTCGGCGGCAATGGAAGTTGCGACGTTACCTCGATCGTCCAGGTGTTGGACACCTCACTCCCGCCATACAACGCTACGGCCGTGAAGACATGGGGCCCAATGGCCAGTTCTGCCACCGTAAGCTCCCAACGGCCGAAATCGGCCCTGACTTTGCCTTTGGAGGTTGCCCCATCAAAGAGCTCCACTTCTTCACCCGCCATCGCGGTGCCGGTTACCGTTACCGTAGAGTGAGCGGTGTTTCCAGCGTCGGGAATCTGCTGATTGCCAGAATCTCTCACTGAATCGATCACGGGTGCTGGCGGCGTTACCGGCGTACCTGTTCTGACAATGTAGTTTCGATGAGCAAACCGCTGGGCAATAGCCACATCCTGGCTCCCTTCCAGGCCGGCCATGAACTCCAGGGTCAGCAGGCTACGATCCTTGAGACCTGTCAGCAGGTTGGCGGAGTAGTTTCGCGCATAGAAGCCCTTGCTAAATTCCTGGTCGACAAGGTTGCCCGGCGCACTCCAGTACAACTCATCGAACGCACTATCGTCGGCGTTGGTTCCTCTGAGCCGCAACCAGAAGTACTGGCCCTCAGTGAGCAAAGGCCAGGCATTGATCCGCAAGGTGAATTCAGTCAGGGCATTGACATCAAGAACTGAACCATCGCCCAAGTCGGATGCCTGCGTGATAAACGGTCTGGGCAAATCACTTTGCATGACAGGCAACACGTACAGAATCAGTGGCTTAGAAGTCACCGGCGCCGACTCGCCTCGAACGACGGTGTAGCTCAGTTTCACCGTTTTTCCCTGATTAAAAATTACCAGCGGCACCCCGCCTATCCCGACCGCCAATGGCCGCAGCACTCCAACCGAGAAGGGATCCGAGGTATATGAGCCAGCCCCCTCGGCACCCGCCCAGGTTATGCGAACGCTGTCCCCGGGTTCAATAGCGTATTCGATGATGATCGTGCAGCTATGCCTGAGCGCCACAGGATTCAGGAGGTCGGAGGTCGGGTTTTCGCGAATGCGGGGGGGCGGTAAGTCATCGGTGACTAGTTCAGCAGTCTGACTATTCATCATTTCATTCCCTGTGCGTGCCAAGCCGTTACTGGCATCGACGTATCTATCAACGTCAGGTCCTGGGCATTAGCCCAAATAATTGACGTGATTGGGTTCGGCGATCTGCTAAAGCTCGAGGGGCTAACCTCACTTCAGTGTGTGTCAGCCCAACGGAACGAGACGTTCCAATGCCTCGGCCACTCCAAATCCGTACGCTGGATCAGCCTTGGTGCAGTTTTCGATATGGCGCTGACGAATCGCCTGGGGCACGCCTTTCATTGATCGTGCGGTGTTGTCGAACAGCAGTTGTTTGCGCACCGGGTCCAGCAGACGGAACAGGTTACCCGGCTGCTCGTAATGATCATTTTCCAATCGATGGTCATAGTGCTGGACAAAACCTTCCACTGGCAGCGGCGGGTCGGCTAGCTCCGGCGAGTCCTGCCACTCATCGACGCTGTTGGGGAAGTAACTGGCGGTACCACCGAGATTGCCGTCGGTGCGCATGGCGCCGTCGCGGTGATAGCTGTGCGCCGGGTTGCGCGGTGCGTTGACCGGAATGTGATTGAAGTTCACCCCCAATCGATAGCGCTGCGCATCGCCATAGGAAAACAGCCGCGCCTGAAGCATGCGGTCCGGAGAAAAGCTCACACCCGGCACCACGTTGGCCGGCGAAAACGCCGCTTGTTCGATTTCAGCGAAGTGGTTCTCGGCGTTGCGATTGAGTTCCATGATGCCCACTTCAATCAGCGGAAACTCGCCGTGGGGCCAGACCTTGGTCAAGTCGAACGGGTTGTGCCGATAGTCAATCGCCTGCTGTTCCTCCATCACCTGAATGTGCAGTTTCCAGCGCGGGAAGTTGCCCTGCTCGATGACTTCGTACAGATCTCGCAGGTTGCTTTCGCGGTCCTTTCCGACCACCGCTTCAGCCTCGGCATCCGAGAGGTTTTCGATGCCTTGCTGGCAGACGAAATGAAACTTCACCCACACCCTTTTGTTGTCACTGTTGATCAGGCTGAAGGTGTGGCTACCGAAACCGTGCATGTGACGGAAGCTGGTGGGAATCCCGCGATCGCTCATCACGATGGTCACCTGGTGCAGCGCTTCGGGCAGCAGGGTCCAGAAGTCCCAGTTGCTGGTGGCGTTGCGCAGACCGGTGCGCGGGTCGCGTTTGACCACGTGGTTGAGGTCAGCGAAACGCAGCGGGTCGCGAAAGAAAAACACCGGTGTGTTATTGCCGACAATGTCCCAGTTGCCTTCGTCGGTGTAGAACTTCACGGCGAAACCACGGATATCGCGCTCGGCATCCGCCGCGCCGCGCTCTCCTGCTACCGAGGAAAAACGCACGAACAGCGGCGTTTCCTTGCCCACGGTGTTGAACATATTGGCCTTGGTGTAGCGGCTGATGTCGTGGGTGACGGTGAAGGTGCCATAGGCGCCCGCGCCCTTGGCGTGCATGCGTCGCTCGGGAATGAGTTCGCGGTCGAAGTGGGCAAGTTTTTCCAATAACCAAATGTCTTGCAAGACCGCCGGCCCGCGAGGACCGGCGGTCTGGATATTGAGGTTATTGACCACCGGAGCGCCGGTGGCATTTGTGAGCTTTTTCATGGAGATGACCTCGTGGCGCTTGTTGCTCTTATCAGGAGCGAAAACCGGCGGGGGGCGGTAGATCGTTGGCATTCTCTATGTGTGATCAGCTAGCTACCGGGGCATTGGCTTATCAAACACTGGAGCGGCAACTGGCGCCACTGTCAGAACTTACAGGTCAGCGACTAATTCTGACGAACGGTGGTGTGTGGCTTCACGAGGACAGCTTGCTTCCTCGCCACAGGGTGTGGCGATTGATCAAAGGGTTTCACCCGGCAAAACCCATTTCTCAAAGCCGACACTCAGCGCTTCACCGCCATCAACGTGTAACACAACGGCAACTGGGCCTTTTGCTGCTGATATCGATCGTAGAGTTCTTCGCGGTTGGAGTGCGGGTATTCCTTGAAGTGGCTGATCTGCAACCCCGCCTCAATGGCACCAGTGAAGATGGCGCCCAGGGTGTGGACGAACCAGTAAGACGCTGATGCGGGCTGTTCGACTTTGCCTTCGTAAACGATCGGCTGGTTCTGGACGAAAGGTTCGCTGCGAAAATACGAGCTGTCCGGGCGATCGGGATCGCCTGACTCGGGGTCGAACATTTCCAGGAACGGGTGGGTTTCATACACCACCAGAGCACCGCCGGGCTTGAGGGTTTGCGCGGCATGGCGCAAGAAGTCGGCGATGTCCGGCATCCAGTTCAATACGCCGATGGTAATCAGCGCTACATCGAAACGCTGGTGAAGATCAGTCGGCAGATGATGGATGTCCGCCTCGATGAATTCGGGCGCATGGGGCGAACGGGATGCCAGCTCCCGGGCCTGATCGAGAAAGGCCTCCGACTGGTCAATGCCCACGACACGGCGGGCTCCCAGCGCAAACAGCGAAAGACTTTCGCGTCCGTTGTTGCAGCCGAGCTGCACCACATCCTTGCCGTCGACGCCGACCTGTTGAAGCAACCCGGTGAGGGTGTCATCCAGACAGGAAAAGTCGCCATGGCTCACGGCACTCAAACAGGCCTGCCACTCAGGGGTGTCTTTGTGGTGTGGGGCGGAGTCATTCCAGGCATCGCGATTACTGGCGATGGCTTTTTCTTTTGTCGGCATTTCCATTGCACGCTCCAGAATTCGGGCCTTCGATTGGCCGGCACGAGTCTGGATCAGCGTCAGCAAAACCACCATTCGAGCTTTGTTGTGATCTTGTAATCACCGGTAGCGCGAACCCTCTTCGCCTTGATTCAAGCGCTCACGCAAGAACTCGATCAGCGCCTGCACCGGTCGTGACCTCTGGCGATGCTGCGGGTAGACCGCCGACAGAGTCAGCGGCTCGGGGCGAAAATCATCCAGCACCGACACAAGCCTGCCGTCCTCCAGGGCCGAACCGACGATGAAGGTCGGCAGGTACGTGATGCCCATGCCGGCGATGGCCGCGTCCTTGAGCAACTCACCATTATTGACCCGCATCCGCCCGGTGACGTTGATGTTCTGCGGCTTGCCACGCCCCTCGAAACGCCATTGCACCTGACGACTGTGGCCGTAAGGCAGGCAATCATGGGTGTGCAAATCCTCAGGTTTGAGCGGCGTGCCACGCGCGGCCAGATACACCGGGCTGGCGCAATACACTCGCTCGATGGCGGCGAGGCGTCGGGCGATCAATGTCGAGTCTTCCAGCACGCCGATGCGCAATGCCAAATCGTAACCCTCGCCGAGCAAGTCCACCGGCCGATCACTCAGGTCGACCTCCACGGTGACCTCGCGATAACGTTGCAAAAACTCCGGCAACAGACAGCCCAGATGCGCCACGGCAAACGACAACGGTGCGCTCAAGCGAATCGTGCCACGAGGCTCGGTGGTCTGGCCGGCGATGCCCTGCTCCACTTGCTCCACTTCGCTGAGCAGGCGCAGGGCTGATTCGTAATAACTCTGTCCCAGCGGCGTGACGTCCAATCGCCGGGTCGAACGGTTGAGCAGGCGCACGCCGAGGCGCTCTTCCAGTTGCATCAGGCGGCGACTGACGAGTTGCTTGGACAACCCTAATTGATCGGCTGCCGCAGTAAAGCTGCCAGAGTCCATGACCTGGCAAAACATACGCATATCTTCGAACGGGTTCATTGTCGCGCTCTGGTTGACAGCCAAACGCTTTATAGCCGTTTTTTTCGTTTCCGGCTCTTCCAATCCAAAAATCAAAAGATCGCAGGCTTCGCCAGCTCCTACATGATTGGGTACACCTGCCTGTACTCAATTCCCGTAGGAGCTGGCGAAGCCTGCGATCTTTTCAAGCGGCCGGCCGATACCGGCCGCCATACCTCTTACTTCGCGGTGAACGTCGTGTAGCTGTTGATCAGATTGCGGTAGTTCGGAATACGCTGGGACAACAGGTTGGCCAGGCCTTCCATGTCGTTGCGCCAGTCGCCCTGCAGCTCGCAGGCCACGGAGAACCAGTTCAGCAGTTGCGCACCGGCAGCCGACATGCGAGCCCACGCCGCTTGTTGCACCGTGGTGTTGAAGGTGCCGGAAGCGTCGGTTACCACGAACACTTCAAAACCTTCAGCCAGTGCCGACAGCGTCGGGAACGCCACACACACGTCAGTTACAACACCGGCAATGATCAGTTGCTTGCGGCCGGTGGCCTTTACGGCTTTGACGAAATCTTCGTTGTCCCAGGCATTGATCTGGCCCGGGCGTGCAATGAACGGAGCGTCCGGGAACTGCTCTTTGAGTTCCGGCACGATCGGGCCGTTCGGGCCGCTGTCGAAACTGGTGGTGAGGATGGTCGGCAGATCAAAGAACTTGGCGATGTCGCCCAGGGCCAGCACGTTGTTCTTGAATTCGTTGGGCGAGAAATCCTGCACCAATGAGATCAGGCCGGTCTGGTGATCAACCAGCAATACCACTGCATCATCTTTGTTCAGACGTTTGTAAGGAACGTTGCTCATGTGAAACTCCTCGCGGGATGGACTTATCTCAAGGGCGCCGACCCACCAGGTCGGCGCATTTTTTAATCACTAGAAGGCAAAGCACGAGCAGCCAAACGCGCCCCAGAACCCCTGGAAATCGCTGACGGGCGCATTCGACAAGCGCGCCCGTTCATGGCTGTGGGAATGCACCGCGCACGGCCCGCTGCACTGGTGAACCTGCGCCTGCATCGGTGAAGCCGGACGCCAGTGACCAGGCACCTTGACCACCGGCGACCAGTCCGGCAGCACTGGCACGCTGGGAGGCCCGAGTTTTTCGAACTCGCCAGCGGCGTACACCACTTTGCCGCCAACCACGGTCAATACCGATTCGATCCACTTGATGGCTTCTTCCTCGACACTGAAAAAGTCCGCGCTCAGGGCGGCGACGTCGGCCAGTTGCCCGACCTTGATCTGGCCTTTCTTGCCTTGTTCGGAGGAAAACCAGGCACTGCCATGGGTGAACAGTTCCAGCGCGGTCTGCCGGGGCAGGCCTTCGCTGTGCAAGGCCAGCCCGCCGACGGTGCGACCGCTGACCATCCAGTACAGCGAAGTCCAAGGGTTGTAGCTGGACACTCGAGTCGCATCGGTGCCGGCGCCCACCGGTACACCTTCAGCCAGCATGCGCTTGATTGGCGGTGTGTTTTCGGCGGCCTTGGCGCCGTAACGCTCGGCGAAATACTCGCCCTGGAACGCCATGCGATCCTGGATCGCGATGCCACCGCCCAACGCCCTCACCCGCTCGATGTTCTGTGGGGTGATGGTTTCGGCGTGATCGAAGAACCACGGCAAACCGTTGAAGGGAATGTCGCGGTTGACCTTCTCGAACACGTCGAGCATGCGGCTGATGGATTCGTTGTAGGTCGCATGCAAACGGAACGGCCAGCGCTGCTCGACGAGGTGGCGAACCACCGGTTCCAGCTCGTCTTCCATGGTTGCCGGCAAGTCTGGACGCGGCTCGAGGAAGTCTTCGAAATCCGCCGCCGAGAACACCAGCATTTCCCCGGCGCCGTTGTGCCGCAGGAAGTCGTCGCCCTGATGCAACTTGACGCTGCCGGTCCAGTTCTTGAAGTCGGTCAGTTCTTCCTTGGGCTTCTGGGTGAACAGGTTGTAGGCGATGCGCACGGTCAGTTGCTGGTCCTTGGCCAACTGCTCGATCACCGCGTAGTCGTCCGGGTAATTCTGGAAACCACCGCCGGCATCGATGGCGCTGGTCAGGCCCAGGCGATTGAGTTCACGCATGAACTGGCGGGTCGAGTTGACCTGATACTCCAGCGGCAACTTCGGCCCCTTGGCCAGCGTCGAGTACAAAATCATCGCGTTGGGGCGGGCCACCAGCATGCCGGTCGGCTCACCGTTGGCATCGCGCACAATCTCGCCGCCCGGTGGGTTCGGCGTGTTGCGGGTGTAACCGGCGACGCGCAATGCGGCGCGGTTGAGCAAGGCGCGATCGTACAAATGCAGCACGAACACCGGCGTATCGGGTGCGGCCTGGTTGAGTTCTTCCAGGGTCGGCATACGTTTTTCGGCAAACTGAAATTCGTTCCAGCCACCCACCACCCGCACCCACTGCGGCGTGGGCGTGCGGTCGGCCTGATCCTTGAGCATGCGCAAGGCATCGGCCAGGGACGGCACACCTTCCCAGCGCAGTTCGAGGTTGTAGTTCAAACCACCGCGAATCAGGTGCAAGTGCGAGTCGTTGAGGCCGGGGATGACGCAACGGCCCTTGAGGTCGATGACCTGTGTGCCCGAACCGCGCAGGGCCATGGCATCGGCATCGGTACCGACCGCAACAAAGCGGCCGTCGCGGATCGCCACGGCGCTGGCGAGGGGCTTTTCACGGTCGACGGTATGGAACTGACCATTGAACAGAATCAGATCGGCGTTCATCGCGTTTCCTTAAGGCTGTGTGGAATGGGACTGGCCGGCTTCCAGCCACGGCGCGAACAGGCGCGTGGCCAGCGGCATAAAGACGTACACCACCGACAGCACAATGGTCAGGGTGATCAGAAAAGTGGCGACCACGTAGTTGGACAGGAAGGCATTGAGCTGCAACAGCGGTCCCCAGAGCAGCGGCACCAGCAAGGTGTGCGGCAGGATCACCAGCAACGTCACCACGGCCTGCTTCCAGCGCGGCGGTGGCGAACCGGCCTCAGCCAGCGGTGCGAACCAGAATTCATTGACCGGGTTGACCTCGGTCTGGTCGCCGTCGGCCAGCATCGGCGCAGCTTCGTCGACCAGGGCCTGGCGTTGTGGCGAGTCGAGCCAGCGCTGCATCGCGTCAGTGGAGCAAAACCGCAGCACGCAGGTGAACAGGTCGAGGCCACCGCTCTTGCCGCGAATCACATCCACGCCCAAGTGCCCTTCGCGTTGCCCGGCCACACTGACGATGTTGCGCAACCAGGCTTCATAGGCTGCTTCAAAACCGGCCTTGACCCGATGTTTGACGATCAGCGTCACGATCTCATCGATACGATTGGAATCAGGCATAACGGAGGGCTCCGGCGAAACGAATATTGAGCGCCAGCCGTCCGGGCCCGGCGATGAAAATGCTGGTGAACAGAATCAACAGCAGCCAGCCGAACTGCCCTTCGGCCACGCTCCATTGCGGATGCACGATCAGCATCGCCACCAGCAGCACAAACAAAACAGGCAGGCACGCCAGACGCACAAATACGCCAGCGACGATCAGCAATGGGCACAGCACTTCGGCGAAGATCGCCAGGATTAGCGTGAGGTGAGCGCCGAGGTGGAACGGGTCTTCGATGCGCTGCAGTTCGGCGCTGTAATCGAGCAGTTTCGGCAAGCCGTGCACACACAACAGAAACAGCCCGCCGCTGACACGCAGAAACAGCAGCCCGAAATCTTGCGCCCGTTCATTCCGTTGGGAAGCGTTCATGGCCCTACCCTTGTTCAATCATTGCCCTGAATAGTGCAGTGACGGGGTAAGAAAAAATTGAATGTACGTGCTCTCTTTATACGGGGAACGCCGTACACAAAGACAACACAACTCACTGTGGCGAGGGGGCTTGCCCCCGTTGGGCTGCGAAGCGGCACCAAAACCTGCAATCACCGTCTGTCTGGCAAACCGCATGCTCAGGTTTTACGACTGCTGCGCAGCCGGACGGGGGCAAGCCCCCTCGCCACAAGTTTGTTTCGTTACCGGGATGAATCAGCCTTCAATTCCAGACTATCCAGCGCCCGGCTCACAGCCAGTTCACCCAGCATGATGAGCTGCGCGACGCCCAGTATCGTATTGCGCTGCGACCCCTCCAGAAACCCGGCACAGTCACTGGCGATCACCTTGGCCGAGGCAAAGGATTCACAGGCATTGACCAGCAGCTCTTCGATGTCGATGCCCAGGGCGACGGTGTAAATCGTGCTCGGTTTGCGCGGGGGCTGATTGGCGCCGTCGGGGTCGGACGGTTTGAAGTAGTGATCGAGAGCACGCTCGGCGGCTTCGTTGAGTTTTTTGGGATCGAGGGGGTCGTAGGGGGAAACGTCGTCGATTTCTGGCGGGTTAGGTGTGGCTTTGAACATGGTGAATCTCCTTTGGAAAATAGCACCACCAGCACCTGTCGCTAAACAAATAAGGGTGGCGACTGTATGCAGGTTAGCGAACCGGTCAAAGGCACCCGGTAGACCCGAAGGTCTCCCGCATACAGCCACCATAACGCAATTGCAGACGTCAAAAGTCGGCAATGAAGTCTGGAGCACTGATGCACTTTGAATAGTCCGAGTCGCTAAACCCGATCGCTGATTGGCAGCGATGCGGAAACGATAAAGACCAGGCCCAAAGCGCACAAGCCGGCGGATTCTGGCGCAGTCGTAGGCAACGGCGCAAGGATCTGTAGCTTCCCGGAAATCATCTTCAACACTATTCAACAAATCTGTCAGACAGACACAGATTCTTGTGGGAGCGGGCTTGCCCGCGATAGCGGTCTGCCAGTCGACACCAATGCAGATGTGCCGACGTCATCGCGGGCAAGCCCGCTCCCACAATGTTTGAGGAGTTTTGAAAACCTGTATTCGCAGCCTTAAACCACCGGAATATCCAGCGCCACCGACATGAACTGACTGATCCGCGAACGCAGCCATTTCTCGGCAGGGTCGTTGTCATGCACCCCGCTCCACGCCATCGACAACTGCGCCGCATCGATGGGGAACGGCGGATCTTCGGCGCGCAAAGCGCATCCCTCAACCAACGCGCAGGCTGCGTAATCGGGGACAGTAGCGATCATCTCGGTGCCAGCGAGCAACGCGCGCAAACCGCTGAATTGCGGCACACCCAGCACCACCCGGCGAGAGCGCCCGACTTTGGCCAGATCCACATCGATGTTGCCGCTCAGGTCACCGGAGAACGACACCATCGCGTGCGGCCGTGCGCAATATTCGTCGAGGGTCAGCGGCCCTGGATGATCGTCACCGCGCAGCACTTTGCAGGGAATGTCGCGCAGGCGTTTGCGCTTGGCATTGGCCGGCAGGTCGGTGGTGTAACTCACCCCCACCGAAATCTCGCCAGAGGCGAGCAACGCCGGCATCAGCAGGTAGTTGGCGCGACGCACCACAACCACGATCCCCGGCGCTTCTTCTTGCAGTTTGCGCAACAACGGCGGAAACAGTCCGAACTCGGCATCGTCCGACAGCCCGATGCGGAACACGTCGCAACTGTTCGCCGGATCGAATTCCTTGGCGCGGCTGACCGCCCCCGAAATGGTGTCCATCGCCGGTTGCAATTCCTTGAGAATCGCCAGTGCCCGCGCCGTCGGTTCCATGCCGCGACCATTGCGCAGCAACAACGGATCGTCGAACAAATCACGCAGCCGCCCCAGCGCAGCACTCACCGCCGGTTGGCCCATGAACAGCTTCTCGGCGACGCGTGTCAGGTTTTTTTCGAACATCAATGCCTCGAAAATCACCAGCAGGTTCATGTCGACGCGGCGCAGATCGTTACGGTTCATAAGCACAATCCCATTGTGTTTTCAGCCCGGCACGGGGTTAACGAGTGTGGCCGACTGTGCTCGAGACAGCCATGCCCATCGAGAAATTAACAACGTTTAACTCGCAAGCCAAAGCCTGTGCGACCAACAATGACGCCCTCTGCGCAAACCTTTTTTCAGAACGAACGTACTGGCTAAAGATCGCAGCCTCCGGCAGCTCCGGGCGTTCACATCACCGCGTAGGCGCTGCCGAAGGCTGCGATCTTTGGATCTTGATCAGCCCTTGATGAACGTCAGCAGATCTTCGTTGAGTTGATCCTTATGAGTATCGGTCAGGCCGTGGGGGGCTCCCGGGTAGATTTTCAATGTGGAGCCCTTGACCAGTTTCGCCGCAGCGATGCCGGCGGCTTCGATCGGTACGACCTGGTCGTCGTCGCCATGCACCACCAAGGTCGGCACGTCGAATTTGTTCAGGTCTTCGGTGAAGTCGGTTTCGGAGAACGCCTTGATGCAGTCATACGCGTTCTTGTGGCCGGACATCATGCCCTGCAGCCAGAACCAGTCGATCATGCCTTGGGACGGCTTGGCACCCGGGCGGTTGAAGCCAAAGAACGGACCGCTGGCCAGATCCTTGTACAGCTGCGAACGGTCGGCCAGGGACGCCTGACGAATACCGTCGAACACTTCCAGCGGCAAGCCGCCAGGGTTGGCTTCGGTCTTGAGCATCAACGGCGGCACCGCGGAAATCAGCCCGGCCTTGGCCACGCGCCCCGTGCCGTGGCGACCGATGTAGCGCGCCACTTCGCCACCGCCGGTGGAGAAGCCGAACAGCACGGCATCTTGCAGGTCCAGATGCTCGATCAGCTGCGCCAGGTCATCAGCGTAAGTGTCCATTTCATTGCCGAACCATGGCTGGCTCGAACGACCGTGACCACGGCGATCATGGGCAATGACCCGGTAGCCTTTGGAAGCCAGGAAGATCATCTGCGACTCCCAGCTGTCGGCGTTCAATGGCCAGCCGTGGCTGAAGACGATCGGCTGACCGGTGCCCCAGTCCTTGTAGTAAATCTCGGTGCCGTCTCGGGTGGTAAAGGTACTCATTGTGATGCCTCCTCATGCATGGATTTTTGCGACGTTCCCGGTGCTCACTTCCTCGACCGGAATCAGCCGACAGGTGCCTTGAACTTGAAGAGATGGATTATTGAGCGTTGACCGGACGCACGACGAATTAAAAGTTATTAATTTTTAATGGTGTGCCCGCACCTTCCTGGCAATGAGTTCACGGGTATCCTGGCAGGCATGGATGTCGGTACAACGACCACGCAAGGAGCGTCACGACCATCACAGTGCGCATGGCGGCCAACGCTTCCTAACTGAACTGTTCGCGGTATTGAGTGGGGGTCAGGCCGAGCTTGTCACTGAACAGAAAACGCATATGCCGCACGCTGCCGAAGCCACTTTTATAGGCCACGGTCTTGAGCGGCAGGTCAGTGGTTTCCAGCAGGTTTCGGGCGCAATCGATGCGCGCACTTTGCAAAAACTCCATGGGCGTCATGTTCACTTCCCGGGCGAAAACCCGGGCGAAGTGCCGCGCACTCATGTTCACCAGACTGGCCATGCGTTCGATGCTGAACGCTTCATCGAGGTGTTCGAGCACGTGGTTCTGCACCCGGGTGATCGGCGTTTCATGGGGTGCCACTGCCGCCATCAACGGGCTGAACTGCGCCTGCCCGCCCTGGCGTTTCATGACGACCAACAATACCTTGGCGACGTCCTGGGCAACCTTTTTGCCATGGTCTTCGGCAACCACCGCCAGCGCCAGGTCGATGCCTGCAGTGACTCCGCCAGAGGTGATGAGATTGCGGTCCTGCACGTAAATCTGATCGGTCTCGACAGTGGCCTTGGGGAAGCCTTTGATCAGGCGTTCGGTGTAATGCCAGTGAGTGGTCACGCGATAACCGTCCAGCAGCCCGGCATGCCCGAGCACGAATGCGCCGGTGCAGATCGACCCATAACGGTTCGACCGGGTAACAGCGCCCTGAAGCCAGCCTAGCAACGGTGGATGTTTTTCGTTGTAGGCCCCCGGACCGCCCGGCACCAGCAACAAGTCATAGCGCTCGTTCGCCTGATCGATAGGCAAATCAGCGTGGACGTTAACGCCGTTGGAGGCTCGCAGCGCACCCGGCTCGGTGCCGATGGTTGACAGCTCGTAACGGTCCGCCGGTTGCAGATAACGATTGGCGATGGAAAACACCTCCATCGGACCGGCCATGTCGAGCAGAAGAAAGTCGGGGAACAGCACCATTGCCACGGTTTTCATGGATTGAACATCACTGATATCAAAGAAGAAGGTTAGCGTCAGCTGCGCTGAGCATCAGGGCCAAATGTAACCACTAGAATACGTGAACCGGCACCAAAAATTGTCAACTCTAAAGAGACAGTATTTCAATTTTCATCTACTTATTGCACCAAACAGTAAACATTAACCTTCTCCTCACTCGGACGAATTCACGTCCTGACAGGAGATTTCATCATGCTGACCCTTCGTAAAGCTTCGGATCGTGGCGCGGCCAATCACGGTTGGTTGAAATCGTTCCACACTTTCTCCTTCGCCAACTACCGCAACCCGCGGGAGCAGGGTTTTTCCGACCTGCTGGTGATCAACGACGACCGCGTGGCAGCCGGCAAAGGCTTTGGCCAGCACCCTCACCGTGACATGGAGATTTTTTCCTATGTGCTCGAAGGTGCCCTGGAACACAAAGACACTTTGGGCACCGGTTCGGTGATCCGCCCCGGTGATGTGCAGTTGATGAGCGCTGGCAGCGGCGTGGCTCACAGCGAATTCAACCATTCGCCGAGCAGACCGGTGCACTTTCTGCAAATCTGGATCGTGCCAGAGGTCAGCGGCGCCAAACCGCGTTATCAGCAAGAACACTTCAGCACGCAGAAAAAACGCGGGCGCTTGCAACTGATCATCTCGCCTGATGGCGCCAACGGTTCGCTGAAAGTTCGCCAGGATGCGCGCGTGTACGCCGGCCTGATCGACGGCAAGGAAAGCGCCACGCTGCAGCTGGCCGCCAATCGCTACGCCTATGTGCATGTGGCGCGTGGCAGTGTCGAGTTGAACGGCGTCCAGTTGCAGGAAGGCGATGGTGTGCGGGTTCGTGAGGAGCACATGCTGACATTGAGCAATGGCGTGGATGCCGAGGTGCTGGTGTTTGATTTGCGGGCGCAAGAGTTGCCGCAGATGCCGTGAAGCCCCCTCGCCACATTAAAATGCGCGGGCTGGCACAGCGATAACCACGAGCCTGCTCGTTGAACAGCTGCGCATACCGCCCGCCGCGACCAGGCTGTCGTTAGAATCGGAATATCGGAATCGCGGCACATGTAGCTGTGAATCTGCCCACCGGATCATTCCTGCCCACCGGCAAACCATTCCCCTCAATTGCGTGGCGTAACCGCGATCCAGACGCTCTATAAAAGGATGCAACCATGCCCTCGGCGGCCGCTTGCTGCCAACGCGCTCAGGGCTTTGCTATCTGAAGTCAAACCCGCCGGCATTCAAGAGCGACGCATTCTGGATGGCTCCCGCCATGCGGGTCGTTCGATTCGATGCGGGAGGGTTAGTTTGCGAAAAGAGTCCGTAACCGGGCTCCTCCCCCGGTTAGTACATAAAAATTTAATGGCGCTTTAATATCAAGTTTTGGATTTTTTCAATCGCCAAACAGCATAAACTACACGTTGACAAATTATCCCCCCGAGCAAAATATTACGAATATAATCCAAAATGGCTCAACTAATAGAGTCAATCGCCCTAAAATGAGGCGGTCGCTTGTTGATCACCTTCCGATTGTGCACTACATCAGCTTGAAACACCGTGGAATATCCTTATAAATCAACTACAATTTTCAAACGCGGACATCCGCACAGTTCAAACGCAAGACTTCGCAGTTGTGCTTCATTCTGCAGCCAAGTGGGCAATTGGCCATTGCGCCGGTATCGCCCGTAGAAAAGTCAACCTAAAAAACCCTAGTCCGACTGGAAGGAGTCACCAACTAACGTTCGATCACAAACACCATGGGCTTAAGCCCTCGGCATTTGCCTATGTCATTGAATCAGCTAAAACTACAGGGCATGGAGCGACGTGTGTTCAAGACGGAAAATGTTATAAAAAGTCAGATAACGTCAGTATTTTGTGTATTAAGATTGCAACGCCAGCACATATGAGTAATTTGCATGATGAGTACTGAGAGCAAAACCGATAATAGCCAGAGGGGTATTCTCGCTATTGGGCGCACTTGGCGCTCAACCGAGAAACTTCGCCAACTATTTGTACCTGATCTCAAACATGTTTATACATTAGATCATCCAAGCCCGACAAGCCTGGATATCGAAACGCAAAAACTCGATACTGTATTGATAGATATCGAAAGCCCCTCCATATTTAATGATTGCCTGGCGCTGATCAAGAAATTACGTACGAACCCGACGGAACTGGCCATTATCGTCGCAATCAACTATCGCTCTCCGCACGCTAAAATTGAATGCTACCTGGCCGGCGCTAATCATTGTATCAATGTCCCTAACGATCAGGATGAAAAAGCCAGACTACTCTCAGAGCTGATAGAAACTCCCGAATGGCAGCCAAGTGTAAAGTTGACCCTGGATCAAACATGCCTGCACTTATACAACAATGAGTACAAACTGGATCTGGCCTATCAGGAAATGAAAGCCCTGGATGCGCTGATCAATGCAGAAGGTAATATCCTGCACCATGATTGCATGGCAGAGTCCATGGGTTTAAATATAAAACTCTACGACTCACGTGTTTTGGAAAAATCCATAAGCCGCCTTCGAAACAAAATCAAAAAACACTTTGGCATTAACATCATTCACAGCGTGCGTGGTTATGGTTATCGACTACTTCGAGGAGTCGTCTCTGTTAATCAAACAAATTTTCACTCTTAAAGGATTAGGTAATGGAGTCCAGCAGGCAAGCTATAGCGCATGAAAACTTCGCATTGGTCTTCTTCAGGCAATCGATTCTGAAACGGAACGATGAACTGTTCGGCAGCGAAATTTATGCCAAAGCGACCAAACAGGAGACGCCGCTGAACAAGGGGTATCAACAACTCCATTCCGACCATCCGCTGGCGACTTATTACGAAGTCCTGACACGGATCCAATTGAATGCCCTCTCGCAGATTGAGGCCATGCCTTCCCATTCCGCACCGGTGCCAAACAAACTGTTTGTGACCATGAACCAATCTGCCTTATTGGATAAAACGCTGATCAAGGAAATGAACGATGCTCAAGCGATACTCAAAAAGCATGAGCAACACCTAATCCCCAGCATTAACAGCAGTTCGTTCCTGTCGTTCAACCTGAAAGAAAAAAGAACCATTATCAATCACATTCACTTACTGAAAGACAATGGGATCGAAATCGCCTTTGACGGCTATGACTTAAGCGACGACAGCACTGAAAAGCTGATTAGCTTGACGCTGTTCGATTATATAAAAGTGGACCTGACCAAATCTAATTTCGACATCATGGTCGAAAACAGCCAGGACTTTTTCAACCGGTCTTACGACTGTCTGAGCGGCATGATCCATGACAGCAAGATCAAATTCGTGGCGGACCGGGTGGAGCACAAAGCGCTGCACACACTGGCTCGCAGCATGCCCTTCGACTTTTTTCAGGGGAGGTACTACTCGCCGACTGAGCTTATTTAAGTTGTTGAAAACTTCACCCGACTAGGAAGGAACCTTATTGTGAATACCCCGAATAACAGCTTTCTGATTTTCACCCGGGACCAACTGGCCCGACAAGCAATCGAATCGCTTCTCGCGCAACGCCTGTATTTATCTTTTGAAATCGAGTCAGGCAAACTCAGCAGCGAGCGCATCCGAAAGAGTCGATTCACGCACATCCTGCTCGACCAGGCGGACATCTCGTTAAGCGACGTCAGTTTCATCCGTAAAAATCAAAAAGATGCGGAAATCATCCTCATAACGCCCAACTCTGAATCTTCGGAACTCCATCACTTCTCGCACTTTGGTGTTGATGGTTTTCTCAAGAAGCCGGTGGCTGACGAAGAGTTCATTTCGGCAGTCAGTCGGGTTAAAGAGTCCCAAGGCAATCCCGATATCTGGTGGTTTAATGCTGACGATCGAACACTGTTCAAAGAAGACATCACTATTTCATTGACCGGGACCGAATCGTTAATGCTCACTCAATTGATCCTCAGCGATCGACGAGTACTCAGCAAACATGATCTTATTCTGCGCATCGATAAAGACCCGGACCAATACAGCGGACTTGAAATGTGTTTGAGTCGGCTACAGAAAAAGTTCAAGACTGCGGCTAATGGCGAGCGACTGGTGCGCTCGGTCAGAAACCGTGGCTACTGCCTGGCCCAGAGGATAAGAGTCGCTTACTGAGCGAGAGTTCGCAAAAAACAATAACAATAAACGCGACTCCCCGCTCCACCTGATCCATCCCCTCCCGCGACCTGCCTCCTGGCACCGCACATCCCGACTTGCATCATAAACCCTCACGCCTGCGGCTCCGTTTCAAACCCTCGCTTATGTTTATCGAATGCTGCAATTATATAGATGATTGAGTGATATCATCCTAACAAAACAGCACGACCTTTTATAACAAGGCCTCTTCAAGAGCGGCCGTTATAATTCGTCAGACACCCACAAAGAATTAGGTACTAGTATAAAACCTGGACACTGAGACAACCGTATCAGCTGACTTGAAAAAAAAGCCAGAATGGCCAGCCATCCCATGTTATTCGTCTAATAATAAAAAATAACTTCTGACTGAACCTCGTTCGCTCAGCTTTTGCGCGTGGCTGCCATTTATTAACCGTCGACTGATACACAACGTGGCGCATGCCCGAGGGACACCGCGATGGTACATAATCGTATTAATCGAAACAGCATATCCAAAGGACTGACTTTCTGGGGGCAATGGATAATTGCCATCACTTCGGTCAACGCGCTGTTATTTGCTCTGGCACTCTATCAAACTGGAGACATAGAGGCCCATTACCGCGTGTTAGCGGTGCTTACTCTACTGGGTTCGGTCCCCTCCTACTCCTTATTGCTGGTTTACCACAAGCAGCATGGTTACCTCACCGGCCTGGGTCGATTGCTGCTGGGCTGGCTGCTGACGCTGACCGGACTGACCACCATCGGCTTTCTCAGCAAGACCAGCGAATTGTTCTCCCGGGAAATCATCCTGGTATGGGCTTTGGCCGGTTATTGCGTGCAGGCCTTGCTGTACCTGCCTCTGCACAGCTTTTCCAAGCACTACCATCGGCAATTGCACAGCCAAAACAACACCCTGATTATCGGTACCGACCAATTGGCGGTGAATCTGGCGGATAAACTGGCTAAAACCGAATACCCGCCGCTGGTCGGCCTGATCAGTTCAAAACCCAACGAACTGTCGACCAACGTCAACGCCCACAGAATCGTCGGTCAGTTGCAGGAACTGCGTGAGCTGATTCGGGTGCATGACGTACGGCGGCTATACATCGCGCTACCCCTGAGCGAGGCCAAACAGGTCGAAGCGCTGTATATCGACCTTCTCGACTCGAATGTCGATGTGGTCTGGGTTCCTGACCTGGGCAGCATGACGCTGCTCAATCATTCCGTTAGCGAACTGGATGGCCTGCCCGCCATTCACCTCAATGAAAGCCCGCTGACCAGTTATCCGACAGCGGCGCTGAGCAAAACAATGCTGGATCGAAGCCTGGCCGCCCTGGCGCTGATCGCCTTCAGCCCGCTGCTTCTGATAATCGCCGCCGCGGTGAAGATATCGTCCCCGGGACCGATCATCTTCAAACAGGAGCGTCATGGCTGGAACGGCAAGATCATCAAGGTCTGGAAGTTCCGCTCCATGCGCCTGCACGATGATCATCAGGTGCGCCAGGCCGGCCGTGAAGACCCGCGCATTACGCCGGTTGGCCGTTTCATACGACGCACCTCCATCGATGAACTGCCGCAGTTCTTCAACGTACTGCAAGGCCATATGGCGCTGGTCGGGCCGCGGCCCCATGCGATCGCACATAACGACTACTACACCGGGAAAATCCAGGCTTACATGGCCCGCCATCGAATCAAACCGGGCATCACCGGGCTCGCCCAGATCAGCGGCTGCCGTGGCGAAACCGAAACCCTGGACAAGATGCAAAAGCGCGTGGAGATCGATCTCAACTACATCAACAACTGGTCGTTGTGGCTTGATATCAAAATCCTGATCAAGACACCTTTTACGCTGTTTTCCAAGGACATCTATTAACTGTTGCGAGTCACTCCCCGCCTGTTCTTCAGCTTGTAGCTAACAAGGCCTCAAACCGGGCAGTCAGATCTCTGACTGCCCGCCCTTCTACCCGCCCTCCTTTGCCCAATGCCAGTCAGTTAAGCGAGCAAACCGCTTTTCGTAGGAGCCAGGCTTGCCGGCGAAAGCGCACTTAAGGACGCTTTCGCCGGCAAGCCTGGCTCCTACATCTATGGTTACCCCCTTTTCTGCAATACTGTTTTTGATGCGTGTTTGGCTTGCTTTCATCTATCCGGCGTCTAAGTGGGGTTTGTGGCCC
>NZ_MUNM01000037.1 GCF_002286815.1 Pseudomonas sp. PICF141
CAAAAGATCGCAGCCTTCGGCAGCTCCTACAGGGTGTACGCCATTCAAATGTAGGAGCTGCCGAAGGCTGCGATCTTTTGGGCGCACCACAGGTTAATGCGAAGTCCCCTCCGCAAATTCAATCTTGTTACCCACGTTATATTTGCCCGACGGCTTGTTCATTGGCAGGCGCTTGATCTCTTTGAGGGTATTGCTGTCGTACACAATCAACGCGCCATCGTTGGCCCAAATACTCAAAAGCAGGTAGCGGCCATCGCGGGTGAACTCGACATGGGCGGCGGTCTTGCCGGGCATCGGGCGCAAGGTGTGGGCGACTTCCAGGGTTTGTTTGTCGATCAGGTGGATCGCATCGTTATCTGGCCCGAAGAACACGTCGGTCCAGGCATACCGCGAGTTGATGTGACTGCGCATGAAGAACCCCGGGCCGAGGGTCGGAATTTCCTTGATCAGTTTCCAGGTCTTGAAATCGATGACCGAGATCAGTCCCTTGCTGATGTTCGGCGTGGCGAACACCCACTCACCGTTACGTTTCCAATAGGTCCCGGACCCCAGATGCGGCATGCCCGGCAGCGGTATGTCGGTGACCACCTTGCCACTGTCGAGATCGACTACCTGACCGCCCTTGGCCTTGCGCGAGGTGGCCAGCAGTTGCTTGTAGTCCGGTGAAAAGGAAAAGTCGTCCAGCACATCTTCGGCTTTGATACGACGCGGTTCGAAGTCCGGTGTGCCGGCGCTCGACAGTTCCCAGACTTCCTTCACATCCTTGAGCGCCACGATGAAACTGTCCCGTGGCGGGGCGGTGTAGACCGCGCTGACCCGTGACGCGGTGCCGTCCTGGCCGATTGCGGGGATGTTTTTGACCAGCGACAGATCGCGGGCATCGAGCACCACCAGATTGCCCGGCAGATAGTTGCCCACCAACACCCAGCGGCCATCCTTGCTCACCGCCAGGTTGCGGGTATTGAGCCCGGCGCGGACCTCGGCGATCAGCTTCAGGTTGTGCAAGTCATACAGGCTGACCCAGCCATCCCGTGAGGCGACGTAGACGAAGCGTCCATCCGGCGAGAACTTTGGCCCGCCATGCACCGCAAAGTGCGAAGCAAACCGCGCCAGCACCTCGAAACGATCGCCGTCGAGGATGTCGATGTGATGGTCGCCGGCTTCCACTACCACAAACAGGTTCAGCGGATTGGCGCCATGCTGGGGCGTGTCGGGCAGTTTGCTGATGTCGGCGAGGATGGAATGACTGCCGCGAATGTCCTCGTTACTCCAGACAGGCGGGGTGGCCGGTGGTTGCCGAAGGTAGTTCACCAGCGCGTCGATCTGGGCGGGATTGAACACGCTGGCATACCCGATCATCTGACTCGCGGGGCGCCCGTTCTGGATGACGCTGCGGATTTCATCGGGTTTGATCCGGCTCAGGCTCTCCGGCAGCAAGGCTGGCCCCGTACCGCCGAAACGGTTGGCGCCATGGCAGCGCTGGCAATGCTGTTGGTAGAGGTCGGCGGCCGCGTCGGAGGATGGTAGTGCACCGGAATGAGCTGTACCGATCCATAACAAAGGGGCAAGCAGCATGCGCTTCATATCGCCACCTTACCGTGGCGTTGCGACACGGGAGCGGCGTAAAAGCGCGCCGGATATTCCTGCTCTCGGGTGGCGAACAGATCGATCACTCTGCCGATCACCGTCAGCGTCGGAATGCCCGGTGGGCAATCCAGCGCCAGGGTCGGCAACTGCCGCAATGTGCCTCGAGCGACGTACTGGTCGGGACGCGTGCCATTGCTGATCAGCGCCGCCGGTGTATCGGCGGCCATTCCGGCTTCGATCAGGCGCTGGGCGATAATCCCGAGGTTCGATAACCCCATGTAAAACACCAGGGTCTGGCTGTTGTCGGCGAGGCTGCTCCAGGGCAATTGCAATTCACCATCGCGCTGCAAATGCCCGGTAATGAAGCGGCAGGAATTGACCAGGTCCCGGTGGGTCAGCGGAATGCCGGCATAAGCGCTGCAGCCGGAAGCGGCGGTGATGCCCGGGACCACCTGGCAATCGATGTGGCGTTGCAGCAGGTATTCCAGTTCTTCGGCGCCACGACCGAATATAAACGGATCGCCGCCCTTGAGCCGGACCACGCGCTGCCCCTGATCGGCAAGGTCGGCGAGCAGTTCGTTGATCTGTTCCTGGGGCAGGCTGTGGCAGCCGCTGACCTTGCCAACGTAATGCCGGGCGCAGGTGAGAGGGATCAAGCTCAGCAGCTCGGGGCTGATCAGGCGGTCGTAAACCACGGCGTCGGCCTGCATCAACAGGCTCCAGGCGCGCAGGGTCAGCAGGCCTGGATCACCGGGGCCGGCGCCGACCAGGGCCACTTCGCCCGGTCTGAACGGGGACGCAAGTGCGGCTGGTAAAACAATCGATGGGTGCATGTGACGTCCTTGGTTCTTCATCAGGTGGGCCGGCTCCATCCTTTGCCAGATGGCTCGCCAGGCGGGTGCTTCAGTGCATGACGCAAGGGATGGTCATTAATGGCGGCATACCGATTTCTTCATCGCTGAGATAGCAACCGGGGTCCTGGCCCCAGAGGTCGCCCTCGGCCCAGGCGCGGGTGCGGGTATTGCCGTTGCAGATGTTCAGCCAGCGGCATTGGCCGCAACGGCCACCGACGGCGCGCGGATGTGCACGCAGTTGCCGCAACAAGGCGTCCGGCCGGTCCAGCCAGAGCGTGCGAAACGGCGTGTGCCGGACGTTGCCCACCGAGTGCTGCCACCAATAGGTGTCGGGGTGCACTTCGCCGGTGTTGTCGATGTTGGCGATGCCGCTGCCCGAGGCGTTGCCGCCCCAGGCCCTAAGCATGTGTTCCAGGCGCGGGTAATGTTCGGGCAGATGCAGGCCCACCCATTGCAGCAAGAGAATTGCGTCGGCATCGTTGTTGCCACTGACAAAATCGCTGTCGCGACCGCGCTCGATGTCTTGCCAGGCCCGTTCGAAGATCAGCGTCATCGCTTCGCGGCTCATCTGCTGCCGGGCGTCGAGCTTGCGGCTGCGTTTGCCGCGACCGCTGTAGTTGAGGTGCGACAGATAAAATTTCTGCACGTCGTACTCGCGCATCAGCGCCAGCAATTGCGGCAATTGTTGGTGGTTCTCCTGGGTCAGGGTAGTGCGCAGGCCGACACGAATATCCTGTTCACGACAGAGGCGGATCGCCCGCATGGAGCTGGCGAAGCTGCCCTTGAGTTGGCGGAATGCATCATGGGTGGCTTCCAGGCCATCGATGCTGATCCCGACATAATCAAAATTCGCCGCGCGGATCTGCGCGATGTTCTGCTCATTGATCAGCGTGCCGTTGGTGGACAACGCAACAAACATACCGTGGGTGCGGGCGTAGGCGCTGAGCACAAACAGATCGTCGCGCAACAAGGGTTCACCGCCGGAAAGAATCAGCACCTTCACCCCGGCGTCGTGCAGATCGTCGATCACGGCCAGCGCGGCGGGCGTATCCAGTTCATCGCGAAAGACGCTGTCGGCGGACGTGGCGTAGCAGTGTTTGCAAGTCAGGTTGCAGCGCCTGAGCAGGTTCCAGATCACCACCGGCGGCCGGTTGCTGCCCGGTGGGCTGGTTCTGGGAGCAGGCGCGTGGCCGGCCAGGGCGCGCAGGTATTGGCTGATCCTCAACATGCAAATCTCCTTGAGTCGGGGTGTGTTCTGCGCGAAGCGGGTGGTAAACGCAAACCTGATGCCCGTAGCAGCTGCCGAGCTTGCGAGGCTGCGTTCGGCTGCGCAGCAGTCGTAAAACCTGTATGCGTGGTGTGTCTGACATACCGCACTGCCTGATTTAACGACTGCTGCGCAGCCGAACGCAGGCTTCGCCAGCTGCTACACGGTGTGCGTCGAACTGGCCGGCACGACGCGCAAACCGGTTTTCTTCAGGATGCGGCTGCTCACCAGCATCTCGTCGGCGGCGCAGGCTTCGCCCAGCAAGTAGCGCAAGTGTTCGCGGTAGCTGTCGATCTCCTCGCGGCTGCGACCGTGGACCATGGCGAACAGGTTGTAGCGCCACGCGGTACGTCGCGGGCGTCGATAGCAATGACTGACGAAGGGCTGCGCACCGATCAGTGCGCCGAGGCGCGGCATGTCGGTATCGCGCACATCCCAGACCGTCATGCCGTTGTAGCGATAGCCCAGGCGATAGTGGTTGGGGACGGCGGCGATACGCCGGATGGCGCCCTCGGCCTGCAAACGCTTGAGCAAGTCCAGGGTGGATTCGATGCTCAGCTCCAGCTGTTCGGCGAGCCAGGCCCACGGATCGTCCAGCAGCGGCAGGCCGGCCTGGGTCAGCTCGATCAGACGCTGAGCCAGGGTGTCTTCAGACCGGGAAGTACAGACCGACATGGTAGGTCTCCTCTTTGGGCAAGTTGAGCAGCGGCAGGCCAGTCAGGGTTTCGATGTGCTGCAGGGTCTGGGTGATACCTTGTTCGGTCGGGCAAGCGAGCACGAACCACATGTTCCAGGCGTGTTCGCGTCGGTAGTTGTGCGCCACTTCAGGCAGCGCGTGCAGTTGCTCGGCGACGGCTTCGAAACGCTCTTCCGGCACCGCCAGCGCAGCGAGGGTGAAGGCGCCGCCGAGTCGTTCGATGTCGAACATCGGGCCGAAACGGGTGAGCATGCCGTCTTCCAGCAAATCATGGAGGCGGTCGAGCAGTTCGCTGCTGCTGCTGTCCAGTTCGGCGGCCAGTGCCTGCCACGGGTGGCGCACCAGCGGCAGGCCCAGTTGCAGACGGTTGATCAGCCGACGGTCGAGGTCATCCATGGGTGGGGGCTCCGGTTGGTGAGGGGGTAAAGCGTCCGCCGCACTGTTTGAACGCGTGAGTGCTGAACAGCAATTGATGGGGCAGATCGCTTAGCAAGTGTTCTTCCAGCAACGCCTGAATCTGCGCCTCGACCTGCGCGCGTTGGCGCCCGTGAACCATGCAAAAGAGGTTGTAGCGCCACTGCGGCAGACGCCGCGGCCGTTGGTAGCAGAGGGTAATGCCGTGCGCCCGGCCCAGGCGTTGGCCGACTTCGTCGATCAGCGCATCCGGCACATCCAGCACCAGCATGGCGTTGGCGGTAAACCCCAGCGCGCGATGGTTGAGCACCAGACCGATCCGGCGAAACAGCCCTTGCTCGTGCCACTGGCGCATTTGCGCGAGCACCTGGTTTTCGTCGGCGTCTATTCGTTCGGCGAGGGCCTGATAGGGGCGCGATACCCGCGGCAATCCGCCTTCCAGCTGCCGACGCAGCGCCAGTGCCTGTGTGGGAGTCAACCCCGGCTTCATGAGCTTTCTCCCAGGGCAAAACCGAGGTCGATGCGGTAAGCCGTCAGCATCGGCAGATCCAGCGGCATGAGGCCGGTGTCGTTCTCAAGTTGTTCGAGAACCCGTTCGATGTGTTGGCGATCAGGGCCGGTCAGCACAAACCACAGGTTGTAGAAATGCTCCCGCGCGTAGTTATGGTTGACTTCGGGGTATTGGCTGATGTGTTCGGCGACCTGTTGCAAGCGTTCGGCGGGCACGGCGAGGGCGGCGAGGGTGCTGGCCCCGGCGCGACTGTGTTCGAACACCGGGCCGATCCGTGAGAGGGCGCCGGCCTGATCCATTTCTTCCAGGCAGGTCATCACCTGGGCCTCGCAACAACCGAGCATCCGCGCCATCTCCTTGTACGGTTCCGCGCACAGCGGCATGCCGTGCTGGAAGCGGTCGATCAATTGGCGGCTGAGCAGGTCGAGGTTCATGTCAATAACCCATTTTTTGCGCGCGACTGCTGAAGAAGATGCCGCTCGGCGCGGTGGCGGGAAGGGTGCTCAGTTGCTTCAGGCTGTACGGGTCCCAGACCTGAACCTGATCGCCATCGCGTAACGACAGCCACAACTGATCGCCGCGCGCGGTGAATTCCATGTGCAGCACCGCCGGCCCTGGCCGCAGATCGGCAACCACGGCATGGGTTTCAGTGTCGATGACTTGAACCCGATCATTGTCCGGGTAGGCGAAATTGACCCACAGCTGCCGACCGTCCGGCCGCGACGTGACGAACACCGGTTGGCCAGCCACCGGGATGGCAGCGCTCTGCTTCCACGTACGCGAATCCATCACCAGCACCTGATGCCGGCCGACGGCGGGCACGAAGGCCTGGTGATCGGCGACGGCCCAGCCTTCCAGATGCGGCATTTTGTAGACGGGCAGTTTCGCCTGGCCGCGTCCGTAATTGCCGAGCACTCGCTGCACCCCGCGTTCGGGGTGCCAGAGGTCGAGTTGCGCCATGCCGTCTTCGCCGAACAGTCCCGCCATGTAATAGCGACCATCCGGGGTCACCAACGCGTCATAGGGTTGCTGGCCGATGCCGGTGAAACGGCTGATTTGCGGCGTGTTGCCTTGACTGAAATCGGCGCTCCAGATCTCGCCGGTATCGAACAGGCTGAACACAAACCGCTGACCGGGCGCGTCGACCAGGCCGACCACCCGCGAGCGCTTGCTGCCATCGGCCAGGGGCGTGGCCGGAATATTGGCCACCAGTTGCAGGTTTTCGGCATCGAACACCTTGACCCCGCCGGGCACGTAGTTGGACACGGCGATGAGTTTGCCGTCCTGACTGATCGCGCCGCCGATGCTGTTGCCGCCCTGTATCAGCCGTTGATCGATGCGTTGGGTCAGCAGGTCGATCTTGCTCAGCCCGCCGTCGCGGCCGAACACATAGGCATAACGCTGGTCGCGGGAAAACACCACCGAGGCATGGGACAAATCGCCCAAACCCTCGAGTCGGACCAGTGCCGTGCGGGTGTCACTTTCGATGATTTGCACGCTGCCGGTGGCGCGCTCCACCACCACGCCCAGATCGCCGGTGCCACGCAACGGTGTCTGAACACACGCGGATAACAACAGCCCGGTCGCCGCTATAAGCAGGGTTGATCGGATCATGGTGCGGGGTATCCCTGGAGAAGAAGATCGACCAGCCAACGGATGTCATCCGGGCTGAGCAGAGGGGCCCAACCGGGCATTGCGGTGCCGGGCCGGCCGTGGCTGACGGTGGCTATCAGGCTGTCCCTGGACTTGCCCGCCAGCGTTGCGCGGGTCAGGTCGGGACCCAGCCCGCCGGTCATGTGCAGGCCATGGCAGGCGCCGCAGTCCTGGGCCAGCAGGTGTTCGAGTTGTGCCTGACGCTTGGCATCGGGCGCGGCAACCGTGGTTGCACAAATGAGGAGGAGGGCCGCCAGAATCGCAGCGTGTCGATAAACCTTCATGGCGCCCTCCAGTTGGCTATTTGAGACTCAGGACCCAGGTTGCAAGTGTCTTCGCTTCTTCATCCGTCACCGGGTTGGCCGGCATTGGCATCGGGCCCCAGTTGCCTTGCGTACCGTTCTTGATGTGGCTGGCCAGGGTGTCCACAGCCCCGGCCACGCCCGCATTCTTGGCCGCGACATCCTTGAGCGCCGGGCCGACCAGCTTGGTGTCGATGGAATGGCAGGCGGCGCAGGGTTTGCTCTTGAACAGCTCCTGGCCGTCTTGGGCCATGGCCGGTTGCACGCTCAGCGCAGCGGTCAGGGCGAACAGTGAAAACAGAATATTTTTCATGGGGATTCCTTGCATTGATGGAGCTCAATAGATGTCGTGTTGGGTGTTGTAGACGTTGAATTTTCCGGTGGGGGTGATCAGTCGCTTGTCCTTGATGACTGATTTGAGCTTCAGCGTTTTGTCGTCGATCACGACCAGCGCCGACTCCTCTGACTGACCGCTCCATACGGAAAACCAGACTTCATCGCCGGCCTTGTTGTATTCCGGCTGTACCACCCGCATCGCGCCTTGCTTGATGCCGGCGTACTCGGCGATGGGCAGCACGGTGTAGCCGGCGTCGAGTTTGTCGATGTTGAACACCGCCACCGACTGGCTCAGCTTGGCGTCCGGGTTGAGGGTGGTGTCGACATACAGGTGGCGGGAGTCCGGGTGGGTTTTGATAAACAAGGATCCGCCGCCCTGGCCTTTGAGCGAGGCGACCTGTTTCCAGGCGAATTGCGGGTGTTTGACCGGGTCGGTGCCAATCAGCGAAATGCCGTCATCACCGAGGTGGCTGGTGGCCCAGACGGGCCCGTAAGTGGGATGGTTGAAATTGGCGCCGCGCCCCGGGTGAGGGGTTTTGCCGACCTCCACCAAAGCGGCCAGCTTGCGATCCTTGGAGTCGATCACCGCGACTTTGTTGGAGTTGTTGGCGGCGGTCATGAAGTAGCGGTGCGTGCTGTCCCAACCGCCGTCATGCAGGAAGGGCGAAGCATCGATGTAGGTGATGGTGAGGTTTTTGATGTCCTGGTAATTGACCAGCATGACCTTGCCGGTTTCTTTGACGTTAACGATGAACTCCGGCCATTCATGGGAGGCGATGATCGCTGCGACCCGGGGTTCAGGGTGATATTCCTGCTTGTCGACGGTCATGCCACGGGTCGAGACGATCTGTTTGGGCTCCAGGGTTTCGCCATCCATGATGGTGAATTGCGGCGGCCAATAGGAGCCGGCGATGGTGTATTTGTCTTCGTAGCCCTTGAACTTGGAGGTCTCCACCGAGCGCGCCTCGATGCCCACTTTGACTTCGGCGACCTTGGTCGGCTCCACCGGCCACAGGTCGATCATGTCGATTCGCGCGTCTCGACCAATCACCAGCAGGTAGCGACCGGAGGCGGAAATCCGCGAGATGTGCACCGCATAACCGGTCTCGATCAACTTGACGATTTTCTTGCTGTCACCGTCGATCAGGGCAATCTTGCCGTCATCGCGCAACGTCACCGAAAACAGGTTCGGCAGGTTGAGTTTGCTCAATTGCTTCTTCGGACGGTCCTCAGGCTTGACCAGCACTTTCCAGGTTTTCAGCGTCTCGGCCATGCCCCATTCAGGTGGCGTCGGCGGCGCGTGCTGAATGAACTTGGCCATTGACGTGATCTGATCCTTGGTCAGCGCATTGGACGTCCCCCAATTCGGCATGCCCGCCGGTGAACCGTAGGTAATCAACGCCTCCAGAAACGGTTGCCCGCGGGACTGGGTGATGTCCGGTGTCAGTGGTTTGCCGGTGGCGCCTTTGCGCAAAACGCCGTGGCAGCCGGCGCAGCGCTGGAAATAAATTTCCTTGGATGAGTCGAACTCGGCCTGACTCATGTCGGGCGCCCCGGCGGCTTTGACCATCAGCGGGCTGGCCGCAGGGGCAGCGGGCTCGTCGGCCCGGGCCGCATGAGTCACCGCAAGGGCCAGCGCCGAACACCATGTGGCGACAGTCAGAGCAAACGTTTTTCTATTGCTGATCAGCATTCCATTTCTCCTCAGGCAAGACCTTTGCGATGTGCTGAAACGGCAGCGCAGAACGCAGGTTCTTAGTGCCGTGCAAGGCTATGCCCGAGCAGGCCAATGCTTGCTTGACCGCGATCAAGTTTGCCGGCCATGTCACTTGCCAGGTTGTCGCAGGGGCCCGTAGCGTGTGGCTTGAATCCGCTTTTGGAACAGACAGCCCATGGACCGAAACCAGTCTTGCGACCCCTTCTATCAACCGCTCAACAATGAGGAGGCGCTGTTCGAGCAAGCCTGGCGACACGGCATGCCGGTGCTGATCAAAGGCCCGACGGGGTGCGGCAAGACCCGTTTTGTCCAGCACATGGCCCATCGGTTGAAACTGCCGCTGTACACCGTGGCCTGCCATGACGATTTGAGCGCCGCCGACCTGATCGGCCGCCATTTGATCGGTGCCCAGGGCACCTGGTGGCAGGACGGGCCACTGACCCGCGCGGTACGTGAGGGCGGTATTTGTTATCTGGACGAAGTGGTCGAAGCGCGTCAGGACACGGTGGTGGTGTTGCATCCACTGGCCGATGACCGTCGCGAGTTGTTCCTGGAACGCACCGGCGAAGTACTGCAGGCGCCGCCGTCATTCATGCTGGTGGTGTCGTACAACCCCGGCTACCAGAACCTGCTCAAAGGCATGAAACCCAGCACCCGGCAACGCTTTGTGGCGATGCGTTTCGGCTATCCGCCGGTGGCCGATGAAGAGCGCATTGTCGCCCGGGAAGCGCAGGTGGACAGCGCGCTGGCGGCTCAAGTGGTCAGGCTGGGACAGGCCCTGCGCCGGCTGGATCAACATGATCTTGAGGAAGTCGCCTCCACGCGGTTGCTGATTTTCACCGCGCGAATGATCCGCTCCGGCATGAGCCCGCGTGAGGCGTGCATGGCCTGCCTGGCCGAGCCGCTGAGTGATGATCCGCTGACGGTTGCGGCGCTGATGGGCGTGGTTGATGTCCACTTCGGCTGAGTCCGGACGCGTTGCGCCGGGGCACTTGCCGGGTGATCTGGCGATGTGGTTTTTCATTCTGGCCGAGCTGTCGGTGTTCGCCATTCTGATTCTGGCGTTCGCCGTGACCCAGGCACTCAAACCGCAGCTGTTCGGTGAAAGCCGTCTGTTGCTCAACACCTCTACCGGCCTGGCGATGACCCTGAGCCTGCTCACCGCCGGGCTGTTCGCCGCGCTCGCTCAAGAGCACGTCAAGCGCTCTCGGTCTCGCCACGGTGCTGTCTACCTGCTGGCAGCGTTGCTCGCGGCCAGTGTCTACGTGGTGTTGAAACTCACGGAATACCGGCACTTGCTGGCCTCGGGGCTGGGCCTGGAGCACAACACCTTTTTCACCCTCTACTGGATCCTCACCGGTTTTCATTTTCTCCATGTACTGCTCGGCATGGTCATCCTCGGCTGGCTGGCCGAGCGTTGCCGTCGTGGCTTGTACAACGCCGCCAACCGCAGCGGGCTTGAATCGGGTGTGCTGTATTGGCACATGGTCGATCTGATCTGGGTGGTGCTGTTTCCGCTGGTCTACGTGCTGAATTGACGGAGGTTCTGATGTCGGCTTCCAGGTTTTTGCTGATCTGTTGGGCAGCGCTGGCCGCGTTAAGTGTGTGCACCGTGGTGCTGGCACAGACAGGCGCGACATGGCTGCTGTCGGTGGCCGTTTTGCTGGTGGCGGTGGGCAAGGCCTGGTTGATTACCGATGGCTTTATGGAAATGCGCCATGCCCCGCGATTGTGGCGGTGGCTGATGGTGAGCTGGGCGGTGGTGTTGGCGGTGGTTGTGGGGCTGACGCTGGTGTCGCTCGACTAATCACCTGTGGCGAGGGGGCTTGCCCCCGTTGGGCTGCGAAGCAGCCCTAAAACCTGCAATCACATTTCATCAGGCATATCGCATTCATAGATTTGCGACTGCTGCGCAGCCGAACGGGGGCAAGCCCCCTCGCCACAGAGGCAGGTGTTCGGCTTTATGGTGCCAATACCCGACCAAAACCATCTGCCTTTCTTGATCGCCATCAAGCAGGTTTCAACCCTTCGCTTTCTATCATGGGCACGCCAAGCAAAGAGGAAGCGACCATGTCAGAGACCTTCACCAAAGGCATGGCCAGGAATATCTACTTCGGGGGAAGTATCTTTTTCTTCCTGATATTCCTGGCCTTGACCTATCACACGGAACAGACCTTTCCAGTGCGCAGCAACGAGGCGCAGTTAACCGAATCGGTGATTCGCGGCAAGACGGTCTGGGAGCAAAACAACTGCATCGGCTGCCACACGCTGCTGGGCGAAGGCGCCTACTTTGCGCCGGAGCTGGGCAATGTGTTCCAGCGGCGTGGCGGGGAGACAGGTTTCAAACCCTTTCTGCATGCCTGGATGAAAATGCAGCCGCTGGGCGTACCGGGCCGGCGCGCGATGCCGCAGTTCAAGTTGAGTGAGCAAGAGGTGGATGACATCGCCGAGTTCCTCAAATGGAGCTCGAACATCAACACCAATAACTGGCCGCCAAACAAGGAGGGCTAAGAGATGAGCATGGCTAATCCGCATCTGAAATTCGCCTCGCAAGCCGTGGCCAAACCGTACTTCGTGTTCGCCCTGATGCTGTTTCTCGGTCAGGTGCTGTTCGGTTTGATCATGGGTGTGCAGTACGTGGTGGGCGACTTTCTGTTCCCGATCATTCCCTTCAACGTGGCGCGGATGGTGCACACCAACCTGCTGATTGTCTGGCTGCTGTTCGGCTTCATGGGCGCTGCCTATTACCTGATTCCGGAAGAGGCCGACCGTGAACTGCACAGTCCGAAGCTGGCGATCATTCTGTTCTGGGTATTCGCCGCCGCGGGCGTGCTGACGATCCTCGGCTATCTGCTGGTGCCTTATGCAGGCCTGGCCAAACTGACCCACAACGAGTTGCTGCCAACCATGGGCCGGGAGTTCCTGGAGCAGCCGACCATCACCAAGATGGGCATTGTGGTGGTGTGCCTGGGCTTTCTCTACAACATCGGCATGACCCTGCTCAAAGGTCGCAAGACCACCGTCAGCATGGTGATGATGACCGGGCTGATCGGCCTGGCGGTGTTCTTCCTGTTCTCCTTCTATAACCCCGGCAACCTGGCCCGCGACAAGTTCTACTGGTGGTGGGTGGTGCATCTTTGGGTGGAAGGCGTGTGGGAACTGATCATGGGGTCGATGCTCGCTTTTGTCCTGATCAAGATCACCGGTGTCGACCGGGAAGTGGTGGAGAAATGGCTGTACGTGATCATCGCCATGGCGCTGATTACCGGGATCATCGGCACCGGTCACCACTTCTTCTGGATTGGTGCGCCTGAGGTCTGGTTGTGGGTCGGCTCGATTTTCTCCGCATTCGAACCGCTGCCGTTCCTGGCCATGGTGATCTTCGCCTTCAGCATGGTGAAGAACCGTCGCCGGCAACACCCGAACCGCGCCGCCACCCTGTGGGCCAAGGGCACCACCGTCACTGCGTTCTTCGGTGCGGGTGTCTGGGGTTTTCTGCACACCCTGGCACCGGTCAACTTCTACACCCACGGTTCGCAACTGACGGCGGCTCACGGTCACCTGGCCTTCTACGGTGCTTACGCAATGATCGTGATGACCTTGATCAGCTACGCCATGCCGCGTTTACGCGGGCTGGGTGAAGCCGCTGACGAGCGTTCGCAGACTTTTGAAATCTGGGGCTTCTGGTTGATGACCCTGTCGATGGTGATGATCACGCTGTTCCTTACCGCTGCCGGTGTCGTCCAGGTTTACCTGCAACGCTGGCAGGCCGACGGAATCGCGTTGCCGTTCATGTCCACGGTCGAACATTTGCAGGTGCTGTTCTGGGCACGTCTGGGCGCCGGTCTCGGCTTCTTCGCCGGCTTGCTCTGTTACCTCCTCAGCTTCAGGCAACGTGGCCGCGCCGCCTTGCGCGCCCCGGCTGCGGTTGTACCTTCATGAGCGGGTGCAATGGCTAGAAAAGGTCGGCCCGGCTGATACAGCGGGCCGTTTTTTTGGTTTCCAGCAAGGGCAAGCATCATGGCGTTTACCGTCGAACTGGAAGAGTGGGTAGGCAGTGTCTGGCATCGTTTCATCACCCGGCGTGCCAGCCCGGACTTCCCTGAAGCGCGGGTTGAACTGGCCAGCCAGCAACGCCCGCTGGCGCTGTTGTTTCGCGCCATGGGCGGCGCCAATGGCATCGGTGTGGAAGCGGCCAGCGACCGCGATCTGCTGCTGCGCCGAAATGTGTTGCAGCAGATCGCCGGCACCTGCAAACAAGTGCCGTTGGCGTGGTGTGACGCGAATAATTTGCGGCTGCCATCGAGCCTGGCGGTGTTCCCTGAAGTCGCCCTGAACGAGGAACTTTATCGCTGGCTCGCCTTGCTGGCGGCACAGGCCGGGCCGATGCGCCACTGGGGGCGGGACAATCAACGCTGGACGCAGCAGCTGTTGCAACGCTATCCCGCGTTGCGTGCTCGTTACAAACGACTGGTCGATGGGCATCTGCAATTGCGCCCCGATCCGGCCTCGTTGAACCCCAGCGAAGCCGCACTGGAACGGGCGCTGCGCCAGGCGCTGCGCGAACCGGGCAGTGTCGAGCATTTCCCCCGCAGCGAACGGGCCGCATGGCCGCTGCCGCTGTGGTTGTATCCGCCGCAAAACCTCGCCAGCCCGCAGGCCGCGGATCTGGGCGATGAATCCGAAGAGTCGCTGACCACGCTGCCCGGCGAACAGAAAAGCGGACGTAAACGCGCAACACGGATCGATGAAAGCACCCGCGATGGCGGGCTGTTGGTGGTGCGCCTGGAAAACCTGTTCAGCTGGACCGAGCACGTGGATCTGGATCGCTGGTCGGACGACAGCGAAGACCCGGACGCCGCCCGAGTCGCCGATGATCTGGATGAACTGACCCTGTCGCGCACCCGTCTGCGCAAGGGCGGCGGCCTTAAGCTGCACCTGGATTTGCCACCGGCCGATGTCGACGATATTCCCTTGGGCGAGGGCATCAAGTTGCCGGAGTGGGACTACCGCAAACAACAGATGCAGAACAGCTTCGTCAACCTGCAAATAATGGTGCCCCGCGACTGCGAGGCACAGCCGTTGCCTTCACGATTGAAGGCTTCGGCGCACCGCTTGCGGCGCCAGTTCGAGCACCTGCGCAACGATCGCCAATGGTTACGCCAGCAACCCCAGGGCTCTGAGCTGGACATGCAGGCCTGGCTGGATTTTCACGTTGAGCGCGAGCATGGCCAGTGTGCCGAACGGGGTCTGTTCATGGAGCAACGGCAGACCCGCCGCGACCTGGCGTGCCTGTTGCTGGCCGACGTGTCGATGTCCACCGACGCCCACCTGAACGATGAGCATCGAGTGATTGATGTCATCCGCGACAGCCTGCTGCTGTTCGGCGAAACCTTGTCGGTGTTGGGCGATGATTTCGCCCTGTACGGGTTTTCCTCGCTGCGCCGTCAGCAAGTACGCATGCAGGAACTCAAGGCGTTCACCCAGCGTTATGACGACACCACCCGAGGTCGCATTCAAGGGCTCAAGCCGGGGTATTACACGCGCATGGGCGCCGCCATTCGACAGGCCACGCAACTATTGGGCACGAGCAAGCGGCGCAGCAAACTATTGCTGCTGCTCACGGATGGCAAACCGAATGATCTGGACCTGTATGAAGGGCGCTACGGTGTCGAAGACACCCGCGAGGCGGTGCTGCAGGCGCGGCGTCAGGGGCTGACGCCGTTCTGTATCACGATCGACCGCGAGGCCGGGGATTACCTGCCGTACATGTTCGGTGCCAATGGCTACACCTTGATCCGTCAGCCCGAACAGTTGCCGCTGCGCTTGCCGCAGTTGTACCGCCAGCTGACTCAACCGTGATGTCCTTGACCACCTGCGTCGTTGTAGCAGCTGGCGCAGCCTGCGTTCGGCTGCGAAGCAGTCGTAAAACCATTCACTGCGGTGTTTCAGTAGTACCGTGGGCTCAGGATTACGACTGCTTCGCAGCCGAACGCAGCCTTCGGCAGCTGCTACAGGGACGCAGGCTGCGCCAGCTGCTACAGGGGATATGTGCGGTCTTCAGCTGCGCGGTAGCCAGAAAAACATCGTCACGCAAAAGATCGTGAGGCCAACGCAGAACCACATGAATCGACGCTGGCGACGTTCTTCGGCATGTTCGGCCAGTGCCGGCAGGGGCATGCCGCATTGGCGGCACTCGATCTTTTGTGGTGGGTTGGCGTGTTGGCAATACAGGCAGACGGACATGGCACTCACTCGAACTGTTCCAGGCGCAGGCGATCAAGAATGGCGATCTGGCGGCCGTCCTGAGTGATGATGTTTTCATCGATCAAGCGGCGAATGATCCGCGAAAAGGTTTCCGGCTGGATCGACAGATGCCCGGCAATCAATTGCTTGGCCATCGGCAGCTCGAATTGGCTGTCAACGGTTTGCTGGCGCACCAGTTGCGTCAGCAGATAACGCACGACCCGGTGGGTGGCGTTTTTCAGCGACAGGGTTTCGATTTCATTGACCCGTTGATGCAAGCGAACGCAGAGCTTGCCCAGCAGTGCAAAGGTCAGCCGACTGTTGTTCTGCAGCAGGCGCATGTAAGTGCTGTTGGATAACCGGTAGAGCTGGGTAGGGCAGATCGCTTCGGCCGAGGCCACATAGTTCGGGGTGTCCATCAGCATCATCGCCTCGGCGAAGGTTTGCCGATCGCTGATGACCTCGAACACTTTCTCCTGCCCATCGGGGGTCAGCCGGTAGATTTTCACCGCACCGGCAATGATGAAATAGAACGAATCGGCCGGCTCACCTTGACGAAACAACGGCTCGCCTTTGTCGATGCTCAACAAGTGGCTGGTACTCATCAATTCATCCAGCTGTTCTTCATTCAACGGCTCGAACAAGTGATGACTGCGCAGAATCTGGTGATGGACGCGATGAAGCACCATGGGAATTCATCCTGAAGACAGAGAAGGGAGGACAGGTCAGACGAGAACCAGGGAAACGCCACTGGCCAGGGCCAGGATCGAGGTCAACACAACAAACCAGGCCACTGGCTGGATGACTTTTTTCATGACGACTCCGGGTAATAGAAAGGGATCCAGGATTTTTGAAAGGTTGCCCATGCAGAGCAAGACGCGGGCCAGGCTTGGAGGGCCTTGTTTATGGGGGTTCTCAAGCATGAGGGTAAAAAAGACTATGCTCTGCAGGGTGTAAATAGCCCTGAAATGGTCATTTTTACCCTGGCGACCGATCACTTCTGTGGCGAGGGGGCTTGCCCCCGTTCGGCTGCGCAGCAGTCGTAAACCGGCAGATGGGTTCTATCTGACGCGCCGCGGATGCCGGTTTCAGGAGCGCTTCGCACTCCAACGGGGGCAAGCCCCCTCGCCACAGGGTCACCATTCTCCCTGTCCAGGCAGGTTCAAATGACCATCGGGGCACGTCCCTTGCACACTTGATCTGCGACAACGGCAAGGAATCGGTAATACCCGATGATTGCCCCTGGATTTACCTCGGCGCCTGCGGGTGGGCGCAAAGGTCGGCAACAAGGTAGAGGAGTGGTTTTATGCAAGTGCTTGACCGCCGTAAAGCGATGGCCATCACGCCGCTGTTTCGGCTGGCCTTTCGGCCGTTTTTCCTCGCCGGCTGCCTGTTGGCGGTGCTGGCCGTTCCGCTGTGGCTGGTCGCTTTTAGTGGTTCGATGTCCGACTGGCAACCGGCAGGCGGTTGGCTGGGCTGGCATCGGCATGAATTGCTGTTCGGGTTCGGCTTGGCGATTATCGCGGGCTTTCTGCTGACGGCCGTGCAGACCTGGACCGGTCGCCCCGGCCTCAGCGGCAAACCGTTGGCCGCTCTGACGCTGCTGTGGTTATTGGCGCGAGTGGCTTGGCTGGCCAACGCGCCGTGGCCGTTGCTCGCGGTGCTGGAACTGGCGTTCCCGTTGGCGGTGGCGGTGCTCATGGGTTTCACCTTGTGGAAGGTGCGGCAGAAACGTAACTACCCGATTGTGGTGGTCTTGCTGTTGTTGGCCGTGGCCGACGGGTTGTCCTTGTACGGCCTGGTCGAGGGGCATGAAGGCTGGCAGCGCCAGGGTGTGCTGAGCGGCATCTGGCTGGTGGCGGCGATGATGGGGTTGATTGGTGGGCGGGTGATTCCGTTCTTCACCCAGCGTGGCCTTGGCCGGGTCGAAGGCGTTGCCGCCTGGCCCTGGCTGGATAGATTGCTGTTGGTGGGCTCGCCGCTGGTGGCGTTGTTATATGCCGCAGGACCTGCGCTCAACCCCACTGTCTGGGTGGGCCTGTTGTTCGCGGTGCTGGCGGCGGGGCATCTGGTGCGACTGGTGCGCTGGCATGACCGGGCACTCTGGCACGTACCGTTGCTGTGGTCGCTGCACCTGGCTTATGGCTGGCTGGCGGTGGCGTGTCTCGGGATGGCGCTGTGGCATTTCGGCGTGCCGATCAATCCGAGCCTGGCGGTGCATTGCCTGACCATCGGGGCCATGGGCGGCCTGGTGTTGGCGATGATTGCTCGGGTCAGCCTGGGGCATACCGGCCGTGCGCTGGAGCCGCCGTCGGGCATGACCCTGGCGTTCATCTTGCTCAACCTGGCGTGCCTGAGCCGGGTCGTGTTGGTCGAGTTCTTTCCCTTGCCGGCATTGTGGCTGGCGGGCCTGTGCTGGGCGCTGGCGTTTGCGCTGTATGCCTGGCGTTATGGGCCGATGCTGTTGCGGGCCCGGGTCGACGGTCATCCGGGATGAGCACGCGAACTGACAGAGGCTGGCGCTGATGTATCCCTTTTTACTGGTCACGCATTTGCTGGCAGCGATTGCTTTCATCGGCACGCTGTTTTTCGAGGTGGTCATCTGGCATCGCGCGCGCCAGCGGTTGGTGGATACTGCGCAAACCACGGCCGATCAGGCGATTGCCATGCGTTCGCGCAAGGTGCTGCATGGTGTGGTGTTGCTGTTGTATGGCGCCGGCATTGGCCTGGCGTGGCAGTACCGGGGCGCATTGAGTCAGCCGCTGGCCAGCAGTTTTGGCACGTTGCTGAGCCTCAAGATCCTGTTGGCCCTGAGCATCATCGGTCATTACTTGCTGCTGGCTTATTGGCTGACCCATGCGCGCCTGACCGTGACTCGCGCCAGCTGGATTCGCCGCAGCATTCTCGGGCACATGGTATTGATCGTGATCCTGGCCAAGGCGATGTTCTATTGGCACGGTTGATCATGAGCGGTGCCGGGTAAACCAGACCCGCGTCAACCGGTAGGCTGCCGCGGGTTGGCGGTGACTGGCGATCGATCAATGACGAGGGTTGAGGGCATTGATGAACAACACGTTGTTTTCCAGATGGATGTGCTCCATCAAGTCATCTTTGAATTCCTGCAGCCCGCGATAGAGGGCGCGCCAAGTGTTACAGGCATCGGCAGGCGGGATGATGTCATTGGTCAGGGCGAGTATTTTCTCCAGTGCTTCGCCATGTTGATCATGTTCGAAGCGCAGCACCTGGATCGGCGGAACCGCATGAGCACCGATGCCTTGTTGCAGCATCGGGAACAGCACCTGTTCTTCCTTGAGCATGTGGCCTTCGAGCTCTTGCTGCATGTCGGTCAAAAGATCGGCCAGGCCGTTGGGGCAACTGCTGCGCGCGCCATGGACCTGCTCGACGCGGCGGGCCAGACGAATCAGCTCCGGCAGTTGCTCGCGGTGTCGGGCGTGGTAGCGCGTCAGAAGGTGGGCGATCAGCAGTCCCAAAGGTTCGTTACGCCAGTCGTGCTGGGTTTCGCCGGCGTCTTGCAGAATGTTCAGGGCGTCGGCAATGAGGACCGGATCGAGGTTTTTGCCAAGGGCCGCTTCACGCAGGCTTTTATGCCCGCCGCAACAGAAGTCCAGTTTGAAGGTGTGGAAGATCCGGGTGGCACCGGGAATGTCGCAGGCCAGTTGGCCGAGGCTTTGTTCCAATAGGGTCTGGCTCATCAGGGTTCCTTGTTTGGGTTTCAACGGTTCCCCAGGCTCATTGCATCCGACGTGCCATATTCAACTGATTGAAAAACATCGGTTATTTTTTAGTTGTGGTGATACAAACCCCGATGCTTCAGGGTGAAACCAACCATAGAGGGTGATTACTACCATGCTGCGAGAAAGCCTGGCAGCCGACCTGATCGTCGAGTTGCCCAATGCCGTGCGGTTGCAACGATTGGTCCAGACCCTGCGCGAATACTTCAACAGTGGCGCCGTGGGCTTGTTGCGTCTGGATGACGACAGCCTCAGGCCGGTGGCGACGGTGGGGCTGGTTCATGAAGCATTGGGGCGCCGCTTCGTCATTGCCCAGCATCCTCGGCTGGCGGCAATCATGGCGTCGCGCGAGCCGACCTGGTTCGAACCCGACAGTCGCTTGCCCGACCCTTACGACGGCTTGCTCGACAACCACATCGGCGAGCCGCTGCCGGTGCATGACTGCATGGGCGTGAGCCTGTATGTCGAGGGGCGGATCTGGGGCGCGATCACCCTCGATGCGCTGCACGCCGGGACCTTCGACAGCCGGGCGCGGGAAGAGCTCAAACGCTGCACCTTGCAGATCGAAGCCGCCGTGCGGGTCACCCGGCTCGAGCAGGAAAACCGTAGCTTGCGCCTGTCCCGCAGCGATCCCCAGGATTTGCGAATGCCGGTCGAGGAGGGCGAGATCCTGGGGCAGAGTGAGGTGTTGCATCAGTTGCTCAATGAGCTGGATGTACTGGCCGACTCCGATCTGCCGGTGTTGCTGTTGGGCGAGACCGGGGTCGGCAAAGAGTTGTTCGCCCGGCGTTTGCATCGTCTTTCAAGGCGCCACCACAAACCGCTGATACACGTTAACTGCGCCGCTTTGCCGGAGTCGCTGGCGGAGAGTGAGTTGTTCGGCCATGTCAAAGGCGCCTTCTCCGGCGCCACCAGTGACCGTGCCGGACGCTTCGATGCCGCCAATGGAGGCACGCTGTTTCTCGATGAAGTCGGAGAGCTGCCCTTGAGCGTGCAAGCGAAGTTACTGCGCACCCTGCAGAACGGCGAGATCCAGCGCCTCGGCGCCGACAAGCCGTTGCACGTGGATGTGCGCATCATCGCCGCCACCAACCGGCACCTGCCGGACAGCATCCGCGACGGCTTGTTTCGCGCCGATCTGTATCACCGGCTTTCGGTGTACCCGGTACCGATTCCGCCCCTGCGCGAGCGCGGTAATGACGTGTTGATGCTCGCCGGGCATTTCCTTGAACTCAATCGGGCGCGGCTTGGCCTGCGTGGTTTGCGCCTGTCGCCAGCGGCGGAACGCGCGCTGCTGTTTTATACCTGGCCGGGCAATGTGCGTGAACTGGAACACGTAATCAGCCGGGCGGCGTTGAAGCAGCTCAGTCGCGGTACGAGTCGCGCGTTGATCATGACGCTGGAGCCTGAAATTCTCGATCTCGACAGCGCGATGGCGGCATCGGGGGCGGCGGTCGAGCCATCCCCGGACGTTACCGCTGATCTGCCGTTCCAGCCCTTGGGCGAAGCCGTTGACGATTACCAGCGCAAGAAAATCCTCCAGGCCCTGAGCCTGTCCGGGGAAAACTGGGCCAGCGCCGCGCGGATTCTGGAAGTCGATCCCAGCAACCTGCACAAACTGGCGCGGCGGCTGCGTCTCAAGTAGGCGACAGTGTTGATGGCGGTCAAGGTGGCTTTGCGCAGTGCCTCGCACACTGCGTAAAACCTTCCGGAGATTACCGCCATGCCCCTGTCCCTGGCCCAAATGCGCCGCAACTACACCCTCAATGGCCTGCGAGAGGAGGTGGCGCTGGATGATCCGCTGGCAATGTTCCGCCAGTGGCTGCAGCAGGCCCGCGACACCGAGTGCGCACCTGTCGAGGCCAACAGCATGGTGCTGGCGACGGTCGACCCTGAAGGACGGCCCCACTGTCGGGTTCTGCTGCTCAAGGGCTTGAGCGATGAAGGTTTTACTTTTTTCGGCAATTACCAGAGCGACAAGGGTCAACAACTGGCCGCCAATCCCTATGCGGCGATGACGTTTTTCTGGCCGGGACTGGAGCGTCAGGTGCGAATCGAAGGGCAGGTGTCCAGGCTCGATCCGGCGTTGTCGGATGCATATTTCGATTCCCGTTCCATGGCCAGTCGCCTGGGCGCCTGGGCTTCACCGCAAAGCCGTCCGCTGGCTGATCGCACGGCGCTGGAAGCCATGCTGGCTGACACCATCAAACGCTTTGTTGGCCAAGCCGTCTCGCGTCCCCAACATTGGGGCGGCTACTGCTTGCGTCCTGAGCGTCTGGAGTTCTGGCAGGGGTGGGCCGACCGCTTGCATGACCGCCTCGATTACCGGTTGCGTGATGGGCTGTGGAAGCGAAGCCGGTTGGCGCCTTGAACACGATGGGGACAGTGTGGGAGCGGGCTTGCCCGCGAAGGCGTCATTTCAGTCAATACATGTGTTGAGTCGAGTATCGCCATCGCGGGCAAGCCCGCTCCCACAGGTTTTGTGTCCGGCACATTCTCTCTATGTCCCCGACGAGGTACCTCCTTGGAGGAATAGGCTCGCTCGCCATTCCGGTTCAGGCTTCGGGCCATACCCTCATCTACGGGAAGACCTGGATATGGCCCATCTGGCGCAACGCACGTTTGAACCCCTGAACATTGCCGTACTGACCATCAGCGATACACGCACCTTTGACACCGACACGTCGGGGCAGACCCTGACGGATTTGCTGCAAACAGCCGGGCATGTGCTGATCGATCGTGAGCTGGTCAAGGACGACATTTATCAGATCCGCGCCACCGTTTCCCGGTGGATCGCCGATCCCACGGTGCAAGTGGTGCTGATGACCGGCGGCACCGGTTTCACCGCTCGCGACAACACCCCGCAAGCGGTCTTGCCATTGCTGGACAAACATGTGGAAGGCTTCGGCGAGTTGTTCCGCCAGGTGTCTCTGGAGGAAATCGGCATGTCCAGCCTGCAGTCCCGGGCATTGGCCGGCATGAGTAACGGCGTACTGGTGTGCTGCGTTCCAGGCTCGCCGGGTGCCTGCCGGACGGCCTGGACCAAGATCCTGCTCGAACAACTGGACAGTCGCACCGGCCCATGCAATTTCGCCCCGCATCTGAAACCGCAAGCGCAGCGGGTCATCGACGCCTGCGAGACACGCTCATGACTGGCCGGGTGTGCGACCTCGGCAACCTGATGCCGGTGGACGAGGCCATCAGCCGTCTGCTGGACCAGGCACCGCCACCGCCCTTGGCGCAAAGGGTTCGTCTGGATCAAGCCATGGGGCGGGTACTGGCGGCGGACATTCATTCCCCGGTGAACCTGCCGGCCTGGGACAACAGTGCCATGGACGGCTATGCCTTCAGGGCGGCTGACCTGCCCCAGGCGGGTGGCTGTTTATCGATTGGCGGGCGCATTGCGGCGGGGGATCAAGCGTGCGCGCCCTTGCTCGCGCAGCAAGCGGTGCAGATCTTTACCGGCGCGCCATTGCCACCGGGCGCCGATACCGTCGTGCCGCAAGAGCGCTGCCGGGTCGAGGGCGAGCGCGTCTGGTTGCCGTCGGTGTCCGCGGGCGATCACGTGCGCAAGGAGGGTGAGGAAGTTCGCCGCGGGGATCTGTTGCTCAAGGCCGGCAAACGCCTGCGCGCACAAGAGCTGGGGTTGTTGGCCGGTGCCGGGATTGCGCGGGTCGAGGTCTATCGACCGTTGCAGGTGTGCCTGCTCAGCAGCGGTAATGAACTGCGTGAGCCGGGCGATCCGTTGGCGCCGGGGCAGATTTACAACAGCAACCGGTATTGCCTCGCCGCGTTGTTGCGCGGCTGGGGCGTCGAAGTGCACGACTATGGCGTCATGGTCGATGAGTTGGCGGCCAGCCGGCATGCGTTGAGCCTGGCGTCTTCGGAATGCGACTTGCTGTTGAGTTCCGGTGGCGTGTCAGTGGGCGAGGAAGATCACCTCAAGCAGGCGATCGAGGAGCTGGGCAACGTCGATTTCTGGCGGCTGGCCATTCAGCCGGGCAAGCCATTGGCCTTTGGTGAAGTGGCCGGCAAACCCTGGATCGGCATGCCGGGAAATCCTTCGGCGGCGTTGATTACCGCGCTGGTGGTGGTGCGTCCGTTCCTGCTCAGGGCCCAAGGCGTGACTGACGTACTGCCGGTGCCCTTGGCCGTGCCCGCCGGGTTCGACTGGTTGCAGCGTAACAAGCGTCGGCAGTACCTGCGGGCTCGATTGACGCCCGGTGCCGACGGCCAGTTGAGCGTGGAACTGCACCCTCAGCAAAGCTCGGCCATGTTGACCGCCGCATGCTGGGCCGATGGGCTGGCGGTGATCGAGTGCGAGCAGCAAGTGCTCAAGCACGACAACGTGATGTTCCTGTCCTTCGCCGACCTGATGCAATGATGGCAATTGATTGCCGTCAAGGCCATGCCTGCCGGTCTCGCTAGACTGTGTGGCGAGGGAGCTTGCTCCCGCTGGATCGCGAAGCGGCCCTGTTATTTAGGCCTGCTGCGCAGTCCAGCGCGAGCACGCCACAAGCGCATTCCAACCATGACTGATTAGGCCCCGGACTGCGTTTTTTCATGAGGATTACCCATGCAACTGGTCTGCCCGGCAGGGAACCTGCCTGCGCTTAAAGCGGCGGTGCGTCAAGGCGCCGATGCCGTCTACGTCGGCTTTCGCGATGACACCAACGCCCGGCATTTCGCGGGGCTGAACATGGACGACAAGCAGTTCGACGCCGCGGTCGCCCATATCCGTCAGCATCAACGCAAACTCTACGTCGCGGTCAACACATACCCGCAACCCAAGGGCTGGGAGCGCTGGCAGCGAGCGGTGGATCGTGCCGCCGATTTCGGCGTCGATGCGCTGATCGCCGCCGACCCCGGAGTGCTCGACTACGCCAGTCAGCGCCATCCGCAACTGGCGTTGCACCTGTCGGTCCAGGGCTCGGCGACCCATGCCGCCGCGCTGGAGTTTTATGCGCAGCGCTATGGCATTCGCCGTGCGGTGCTGCCGCGGGTGTTGTCATTGGCGCAAGTACGCCAGGTCGCTGCCAGCAGCCCGGTGCCCATCGAAGTGTTTGGTTTCGGCAGCTTGTGCATCATGGCCGAAGGGCGTTGCCATCTGTCTTCCTACATCACCGGCGAGTCGCCCAACCTGTGCGGTGTCTGTTCGCCCGCCAAAGCGGTGCGCTGGAGCGAGGACACCGAAGGCTTGAGCGCGCGCCTCAGCGAAGTGCTGATCGATCGCTACACCCCTGACGAGCCGGCCGGTTACCCGACCTTGTGCAAGGGCCGTTTCCTGGTCGGCGGCAAACGCTTTCATGCGCTGGAAGAACCCACCAGCCTCGACACCCTGGACTTGCTGCCGGAGCTGACGGCCATCGGCGTCGAAGCCGTGAAAATCGAAGGCCGCCAACGCAGCCCGGCCTATGTCGAACAAGTCACTCGTGTCTGGCGCGCGGCACTGGACGCCCATCGTGGCGCGCCGGGCAGTTTTCGGGTCAAGGAGGAATGGCGTCAGGTGCTGGCCGGTTTGTCCGAAGGCAGTCAGACCACCTTGGGTGCTTATCATCGATCATGGCAATGAGGGATTGGACATGAAACTCAGCCTGGGACCGGTCCTGTTTTATTGGGACAAGGAACAACTCAGCCACTTTTACGCCGAGATGTCGGCCTTGCCCCTGGATGTGATTTACCTGGGGGAAACCGTGTGTTCGAAACGTCGGGCTTTTTCATTGGATCAATGGCTGGGGCTGGGCCGTGAGTTGCAGGAATGCAGCCAGGCGCAGTTGGTGCTTTCCAGCCTTACGCTGATCGAAGCGGCATCCGAACTCTCCAGCCTGCGTCGGCTATGCGACAACGGCCAATTGCTGGTGGAAGCCAACGACATGGGCGCGGTGCATTTCCTGGCCGAACGCAAGTTGCCGTTCGTGGGCGGCCCGGCCCTCAATCTGTACAACGGACACTCATTGGCGCAACTGCTCGACAGCGGCATGACTCGCTGGGTGCCGCCGGTGGAATGTTCGGCGGCGCTGATTGCCGATGTGATCGGGCAGGTGCGCGAACTGGGCCGTGCAGTGCCGGAAGTTGAAATCTTTGCGTATGGGCATTTGCCGTTGGCCTATTCGGCCCGCTGCTTTACGGCCCGGGCGGAAAACCGGCCCAAGGATGACTGCCAGTTTTGCTGCATCAACTACCCCGACGGCCTGGCGCTGACCAGTCAGGAAGGGCAGGCGCTGTTCACCCTCAATGGTATTCAGACAATGTCGGCCGAGGTGACCAATCTGCTGGCCGATTACTCCGGCCTGGTGGCCTGCGGTGCCGATCTGTTGCGCTTGAGCCCTCGTGCTCAGGGCATGGCTGAGGTGGTCGCGGCCTATCAGCGGGTTCGTCTGGGCGAGACACCGCCGCTGTTCGTCGAAGGGTGCAATGGTTATTGGCATGGCCAGGCCGGCATGCTGCGTGTCGAGGAGGTCGGCCTGTGTTGAATCGAAAAAAGTGGCTGTTGAAAGGTGCCGACCGGTTGTTGCCGCTGGTGCGCCGAGTGCCTTTTGCCGTGCAGCGGCTGGCGTTGCAACAGGCGCTGAACCGCTGCCTCGCCGGGCCGTTGCGTGATGGTGAGTTTGAAGTTTTACGTGGGCGTTGGTTGTGCTTGCGGATTCCGGATCTGGGGTTGTCCTGGTATCTGACGCTCAGTGGTAATGGGTTGCGGATTGCCGAGCAGGCCGTGGCGCATGTGACGATCAGTGGCAACTGGCGGGAGTTTTTACTGTTGGCGAGTCGTCAGGAGGATCCGGATACGCTGTTCTTTCGCCGGCGTTTGGTGATTGAGGGTGATACGGAGTTGGGGCTGGCGTTGAAGAATCTGATCGACAGTCTGGATCCTGATGTGCTGCCTGTTTGGTTGTGGCGCAATCTGGAGCGGGCGGGGAAGGGGTTGGCGGCGGGGTAATCGACGTCGTTCAACTGTGGGAGCTGGCTTGCCTGCGATGGCGGCCTGATAGCCGACCTATATTTTGGTCGGAGTGCATATCCATTTCTGCGGTAACGGCGGCTTAGGGTTCCGCCCTTACGGCGGGTCACTTTGGAAAAGCCTGCGCGGCCCGGCGGAAAGTAACCAAAACGCTTTTGCCCCTGACGTACGGTGCCTCGCCCAGGCTCGGCATGCCCTCGCTCCGGTCCTGCTCCGTGGGCCCGCCGCCATCGGCCATCCATGGCCGGGGGCGGCTAACCCGGCATCCATGCCGGGTTGCCCACTGCGCAGAACCTGCGCTCGGCCTTCCGACGGGGCAGATCAAGATCAAAAGCCAAAGCAAAGCCAAAGCAAAGCAAAGCCAAAGCAAAGCAAAGCCAAAGCAAAGCAAAGCCACGGAAGCCGTTCCCACACTGATCGTTCCCACGCTCCGCGTGGGAATGCCGCCGGGGACGCTCCGCGTTCCGCTCGCGACGCAAGACTTGAGTCCTGCGCATTGGTCACGCGGAGCGTCACGGGATGCATTCCCACGCGGAGCGTGGGAACGATCAATACGCGCAGGCGTTGAAGAAAGCAGGACCGGAGCGAGGCACCGAACGAAAGGGGCAAAAGCGCTTTGGTTACTTTCCGCCGGGCCGCGCAGGCTTTTCGAAAGTGACTCGCTGTAAAAGCGAAACCGATAGAAGCCGTTACCGCAGGAATGGATATGTACTCCGACCAAAACTATAGGTCGGCAGTCAGTCCACCATCGCGGGCAAGCCCGCTCCCACAGGGTCTTTGTTGTTCTTCAGGCCGTCGTTTCCTGGCGGGATACATGCTGGCGAGCATCACTGGCAATCAACTGCTTGATCCCTTCAAACAACTCATCACTCTGCGCCTGCGTGCAGTCCTCGCCATGGCGCTTGCGCAACCCGTAATGGCTAAGAATCAAATGCACATCCGCATGCAGCCCATGTTGCTTGAGGCAGTTTTCAACGCATTGCAATGGACAGCCATCCAGCGCAAAAATCCGCCGTCCCGAGCGCGCTTTGTTGAGCAGCGCCGCCACATGCCCGCCGACACCGACGATGCAGGACATTTCCGCCAGGCCGCTGCGGTCCAGGCGCACGGCCAGGCTGTTGGCCAGTTGGGCGACGTTGGAGCAGCCTGAGCAGGAGTAAACCAAAGGCAGGGTTGAACGGGGCATTTGCACTCTCCGTGGATGGACGCTGCCAGTGTGCAAGACGCCTGGCATTGCGCCTTGATGACAGTCAATTTCGCCTATTGGAAAGCCGCCAGCTCCTCTTCAGCGAGGATGTTGATATGGCGACGTTCCATGGCGATCAGGCCGCACTCCACCAGACGATGCAAAATCCGCGAGAAGGTTTCCGGCTGAATCCCAAGCTTCGATGCCACCAGGCGTTTGGACACCTGCAAGACAATCTGGCCGGTCACCGGGTGGCGTTCCTGGAACAGAAAATTGATCACCCGACGAGTCGCACTGGCCATGGTCAAGGTATCGATGTCGCGCAGACGCAGGTGCAGGTGAACACTCATGCTCGCCAGGATCGCCAGACAGACTTTCGGCTGGTCCTCCAGGGCATTGCGGTAATGGTTGCCGTCGATGCTCACCAGCACGCTGTCCTTCAGCGCCGTGGCGCTCACTGGGTAGAGCCGGGCCTGGCTGAACAGCAAGGCTTCGGCAAAGGTCTGGCCGGGCTGGATGATCTCTACCAGATTTTCCTGGCCTTCGCCGGTGAGCCGGTACAGCTTGACCTGGCCGCTGACCAACAGGAAAAAACGCCTGGCCGGATCCCCTTGATGCATGAGCGTACTGTGACAACTCAGGCGCTTGAGCAGGGCCAGGCTGCAGACTTCCTCGAAGACTTTCTCCGGCAGTTGGCTGAACAGATGATGACGGCGTAACGTTAAAACGATGGAAGGGTGGGTCAGCATGGCGTACCTCCGCTGACCGTCATAGTAGAGAGCGAAGGCCAATTGACCTATGCCTCTGCTGGCCTACCTCTAAAGAGGAATGCCTGTCAGCCCGCACTGCGCAGATGTTCCATGGCCCACACCGCCGCCTCAACCCGCGAGCGCAAGCCGAGTTTGTGCAGCAGGTTTTTCACGTGGACCTTGACCGTCCCTTCGGTGATGCCCAGCTTGTGCCCGATGACCTTGTTACTGAAGCCGCTGGCGATGGTTTTCAGCACCTGACGCTCACGCTCGGTCAGTTCCACCACGGCCTGGCGCGGCGGCGAGCGCAGCGCCTGGGCCATGACTTGAGTCAGCCCCGGACTGATCACCAAGGCGCCGTTCAAGGCATCGCGGATGTACTGGATCAACAATTCCGGTTCCATGTCCTTGAGCAGATAACCGTCGGCATCCAGGCGCAGCGCGTCGCGAATATCGTCTTCTGCATCCGACACCGTAAACAGCAGCACTTTGCCGGTGTAGTTCATCGTCCGTAACCGGCGCAGGGTTTCGATGCCATTCATCTGCGGCATGTTGTTGTCGAGCAGGACCAGATCCGGTCGAAGCGGCTCGATCAGCCCCAGTGCTTCTTCACCCTGGCTGGCTTCGCCGACGATCAGGAAATCATCTTCGAGTTCGAGCATCTGGCGAATGCCGTGACGCATCATCGGGTGGTCGTCTACCAGCAGGATTCTGTGTTGCGGGGACGGGGTCATAGGGTGCTGCCTTCTGTTTGCTGTCCGAGAAACTCCGGATGGAATTCCAGTTGGACACGGGTGCCTTGGGGGTCTCTGGAGAGGATTTGCAGCTGGCCGTGCAAGCTGCGAGCCCGCTCATCCATGATGTTCAGGCCGTGGTGTTCGCGTTGGTCGACGTTGCCGCTGAAGCCGCGACCGTCGTCTTCGACCGACAACCTGACGGTCTCGCCGTCTTGGCGCAGTTGCAGCCAGGCGTTTTGCGCATGGGCGTGGCGCAAGCAGTTGGAGAGCGCCTCGCGGGTGATCTGCAGAATGTGGATCTGTTCGCTGGCCGATAGCTGAAAGGCCAGGGTGTCGACGTGCAAATGCACCTGGAATTCCCCGCGCCGGGAAAACTCCTCGGCGGTGTCCTTGAGTTCCTGCACCAGCCCCGCGTCGTGAATCTGCAAGCGAAAAGTCGTCAGCAATTCGCGTAACTGGCGATAGGCATTGTTCAGTCCCTCGCGCAATTCGACGGTAACGGTTTCCAGGGTCTGGACCGGTTCGCCGCGGCGCATCAGGGTCTGCATGCGGCTGACTTGCAGCTTCATGTAGGACAGGGCCTGGGCCAGTGAGTCGTGTAGCTCGCGGGCAATGATCGTGCGTTCTTCGAGCAGCAGCAGGCGATGATCCTGTTCCCGTTGGCGCTTGAGCGAGAGCGAGGTGCCAATCAGGTTGGCCAAGGCCTGGATCAGCTGGGTTTCCCAGGCTTGCATGGCATGTCCGTCGACAAAGTGTGCCTTGAGCTCACCCAGTTCACTGCCCTGGTTGCTGATGCTGAAAGTTTGCGGATTGGCTTTGTGGTGCTTCTGGCATGTGGCGCAGTCACTGCTGGCGCAGACTTCGCGGATGTTCGCACCATGCAGGGCCAGTAGCTGTTGAGCCGGTGCCTGCTGTTGGCCTTGCAGGCACAGCGACAGGCGCAAGCCAGGCAAGCGTTGCTGGAAGCGTCGAATCAACTGATCGAGACCTTCGGCATTGGCCAGGCGGGTGGCCAGGCTTCGGCTGCTTTGATACAGCAGCTCCAGGGCGGCATTGGCTTGTTGCAGGTTCAGGGTTTTCTGCCGGACCTGACTTTCCAGGGTGCGATGGGATTCTTCGATCGTCTCGGCCATGGTATTGAAACTCATGGCCAACTGGCCCAGTTCGTCCTGGGACTGATGGTTGACCCGCACCTTGAAATCGCCGCGACGAAAGCGCTGGGTGGCGTCTACCAATTCCTTGAGGGGCGTGACGACACCGTACTGCAACTCGTACAACCCGATCAGCAGGACAATCATGGTGGTGAACAAGGCCAAGCCCTGGATCGCCTGTTGCCAGCCTTGCTTTTGTTCGCTCTGGCGCTGCAACAGATTGACGAACTGGTTCAGTTGCTCAACGAAGGAATGAGCCTGGACTTGAAAGACAGCCGCATCGCCGCGCAGCAGTGCCGGGAGTAAATCCTCGTTCCATTGTTGCTGGATTTTCCCATAACTGACTTGCAGGGCGGCGGTGGGGCCATCTTCCAGCACGGCCTTGAGTGACTGGCTGGTGAGACGGGTTTGCAGGCTGTCAGTGATGGCGGCGATTTCTGCGGGCGTTGCACCCGCGGCCAGTTTCCAGCTCAGGTGATAAGTCTCCATGCGCACTGAGCCGGCGGTGTTGATGGCGGCGGCATCGCCCTGGCTGAACCAGGCGATCAGCCCGGCGCTCAGCGAACTGGCGAGCGCCAGCACGGCGATCAGGATCACCGCCAACCCGGCGCGAGCGGGCAGGGAGCTGCGCAACCAGCGCATCATCGGCGCAGGTCCCGGAGCAAATCAGGAAAACAGAGCATGTGCAGCACCAGAGTGGGTTTAGCCGCCGATCCCGGGCGCGCTACCTCTAAAGAGTTGTCGACAGTTCCTTGTCAGCAAAAGCGTCGGTAAAAACTCTTAACAAGCTGATAAATAAAGGGTTTTAAGACTCTCTTGCACTACCTCCTTGGAGGTAGGCCGCACAAGCATAGGCCTATGCCCCCTTGGGCTTCGTTGACATGGGTCAAGTTTTTGCGGGGTTGGCCTCTCTAGTCTGCCGCCATGGCTAACTGACGGGAGAGCATTGTGAACCCACCGCGAGTAAGACAAGGCTTGGTGCTGGGCATGAGCACGCTGGCCTTCACCGTGTGCTTCATGGTCTGGATGATGTTTGCCGTGCTCGGGGTGCCGATCAAGGAACTGCTCCAACTCAACGAAACCCAGTTCGGCCTGCTGGCCGCGACCCCGGTGCTGACCGGTTCGCTGGTGCGTTTGCCGCTGGGTTTGCTGACCGACCGCTTTGGCGGGCGCAGCGTGTTCTTCCTGCTGATGCTGAGCTGCGTCGCACCGCTGTATTTGATCAGTCACGCCACCGCCTACTGGCAGTTCCTGGTGCTGGGTTTGTTCGTCGGCCTGGCCGGCGGCTCGTTCTCGGTCGGGATTGCCTACGTCGCCAAATGGTTCGACAAGGAGAATCAAGGCTTCGCCATGGGCATCTTCGGCGCCGGTAACGCCGGGGCTGCGGTGACCAAGTTTCTCGCCCCGGCACTGATTGCCGCCGGCAGCTGGCAACTGGTGCCGAAAGTCTTTAGCGCGATCCTTTTTATTACCGCGCTGCTGTTCTGGTTTCTCAGTGCCGAAAACAAGGACCACCGCAGTGCATCCGGCGCTACGTTGCGTGAGCAACTGCGCTCATTGAAAGACCCTGCGGTGTGGCGCTACTGCCAGTACTACTCGATCGTCTTCGGTGGCTACGTCGCCCTGGCCCTGTGGATGACCAAGTACTACGTCCAGGAATACGGTTTCAGCCTGCAAAGCGCGGCGCTGCTGGCGGCCTGTTTTTCCTTGCCCGGTGGCGTGCTGCGTGCCGTCGGTGGCTGGCTGTCGGATCGCTGGGGGGCGCAAAGCGTGACCTGGTGGGTGTTGTGGGTCAGCTGGATCTGCCTGTTCCTGCTTTCATATCCCCAGACTCAACTGCAAGTGCAGACCATCAACGGCCCGGTGGATTTCCACATCGGCCTGAACCCCGCGTTGTTCACTGTGTTGCTGTTCGTCATAGGCATCGCCTTCGCGTTCGGCAAGGCCTCGGTCTTCAAATACATCGCCAATGACTATCCGAAAAACATGGGCGCGGTGTCCGGCATCGTCGGCCTCGCCGGTGGCCTGGGCGGTTTCGTGCTGCCGATCCTGTTTGGTGCCCTGGTGGACCTCACCGGCGTGCGCTCTTCCTGCTTCATGTTGATGTACGGCGTGGTCTGGGTCTCCCTCACCTGGATGTACTTCAGCGAAATACGCAAAAGCGCGGTGCTGGGTAAAGCGCCGCAGCTGACCCCGTCCCCGATTTCCAGTATTGCCCTAGGAGAAGAACATGTCCGTTCTGCAAAAGCCTGACAAAGGCCCGGTCATTCATGACTGGCGCCCCGAGGACCCCGCGTTCTGGGGAAGTAGCGGCAAACAGACCGCCACGCGCAACTTGTGGATTTCCATTCCTGCGCTGTTGCTGGCCTTCGCGGTGTGGATGGTCTGGAGCACGGTGATTGTGCGTTTGAACGCCATCGGCTTCAGCTTCACCACCGACCAATTGTTCTGGCTGGCGGCGTTGCCAGGGCTGTCGGGTGCGACCTTGCGCGTCTTCTATTCCTTTATGGTGCCGATCTTCGGTGGCCGGCGCTGGACCGCCCTGAGCACCGCGTCGCTATTGCTGCCATCGATCTGGATGGGCTTTGCCGTGCAGGACCCGAGCACCTCCTACAGCGTGTTCGTGTTGATTGCCTTGCTCTGCGGTTTTGGCGGCGGCAACTTTGCCTCGAGCATGTCCAACATCAGCTTCTTCTATCCCAAGTCGCAGCAGGGCACGGCCCTTGGCCTCAATGCCGGCCTGGGCAATCTGGGTGTCTCGGTGATGCAGTTCTGTGTGCCGCTGGTGATTACCTTCGGCGTGTTCGGCTTCATGGGCGGCTCGCCGCAAGCATTGCCGGACGGTGCCCAGTTGTGGCTGCAGAACGCCGGGTTCATCTGGGTGCCGTTCATTGTCCTGGTGACGGTGCTGGCCTGGTTCGGCATGAATGACCTGTCCAGTGCCCGGGCGTCGTTCAGCGAACAGGCGGTGATCTTCAAGCGCAAGCACAACTGGCTGATGTGCTGGTTGTACCTGGCGACCTTCGGTTCATTCATCGGTTTTTCCGCCGCGTTTCCGCTGCTGATCAAAACCTCGTTCCCTGATGTGATTGCCTTGAAATTCGCCTTCCTCGGCCCGTTGGTCGGTGCGCTGGTGCGGCCATTGGGTGGCTGGCTGGCGGACAAGCTCGGTGGCGCGAAAGTGACCTTGTGGAACTTCGTGGCGATGATCGCGATGGTCTTCGCCGTGATGCACTTTTTGCCGCAGAACGGCACCGGCGGCAACTTCTACGGCTTCCTCGGCATGTTCATGTTGCTGTTTATCACCACGGGCGTCGGCAACGGTTCCACCTTCCGGATGATCCCGGTGATCTTCCGTACCCAGCATGAAAAAGCGTCGGCCGGCAAACCGCCAGCCGTGCGCGAACAAGCGCTCAAGGATGCCGGCAAGGAATCGGCCGCGGTCCTGGGCTTCAGTTCGGCCATGGGCGCCTTCGGTGCGTTCTTCATTCCCAAATCCTTCGGCTCTTCGATGGCCCTGACCGGCGGCCCGGAGATGGCCTTCTACATGTTCGTCGGCTTTTACCTGAGCTGCATCGTGGTGACCTGGTGGTGGTACGCGCGCAAAGGCGCCGCGACACCCTGCTGAGACGACCCGAATTCAACCATTGCGTGGGCGGGGCACAGACTCCGCGACGAAGCCTGAGAGGACTGCACCGTGAGTCATTTACTGGATCAATTGCGGTTTTTAAACCGTAAGCAAAACGAGTTTTCCGATGGTCATGGAGAGACCCGCAAGGAGTCTCGCGACTGGGAAAACGTTTACCGTTCGCGCTGGCAGTACGACAAGATCGTGCGTTCCACCCACGGGGTGAACTGCACCGGTTCCTGCTCGTGGAAAATCTACGTCAAGAACGGCCTGATCACCTGGGAAACCCAGCAGACCGACTACCCGCGTACCCGCAACGATCTGCCGAACCATGAACCCCGTGGCTGCCCCCGTGGTGCCAGTTACAGCTGGTACATCTACAGCGCCAACCGGCTCAAGTACCCGAAAATCCGCAAGCCGTTGCTCAAGCTCTGGCGCGATGCGCGGCAGACCATGGCGCCGGTCGAAGCCTGGGCCAGCATCGTCGAGGACAAGGCCAAGGCCGATTCCTATAAAAGCAAGCGCGGCATGGGTGGCTTCATTCGTTCCAACTGGGAGGAAGTCAACGAGATCATCGCGGCGGCCAACGTCTACACCATCAAGCAATACGGCCCGGACCGGATCGTCGGCTTCTCGCCGATCCCGGCCATGTCGATGGTCAGCTACGCCGCAGGCTCGCGTTATCTGTCGCTGATCGGTGGCGCCTGCCTGAGCTTTTATGACTGGTACTGCGACTTGCCACCGGCCTCGCCAATGGTCTGGGGCGAGCAGACCGATGTGCCGGAATCGGCCGACTGGTACAACGCCAACTACATCATTGCCTGGGGCTCCAACGTCCCGCAGACCCGTACCCCGGACGCGCACTTCTTTACCGAAGTCCGCTACAAGGGCACCAAGACGGTCGCGATCACCCCGGACTACTCGGAAGTCGCCAAGCTCACCGACCTGTGGCTGAACCCCAAACAAGGCACCGACGCGGCGCTGGCCCAGGCGTTCAACCATGTGATCTTCAAAGAATTCCACCTGGACAAACCGAGCGCCTATTTCACCGATTACGCCAAGCGCTTCACTGATTTGCCGGTGTTGGTGCTGCTCAAGCAAATGGTCGACAAGGCACCGGGCGCCGGTTACCAGCCGGACCGCTTCCTGCGCGCCTCGGACCTTACCGACAACCTCGGCCAGGAAAACAACCCGGAATGGAAAACCATCGCCCTGGATGTAAACGGCGAACTGGTGTCCCCTCAAGGCTCCATCGGTTATCGCTGGGGCGAGAAGGGCAAGTGGAACATCCTGCCTCGTGAAGGTGGCGAAGGCCGTGAGATCGATCTGAAGCTGAGCCTGATCGGTGATGACGTGGCCGAAGTGGCGTTCCCGTATTTTGCCGGCGAATCCCATGAGCACTTCCAGCATGTGGCCGGCGATGCGGTGCAATACCGTCGCGTGCCGGTGCATAACGTGGTGCTGGCGGATGGCAGCGTGGCCAAAGTCGCCACCGTGTTCGACCTGTCGGCGGCCAACCTGGCGATCGATCGTGGTCTTGGTGGTGAAAACGTCGCCAAGGATTACAACGATGCTTCGGTGCCCGGCACCCCGGCGTGGCAAGAGCAGATCACTGGCGTGAGCCGCGAGAAAGCCATCCAGATCGCCCGTGAGTTCGCCGACAACGCCGACAAGACCAAGGGCCGCTCGATGATCATTGTTGGCGCGGCGATGAACCACTGGTACCACATGGACATGAACTACCGCGGGCTGATCAACATGCTCATGCTCTGCGGCTGTGTCGGCCAGACCGGTGGCGGTTGGGCGCACTACGTCGGCCAGGAAAAACTGCGTCCGCAATGCGGCTGGCTGCCCCTGGCGTTCGGCCTGGACTGGAACCGTCCGCCTCGCCAAATGAACGGCACCAGCTTCTTCTACGCCCACAGTTCGCAATGGCGCCACGAGAAGATGAGCATGCACGACGTGCTCTCGCCATTGGCCGATAAATCACAATTTCCCGAGCATGCCCTGGACTACAACATCCGCGCCGAACGCGCCGGATGGTTGCCAAGCGCACCGCAACTGAACACTAACCCTTTGCACATTTGCCGCGACGCGGCGGCTGTCGGCATGGAGCCGAAAGACTACGTGGTCAAGTCGCTGCAGGACGGTTCGCTACGTTTCTCCTGCGAACAGCCGGACAGCCCGGTCAACTTCCCGCGCAACATGTTCATCTGGCGTTCCAACCTGCTGGGCTCCTCGGGCAAGGGCCACGAGTACATGCTCAAGTACCTGCTCGGCACCAAGAACGGGGTGATGAACGAAGACATCGGCCAGGTCGGCGACTGCAAACCCGAAGAAGCCGAATGGGTGGACGAGGGCGCCATCGGCAAGCTCGATCTGGTCACCACGCTGGACTTTCGCATGTCGTCGACCTGCGTCTATTCCGACATCGTCTTGCCGACCGCGACCTGGTACGAAAAAGACGACATGAACACCTCGGACATGCACCCGTTCATTCACCCGTTGTCGGCCGCCATCGACCCGGCCTGGGAATCGCGTTCCGACTGGGAAATCTACAAAGGCATCGCCAAGGCGTTTTCCAGCATGGCGGTCGGGCATCTGGGCGTTGAAAAGGATCTGGTGACCATCCCGCTGATGCACGACAGCGTTGGCGAACTGGCTCAGCCGTTTGGTGGCACCGACTGGAAAAGCGCCGGCGTGGCCCCGGAGCCGGGCAAGAATGCGCCGAACCTGCATGTGGTGGAGCGCGATTACCCGAACATCTACAAACAGTTTTCGTCGCTGGGGCCATTGCTGGAAAAACACGGCAACGGTGGCAAGGGCATCAACTGGAACACCGACGCTGAAGTGAAATTCCTCGGTGCGCTCAATCACAAAGAAGGGGCTGTGGGTATCAGCCAGGGTCGGCCGAAAATCGACTCGGCGATCGATGCTGCAGAAGTGATTCTGTCCCTGGCGCCGGAAACCAATGGCCATGTCGCCGTCAAGGCCTGGGCCGCGCTGTCGGAATTTACCGGCATCGATCACAGCCACCTGGCGCTGTCCAAGGAACACGAGGCGATTCGTTTCCGCGACATTCAGGCACAGCCGCGCAAGATCATTTCCAGCCCGACCTGGTCGGGTCTCGAAGACGATCACGTCAGCTACAACGCGGGCTACACCAACGTTCACGAAGCGATCCCATGGCGCACCATCACCGGTCGCCAGCAGTTCTACCAGGATCACCCGTGGATGCAGGCGTTCGGCGAGCAACTGATGAGTTATCGCCCGCCCGTCAACACCCGCACCATCGAAGGGGTGAAAGGCAAGCGCAATAACGGCCACAAGGAAATCGTCCTGAACTGGATCACCCCGCACCAGAAATGGGGCATCCACAGCACCTACAGCGACAACCTGCTGATGCTCACCCTCAGCCGTGGCGGGCCGATTGTCTGGCTCTCGGAGAACGACGCGAAAAGCGCCGGCATCGAGGACAACGACTGGATCGAGTGCTTCAACGCCAACGGCGCACTGACCGCCCGGGCGGTGGTCAGCCAGCGTGTCAAGGACGGCATGGTGATGATGTATCACGCACAGGAACGGATCGTGAACGTACCCGGTTCGGAAACCACCAAGACCCGTGGCGGCCACCACAACTCGGTCACCCGCGTCGTGCTCAAGCCGACCCACATGATCGGCGGCTATGCCCAGCAAGCCTACGGTTTCAACTATTACGGCACGGTCGGTTGCAACCGCGATGAATTCGTCGTGGTGCGCAAAATGGCCAAAGTCGACTGGCTCGATGGTTCGTCCGGCGATGATCTGCCGCGTCCTCTGCCGACCGATATCGAGGAGAACTGAAATGAAGATTCGCTCACAAATCGGCATGGTTCTGAACTTGGACAAGTGCATCGGTTGCCACACCTGTTCAATCACCTGCAAAAACGTCTGGACCAGCCGCGAAGGCATGGAATACGCCTGGTTCAACAACGTTGAATCGAAACCCGGGATCGGTTACCCGAAAGAATGGGAAAACCAGGACAAGTGGAAGGGCGGCTGGATCCGCAACGCCAACGGCACGATCAACCCGCGCATCGGCGGTAAATTCCGCGTGTTGGCCAACATTTTTGCCAACCCGGACCTGCCGAGCCTCGACGATTACTACGAACCCTTCGACTTCGATTACCAGCACCTGCACACCGCGCCGCTGGGCGAGCATCAGCCCACCGCGCGTCCGCGTTCGCTGATTTCCGGCAAGCGCATGGAGAAAATCGAGTGGGGCCCGAACTGGGAAGAAATCCTCGGCACTGAATTCGCCAAACGTCGCAAGGACAAGAACTTCGACAAGATCCAGGCGGACATTTACGGCGAGTACGAAAACACATTCATGATGTATTTGCCGCGCCTGTGCGAGCACTGCCTCAACCCGACGTGCGCCGCATCGTGCCCGAGCGGTGCGATCTACAAGCGTGAAGAAGATGGCATCGTCCTGATCGACCAGGAGAAATGCCGTGGCTGGCGGATGTGCATCAGCGGCTGCCCGTACAAGAAAATCTACTTCAACTGGAAGAGCGGCAAGTCCGAGAAATGCATCTTCTGCTACCCGCGGATCGAAGCCGGGATGCCGACTGTTTGCGCCGAAACCTGCGTCGGGCGCATCCGTTACCTCGGTGTGCTGCTGTATGACGCCGACCGCATCAGCGAAGTGGCGAGCACCGCCAACGAACAGGACCTGTACGAGAAACAACTGGAGATCTTCCTCGATCCGAATGACCCGGCAGTGATCCGTCAGGCCCTGGCCGATGGCGTGCCGCAGTCGGTGATCGATTCAGCCCAGCGTTCGCCGGTCTACAAAATGGCCGTGGACTGGAAACTCGCGCTGCCGCTGCACCCGGAATACCGCACCTTGCCGATGGTTTGGTACGTGCCGCCGCTGTCGCCGATCCAGAACGCCGCCACTGCCGGCACCGTGGGTATGAACGGGGTGATCCCGGATGTCGACAGCCTGCGTATTCCACTCAAGTACCTGGCCAATCTGCTGACGGCAGGCGATGAAAAACCGGTCAAGCGTGCACTTAAACGCTTGCTGGCGATGCGTGCTTACAAACGTTCCGAGCAAGTCGATGGTGTTCAGGATCTGCAAGTACTCAAGGATGTTGACTTGAGCGTGGCCCAGGTCGAGGAAATGTATCGCTACCTGGCGATCGCCAACTATGAAGACCGCTTTGTGGTACCGAGCGCGCACCGTGAAGACGCCATGAGTGACGCCTTTGCCGAGCGCTCCGGTTGCGGCTTCAGTTTCGGCAGCGGCTGCAGCGGTAGCTCCGACACCAACATGTTCGGTGCGAAGAAAGCCAACCGCCGCGACGTTCTGAAAACCGTTCAGTTGTGGGAGGAGTGAGCATGCAGATTCTCAAAGTGATTTCGCTGCTGCTCGATTACCCGACCGAGACGCTGATTGACGGTCGTGACGAACTGGAGCAAGCGATCATCCAGTCACGGGAAATCAGCCCTAAACAGCGCGGCGCGTTGTTCGAATTGCTCGAGCTGATCTGCGCCAATGACCTGATGGACGGGCAGGAGCACTACGGTGCGCTGTTCGGCCGAGGGCGCTCGTTGTCGCTGCTGTTGTTCGAGCACGTGCACGGCGAATCCCGGGACCGTGGTCAGGCCATGGTCGACATGATGGCGCAATACGAAGCCGCCGGTTTTGCCATCGGCGTCAAAGAGCTGCCGGACTATATCCCGCTGTACCTGGAGTTCCTGTCCACCCGCGAAGACATCGAGGCCCGCGAGGGCCTGGCGGATGTTTCGCATTTGCTGGCCTTGCTCGCGGCGCGTCTGGAAGAGCGTGAAAGCGCCTATGCCAGCTGCTTCCGGGCGCTGCTGCAAATCGCCGGGGCAGAACCGCATCAGGCAGTGGCCGACCTGCGAGCGCAGGTGGCGGCGGAACCGCGTGATGACTCCCTCGAAGCCCTCGACAAGATCTGGGAAGAGGAGGCCGTGGACTTTCTCCAGGCCGAACAGCAGGACCGTTGCAGTGGGCTGCCAAGCGCACCGGGCAAGGCTCGGGAAGAAAGCGCGGTGCCGTTGCACTGGGTGGATTTTCAGCATGAAGGGCTGGCCGCCGCGCCAGCCCAGGAGGTCAGTAATGTCTAAATGGAATCTGTTGTTGTTCGGGATCTATCCTTACGTCGCCCTGGCCACTTGCCTGATTGGCAGCTGGGCACGCTTCGACCTGTCGCAATACAGCTGGAAGGCAGGTTCGAGCCAGATGCTCAACCAAGGCGGCATGCGGGTGGCGAGCAACCTCTTTCACGTCGGTGTGTTGTTCGTGCTGGCCGGACACTTCGTTGGCCTGCTGACGCCTGCGTCGGTTTATCACCACGTGATCAGCACTCAGAACAAGCAATTGCTGGCGATGGTGTCCGGCGGGTTCTTTGGCCTGTTGTGCCTGATCGGCCTGCTGATGCTGGTCAACCGGCGGCTCAACGATCCTCGGGTACGTGCCACCTCCAGCCCTTCGGACATCCTGATTCTGCTGGTGCTGCTGGCGCAATTGCTGCTCGGTCTGCTGACAATTGTCGCCTCCACCGGCCACATGGATGGCTCGGTGATGGTGAGTCTCGCGGATTGGGCGCAGAACACCGTGCTATTGCGGCCGATGGAAGCCGCGGCGGCCATTGAGCCGGTCGGGTTGATTTACAAGTTGCACGTGTTCCTGGGATTGACCCTGTTTGTGCTGTTCCCCTTCACCCGTCTCGTACACATGATCAGCGCACCGATCTGGTACCTGGGGCGCCGTTATCAAATCGTTCGTCAGAAGTACTGAGGAGACAATCATGTCAGGTGGATGTGGATGTGGTGGTAACGGCGGTAGCGGTGGCTGCGGGTCTTCGAAAAAAACCGAGGATGTGCTCGACATCGCGCCGCTCGCACAGGCGCAGTTTGAAGCCCTCCCGGTTGAGCCGGCGGCTACCCCCGACGCTCCGGCGCAGTTGATCGCCAGCAGCGAACAGGAGTGGCCGATCATCAGCGTCAATGAGGTATCGATCACCCCGGAGGCAATGGCCCAGGAGCTGCAATATCACCCGGCCGAAAGCCGCGAAGAGGCGGTGTACCTGGCCGCTCGGGCTTTGGTGATCCGCGAGTTGTTGCAGCAGCGCATCGCCGAGCTCGGCGTGTCGCTGGAGATTGGCGCTGGCGAGAATGAAGAAGAAGCAGCGACGCGCTTGTTGCTCGAACGCGAGGTGCAGGTACCGCAGTGCGACGAGGAAACCAGCCTGCGCTACTACGAAAACAATCGCGGGCGCTTTCACAGCGCACCGTTGCTGGCGGTTCGGCACATCCTGCTTGAGTGTGCGCCGGATGATGTCGAGGCGCGTGCCGTTGCCCGTGATCAGGCGCAAGTTCTGCTGCAACGTCTGGAGGACTTTCCCGGCAGTTTCGCCGAGCTGGCCATGACATATTCGGCCTGCCCGTCGAAGGCCCAAGGCGGTTCTCTGGGCCAGATCAGCAAGGGCCAGACCGTGCCTGAACTGGAGCGTCAGCTGTTCACCCTGGCACCAGGCCTGGCCAGCAAACCGCTGGAAAGTCGCTACGGCTGGCATGTGGTCAGTGTCGATCAGCGGATCGAAGGCATGCCCTTGCCCTATGAAGTGGTGTCGACGGCGATCCGCACGCAGTTGCAGCAAGGCGTCTGGCAAAAAGCGCTGGTGCAGTACCTGCAAACCCTGATCGGTGCGGCGGATATTCGCGGCATCCATTTGCAGGGTGCCGACTCACCGCTGGTGCAGTGAGCATCGAGGCAAACCGGGAGATGTGATGAACGTTGTCATGCAGGATGGCTTTGGACGGCAGATCGATTATCTGCGGATGTCGGTGACGGACCGGTGTGATTTTCGCTGTGTGTATTGCATGGCGAAAAACATGACTTTCCTGCCCCGTCAGCAGGTGCTGACGCTGGAAGAGTTGCAGCGTCTGGCAACGCTGTTCGTCGGGTTGGGCGTACGCAAAATCCGCCTGACCGGCGGTGAGCCGCTGATTCGTCCGGGCATTGTCGAACTGTGCCGCAACATCGCCGCGTTGCCCGGTTTGCGCGAACTGGTGATGACCAGCAATGGCTCGCAACTGAGCCGCCTGGCCCGGCCGTTGGCGGAGGCGGGGGTCAAGCGGATGAACATCAGCCTCGATAGCCTGGACGGGCAGAAGTTTCGTGGGATCACACGCATCGGCGATCTCGATCAGGTGCTCAACGGCATTGAAGCGGCGCGGGACGCGGGGTTTGAGCGGATCAAACTCAACTGCGTGGTGATGAAGGGCCGCAACTTCGATGAAGTCCCGGCGTTGGTGCAATACGCTATCGATCAGCGCATCGATATCAGTTTTATCGAAGAAATGCCGTTGGGCGATGTCGGGCGTTCCCGGGGCGAATCGTTTTGTTCCAGTGACGAGGTCCGGGCGCTGATCGCCAGCCAGCATCGGTTGCTCGATAGCACTGAAAACAGCGGTGGACCTGCGCGCTACGTGCGCCTGGAACGCCATCCTGATACCCGGATCGGTTTTATTTCGCCCAACAGCCACAACTTTTGTGGCAGCTGTAATCGGGTGCGGATGACGGTTGAAGGGAAGCTGTTGCTGTGTCTGGGGCAGGACGATGCGCTGGATTTAAGAGGATTGCTGCGGCGTTACCCGCTGGATGACCAGCCAGTGATCAACGCGGTGCAGAAGGCCTTGCGCGGCAAGCCGTTGCGCCATGATTTCAGCCCTGAAGGGGAGGTGCAGATTGTGCGGTTCATGAACATGAGTGGCGGTTGATCCTTGAAGGTAATGCCGGTCAGTTCTGGCAGCTACGCGGACAGTAGCAGCTGGCGAAGCCTGCGTTCGGCTGCGCAGCAGTCGTAAAATCAGGCACTGCGGTGTTTCAGGTTAACCGCGATGATCCAACTTGCGACTGCTACGCAGCCGAACGCAGGCTTCGCCAGCTGCTACAGGGAGTCTGTAGCCTGAGTTTGTTGACCCACTGGAATTAGCCGCCGCTGGCGGTTTTTTTCACCGCCAAATCTTGATATCGATCAATTGCAGATCAGCCCTTTGTCCGTAGTCTTCACTGCATGTTGTGTTTGTTTGTATTTAAACATCTATATGTAGTATCTGGAGGCCGAATGCAGAGCACGCTGATCTCAGTAGGATGTAACCGCTTGCACAAGCGCGATGGCAGTCTGGTCGCCTTCGATGCGGACAAGATCCGTCAGGCGTTGATCGCTGCCGGCAAGGCAACCGGGGAGTACACCGAGGTTGAGGTTGAAGGTTTGCTTCAGGCGGTACTCGCCCGGCTGGACGGACTGCCAAGGCTGCATGTCGAGCAGATCCAGGATCGTGTCGAACGGGTGTTGATGGACGCCGGTTTTTTCTTCGCCATGCGCGCCTACATCGTCTACCGCGAACAACACGGGCGTTTGCGTCGCGACCGCCGGACCATGGTCGAAGTGGCGACCTCGATGAACGAGTACCTGGACCGTGAAGACTGGCGGGTTCAGGCCAACGCCAATCAAGGCTACTCACTGGGCGGGCTGGTGTTGAACGTATCGGGCAAGGTCACTGCCAACTACTGGCTGGACGAGGTGTACAGCGAGGCCATCGGCCAGGCCCACCGCGAGGCGGATTTGCATGTGCATGACCTGGACATGCTCGCCGGCTACTGTGCCGGCTGGTCGCTGCGCACCCTGTTGCACGAAGGGCTCAACGGTGTGCCGGGGCGTGTCGAAGCCGGTCCGCCGAAGCACTTGAGCAGCGCGCTGGGGCAAATGGTCAATTTCCTCGGCACCCTGCAAAACGAATGGGCCGGGGCCCAGGCGTTCAGCTCGTTCGACACCTACCTCGCGCCCTATGTGCGCAAGGACCAGCTGAGTTATCAAGAGGTGCGCCAGGCGATCCAGGAGTTCATCTATAACCTCAACGTTCCTTCGCGCTGGGGCACCCAGACGCCGTTCACCAACCTGACGTTCGACTGGGTGTGCCCGCAGGATTTACGCGAGCAGATACCCGTCATCGGTGGGGAGGAAATGCCGTTTGCCTATGGCGACCTGCAACTCGAAATGGACCTGCTCAACCGCGCCTACATCGAGGTGATGCAGGCTGGCGATGCGAAAGGGCGGGTGTTCACCTTTCCGATCCCGACCTACAACATCACACATGATTTTCCGTGGGACAGTGAAAACGCCGACCGCTTGTTCGAGATGACCGCGCGTTACGGCCTGCCGTACTTCCAGAACTTCCTCAATTCGGATCTGCAGCCCAATCAGGTGCGTTCGATGTGCTGCCGCTTGCAACTCGATGTGCGGGAGTTGCTCAAGCGCGGCGGCGGTTTGTTCGGCTCGGCGGAGCAGACCGGGTCGCTCGGCGTGGTGACCATCAACTGCGCCCGTCTGGGCTATGTGTTCAAGGGCAATACCAGTGGTTTGTTGCAGCGCCTGGACGCATTGATGGCGCTGGCGATGGAGAGCCTGGAGGTCAAGCGCAAAGTCATTCAGCATCACATGGATGCCGGTTTGTACCCTTACACCAAGCGTTACCTGGGCACCTTGCGCAACCATTTTTCCACCATCGGCCTCAACGGCCTGCATGAAATGCTGCGCAATTTCACCGGTGACGAGGAGGGTATGCACACCGAACAGGGCCGCAAGTTTGCCCTGAACATGCTCGACCATGTACGCGCTACGTTGCTGCGTTTCCAGGAGGAAACCGGTCATCTCTATAACCTGGAAGCGACACCGGCGGAAGGCACCACGTACCGCTTCGCCAAGGAAGACCTCAAGCGCTATCCGGACATTCTCCAGGCCGGCAGTGTGCAGGCGCCGTATTACACCAACTCCTCGCAATTGCCTGTGGGCTATACCGAAGACCCCTTCGAGGCCCTGGAACTTCAAGACGAACTGCAATGCAAATACACCGGCGGCACGGTCTTGCACCTGTACATGGCCGAGCGGATTTCTTCGACCCAGGCCTGCAAGCAACTGGTGCGCAAAGCCCTGGGCCGCTTCCGCCTGCCGTACCTGACCGTGACCCCGACCTTCTCGATCTGCCCGGTGCACGGCTACCTCGATGGCGAACATGAGTTCTGCCCCAAATGCGACGAAGTCCTGCTACTGCAAGCGCAGAAAGCCGACGCTGTTCATTGATTTCGATCCACTCAACCGCAAGGAGCTTCACCATGACTGCATCGCAAACACTGCCCCAGGCTCAACGTCAACGCTGCGAAGTCTGGACCCGGGTGATGGGCTATCACCGTCCGGTGTCGGCGTTCAATCCGGGTAAACAATCGGAGCACCGTGAGCGGGTGCACTTCACAGAAAGCGCGACGCTGGCCGGGCGCCAATGAGTCGAATGCTTCGGGTCGGGGGCATGGTGCCCCTGACCACTATCGACTATCCGGGACAGCTCGCCTGCGTGCTGTTTTGCCAGGGTTGCGCCTGGCGTTGTCGTTATTGTCACAACCCGCAGCTGATTCCCCCTCGTGGCAGTGAGGAAGTGGATTGGCGGCGGGTGTTGGCATTTCTGCAACGTCGTCAGGACCTGCTTGATGCCGTGGTGTTCAGCGGCGGTGAGCCGACTCTGCAGGACGGTTTGCTCAGCGCCATGGACGAAGTGCGGGACATGGGATTTCGCATCGGCTTGCACAGCGCCGGGATCAAGCCTGCCGCGTTCGCCAAGGTACTGACCGGCGCGGATTGGGTCGGTTTCGACGTCAAGGCGTTGCCCGAGGATTGCCAGGCCATCACCCGGGTCGAGGGCAGCGGCACCGCCAACTGGCGCAGCCTCGAGCATCTGTTGGCCAGTGGTGTCGATTACGAATGTCGCACCACCGTGCATTGGCATCTGTTCGAGCCGGCGCGTCTGCTGACGCTGGCAAAACGCTTGAATGCGCTTGGCGTCAAACGCTTCGCCGTGCAACTGGTTCGCACCGAGCGGATGTTCGATCCGCTGTTGCCGAGCGTTTCGGCTCAAGCATTGCTGCCAGCGTTGTGGGAGGCGATGCGCGAGTTGTTTCCAGCCTTCGTGTTGCGGGGGTAACGGGGGGCTGGGGAACTCAAGCCCAGCCCCAGAATTGCAACCACCAGCCAAATCCCACCATGCCTTCGGCCAGGAGCAGGCAAGCGATGGCGGACCCGCGTCGCCCCCGGGAAAGATTTTCGCGACTCAGCCGTTTCCAACCCAGTAGCAGGCTCCAGCCCATCGCAGCCAATAACAGACAGGCCCTGGCCGGTTGCACCCACTCCAGCAGCAGCCCTTCATAGCGCAGTAATTTGACAGTGGTGGCCGACAGCCCGAGAAACAGTCCGGCACCGCCCAAGGGCGTGAGTGTCAGCGCCAGGGGCCAATACAGAGTGCGATTCCGCGCCAGTCGGGCCGTCAGGCGCAGAAGCAACATCAACGCCGTGCCAAGCACGATCGAGCTCAAACTCAGGTAAGCGACGATGCTGAAACCGTCGAGCCAACTGAAGCTGTCGTTGAGCTGCGGGTAATGGGTGAGCAGCCACCAGGGAGCGTTGTCCTGCAGGGCCCAGAGTTGGTCGTGTTCGACCAGCCACTGGGCGAGGAATTGTTTGAGGGCGACAAACCATGGGCTGACCGTCCACTGAAATGCGCCCATGGCCAAGCCGATTACGCCGAACAGCAGCAAGTGTGTATCCCAAGGGGGCAGCGTCTGCGCCGTCGCGTGGAGAATCTCCTGATTGCTGGAGCGGGCGATCAATTGCACGGCACCGCGTTGCCCGCTGCAGCGTCCGCAGGCGTGGCAATCACTGGCGCCTTGCAGGCGGCGGATATCGAGCAGGGGCGCGCAGTTGGGTGGCGGCAGGCGCGGTGCGGCATTTTCGATCCAGCGTTGTTCATCGACCTGAAAGTGCACCGGGGCGAGCCGGGCGAGCAGGGCGAAGACACCGCTGACCGGGCACAGGTAGCGGCACCAGACCCGCTTGCCTCGGGCGAACAACAACCCGACGATGACCGCTGCGACGGTCGAACCGCCCAGAATCAGCAGCGCAGCCTGGGCGTAGTCATAGACGCTGATCAATTGGCCGTAGAGAGTCGTCAGGCAGAACGCCAAGGTAGGCCAGCCGCCCCAACGCAACCAGCGCGGCACCCCCAGGCCTTTACCGTAATGGCTGGCCCATTCGCTGAGCGAACCTTCCGGGCACAAAACTCCACACCAGAGTCGGCCGAACATAACGATCGACAGCAACACGAACGGCCACCAAATCCCCCAGAACAGAAACTGCGCGAGCAAGGTCAGGTTGTCGAGTATTCGTGCCTGGCTGTCTGGCAGCGGCAACAGCGCCGGGGTCATCAACAGCACCGCGTAAAACAGTACAACAGCCCACTGCACCGCACGGATGACAGGCGCATGGCGACGCATCCCGTCACCCAGGCGCTGGAGCCATCGATTGCGCCGGCTCAGGTCGGGCATGGCAGGTTTTCCGCGGTGCGTTGCCGTAGCCAGCCGCCGACGGCCAGCCAATAACCGACCCACACCAACAAGGTCAGGCCACTGGGGCTTGCCCGATAACCGGCGAACCCGGCAAGAAAGCCACCCAATCCCTGACTGTCGCTCAGCAACACGCTGCAGTCCCAAAGCGCTTCGCCAACGAGGCGGTAAACCACGTCCGGCAAATCCAGGGCAAGCAGTTGGCCGCCGATGCGTTCGGTGCCGCTGACCAGTAACGCTGCGCCGAGCATGAGCAGGATGACTTCGCTGATGGCAAAGAATCGCTGCCATGAAATGAATCGACGACTGCTGTGCAGCAGCATGATGGTCAGCGCCGACAGCACCAGTCCCAATACGCCGCCGACGGCAAACAAACCAAGCTGCGGACCTCTCAACCGGGCGCCGGCGCCATAGAGAAAAACCACCGTTTCGCTGCCTTCGCGACTGATCGCGAGCATGGCCAGCAGTAATAGACCCACGCCACCTTGTCGAGCCAGATGGCTATCGGCGTGTCGTCGCAAATCGTGGTTGAGGTTGCGTCCGTGGCGATGCATCCAGCCCACCATCTGCACCATCAACAAACTTGCAACCAACGCAAGTGTGGCCTGGAACCATTCGCTGGCCGACCCGCTCATGGCCTCACCGGCAAACAGAATCAACACCGCCAGCAGGCCCGAGAGCATCAACCCCAGCACCACACCGGCCCAGAGGAATTTGACCAGACGATTACGCTGGCCTTGCTGGCTGGCCCAGGCCTGGAGAATCCCGATCACCAGCAAGGCCTCGACGCTTTCGCGCCAGACGATGAACATTGATTGATTCATGCAAGCTCCGTGCGCTAGCAGGTTATTTCGCGAGAATGCCGCCCTCGGGCAATTGCGGATTGAACTCGTCGAAGAAGGGGTAGTGGCCGGGCCTCAGGGGGTGAATGACCACGAAGGTCGTCACCCCCGGCGACAAGACTTTTTCAACCCGCAACGGCGTGCTCTCGAACTCGGCCGGTCCTTGGCCGAGGTTCTTCAGAACAATCTTGAAGCGCTGTCCGGCCGGCACCTCCAGCAAGGCCGGCGTGAAGTGGCCATCGCGAAGGATCAGCTCAAAACTGGGTAACTGGGCATAAGCCGTCACTGGCACGACGGCTCCGGCGAGGATCAACCAGGCAATGCGCAGGCGCTTCATTCAATAGCCGCCTTTTTTACCGATGCCGGCGTAGATGAATTCGTAGTGCAGTTCGCAGCGTTCAAACCAGGGCGCGACACCGGTTTCCTTATCGGTGTGACGCCCGAGCGAACCATGACCGCCAGGCGGCAGGACGGTGAACGTCAGTTGATATTTACCGGGGCCAAGCAGCTTCACATTGTCGCCATAGTGCGGACCGTCATTGGCCACCATGGCGTGGAAATCACCTTTGATCTCGGGGGCGCTGCCCTGTTTTTTCAGGTTGAAAGAAACATTCAGGTAAGGCACGAAACTGCCTTCCTGAAAGCCCTGCCGGTTGTCCGCAGTGGCGCGAATATCGGCTTCCAGGTGGACGTCGGAATCCGCCGTGGCGCGCATCATCCCCGCAGGTGCCATTTCTATCGGCTGCAAATACACCGCCCCGACTTCCAGCCCGGGACACAACTGTGGTTCCCCGATCGGGTATTCCTTGGCGTGAGCCAGCGGCGATAGCAAGAGCAGGGCGAGGGACAGCGAAAAAGGGGTACGCATAATTAGCTTCCTGGGCACTGACAAGTAGGAGCCCGAGTCTAGGAAGCTTTGCTGCGAACAATAATGATTGTTATCAAGTTTTGAATAATTAAAGGGTTGGTTCAGTGCGCAGGGGGCTCGATGTCGATTCTTGACAGGCATCAAGGCTGGTGTCGCGCAAGGGCTGTAGCTTGGGAAAACGCCACTCAATGATCGGAGATCGGCATGGCCAAGAACTTCCCCGCCAACCCCAAGCACCCCGAACGGATCTGTTGGGGATGCGACCTTTACTGTCCGGCAAAGTCCCTGGCGTGCGGCAATGGTTCGGAACGCACGATGCATCCAGTGGAGATGTTTGGAGAGGATTGGCAACTGCCTGGCGATTGGGGCCTTGGTGCTGTCATTACTACAGACAAGGTGGTGGATGACTTTCAAGCGCTGCCTGATGCGCTGCACGCAAAGCGTTGATCCGCTTTTCGTAGGAGCCAGCGGTGCATCGATCGCCACACCGCTGGCTCCTATAGACTGCAGGATATCAAGCGTGGGTGATGGAAAGGTCGCTGATGATGCACTGGTTATACACACCGCCGTCGAAGGCCAGCGTTTTGGTGTCCCAGGTGTTGTCGAGGCGCATGATTGCGGAGGTCGATTTGACCCCGTTACAGCTCGCCGAAACGGAGACAGCGCCGCTCGAATTGGCGTGAATGTTGATTTTGAAAAGTGCACCGAGCGGCACGTTTTCCAGAACCGTCGTGTTCACCGGATCTTCTTGAAGATAATTCGACCGGAACCCCATAGTGATTCGGCCTTTGTTCCAAAACACTTTCACCGGTGGTCGCTCTGAACCCTGCACATGAATCTGGCCGATCACGACCTTCTGCAGCGAGTTGACCTTCGTCAGGCGCATTTCTTGTCGATTCCAATGGTCAGCAGCGCTGGCGAACAGCCAATAACCCGGCTCCTTCCACTCGCAGCGGGTTCGGTGCGTGCTTTTGCTCGAAGCGCCGAGCGTCGGCGCCATCATTTGCAGCGAACCATCTGGAAGCATCGAAATGACTTCCGGGCATTCAAGCAGTGCCCGCCAGCCGATGAGCTCAAGTGCGATGGGGTTGGTGTCGGAGATAGGAAGCGGTGTAGCGATTGTGTAGTTGCTGATGTCTATGGTCATGGTCATTTTCCTTAATTCATTTTGATGTCACCTTTTGCTCCGTTGAGCCCCATTCTCAGTCGCGCCTTCCGCACAAAAAAACGCCGCTCACTGAGCGGCGTTTTTGTTGCAGAACCTCGCGGCTGACCTTGGTTATTTTCAAGAACGATAACGATGCTGAGTAAGCCCTTCTAATAATGGTGAGGTCGGGAACAAAGTGCCACGGCACTCATCACTCAGAAGCGAGTGCGGCATCCCCCCGTACCTGTTGGCTGTCAGCGACCGTTTGGCGACCGACCTTGAACCACGCGGCGTACAACGCTGGGACGAAGAAGATCGTCAGCAGTGTCGCCACCGTAAGGCCGCCCATGATCGCAATAGCCATCGGCCCCCAGAACACACTGCGTGTCAGCGGGATCATTGCCAGCACGGTGGCCAGCGCCGTCAGCATCACTGGACGGGCTCGGTGAATGGCGGCATCCAGCACTGCATTCCACGGGTCGCGCCCTTCGGCGATCTCGGTTTGTACCTGATCGATCAGGATTACCGAGTTGCGCATGATCATGCCGCCCAGTGCGATGATGCCCAGGATTGCGACGAAGCCCAGCGGCGACTGGAACACCAGCAGCGCCGGCACCACACCGATCAGGCCCAGCGGTGCGGTCAGCACCACCATCCACATGCGAGAGAAGCTCTGCAGCTGCAGCATAAGCAACAGCAGGATGCTGATCAGCATCAGCGGAGCCACCGCCAGCAGTGCCTTGTTGGCCTTGTCACTTTCCTCCACCGCGCCGCCCACGTCGATGCGGTAGCCCGATGGCAGCTTCGCTTCGATATCCTTAAGCAACGGCTGGAGCTCCTGCGTCACCGATACGCCCTGTTCGCCATCCTTCACGTCGGCACGCACCGTGATCGCCATGTCGCGGTTGCGGCGCCAAAGCACTGGCTCTTCCAGTTCAGAGCGTACCTGCGCGACTTGCGACAATGGCACCACAGTGCCCTGACGCGTGTAGAGATTGATGTCTTTCAGCGTGTCGAGGCTCAAGCGTTCCTCAGGTACGGCACGGGCGACGATGTCGATCAGGTCCTCTTGCACACGCAGCTGCGACAGGGTTGCGCCGTTCATCACGGTCTGGGTCGCCAGCGACACGTCGGCCGGCGTGAGGCCAAGCGCGCTCGCCTTGTCCTGATCAAGTTCCACTTTCAGGGTACGCACCGGGTCGTTCCAGTCGAGTTGGAGGTCGCGCACCTTCGGGTTGGATGCCACCATCTTCTCCACGTCGCGGGCGATTTGGCGCACCACCTGGGTATCGGGGCCGACGACGCGGAACTGCACTGGGTAGCCGACAGGCGGCCCCAACTCGAGCCGGGTCACGCGCACCCACGCCTGCGGGAATTGTTCGTCGGCCGTGGACACTAGCCGCTCACGCACCCGCTCGCGTGCATCCAGGTCCTTGGTCATTACAACGAACTGGGCAAATCCTGGATTCGGCAGCTCAGGGTTGAGCGAGAGATAGAAGCGCGGTGCGCCGGCGCCGGTATAGGCGGTGAAGAAACGCACGTCCTCGTCCTTCGCCAGGATCTCCTCCATGTGCTTGACCTGCTCGGTCGTCGCGGCGAACGAGGCGCCTTCCTTGACGCGCAGGTCAATGACCAGTTCAGGACGCGAACTGTTGGGGAAGAATTGCTGCGGCACCAGCTTGATACAGGCCAGAGCCAGCACCAGAGCGCCAAACGTCGTACCGATGACCACCCATCGACGCTCGATGGCGGCGTCGATCAGTCGGCGCAGGTTGCGATAGAACTTCGTATCGTAAAGATCACCGTGCTGGTGCTTGCCCAAGTCGTTGGGCAGCATCTTGACCGCCAGGTACGGCGTGAAGATGCCGGAACAGATCCACGAAAACAGCACAGCGGCGCCGACGATCCAGAAAATGCCACCGGCGTACTCGCCGGTGGTGGACTGCGAGAGACCGATCGGCAGGAAACCCACGACGGTTATAAGTGCTCCGGTCAGGCGCGGCATGGCGGTGGATTGGTAGGAGAAGGCGGCCGCCTTTACGCGGTCCATGCCGGTTTCCATCTTCGCCACCATCATCTCGATGGCGATGATGGCGTCATCCACCAGCAATCCCAACGCGATAATCAGCGAACCGAGCGAGATACGCTCCAGGTTCCAGCCCATCGCCAGCATTACCAGCGCCACGCCGCCCAGCACCAGCGGCACTGTGGTCGCGACCACGAGGCCGGCGCGCCAGCCCAGGCTGGCGAGGCTCACCGCGATCACGATGATCAGCGCCTCGGCCAGCGCTCGCCCGAAGTCCAGGATGGCATCCTTCACCGTGGTTGGCTGGTCGGCCACGAGTTCCAGCTCCACGCCATGCGCAAGTTCCGACTGGATCTTGGCGACTGCCGTGTCCATCGCCTTGCCGAGGTCGACGATGTTGCCGTCACTGGTCATCGTGATGCCGAGCATCAGCACTGGCTGGCCGTTGTGGCGCACTGTGTAGGTTGGCGGATCCTCAAAGCCACGTGTAACGGTCGCAATGTCGCCGAGCTTGATCAGCCGATCGCCTGCGGAGATGGGTACGTTGCGGATAGCCTCTTCGCTGGCGAACTGGCCGCTCACGCGCACCATGACACGGTCGCCGCGGGTGTCGATCTGACCTGCGGGCAACAGGGCGTTCTGGCTTTTGAGGCTTTCGGCGATGGCCAACGGTGTAATGCCCAGCGCTGCCAGGCGTTCGTGCGAGAACTCAACGTAGACACGTTTGGCTTGCTTGCCGATGACATCGATCTTCTTGACCATCGGCACCTTCAGCATGCGGCGCTTGATGTCCTCGGCCGCGTTCGACAGGTCGGCGTGACCGACACCGTCGCCCTTGACCGCGTACATCAGGCCATACACGTCGCCGTATTCGTCGTTTACGATCGGGCCGATCACACCGTCAGGCAGCTCGCGGTTCAGGTCGTTGAGTTTCTTGCGCGCCTGATACCAGGCCTCGCGCTGGTCAGCCTTGGAGGTGCCGCCGCGCACGGTGAGCGTCATGCCCGCGTAGCCTTGCCGCGCGTAGGTGACCACCTTCTCGAAGTTGTCGATCTGCTCGAATTTCTTCTCCATGCGGTTGAGAACCTGGTCCTGCATCTGCTGAGCGGTGGCGCCCGGCCAGATGACCATGGCGGTCATGGAGGGCACGGAAAAGTTCGGATCCTCGAGCTGACCGAGCCTGGTGAAGCTGAAGGCGCCGGCCACTGCGACAATGAGGAGCATGAACAGGACGATGGCGCGATGGCGCAGCGCCCAGTCGGTGAGGTTGAAGTTGTTCATCGGGCGGCCTGCTGCGTGATGTTCGCGTCAACAATCGCCGCGCCGGGAAGCGCGACCTTAAGTCCCGAGGCCATCTTCTGCACCCCGGCGGTAACGACCAATGCACCGGCCTGCGGCCCGGAGACGAGCACCTCGTCGTTGCGGTAGCCCAACACCGCCACTTGCACCAATTCGACGACGCCTATCGGATCCTTGCCCACGGGCGTGACCACCCACAGGGCAGGCTGGCCGCCGCTTTGCGTCAGTGCCGTGGCTGGCACTGCCGCTACCGAAATACTGGTCATCACGCGCTCGGCCGTTACCGTGGCAGTGGCACCCAGCGGCAGCGCCTGCATCGGCTTGAGCCGCGCGCGGTAGGTGCGCGTTTGCGCTGCAGCCTGGGGCGACAGCTCACGCAGCGTGACATCGAAGATCTCGTTCGGCGCACTGGCCAGCGAGGCCTTGAAACGCGCCTCCTTGAAGACGGACAGCTGATCCTCGGGCACATCGACAACGATCTCGGATTCATCGGGATTCGCGATCGAGACAACCGGTTGGCCCTCAGCCACGACTTGCCCGGCCTCAACGCGAACAGCCGTGACGACGCCGCTACGCGAGGCGCGCAGCACGGTGTACTTGAGCCGGTTGCGCGCGAGCTCAAGCTTTCGCGCCTCGGCTTCAGCGGTTGCATGCGCGGTCTGGGCATTGGTCTGCGCGCGCTCGTCATCGGCCGCACTGACCGAGCCGTCAGCCTTCAGCGCGGTCAGGCGCTGGCGGTCCGAATCGGCCTGGCGTGTCTGCTCGGCGGCAACCGCCCACTGTTGTCGAGACGCTTCTTCAGCGAGGCGGTAGTCGCTGTCATCCAGCACAGCCAATATGCTGCCTTCGCGTACAAACTGGCCTACATCGACGTTGCGCTGGGCGACTTTGCCGCCCACGCGGAAGGCCTGGTCGACTTCATGTCGCGACTGTACGGTGCCCACGTAGCGACTGATGTCGCGGGCATTGTCGTAGCTGATTTCAACGGTGCGTACTGGTCGTGGTGCCTGAACGGTCGGCTGATCCGGGCTGCACGCGGACAGCATGACGGCTACGGCCAAGGCGCCGGCCGCAGTAAGGGAGGTTTTCAAGGCGGTTCCTCTTTGAAAAACGGCAGTTTCTTAGGAAAGTGGTGGCCGGTCGGCTGTGGTGGCTGCGGTGGGAGTAGCGGGTTGTTCGAACACCTGCCAGCCCCCGCCCAGTGCCTTGTAGAGCTGCACGCTATCGAGCAGCAGCCGGGTGTTGCTGTCGTTGGCATTCAGGCGAACCGCCAGGCGCGCCCGTTGCGCGTCGAGCAGCGGCAACAGGTCGATCTGCCCCCTGTCGTAGAGCGATTGCGCGTGGCTCAGCGCCGCCTCCGCGGACTCGGTGGCCGACTGCAATGACTGGGCGCGCTGACGCTCTTGCGTCTGCGTGACGAGGGCGTTCTCCACGTCTTCGAGTGCGCGCACAATGCCGTCCTCGGCGCGCAATAGCGCCTCACGCTGGCCGCTCTCGGCAACCTCGTTGATCGCGCGTGTGCGCCCGGCGTTGAAGATCGGCATCGCGAGCAGACCGGCCACGTTGGTGAAGCGCGCGGCGCCCAGGTCCAGACCGTTCAGCTCAAGACCCTGGCGGCCGTAGGATGCGCCGAGGAACAGCCGCGGGAACCACTCAGCCGCAGCTTGTTTACGGCGCGCATTGGCGGCATCGAGCTGCGCCATCAGCGCCAATACATCAGGCCGACGCTGTAGCAGGGTGGCGGGCTGCCCCTTGCGGATCTCGGGCGCCACCGCGTTGCCACGGGAGGGCTGGATGCTCATGGCGTTAAAGGCCTGATCCCCGATCAGCACCGCGATGCGGTGTCGCGATACGGCTGCCAGCGTCTCCAGCGGTGGGATTTGCGCGCGCGCCGATGCGGCATCGGTCTGCGCGCGCTCGACGTCGAAGCAGGTTGCCAGCCCTACACGGTGGCGCGCGTTAACCAGGCGCAGTGTCTCGTCCTGCGCCTTGGAGATCGCGCCTAATGTTTCGGCCTGGCGCAGTGCGCCAACCAGCGTGAAGTAGTTGCTGGCGATGTCGCTCATCACCAGCAGACGCACGCCGCGCACGCCGTCCTCCGCAGCCAGTGCCTCGGCCTCGGCCGCCGCTGCTCCAGCACGTAGGCGTCCGCTGAGGTCAAGTTCCCAAGAGACGTCCAGACCGGCGCCCACGGTCTTGGTATCTGGGTAACCCTGCTTCTTGGCGGTGCTGTAGCCGCTGCTACGGTCGGAGCCAAAGGCGGACATTCCGACACTCGGAAAGAGCCAGGAGCGACTGATCGTCTCACCGGCACGAGCGGTGCGCACACGCTCGGCGGCGATCTTGATGTCACGGTTTTCGCGCATCGCGCGGCGCACCAGATCCGTCAACACCGGGTCCTTGAACGTCTCCCACCACGCGGCTTCGGGTTCCATTTCGGAGGCCGTGCTTGCGGCGAACTTGGCCGGCAGGTCTACCGACGGCTTGGCGACCTCAGTAGAGCAACCGGTCAAGACCAGCGCGATAGACGCGGCGAGCGCCGCACCCACGACGATGCCGAACAGGCGTTCGGCATGTTGCAAGGGCGTCTGCCCGGCGTAGCGGGACAACGGAAGGGGAAGGGGACATCGCAGCATCGGATTGGACTCGTATAGATTCGAGGTGGCATCAGCGTAGGGCCCGGTATGCGCGAAGTCGTCAGCGAAACGTCGCCGTTCGGTCGCCATATCGAGCGCTCATTCATGTTGGAGGCGTCACTCGCCGTCGGGATTTGCCGCGTGCTCGTCGGCCGCCGACGTGAGGTCCGAGTCAATCGACTCCAGTAATTCTTCGGCAGACGAAAACTCGCGCTGACGCCCGGTGACCAGGTTTTCAAGGCGGCCCACGAGGGCTCCGGGCGTGGCGTCGCTACGCAGTTTCACGACGTACGAGCGGCGGTTCGGGTACTTGGATTCAGGGTTCAGGCTCATTGCAGTCCAGGGGGCAAGAAAGTTCGACGACAGCGTAGGCCGCCTCCTGGGTCGAGTCGTAAGCGAAAGGTCAGACTTCGGTCGGGACAGCGCCGCTCCCACAAGTTTGCGACCTTAACTCTTCAATCAGGCTTTGCAGCCTGAAGCAGCGAGCGCGCACGTTTCACCAGCTCGGTTCCATCCGTTTCGGGCAGTTGATCAAGCAGCGCCGCCAGGGCCTGGTAGTCCTCGGTCGTAGCGTCGTGGTGCCCGCACAGTTCGACTAACGCCTGCAGCTCCAGCCACGGCGCTTCCTGAGTGCGCGCCTCCTCAACCGCACGCCGCACCGCAAGGCTGCCGGCATCGGGCCGGCCGTGCGTCCGCGCAATCGCTGCCTCCAGCAGCAACAATTGCGGCAGGTACACGCGCTCGCCCAGTTCTTCCACAACGTGTAAGGCTTCCTGTAGCTCGACTCGCGCGGCGCCGTAATCACCCGCCAGCAGTAACGCCTCGGCGGCGTAGCCGAGTACCTCGCTGGCACCGGAGCGCATGCCGAGTCCGGTGTGTTCGTTGTAAGCCTCGCGGATGCGGCGGTAGCCGTCTCGTGGCGCACCGTTACGTGCGTCAGCCCAGCCGCGCCACCAGCGGCAAGCCGTACGCCCCAGTGCGAGCGAATACTCGTCGACCAGCGTTTGCATGTCGTCAGCCAGCGCCGCCACACGCACAGGGTTTCCCATTCGCACCTCGATCAACACCTCCTGCCAGGTGGCGACCAACCAGGTCATAGGCTGGCGAAGCATTTGTGCGCGGGTCCGCGCCAGTTGCATATGAGCTTGGCCTTGCTCAACCAGGCCAGAACGCACGAGTTCTATAGCCAGCATGCCGTGCAGCATGACCTGAGGGTCGGCCGCAAATATTTCGTTCGTCCCGATGTCCAGCGACTCGGCGATTGCAAGTGCGCGCTCAAGCCATCGGCGGGTCGTCCGCGTGCGCCCTTGGAGATGATGCACCTCGCCCTGCACGATGCACGCCACCAGCATCAGTGCTGAATCGTTAGCCTCGCACGAGAGGGCTTCGGCACGTTCCGCTACCGCCAGCGCCAGCGCATAGTCGCCGCGCAGACCGAGCAGATAGCCGAATCCGTGCAGCAGGCGGCCGCGCATCGGATGTTCGGGTACATCCGCTAGCAGCGTGTAGGCGCGTTCGAACGCGTTCCTGGCTTCGCTGCCGACACCGAGCGTATGGAACGCCGACACGCCCTGCAGCGTGGTCAAGGTGATTTCGAGCGTATCGCGCTCCATCCCTGCTGGCGCTTGGCGCAGCAGGACCATCGCGCGCTCAGTGAGACTGATGCACAAAGCCGGGCTGAAGTGCAGTAGCGCGGCTTCCGCAGCCTCGGCGTAGTAATGCAACGCGATCATTGGCTGCCGGGCCCGGTCGAAGTGCGTCGCCAGCTCCGAGGCAGCAACCGGCACGCCGGCCATGCGTTCGCGTTCGAGCGCAGTGCCAACCTGGCGATGAAGGTGGATACGCAATGAGCGCGGCGTGCGGTCGTACAGTACCTGGCGGAAGAGGGCATGGCGGAACGAGTAGGGTAGCTCCACCGTCTCTTCAAGTTCGGCGGCTCGCGACCGCGTGAGCCATACCTGCTCGCGCACCAGTTCCTCGCAGGCGTCGGCCACCGAAGCGAGGTCGCGTTCGAGGGCCTGCGAAACTGTCTCGACCCGGAATTCGACTCCACTTACCGCTGCCGCCGAAAGCAGCGCACGCTGCTCGGGTCCGAGCTTGGTGATGTAGTGATCGATGATGGCCGCGAGGTTCTCGGGAACCGCCATTCCCGCCAGCCGGGCTTCGATGGTGGCATCGTCGTCCGTGGTGTCCATCACTTCACTGATGACTGATGACACGAACAGCGGTACACCGTCGGTGCGCTCGTGCAGGGCTCGCACGAAAGCTTCATCGCGGGCCAGAGAGGCCGAACGCAGCGCGACATAGTCAGCGACCTCGGTTTCCGAGAATGGATCGAGTACCACTTCCTCGCACAGACGTTGCAGGCGCAGTTCGTGGCGCAACGAGTTGAGCGGATGATCGAGCGCCACCACCTCGGCGACGCGAAAACTCGCCAGCCACATAAGCCGGGTGCGGCCCCGTCGTCGCGCCACATAGTCGATGAGCTGGACCGTCGCTCGATCGCTCCAATGCAGGTCTTCGGTTACCAGCAACAGTGGCCGGTGCTCGGTGTAGCGGTCCAACAGTTCGCCCATTTCCCGCAGCATGCGATCCGGACCGATGCCGGCAAGCTCGCGCCGCAACGCGTCCCGCTCTTGCGCGGTGCTCAGCCATGGCAGTTGCAGCAGCCAGGTCGGTGCCACGGCGCGCATCAGCGTCGGCAGGGCGGGGTCACTGCGGCACAGATCGGCCAACGCTTCCAGCACTGGCAGGTACGGCTCGCCGGTGCCGTAGTGCTCCACGCAATGGCCGCGTGCGCAGGCGATGTCGCCAAGACTGGCGAGGAAGTGCTCGATCAACGTGGTTTTGCCAATCCCAGGCTCTCCGGCAAGCCAGATTACTGCGCGTTGCCCTCCGTAAGCCCGTTCCCACGCGCGCTGCAGTTTTGAAAGTTTGTCGGTGCGACCGATGAATGACGGCGACGGATATGCACCGGCCGCCGGCACCGTCGCGGATGCCGGGGGCATCGAAGGGGTAGGGGATGGCGCGGCGATGAAGCGATAGCCGCGCCGCGACACAGTCTCAATGAAGCGGGGCTGCTTGGGGTCATCGCCCAGCACCTTGCGCAGATCGCTGATGGCCGTCTTCAGCACTGAATCGCTGACGAACCTATGCCCCCACACGGCATCAAGCAAGGCATCTTTGGTCACCAGCGACCCAGGCTGGCGCGCAAGTACGCACAGCAGAGTGAAGGGCGTTGGCGCCAACGCCACGGCTTCTCCGTTACGTAACAAACAGGCGTTGGCTTCGTTGAGCTCGAACTCGACGAAGCGGAGCTGGACTGGGTTCGGATGAGGCTGCGCACGCGCCACGTTGGATTCCTGAAGACAAAAATATAGTTTCTAGCACTGAGCCATTACTTCAATAACAACGCTGATCGGCTCGCAAGCCAAGCTTCATCGGTCGGAAAACCGATCCTCGGCATAACCTCAATGACCTTGTTCCTGTGCGGTAATGATCTCGAAAAAGTAATGACGAACATTTCAATATTGAAATATCTCTCAATTTTACATACCTTGGCCTTGCCTGACGATGAGATCTCCACGTCTCACCACTTCAATCACAGCAAGGGCTCGAGATGAACAACAACAAAAAAGCTTTGCAATCGCCTCCCGCCGCCGTCGATGTGCTGGTCGTCGGTAACGGCCCGGTAGGGGCGACAATCGCGGCGCTGCTCGGCCGTTATGGCGTGAACACATTGGTGTTGGACAAGACCCATGAGGTTCTCCTGATGCCCCGCGCGATCGCTCTGGACAACGAGGCGCTGCGCATCCTGCAACTCGCCGGCTTGTCGGAAGATGCTTTCGAGAAGATCGTTATCCCTGAAGTGAAGATGCATTCCCCGGTCCTCGGGCAATTCAGTCGAGCCAACACCGCCGGGTGCATCGACGGCCACCCCAAACTGGTGACCTTCTATCAACCCGACCTCGAACACGCGATGCGTAAACAGGTCTGCGGGCTCAAGTCAGTGACCAGCCTGGGTGGCTTCGAGCTCGAGAATCTGGTCGAGGAGCCGGATTGTGTCGTCGCCTCCGTTCGGGACCAGGATGGCCATCTGCATTTCATTCGCGCCCGATACCTGATCGGTGCGGATGGTGCCAGCTCCAGGGTCAGGGCCTTGATCGGTCAGGAGTTCGAAGGACAAACCTATGCAGAGGATTGGCTGATTGTCGACGTAAAAAACCGGCATAAGTCCGCCATTGATCACGTTGAGTTTCTCTGTGATCCAAAGCGCCCAACGCCGCACATGCCCGCTCCTGGCGGAAGAGAGCGTTGGGAGTTCATGCTGCACCCAGGCGAATCCCGGGAAGAGCTGGAAAGCCCGGAAAGCATCGCCCGGCTAATCGCGCCCTGGATCAATCCGCAGGCGCTGGAAATCGAGCGCAAGGCGGTGTATCGATTCCACGCGCGCTGCTGCAACCGATTCAGCAAGGGGCGCGTTTTCCTGGTGGGGGATGCCGCCCACATTACTCCCCCCTTTGTCGGGCAAGGGCTCGTCGCGGGGCTTCGAGATGGCGCCAACCTCGCCTGGAAACTGGCCTGGGTCCTTCGCGGCCAAGCCGCGCCTTCAGTACTTGATACCTATGACGTAGAGCGCCGCCCCCATGCCCAGGCGATGATCAATCTGGCAAAACTCATGGGCCGTCTGGTGATGCCGAGAAACAAGGTCGCCGCTTTCTTCATCCATGGCCTGATGCGCACATTGGCGTTGACTCCCGCTACCAGAAAGTACTTCGAACAACTGGACATCAAACCGAAGAACATCTTCAAAAACGGTCTGTTCATGCGTCATCGCCGTGGCGACAAACTGGTGCGTGGCAGCCTGTTTCCCCAGGCCTGGGTTCGCAACACGCAACAGCAGATCCAACTGAGCGACGATGCGCTTGGACACAACCTGACCCTGGTGGGGTTCGGTGTCGACCCGTTGTCGCTGCTGAGCGCTGCCGAGGTCTTTTCCTGGATACAGATGGGAGGTCACTTCTTGCAGATCGGAGCCTGCGGTCAGCGCTCCGACAGCGCTTGCGACTTCATCGAAGACCTGAACCATGACATCCTGCCGCTGGCTGCCAAAGGCACACTTGTCGTGATCCGCCCCGACCGTATCATCATGCACCACGCTCCCGGCGCACAGGCAGGCAGCCTGGTTCGAGACTGCCAGATCCTGATGGGTAGCGCCGACTCCACTGCCGACAACGTTTCCATTACCATCAACGAGCCTCCTCGATTAAGAGCGTAAAGATGCCTTCCCCCATTTTTCCTTCAGAAGCAACTGAGCAAGAGCCTCTCACTCGAGGCCACAAGAAGCGGGAACGCACCCGTCGCGGCCTGGTGGACGCGGCGTTGCGCCTGGTCGCACGCAAGGAAGTGGGGGAGATTGCACTGCTCGATGTCGCCGCGGAGGCCGCGGTCTCCAACGGCACCATCTACAACTATTTTCGAACGCGTGACGAAGTCCTCGAGGCGGTTGGCATCGCCATGGCGAGCGAGTTCTCCGATGCCATTTCCGCCCTGAGCTCGGACGTGCACTGCGGTGCGCAGCGCCTGTCGATTGGCGTGCGCATGTTCATTTGCCGGGCCGCGTACGACCATCAATGGGCTAACGCACTGCTGCGCATCATTCATTCCGATCAGACCATGCGCTCGCGCTTGGCCGCCCATGTGCTGGGCGACCTGCGTGACGGTCTGAGCGCAGGGACTTTCGCTTATGAGGACGAAGGGATTGCCCTGGACATGGTCGTATCGTGCACAACCGGAGCCATGCGTTCGGTTGTCGAAGGGCGTGTAGTGGCGGATCACGATCTGTTGGTTGCGGAAATGATTCTCAAGGCGCTGGGCGTAACGCCTGCAAGAGCCAAGAAAATCGCCGGTAAGCCGCTACCCTAGTCCTGATGTCATCCTCGGCCGGTGCTAAGCCCGGCCAATCCATTGCCGATAGTTCTTCGTCTGGCGACGAGACTTCAGCTGATTGCCGATCAATGCCATGAGTGGCGACGTCCTGGGTTTTGTCTGTTTGCCTTGGCTCAACAAGCCGAGTTGCTTCTTGACCACCGACGCCACGGCAAGCGACGCCAGCGCCTTGTTCTTCCAGGGGACGACGATGGGCTCCACTTCAGTGTCCTGACCTGCCATCCACTGGCTTGGCAGGGCTGGCTCGATTGCCAACGCAGTGGCAAGCCCCACCATCGACACCGAGCCGCTCACCACTCGCTCCGCGACTTCTTTTCTGCGCACACCGCCGGTGACCATCAGCGGCATGCGCGCGATTTCTCCTATTCTTTCCGCGCACTCGAGAAAATACGCTTCTCGAGCCAGGCGGCTGCCATCGCGGGTTTGCCCTTGCATCGCCGGGCTTTCGTAGCTGCCACCGGACAATTCGACCAGGTCGACCGCCTTGGCGTTGAGCATTTCCACCACACGAGCCGCATCCTCGGCATCGAAACCACCGCGCTGAAAGTCTGCTGAATTGAGCTTCACAGCGACGCAAAAGATCGGTGCCACTCGCAGGCGTATCGCATCGATGGTTTGCAGGAGAATTTGCGCGCGATTTTCCAGACTGCCACCCCAACGGTCGCTACGCCGGTTGGTCAAGGGGGAAAGGAATTGGCTGAACAGGTAACCATGCGCTGCATGAATCTCCACGCCGGTGAATCCGGCACGCTCAGCCAGCACTGCAGCCTGGGTATAGCGCTCAATCAGCTCTTCGATCTCCCGCTCCTTCAAAGCCCTGGGTGGCACAAAGGCCTTTGATAGTCCGGGAATGTCGACAGCCACCGCGGAGGGGCCCCGTGCCGATTGCCCCATGGAGGCCAATAGTTGCCGTCCGGGATGATTGATTTGCATCCAGGCCTGGGCTCCGCGACTGCGGCAAGCATCGGCCCAGAGCCTGAATTTGGCCAGGTTCCGATCGTCCTCAAGCACTACGCCAGCGGGGCCGGTCAAGGCGTGCCGGTCAACCATGACGTTGCCAGTGATGATCAGGCCGGCCCCACCGTCCGCCCAACGCCGGTAGAGCCTAACCAGCGCATCCCCTGGAGCGTGATCTTCATTGGCAAGATTCTCCTCCATGGCAGCCTTTGCGATCCGGTTTGGAATCACCATGCCGTTAGGCAAACGAAGCGGTTTGAAGAGCTTTGAGCCGGTCATGTTCTGTCCTTCAGCTGATGAGAATTCGGCCAGCCATCTAAGGGTCATACCGTTTGAGCACCGTCTGTACAGTGCTTGCTCAGGTTCTTGAACTCTTGGTTTGCATCGATGGGCCGGTTTGATGACCTGCCGGGACGGCGAGCCAGAAACACGATATAGCTGAACACGCGTGTTCAGTTGTGTCAATGTGTAAAACCCCGCAACGATCCTGCCATATCCAATCTACCCACCAGTTTTACGTCATAGAAAGGATGTCATTGAGAAAAACGTATTTAATTCAAAAAACGTTGTTGACGTGAACTGAACACAAGTGTTCAATCGAGCCATAAGGTAATCCTGGAGAGAGAACCGTGGAATCCCTGAATCCAACACAGCGCCGTATTCATCAAGCCGCCTTTCGCCTGTTCGCTGAAAGAGGCACCTCACAAGTGAACATTCTTGACCTCGCCCAAGAGGCAGGCGTGGCGCGCGGAACGGTCTATAGCAACATCGACAGCATGGAAAGCCTGTTCGAGGCGGTCGCCAGCCATCTCGCCAAGGAGATGCATGAGCGCGTCAACAAGAGCTTCAATTCCCTTTCTGATCCAGCGCAGCGCCTTGCCAATGGCATTCGATTGTTCATTCGTCGAGCGCACGAAGAGTCCCAGTGGGGGGCGTTCATCCATAAATTCGCCATGAGCAATGCTTCGTTGCGCGAAATGTTCAGCAGCCAAGCGACGACGGATCTTCTGAGCGGACTGTCCAGTGGGCGGTACACGTTTGAAAAAGGGCAATTGCTTTCGGTAATGACGCTGATATCGAGCAGTGTCCTGGGCTCGATTTTCCTGGTACTGGAAGGCCACAAAACCTGGCGCGAATCGGGCTCTGACACGGCCGAGCTGGTCTTGCGGGCATTGGGCGTACCGCCCGAAGAGGCTAGGGCGCTGGCGATCACCGAGTTGCCAGCACTGCCTTCGCTCGACTGATTCATTAACCGAGTCAACCAGACGCCCCTGGATTTTCAGGGGTGCGGGGACGGCTTTACCCTGAAAAACCCGGAAAACAAGAACAATGACCCACAAAAATGAAATGCCCCGGTTAGCGACACCACAACCTGCCCGGCATCCGAAGCCGACGGTGAAGGCCCAGGAGTTGACGCACCTGATCTTTCAACGGCCGGACTTGAACGAAGCGGCGCGGTTCCTGACCGACTTCGGCCTGTCGGTCAGTCAGCAGGACGCCGATACGCTTTACCTGCGCGCCACCGCCCCCACTGCTTACTGTTACCGTGTTCATCGTGCAGAACATGCACGTTTTATCGGGTTCGGACTGGCAGTCCAGTCGCTCAAGGATCTGGAAAAACTGACGCGTATCCCAGGCGCGTCATTGGTAGAAAAATCAGAGCATCCTGGTGGTGGGTATTGCGTCAAACTCACCGATCCTTCCGGATTCATCGTGGAAGCTGTTTGCGATCAGACGGCAGGTATAACGCTGGGACACCGGGCTCCTCTTTCCTGGAATCTGGCGCAAGAGCAACCGCGAATCAACGCCACGCAGCGCCCGCCGATCGCTCCGGCTGAAATCCTTAAACTGGGCCACATCGTCATCGAAGTGGCCGATTACCAGGCGACCTGTGCCTGGTATACGAAGCACTTCGGGTTTATTCCCAGCGATGTGCAGGTGCTCCCCGATGGAACACCTATTGTCACCTTTATGCGCCTTGACCTTGGTGACACTCCTGCGGACCACCATACGCTCGCGATAGCGCAAGGGTTCATGGCGACCTATAGCCATAGCGCCTATGAGGTCGTCGATGCAGACGCTGTGGGCATGGGCCAGCGCGTCCTGCGCGAGCGCGGTTGGGTGCACTCATGGGGCATCGGCCGACACATCCTGGGCAGTCAGATCTTCGATTACTGGCAAGACCCTTGGGGCGATAAGCACGAGCATTACTGCGACGGAGATATTTTCACGGCTGCACAGCCTACGGGCATTCATCCCGTGAGCCCCGAGGCAATGGCGCAGTGGGGGCAACGCATGCCCAAGCGTTTTACAAAACCGAAGATGAGCCTGGCCAATCTGCGTGCGCTGTTGCGCAACCTGCGACGCAGTCCGGACTTGAGCATTCGCAAGTTGATAACACTCATGCGGATGTTCGGGTAGAGCCGCCATGTCGGGCAATGCAACCAGATATGGCCGTCGGGATGTGCTCAAAGCCGGCGCCTTGATCGTCGGCGGCTCGTTGGTCTACAGCGTTGCCAGCCCACCCTCAGAACAACACCACAGTTCTCGCGCCGCCGAGCACGGGACAAACGCCGCTCCAGGAGTACCTTCAATGTCTGCTGTACACGTAGTCCGCTTCGAATTTCAGAACGGTATCCACTGGGGCGTGCTACGCCAGGGCCGTATCACGGTTGTCCCCGGTGCTTTTGAAACCACCGGTGATTTCATTCGCGAGAACAGTATCGACGACCTCGCTCAGTTGAAAGGTGCGGAACTTGCGGAGGGCGAAGTGAAACTGCTGTCGCCGGTGACGCGCAACCAGCAGTTCGTCTGCCAGGGCGCCAACTATCGTCAGCATATGATCGAGTCGGGCATGGACCCGGATGCGAAGAAATTCAACATGATCTTCACCAAGGCGACGAGTTGCCTGGTGGCCGCTGACAGCGACCTGATCAAGCCGCGCACCGTGCGCTTCCTCGACTACGAGATCGAACTGGGGCTGGTGATGAAACGCGCGATCACCGGCGCTGTTGCTGTCACCGACGCCAATCTGCATGAGTTCATTGCAGGCGTCGTCATCGTCAATGACTACTCGGCTCGTGACATTCAGATTCCTCAGATGCAGTTCTACAAGGGCAAGAGCTTCCGCACTTTCGGTCCGGTCGGCCCGTACCTCTGCCTTCTGGATGCCACGAATATTCGTTACCTGAAAGAGCTGCAACTGCGCCTGACGGTCAACGATCAAGTGCGACAGAACGATAGCACGGCCAATCTGGTTTACGGCCCCGCGGAAACCCTTACCGAGCTCTCCTCCGTGCAAGATCTCGCCGTTGGCGACCTTATTGCCACCGGTACGCCTGCCGGCTGTGCGCTCACGGTGCCTTCGCCTGCCAAACAGCGTATTGCGGCCCTGATGCCGGAGGCCACCAAATGGAAGCTTTTCCTCAAGGCGCAGGAAGGTCGGACGCAATACCTCAAGCCAGGTGACGTGGTCGAGGCGCGCATTCGCAGCGCCGATGGTGTGGTCGACCTCGGTGTACAACGCAACCGAGTCGTGGAGCAAGCCTGATGATTGTGCAGACCCTGAGTGACATCGAAAGCCTCGAACAAATCCCCCTGTCGGAACGTGGCCTGGCATCCAGCACTTATGAAGCGCTGCGACAGGCAGCCCGGCGCTCCCCACAGGCACCGGCGCTAAGCTTTTTTGCCGATGCCGCCGATTTCAAGCGCACCTACACATGGAGCTATTCCCGGCTCTTCGGGGATATCACCCGCGCGGCGAATGCTTTCCATGACTTGGGTATAAAGCCGGGCGAGGTCCTTGCCTTTATCTTGCCCAATCTGCCGGAAACCCATTTCACGATATGGGGTGGGGAGGCGGCGGGCATCGTCATGGCGATCAATCCGCTGCTCGAGGCCAAGCAGATAGCTGGCTTGCTGGATGCTGCGAAGGCATCCGTGGTAGTGACGCTCGCACCGACGGCGGGCAGCGATCTGTGGCCCAAACTGGCTTCGCAACTGGATCAGTTGCCCACGGTCAGGTCTGTCGTGTGGGTCAGCATGGAGCCCTATGTCGCCGAACCCGTGCGTGGAGCCCTGAAAGCAGCGGCACTGAAGGAACGAGACTTACACCGAGATATCGCGATCCACGATTGGCAATCGCTGATGAGTACTCAGTCGCACACATACCTGAAGAGTGGTCGGCAAATCCGCCAGAATGAATGCTCCTCCTACATCTGTACGGGCGGCACCACCGGGCTTCCCAAGATTGCCGCACGCAGCCATGGCTCTGAAGTGTTCAATGCATGGGCCGTAGCCGCTCATTTGCAGCCACGCAGTGGTGGCCAGGTCATCTTTTGTGGCCTGCCGCTGTTTCATGTCAATGGACAACTGGTGACGGGGCTGGAGCCTTGGACTCAAGGCGACCATGTGATCCTCGGCACACCTCATGGCTATCGTGGCGAGGGGGTGATCCCACGATTCTGGGAGATGGTCGAGCACTTCGGTATCAACTTCTTTTCCGGCGTGCCAACTGTCTACGCTGCGCTTCTGCAAAATGAATGGCAGGGCTGCGACCTGTCCAGTCTTCGCTATGCGATGTGTGGTGCCGCCCCCATGCCGGCTGAGCTTTTCCGGGAGTTCGAGCGCCGGACCGGGGTAAAGATCCTTGAAGGCTACGGGCTGACGGAGGGCACCTGCGTTTCCTCGATCAATCCGCCCCATGGCGAGCGCCGTGTCGGCTCCATCGGGATACGGATCGCCTACCAGCGTATGCGCGCGGTCGTGCTCGATGATTCTGGAGATTACCTGCGCGACGCCAACGTGGATGAAATCGGCCTCATCACGGTCAGTGGTCCGAACCTCTTCGAGGGCTATCTGGAGGAGCGTCATAACCAGGGCCTTTGGATCGATATCGACGGTCAGCGCTGGCTGAATACGGGCGATCTGGGTCGCCAGGATGCGCAGGGTTACTTCTGGCTGACCGGACGCAAGAAGGAGTTGATCATTCGCGGCGGCCACAACATTGATCCCAAGCAAATCGAGGAGGCTTTGCAGACGCATCCCGCCGTCGCCTTGGCCGCTGCAATCGGCAGCCCCAATGCCTACTCGGGCGAGGTGCCAGTCGCCTACGTTCAACTGCGTCCCGGGCAAGTCTGCAACGCCGAAGAACTTGAGGCATTCGCTCATCTCAACATCAGTGAGCGAGCAGCAGTCCCCAAGCGCATTGAAATCCTCGATGCGTTGCCACTGACTGCCGTGGGCAAGATATTCAAGCCTGCTTTGCAACAGCGGGAGATTGCCAAAGTAGTCCAGGAAGAGGTGGAGCGCCTGGGGCTTTCGAATATTGCTGTTGAGGTCGTGCAGGACAATCGCCGTGGGCATGTCGCCTGCATCCGGGCCGGAACTGCCCAGGAAGTCCTGGCTCCGCTCTTGGGGCGTTATAGCTTTCAAACCGAATGGCTTAATTGAGTCTCTGATTCGCGTGCCCTGGCGCTGTTCAGTCAGGGCTTTTTACACAACTTCGATCAATTCCAACCGGCACTGAAAAGTGCACAGGAAGGCGAAGCCTTGCCTGCGTGCAATCAACAAAAATAATAAACAAGAGGTGGACAATGAAACTGAATAGCCGTGTGGCCCCGTGTTTCTTTACTCAGCGAAAGTATGCTGTCTGGATCAAGTTCACCAGCGCCATGGCCCTGCTCAGCGCCTCTTCCATTGCAAGTGCCAATGGCATTGCTCTAAACGAACAAAGTGCAAGCAGCGCGGGAACTGCTTATGCGGGAAGGTCATCTTCGGCGCTGGACGCCAGCACCATCTATGGAAATCCTGCTGGCCTGACCAAGTTGAAGCGCAGTGAGATTTCCGGCGGTGCCGCGATCATTTCGGTGAGTGACGACATCAGTGATGCGCAGGGCAGTGCCGCAGGAACAAACGAGGGAGATTCGGTGCCTTTGGGCGTCGTGCCCTTTGCCTATATGTCGACGCCGCTTGATGAACGTCTTTCGGTAGGGCTGGGCCTCTATGCTCCGAGTGGCCTGATCAATGATTACGAGGGCTCTTTTCAAGGTCGCTACCATGGCTCCTACAGCACGACCAAGGAGATAACCCTGCAGCCTACCATTGCCTATCGGATCAATGATCACGTATCTATCGGGGGTGGACCGACCCTGAATCGTTTCAATGCAAAGCTTCAGAATTACATGGCAACCGGCGCCCTGAACAACGGCCAGGACACCCTGGTTACCATCAAGGGCGATGACACGGCGATTGGCTACAACGTGGGACTCTTGGTCGACTTTAATGAGTCAACCCGGTGGGGGATTACCTATCACTCGAAGGTGAACTATCAGCTCGAAGGGCACACTGAGGTTTCCGGTTCCCCAAGCATTATCCCGCTGGACGGAAAGTATGACACCACGATAGATCTTACGATGCCCGAATCAGTGGATACGTCCATCACCCATCGATTCAATAGTCGCTGGACCGGCTATCTGGGGACCACCTGGACACGCTGGAGCCGGATTCAAAAGATCGAAGCAATCAACAGCGATGTTTCCGCCATGGGCCAGGCTGCTGGCCTGGGGCGTGTGGCCGAAGAGATGAACTGGCACGACACTTGGTCCACCGCGGTTGGCGCATCCTATCAGTTGAACCCGCAATGGCTGATACGCGCAGGCTATGCCTATGATCAGGCACCGGTTGGAAATGCCGACCGCAGCGTGCGCGTTCCGGTCGGGAATCGCCAGGCCGTGACCTTGGGCGGCGCTTATTCGCCGACTGCCGATCTGACGGTAGATTTTGCGTATGGCTACCTCTGGGATTCAAAAGCCTCAGTACAGCATTCGAACACCTCCGGACTTCAACCGGAATACAGTGCCAACTACAACAATAGTGCGAATGGAATTTCAGTGCAGGCAACCTATCGGTACTGATCGACACAGCTATTATCCCGACGGGGCCGTGATGCCTGTCAGTCAGCCCCCAGTGCCGCGACTACTTTTGCGGTAATGGGTGGGTTTTGCTCAGCCACCAGCAGCAACGACTGCGGCATAGGGCTTTGCGGGTGCTGCGGTTCCTGCAAGCCGGCCAGCCGAAAGCCGGCCATGTCCAGGGCATTGAACCAACTGGACAGTGTTCGCAAGTACCACGGCATGGGTTGCCACTGCCCCTTGAACCCAGCGAAGGTCTCCTCCCGCCAACCATCCTGATAATCGCCCACCGACGCGGTCCACGGATGCACAGTCTGGATCACCAGCGTGCCGCCAGGAACGAGCAGGGCGTTCATGGCCGCGAGCAGGGGAATGATGTCCTGGTGCAACAGGGCAAAGTTGGCGCAGATCAGGTCGTAGTTGTTGCCAATGTCTACTTTCGCCTCCGCTAACTCTTCATAGCTTGCCAAATGCACCCGCGAAGAGCCCGCCGCCCGCGCCGCCTCAACCAGCGCAGCGTCGCCATCCACACCCACCGCCTGGATGGCGCGGTCAGCCAGCGCACGCAACAGCCAGCCCTCGCCGCAGCCCAGGTCGAGCACGTGCTCGGGTTGGCGGCTGAGTACCGCCAGCAGGATGGCCTGGTCGGTGACTTGCAGGCGGCTTTCGATGCTGCCGGTACGGACGGCCTCGATCCAGGATCGAGCGTTGTGGTGCCAGCTCTGGAGGAGGGTGGACTCGGGGGTGAGCATTTCGATATCCGGGCTCATGGGTTAGGTGGAAGGATAGGACACCTGCTGATGCAGCGGGCGCCGTTTGGCGCTGGGCCCCGACTTTCGGCAGCGTGGTCGCGAACCATGTGGAAGCCACAATCATTGTCCCGTTACCCGAACCTCTGCCATCATTCAGGAACTCACACGCCGAGCAAGAAAATATGAACCGTCGTAAAAAAATAAAGCAGCTATTAAAGGCTCACGCCAAAAAGGCCAGCGCCAAATTGGCACCGGCCAGTAAGTCTAAATACATCAGTAAAGCTGACCGATTGAAACTGGCTGCTGAATCCGGTCTGGATTCAACTATCACGCCTGAGAGCTGATCCAGGTTTTTTGGGTCGATAACTGTGCGGTGGGTTGGGGCGAGTCATGGCCCTGGTCGCATAAATTTGAAATGCATAGCGTTACTCGACAGAATCGCGCCCCGATCCGGCCAAGGTGTCGGATGTTCGTGGTGAAAAGGGGCTGCTGTTGAACGAACACACATTGTCCATGCGTCTGGAACGCGTTGCGGCGTATGTACCAGCTGATGCGCGCCTGGCCGATATCGGCTCGGATCACGCCTATCTGCCGGTGGCATTGATGCGCCGTGGCGCCATCGCAGCGGCGGTGGCGGGCGAGGTGGCATTGACGCCATTGCGCTCAGCCGAACGCACTGTGCGCGAGAACGGCCTGGACCAACGGATCACCGTGCGCCTGGCCAATGGCCTGGCGGCGATCGAGCCGGAAGACGGGATCACGGCAATCAGCATCTGTGGCATGGGCGGCGAGACGATCCGAGACATCCTCGACAGCGGCAAGGCTCGCCTCAGTGGCCATGAGCGACTGATCCTGCAGCCCAACGGTGGTGAGCAGCCATTGCGCCAATGGCTGATGGAGAATGGCTACCGTATCCTCTGCGAAGAAGTGCTGCGGGAAAACCGCTTCTACTACGAGATCATCGTCGCCGAGCGCGTCGGGCCGGTGCGGTATACCGCTGAGGAGCTGTACTTCGGCCCGGTGCTGATGCAGGCACGCAGCCCGGCGTTCCTGATCAAGTGGCAGCGCATTCTGCGCCATAAGCAGCAGACGCTCAGCAACTTCGCCCGGGCTCGGCAGGTCGTGCCCGAGGAAAGGGTGCAAGACATCGCCCGGCAAGCCCGGTGGATCACCGAGCTGCTGGCTTGAACACGGTCCAGCGGGGTACATGAAGTCGCCAAGCAAAGGATTCACGGATAAGACGGTCTGCCCTGCAATTATCCTGGGAGCGCCTGGTTCGGACTACGCTAAAGCTATGCTGATCCTCGATCAATGACCTGTTCGCGCTGCGTCCATCCCTGGAGCGCCCAATGCCACCCATCACCACGCGCCTGGGGGCGCTGTTCGTGCTTTGCCTGACGCTTGACGTGCCAGCCCAGACCACCGCTTGCCCGGCTGGCGAGACACAAGTGTGCCTGAACGGCTGCATCTGCCTGCCAGACCTGGAGCCGATGCTCGGTTCTTTGCCGGATGACGTCCACCAGATCGCGGCACCTGCCTTGGCGCTCTGGTTGACCCAAGCCCGTGCTGATGCCGCCAACACTGGCACCCAACCCATTCCACCGCACATCCGGCAGCAACTGCTGCGCTGGTACGACCCCGGCGTCCTCGATATCGCGCGCTACAAAGTTGGCGACGACGGCCAATTCAACGCCGCCACTGCCATGCTGCAAAACCCCGATGTCGGGGCCGTGACGCTGATCGACATCATCCTTTTCCGGGATGCTCAAAGCGCGGAACAGAACATCGCGCTCTGGGCTCACGAGTTAAAGCATGTGCAGCAGTATCAGGAATGGGGGGTAGAAGGATTTGCCCAGCGGTATACACAGGATTTCAATGCTGTAGAGGCGCCGGCTTATGCCATACAGGCTGAGGTCAGACGGTCGGTGCGCGAAGGGCTTTTGCAAAATAGCGATGCAGGCAGGTGATATTTGATACCTGTTCGACGAATTGACGTGTGCATGGATGTGCACATATAGTCATCCGCATGACGAACCGAATTTCCATACGTTCCCGGGCAATTGATGCCGCAATCGACTCTCTCGATGGCGCTTTCTTCAAAGCGCTGTGCGAGCCGTCGCGGGTAGCTGTACTCAAGCGAGTCATGCAATTGGGGCGTGCGGATATCGCCGAGATTGCCGAGGGGCTGCCTCAAGAGCGTTCTGTGGTATCTCGCCATCTGCAAGTGCTCTCAGAAGCGGGCATCGTCCGTGCGACCAAAGTCAGCCGACAGATGTTTTACGAGGTGGATGGAGCGGCGGTGGTGACACGGCTTGAAGGCATTCTCCAACACATGAAGAGTCTGGCGCCGTTCTGCTGCCCTGGTGCGCCAGTGTAGTTTTTTTATTGTCTGTATATATGCATGAGTGCGCATACATGAATGTAAAAATTGAGCCCATGGACGTCATTGTTATCGGTGCGGGCCAAGCCGGGCTCGCATGTGGTTGGCACCTGCAGCAGCAAAACCTCAGGTTTCTCATTCTGGATGCCGAGAACCAGCCCGGTGGAAACTGGCGCAATTACTACGACAGCCTGAGACTTTTTTCCCCTGCCGCTTACTCATCATTACCTGGGATGCCCTTTCCAGCTGACGCCAGGCATTATCCGCTACGCGATGAAGTCGTACGTTATCTGGAGCAGTACGCCGACGTTTTCCAGTTACCCATTAGGCAGAACACACAAGTTCAGAACGTGCGTAAGGAGCACGGACTATTTTTGCTTCAGGCATCGGATGGTCAGTGTTTCTATTCCAAAGCGTTGATCGTTTGCACCGGCGGATTCAATCAGCCGTTCATTCCTGACATTCAGGGGCTGGAAAGTTTTCGCGGGCAATGTTTACACAGTGCGGATTACCGAAATGTCGACAGCTTCAGCAATCAACGAGTAGTGGTGATAGGAGCGGCCAACTCAGCGGTACAAATTGCCCATGAGTTGGCTCAAGTCAGCAGCGTCGTATTGGCGACAAGGGAATCGATCCGGTTTTTTCCGCAAAAGATTCTCGGTGTGGATTTTCATACTTGGCTCAAGTGGACAGGGATAGAGAAGACTCGTTGGCTGAATGATCAAGGTACCCCTGTGCTGGATGATGGCGTCTATCGTCGAGCCATGAAGCAGGGGCTTTTTGAGCGCAAGCCAATGTTCACGCAGGTAACGTCAACGGGCGTGCTCTGGGCCGATGGCCAACACACCGAAGTGGACAGTTTGATTTTTGCGACCGGATTTCGTCCAGGCCTTGGTTTTTTGGCAGGTCTGCACAAGGAGGCCAACGGAAACCTTGCTCAGTGCAATGGGCAGGCGGAGCACGTACCGGGTTTGTATTTTGTGGGATTGCCGAAACAGCGCAATTTTGCTTCGGCCACCCTCAGAGGCGTTGGGCCAGATGCTTCTCACATCATTCCCAGCCTGATGCGTTTCATTCACGATGCAACGTCGATGAATTCCTTGTACAGCTGACTTTCAAACGTTTTGCAGAGCAAGACCCCGCCCTTCGAAATTACTGAGGGCGGAGCAGATGAGCATTACTGTCAATGATGGTCTGGATTATTTCCACTGAGCCATTAATGGCGAACTGCGCACCCATGCATACCAGAAGGAACCCCATAAGTCGTGATATGGCATCAATGCCTGACTGTCCCATCATTCTCATGATCATTCCTGAGCCAAGCAGGCATACCCAAAGGATAAGAGCGGTAAGCAGGAAGATTAATGGAGGGGCTACCAATATGACCCAGGCAGGGAATAACGTGCTGTGTTTGATAGTGGCGGCGGAACTTATGATCATCGCAATGGTGCCAGGGCCGGCCGTACTGGGCATGGCCAAGGGAATGAAGGCGAAGTTCGGTTGTTCGGTTGCGCCATTGCTGGAAGCAGCGTGCTGAAGCGGCGGCGGAAACAGCATCTTCAAGCCCATGATAATGAGAATTCCGCCACCGGCCATACGCAAGCCCGGTATGGAGATGCTAAATGCATCCATAACAAACGCGCCTAAGTAATAAGTGACCGTCATGATCAGAAAGACATAGAAGGACGTCAGAAAAGCCTGTGTATTTTTTTCCTTGTGACTCAGTCCCTTACTCAAGGCGAGAAACAGCGCCACTGTCGTGGGAGGGTTGGTCAACGGCAGCAACGCCAGTAATCCAAGTCCGATTGCATTGAACAGATCTGTCATGTCGAACTCAAGTCCTGTTGTTCGAGACCGCGTTTGTCGGTGAGCGTCGTTAGCGTGAAGTTTTGACCTTCAGGACTTCGGTATAAATGGCATCGATTGTCTGACCCACCTGGAGTTTCTTCATTCTTTCTTGAAGCTTCGGGTCTTCGACTTTCAGTACAGTGGCTTCTCCCTCCGGCGGAAGCAAGGTCACCTCATGCTTTTTAAAGTCGATGTGAGTGATCTTGGACGTGACCTTGACCTGGCGAACCGCTTCCCCTCCGGGATTGGGATTGTCCTTGGTGGCGCGGATGGACATGGATTCGTCAGTGATGCCTGATGCACCGCCAACATCGGTATCAAGTTTATAAGCGACCGAGCGAATCACATGAATATCGACCACGTCCCCGACTTTCAAATTGTGCAGGTTTTTGGCCTGGTCGGTGAGCTGGATGGGCACGGGATTCTTGTCGTGACCTTCGATGGTGACCTGGTAGTTGGCGGGATCAACGGCCAGTACCCGTGAAACGATGTGACCTTCCATGGCATTGCTGCCCAACGGTATGTCGGCGGCATGGGTCGTCAGGCCGGCGGTCGAGAGGAGTGAAGCGAGGGCAATGGCGCGGATTGGTTTCATGGGTCTGCTCTTCCATAGATGGTTGACAGAACGAATCCAGGGATCAGGGAGAGCCTTGCCCTGGACAATCGCTTCGATATCCGAGAGTGGACCGATCACCGCGGTTTTTCCAGTATGGCGGGCAAAATCGCAGTCCGCTTGGACCTGCGAATCATTGCCGTGGGGCGATCCCCGTTGGTTGCCGGATGGATCATTCGAGTTGGCGTTCAGTAGCGATGCATTTATTGATGACACCGGAAAAAAAGAACAGCTGGCGAGGCGCTGATCGCGGCTATGAGTGCCAAACGAATGCGGATGCGCTACAACAATACATAGCACTCCAAAGGCCTGACAGGAAGCGAGCGAATGTGGATGAAACACAATCCCTGCTTCGTCAGGCTGGTTCGGTTCGCTTCCGCCTCGCTCATCATCGTAACCTCCGGTGCTGGCGCAGAAGATCTCGAACCCCGGTCCTACGCCAATACGCCGGTCGGTATCAATTTCCTGCTCATGGGCTATAGCGATCTGCATGGCAACGTAACGGCCAACCCCTCAATCCCGCTCCAGGACGCCAAGCTCAACATCAAGACTGTCGTGTTTGCCTTTGCCAGGTCCCTGGACGTCTGGGGCCGTTCCGGGAAATTCGATATCGTCGTGCCTGAGGCAAGATTGACCGGCTCCGCTCTGTTCGCCGGTGAACCCAAGGAGCGTAATGTTACTGGCTTGATCGATCCAAGATTCCGCTTCTCGGTCAACTTGTATGGCGCCCCGGCGCTGTCCCTGGCTGAATTCCCCAGCTATCAACAGGATGTGATTATCGGCGCCAGCCTGGCGATCACGGCGCCACTCGGACAATACGACGCTAGTAAGCTGATAAATCTTGGTAACAATCGCTGGTCATTCAAGCCCGAACTTGGGATTTCCAAGCGCTTGGGGTCAGTGACTTTGGAATTATCCGGCGCGGGCACCTTCTACACCGACAATAATGAGTTCCTCGGCGACCGCACATTTTCCCAGAGCCCGATTTATCAGGTACAAGGGCATCTTATCTATGCCTTCAACAATGGTGTTTGGGTTGCACTGGATGCGACCTACTTCGCTGGCGGGAGTAGCTCAGTCGATGGGGTCGGTAATCACGACTACCAGGAAAATACACGTTACGGATGCACTCTGACGCTGCCGTTGAACCGAAACCATTCACTAAAGCTGAATGCAAGTAATGGCGGGCATACCCGCACAGGCAGCGAATATGATGCCATTGGCATAGTCTGGCAATATCGCTTCGGTGGAGGGCTGTGAAACTTGGGACTGACTTAAATTCCATTTATGGGGCCGAGCTTTCCCAATGTCATAAGTCGTTGACGGAAGGGGGGGCATACCCGAATCGAGCGATTTTTCTTTCACTCCTTGCGGATTTAGCGCGCCTCCTCGATCTCACCCTTCAGCTTTTTGGCGGCATCTTCCTTCGCCGTCCTGGCTTCGATGAGCAATTTGTAGGCAATGTAGTACTTGTAGATGTTACTCACGTAGGTCACTGTCTCCGCGCCGATTTTCTCGGCGACAACATACTCCACATTGTGAAACCAGACATTTGGGTCCAGGCCACGATTGGCCGCTTCTTTGCGAAGCTTCGAAATCCGCCCTGCGCCAGCGTTATAGGAAGCGAAAGCGAACAGCGCCTTGTCCAGCTTGCTCATGGGTTCATTGCCGTAGTACTGATCCATCATCCAGCGCATGTATTTGATGCCAGCATGGATGTTCGGCTCCACTTGCGAAATGTTGCCTACAGCGAGTTCCTTGCCGGTAGCGGGCATGACCTGCATCACACCAATCGCGCCGACCTTGCTCTTGACGGCCTGATTGAGCTGAGACTCCTGGTACCCCTGGGCTGCCATCAGCAACCAGTCCACATCATACTGGTCGCCGTATTTCTGAAAGAGCTGAATCATGGCGAGGAATTTCTGGCGTTCGGACTCTGAAGCCGCATCCTTCACATACTTTGCGTTCTTCAAATAACGCGCCAGGATAATGTTCCCCTTCGTAGTCCCCTGGTTATGGCCAGCCACAAAATTGTTGATGGCAGCCAGAAATTGCGGACTGTCTTTGCGGATCGCCCAAGCAATATCACCGCCGGTGCGCACGGCGACATTTTCATGCACCGTGATTTTGGTAAAGATCTGTTTCCAGAAGTTCGCCTTGTGCTTGTCCACGATAATGAGCGGAATCAATCCGGCGTTGAGCATCTCAATCAGATCCTCGTCCTCCAGGTTCTCCGGCGCCAATTTGAGAATCACGGCAGGTTTTTTCTCGGTGGCGAAGCGCCGGTTGAGGGCCGTCAGGCTTTGATAATAGCTGGAGGATTGGCGAACGAAGACTACCTTTCCCGCTAGCTCATACACGCTGGACACTGGGGGAGAGGCTGGACCGGTTACCACCACTTCGCTGGCGTTCCGATATGTCGGTACGGAAAAGTCGACTTGTTTCTGGCGCTCTTCGGTTACGGTGAGGTTGGACGCCGCAATGTCGCCTTTACCGGCAACCAGCGCCTCCAGCAGGTCGCCCCGTGCGACCGGAACAAAAATCATCCGGACCTTGAGATGCTTATGCTTGAGCTTGTTGTCCTTAGCTAGTTTCTTGTTTAAATCTTCCTCGAACAGGCGAAAAATCTCATAGGCCGCGCCGCGCTGGACACCCTTGTCAACAAAATAGAATGTTTTGCTATAGACGGTCAGGACTCGAATGGTTCCGCGCTGGATCATCCCGTCGAGATCGCCTTTCCACGGAATCATCACCTCTTGGGGCGAGATCGTGAGTTCCTCGAGCTGCGATGGCGTCTGGGGAGAGGTTTTTTCCTCGGTCGCAGCATGGACTTGACTGGCAAACAGCGCGAATGTGAGGACCGCAATCGCGATCGCGGCCAGCCTGGAGTCGGTTGGCGAATAACATGGATGCCATGTTTGCAGGGCGTGGTTCCAAAACATAGTGAGCGCTCCACACGTTGCGTTGTCGCATCGGCCTACTGCTCCATCCTCAGATACAGCGGTGGCACGCCGGCCACGAACTTCACGCTAGAAGCACATTTCGAAGTCTAGTTCAGCAATGGCAGAGTGATTGATTTAAGAAATCAATTTCCGAAGACGACTAGCGACTGACGTAGATTGCGGCGTGCCTCATACGGTCCGATAGCCGGTTTGTGCGTCCGGCGATCGCACCTTGCGTAACTGAACCAGTTCCCACTTTCCCGCTCAGGATTCAACTGCTCGCTGCGCTTGGCAAACCTCAAGCGCTTGAGTTGCGCGATCTCATGGTCAGTGTGATCGAACCGCCAGTCTCGCGCGTTGCCAAGGCAGGCCCAGCACTCATGCTGCCTTTGCATCGGGGCCTTCGACCCAAAGCAGCCGTTGAGATCTATTTGTTATCGCTTTATGTTGGTCCCTTTCATGGAGGATTCTGACTGATGGCACGCGTGGGATTGATACTGACCCCCGGTTTTGCGGACTGGGAATATGCTTTCATTGCAGGGACCGCGTCCCCATTTTACGGGATCGACGTCAGGTTTTTCGCCTGTGTTACGGGGCAGTTCCGCTCGCAGGGGGGATTGGCTGTAACGGTGGATAGCAACTTGCAACAATGCCTGGACTGGAAACCGGACGTTGTTGTCGTCATCGGTGGAATGACCTGGGAGCATGCAGATGCACCGGACATTCGAGACTTTCTTCATGCTAGTCGCTCAAGTGGAGCGACAATTGCCGGTATCTGTGGGGGAACACTGGCACTCGCGAGGGCCGGGCTTCTAGACATGGTTCCTCATACCTCGAACAGCGCTGATTTCTTACAACAGAATGCCGTAGGTTATGAAGGCACCGCGCTTTATCAAAGCAGCCAAATAGCAATGGTTGCCGACCGCATCATAACTGCTCCAGGCCCTGCACCCGTTAGCTTTACCTGCGCAGTGTTCGAAGCTGCCGGACTATCTTCAGAGATCGTTTCGCAGTTCAGGTCATTGTTGGCAGCGGAACACGGGTAACCGCTTCGCCCTACAAAAATAGCCGATCAGGTGATGTGTTCGGGTGTCCGTTTCTGGCCAAATTAATGACCGTCGCGGGGGCAGCCGACGGCCAAAAGCGGTCAGTCGGCGGATGAAATTTGGCTTGTACCAACCCACGATGTTGTATGTAATTTCACGCCAATTCAGTGCATAAAGGTCGTTCGCAGTTATGGAAGCCAGTACCCTCACATTTCAAGAGTTGTTTCGTCCGGGAAGCGCCTCAAATGGCTGCACCGTGGCCGAACGATGCTCCTCCGATTTTCTGATAAACGAACGTTCGTTGCTCAATGCTATCGTTATGGCTGATGGTGGACATTCCGACTTTATGGGTTGTTTTGTTAAGGGCTTCCTAGAGCAAAACAAACAATCTAATTCTCGTCTGCTATTACGCGAGCCCGCTGAAACAGAAAGCGGTCGGATACTCCTTTACATCTGCCCCGAGTGCGGCGACATCGGGTGTGGCGCCTACGCAGTATCTGTTCGCCAAAACGATGACTTTTTCACGTGGGATTCCTTTGCTTACGAGAACGGTTATGAAGAGCCTCGCATCATTGAAGGAGTCGGCCCCTTCACATTTGAGAAGCATGCCTATGAGGCAGTTATCAACGATGCGGCTACGTTCTGAAAGGTAATTCAACTTGCGCTGCAAAAGCGGGCCGATTGTGTCCGTCGACCGCCGCTTTTGGTCAATCGTGATAGGCAGAAATCGGCCCAGAGTGTGTAAAAACGCTCAAGGCCTCATCGTCTTGGGTCATTGACGTTCGTGGCTGAACGATCACATGGCAAATGCTGCGTATTGCATCAGTCGCGACCTGGAACGCGTCAACGCTGTTTTTACAGCCTCTGGGATGGACTCACCCCGGCCAGCTTTCGGGTTAGGAAGTGCGTCGCACCCATCCATTGGTTGAGCGTCCCGAAGGGATGCTCAACCGTCCGTTTTCGGACTCGCATCATCTCAGGGGCTTTGCTCAGCCGAAGCTGCATTTCCTCCAATACGGCTTCATGCTCCCAGCGTCGAACTCGTCGTTCCGTGCTAGGCGTGCATTGCGACTTCAACGCGCAGCCCTGGCATTTTGAACTCCAGTAACGATGCAACTTCAGGCCTTTTTCAACGTAGGAGTAGTGCCAGATCAGCGCCTCGCCAGCGGGACAAATGTATTCGTTTTTTGCCGCGTCATAGATGAAGGCATCGTTATTGAAACGCCCGTCAGCCTTGGCTCCAGAGGTCATCGGTTTGGGCACATAGGCGGTGATACCGGCATCGTGACAAGCGAGGATTTGTTCGCTTTTGAAGTAACCTCGATCAGCCACCACCGACAACGTATCCGACGCCATCGCCTCGCGGGCTTGCTTGGCCATCGAGCTGAGTTGATCGCGGTCGGAACCGACGTTGGTCACCTCATGCGCAACGATCAAATGGTGCTGAGTATCGACCGCTGTCTGCACGTTGTAGCCGACGATTCCCGTGCCACGCGTCATCATGGAACGGGCGTCTGGATCGGTCAGTGAGACCTGTTTATCCGGGGATTCGTTGAGCTGGATTTCGATCGCTTGAAGCTCCTTCATTTGCGTCTTGAGCTTGGCGATTTTCTCTTCTAGCCGCACGGCGTTGGGCTCGGAAGCTGTGGGTTCTTGCCGATCGGCAGCATCGAGTGCCGCCAGGTAACGGCTGATGCTCGATTCAATTTCTTCCATTCGCCGCTTCAGTTTGGCGCTGGTGAAATTGCGGTCGCGGTTGTTGACTGCTTTGAATTTACTGCCATCGATGGCGACCAGATTTTCTCCGAACAGTCCCAACTGCTGACAGAGCACAACGAACTGGCGACAGACGCCTCGGATGGCCTTGCTGTTGTCTTTCCGGAAGTTGGCAATGGTCTTGAAATCAGGCATCAAACGCCCGGTTAGCCACATCAGCTCGACGTTGCGTTGGGCCTCTCGCTCCAGCCGTCGGCTCGACTGGATGCGGTTGAGATAACCGTAGATATAGATCTTCAGCAGGATTGCGGGGTGGTAAGCAGGCCGGCCTGTGTCAGCAGGAATAGCACCGTCAAAACCCAGATTGACCAAGTCGAGTTCATCGACGAAGACGTCGACTATGCGCACCGGATTGATATCGCTGACGTAGTCGTCGAGGCTTTCGGGAAGTAAGGTGCTTTGGCCTCGATGTTCACCTTGGATAAAGCGCTTCATGGGCGATCCTTGCGATGAAATCCCCGGAAATCATAGCAAGGGTTCAAGAAAGCGTTTTTACACACTATGGGCCGTTTTCTGCCGGTCAGCTATGGGATGAAAGTCACCTCTGACGACTCGACTGCGTCGGCCAAAACCAATTACTCGCGGCACGGAACCTCTCATCTTTGGCATGACGCACACGTCCACTTTTTCAAGTATTTAGCTTCGAAGCAGGAAAGGCGTCACTCTCGCGTCTCGACACGGCGAGACGTGTGAACTGCGGCAAGCGACGTTCCTATAGGTCATTCGTCTCACCAGGGTCTGTTGACGTTTCGCTGCGAACCGCCGCGATCAGGGAAATGTGACCGCCGCCGCGAGGTACAGCAGCAACGCCAGCAGCAACACCACGGTGAAGCCCAGGTGGATCGCCAGCAGGGTCGCCAGCACGGCCGCTACCACCGATACGCTGGCGTTGACGCCCCAGGCGATCGGCACCAGGGCTTCGGCGCGCGCGGAGATGCGCTCGAGTCCGAGCGGAAACGGCATGCCCATGGCGAACGCCAGCGGCGCTATCAGCGCGGCGCAGATGCCGAACCTGGCGAGGGTTCGCACCGGCGCCAGCAGCTGGAACAACGGGGGCAGGGCGATCAGGTAGAGCAGGGCGATCACGCAGATCGCCAGGACTGGCCACGTGAGCGGATGACGGCGCGCTACACCCGTTCCAATGTCCCGCCGCCGGCGGCCGGAGTAACGGCTGCCGAGGCCAGCGAAAATCAGGAACGCGCTGAGCGTTACCGCCACCGAATACAACGGGTGGCTGAGGAAAAGGGTGAACTTCTGGATGAAGGCGATTTCCACGAACATGAAGGCGCAGCCAATGGCGGCGAAGTAGGACACGACCCTAAGTTCGAACCTGCCCAAAGCCGCATTCTGAGAGCGCCGCCGCGCCACCCATAGCGGCACCAGGATCAGCAGCACGGCGGCCACGCTGGACTGCAGCAGGGTGGCGATCAGCACCGGATAGCCCCACTCCAGCATTGACAGGCCGCCTTGCTCCTTCAGCGCCAGCAGTTCCTGCAGCGAGCGCCACTTGAAGAAATGGAAGAAATACGGCCGATCATCCATGGTCGGACGCACGTCGAACTTGTAGCGTTCCAGGAACTCCGCGCGTTCGCCGGACAGCAGGGCCTGCGCCGCTTCGAAAAACCAGGGCCGGTCGAGCAGGTTATAGCGGTTCGCCTCGGCCACGGTCATCCCGGGGTAGTAGGCCAGGTCGAAGGAGCGCGCTCGGCAGAACTCCCGCAGCACGGCGATGCCAGCGTCGTCGAAATCCCTGTTGCTGACCAGCAGCGTCGCGGTCTTCCAGCCGCGGATCATGACGATGCGACGCGCCGCGTTGGCCTGCCCGTCGCGCTCGATGGCTGCGGCCGCGGTGGCCAGTAGCCTGGGAACATCGCGGGGCGGCAGGGTGACCCAGCGGGTGATGGCCAACATACCACCGGGCGCGAGATGGCGCAGGTACTCGGCGAAGGCGTCCACCGTGTACAGGTAGTTTTCGGACAGCGCATGCAGGCCGCCCGAGGCGGTGCCGAAGGAGTCCAGCAGGGCGATCTGGATCAAGTCGTAAGGCTCGTCGCGTGAAGCCACCAGGCCGCGCGCCTCGCCGATCAACACACGGACGTTGGGCGCGCTGTACGGCTTGCCGGAGAAATCGGCGAAGCGGCGCTGGACCAGATCGATCACCTGCGGGTTCAGTTCGATGGCATCCACCGCGCTGGCGCCGTGGTAGATCGCCTGCAGCACATCGGCACCGGCGCCGCTGCCCAGCACCAGCACGCGGGGTTGCCGCAGCAGGTGATAGGGCAGAGCCGAGGTCAGGTAGCCCAGGTAGGCGAGCGGTTCACGGCGCCCGTCATAGCGGTTCAGCACGGAAAGGCCATCGCCGTCAGTGAAGATGGCCAATTGGGCGGGCGGTTCCTGCGTCGCGTTGAGGCTCAGACCCGGCGCGTGGCGCAGGGGAATGGTCGGGCTGTCGACGACCGTGAGCAGGCCCAGCGGACTCCAGGTCTGGGTGATTGCGTACGCATCCTTGATACGCAGCGTCTGGCTCAGTTCCTTGTACTCGGAGGGCGACAGGGCGATCCAGCGCTCGGGCACGCCGGCAGGTACAACCACTGCCGCCGCCAGCAGCAACGGCGCGAGCCAGTGCCTCTTCCCCGTGCAAGCCATGCCGGCCAGCGCCCCGGCGGCGATGCCGGTGCCGCCCAGCAGCCGCAGCGCATCGACGGGCGTCAAGGCGAACAGCGCGGCGACGATTACCAGGCTGCCCACGCCGGCGCCGAGAATATCAAAGGCGTAGATCCGATGAATCTGTTCCTGAAAGCAGGTGAAGGTCAGGCAGATGCACACCGCCGCGCAGAAGAACGGCACGAACAGCAGCAGGTAGATCATCAGCAGGCGCGCCGACTGCCGCGCGTCCCAGAGGATCTCAAGGGGATTGAATGGAACCTTCTGGGCCAGGCCGAAGCAGGCAATGGCGCTCAGCCCGAACAGCACCGCGCCGCCGATGAACACGCCGTGGAAGCGCGGCGCCAGGACAGACCGCGCCAGCGCCACGGCGGTGCCGGCGGCGCCGTAGCCGAGCAGCGCGACGCTGATCATCATGTAGGCGAAATGGTGCCACTGGATGATCGAAAGCAGCCGCAGCAGCAGCACCTCATAGCCGAGCGCGGAGGCAGACAACAGCGCCAGGGCGAGCAGTGGTGGCGAATGCATGCTCAATCGCCTCCGACCAGAGGCACGAAGCGCACAGGCAGCACCTGCCGGGTGGACACGCTGCCATCGCCGGCCTTCTCGATCAGCAGCAGGTACTGGATCATGAACGGCGCGCCGACCGGGATGACCATCCGTCCGCCGGCCTTGAGCTGGGCGATCAGTGGCGGCGGCACATGGCTGGCGGCGGCAGTGACGAGGATGGCGTCATAAGGTCCGTGCTCGGGCCAGCCGTGGTAGCCATCACCCAGCCGGGCCTGCACCTTCGCATACCCCAGCCGCCCCAGGCGCTCACTGGCCTGCACTGCCAGCGGCTCGATGATCTCCATCGTGTAGACCGCCTGCGCCAACTCGGCGAGGATCGCCGCCTGATAGCCCGAGCCAGTGCCGATCTCGAGTACCACGTCGCCGGGCCCGACCTGCGTCAGGTCGGTCATCAGGGCGACGATGTAGGGCTGGGAGATGGTCTGGCCGTAGCCGATCGGCAGCGGGCGATTCTCGTAGGCGTAGGGCACCTCGTCGGGCGGGACGAACTTATGGCGTGGCACTTTGGCCATCGCGGCCATCACCGGCGCGGCAAATTCGACCCTGCCGGTTTCGTCGCGCGTGACGGACGACATGTTGGTGATTTCCCGCACCATGGCATCGCGCAACGGTGCGAACGGATCGTCGGCATGCAGGCCGGCGGATGCCAGCGCCAGAGCGATGGCAGGCGCCAGGATGCGTGTCAGGAGCATCACCGGCTTCACAATGACTCCTCCGCCTGAGGAATAATCGAATCGTATGGCCGGCGGGCTGGCTCGGCAAGCCCGGGGTGCTGATACAAAAGTGAATGCGATTGTCAGCTAGTAGCTGATTCTGTTGAAAAAGTCGGCGTTCGGATTCAGTCTCTTCTACAGAGCCGATCCATAACGGCCGTTCCATCAGAGTTTCGGGCACCATAACGACCTTAAAAAACAGAACCTTGAATATGAATCATGAACTTTGGCAGGAACCTGATGGCTGTCAGACCTTTTGTCTAGCCGGTGCTGAAGGTGATGGTGCGCGTGCGCTTATGCATTCGGAAGCGAAGCTTGTTTGGGAGGTTGAGGCTGAAAGTCATTTCGAAGCGATGACTAAATATTATGCGCACATGCAGTGGGGCGAGTACCTGACGGACTTTCCCGAACAAGACAAGACTTCCTACAGAAAACTGGGCTGGGAATGACCAGTCAAGAGTCGGATAAAACTGCGGAACCCTCTCTATCTGATAACCACTTGCCATGGTCTGCTTTGGGTCGACCTTGCTAAGAATGGCGCCCCTGTGTCGTCTACGGCAAAATCACTCCATCGGCCAGCGAGAGAGTACGCAGCATGATGGGACAGTTAGTGGGCAGGATCGACTGTTTTACTCGTTCAACCTTGAAGATCACATCCCAGCCAATCACCTTCTGCGCAGCATTGATCAATGTCTCGATCTGAGCGACCTGCGCCATTACCTCGCCGATTTTTATAGCCCGATTGGGCGTCCGTCGATTGATCCAGAACTGATGATTCGCATGCTGATCGTCGGCTACTGCTACGGCATTCGCTCCGAACGGCTGTTGTGCGAAGAGGCCCATTTGAACCTGGCATATCGCTGGTTCTGCCGGTTGAGCCTTGATGATGAAGTCCCCAACCACTCGACCTTTTCCAAAAATCGACACGGCCGTTTTCGGGACAGCGATTTGTTTCGCTGGTTGCTCAACGAGGTGCTGCGTCGTTGCATGGAGGCTGGCTTGGTCAAAGGCGAAGGATTTGCTGTGGACGCCAGCATCATCAAAGCGGATGCGAGTCGGCAGCGCGGCGTCCCGGCCAAATCTGAAACCGTTATGAACACGTTCAGAATCAAATCTGAACGCGTTCAGAACGTGGTATGAGGCTTGTTCCTACGATGTACTTGCTTCGGCCTGGTGGTGCGTCGTGGGGCTTGATTTGCGTGTGTTCTTGATAAACATCGCGGTTCCACCGTGGCGCATATCGATCTCGAATAGCTCTGACGTGCGAATGAGATCGCCCAGCGTACGATGCCCGTAATTGACTGCTGAGAACGAGCTGTTGTTGCGGATGAATTGACCGACTTGACTGAGATGCGACCACCCGGCGTCGTCTGCGGTTTTCTCTGCTGCTGTCCTCAGCAATCGGACAAGGGACGTGTCGCTGCGCAGCTCGTTCCGGGTTCGCTTCGTGGATTGTGGTGGTTCGCCCTCGGCAGCTTTTTCCTGATCGTCGCTCATCAGGTTCTCTGTGTAGATAAACTGAGAGCAGGCATCCACGAACGGCTTAGGAGTCTTCTTCTCGCCAAAGCCATACACTGGCAGGCCGCTTTCAAGCAGTCGCAGCACAAGCGGGGTGAAGTCGCTGTCGCTGGTCATGAGCGCGAAGGCATCGACGTTCTTACTGTATAGCAAGTCCATTGCGTCAATGATCATTGCAGAGTCAGTGGCGTTCTTGCCTTTCGTGAAAGCGAACTGCTGCATGGGTCGAATAGCGTAGGGGTGGACCTTCTCGACCCAGCCTGCAAGGTGCGGAGAGCTCCAATTGCCGTGAGCGTGCCTGATGTTCACCATGCCATATTTGGCAAGCTCATCGAGCACACCGCCGATAGCGGCGTGGCTTACGTTGTCGCAGTCAATCAGCAGTGCTATCCGTTTCGACTCCACGATGGATCCTTATCAGTCTCGATGAGTCGCCACTATGTCATCAGGCCGGCACGGCCTTCAAGACTCAGTGCTGGCCTGTGGTGCGGTTGGAGTCGGGACACTCACGCCAGATATTTCATTTTTTGTAGTTGATGTGCAGTGTCGTCGTAAGCGGGCTTTTTCCCTATCGCTGCGCTGGTCCTCAGGCCGACATGGAGACGTTTTCGAATGACTCGCATCCACTAGAATTTAAATCCGTATTTTTTCATTTAATAACAAAAAGATAGGTATGCTTTTGCATCGTACTAAAGATACAAGAGCAAGTAGCTTAAAAGCTTCACCCTGGTCATTAACGCGTCAATCAAGATTGACCGCTGCCTCTGTTAGGGTGGTGTCAGGTCTTCTGTTTCTGCGAGATTGTGTGATTTGGAAGGACAGTTTCTGGGCTAAGCGGTCAGCTATCCCCAATGAATACGTCCTCTTTTCACGCACGTACCATTTCACGTAACCCCACTTGCGATATTTTATGAGGGAGTTGCTGATCCCTTGCGCAAGCGGCCAGATGTACTAGCCTGCATTAACCACTATCGCGGAGCTAGACTTATGATACCAATGACTATTAAGGATGAAGAAAGCAAAAGCGAAAATGGAGACTCTAGTTCATCGGGTGATGCAGATAAGCGAGACAATATTGTCTTTTGGGATCTGCTAAAAAATAACAGAAGTAGAATAAAGCAGGTTGAAGGTAAAGGAGTCTTGTTGGCAGGAGACAAAAGCTTTGCGACCCATGGGGCATCGATCTATGTAAGCGCAAAAAAAACAGGAGAGTGTCACTGGGAACTATCGAAACAAATTGGTCATGACTGGACGAAGGTCTATCTATTAAATTACTCCGCTAAAAAAGTTACGTGCGTTCAACGTAGCGACTACGAAAGTGATCATGAGTTTTTTATCACAGTCGAGCTAAGTGGCTGCAGGTTCACTATTACTGACGAATTTGTTCTTCATATCGCCGCAGACGTTGGGCTTAGTTACGAGTCGGGTCACGTGAGGCGCGATAAAGCCGAGCAGACGGCACTCAAAAATAAGGCGCCTAATATGCGGCGGAGAGTTTCGATAACTGAAAGACCCGGAACTCAACCTTATGTTGCCCGCAGAGGGGAGGGTCTTGTGGATGTTGCAACAAATACTTTGATGAGCGCTTGGCCGGAAAACCGCTACACGGCAACAACATTGCGGAGTATTTATAAGGAAAAAGGAGCATCTGCGGACACGATAACGAGTATAACCACGTCGGTCGTCCAGTTGGCAATGTCAGAAGGCAAGAGCGAGGAGGATGCCAAGATAATAGCTGCAAAAGTCAAAGCTGCAGCAGAGGATGCGTTGCCCACCATGTTGTCAATACCATTGGGTGCCTTCATCTTTGGACTTAGAACAGACAGCGGATGGAACTATTATGCTTTAATCAACGGTGAATGGTCTGATATCAATCCGGTACCTCTGAGTAGTTCTAGCAGTTCTGGTATGTTGTTTTCGAAATGACTTTTCTCAAGAAATGGCACAACAAGAAATGGTGCGGATTTTATTTTTCAAGAAATGGGATAGATTTGTTTTTCCATACTGTCACGTAAAAAATCTGTCCCCTTTCTTTTTCTTTCTTTGTTTACTTAGCTCGCTGGAGCGGGATAAAGCCCACCCCTTATCCAAATGTTATACATCCAAACAAGCCCAGGCCGCCATCGTCCAGGCCAGCGCGGGCTTTAACCAATGGGACCAGAGGCGCCCATGCGGACATGAGTAAACCCGCGATAAGGAAGGCGATGCGTGTAGACATCCGCTCGATGTGGTTAGCCGTGGGTACCAACACGGGCGATGGAGCATTCATAGTTCTCGGTAATCCTTATCGATGATGCAAGCCATCGTTTGTTGGGCTTAGACAGTATGGGTTTCTTGTGTGTGTTTGGCGGGCCGAGGTTTCGGAAAACCTAGCGCCTGCGCTCATACGTTGCTCTATAACTGCTTGGCGCTACGCCAAAGAAGTCACGAAAACGCATATGGAAATTGGCGAAACTACAGAAACCGGTCGCTATCGCGATATCGGTGATGGGCCGATTGCTCTGCAGAATAAGCTGCCGCGCTCGAGTCAAGCGCAGCTCAAGGTAGTAGCGTGTGGGCGTGGCCCCCACGAAACGGCAGAAGCGACGCTCTAATTGTCGTCGGGAAATGTTCACACACTCAGCGACTTCGTCGATGGATAACGGCTCTTCAATGTTCTTTTGCATCAGTTCTAAAGCAAGCTTCAGGGTTTGAGGCAAGGTAGGGTCAGAGTCAACGATGACTGTCGATATCCCAGACACTTCAGCGGTCTGATCACAACTGAGTATTTCCTCGACAGCATGGGTCAGCGAGACGCTTTGTTTAGTAGTGATGAGCTCGAGCATCATGCGTAACGAGCTGCTGGCGCCAGCGCACGTGATACGGTTTTTGTCTATTACGTGAGTTCGACAAGAGACCAAGACTTTGGGGAAAACATCCTTCATCATCGCTCGTCCATCGGGATGGAAGGCGCACTCGACACCGTCCATTAGCTGAGCTTCCGCCAGGAAAAATGCACCGTTCCACAAACCTCCCATCGTCGCGCCAAGAGAGGCGACGTTACGCAGCTTGCGTCGTAATAGTGGATCGCTGACCAGCTTCACTCTTAAACCACCGGCGACAATGAGAACGTCGATACGATCCGGTAGTTGTGACAGCTCCAGGTCTGCTGAAATCGCAATGCCCAAATCGCTCATTACCAGACGGTTTTTGATGCCGACAGTCAACACCTCGAACGCCGGTGTCTCGCTAATCAGGTTGGCGGTCACCAGCGCATCGATAGCGCCGGTGAACGACATCATCGAGAAATTGTTCAAAAGCACGAAAGCCACACGAGTCACTGCCTGCGGCCTTACTGGTTTCTGCGCCGTATAGGAGTACCCCATGTTTTTGTCTTTGAGCACGCTCTCGAATACGAATGTCATAAATCCTCTTTGACACCTGAACCAATAGCTAAGAACACGCTGCGCAATTTAAGCAGCGGTTTTTGGAGCGGACAGCAACAAATCAAAGAATGATTGGCAGTCATCACTACCGGGCAGTGCCTCAACACTGTTCTTGATGGCATTGCTGAGTGTGGTTCCCAAACTGTCATCAGCCAGTAAATGGTATTTAGCGGTGAGTTCGTCACTCGACATAGGGTTGCCGGGGTCGCCCTTGGCCGTCGCGGTTGGGCTCGTAAGACGCGTGCCGTCTTTCAGGGTAACCGTGACGCGGGACAGAATTTCCTCCGGGAACCTGGTCGACAGGTCAGGCGCCTCATGAAGGGTGATTTTCTCGCTGATGCTCAAGATGTCTGGTGCATGAATGGAATCACCGGTGACCTCTTTTGGCCCCAGCTTCCCGCGAACGATCAAGGCCGCCAGCGGGAACGCCAGCGCATACTGGGCCTCGTCCGCGTTCTTCGGAAAATGCCCTTGCAAGCACACAGACTCATGGAATGTTTCGACATCTATGGTCTCGATCAACTCTGCAGTGATGACCGGATGTGCTCGCATCAAATCGGTCATGGCGGTGAGTGCCGGTTGCGCCCAGCGACATACCGGCCAAGGCTTGAAATATTGCTCGTCGATCTCCCAACGGGTTCCGATGTCCTGCCAGAAAGTGGAAATCTCCAACGGTTCAACGGTGGCGGCTGGGGCGCCAGTGACACCGAGCTGCGCCATCAGTAGTGCGTTCAGTCCGGCATACGCCCCGGCGCCGTGGGCATCACGCAACATTGTCGGAAAGCTCACCAGGCGCATCATCGGGCATCTCGGGCCGAAGTATTCTGCGATACCCAGCGCATGACGGAATGTCGCTTCATCAAGCTTCAGCAGGCGGGCACCGGCGCAAACGACCCCGATTCCGGAAAAGGCGCCTGAGGCATGATATTCAGGAGCGGTGGCCATCAATGCCTCGCCCGCACGCAGGGCGGTCTCGTAACCGATGCACAGTGCGCTGAGGAATTCCTCGCCGCTGATGTCTTTGCCCTGGCTGCGATACGCGTCAACCAATGCAACAAGGGCCGGGACAACGGTTGCACCCGCATGTCCCTTGGAGGTGAAGTGACCTTCATGTGCATCCAGGCTATCAACGCAGAAACCGCCTGCATACGCAGCGCCCAATGGATGCACGACTCTGCCGTCGAACCAAAGGCGGCTGGACAGCTTGTTGGCAGAGTAGTGGGTGTCAGCGTAGGTTTTGAGCGTCACGCTGGTTTGATTGTCGCGAGCACCGGCGGCCACACCAATGATGTCGAGCAGGCAAGTTTTAACCAACTCGCGTGTATGCAGGGGCGCGTCCTTGTAACTGAAATTCTGGACGAATGAATACAACTGCATTTCATGATTCCTGAATGATGAACGCCGAAACGGATAAAAAGTTGCCCGGGGAAGGGCAACCTTTTATGCAGATTTAAATGAAGGGATTAATTTTTTGCGGTGGCGGTATTAGCCGCGGCTCGTGCGTCTACCAGCCAGCTGTTGTATTTCGCGTGATGGGCCGCGATCCATTCTTTGGCGTGACGAGTAATGTCAGCTGCACTTTTTTCACCATTGTGCATTTTGAGATTTTGCGCGCTTTCATCGTCAGTAGAGATCTGCATTTCAGACAGGAACTTCGCGGCAGCCGGATTTTTCTCGGCGAACTCTTTGTTGATGACCGCTCTGACACTGTCGACCGCGAAACCAAGGTTTTTACCATTGAAGGTAGTGTTGACATCGTTTTTACCACCTGGAAGATCCGTACGTGGCACGGTTAACCAAACAACATCTTTACCTTCGACCAGAACACCGGAGATCCACTGAGGTACCCAGGTGTAATAGAGAATCGGCTTGCCTTCTTTGTAACGAGCAATGGTGTCGGCCATCAGGGCAAAATAGGAGCCCTGGTTATTTGTGACAGTCTTATCCAGGCCATAGGCTTTCATATGGTGGGCAATGATCAGCTCACAGCCCCAGCCGGGGTTGCAACCAGTCAGGTCCGCTTTACCGTCACCGTTACTATCGAACAGCTTGGCAATCTCTGGCTTTTTCAAATCATCGAGAGAGGTGATGTGATACTGGTCAGCCGTTTTCTTATCGATCATGTAGCCCTGTAGTACGCCCGGCATAATATTGCCGGTTTTCACCATCGCTTCATCACCGCCGGCCTTCGCGTAGAACGATTTGTGCAGTTCCTCCCACAGATGAACCGAGAAATCAGCGTCACCATTGGCAATCGCAATCATCATGGTGGAGTATTCGGTTTCCTTAGGCGTCTGAACGTCGTAACCCAATTCCTTGAGTCCCGCCATTGCGATCTCTCCGCGAAATCGCTCTTCGGCGATTGACGGGAAAATCGGGGTGATTGATACACCTTTTCCGGGCTCCTGCGCCGTGGCGGCTGATGCGAAAACAGGTGAGACTGCTAGTACTAAAAGCGCCACAGAGTGAATGAATTTCTGTTTTATTCCGAAGGTTGTGAAGTTCATTATCGTTTGCCTTGGCTGGATTAAAGAAGTTGGCATTTCTTTTGGTTCACGACGCGCCGCTTAGCGGAGTTAGCTTTCTTTAGGACTGACTTCTATTTTCATGACAGGGTTTTTTCTTCTCAGGCGATAAATGACGCCCGCCGGTCCTGTCTGGTACCAGTGTTCACCTTTGGTTGCCCTGTTACTGCGTTCGCCCATTGCCTGGGTCAGTCGGTCGAGGAAAATCGCCAGCAATACCAGACCCAATCCACCGACGGTTGCCAAGCCCATATCGAGGCGGCCAATCCCTCGAAGTACCATCATCCCCAGTCCACCAACCGATATCATTGAAGCAATCACCACCATGGACAGTGACAACATCAATGCCTGATTCAGACCCGCCATGATCGTCGGTGCAGCTAAGGGAAGTTGAACCCGCCTCAGCATCTGGCGTGGGGTGCATCCGAAAGCCCGTGCAGCTTCAACCTTGTCTTCCGGTACCTGGCGAATGCCCAGATTGGTGAGCCTGATCAGTGGTGCGACCGAAAAGATGATCGTGACCAGTACTCCCGGTACGTTACCGATGCCAAACAGCATCACCACGGGCACCAGATAAACAAATGCAGGCAGTGTTTGCATTGCATCGAGTACCGGGCGCAGAAGCATCTCTAGTCGGTCACTTCGGGCACACAGGACGCCCAGCGGAATGCCAATAACTGCACAGAAAAACAGTGAAGTGAGCACCAGGGCGAGGGTGATCATGGCGTCATTCCATACGCCGATCACTCCTAAGAGGGTGAGGGTGACGAAACAAAGTATGCCTATCTTTTTCCCTCCTATCTGCCAGCCGAAGAGCGTTGCAATAATAATGAATATTGATGGAGGAATAGCCAACAATCCGAACTGAATACCATTAAGTACCTGGTCGATTGGCCATCTTATCGATCGGAAAATCTCGCGGAAATTATGAACCAGAAAGTTCAGGGCAACTTCTACCCATTGGCCCAAAGGGACGTTGATGGATTGAAAGGGGTCTAGGAAATTGAATTCGTTCATGTCATCACCTGAATGTCCGAGCCTGGCAAGCCAGCAAATAGAGCCTGTTAGTGTCGGCTCATTGTTTGAAGCAGTAGGCTCTTGGAGATCGTGCCTTTGAACACACCCTGGCGATCGAGCACGGCAACTGGATTAACGGCATCAGCAACGATGTGAAAGACGTCCTGCAGAAGTACATCGTCGCGAAGCGTAGGAGTGGAGTGATCCATGGCGTACGGATGCTCTGCGCAAATTTTGGCGACGTCCCCCGCCTTGAGGATCTTCGAGGCATCAAAGCCTTTGAAGAAAGCTCTGACGTAATCGTTCGCTGGGTTGCAAAGCAGCTCTTGCGGGGTACCGATCTGAACGACCTGACCACCCTCCATGATCGCGATGCGATGGCCGATGCGAATAGCCTCGTCAATGTCATGGGAGATGAAGATGATGGTGCGATGCTGTTCTGCCTGCAGGCGGATCAGTTCGCCCTGCATTTCGTGGCGAATCAGTGGGTCGAGTGCCGAGAAGGCTTCATCCATCAGCAGGATGGCGGGATCATTGGCCAGCGCTCGGGCCAGACCTACCCGCTGCTGCATGCCGCCGGACAGTTGATGCGGATAGCTGTAGGCGTGGCCATCGAGCCCCACCTGTTTGAGTGCCTCAAGTGCACGTTTATGCCGTTCACTTTCCTCGACACCCGAGATTTCCAGGCCGAAAGCGACGTTGTCGATCACACTCATGTGGGGCATCAGGGCGAATGACTGAAACACCATGCTCATGTCTTTGCGACGAACGCTGAGGAGATCAGCATCTGACAGGCCGGTGATTTCCTGGCCGTTGAGATGGATGGTGCCCGAGGTCGGTTCGATCAGTCGGTTGAACAGCCGAACCATCGTCGACTTTCCAGAGCCGGAAAGTCCCATGATGACGAAAATCTCACCGCGTTTTACGGAGAAACTGGCATCAAAAACGCCAACGACTTGACCGGTTTTGCTGAAAATTTCATTCTTGTCAGCACCGCGAGCCAGCATCTCCATCGCGAGCTTTGGCTGAGTACCAAAGACTTTGTAAATGTTTTTTACCGAGAGTATCTCGTCACCAAGACTCATAACCCCTCCTGCTGCAATTACGACGTAAGATCAAGATTTTAGGTGTACGTGTCTTGATCAGTTAAGACAGTGCTTGTGGGGGCAGTCAAAATGGGAGACAGATTGGGAATTAGTCATTGTGACCATCCTCTTTATTATGTGATGTTTATTATTTTTGTTTTGTCGGCGCTGAATTAAGCAGTTCCTTGAGAACCAAGTTATTACCTAATAGGGTCAGCGTCTAACAACATTTCTTCCTGCCAATCAATAACGTGATGTTATCAATCATTTAAATAGGTCAATTTGCGACTGCGGCAGTGCTAGTTGCGAAGACGACTGCCGCTGGGCCTGTCTTAGACTCACTGTTTCAGCTACGCTCCAGTGTAGGCTCTAGGTGGAACCCTTCGGCCGATCTCATCCCTAACGGCCCTCCGAAAGGCCCCAAATCGGATATTCAATACTCTAGGTTATGGTTAAGCACATCGATCCAGACATGACGCTGCTGAAAATGCCGTCTCTGAAAGCAGTGAAGTCATTCGTAGCCGCCGCCAAATATCAGAGCTTTACGCGTGCGGCTGAAGCGCTGTGCGTTACCCAAGCGGCAATCAGCCGTCAGATTCGGGAGCTTGAGGCGTACCTTGGGGTGGATCTTTTCAAGAGGGTGGGTCGAGCGGTCGAGTTGACGGAAGCCGGGTCCATCTTTTTTGATGCGGCACAGCTATCTTTCGTCAATATTTCCCAAGCGGCGGAGCGCATTCGCACCAAAAATGCAGGCAAACGCACGCTGACGCTTTGCTGTTCTCCCGCGTTTTCAGCCCTCTGGCTCGCAGCGAAGCTGCCGGGGTTTTTTACCAAGAACGCAGACATCGACCTCAACCTGGTAACCACTCAAAACTTTTTGTCGATGGAGCCGGGTGTAACTCCGGACATCTTCATCACCAAGATGGCCAGGATTCAGGATGGGTATCGTAGCTATCCGTTGTTCCATGACGTCATCTACCCGGTGTGCACGCCTCGTTACAAAGCGGAGCACCCTGAGCTATCCAGCCTGGAAGGATTACGCGACGGGGTTTTGCTAAACCTCAGCCCCTATGGCAGATCCCAGGTAGCGGAGCACGTCGACTGGGGTGTTTGGCTGGCTTATCACGATGTTGATATCGAGAAGCGCCCCCACGACAGTCCTCACGTTTTCAACGCGAATGACTACAACCTGGTGATTAGCATGGTGTTGACACACCAAGGTGTAGCGCTGGGCTGGAATCACCTGGTCGAAAACCTGATCGAAAACGGCACGCTGATTCGGCCGATCGACGAGGAAGTGGTTCTCCATGAAAGCCAGCACTATCTGACATTTCGTGAAGACCGGATCAATGACGACGCCTGTTGCCGGCTACGCGACTGGATTCTGGCCCAGTTTTCCTGAGCCGTTTAGAAGAAAGGAAGGCGGCCGTGATTGAGCAATCACTCGAGGTGCGGGGAGCTCCACCGCCAACAGGTATTGCTCAAGGCAGAACTGAAGGGGATGCCGGTGGTGATCATTCATGATTCTCACCACCGGCAGTGTTGCACTTAGCCGACAGATCTTAACGGGATGGTGTCATTGAGCTGATCAAGCATCGTTTTGCAGTACCAATCATCAAATTGACACACACCAATTTCGCTGGCTACCGACAATGGGCCAGGCTCGTAAGCAGGAGAACTGACGCCGACCTGTGCCCCTTCAACCAAGGTGCGATCCTGGTCATTGGTTGCAAGCCAAACCTTGGTCAGGTGATCGATGTCATAGTCGACACCTTCTTGCGCGTCCTTCTTGACGATCCATTTTGTGGTGACCAACGTCTCGCCCGGACCAATGGGCAGTACGCGGAAGCTCAGCGCGTGATCGCCCAGAAAGTGGTTCCAGGTTGATGGGTAGTTGAAATACAGCAGCGCACCGATGTTGGCTTCTCCGGTGGTGTCCAACCGGCCAGCGACCGCAGGCTTGCCATCCATTGTGTAGCTGACGGCCCCGGAAAACAGGGGGATGCGCGTTATTCGGAAACGACCTTTATCATCCATGACCAATCGGCTAGGCAGACCTGCCGCCTCGCAGCGATCCCAGTGCTCTTTGAGTTCGGGATCTTCATCGCCGCCGGCGCCACCCACCGATGGGTTGTCCACGAATGAGTGCATCAATTCCGGGTGAGTACAATCGCAGTGGTAGCACTCACGGTTGTTCTCGAAAACCAGTTTCCAGTTGCCTTTCTCAATGATGTTCGACTCAAACGCGACTTTGCAGTCGTCCAGGTTATGAGGCGCAACGAAAGGGGTGACGGATTTTCTGAACGACGAAAAGTCTGGGGCGACCTCTGCAACGCACACATAGATGTACGTTTCGACGACCTCACAATGCACCGACTTCAACCCATGCTGAGACTTGTCGAAATCGTCCCCCATATTCCCGGCGAAAAGCAGTTTGCCGTCCAGCTCGAATGTCCATTTGTGGTAAGGGCACACCAGTTTGGCAACTTTGCCACTGGCTTCCGGGCACACCTTGGAACCGCGATGGCGGCAGGCGTTGTGGAATGCACGAATCTGCTTGTCTGCGCCGCGCACGATAGCGACAGGGTAGTCGCCGATTTGCAGCGACAGGTACTGACCTGACTTCTCCAGCTCAAATGTGTGCCCTGCGAAGATCCAGCTTTTGTGCCAGATCTGTTCCAGATCCTGCCTGTAAACGTCTGGATCGCTATAAAGGGCACCTGGCAGCGCGTGGTCAGGCTTGCGCTGCGCGATAAGATTTGAAACTGCCGATTTAGTGCTCACGGTCAACACACTCCAAAATACCAAGGGGGCGAAACGTTCAGCCTGCTCAGCGAGGTGAGGCCAAACGGTCTTGAGTTCGCAGTACCGTCTGAGGATGCAAGCCCATCAAACTGTGCTGCTTCTATCCGCGAACCGGAACGGTTTACCACGTCCAGAAAGCGCCTTACGAAAAGTGTGCCTTCTTGGATGATGGTGCCATCCGTGCACTCATTTCGTTCAAGTCCTTATTCATGCAGACATTTCTGGAATGCCAATGTTTGCATCAATAGCTATATTTCTACATCACCTTAATTCGAGCTTGGGAAACCAGATCTTAATTAATGAGACGACTGTACGAGAAAATCTTTTGTCCAATGTGTCGGTAGAATATCGCTGTTGTAAGGCTACGACGGTAATCGTGCGTCAACAAGAAACATTTACTCTTATCAATGCATAAACAAATGTTATCGATTGATGCCGCTGCTTCGGTGATGATTTTTTATGTTATTGATTATTAAGGAAAATTAATTTTATTGGCTGAAGGATTTACCCTTTCAGAAAGGTATGCGGCAGCAATACACTCTATTGACCACCTTCTTGGCGCATGCGAGTCTGGATTCAGCAGTCCACCGCACTAGTTGGTAACACAGCCTCTGCAGGTCATTTGTGAAAGCAGAAAACTGCTCTTTACAGGGACTTTAAACATCAGGGCCTGTGTCCCGTGAAACATGGAGTTTTTTATTGCGCCTCAAGGCATCAACGCTGACGCGCTCGTTTATCTTCCACCTGACTCGCATTCGGAGCATTTATCTTGAAATTTGAAGGTATTTATACGCCAGCAGTAACTCCTTATAACTCGGACGGGGAGATTGACTGGAATGTGTACTCGCAAGTTTTGGAGTCGCTGATTGAGGCGAAGGTGCACGGCATTATTATCGGCGGGTCAACCGGCGAGTATTATGCGCAGACCTCCGAAGAACGCACCGAGTTGGCGGCCTACGCCAAAGATGTGATCGGCACTCGGGTGCAACTAATCGTCAGTACCGGGGCGATTCGTACCGAAGATGCAGTTCAGTACGCCAAGGATGCCAAATCGATCAAAGCGGACGCCATTCTCGTCACGTCCCCGCCCTACGCGCTGCCAACCTCACAGGAAAACGCGATCCACGCGCTCACTATCGATCGCGCAGCGGATTTGCCAATCATGCTTTACAACTATCCGGGGCGCATGTGCGTTTCGATGGATGAAGAGTATTTCACGCGTGTCAGCCAATCGAAAAACGTTGTCGCCATCAAGGAAAGTTCTGGCGACATGGGCCAGGTGCATATGCTGGCCCGGCAGTTCCCCAACATCGCCTTGTCCTGCGGATGGGACGACCAGGCCCTTGAGTTTTTTGCCTGGGGCGCCCGCAGCTGGGTGTGCGCAGGTTCCAACTTTTTGCCCAAGGAACACGTCGCGCTTTATGAAGCCTGCGTGATCGAAAAGAACTTCGACAAAGGCCGCCAAATCATGTCGGCGCTGATGCCGCTGATGAATGCGTTGGACGGTGGCAAGTTCGTGCAGTCGATCAAGTACGGCTGCGAAGTTGCGGGATTGAAAGTCGGTAACGTGCGCCTGCCATTGCAGCCACTTGAAGCGGACGAAAAACAGAGTTTCGCGTCGGTCATTACAGAACTCAAACGTAACGTAGCCAACATTTCTTCGGGAGCCAGCCATGGGTGATCTTCTGAGCAAGGCCGAATATGCCGCTCTGGCCAAAGACATTTCGTTGCCATCCAAGGCGTTCATCAATGGCGCGTTTAAACCCGCGATCTCTGGCAGAACCTTCGCCACGAACAATCCGGCGACCGGTGACTTTTTGACCGACGTTGCAGCTTGTTCGTCCGATGATGTCGACTTCGCGGTGAGCAATGCCAAGGAGGCATTTGAGGATGGACGCTGGAGATCTATTTCTCCTCGGGAGCGCAAAGCGGTTCTGTTGAAGTTTGCAAACCTGCTTGAAAGCCATCAACACGAACTGGCCGTCCTCGAAAGTCTCGATAGCGGCAAACCGGTCAGTGAATGTCAGTTGGTCGACATCCCGGACACCATCCACACGATCCGCTGGCACGCAGAACTGATTGACAAGATTTATGACAACACAGCACCGGTTGGCAGCGACGCGCTGACCATGGTGGTCCGGGAGCCGATCGGCGTGGTGGGCTGTGTATTGCCCTGGAACTTCCCGCTGCTGATGCTTGCCTGGAAAATCGGTCCGGCGCTTGCTGCGGGCTGTTCGGTCATCGTCAAACCTGCTGAACAAACCTCGCTGACTACGCTGCGTGTCGCTCATCTGGCGTTTGAAGCCGGTATACCCGCTGGTGTACTCAACATTGTCACCGGCACGGGTAAAGACGTTGGTGAGCCCATCGGTTTGCATAACGATGTCGACATGGTCAGCTTCACCGGCTCCACCGCGACCGGCCGCCGCTTCCTGCATTACGCCGCCGATTCGAACCTGAAACGCATCGTCCTTGAGTGCGGCGGAAAAAATCCGGCCGTGGTGATGGACGATACCCAAGACCTGGATCTCGTTGCTCAGCATGTCGTCAACGGCGCATTCTGGAACATGGGCGAAAACTGCTCCGCGACTTCACGTCTGATCGTCCATGCGTCTGTTAAAGACGAACTGCTGGAGCGCATGGGCGCCTACATCCGCGAATGGAAAATGGGTGACCCACTCGATCCGCAGAATCGCGTAGGGTCGCTGGTCAGCCCAGAGCATTTCGCAAAAGTGAAGTCGTACCTTGAGCACGCCACCGCCGGAAAGCTTCAAGTTGTTTACGGTGGTGCGACCAAAGACGGTGCCTTTGTAGAGCCAACGGTGATTGACGGTGTTGGTCGAGACGACCGGCTGTTCCAGGAAGAGATCTTCGGCCCGATCCTTTCGGTCACCACGTTCAACACGATCAGCGAAGCCATTGCGCTGGCCAATGACACGGTGTACGGCCTGGCCGCCTCGGTCTATACCGGCAGCCTGCGCCGGGCAATCAAGTTGTCGCGGGAAATTCGCGCGGGCATCGTCACCGTGAACTGCTTTGGTGAGGGCGACGCATCGACACCATTCGGTGGCTACAAGGAGTCGGGATTTGGCGGCCGGGACAAATCGATTTTTGCTCATGATCAGTACACCGAAATCAAAACCATCTGGATCGATGTGTCTGATCGGTCGGATGAAGAGACCGAAAAATGAGCACCCATACCATCAAGCGCCTGCCGGTAGACACCGGAGTTTCAGGTTGGGAGGCGATTTCCGCACGCACTGCGCCTGTGCGCATGCTTGATGGAAACGTGACGGCGGATTGGCTGATTATCGGGGCCGGTTTTGCCGGCCTGTCCGCCGCTCGCAGACTTTCACAACTGCACCCGGGGGACAGCATAGTTGTGGTCGATGCTCATGAAGTCGCCAAGGGGCCGGCGGGCAGAAACTCTGGTTTCATGATCGATGTGCCGCACAGTCTGTCGTCCGGGGAATACTCCGTGGCGAGTGAGTCTGCAACGGCCCTGGAAATCACGCAAAATCGTTTTGCGATTGCTTTTGCCGCTGAAGCTGCACGGGAGTACGGCATGTCTGCCGACACGTTCGATCCTTCCGGGAAAATCAACGCAGCCGCCACTGAGCGGGGATTGAAGCTGAACGTCAATTACGCTCAATCCCTTGAGCGCATTGGTGAGAAGTTCGAGATGTTCGATGCCGCGCAAATGCGTGAAATCACCGGGTCCACCTATTACCACGGTGGGATCTACACTCCCGGCGCGGTGATGATTCAACCCGCGCAATACATTAGAGACCTGGCAGCAGGGCTCGACGGGAAAATCACGCTGTTCGAGCGCTCTCCGATTATTGAGTTGACCAAGCAGGGAAACGGTTGGAGCGCTCGATCTCATAACGGTACGGTGCACGCACCCAAGGTCATCCTGGGGGTTAACGGGCACATTGAAAACTTCGGCCATTATCAAGGACGCCTGCTGCACGTCTTCACTTACGCGTCCATGACGGCGGCGTACAGTGATGATGAATTCAGGAAAGAGGTGCCGGGCAAAGCCAAGTGGGCGTTGCTGCCGGCTGATCCAATGGGAGCGACCGTTCGCAAGATCTCTTCAGACGGTCTCTCGCGAATTGTCATTCGGACAAAGTTCACCTATGAACCGAGTATCCAAGTCACTCCAGAGCAGGTAGCTGCGGTGGCTAAGGAGCAGCGTCACTCCCTGGATGCGCGCTTTCCCGAGCTGAAATCCACGGCGTTGGAATTCAGTTGGGCCGGCCGCCTGTGCTTAAGTCGTAACAGTGCTGCGGCATTTGGCGAGATTGAAGAAAATCTGTATTCGGCATGTTGCGAAAATGGACTGGGTACTGTGAAAAGCACCTTGGCAGGTGTGATGGCTGCGGAGTTGGCATCGGGCACGCGTTCGGCGTTTCTCGATAGCTTCTGTCACGCACCAGGTCCCAGCAAGCTACCACCTAAAATAATAACGAAACTGGGCGTCAGTTCGGTTATTCGCTGGCATGAGTTTTGGGCCGGGCGAGAAGGTTAACAAATTTAAGTTGTCGGACTTTCCAATAAAGGCCGTTTAACAAGTCACTAATAAGAACGGAAATCCAAGAGAAATATCTGGAAGGCATTCTGCGCGCTCGCGCTTGTGGGCGTGATGAGTTTTGGTTACCGGCCTTCGAGAGAAATGCGAATGGCGAAGTAAAAAACAGGCCGTTGCTGAAATTTTAAGGAGGAGGGCATGGCCGAGTTGCGATTGAAGAGCGACCGAACAAAAAATACTGCGCCCACTGTCGCCGCTAATCCTGGGGTCGCGAGGCCACAACTCGGGATCTTTCTATGCCTGCTTTCAATGCTTATCTTTGCGAGCCAGGACGGAATAACCAAGGTGCTTGTCAAAGACTTCCCGGTCGCCCAACTGGTCATGATGCGCTATTGGGTGTTTGTCATTTTTGCACTCGGATATGCCGCCTGCCACGGTAGGGCAAAAGTGTCGTTTCGCAGTAAGCACCCCTGGCTGCAAATCATTCGAGCGTTGCTGGCTGTGGGTGAAACCGTACTGTTTGCAGTGGGGCTACGATATTTGGGCCTGGCCGAAATGCATGCGCTCTATGCCGCATTTCCGCTGATGACACTGGCATTGGCGGGGGCGGTGCTTGGGGAGTTCATAGGGCTGCGGCGCTGGGTTGCTGCGGCGATAGGGTTCACCGGCACACTGACCATTCTCCGACCAGGCGCGGGCGTCTTTGAACTCGCGGCGCTGATCCCCCTGCTGGCTGCTTTGGCGTTCGCGGTGTTCAACGTACTGACGCGCCGGATTAGCCAGCACGACTCCTTCGCAACGAACATGCTCTACATGGCAAGTGTGGGTGCCCTGACGGTCACATTTGCGGGGCTGCCTGCATGGGTGACTCCGACTCCAGTCCAGGGCCTCTTGATGGGGATCCTGGCATTGACCGGAGTAGTCGCACAGGTTCTCTTCATTCAAGCACTGAAATACGCGACCGCTTCTTCCCTGCAGCCGTTCAACTATGCGCTGCTGGTGTTCGCCACGTTGATTGGTGTGATCGTGTTTGCCGAGCGCCCGGACACCTGGGTGATTGTCGGTGCAGCGTTGGTGATTATTGGGGGGCTGTATGCGATTAAGGCAAAGGCGTGAACGTACCTGAGTGTATGAAGTAATCAATGCGTGTTTGGTTTTCAGGGCGAGGCTGCGATAAAAAAGGGCAGCTCAACGCTGCCCTTTTCCCAACCTACCCCTTAGGCCGCGCTAAACAGCTTGTGCGGGTCCATGACAAATTTCTTCGGCACCCCGGCGTCGAACTCGTGGTAACCGCGCGGCGCGTCGTCCAGGCTGATCACTTGCACGCCGACGACCTCGGCAATCTTGATCCGGTCCCACATGATCGCCTGCATCAGCTGGCGGTTGTACTTCATCGTCGGGGTCTGGCCGGTGTGGAAGCTGTGGGACTTGGCCCAGCCGAGGCCGAAACGGATGTTCAGGCTGCCATGCTTGGCGGCTTTGTTGACCGCGCCCGGGTCTTCGGTGACATACAGACCGGGGATACCGATATTGCCGGCGACCCGCACCACGCCCATCAGGGCGTTGAGCACTTCGGCCGGGGCCTCGTGCTGTGCGCCGTCATGGCCGTGGCCACGGGCTTCGAAGCCCACCGCATCGACCGCACAATCGACTTCCGGCTCACCGAGCAGGTCGGCGATTTGCTCGTGCAGTGGAGTGTCCTTGGTCAGGTCGGCGATCTCGAAGCCCTGAGCCTTGGCATGGGCCAGACGCAGCGGATTGACGTCGCCGACGATCACCACCGCCGCACCCAGCAGACGGGCGGAGGCGGCGGCAGCCAGTCCGACCGGACCGGCACCGGCGATATACACCGTGCTGCCAGGGCCGACACCGGCAGTCACCGCGCCGTGGTAGCCGGTCGGCAGGATATCGGAGAGGCAGGTCAGGTCGCGGATTTTCTCCATCGCCTTGTCGCGATCAGGCAGCTTCAGCAGGTTGAAGTCGGCATACGGCACCAGCACGTATTCGGCCTGGCCGCCAACCCAGTCGCCCATATCCACATAGCCATAGGCACCGCCGGGGCGCGCCGGGTTGACCGTCAGGCAGACGCCTGTGTGCTGTTCCTTGCAACTGCGACAACGGCCGCAGGCGACATTGAACGGCACCGAGACCAGGTCACCGATCTGCACGTTCTCCACATCGCGGCCCTTCTCGATTACCTCGCCGGTGATCTCATGGCCAAGCACCAGCCCGACCTGAGCCGTGGTCCGACCACGCACCATATGCTGGTCGGAGCCGCAGATATTGGTCGAGACCACGCGCAGGATCACGCCATGGTCAATGCGCTTGCCGCGCGGGTCTTGCATTTTCGGATAGGGGATGGCCTGCACCTCGACCTTGCCTGCGCCGAGATACACGACACCACGATTACCAGACATGATTTCACCTCGCTTTTGTTGTTGTGAGAACACGGCCCTTGTACTGCGAAGGGTCGCATGGCCTTACAGTGCGGCGGTATATGTCTTGCGTTTGCGCGTGAATGCAGATTGGTTGGAAGTCACCTTCCAACGACGCATGATTAGCAGTCATCGTATCGATCCTACGCCTGGTATCAGTACCCGGCGAGAGCATTTAGTCAAAACGGCAGTGGTAGTTTCGCCGTGCGTCCCCCATCCACCACCAGCACCTGCCCGGTGATAAAGGCCGATGACTCCGAGGCCAGGAATACGACTGTCCCGCCAACATCCGCCGGCAATCCGGTACGCCCGACCGGGTGAAGGCGCAGGAGTGCCAGGCGCGCCGCACGCGGATCAGCTTGAGCGGCGAGGTACGCATCACTCAACTCGGAATTGATCCACCCTGGAGCAATGGCATTGCAGCGGATCCCGTCCCGGCCGAGATCGATTGCCAAGGCTCGGGTCAGCCCATGGATGCCGGCCTTGGAGGCACAGTACGCGGCATGTTCAGGGTTGGCGCCTATGCCTTCGATCGAACCGATGTTGATAATGCTGCCACGGCCTCGCTGACGCATCTGAGGCACCAACGCCTTACACAAGAATGCTGGCGCCCGCAGATTGACTGCCATCATGCGATCCCAGTCCTGCTCGGTCATATCATCAATGGATTTCTCGAACATGAACCCGGCGTTGTTAACCAGGACATCGATTCCGCCAAGCTGCTCCTGGGCGAACTGGGCAATCAAATTGGGTGACTCCATCGAGGCGAGATCAGCCTCGACGAAATAGACTTGAGGGTGATTTTGCAAGTCGGCGTCCAGTGCCTGACGCTGAGCGATCAACACAGAAGCTCCCGCCTCAAGCAATTGTTCGGTGATGCCTCGGCCAATCCCTCTGCCGCCCCCGGTCACCACTACATTTTTACCGTTGAGCATCGCTACCTCTCCTTAGCCGGATACCGGCTTGGCGCCTGTGACTTCTACCGTTTCACCGGCGATGTACCTGGCCTCGTCGGACGCCAGAAATGCGATGACATCCGCAATGTCTTCAGGCTCGGCGATGCGGCCTAATGGCACGCTCTTGTTCAGTTCTTGCACGGCTTTGTCCGGATCCAGGCCGCGACGCTCAAAGCCGCTGCGTATCATCGGGGTGTTGATTTCGTGCGGGCATACGGCGTTGACACGGATGCCCAAAGGGGCGCAATCGCGGCCCAGATTTTTGGTTAACGCCGCAACAGCCCCTTTGCTTGTGCAATACGCCACATGAGCGGGGCCGGGATAAATGCCCCAGACAGATGATGTGTTGACGATTGCGGCGCCCGGGCGATTTTTCATGTGCGGTATCGCGGCACGGCAAATGAAGAACACCGCATTCAGGTTTACGCTCATGGCGTCGAACCACATGTCGTCGGTGGTTTCCTCAATCGTGCCGCGGGGAATGATGCCCGCATTGTTCAATACGATGTCGATCCCCGAAAAAACATCGACGGCGGTTTGGACAATCGCTTCGCAATATTCTTTTCGGCGTAAATCGCCTGCCACGTAGTGGACTTCTGCGCCCAGGTCATGGACTTTGGCGGAGATTGATTTGCAACCGGCTTCATCAAGATCAGACAAGACAAGCTTGGCGCCTTCTCGGGCGAACAATAGTGCTAGCGCCTGTCCGACACCGCCGGCAGCGCCGGTAATGACCACCACTTTATTATTGAATTTCATAGGGCAACCTGCCTGAAGTTTTTGGCGCAGCCATTATTTGGTTTCAATGGATCGCAGCGTCCAACAACTTTTTTACTGGGCCAAAGGATGACGTGGCGTTATCCAAAAAATCGCGCGCGCAACATCCTCTTGGCATGGCGAACATATGTCTAAAAAATGTACGCCGATGTACATGCCGTGTACGCCACAGATTCCGAGGTGTACAGTGACGAAGAATTTTCAAAGAAAGGTGCAACCCGAATGTCACAGACAGGAAGGGCGAAAACCAAAGCGCAGGACGCAGGCTGGCGAGGTTCCGTCGATGGTTGGCTGGATGCCGCTTACGATGCTCTCAAAGAGTCGGGTGTGGATGCTGTGCGGGTGATGCCGCTGGCCAAGCGTTTGAATTTGTCTCGTACCAGCTTCTACTGGTTCTATGAAGATCGGGAACAGCTGCTAGCGGCACTCCTGGCTCGTTGGCGGGACAAGAACACCGGCGGTATGGTCAGCCAATGTGAGAGTTATGCGGAAAGTATTTCCGAAGCGATTCTCAACGTCTTCGAGTGCTGGCTGAACCCTGAGCTGTTCGACTCGCAGTTTGAATTTGCCGTGCGCAGTTGGGCGCTGCAATCGGACGAGGTCAAAGCTGAAATCGCTTTAGCCGATGAAGCGCGGATGAATGCCTTGGCCGCGATGTTCCGACGGTTTGGTTACGACGTCGAGGGGGCTGACGTTCGGGCCAGGACGATCTATCTCACACAGATCGGCTACATCTCGATGAAAACCAATGAAGATATTGTCGTGCGATTTCGACGGATTCCTCAGTACGTGAGCGTGTTTACCGGCAAGGTACCGAAGCGTCGCGAGCTGGACCGCTTTTATGGAAAGTTCGGCTACGCAGAAAAAGAGCCCGGTGTTTTCGTTCCCTTGGTCGATACATTCGAGGAGTCTCCTGCCGATGGAGAATAGAACCCTGGGCATCATTGGGGGCACCGGCTGGCTCGGGCGCGCAATCGCGCAGGCGCTCCTTGAAAGCGGCTTCATCAAGCCTGACCATTTGTTGATCTCGAACCGCTCCGGCGTCAGTACTTTCGAGCCAGGCGTGAGGCTGCTGGCCGACAACCAGCAGTTGGTGGACCTCAGCCATATTGTCGTGCTGTCCATCCGGCCGGAGCAGTTTCGTGAACTGCTGATCAACGCCCGCGGCAAGTTAGTGATTTCTCTGATGGCCGGAGTTCCGGCGGCAGCCATCAGCGCGGCAACCGGTGCGGATGTAATCGTGCGGGCCATGCCGAATGCGGCCGTGGAAATCAGGCAGTCGTTCACGCCCTGGTACTGTGCCGGAAACCTTGTTGAGCGCGACCGCCAGTGGGTGCAGCGACTGTTCGAGTGCGTAGGTTCGGCGGACGAAGTGCCTGATGAAGACTGTATTGATTATCTCAGTGCATTGTCCGGGACTGGGCCGGCCTTCCCAGCGATGCTGCAAATGGCGCTGACTAATCAGGCGGTGGCTGCAGGAATTCCACTTGCCATCGCGCAACACGCTGCACAAAGCGTGGTGGTGGGGGGAGGCCAGATGCTTGCCAGCCGCGATCCGCGACAAATGATTGAGTCGTTGATGGCTTATCGTGGCGTGACGGCGGCAGCGCTGCAGTCGATGGCCGATCAGAACATCGAGTCCATTGTGGGGACGGCGGTAAAGGCCGGCGCTGAAGTTGCGCGTCGGGGAATGTAGCCAGGGCAGGGGATAGACAGTGAAGACCCGCTGAAGGGCCTTCACTGTAGAAAGCGTCAACCGATTGCGATTATTCGGCCTTGAAGCAGTAGACAGCCAGTTTGTTGCCATCAAGGTCCCGAGCGTAAGCGGCATAGGCATTTTCAGCCCAGCTACGCGAACCCGGTTGGCCTTCACAGGTGCCACCCGCCGCGAGTGCGGTTTCGTGGAATGCATGTACTGCAGCGCGACTTGGCGCTTCGAAACTCACGGTCACGCCATTGCCAACGTTGGCAGGATTGCCATTGGCGGGTTTTAGCACGAAGAACGACGGTTTATCCACGCCCCAAATGGAGCCGGATTCATCAAGGTCGGCAACACGGTTAAGACCAATTTCTTTGAGAACACGATCATAGAAGGTCCGTGCTTCGGCAAGGTCATTGGTACCGACAGTGACATGGGTAAAAACAGACATTTTGATTTCCTTTGGGTTGTGATGCGGGTGTGAGCGCTGGCCGGTATCACGGCAGTGCCTTGGTCAAAAATGAATGACGGTGCGGATGCTTTGCCCTGTATGCATCAATTCGAAAGCCTTGTTGATGTCTGAAAGGCCAAGGTTGTGAGTGATGAAGGTTTCCAGCGGAATTTCGCCGGTGCTCGCTTTCTCGACGTAGCTGGGAAGCTCCGTGCGGCCCTTGACTCCACCAAACGCGCTGCCACGCCAGACGCGCCCGGTTACCAGTTGGAAAGGGCGGGTACTGATTTCCTGGCCCGCACCGGCAACACCGATAATGATCGATTCACCCCAGCCCTTGTGGCAGCACTCCAGAGCAGCTCGCATCAATTTGACGTTGCCGACACATTCAAACGAATAGTCCACGCCACCGTCGGTGAGCTCGACAATCACGTCCTGGATGGGCTTGTCATAGTCCATGGGGTTTATGAAATCGGTGGCGCCGAGCGATAGGGCGACGTCCCGTTTGGCCGGGTTGATATCAATGGCGATGACTCGCCCGGCGTTGGCCATTTTCGCGCCGATGATGGCCGCCAGCCCGATCCCGCCGAGCCCGAATATCGCAACGCTTGCCCCGGCCTCGACCTTGGCAGTGTTGAGTACGGCACCTATGCCTGTGGTCACGCCACAGCCCAGCAGGCACACCTGCTCTAGAGGCGCATCCTTGGGGATTTTGGCCAGGGAGATCTCCGGCAATACCGTGTACTCGGAGAAGGTCGAGCAGCCCATGTAATGGAACACCGGCTGGCCCTCAAAGGAGAAGCGCGATGTTCCGTCAGGCATCAAGCCCTTGCCCTGTGTCGCTCTGACTGCCTGGCACAGGTTGGTCTTGCCCGACAGACAGAATTTGCATTGCCGGCACTCGGCCGTGTACAGCGGAATCACATGGTCGCCGACCGACAATGACGTCACGCCTTCGCCGATCGACTCGACAATCCCGCCACCCTCATGACCCAACACGGCAGGAAAGATCCCCTCGGGATCGTCGCCCGACAGAGTAAAAGCATCCGTGTGGCAGACACCGGTTGCCACGATTCGTACCCGTACTTCGCCAGCCTTGGGCGGTGCGACATCAATGTCCACCAGCTGCAACGGCTGTCCTGGGCCAAAAGCGACTGCCGCCTTCGATTTAATGGTCACTGCTGACATGGTTCCCCCTCTTGTTTTTGGCGAGCCTCCGTTCCAACAAGAATGGAGGCTCGAATTCAGATTTCTTTCACCAGGCGCAAAGCGTCGTAGATGGCCGCGTGGGTGTTGCGAGCAGACACGGCGTCGCCGATCCGGAACAGCTGGAAACGTCCTTCGGGATTGGTGACGATGTTCTGTGCCGTGCCGGCTATCAGGTCATGCTGCTCTACCGCGCCGCCATTGGTGGAGAGAGGACGCAGGTCGAAGTACAAGTCGTCCAGAGGAAGAGTGCCGTGGTTGACGACCACCTGATCGACCACGCGCTGCTTGTGGACCTGCCCGTAATCGCTGCCAAAGGTTGCAACGAGCCCGTCATCACGTTTTTCCACTGTGTCGACCCGATAGGTGACGGTGAAGGTGACGTCCAGGTCCTGCAGGCTGCGCATGTAGGGCACCAGGTTCATGGCCATGACTTCAGGTGCAAACGAGCGGTCAGGGGTGACGATTTCTACTTTCGCGCCGCTATTGGCGATGACTTCGGCTGCCTGTAGAGCAGCATGATCCCCGGCATCGTCGAAGATCAGTACGTTGCGACCGGGCTTGATGTCACCGGAAATGATGTCCCAGGTTGAAACCACGAGTTCGTTGCCTTTGCGGAGCACCTCGGTATCCGGTAGACCGCCGGTCGCAACGATGACCACGTCAGGCTCGAAGGCTTGCACGGTGTCGGCTTCGGCCCAGGTGTTGAAATGAAACTTCACCCCCAGTCGTTCGCATTGCGCCATGCGCCAATCAATGATGCTGATCATTTCGCGACGACGCTCGTTCAATGCCGTCAGACGAATCTGCCCGCCAGGTTGGTCAGCCGCCTCAAGTACCGTTACATCATGGCCGCGCTCACCGGCGACCCGCGCCGCTTCCAGCCCGGCAGGGCCCGTACCGACCACCAGCACCTTGCGCTTGACCGCGGCTTTGGGAATGTCATGAGGCATGGTGGTTTCCCGCCCCGTCGCTGCGTTGTGGATGCAGTAGGCCGCGCCACCCTGATAGATGCGATCCAGACAATAGTTGGCGCCGACGCACGGGCGAATATCTTCTTCGCGCTTCTCGATGATTTTGCGCACGATGTGCGGATCGGTCATGTGCGCGCGGGTCATGCCCACCATGTCCACTTTGCCCGAGGCGATCGCGTAGCGCGCCGTGGCAACATCGGGAATCTTCGCTGCGTGGAAGGTCGGGAAGCCTGTTGCCGAACGGATCTCTCCAGCGAAGTCGAGGTGGGGTGAGTTGCGCATACCCTGAATCGGGATGACATCGGTCAAGCCAGCGTCCGTATCGATGTGGCCGCGTACCACGTTCAGGAAGTCGACCAGTCCGCTGTCCTTGAGCATGTGGGATATCTGCATGCCCTCGCTGGCATTGAAGCCACCGGGCAGTTCTTCATCTCCGGTGTAGCGAACCCCGAGCAGAAAGTCTTCGCCGACCCGATGGCGGATGCCACGCAGGATGTCGAAGGTAAAGCGCATGCGGTTTTCCAGCGAGCCGCCATAAGGGCCGTCGAGGTCATTGGTCAACGGCGACCAGAACTGGTCCATCAAATGCCCGTAAGCCTGAAGCTCCAGACCATCGAGACCTGCCGCCTTCATGCGCTCCGCCGCGTCTACATAGTCCTTGATGATCCTCTCAATGTCCCATTCTTCCATTTTCTTCGGGAAGGAGCGGTGTGAAGCCTCGCGACGGTGTGACGGCGACACCACCGGCAACCAGTCGGCCTTGTCCCAGCGGGTGCGGCGGCCCAGGTGAGTCAACTGGATCATCACTGCCGCGCCATGTTCGTGGCATTCATCGGTCAGGTCCTTCAACCATCCGACCACTTCATCCTTGTAGGCGAGCACATTGTTGAATACCGGCGGGCTGTCTCGGGAGACGGCTGCGGAACCGGCAGTCATGGTCAGGGCGACACCGGCCTTTGCGCGCTCCACGTGGTAGGCGCGATAGAGATCCTTGGGCATGCCATCCACAGGGTAGGCCGGTTCATGGGAGGTGGTCATGATCCGGTTTCTGAGGGTCAGATTCTTGATTTTATAGGGTTGCAGCAAGGGATCGCTGGACATCGTGGTGCGCTCCAAAGTGGGCTTCATCAGGCTTGGTGACTAGAAATTAGGATAAATGTACACCTGTGTCAATGCTTTGTGACACAGGTGTACATTTTGCTTGCGCAACAAAAAATCCAGGATTAACATCCGTCAAAACAAGGACTGAACTGGCTTAACCACGCCTGTCATCCATTGCATCGATTGATGAGTGCCCGAGGGAATTATGAAAGTGCTCGTAGCGGTAAAACGCGCCATTGACCCGAACGTGAAGGCTCGTGTTAAAGGTGATGGTTCAGGCGTCGACCTGAATGGCGTAAAGATGGCCTTGAACCCTTTCTGCGAAAACGCAGTGGAAGAAGCTATTCGCCTTAAGGAAAAAGGCGTGGTTTGCGAGGTGGTGGTCGTTTCAGTTGGCACTTCTGCTGCGCAAGAACAATTACGTACGGCATTAGCGCTTGGCGCAGATCGAGCACTCCTGGTTGAAACGAACGCGATGCTCGAGCCGCTCAACGTGGCCAAATACCTAAGCAAAGTGATCGATAACGAAAAGCCGCAATTGATCCTTTTTGGTAAACAGGCTATCGACCAGGAGAACAACCAGACCGGGCAGATGGTTGCGCAATTAATAGGTAGTGCTCAGGCCACCTTTGCCTCAGCCGTCAGCTATGCCGATGGCCGATGGGTTGTTGAGCGTGAAATCGATGGTGGCAGCCAGGTTGTGGCCCTTACGGCACCCGCAGTTGTTACCTGTGATCTGCGCCTTAATGAACCGCGCTACGCCTCGTTACCTAACATCATGAAGGCCAAGAAAAAACCGCTCGAGGTGATTGCCGCTGATGGCTTGGGCGCGAGCGTGAGGGAGCACACCCGGCTGCTCAAGGTGACGCCACCTCCAGTGCGAAAAGCAGGTATCAACGTCAGTTCGGTATCTGAACTGGTGGAAAAACTGAGAAATGTGGTGGGGTTAGTTTGATGCGCACATTGGTTATAGCCGAGCACACAGGTAGTCAACTCACGGCAGGCACGTTGAGTGCAATTACTGCTGCTATCGATCTGGGCTTCGAAACGGATTTGCTTGTGATGGGGGGCGCACAGGCATCAGACGTTGCGGAACAGGCCGCGCTTACCAAGGGCCTGCATCGAGTGCTGCTCGCGCAGGATGAGATGTTCGAGAAGACGCTGGCCGAAAATGTCCAGCCACTGATCACTTCGCTAGTGGGCGACACTTATACCCATGTAATGGCGGATGCGAGCAGCATGGGTCGCAATGTGTTGCCACGGGTAGCGGCCAGCCTGGATGTCGGAATGCTTTCGGACGTCATCAAAATTGTGTCGGTAGACACTTTCGAGCGACCCATTTATGCGGGTAATGCGATCGCCACCGTTCAGTCCATCGATTCAGTCAAGTTGTTGACCCTCCGTGCCTCGGCTTTTGCCCAAGCCTCGTCCCATCAGGATCGCTGCGAAGTCATGGCCGTTAATGGGGGACGCATTGCAAGCACTGTCAGCTTTGTAAGCGAACAGCTGACGGTGAGCGAAAGGCCTGACCTGTCGAGCGCTCGTGTCGTCGTTTCCGGTGGTCGCGGGATGCAGAGCAAAGCGAATTTTGAATTGATCGAACGTGTTGCAGACAAGCTCGGTGGCGCCGTAGGCGCATCACGCGCTGCAGTGGACGCAGGTTTTGCCCCCAACGACTTGCAAGTCGGGCAGACGGGGAAAATAGTGGCACCGGATCTCTACATCGCCGCAGGTATCAGTGGCGCCATTCAACACCTGGCGGGTATGAGTGGATCAAAGGTAATCGTCGCGATCAACCAGGACGCTGAGGCGCCGATCGCCCAAGTTGCAGATTACATGTTGGTTGCGGATTTGTTTGAGGCATTACCGGCGCTCGAAAAGGCATTGTGAGTGAGTTGATAATGATTCCATGGCAGAACAATGTGCGAAATTTTATATTTGAAAGTTTAATATTAGCTTCGCATTTTTATGAGGGAAGTTGATGCTTCTGCTGTCCTGTCAATAACTATTAATACAGCACGCGGAGATGCACATGATTACGTTATCCAGTAAAACTTGTACCGGCTGGCTTGCAGGTTTGGTTATGATCTCCAGCAGCCTGATAGCTCAAGCCGAGGAGCCCGCGCCTATCCGTATTGGTTGGGTGAATTGGTCGGATACGGAGATCGCTGTAAAGCTGGCAGATACAGCGTTGCGAAATCACCTGAAGCAACCGGTTAAATTGGTTCTGGCCGATATTGGTATTCAGTTTCAGGCGCTGGCTAACGGTAATATCGACCTGATTCCTATGGTTTGGCTGCCAAGCACTCACAAGTCCTTTTATGACAAATACCGCGACAAGCTCGAAGACTTAGGGGTGCTTTATGAGGGGCGGATTGGCATGGCGGTACCCACTTCTATTCCTGTCAGTGAAATCGCCAGTGTCGAAGACCTTAACAAGCCAGAGGTAAGGGAAAAACTCGGCGGCAAGATTTTGACTTCCGAAGTGGGTAATGGTCAGTACAAACTTACGGAAAAGGCCATTAAAGAATATCGTCTTGATGGTTATAAGATGGTCGCTTCTTCAGAGTCTGGAATGTTGAGCGAGTTGGACCGTAATCTGAAACGTGACAAGTGGTCTTTGATTAACGCATGGAGCCCGCACTGGATGTTCTCCAAGTGGTCACTGCGATATTTGGATGATCCGAAGCAGATTTTCGGAGGCTCTGAGCAAATCCACGCGGTCGCACGCAAAGGTTTTAGCGCAGAACACCCCGATGTTGCTCGATTCTTCGCCAACTTCAAAATCCCTAAAGCTGACCTTGAGAAAATGATGGCTACTGCGCGTGATAGCTCGGCAGATAAGGTAGTTGCAGAATACTACTCAGCCAACAAACCCCGCTTTGCAGCAATGTTTGACGACACGACTGCTTCAACAACAGCGGGCCAGTGACGACGGCCACTGTCTTGTCACTATTTTGCAGTTCGATGCCCTTTGCAGTGAGTGAAGGGTGTTGAGTGTTTATCTTTGGATCGGATTTTTATAAATGCCGGACACAGGTCATTGTATTGCCTTGCGGCGTTATATGATGAGTGGTTCTTGAACATTAGTTTGAGAAAAATAAACGAGCATTAGCATGCGGGCACGCTGTTGAATCATGTGACTCAGTGAGATCAAAGAGGGCGTCGCCGTGCTTTCTAAATCTTCTGCCTAATTGACATTCTTGAAAGGAGAACATACATGACAGAGTTATTTGATATTCGTCTGGCTAGCAAACAAACAGCTTTCACTGAAATTCCAGTCATAGATATATCGTCGCTCATAAACGGCGAAAATCCACTGGAGGTGGCAAGCCAAATAGGTGACGCATGCGAAAAGGTGGGTTTTTTTTATATAAAAAATCATGGTATTGACCAGCAGTTAATAGATGAGATGTATGCGCTTACCAAAAGCTTTTTCAAGCTTCCTTTTGATGAGAAGAACAAGCTTAATGTCGTAAATTCCGGGCCCACGCTACGTGGTTATATACCGATGTACGCGGAAAACGTCGATCCAGCTAATACCCGCGATTTCAAAGAATGTTTTGATTGCGGAGCTCATTACGATGAGGTCTCTCCATTTTTTGGTCCTAATCAAATGCCGTCGGCACTGCCGCAATTTGAGAAGGTTGCCGAAGATTACCATTCCTCTGTATTGGCACTCGCGCGAATGCTTATTGGTGGGATCGCGCTGAGCTTGGGTCTACCGCAAAATTACTTTGAACACCTTCAGCGTAAGCCCATCACGATTCAGCGGATTTTGCGTTACCCGCCCCAGATCGGAAGAATTTCCCAAGAGGAGATTGGTATTGGGGCGCACACGGACTATGGTTTCTTGACGGTCCTATCCCAAGATGCAGTTGGCGGTTTGCAAGTCAGGAACCGTGCAGGGGAGTGGGTTACTGCCCCTCCAGTTGAAGGCACTTTTATCGTCAATATTGGTGATCTGGTTCAAACCCTCACCAACGATCGCTACACCTCGACAATGCATCGCGTCATAAATACCAGCGGTCTAGAGCGCTATTCAATACCTTTCTTTATTGATTTGGATTTCGATGCGGTTGTTGAGCCTGTGCCAACCTGCGTGAGTGAGGCTCTACCTGCGAAGTATGAAGCGTACACGTGTGGCCAACACAAATTTAAGCGTTTCGTTGATAGCTATGCGCATTTGAAAGGCGAATAGGGGTTATCAATGTGCATCCTATACATGGCCAATCCCGCCGATGCGCAGAAATGGCGAGATGCCTGTCAACGCTCGCCCCTCAACTAGAGTTCCGCCAATGGCCTGATATCGGTAACCCCGCAGAGGTGCACTACATCCTGGCTTGGGAGCCTCTTCCCAGCCTTGTGGACCAATCGTGCACGCTTCACAGCGGCGTGTTGGTGTCATGGGGGTTGGTAGTCTCGGACGCGCCTCGCTTGATCGCCTTCAGCCATTGGACTTTCAACTCAGCGGCTGGAGTCGTTCTTCGAAGGAGGTGCCAGGTGGTCACTGTTACGTCGGCCTGGACGAATTAGAGGAATTTTTAGGGCAGTGGCCGCCCCTATGCCGATTTACGCGTAGTTTGTTGGGCTGTGTCGAAAAGAGATCACAACCTCTGTTTTCGTTCCGGCGCTTTCCTGCGGAAGCTGCCTCTAAACCCGTTCTTCAGGCCTGTAGGTGTAGGCAAGAGACCATTCGAAAAGTTAGCCGCTGGTCGAAAAGCAATACTTCATCCAGGGTGTGGGCTGAAGTGTGGGCTGGCAGGGTTTTCCAAAAGCCAGAAACGACAAAGCCCTGAATAATCAGGGCTTTGTCGGTACAAATATGGCGGAGGCGATGGGATTCGAACTCATGGACCTGTTACAGTCGACGGTTTTCAAGACCGTTGCCTTAAACCACTCGGCCACACCTCCGTTTGCGTTGCGGGCGCCATAATACCTGAATGAAACACACTGTCAAACTCTGTGCATGGCTTGTTACAGAGCGTCTGTTATGATCTTTGCGACTGAACGTTTCAAACCCAACAGGAGTGTCGCCATGCGCGAACAGGATTACGCAGTGAATAACAGCGTGCAGGCTGAGCAGCTAGAGGTTAGCCGCGTCCTGCGCAACACTTACGGTCTACTCGCTCTCACCCTCGCATTCAGCGGCGTGATGGCGTTTGTCGCACAGCAGATGCGTGTCGGCTACCCGAATATCTTCGTGGTGCTGATCGGCTTCTACGGCCTTTTCTTTCTCACCAACAAACTCCGTGATTCGGCATGGGGCCTGGTTTCTGCGTTCGCGCTGACCGGTTTCATGGGGTTCCTGCTCGGCCCGATTCTCAACCGTTATTTGGGTATGCAGGGCGGCGCAGAAGTCGTCAGCTCGGCCTTCGCGATGACCGCGCTGGTGTTTGGCGGCCTGTCGGCTTATGTGCTGATTACCCGTAAGGACATGAGTTTCCTCGGTGGTTTCATCACCGCCGGTTTCTTTGTGCTGCTGGGCGCGACACTGGCGAGCTTGTTCTTCCAGATCAGCGGTCTGCAACTGGCGATCAGCGCAGGTTTCGTGCTGTTCTCCTCGGTGTGCATTCTGTTCCAGACCAGCGCCATCATTCACGGCGGTGAGCGCAACTACATCATGGCGACCATCAGCCTGTACGTATCGATCTACAACCTGTTCGTCAGCTTGCTGCAACTGTTCGGCATCATGAGCCGCGATGATTGATCGCCAGCCTTGAGTAAAAAACCCGCTTCGGCGGGTTTTTTATTGTCTGTGATTTGGCTCAGCGTTGGGGTTCGTGGCAACACACGCAGAGTTTGTTGCCGTCCGGGTCGCGCATATAGGCGCCGAAGTAATCGGGATGGTAATGCGGACGCAGGCCCGGCGGCCCCTCGCAGGATCCACCATGAGCCATGGCCAGTGCGTGACAGCGTTTGACGATCTCGTGACTCGGCGCAAGCAGGGCGATCATCTGCCCGTTCCCCGGTGTGGCCGGCTGTTCGTCGAACGCAGTGCCAATGACGAACAGCGGACGCGGTGCATCCTTGCTCATCCACCCCGCCCAGGGTTTGCCGGGATCGCAAAATTTCATCTGCAGCTGCAGTGCATCCATGATCGGTTGGTAGAACGCCAATGCACGATCGAAATCGGTGATGCCGATAAAAACGTGAGACAACATTCATCTGCTCCTTATTCGACCACAATGATGCTGCCATCAGCCTGTTGCCGATAAATGGTGTAGGGCAGCAGCAGGGTATCGAGAACGCCGGAAATCACTACGTCGATTAGTACGAAGAGTGTGCCGTTGTTGTATTTGTACTCATCGATGCCCGGGCCTGGAGACGCATGCAGACTGCAAAAGTCATACGTCACGCCGCTATAGATCCGTGGAACCGCACCGCAGTAGGTTTTCTGTTCCTTGAGACTCTTCGCTGCTGCCTCGTCACTGCGCACCACGGTCTGAAACGTGCCGCAACCGGTGAGTGTCATTGCCGCCAATAACATGGCCAGAGTTTTCATGCCGCCAATCCTTCGCCGGAAAACCCCCAATCTACCTCTTTGCAAACAAAACAGCACTCAAGCCATCGGTGGCAGCCGGCGCTTGACCGGGGTCTTCTTGACGATGGCAGTGTTGGTTTCGGCGTGGCTGTTGAGACGATCGAGGAGGGTGTCCAGTTGTTCCATCGAGCGCACGTGCAGGCGGGCGATGAAGCAGTCATCGCCAGTGACCTTGTCGCACTCGGTGAATTCAGGGATGGCCTGAATCTGTCGCTCCACTTCCTGCAATTGCCCTGGTAACGGGCGAATACGGACGATGGCCTGGAGTTGGTAACCGAAGCATTTGGGGTCGATCTCGACGGTGTAGCCCTTGAGCACGCCACGTTCTTCGAGGCGGCGCAGCCGCTCGGCGACGCTGGGCGAGGACAGGCCGCTGATCTGTGCCAGGGCCTTGAGCGAGCGGCGTGAATCTTCCATCAGCGCGCTGATCAGCACTTGGTCGATGTCGTCGGTCATGGCGAATCCCCTGTTAGGCAATCGGTTGAATAAGCCTTGATAAAAAAGGCGAAAGTCGAGTTTAGCCTGCTTTTTACGCTGGAGATGCCCCCAAATGGATTGGCATACTTTGCGCTCAAACACAGGAGGTTGATGATGGACAGAACAATACGTCGCGGCTCATTCGAAATGACCGCCGCCATGCTGATTTCCGGGACCATTGGCTGGTTCGTGCTGGTGTCCGGGCAACCGGTGCTGGACGTGGTGTTCTGGCGCTGCGTGTTTGGTGCCGCCACCTTATTGCTGATTTGCGCGGCATTCGGCTTTCTGCGCCCTGGCATTTTGACGTCCACCACTTTTTTGCTGGCCGTACTGAGCGGGGTGGCGATTGTCGGCAACTGGGTGCTGTTGTTCGCGTCCTATTCCCGCGCCTCGATTGCCATTGGCACGGCGGTTTATAACGTTCAGCCGTTCATGCTGGTGGGGCTGGCTGCGTTGTTCCTGGGGGAGAAGATCACCCTGCAGAAGTTGTTCTGGCTGGGCATTTCCTTTCTTGGAATGCTGGCGATTGTCAGCGCACACGGTGAGCAGGGCGATGGCGGTAACGATTACCTGATGGGGATTGGTCTGGCGCTAGGGGCTGCCTTTCTGTACGCGGTTGCCGCGCTGATCATCAAGCGCCTGACCGGCACACCACCGCATCTGATCGCATTGGTCCAGGTGTGCACCGGCGTGCTATTGCTCGCGCCCTTTGCGCACTTCTCGGCGATACCGCAAACGCCCGATGCCTGGGCCAGCCTGGTGACCCTGGGCATCGTGCATACCGGTCTGATGTATGTGCTGCTTTATGGCGCGATTCAAAAACTGCCGACAGCGCTGACCGGCGCGTTGTCGTTCATCTACCCGATTGCGGCGATTTTCGTCGACTGGTTCGCCTTCGGCCATCGCCTGGAGCCACTGCAATGGATCGGTGTCGCCGCGATTCTGCTGGCCGCTGCCGGGATGCAACAGGGGTGGAGCCTGAAGCTTCGGCGGGTAGCGGCGCAGTGAACAGGCCTCAGAAAATATAGTCGGTGGTCAGGAAACTCGAGTTGCGTCCGCTGATGATCTCGCTGAGAAGCTCTTTGCTGCTTTCCTGGAACTTGGTCGCCACCAGGGTCCGAATCGAAAACACTCGCAGCGCATCGTGCACTGACAGTGTGCCCTCGGCAGAGTTCTTGCGGCCGTTGAATGGATAAGTGTCCGGACCGCGCTGGCATTGGGCATTAAGGTTAATCCGGCCGACCTGGTTGGCGAAGGTGTCCACCAGCCTGCCGACCGCCACCGGGTTGGTGCCGAAGATGCTCAATTGCTGGCCGAAATCGGATTCCAGGACGTAATCGATCACGGTGTCCAGATGACGGTAAGGCACGATCGGCACGACCGGGCCGAACTGTTCTTCCTGGTAGACGCGCATCTGCGGTGTCACCGGGTACAACACCGCCGGGTAGAAGAACGATGCGCGGGACTCACCGCCATTGGGGTTGACCACGGCTGCGCCTTTGCTGACCGCGTCCGCCACCAGGGTGTGCAGGTAATCGACTTTGCCTGATTCCGGCAATGGCGTCAGGGCCACGCCACTGTCCCACGGCATGCCGGGTTTGAGGCCGGCGAGTTTGGCGTTGAACTTCTCGATGAACGCTTCGACCACATCTTCATGGACGAAGAGAATTTTCAGCGCGGTGCAGCGTTGGCCGTTGAACGACAGGGAACCGGTGACGGCTTCGCTGACCGCATTGTCCAGATCGACCTCCGGCAGAACGATGCCGGGGTTCTTCGCATCCAGGCCCAGCGCGGCACGCAGGCGGTGAGGCCTTGGGTGGAGTTTTTTCAGGTCGCTGGCGGCCTTGTTGGTGCCGATGAATGCAAAGATATCGATCTTGCCGCTGGCCATCAGGGCGCTGACCGTCTCGCGGCCGCTGCCGTAGATGACGTTGATGACCCCGGCCGGAAAGCTGTCACGAAAGGCTTCCAGCAACGGGCGAATCAACAGCACCCCAAGCTTGGCCGGCTTGAATACCACGGTGTTGCCCATGATCAGCGCCGGAATCAGCGTGGTGAAGGTTTCGTTCAGCGGGTAATTGTAAGGCCCCATGCACAACGCCACGCCCAACGGCACGCGGCGGATCTGGCCGAGGGTGTCCTGCTCCAGTTCGAAGCGGCTGGAGCGGCGGTCGAGTTCCTTGAGGGCATTGATGGTGTCGACGATGTAATCGCAGGTGCGGTCGAACTCTTTTTCCGAGTCCTTGAGATTTTTACCGATCTCCCACATCAGCAACTTGACCACCGCCTCGCGCTGTTCGCGCATGCGAGCCAGGAAGGTTTCGACGTGCTGGATGCGCTCGGCCACGCGCATCGTCGGCCACAGGCCCTGGCCGCGGTCGTAGGCGCGGACGGCGGCGTCGAGCGCGGTCAATGCGGTGTCGGCATCGAGCAGCGGCGTGCTGCCCAGGATTACCTGCTCATCACCATTGGCACCGCTCAGGTACACCGGGCTGCGGACTTGGGCGAGGGGCCCGGACCAGGTTTTCAGTTCGCCATCGACCAGGTACTCGCGCTGCTCGATCGGGCCGTTGAGACGGTACTTTTCCGGGACGTTGTCGGCAGTGGGAAACAGGTTGCCAAGGATTTGTGCTGTGGTCATATCGCTACCCCGTCTGGATTGGGTGATGCTCTGATGAATCGTTTTAGCAGACCTCGGACTCGCTTGTCATGGCCCATTTTATGATTTTTTTGCTCGGCGTTATGGATCGTCGTAGCAGCTGCCGAGCCTGCGAGGCTGCGTTCGGCGGCGAAGCAGTCGTGAAATCGGATATTGCGGTGCGTCAGGAAAACCTTGCATACAGGGTTTGCGACGGCTTCGCCGCCGAACGCAGCCTCGCAGGCTCGGCAGCTGCTACAGGGGGCGGCGATCTTTTGCCCTGAAAACACACAAGTCACGATCCCCCGGTTAAACTTCACGCTCTTTTCCCAAGGAGTTCATATGAGTTATTACCAGCCGGGCATTCTCGCCACCCCTGTTCCGCCTCAAGCTCGTCATATGTTCTTCGCCCTTGAATCCGCCGAGGCACTGCCGGCTGCCCTGGACAACCTGATGCGCCTGGTGGACGGCAAGTCGGCTGTAATCGGTTTCGGTGAGTCGTTGGTCAAGGCGCTGCACGCACAGGTCGATGGCCTGCGCGCTTTTCCGGCGCTGGTCGGTGTCGGTGTCGACAACCCGTCGACCCAACACGCACTCTGGTGCTGGCTGCACGGGGTTGACCGTGGTGAACTGCTCAATCGCAGCCATGCGCTCGAAGCCGCGCTGGCACCGGCCTTGCGTCTGGTGCAAATGAACGAAACCTTCCGCCACATGACCGGGCACGACCTGACCGGTTACGAAGACGGCACCGAAAACCCTCACGACGAAGCCGCTGTAACGGCCGCATTGCTGAGCGAAGGGGCGGACGGTCTGGTCGGTGGCAGCTTCGCCGCGATCCAGCAGTGGCAGCATGATTTGAAAGGCTTCCACGCGTTGTCGCCCCATGAGAAAGACAACATCATGGGCCGTCGCTTGAGCGACAACGAAGAACTCGATGACGCGCCGATCTCTGCCCACGTCAAGCGCACCGCCCAGGAAAGCTTCACACCTGAAGCCTTCGTGGTCCGTCGCTCGATGCCATGGATCGAAGGCGATCGCGCCGGCCTGATGTTCCTGGCCTTCGGTTTTTCCCTCGATGCGTTCGAATCCCAGTTGCGTCGCATGAGCGGTCTGGAAGACGGCATCACTGACGGCCTGTATCGCATCAGCCGGCCAATCACCGGCGGCTACTACTGGTGCCCACCGCTCAAGGACGGTCGCCTTGACCTGCGCGCACTGCGTGTCGGCTAAACCTGGGGTAAATCGGACCCGCCGATGCCGGCTCTGTCTTGGTTGAAGCCTTGAGCGACGATTACTGGCAAGTCCGCCACCCGCAGCCACGAACACGGCATCTACCCAGTGGCCCTACCTCTCAGGACTCACCTGAAACCTGTAGGCGCTGACGAGTGAAAGGAGGCTGCGATCTTTTGATGTTGTTCTTAAAGAGCAAGGATCAAAAGATCGCAGCCTCCTTTCATCGACAGATCCTACAAGTCCTTGTCAGGAAAATTCCAAAAGAGTACAAATGTACTCCATGACAACTTTAACTCCCCGCCGTACCGCCATCCTGACTTTCATCCGCGATCGAATCGCCGAACACGGTCAGTCCCCCAGCCTCGCTGAAATCAGCGAAGCTTTTGGCTTTGCCTCCCGCAGCGTGGCGCGCAAGCATGTGCTGGCGTTGACTGAGGCCGGTTTCATCGAGGTTAATCCGCATCAGGCGCGCGGCATTCGGCTGTTGAATCAGCCGCCGCGGCCTGAACTCCTGGATGTTCCAGTACTCGGTCGCGTGGCGGCTGGTGCGCCGATCGGTGCCGATGCCGAAGTCCACAGTCGTTTGCTGCTTGATCCATCCATCTTCTCGCGGGTACCCGATTACATGCTGCGGGTGCAGGGCGATTCGATGATCGAGGACGGCATTCTCGACGGCGATCTGGTGGGCGTGCGGCGCAATCCCGAAGCGGTCAACGGCCAGATCGTCGTGGCACGGCTCGACGGCGAAGTCACCATCAAGCGTTTCGAGCGGGCCGGCGATTCTGTTCGCCTGTTACCGCGCAATCCGGCTTACAAGCCGATCATTGTTCGAGCCGATCAGGATCTGGCCATTGAAGGCGTGTTCTGCGGTCTGGTGAGGCAAGGGTGATGGGCGCCGTCGTTGCGTTGGATACGCTGTTCAATGGCGGCCAGGTCTGGAAGGGCCGGCCTGCGCCACCGGCCGTCAGCCCGCAACCCACCGGGCATGCGACGCTGGACGCGGCATTGCCCACAGGTGGCTGGCCGGAAGCGGCGCTGACTGAAATCCTGTTGGCCGGGCAGGGCGTGGGTGAGTTGCAACTGGTGTGGCCGGCGCTGGCGCGGCTGTCGGCGGCAGGGGAGCGCATCGTACTGGTGGCGCCGCCTTACGTGCCGTATCCCCAGGCCTGGCAGAACGCCGGGGTCGATTTACGGCAACTGTCGATCATCCAGGCCAGTGAGCGCGATGCGCTGTGGGCGGCGGAACAATGCCTGCGTTCGGGCAGTTGCGGGGCGGTGTTGTGCTGGCCGCACAAAGCCGACGATCGGGCATTGCGACGTTTGCAGGTGGCGGCGGAAACCGGCCAGACCCTGGCGTTCGCCTATCGCTCGCTCAGTGAGGCCATCAACCCGTCGCCAGCAGCCTTGCGCATCGCCATCGACGCCAAACCTGCGCAATTGCGGGTGCTCAAGTGCCGGGGCGGGCTGGCCCGTTCGGCGCCGATTGCCTTTGCCGTAGGGCATTGAGGTTGCCATGCGCTGGGTTTGCATTCTCTTCCCGCAATTGGCGCTGGACGCGGTATTGCGTCAGCGCCCCGACCCCGATGAGCCGCTGGCGCTGCTGACCGGCCCGGCCCAGCGTCGGGTGCTGCAAGCGGTCAACGGTTCGGCGCGGGCGCTGGGCTTGCGGCCCGGCCAGTCGATGACCGCCGCTCAGGCCCTGAGCAAAGGGTTTGTCACCGCCGAATACGACGCCGCCCAGATCGAACACTGGCAGCAATTCCTGGCCGCCTGGGCCTATCGGTTCAGCTCTCAGGTCAGCGTGCATTACCCGCGTGCGGTGGTGTTTGAAATCGAATCCAGCCTGGGCTTGTTCGGGACCTGGCCGCAGTTCGAGGCGCGATTGCGGGCCGAACTTGGCGAACTGGGGTTTCGTCACCGGATTGTCGCCGCGCCCAACCCGGTGGCGGCGCGAGTATTGGCCAACGTTTATGACGGTCTGGTGGTGCCGGACAATGACGCTTTGCAGCATCATCTCGGGCAGTTGCCCATCGATCGGATCGCCTTGGAGCCAAACGTTGCCACGGCCCTGTCGCGCATGGGGCTGCGCACGTTGAGTCAGGTGCAGGCGTTGCCACGACATAGCCTGGCCCGGCGTTTCGAGGCCCAGGTGCTCAAGCATCTGGACACCCTGTTCGGCTTACGGCACCTGGCGCTGGCGTTTTACCTGCCGCCGGACCGTTTCGATGTGCGCATCGAACTCAACTTCGATGTGCAATCCCATCAGGCATTGCTGTTTCCGTTGCGCAGGCTGACTGGCGACCTGGCGGCGTTCCTCTGCGGACGGGACAGCGGTGTGCAACGTTTTGACCTGCACCTGGAGCACGCCGGGTTACCAGACACGCTGATCAAGGTCGGCCTGCTCAGCGCCGAGCGTGATCCGGCGATGCTGTTCGAACTGGCCCGGGGGCGTCTGGAACAGGTGCAGGTCGAGGCGCCGGTGCGCGGTTTTCGTCTGCGCGCTGAAGACTTGCCGACCTTTGTGCCCCAATACCAGGAACTGTTCGATGATCGTCCGCAACAATCCTTGCCTTGGGAGCAACTGCGCGAACGCTTGCGCGCACGGCTGGGGGATGACGCGGTGCAAGGCTTGCGGTTCCAGGCCGATCACCGGCCGGAATGCGCGTGGCAGGCCCGTGTCGACAGCCAGATTTGTGGGACGCTGCCTGCGGTGCAACGACCAGGCTGGTTGCTGACGGAGCCGCAGGCCGTACACGAAGGTTCGACGCGCATCCTCATGGGGCCGGAACGTATCGAGTCGGGCTGGTGGGACGGCGACGATGTGCGCCGCGATTATTACCTGATCGAAACCCGTTCCGGTCAGCAGGGCTGGGCCTATCGGGCGGTGGGCGAAGGCGGTCCGTTGTGGCTGCAAGGCTGGTTCGCATGAGTGTCGATTATGCCGAGCTGCACTGCCTGTCGAACTTCAGTTTCCAGCGCGGTGCCTCGAGTGCGCTTGAGCTTTTTCAGCGGGCAAAACAGCAGGGCTATCAAGCGCTGGCGATTACAGATGAATGCACCCTGGCGGGTATCGTCCGCGCCTGGCAGGCGGCCAAGGCTGTGGCGTTGCCGCTGATCATCGGCAGTGAAATACGCATCGAAGACGGCCCGAAACTGGTGCTGCTGGTGGAAAACCTCGAGGGTTACCAAACCCTGTGCCGCCTGATTACCCGCGCCAGACGCCGTATGCAGAAAGGTCAGTATCAGGTGCTGCGGAAGGATGTCGCCGAGCCGTTGCCGGGGCTGTTGGCGCTGTGGGTGCCGGACGCCGTCGATGACTTTGAGCAGGGCCATTGGCTCAAGCAGGTTTTCGCCGAGCGTCTGTGGTTGAGCGTTCAGTTGCATCGCGGGCAAGACGACACCCAACGACTGGCGGCGTTGCTGACCCTGGCGCGGGAATTGCGGATCCCGGCGGTGGCCAGCGGCGATGTGCACATGCACGCCCGTGGCCGTCGCGCCTTGCAGGACACCATGACCGCGATTCGTCATCACTTGCCGGTGGCCGAGGCCGGGTTGCGCCTGCACCCCAATGGCGAACGGCATTTGCGCAGCCTCGACGCCTTGCGCGATCTTTATCCGCAGGCACTGCTCGACGAAACGCTGAGCATCGCCCGGCGCTGCACGTTCGACCTCGGTCAGTTGCGTTATCAATATCCCCGGGAGCTGGTGCCTGAAGGGCGCACGGCCACGTCCTGGCTGCGGGAGTTGGCCGAGAAGGGTGTTCGGTGGCGCTGGGAAAAAGGCCCTAAAGCCGAGGTGTTGGCGCAGATCGACAAGGAACTGCAGCTGATTGCCGAGCTGGGGTACGAAAGTTATTTCCTGACCGTTCATGACATTGTGAATTTCGCCCGCAAGCAACACATTCTGTGTCAGGGGCGCGGTTCTGCGGCCAACTCGGCGGTGTGCTACGTGCTGGGAATCACGGAAATCGATCCGGAGCGGAGCACGTTGCTGTTCGAGCGTTTCCTTTCCAAAGAGCGCAACGAGCCGCCGGACATCGATGTGGATTTCGAGCACGAGCGGCGTGAAGAAGTCCTGCAGTACGTGTTCCAGCGTTATGGCCGGGCCCGCGCGGCGCTGACGGCAGTGGTCAGCACTTACCATGGTGCCGGCGCAGTCCGCGATGTGGCCAAGGCACTGGGTTTGCCACCGGATCAGGTCAACGCCCTGGCCGACTGTTGCGGTCACTGGAGTGATCAGGCGCCACCCGTCGAGTGCCTGCGTGAGGGTGGTTTCGATCCTGACAGCCCCGTGTTGCGCCGGGTGCTGAGCCTGACGGGGCAATTGATCGGTTTTCCCCGGCACCTGTCCCAGCACCCTGGCGGTTTCGTGATTTCCGAGCAGCCCCTGGACAGCCTGGTGCCGGTCGAGAACGCCGCCATGGCCGAGCGCACCATCATCCAGTGGGACAAGGACGATCTGGATGCGGTCGGGCTGCTCAAGGTCGATATTCTGGCGCTGGGCATGCTCAGTGCGATTCGCCGTTGTTTCGACCTGCTGCGACGGCACCGCGGCCGGGACTTGAGCCTGGCAACGGTACCGGCCGAAGACCCGCAAACCTACGAGATGATCGGCCGCGCCGATACCATCGGGGTGTTCCAGATTGAATCCCGGGCCCAGATGTCGATGCTGCCCAGGCTCAAGCCCACGACCTTCTATGACCTGGTGATTGAGGTGGCGATCGTTCGTCCGGGACCGATTCAGGGCGGAATGGTGCATCCCTATCTGCGGCGGCGTAACGGTGAAGAAGAGGTGATCTACCCGTCGAAAGAACTCGAAGCGGTGCTAAAGCGTACGTTGGGCGTACCGCTGTTTCAGGAGCAAGTGATGCAGATCGCGATTGTCGCCGCCGACTACAGTCCCGGCGAGGCCGATCAATTGCGCCGCTCCATGGCCGCCTGGAAACGCCACGGCGGACTGGAACCGCATAAGGAGCGCCTGGCCGACGGGATGAAGAAAAACGGCTACACGGCGGCGTTCGCCGCACAGATTTTCGAGCAGATCAAAGGCTTCGGCAATTACGGCTTTCCCGAATCCCACGCCGCCAGTTTTGCCTTGCTGACTTATGCCAGTTGCTGGTTGAAATGCCACGAGCCGGCGGCGTTTGCCTGTGCGCTGATCAACAGCTGGCCCATGGGTTTCTACAGCCCGGATCAGATTCTTCAGGACGCCCGTCGGCATCATTTGCAGATTCGTCCGGTGGACGTGCGGGCCAGTGACTGGGATTGCAGCCTGGAACCGATTACCGGCGCGCAGCCGGCCATTCGCATGGGGTTGCGGATGATCAAGGGCTTTCGCGAGGACGATGCCAGGCGCATTGAAGTTGCACGGTCGAAAGGGGCGTTTGCCGATATCGCCGACCTTGGCGAACGGGCACGACTCGATGCCCGCGCCCAGGAGCAACTGGCCGATGCCGGAGCCTTGCGCGGGCTGGCCGGTGACCGGCATCGGGCGCGTTGGGAGGTGGCGGGGGTGCAAAAGCAGCTCGGCTTGTTTGCCGGTTTACCGAGCCAGGAAGAGCCGAGGGTATCTTTGCCCAAACCCACCGTGGGCGAGGACTTGCAAGCCGATTACAACAGTCTTGGTACTACCCTCGGCCCGCATCCGCTGGCATTGCTGCGAGGCGAGTTGAAAGCCCGGCGTTGCCGCAGTTCGAAGGAGCTTATGGATGTCGAGCACGGTCGACCGGTCAGCGTCGCCGGGCTGGTCACCGGTCGGCAACGTCCGGGGACCGCCAGCGGCGTAACCTTCGTGACGCTTGAAGACGAGTTCGGCAACGTCAACGTGGTGGTCTGGCGCGACCTGGCCGAACGGCAACGGCAGGTCCTGGTCGGCTCGCAATTGCTCAAGGTCAATGGGCGCTGGGAAAAGGAAGGGGAGGTGCGGCATCTGATTGCCGGCCGCCTGAGCGACCTGAGTTCACTGCTCGACGGTATCCATGTGCGCAGCCGGGATTTCCGCTGAACTTTGACATTCAGCTATACCTCTATGAAACCATTGGCGTCGGCGATGCTCGAAACAAACGGGCACGCACCGTCTCCTCACGCCGTTGTACTGCCTGAAAACATGTCATCCACAGGACATAGGCCAGTCGATGCAGTTTCTAGACAATAGCCACGGATGTACCGGCTGGAGCGGTGAAATGGCCGAACGCATCCGCACGTTCGACTGGAGCCTGACCGAGCTCGGGCACATCGATACCTGGCCCGGGAGCCTGTGCAGCGCGGTGCAGTTATTGCTCGCCTCACCCCTGCCGATGGTGATGTTGTGGGGCCGGCCCGGTTACATGATCTATAACGATGCCTACTCGAGATTTGCCGGAGGGCGACATCCTTACCTGTTGGGTTCCCCGGTGGAATTGGGCTGGCCAGAGGTTGCCGAATTCAATCGGCATGTGGTGGATACCTGCCTGGCGGGCGGCACTTTGTCCTATCACAACAAAGCCCTGGTGCTGTTGCGTGATGGCATACCCGAAGATGTCTGGATGGATCTTTACTACAGCCCTGTCGCCGATGATGACGGGCATCCCGCCGGCGTCATGGCGATAGTGGTCGACACCACTGACCATGTGATTTCCGAGCGCCGGCGCCAGGAAGCCGAACGCGCTTATCGCGCCGACAACGAAAGAGTTCGCCTGGCGCTCAATGCCGGGGCTTTGCTCGGTTCATTCGTCTGGGATATCAAGGCTGATGTGCTGTCTGCCGACGAACGCTTCGCCCGCACGTTTTCCTACCCGCCCGATCAGGACCTGGCCAACCTGCCACCGCTCATCGCCGAGATGCAGATTCATCCCGATGACCGGGGTTGGGTTCAGGAGCGGATCAATCAATCGGTGGAAACCGGCATCCCCTATAACGCCGAGTACCGGGTGCTGCGGCCCGATGGCAGTTACCTGTGGGTGCTGGCCAGCGGGTGTTGCGAGTTCGATGAAAAAGGCGAGGCGTTCCGCTTTCCCGGGGTGTTGATTGACATTCATGAACGCAAGACCGCCGAAGAATCCTTGCTCAAATTCACCCGCAACCTGGAGCAGCGAGTCGCCGATGAAGTCGAAGCGCGGTTGGCGGCCGAAGAACAGTTGCGTCAGTCACAGAAACTCGAAGCCATCGGCGGTCTTACCGGCGGCGTGGCCCATGACTTCAATAACCTGTTGCAAGTCATCGCCGGCAACCTGCATTTGCTGGCGCGTCACGAGCCGGACAACGCCAACGTGCAACGCCGGGTCAGTGCGTCGATTGCCGCGGTCGAGCGCGGTGCCAAATTGTCGTCGCAATTGCTCGCGTTCGCCCGTCGTCAGCCTTTGTCGCCGGCGGTCTGCGATCCACGGCAGATCTTCGAAGGGCTGGGAGAATTATTGCAACGGGCGCTGGGGGAGACTATCCAGATCAAGGTGACGGCGCCTGACCATTCATGGCATCTCTACGTGGATCGCAATCAACTGGAAAACGCCATTCTCAACCTGGCGATCAACGCCCGAGACGCCATGAGCGGCGAGGGGATCATTGCCCTCAGCGCCGAGAACATTGCCCTCGACCGCAAGTTTTGCGCAGGCAAGGGCATCGTGGCCGGCGACTATGTTTGCGTCGCGGTAGCTGACACGGGTGTCGGCATGCCGCCTCAAGTGCTCGCCCAAGCCTTTGAACCGTTTTTCACCACCAAGGCCGATGGCCAGGGCACCGGCCTGGGTTTGAGCATGGTGTTCGGTTTCGTCAAGCAGAGCGGTGGCCACATCGAGATTTCCAGCGTCGTCGGGCAGGGCACTCGGGTGCAGTTGTATTTCCCGCGCAGTTTGCGCCCGTTGCCCGGTGAAACAACGCGCCATGATCCGCAGCATCGGGGCGGGCACGAAACCATTCTGGTGGTCGAGGACAACGAAGCGGTGCGTGGCTCGGCGGTGGATTTATTGCGTGAAGGGGGCTATCAGGTGCTGACCGCGGCCAACGGTGACCTGGCCATGCAAATGTTGCTCGATGGCGCGTCGGTGGACCTGATTTTTACCGATGTGGTCATGCCCGGTCTGATCAAAAGCGCGGACCTGGCCGCTTGGGCCAAGGTACAGAATCCACCGGTGGCGGTGCTGTTTACCTCCGGCCACACCCGGGACATCATTTCGCGCAATCACCAACTGAGCCCCGACACTTATTTGCTGAGCAAACCGTATGGCCCTGAAGCGCTGTTGAATAAGATCCGCAACGTACTGGGAGGTTGAGACTTGCAGGCTGTAATGCGATCGCCCCTGTAGAAGCGAGGCTTGCCCGCGAAGAACGATGACGCGGAGTACCTGATACACACGCGGGGGTTCTTGTTCGCGGGCAAGCCTCGCTCCTACAGGGGACTAACCGACCGGCATCAAGGCTTACCCGCGATGAGCGATCACCGGGCAAGCCTTGTTCCTGTGGAGATTATTTATCGGGATGAGCTGCCTGAAGTTTTTTCGCCATATCCAGATGTTTTTCCAGCGTAGGCAGCATTTTTTTTGCAAAGGCCGTGAGATCGGTGGCGCCTTTGGTTTCGTCGTCCGTTACTGTGTTGGCTTGTTTTTTGAACCGTTCAATCGTTTCCTCGTGAGCCTTCACCTGATTGTTGGCATAGGCCCTGTCGAAGGACTCATCGCGCAAGTCGAGAATTTTTTCCTTGGCCTGTTTGACCACCGTTGTGGTGTCCGGCATCTCGATGTCGTGCTTTTTCGCCAGGGCTGCCAGCTCTTCATTGGCTTTGGAATGATCGGTGACCATCATATTGGCGAACGCCTTGACGTCGGCTGATGAGCTTTTTTCCAGGGCCAGTTTGCTGGTCTCGACTTCCGCGATGCCACCCTCGGCCGCGTCATCGACGAAGTCGTTGGAAGTGGCGGCAAAGGCCGTGCCCATGCCGGTGCTCAAGGCTACGGCCAGGGCGAGGTGACGCAGATTGAATCCGTCCATCGGTCATTCTCCACACAGGTTTTATGGGCGATCCAGGTGATCGTTAATCAATGGAGGCAGACGATCGGGCAAAGGTTTTATCGCATTTGCGACAGGACGACGAACGGACACCGTTGGTCTGATAGACGGTCGACAGAACACCCTATGCAAGGCCATTCTGATAGCTGGTGAACGCAATTGATCGCGTTCGCTACCGATTAACCAACGGAGGTGTTCCATGCCGGTGACTCATGACCTTTATCAGGATTTGCGCTGCACGAAGGAAGAGATCCAGCAAAAACGCACCAAGGATCCGTTACTGGATTCACTGCTCAACAAGTACTCCCAGACGGACGCGGAAGTGGTGAAAGCCGAGTCTGGACAATCGAATGCACTCAGCGATGACGAATTGAAGAAGCTCAAGGAGAAGCGCGTGCTGGTTAAGAACAAGATCGTTGAACGACTCCAGACGCCATCCTGACATCCATGGCAAATCACCGACGACCGGTGACTGAAAAAGTGGAACGTGACAAATACCGGCACCTCGAACGATCAGAGCCGACTTTGCGGCCCATGCGAGGTGCCCCATGCCCCCTTCAGACTTTCCCGATAAAGAAAAATACCCCAGCGAAAAACAGGGCGGTTATGACCCGATTCCGAAACATCCGGACCCCCTGAGCCCGGGGCGCACCACCGTCAACCCCGAGGATGAACCGGGCATTGATGAATTGCCGGACAATGAGGACATAACGCCTCTGGAACAGGATGACGTCACCGACATCGACCCGGAGCGAGTGCGCGAAGAGACAGACAATTCGGTACGCGATGGTGAGATGGATCCGCGGTGATTCAAGACCAAAAGATCGCAGCCTTCGCCAGCTCCCACAGTTAACCGCGCGCACCGTGATCTTGCGGATGCACCCGAACCCGTAGGAGCTGCCGAAGGCTGCGATCTTTTTGGCTGCACGCCTACTTCAATGCCGTACTCAACGGCAACCGCGCCATGTGCCGCGCTTTCAGCGACCCCAGATACAACCAGTCTCCATACTCGCGCACGGTGGTGATGGGAGAGTAGTTGCCGCTGCTGGCGTCCTGTAGATTGGCGATCACTTGACCGTCGAGGTCCAGGCCGAGGGCGAAGGCGCGGTTCTCCACCGGTATGGGCAGGATCGTCATCGCACGCACGATCATTTTGCGTATCAGCGGGTAGGGCGCCGTGGCGTCGAGCAATGCATTGCGCGGGGCATACAGCGCCACCCAGAAACGGTCGCGGCCATTGAATGCCAGGTTGTCCGGCAGCCCTGGCAAATTGTCGATGAACAGATCGTGGGTCCCGGCTTTCGGCCCGGTCAGCCAATAGCGGCTGATGCGATAGGCGCCGGTTTCGTTGACTAGCACAAACGCGTCGTCAGGCCCCAGGGTTACGCCGTTGGCGAACTCCAGTTTATCCAGCAGGACCGTCGTTTTGCCTGTCTGGAAGTCATATCGCAGCAATCGGCCGTCGCCGCCGTGCTCGATGATCGCCTCGCCATCCTTGCCGTAACCCCATCGGCTGGACGCATCGCTGAAATAGGCGTAATGCCCTGACTTGTCGATGACCACGTCGTCGGTAAAGCCGAAGGGCACGTTATTGGCGGTGGTGCTCAATGCAATCACACGGCCCTGTGCATCGAGCGACAGCAAACCCTTGACCCCGTCGGCGATTACCAGCATGCCATTGGGATGGCGCGCCAGGCCCAATGGCCTGCCACCGGTATCGGCCAGCACCTTGGTGGTATTGCCGTCGAGGCTGGTGCTAATCAATCGGCCGTCATGCAGGCCGGTGATGAGGATGTTGTCTTCCAGCAGCAATGCCTCCGGGCCGTCGATGTCAGCAGCACCGACACGTTCCACGCCTTTGAGGCGCTGATTGTCTGTGTAGATGCCATCGATGAGGGAGGGCGCCGGTGACGGTGTCCAGGCAATCGGTTGGACCTTGGTGGGTAATAACAGCAAGAAGCCGCCGATCACGATGATCAGCAGCAACAATAAATACCGAAACCTGAGGGCTCTTTTCACGCGATGACTCCTGTCGAGGCCAGATGTTTTTGCGCTATCTCCCGTAACGCCTGCATCGATTGCGCCGATTCACGCTCAATGCGCCGCTTGAGCAACAATCGATTGGCGATGCGCATCAGTACACCGCTGAAGCAATATTCCAGGGTGCGGACAAACCGTGTGCCATCGCCAAAAGCCTCGCACTCGTAAGTCAACACCAACGACAGCCCATGATCGTCCCGGGCCCGAGCGCTCCAGCGACGGCCGGGCAAGTATTCGTCGACTTCCCAACTCAAATGTCCCTCACGCCCGCCGGCCCGAATGTCTTCCTCGAACCGCGCTCCGGCATACAGCGGGCCGCTCTGGCCATCGACCTTGAGAGAGGACGGATGCCACTGCGGCCAAAGTGTCGCGGTGCTGGCGTAGGCGAGCACGGCGAGCGGATTTCCTGCGATGTCGACCACGTGCTGCAGGCGGGTCATGGGCATTCTCGTCAGGTGCGGGGACGCTTTTTCCGACTCCCAATACAAGGTGCCGAACAAGTAGTCCATCAGTGGAAACACGATATTGAAATTGCGCTCCTGCATCAGCTCGCGGCGGTGGTGCAGTTCATGCAGACGGCGCATCTGGCGAATCCACGGCAGACGTGTCAACGGGTTGCCGGGTGGTAGATGTTCGCAAGCGTGGAACACCTCATAAGTCAGGTAACCGAGGACCATGCAACCGCCGAACAGCCCCGCGACGTTGTCATTGAGCTGAGCCAGCAGCCACCAGGCGGGCGCGGTAATGAGGAGGGTGTGCAACACAATCAGCCAGGCCGGAAACAGAATCACCCGCCAGTCGCGTGCATTGTCATAGGTCATGTGGCCGGGGGTGAAAAAGCTGTGATGGTCACCCGCGTGACGGGCATAGAACATTCGCGCCAGACGCTTTTTGTGGTGCCCCAGATGCCGATGTACGACATAAACGCCGAAGTTGAAGAACAGCAAGGTCAGCGGTACCGTCAGCCATTCCAAGGGGTGTACCTGATGCACGGTGCTCCAGAACACGCCGATGGCCAGCAACCCGAACAGCAACACAAAGCCGCCATGCAGCCAAGGGTTGTAGAGCGGATGAATATCGGCACGGTAGCGCGCGCGAAATGCTTCGGTGGTCTGCCTCACTGCGTTCACCTGTGGTTATTGTTACCACCAGCAGATTAGTCGATCCCGCCGCAGAGGCTGGCCCAACCTTGAGGCCACATGCGCCATGCTCCGGTGCAAGGCGCCTGGCGTCAGGTCAAGGGGTTCCAGCGTTGGGACCAATCGTCGTCTGATTTGATCACTTCACGCAGTAAGTCAAAGGCTCGTTGCAGGGTCGCCGAATCACGGTCCCGGGAGTAAACCAGGTAAGTCGGATAGCTGAACTCCGGCGCCTTGGGCACTGGCTCCAGCACACCGCTTTCCAGATAGCTCTGGACCACGCGAGTGCGGAAATAACCGCTGCCGCCGTTTTCCAGGATGTATTGCAAGGCCAGCGGGCCGAGGTTGAAGCTCAGGGCTGCCTTGGCTTTTTCCGGCAGCGCGGCATCGTGCTGACGGCGGAAGTCCGGGCCCCAGTCGATATACACATACGGATCGGGCTGGCTGGCCAGGCGTACCAGAATGAGTTTTTCTTCCAGCACCTGCTCGACTTGCAGGCGTGGCCAATACTCGGGTTGATAGACCAGCGCCGCATCCAGCACCCCCAGCTCTAGTTGCCGCAGCAGGTTTTCGCCGTCGCGGATTTCCATGCGCAGGGCGTGGCTGGGGATTTTCTCGCGTAATTCGCCGGCCCAGCTGAGCATCAACGGGTTGCACAGACTGACCTCGCCGCCGATGTGCAGCACGTCGCGGTAGCCCTCGGGCAGCGGCAAGTCACGGCGCGCGGCATCCCAGGTTTGCACCAATTGATTGGCATAAATCACAAAGGCCTCACCGTTCGGCGTCAGGCGCGCCCCGGCACGGTTGCGCACGAACAGCGTGCTGCCCAACTGACTTTCGAGCTTTTGCACGCGTGCGGTGATGGCGGTCTGGGTGACATGCAGCTTTTCGGCGGCCGCGGCCAGGCTGCCGTGGCGGACGATTTCCAGAAAGGTGCGGGCGAGGTCGATGTCCATGGGCAGGCCGATGCGGGAGGTGTGGGCATTGTAAGAGCAGGCGCCGCCAGCGGATAGAAAGCAAAATCAAAAGATCGCTACCGATCAGCCGGCCAGCTCAACCTCCTTCACCACCGCCCAATCGGCCACCAACCGCTGGGGCGAGCCACACGCCTTGCGCTTGAACACAAAATTTCGGCATTTTTCGGCAAACTGTTTGCGGTTCTGCACCATGTCCAGCTCCATCTCTTCCAGCTCGGCATTACGACAGTGGTGCGCCAGTTGAATATCGAACTGGCTTTTACGCTCACGTATCGCCTGATACGCCGGATCACTCAACGCACCATTGGCCCGCTGCAACAACCACAGGCCAAACTCGTCGGGGCAGCGCGGGCCGATTTCCTGGACCATGCCCAGTTGCAAGGCCTGGGTGGCGCTGATCGGCAGACAGTCTTCAGTGAGCTTTTGCGCCATGGCCTGGCCGATGGCGCGGGGCAGGCTGTAGGTCCAGTACTCGGAGCCGTACAGGCCCATGGTCTTGTAATGAGGGTTGAGCACGATACCGGACCGGGCCAAGACAATATCGGCAGTCAGCGCCAGCATCACGCCGCCAGCCCCGGCATTCCCGGTCAAGCCGCTGACCACCAGTTGCCGGGCGCTGAGCAGTTCGTGGCAGACATCATCGATCGCCTGAATATTGGCCCAGGCTTCCAGCCCCGGCACCGCTGCAGCCTGGATCACGTTGAGGTGCACGCCGTTGGAGAAACTGCCGCGCCCACCCTTGATCAGCAGCACCTGGGTGTCCCGCAACTTGGCCCAGCGCAGGGCCTCTATCAGGCGCTGACACTGTTCGGTGCTCATCGCGCCGTTGTAAAACTCGAAGGTCAGTTCGCCGACATGGCCGGATTCGCGATAACGGATCGGTTGATAGCTTTCGTTGTTGAAGGGATGGGAGGCGATCGACCAATCAAGGGTAGGTACTTGCGCCAGCTGTTCGGCGAGCACATGCCGGGCCGGGCGCTTGAAGGTTTCTTCACCGGGCCGGGGTTTGCGTCGCAACGAACCGATCCACAGGCTGGTATCGCCGGTCGCCACCAGCACCGCGTCGTCGTGCACCGCGAGAATCTTTCCCGGCGTGCCGCTGCGCGAATCCAGGTGAGCGTCATACAGGTAATACTGACCGCCGGCCAGGCTCGCCAATACGCCGGGCTGGCCGTCGGCGGCGTCGATGCAGCGTTTGATGAAGTGTGAGCTGTCGTGCCAGCTGAAGGATCGGTCAGCTTGTTTCATGTTCGGCTGCAAGCGGCCAATCACATGGCGTTGGCTGTAATCCAAGGGCACCGGCACGAAACCGTCGATGAATTTTTCCACCACTTCGTGGATGCAGGAGATCGCCGCATCGCTGACGCGCCCGTTGTACAACTCGGATTTGCGCAAGCCTTGAGGCAAGTTGAATTCACAAGTGGCCCAGACCGGCCCGGCATCCATTTCTTCCACCGCTTGCAACGCGGTCACGCCCCAGCGGTTGAGTTCACGGGTGATCGCCCAATCCAGCGCACTGGCGCCTCGGTCGCCGACAATGCCCGGATGAATGATCACCACGGGACGTTGGCGGTTGCTCCATAACTGTTGTGGTACCCGGTCCTTGAGGAACGGGCAGATCACCAGATCGGCGCCCGAGTGTTCGATTTGCTCGCACACCGCCTCTTGGTCGGTGAACAGCACCACGCTGGGCGAGTGGCCGGCCTGACGCAAATCCAGCCAGGCCCGCTGGGTCAGGCCGTTGAACGCTGACGCCAGCAGAATGATTTTCAATGACCGCACGATTGACTCTTCCTTGAGAATGACGGGCCGCAGGCTCCCAATGAGCCGTCCGTGGCCTTCGATGGAAGCGTGATAGTAGTGATTGCGGGGAAGAGAACAACTGATCGAGGTCAAGCTTGTGTCAGCGGGTGTTTCATTGGCGGTGTGAAGGCAGGCGAGTGAACCGCTTTTCGTACGCCAGGCATCGGGCATTAGCCCTATCAACAATCCCGTCTATCCGGTAAATTCCGCGTCCAAGCTCATACATGGATGTAGATGATGGCCAAACCTGCCGCTCGACTCAGCGATCTCAATGCCTGCCCGGTGACCGGTCATGGCACCAACCCCAGCACCAGCGGTTCACCCAACGTGAACATCAACGGCATGCCGGTCTTGCGTGTCGGTGACACCACCGCCTGCGGCGACACCGTGACCGAAGGTATCGGCAACATCCTGATCAATGGCAAGCCCATCGCCTTTCTGGGCAGCGCCACGGCCCATGGCGGCATGATCATCACCGGCTCCGGCGATGTGTTCGTCGGCACACAAGTCGGTGCCGCGCCGTTCACTCCGATCATCACCGTGCCCAAACACAGCGAACGCTTTCAACTGGTCGACGAGACCACAGGCGACGCCATTCCCGACATGCTCTATTGCATCGAAACCGGCGACGGCCAGCGCCTGGTCGGTCACACCGACAACCACGGCAACGCCGCACGGGTATTCACCGCTGAGCCCACCTCTGTTGTCGTGCAATGGGGCAAGGAAGCCGCCGCTCACCTGGATGCCCTGGGCATCGATTACTAAGGAGGAGCAAGCGTGGCAACGCCAAAGAAGAAGCAGGGCAAAACGAGCGATCAGCATGGGACGACGCAGGTCAAGGGAACGCTGGCGCAGGATTATGTGACGGTGGTGGGGGCGTCTTACATCAGTCTTGTGGCAAATATTCGTGGTCAACGTGGCAATATGATGAATTTCATCAATCAAGGAATTCGTCAGCTCAAAAGCTATCCGCCCTCCACGCAGAGCTATTCCATTCAAAGGGCTTTCTTTATATTCAAGGATGAGTACGACCCAAAACTGCTGGCCGAAGTCAAAAAAATAGTGACCGAGCGTTACGGTGCCGAGTATCGCGAGTACGACTCCATTTCACAGTTGGTTGACTTTGTTGCCACGCGAAAGCGCCGGGGCAGGGAGATCAAGCAGATGGACTTTTTCTCTCATGGTGTCGTGGGCAGTATTGAGCTGGGATACGAACTCGATAAGCGCGATAGCTATCGGTTGCGTGATGCTCAGGCTCGTATGTTCACACCGGATGCCTTCGCCTATGGCGCAAAGATTTATTCCTATGCGTGCCGGACGGGGTTGGGAATCAATGCAGACTTGAAAGTGGGAGAGAATGAAAATCCTCACTACGAGCTCAGCTTGGCGCAAGTCATGGCGGACGCGACCGGAGCTGCGGTTTGGGCATTCCCCCGGCGTAGTCTGTATGACCAGACTTACGGAACCGACGAGGAACGTGCGACGGTGGAAAAAGCACCGGCCAAACTGGAAGCCGATAAGGCTGCGAGCCGCGCATACCGCAAAAAGCTTAGCGATTATCAGAGACGTTTGAGCGCTTATCGAGCGGCGCAGAAGGATGCCAATGCGCAACTGTCGAATGAGACTGCGCCCGCAGCTCCTGTCAAAACATTGAGTGAAAGGGATGCCGCGTTGTTGAAGCAGGCCCAAGGTAGGGAGCGCTACAAGGACACACTCGGGTATCCATTAGATGCTGAAGGCGCTATTCATGGGGTTCGGTCTGGCAATACACCTGACGGCGTTCCTAAAAAGCTGTGCGAATACAAGCCCGCCAAATGACCGCCTGCATGAAGAAATTGAATGTTTTTTCCGTAATAGGCCTATGTGCGGTGGCGGTGCTTATTGGTCTTGATCTCGTTGGCAAGGAAGACGAAATGTCCTCAAAAGTGATGATGTATTACGGTATCTGGAGTCCTGACGACAATCGTTTCGATGCAACCCGTTGGTTTGATAGTGGAATGTATCGCCGTCGCATCTTGGGTACGCCTCCTGAAGCGAGTGTGGAAACCATGTTGCGCAACAAGCCCCTGCCGATTACCGAACGCATGAATGAAGACCTTGTCGCTATTGCGGGTGTAGCACTTGAGTATGATTTCCCTGAAGTGAACACAGACTCATTGATTAACCAGCCTCCAGCCCTCAGCCATCGAGTCCGCTACTGGATCAGTAAATTCGAAAAGCCTGACAAACCGGTCGATCTCTACCATCTGTTTCTCAAGCTGGATCAAAAACGTTTTGTGATCGCTTTCAGCCGAGACGCGCAGACGGGGGATTTGATCGATGACAACAGTGCAACACTGGTTTATGCGAATCAGGAGTCCGACGCTGAGTACGTTCGGATATTCAAGGAACTGGATGAAGCTGAACAGCGCCAGCGTTGATTGAGAGGGCGCCGAAGCTCATTGCCCCAGAGCTGTGAAAAAAACCACTGATTGAACAGGACGCCTTCACCGGCGCCCCAAAGCCCCAATCAAAACGCAAAACACGAACACCCGAACGCCCCCCAAAATCCTTGAAAGTCACTGACCGGCGCCGACGACAACCGCGCCCGCTCGTGGCTGTGGGCATGCACCGCGCACGCGCCCACGCATTGATGAACTTGAGCCGTCAGCGGCGCCAAGGGTTTCCAGTGCCCCGGTACATTCACCACCGGCGACCACTCAGGCACGACCGGGACAGGCGCAGGCCCCAGTTTTTCGAACTCGGCTGTGCCGTAGACGATCTTGCCGTCGACAATGGTCAGCACCGATTCGATCCATTTGATGGCTTCGTCTTCGATGTGGAAGTAGTCCGCCGACAGCGCAATCAGGTCCGCCAGTTGTCCGACTTTGATCTGGCCTTTCTTGCCTTGTTCGGAAGAAAACCAGGCGCTGCCGTGGGTGAACAATTCCAGCGCCGTATCCCGGCTCAAACCTTGCGGGTACAGCGCCAGCCCGCCGACTGTGCGGCCACTGACCAACCAGTACAGGGAAGTCCAGGGGTTGTAGCTGGAGACTCGCGTGGCATCGGTGCCGGCGCCCACCGGTACGCCCTCGGCCAGCATGCGTGCGATCGGTGGTGTCGCTTCGGCCGCCTTCGCGCCGTAACGGTCGACAAAGTACTCGCCCTGGAACGCCATGCGGTCCTGGATGGCGATGCCGCCACCGAGCGCTTTGACCCGCTCAATGTTCCGTGGGCTGATGGTTTCGGCATGATCGAAGAACCATGGCAAACCGTCGAACGGAATATCCCGGTTGACCTTCTCGAACACGTCGAGCATGCGGCTGATGGATTCGTTGTAGGTGGCGTGCAGGCGGAAGGGCCAGCGCTGTTCCACCAGATGCCGCACCACCGGCTCCAGCTCCTGCTCCATGGTCTGCGGCAGGTCGGGGCGGGGTTCGAGGAAGTCTTCGAAATCGGCTGCCGAGAACACCAGCATTTCTCCGGCACCGTTGTGCCGCAGGAAGTCATCGCCCTGACCGTAATGGGAGGTGCTGGTCCAGTTTTTGAAATCGGTCAGCTCTTCCTTGGGTTTTTGGGTGAACAGGTTGTAGGCAATGCGCACCGTGAGCTGCTGGTCTTTGGCCAGTTGCTGGATGACTTGATAATCGTCCGGGTAATTCTGATAACCGCCGCCGGCATCGATGGCGCTGGTGACGCCCAGCCGATTGAGTTCACGCATGAACTGGCGGGTCGAGTTGACTTGATACTCCAGCGGTAATTTCGGTCCCTTGGCCAGGGTCGAGTAGAGAATCATCGCATTGGGCCGGGCGATCAGCATGCCGGTGGGCTCGCCATTGGCATCGCGCTGGATTTCGCCGCCCGGTGGGTTCGGCGTGTCGCGCGTGTAGCCGACCACTTTCAACGCCGCGCGATTGAGCAGGGCGCGATCATAAAGATGCAGAACGAACACCGGGGTGTCTGGCGCGGCCTTGTTCAATTCATCGATCGTCGGCAAGCGCTTCTCGGCAAACTGGAACTCGTTCCAGCCACCGACCACCCGCACCCATTGCGGCGTTGGTGTGCGATCGGCCTGATCCTTGAGCATGCGCAAGGCATCGGCCAGAGACGGTACGCCTTCCCAGCGCAGCTCGAGGTTGTAGTTCAGGCCGCCACGAATCAAGTGCAGGTGAGAGTCGTTGAGACCGGGAATCACCGTGCGGCCATGCAGGTCGATGATTTGGCTGCCGGGACCTTGCAGGGCCATGGCCTGGGCGTCGCTGCCGACCACCACGAAGCGCCCGTCCTTGATCGCGACGGCACTGGCCTGGGGTTTCTTGCGGTCAACGGTGTGCAGGCGTCCGTTGTACAAAATCAGGTCGGCTGGGGTATCGGGCATGGCTTTACTCCCTGCGAATATTGGGCTGACCCAGGCACCGACGGCACCTGCCGAGAGGCCTTGCAGTACACGACGACGACTGAAGTCGTTGTGCTCGTCAGGTGGGCTCATGGCAGCGCTCTCCACAAAGTTCTTCACAAAGAAGCGGGGATCAACAGCCGATGTCTGACGCATGCGGCCAGAAGGAATATAGTCGGCAAATCCACAGATAGCCGTTTCCGAGGGCGAAAAACGACGAATCCCGCCACGAGGGGCGGGATTCGTTTGCAGCCAGACGTGCTCCCGAAAGACGGGAGCGGCGTGCTTAGGCCGGGAACAGCTCGGACAGTTTCATCGACAGCATCATGTCGCCTTCAACGCGTAGCTTGCCGCCCATGAAAGCCTGCATGCCGTCGGTTTCGCCGCTGACGATGCCTTTCATGGTTTCACTGTCCAGCACCAGCGTGCAGTTGGCGTCGGCGTTTTCGCCTTCCTGGATTTCGCAAGTACCGTCTTTGACGATCAATGCGTAGTGCTTGTCTTCGTCGGTGATGTTGAAACCGAATACCAGGTCCAGACCGGCAGCAGCGGCTGGGTTGAACTTGGCTTTCATTGCTTGTACGGCATCAGCTACGGAGGTCATGGTTCGATCCTTTCTTGGGTAATAAGAGCTGGGTGATTACAGCCAGGGTCACAAGTAGTCCGGACTCAGCGAAATGTGATGAGTTCCGGAGCCTTCAACAGTTGCAGGTGCGCATGACTGTTGAAGGAAGCCAGGGTCACCTCGCGACCACGAAACTTGAGCAGGTTGAGCGAGGTGTTGACGATTTGCCAGTTCAATTCAAAGGCCTGTTTTGCGGGCATTTGCGTAATGAGATGGAGCAGGGCAGTGATAGTGCCGCCGGAGGTGAACACGGCGATTTTCTGGGTATTGTCCGCTTGTTCGAGCAATCGATGCAGACCGCTCTGTACGCGATCGACGAAGCCCAGCCAGCTTTCCAGTCCCGGTGTGTCGTAGGTGCCGGCGAGCCAGCGCTCGATGATCAAGGCAAAAATGCGTTGGAATTCAGCACGGTTTTGCACGGCGTTGCGCAGGATATCCAGCGCATGAGGTTCGTCCTCCAGCATGGCCGGCAGCAGGGCGCGGATCACTGCATCGGCATCGAATTCATTGAAGGCGGAGTCGATTTCCAGGACAGGCACCGGCATGCCGACGGCCGCGAACTGTTCCAGCGCACTGTTGGCGGTGTGTTGCTGGCGGCGCAGGTCGCCCGACAGGCAGCGATCGAAGCTGACACCGAGTTCGGCAAGGTGCTGGCCGAGGACTTCTGCCTGGCGAATACCGGTCGGCGACAAGACATCGTAGTCGTCTGCACCAAAGGAGGCCTGGCCATGTCGAATCAAGTAGATACTGCCCACGTCCGCGTCATCCCGGTACGTTGAAGGTTTGGCGAGGTTATGAGGATGGCGGTGAGCTGTCAATGAAAAAACATACGCTTGTTTGAAATGCCCGTTACAGGCCTGTTGCCAGAGGTTTCATGGCTGGTCGTAGGGGCGGCGGATGGGTATGCTGGAGCTATCCCGCGCGTGTTTAACCCGCGCATTGATTGAAGGAGTCCATGTGGAGCTTTTGTTCGAATACGCCATTTTTCTGGCCAAGACCGTGACGTTGGTGATCGCCATTCTGGTGGTCCTGGCCAGTTTTGCGGCGTTGCGCAGCAAAGGTCGGCGCAAGTCGGCCGGGCAGTTGCAAGTCAGCAAACTCAATGATTTCTACAAAGGGCTGCGTGAACGCCTGGAGGAAACCCTGCTCGACAAGGATCAGCTCAAGGCCTTGCGCAAATCCCAGGCTAAAACCGATAAAAAGCAAAAGAAAAAGCCCGAGGCCAAACCACGGGTGTTCGTGCTGGATTTCGATGGTGACATCAGGGCATCGGCCACTGAGAGTCTGCGCCACGAAATCACCGCGCTGCTGACCCTCGCCACGCCCAAGGATGAAGTGGTGCTGCGCCTGGAAAGCGGCGGCGGCATGGTTCATAGCTATGGCCTGGCGTCTTCGCAACTGGCGCGGATTCGTGAAGCCGGCGTGCCGTTGACCGTGTGCATCGACAAGGTTGCGGCCAGTGGCGGCTACATGATGGCGTGCATCGGCGAGAAGATTATCAGTGCGCCGTTCGCGATCCTCGGCTCGATCGGTGTTGTGGCACAGTTGCCCAATGTCAATCGCCTGTTGAAAAAACACGACATCGACTTCGAGGTACTGACGGCTGGCGAGTACAAGCGCACCCTGACGGTGTTTGGCGAAAACACCGAGAAGGGCCGGGAGAAATTCCAGGAAGACCTGGACATCACCCATCAGCTGTTCAAGAACTTCGTTTCCCGCTATCGCCCGCAATTGGCCATCGACGAAGTGGCCACCGGAGAAATCTGGCTGGGCATGGCGGCGCTCGACAAGCAACTGGTGGATGAACTCAAGACCAGTGATGAGTACCTTGCCGAACGCGCCAAGCAGTCCGAGCTCTATCACTTGCATTACGCCGAACGCAAAAGCCTGCAGGAGCGCATCGGTATCGCGGCCAGCGGTTCGATCGATCGCGTATTACTGAGTTGGTGGAGCCGATTGACCCAGCAACGCTTCTGGTAGTCATCGTTTACGCACGACACAAAAAAGCCCTGAACCGTATAGTCGATTCAGGGCTTTTTATTGGGCGGCGTGTTTAGCGGCGACGGAACAGCGGCAGCGGTTCGTCAGTGGCGGCCTGATAGGTCACCGAGAAGTCCTTGAGACTTTCCAGGGCTTCGTACGGGTCTTTATCGGCGCGAATCGCAAACGCGTCAAAACCGCAGCGGTGCAGGTAGAACAACTGGTCGCGCAGCACATCGCCAATCGCCCGCAGTTCGCCTTTGAAACCATAACGGTCACGCAGCAAGCGAGCGTTGGAGTAGTTGCGCCCGTCGGTGAAGGCCGGAAAGTTCAAGGCGATCACCTGGAACTGATCCACGTCATCACCGATTTCCTCGGCTTCTTCATCGGCATCCAGCCACACACCCAGGCCGCCATCGCGGGCCTTGAGCATACGGCTGTGTTCGCGCCACAGTTGCAACGGGACGATCAGGTCGTCGCAGTTGCTGATCTCGTCGATGTTGAAATCTTTCGGCAGCAAGTGCCAGGTTTCGTCGACGACTTCGTTGTTCTTAATTATTCGCTGCATAGACGCGCTCCTTGAAGAGGTCGATGCCGATACGCTGATAGGTGTCGATGAAGCGTTCATCTTCGGTACGTTGTTCGATGTACACGTCGATCAGCTTCTCGATCACGTCAGGCATGGCTTCCTGTGCGAAGGACGGGCCGAGGATCTTGCCCAGGCTTGCATCGCGACTGGCGCTGCCACCCAGGGAAACCTGATAGAACTCTTCGCCTTTCTTGTCGACCCCGAGAATGCCGATGTGGCCGACGTGGTGGTGACCACAGGCGTTCATGCACCCAGAGATGTTCAGGTCCAGTTCGCCAATGTCGAACAGGTAGTCCAGGTCGTCGAAACGGCGCTGGATCGACTCGGCGATCGGGATCGACTTGGCGTTGGCCAGCGAGCAGAAATCACCGCCAGGGCAGCAAATGATGTCGGTCAGCAAGCCGATGTTCGGTGTGGCGAAACCTTGCTCGCGCAACTCGCTCCACAGGGAGAACAACTGGCTTTGCTCAACGTCAGCCAGAATGATGTTCTGCTCGTGGGAAGTGCGCAGTTGACCGAAGCTGTAACGGTCGGCGAAGTCGGCAACGGCATCGAGCTGCTTGTCAGTGATGTCGCCCGGCGCAACGCCAGTCGGCTTCAGCGACAGCGTCACGGCGACGTAACCCGGCTTTTTGTGCGCGAGGGTGTTGCGGACGCGCCAGCGGGCGAAGCCTGGATGCTGTTTGTCGAGCTCGGCCAGTTCGGCCGCTTGATCGTCCAGAGACTTGTAGTCCGGATCGACAAAGTGTTTGGCCACGCGATGCACTTCGGCCTCGGTCAGCGTGGTCTGGCCACCGCGAAGGTGTTCCATTTCCGCGTCGACTTTCTGCGCAAACACTTCAGGTGTCAGGGCCTTGACCAGAATCTTGATCCGCGCCTTGTATTTGTTGTCGCGACGGCCGTAGCGGTTGTAAACCCGCAGGATGGCATCGAGATAGCTCAGCAAGTCCTGCCATGGCAGGAACTCGTTGATGAAGGCGCCCACCACCGGTGTACGGCCCAGGCCGCCACCGACCAGCACACGGAAACCCAGTTCGCCCGCGGCGTTGTGCACGGGCTCAAGGCCGATGTCATGGACTTCAATGGCCGCCCGGTCAGACGTCGAACCGTTGATGGCGATTTTGAATTTACGCGGCAGGTAAGCGAATTCCGGGTGGAAGGTGGTCCACTGACGGACAATTTCGCACCATGGACGCGGGTCGATCAATTCGTCGGCCGCGACACCGGCGAACTGGTCGGTGGTGACGTTGCGCAGGCAATTGCCGCTGGTCTGGATCGCATGCATCTGCACGGTCGCCAGTTCAGCCAAAATGTCCGGGATGTCTTCCAGGGCCGGCCAGTTGAACTGCACGTTCTGCCGGGTACTGATGTGGGCGTAGCCCTTGTCATAGTCGCGGGCAATTTTGGCCATCATTCGCGTCTGGCGCGAAGTGAGCTGGCCATAAGGCACCGCCACCCGCAGCATCGGCGCGAAGCGCTGGATATAAAGGCCATTTTGCAGGCGCAGGGGGCGGAATTCTTCTTCGCTCAGCTCGCCTGCCAGATAGCGTCGGGTCTGATCACGGAACTGCTTGACGCGGTCCTCGATGATCCGCTGATCGTACTCGTCGTATACGTACATATAAGTCCTGTTCTCAGGCTTGGGCCGGTTTGGATATAGCTGCGTTTTCGCTGGCTTTCATCCGATACAGCCTCGGCAATTCTGCGCGCACGGCCGCGCACTCCCAACGGAGCCGTCGCAAGATACCAGTTTGCAGTTATGCGCAAAAGTGATGTTTGAGTATATGCAAAGAACCAAAACGACTAATGAAACTCACCAAGATAAAACCCACATTTGTGGTGCGGGCAATCATCGTCTTAACTGTGCTCGAGTCTTTATGCAATCACCGATAAAACCGACAAGAGGCGATGCAATGAGCAATCCAACCAAAGCAAGGAAAAGCGATAGCACGGTCGATGCCTGGGCGATTTTGTTCCTGATTATCCTGGTCGTGGGCACAGCGGTGTTCTGGGTCAGCCATCAATAAACGACCCCGTCCGGGGCCCGGCGCCCGACGATTGTCGGAGCAAGCCGGAATGATAAGGGCCGTTTTATAGGGCTTCGCTGTCTATCGCGCGGTGAATTTCCGGGGCTCGGACGATTGAAGTTCTTCAAGCGTGTGCAACTGATCGGTCACGGGCCGACCGACGCCGCTACCCGTTCTGCTTGTAAGCCCCGGCGCACTGATCAAAAAAGCAGGTTCATACCCCCGCCAGATGCACTATCAGTTTCACGATGGCAAACAGCGTCAACGCGAATACCGCCGTGAACAGGATTCCCAGAATCACGAAATGACTGGGCTTGCCATGAGTGAAGTCCCGGGCCCGGTTCTTTCCGCTCTGCACCCCGAACGCCGCCGCCATGACACTGTGGAGCATCTGCCAGAAGCTCGGCGGCTTGTTGTCGACTGGATCGTCCATAAATCCCTCGTTTCCTGGTATGTCCTCAAAGCATAGTCAATCAGGGCGCGACCCGGATCGAAGTCGTTCGTAACAAATCATCGCTCACGCAATAACTATCTACCGCAAATGCCCTGTCCTGAAATGGTGTCCTGTCGCTTCATTTGTCAGGAGATACACATGTCCGCCACGCCTCCCTCTTCGTCCATAACGGCGAACACTGCGCTTGTACCGTTAAAGCCACAGAGAACCAGTATTCATAGCGAGCTTCTTGAGCAGATGGCGCCTGAATGGCTGATTAATGCCACGCCAGCAAGACGTCATGCGATGAAACAGGCCGGCACGTTCTCGCCGGACTGGTATCAGCGCGCCTCTTCTACGCAACAACAGGCACTGAAAGAATGTTTCAACGCCAGTTTTACCTCACAGACCCACTTGGACAAGGCGATGTCCTCGCTTCAGGACATCGATACATTTGCTGAACCGTTGTTGCGCAACGCACTGAAAGATCAATTCAGCGTAGATGTAGACGTCAGCAAAACCCTGTTGTGTCTGCGGCGCCCCCTGGAAATCAGCGATCTTGAAATTGAAGTAGCAGACTTCGAGGTCTTGAAACTTTCGCTGCTGCAGGCAACGTTGCATAACTTCGAAGCGTCCGAATGTGAGGACGATGCTTTTCATAAAAAATCCGGCTTCCTGATAGAAACTTCGACACCCGGCATTTTTCAGCCTGTCACCGTTGGTGTGACGGTGAGGCAGTTCCTGATGCTCTGTCGCAATCTGGACATCGGGGCGAAGTATCAGACGTACGTGAAGGCATTTTTCCAGGCGGCGGAAACGACACTGCGCCAGCTATTCATGACCAGTCAGAAAGACGCGCTAAGGGCGGCTGCCGAGCTGGCCCTGCTGAAAAAGGATATCGAGCGCAAAGACTACGAAATGATTCTTTCCGTCATTGATGGAAACATTCATCCCTGGCAGGGCAACAAACAAGTCTGGTTTCGTGACCTGAGTTTGATGAAGCGCCGGATGACAGGTTGCGTGGTGTTCGTTATCAGTGAGAAGTATCGCTACACCGATGAATTCATTGTTTACATTCCCCATGATCCGCAGCACCCGCTCAAGCGCTATTCCACTTCGCAGTTGCATGAAGTGTTCAAGCGCCAGTTCACGGCCGGGAACGCAACGCCGTCCGGTGGTGATGGCCCGACGGCCTACCAGCGATTCTTCAGCCAGTTCGTGGCCTATGCCGACCATCCTTACTACTTCAGCCAATTCACTCGAAAAGCCGCGGACGCTCCAGCGGATCCCTTTCATTCGGTCTGGCTGAAAGTTGTGCAGTTCTTTCCGCCGTTTTCTTCCATCGCCCGTATCAAAGAGTTGCCTCCTGAGCGACAGGGCAAGCGGGAGCCGGTCGAGGATCCTTACCTCAACCCGTTCGGCATCCTTCAAAAAGGCGGTGGCCTGTGGTCTGACAATACTGATCTGTGGACCTATCTCTATGAGCAAAGCTGTGAAAAGGTCATTGCCGATGCACGCAGCCATGCAGTTCCCACTGCCGATGTCGATGCCAAAGTGCGCGCGCAAAAGATCAGTCATCTCCTGGAAGTCGGCATGCTGGCATTGAACATGGTGTCGATGTTCGTACCGGTGTTGGGCGAGGTCATGATGACGGTGATGGCGGGTCAATTGTTGTACGAAACTTTTGAGGGCGCGATCGAATGGAGTGAGGGCGACCGGGAAGCCGCCAAAGCGCACCTGATCGATGTGGCGCAAAACCTGGCGATGATTGGCGTGATGGCCGGCGTGGGCAAAGGGCTAGGCAAGCTGATGACGGTGGAGCCCGAACCGGTGATCGAGCGCCTGGAGCCGATCAAGCGAGCCGATGGCCAGGCCCGCTTATGGAAGCCGGATCTGAGCGGCTATGAAAGCGACATTGCGCCAGGCAGCCACTTCACCCCTGATGTGCTGGGGCAACACCGGGTAAACGGCAAGACCTATATCCGCCAGGCGGGCAAGGTCTATGAAACGACCTACGATGAGCCGCTGAAAAAATGGCGCATCCAGCACCCGGCCGACGCCGATGCCTATCAGCCAATACTCGAGCACAACGGCCACGGTGCCTGGCGCCATACCCTGGAACGTCCGCTCGAATGGGATCGCCTGACGCTGCTGCGGCGCATGGGCCATGTGACTGAGGCGCTGAGCGATGAGCAACTGCTCAAGATCGCCGACGCCGTGGGCGTCAATGACAACGCCTTGCGCAAAATGCACCTGGATCATTTGCCGCCACCGCCTGAACTGGCTGACGCTTTGCGATTGTTCACGGCTGATCATGGGGCGGCGCAAATCAGTGAGCAGATCAGCGGCGAACTATTTACCGGGATGTTGCAACGAGCTTGCCCCGGGCTTAGTGAGTCCGCAGCGCAGAGGGTCCTGCTGGATGCCAATGCCGAAGAGCTGGCACGCCTGGAAACAACGCGGCGAATTCCGTTGAAAATGCTCGAGGAGGCTCGTTGGTATGCGCAACAGGGGCGAGTGAGTCAGGCTTTTGCCGGTTTGCATCTGCCGCGCATGGCATCGGCTGACAGCCAATGGCTCGCGCTGCATACGCTGGAAAAACTGCCGGGCTGGTCCGACCAGGTACGCCTGGAGATACGCGAGGGCCACGTCAACGGGCCCCTGATCGATGGTATTGGCAGCGAGTCCGCCGCAAGCCGCGCCTATGTCGTCAAGAACGGGCCGGTCTATCAGGCGTTTGATGAGCGGGGAGCTGCACTCAATGACATGCCCTCGAGCGGCGACAACTTTTTCGCCTCAATCATGCACGCGTTGCCTGATGAGTCGCGCCAGGCATTGGGCGTTCCGCGTGTCAGCCAAAGTGCCGATCTGCAGAGCGCGGTTATCGACTCGGCAACCAGGCATCGCGTTGAACTGGCGCAACGGCTGGAGAAACGAAACGGCAGGAACAAAGTGTTCAAACCACCCATACGCGTCAATGACCGCCTGGTGGGTTACTACGCCAGTGGGCGCGGACCGGGTGTCAATCCTCTGCTGGTGACTCGCGTGCGTGATGTCTATCCGGTGCTCACCGATCGGCAAGCCAACGGATTTATCCTTCGGCAGTTGCGGGCAGGAAAAACCGACGCACAGATTTATGACCTGTTGCAGGCGCGTCGGCATGAATGGGAGGCGCTTGTGTCAACCCTCGATCAATGGGTTGGAGAATCGACCGGCGACGCTTTGCTACGGTCAATGTTGGGGGGCAGGGCGAGCGTTGCGCGAAATATCAAGGAATGCTGGCGTTACTCGCCATTGGCCGAGGGCAGCGTGCACTTCAGTTCGCTTGATTTGATTTGTGATGATCCGCTTCCATCACTGTCGGCGGACTTTTCACACGTGCGGGATTTGCATGTGCGAGGACGGTGTGTCACGGATGCCAATATCGATGCACTGCTGGGACGTTTCCCCAAGCTGAAAAACCTCAGGATCAATGCGACAGGAAATGAGTTCAGTAATGTTCCCCAGGCATTGAGCGGGATGCAGGAGCTCACTGGCCTGAGCCTGTATTCAGCCGCGCCCTATGCAGCCGATATGCCCTCAAGGCTGAGCACGTTGACCACGCTTGAGGAGCTCAGTATTTATTCTTCGGGTTACACACCCATGGTTCTGGACGTCAGCCGTTTACGCAATCTGCACAAACTGGAGGTCATTGCGCCTTCGTTGTACCAATGGCCCGCCGGTGTTCTTGAATTACCTCACCTTGAACGCCTTAACCTCAAAGGCACGGGCATCAGGACATTGCCTGACGCCATGTTCCAGGCACATGAACGACTGTGGTCCGGGTTGTCGCTGGACTGGTCGAACTTTCCCCGGGACAACTTCAAACCGGCCTATGAATATGTGAAACAACACCCTGAGCACCTTATCGATCTGGAGGAAATGGTCAGCGATTACTGCAAGGGTGAGCTCAGCCGTCTAGGCGAAGGCGGGCGCGAGTCTTCCAGCGCCATGTTCAACAGGTTTGTCGAACAATGGCACGGAGCCCAGTCGAGGTTCGAGGCCGTGGACGCTCTGAGCGAGGAATATGGCGTGCTTGATCGGCAACTCAATGGATGGACCGGGCGTGCGATGCAGAGGCAACTGGACGTTGCCGAGGTGATCAAGCGATCAATGGCGTCGGTTTCCATTAGAGCTTGCTGGCGTAATGGCGTATTCGAACGCTACGGTTCGACGGCTGATGCCTCGGTGCTTGATCTCTCGAATTTGCAGGCGCAAGAGCTCCCCGAGCTGCCCGGCGGGGCGTTCTCACACGTTCAGACGTTGTACATGAAAGGCGTGCAAGCGACTACCGAGCAAGTGCGCGACTTTGTTCGCGGGTTTACCGAGCTACAGACCCTCGATCTGAGTGCCAGCGGTTTAACCGAAATACCCATTGCTCCTGGTGATCTTGCGAAGTTGAAACGTCTGAATCTTTCCGGTAACCGGATTGTGGTCGAGCCTGCGGTTCAGCAATGTATTGATCAGTTGCAGTCCCTTGAATACCTGGACTTGAGCCATAACCCGCTGAACGCTCTGGATGTTAGTGCCATGAGTCGCCTCAAGGCGTTGAATCTGGGGGCGACGGATCTGCATGAGTGGCCCACCGGGGCACACAATCTGCCGGAACTGACCTGGCTGGATTTGCGTGACAGCCAAATATCTTCGTTGCCGGAAGCGGTGCTTGAAGATGAAATGCTGATCAAAACCCATCTGACCGGAACCCCGTTGACCCCGCAAGCTCAAGCCGCGCTTGAAGCGGCCTGGCAGCGATTGGAAATTGCCAAAGGCCTGCCCGCCGGTGCGCTGGGCAGGTTCGCCCAGGAGGCGGTGCCGACAACCTTCCCGCCGGCAGAAAGCGGCTTTTCGCTTGCTCGCCATTTGCTGGCGCTGCCACCAGCCCCGGTAGGTGAAGGCGCTGCGCAGTTTGCCAAACGCTTGCAACGGCTGAATCCGGCGCTGGCCGATGATCAAGCCTGGCAAGCGATTGAATTGCTGCGCAGGCGCGGGGCAACGGCTATTCAGATCAGCGAACGGATGGCGGCGTGGGATCAGACTTTTGAAACGCTGACGCGTGAATTGAATGGTTGGCTATATACCCGTGAATCCCGTGGTGCTGACTGGAGAGTGTCATCCGATACTCGCAGGCTGGCGGCTTTGCGAATCCTGCAGAGCTGGCGCGAAGGCCTGATCGTCGAGGACGGTGAAGCGAGCCATGAGTTGAACCTCAATGGCCTGCAACTGGGGGATCTTCCCGAACTGCCGGCCGTATTCGCCCATGTGAGCTCCTTGAACCTGACTGGCGTTCGGCTTTCCGCCCAGGGCAGTGACGGGTTTCTGAAGGCGTTTACCCACGTCAAGACGCTCAAGCTCAATGGCAACGAGCTGCAGGCAGTGCCCGAGCCGATTCAGCACATGGTTCAGCTTGAGCGACTGGAGTTGTCCGAAAACCGGTTGGATGACCCGGGGCACTTGTATGCATCGTTGAACCATCTTGAGCATTTGAAACGGCTGGATCTGAGCTACAACAAACTGGAAAGCTTTGATGTCGGCGTTTTTGAACGACTTGTGACGCTCGATTTGCGCAACAACAATCTGACCGAGTGGCCGCAAGGTGTGCTCGATTCCAGCGCTCTGGAAACCCTGAACCTGAGTGGTAACGACATCACCTCGATTCCTTCGCAGGCCCTGGATGGCAGCCATGATGCATTGATGTCCGGCACAGACCTGAGGGACAACTACAATTTGTCGCTTGAGAGTCTTGAGCGACTCAGGGTGTACCGCGACACCGGTGATCGCGGCATCATTCTGGGGCTTTCGCGCTCTGAGCTTGATGACTGGATTGCCGATGCTACCGGCGATGGTTGGAGTGACAGTGCAAGTGAAAGCGTCGAGTCTGATGAAATTCTCCCTGATGTGACGCCTGACACCGCACAACAAGCGCCATGGCTGGCCAATGTGCCTCCCGATGAACTGGCCACCAAAAATCAGATATGGAATCAATTGACGGCAGAGCCGGACAACGGTGCATTCTTTCATTTGTTGTCGCGGTTGCAGGACACGCGCGAGTTCAGTGTGGCCAATGCCGACCTGACACGACGGGTATGGACTGTTATGGAAGCCGCCGCCAGCAATACCGAACTCAGGGAGACAGTGTTCGCCAGTTCGAACACGCATGGCACCTGTGTCGACGGTCGAATCCTCACTTTCAGTGGGCTGGAAAGCAAAGTGTTCATACACAATGCCTTGCTCGATATTCCTGGCGGGCCTGCGGGGGCAAAGGGCGAAGCGTTGTTGAAGTTATCCAGGCGGCTGTTCCGGCTGGACAAGGTCGACGATCTGGCGACGAAAGCTGCCGCCCGTACGGGTCACGATGAGGCAGAAGTGCGCCTGGGTTATCGAATTGGCCTGACTCGGGGCTGGAGCGACGGCCTGGACCTGCCGGGGCAACCGAAACACATGACGTATGCCTCGGGAGTGACGCCCGGGCAATTGGCTCAGGCTCGTACCGAGGTGATGAATGCAGAGCAGGGCGATGGTTTTTTTGAAGACCTGATCCAGCGTGACTACTGGGTGGACTACCTCAAGGAGAAATATCCCGAAGCGTTCAGAGCATTCGATGAGGCGGATACTGCGCAGGAAGTTGATGATGCGGCTGACGATCCCGCGTTCATCGACAAGCTTTTTGATCTTGTGGCTGCGCGCAACGGGAAAATGATCGAACTGTCCCGAAAAGAAGTCAGGGAGATTGAAGCGGCTGCCAGCAGTGCAGGGCAGTCGGGTATATCGAAGAGTCTGACCGGGGTATCAAACCCTTAAAACATGACGGCCGATCAGGCCTCCGACGCCGGTTTTTCCGACGTGGGGGCCTGATCATGCTTACCGTCGCTTAGTTGTCATAGCCGAGGTTAGGCGCCAGCCAACGCTCGGTCACGCTCAACTCCTGGCCTTTGCGCGAGGTGTAGCTCTGCACCTGATCCTTGTCGATTTTGCCCACGGCAAAATACTGCGCCTGTGGGTGAGCGAAGTACCAGCCGCTGACCGCTGCCGCCGGGAACATGGCGTAGTGCTCAGTGAGAAACACGCCGCTGCGTCCGGCCTTGAGTTCTTCCGCCTCCGGGTCCAGCAGTTTGAACAGCGTGGCTTTCTCGGTGTGATCCGGGCAGGCCGGGTAGCCCGGAGCAGGGCGGATGCCGGTGTATTGCTCTTTGATCAGCGCCTCGTTGTCCAGCGACTCGTCCTTGGCGTAGCCCCAGTAGTCTTTACGCACCTGTTGGTGCAGCCACTCGGCACAGGCCTCGGCCAGGCGGTCGGCCAGGGCCTTGACCATGATCGAGTTGTAATCGTCGCCCGCGTCCTGATAGGCCTTGGCCACTTCTTCGGCGCCGATCCCGGCGGTGGTGATGAAGCCACCCACGTAGTCGGTCACGCCGCTGTCCTTGGGCGCCACGAAGTCGGCCAGGGAGAAGTTCGGTTTGCCGTCAGTCTTGATGATCTGCTGGCGCAAGTGATGCAGCTTGGCCAACGGCTTGCCGTCATCGCCGTAGACCTCGATGTCATCGTCACGCACCTGATTGGCCGGCCAGAAGCCGAACACCGCACGGGCGCTGATGAGTTTCTCGTCGATCAGCTTGGCGAGCATTTCCCGGGCATCGGCATACAGCGCGGTGGCGGCTTCACCGACCACTTCGTCGTTGAGGATGCGCGGAAACTTCCCGGCCAGGTCCCAAGAGATGAAGAACGGCGTCCAGTCGATGTATTCGGCCAGAACGTTAAGGTCGATGTTGTCCAGCACCTTGGCACCGGTGAACGTCGGTTTGACCGGTGTGTAGCTGCCCCAGTCGAACTGTGGCTTCTTGGCGATCGCCGCCGGGTAACTCAGGCGTTCGGTACGGGCGCTGCGATTGGCGGTGCGTTCACGAACATCGATGTATTCCAGGCGGGTCTTCTCGACGAAACCGGCCTTCAGCTCTTTGGACAGCAATTGCGTCGCCACGCCCACGGCGCGGGATGCGTCGGTGACGTAGATCACCGCGTCGTTGCTGTATTTGGGCTCGATCTTCACCGCCGTGTGCGCCTTGGACGTAGTCGCGCCACCGATCATCAAGGGCAGATGGAAGTCCTGACGCTGCATCTCGCGGGCCACGTGAACCATTTCGTCCAGCGAAGGCGTGATCAAGCCGGACAGGCCGATGATGTCGCATTTCTGTTCTTTGGCGACTTGCAGGATCTTCTCCGCTGGCACCATCACGCCAAGGTCGACGATGTCATAGCCGTTACATCCCAGCACCACGCCGACGATGTTCTTGCCGATGTCGTGTACGTCGCCTTTGACCGTAGCCATGAGGATCTTGCCCTTGGCTTCCGGTTTGTCGCCTTTCTCCAGTTCGATGAACGGGATCAAGTGGGCCACGGCCTGCTTCATCACCCGGGCGGATTTCACCACTTGTGGCAGGAACATTTTACCGGCGCCGAACAGGTCGCCGACGATGTTCATGCCGGACATCAGCGGGCCTTCGATCACTTCGATCGGGCGCGCAAAGGACTGACGCGACTCTTCGGTGTCTTCGACGATGTGGGTGGTGATGCCCTTGACCAGCGCATGCTCCAGACGCTTGTTGACGTCCCAGTTGCGCCACTCTTCGGTCTCGGCTTCCTTGACGCTGCCGTCGCCCTTGTACTTGTCGGCGATGGCGAGGAGGGCGTCGGTGCCTTCCGGGGTGCGGTTGAGGATCACATCTTCGACGGCATCGCGCAGTTCGGCAGGGATCTGGTCGTAGATCTCCAGTTGGCCGGCGTTGACGATACCCATGGTCAGGCCGTTACGGATCGCATACAGCAAGAACACCGAGTGAATTGCCTCACGCACCGGGTTGTTGCCACGGAACGAGAACGACACGTTCGACACGCCGCCGGAGGTCAGCGCATACGGCAGTTCGTCACGGATATAGGCGCAGGCATTGATGAAGTCCACCGCGTAGTTGTTGTGTTCTTCGATGCCAGTGGCCACGGCGAAGATGTTCGGGTCGAAGATGATGTCTTCCGGCGGGAAGCCGACTTCGTTGACCAGAATGTCGTAGGAGCGTTTGCAGATTTCTTTCTTGCGCGCTTCGGTGTCGGCCTGACCGGCTTCGTCGAAGGCCATCACCACCACGGCGGCGCCATAGCGCTTGCACAGTCTGGCGTGATGAATGAACTGCTCGACGCCTTCCTTCATGCTGATCGAGTTGACGATGCCCTTGCCCTGGATGCACTTGAGACCGGCTTCGATCACTTCCCACTTGGAGGAGTCGATCATGATCGGCACGCGGGAGATGTCCGGTTCACCGGCGATCAGGTTGAGGAAGGTCACCATGGCCTTCTTCGAGTCCAGCATCCCTTCATCCATGTTGATGTCGATTACCTGGGCACCGGCTTCGACCTGCTGCAGGGCGACTTCCAGGGCTTCGGTGTAGTTGTCTTCACGGATCAGACGGGCGAATTTGGCGGAACCGGTGATGTTGGTGCGCTCGCCGACGTTGACGAACAGCGAGCTGCGATCAATGGTGAACGGCTCCAGGCCCGACAGGCGGCAAGCCTTGGGAATGTCCGGAATCTCACGCGGCGCATAACCGGCCACCGCGTTGGCGATGGCTTCGATGTGGCCCGGCGTGGTGCCGCAGCAGCCGCCGACGATGTTCAGGAAACCGCTTTGGGCGAACTCTTCGATGACCTTGGCGGTTTGGGCCGGCAGCTCGTCGTACTCGCCGAATTCGTTCGGCAGACCGGCGTTCGGATGCGCGGAAACGTGGGTATTGGCCTTGTTTGACAGTTCTTCCAGGTACGGACGCAACTCGCTGGCCCCGAGGGCGCAGTTCAGGCCAACGGAGATCGGCTTGGCGTGAGCCACCGAGTTCCAGAACGCTTCGGTGGTCTGGCCCGACAGTGTGCGGCCGGAGGCATCGGTGATGGTGCCGGAGATCATGATCGGCAACTCGACGCCCAGTTCTTCGAACACGCCTTGCACGGCGAAAATCGCCGCTTTGGCGTTGAGGGTATCGAAGATGGTTTCGATCAGGATCAGGTCGGCGCCGCCTTCGATCAGGCCTTTGGTGGCCTCGGTGTAGTTTTCCACCAGCTCATCGAAGGTCACGTTGCGGTAGCCGGGGTTGTTGACGTCGGGCGACAGCGAGCAGGTGCGGCTGGTCGGGCCGAGCACGCCTGCAACGAAGCGAGGCTTGTCCGGGTTCTCGAGAGTTTTCGCATCGGCAATCTTGCGGGCCAGGCGAGCGCCTTCTACGTTCAATTCGTAGGCGAGTTCTTCCATGCCGTAATCGGCCATGGAAATCCGGGTGGCGTTGAAAGTGTTGGTTTCCAGGATGTCGGCGCCAGCGTCCAGATAGGCCATCTCGATGCCGCCAATCACGTCAGGACGTGTCAGCACCAACAAGTCGTTGTTGCCTTTGACATCGCTCGGCCAGTCGGCGAAGCGTTTGCCACGGTAATCCTGCTCCTCGAGCTTGTAGCTCTGGATCATCGTACCCATGCCGCCATCGAGAATCAGGATGCGCTCTTTGAGGGCGTGCTTGAGAGCTTGAAGGCGAACGCTGCGATCGGACATTTGGACTACTCGGTAAGGCCATGACGAAGGGCCGGAATGATAACAAACCTGTGCGCTTTTGGAGCATGTGCGGGTTTTGCATGAATATCGTTCATGTTGGTGCGCAGGCCAGACCGGTAGAATCGCGGCGTTTTCTCATGATCAGGACCAGGGATATGTCGTATCGCGTCGTCACCAGCCTATTGATGCTGTTTTTAAGCGGGGGCGCCGCTGCGCAAGGTCCGGACATTTCCTACGTCCGGGATGTTCAACCGATCTTCACTGAAAAGTGCGTGGCCTGCCATGCCTGCTACGACTCCGCCTGTCAGCTCAACCTGGGCAGTGGTGAAGGGGCGGCCCGGGGGGCAACCAAGGCGCCCGTCTATGATGGCGAACGCAGACAGGCCGCAGCGCCGACCCGACTGTTTTATGACGCCTTTGGCAAACGCGCCTGGCAGCAGAAAGGCTTTTATTCGGTGCTCGACGCCCAAGGCAGCCAGGCGGCGCTGATGGCGCGGATGCTCGAACTGGGCCACAGCACCCCATTGCAGCCCAATGCCAAACTACCGGAAGAGATCGTTCTGGGGCTGAATCGGGAAACCCAGTGTGCCATGCCGACGGAGTTCGACGGCTATGCCGTCTCTCATCCCAAAGAAGGCATGCCGCTGGCGGTCACCGGCCTGACCGATCAGCAATACCAGACGTTGCAACGCTGGCTAGCCTCCGGCGCGCCGATCGATGAGCAGGGACTGGTGCCCAGCGCCAGGGAAGCCTTGCAGGTGGTGCAGTGGGAAAACCTGCTCAACGCACCGGGCGCCCGGGAAAGCCTGGTGGGACGCTGGTTGTTCGAGCACTGGTTTTTGGCGCACCTCTATTTCAAGGACGGTGAGCCGGGGCATTTCTTTCAATGGGTACGTTCGCGCACGCCGACCGGCCAGCCCATTGACTTGATCAACACCCGCCGCCCGAATGACGATCCGGGCACTCAGGTCTATTACCGTTTGTGGCCGGTGCAGGGCGTGATCGTGCACAAGACCCACATCACCTATCCGCTCAGCGCGGCGAAGATGGCGCGGATCAAAAGCCTGTTCTACAGCGCCGACTGGCAGGTCAACGCGTTGCCAGGTTATGGGCCGGAACGCCGGGCCAATCCGTTCGCTACGTTCGAGGCGATTCCGGCGCAGGCGCGTTATCAGTTCATGCTCGATAACGCCGAATACTTCGTGCGCACCTTTATCCGTGGCCCGGTCTGCCGTGGTCAGATCGCCACCGACGTGATTCGCGACAACTTCTGGGCGTTGTTCCAGGCCCCGGAGCATGACCTTTACATCACCGACCCGAATTATCGCGGTCAGGCCACGCCGCTGCTGGCGATGCCGGGGCAGAACGATGACGTCGGCAGTGTCCTGAGCCTGTGGCATGACTACCGCGACAAACGCAACGAATACGAGGCCCTGCGCCGGGACAGCTATGCCGACTTGCCAGCTCCGAGCTGGTCGAGCCTGTGGGCCGGTAACGACAATGCGTTGCTGAGCATCTTCCGGCATTTCGACAGCGCCTCGGTGAACAAGGGGCTGATCGGTGAGGTGCCGCAGACGATGTGGCTGTTCGATTTCCCCTTGCTGGAGCGCACGTATTACCAGTTGACGGTCAACTTCGATGTGTTTGGCAACCTGTCCCATCAGGCCCAGACCCGGCTGTACTTCGATCTGATTCGCAACGGTGCCGAGCAGAACTTCCTACGCTTGATGCCGGCCGACTCACGGGACGGTTACCTCGACGATTGGTATCAGAACGGCGGCCAGCTCAAGATGTGGCTGGATTACGAGTACATCGACAACGACAAACCCACGGCGCTGACGCTGGACGAGAAAGACCCGAAACGCGATTTCGCCCTGCAATTGCTGGCCCGGTACGGCGAGCTCAATGCCAATCCCGACCCGATCAACCGTTGTGACAATGCCTACTGCTCGCGACCGAACATCGACCCGGCATTGCAGAACGCCGAGCAGGCCCTGAGCCGCCTGACTTCGCGCCCGGCGGCGGGGATGAAAGTCATCGATCAGTTGCCGGAAGCCACGATGCTGCGTATCGAGAGCCAAAGCGGCAAGCGCGAGATCTACAGCCTGCTGCGCAACCGGGCCCACAGCAACGTGGCGTTTCTGCTGGGGGAGTCACGGCGCTATCAGCCTGGGCTCGATACGTTGACGATTTATCCGGGGGTACTCAGCAGCTACCCGAATTTCATGTTCAACATTCCCGCCGGGCAAGTGCCCGCTTTCGTTGACGCAATGGAAGCCGCGAAGGATGCTGCCGGTTTCGAGAAAATCGTCGAACGCTGGGGCATCCGCCGCAGTCATCCGCAATTCTGGCAATATTTTCATGACCTGAGTCGCTATATCCGCGACACCGACCCGGTGGAAGAGGGCGTGCTGGACATGAATCGCTACGAGAATCTTTGATTGAAGGCCTGAACACGCGCCCCCAAACCCTGGCTGAACCCCTGCAAGAGCGAAGCTTGCTCGCGAAAGCGGTCTGACATTCAGCATAGATGTCGACTGTTGGGCCGCTTTCGCGAGCAAGCTTCGCTCCTACAGGGGGCGACGGTGATCAGATGTTCATCGACAGGCACACTTTCCCGACAAAAATACTAGGACTTTGTGCGGCGCGATGATTGGCGTAAACTGCGTGCAAGCCTGCGAGGAGTTTCCATGACCGCTATTACCATTACCGACGCCGCCCACGATTACCTGGCTGATCTGCTCTCCAAGCAGAACACCCCGGGTATCGGCATCCGCGTCTTTATCACCCAGCCTGGCACCCAATACGCCGAAACCTGCATTGCCTATTGCAAGCCGGGCGAAGAAAAACCTGAAGACACGGCGCTGGGGCTTAAAAGCTTCACCGCTTACATCGACTCGTTCAGCGAAGCCTTTCTGGACGATGCGGTAGTCGACTACGCCACCGACCGCATGGGCGGCCAGCTGACCATCAAGGCGCCAAACGCCAAAGTACCGATGGTCAACGCCGACAGCCCGATCAATGAGCGCATCAACTATTACCTGCAAACCGAGATCAACCCGGGGCTGGCCAGCCACGGCGGTCAGGTCAGCCTGATCGATGTGGTCGAAGACGGCATCGCCGTGCTGAAGTTCGGCGGCGGTTGCCAGGGTTGCGGCCAGGCAGACGTCACCTTGAAGGAAGGCATCGAGCGCACCTTGCTCGAGCGCATTCCCGAGCTCAAGGGCGTTCGTGACGTGACCGACCATACGCAGAAAGAAAACGCCTACTACTAAGGTGTTCGCTGCGACATAAAAAAAACGGTGCCCGTGAGCACCGTTTATGGGCGATCGATACCTGTTTTTGATCGTTCCCACGCTCTGCGTGGGAACGCCTCAACGGACGCTCTGCGTCTGCTCTTGGGGCGCGGAGCGTCCCGGGCTGCATACCCACGCAGAGCGTGGGAACGATCATCTCAGGGTCTGTAGAGGTGCGCATGCCCCGCGCGATACAACGACGACTCACTGAAGTGATCGCTGCCCAGCACCCGACCCACCAGAATCAGCGCGGTGCGGCGAAATCCCTTGGCTTGAACCTTCCCGGCGATATCCGCCAGGGTCCCCACCGCCCAATCCTGATCTGGCCAGGTCGCCCGATGAATCACCGCGATCGGGCAATCGGCGCCGTAGTGTGGCAGCAGTTCGGCGAGGATTTTCTCCAGATGATTAACCCCCAAATGAATCGCCATGGTCGCGCCATGCTGCGCCAGGCTGCCCAGCTCTTCGCCGGCCGGCATCGCGGTCTTGTCGGCGTAGCGGGTCAGAATCACGCTCTGTGACACATCCGGCAAAGTCAGCTCGGCGCCCAAAAGCGCCGCGCAGGCGGCGGTGGCGGTGACGCCGGGAATGATTTCGAAAGGGATGTCGAGTTCACGCAGATAGCGAATCTGCTCGCCAATCGCGCCATACAGACTCGGATCGCCGGAATGCACTCGGGCCACGTCCTGCCCGTTGGCATGGGCAGACTTGATCAGCTCGATGATCTGTTCCAGGTGCAATTCGGCGCTGTTGACCACTTGTTCGGCGTGATGGCCCTCCAGCACGGCGGCGGGCACCAGGGAGCCTGCATAGATGATGACCGGGCAGCTACGAATCAGCCGTTGGCCTTTGACGGTGATCAGTTCCGGGTCGCCGGGGCCTGCGCCAATGAAGTAGACGGTCATCGTCGTTTCCTGTCAGAAAAAGGGTATGGGCACGCTTCAGATGAAGATTGCTCATGATCGAAGGCGGGGATTATCGGGGATTTTACGCGGCGCTGGCCAATGCAAGGGTGGCCTGGGCGTATTTTTGTCGTGGAATCAGCAACTTTGCCGGTGCCTGAGCCAATTGTTCGGCCAGTGCCAGCGCGGCACTTTCCGCGACGCCGTAACAGCCGGTGCGTTCGAACGCGATGTCCGAGTGGTGGCTGAGTTGCGGTTCATAACCGGCCAATTGTTCGCTGCTGAAATACATCAACGGCAATGCCAGTTGTTCGGCCAGTTCGATCAGGGCGGGCTCTTCGCGCTTGAGGTCGATGCTGGCCAGGGCCTTGATCTCCCGAAGCTCGATTTGATGGGCCTGTAACGCTTGATCAAGCAGCGCCCGCAGCGTGCTGACGGGGCAGCCGCGCTGGCAGCCCAGGCCGACCACCAGGGTCGGCGCTGCGCCGGCGTCAGTCATGCGGAGTATTGGCCATCGCTTTTGCGGCGGAACAACCAGGCGCTGATCAGGCCCAGGGCCAGCCAGAACGCCATGTTGGTCAGCTGCGAAGCGATTTTGAACTGCGCTTCCAGGGCTTGCGGCGCCAGCATGGAATGGACTTCCGGTTGCGGCGCGCCAATCACATGAGGCACGGCAAGAATCGCCACGCCGAGGAGCTTCATCAGCCAGTGGCGGCTGAATGCGATCAGTGCGATACCGACAGCGGTGGAGGCGGCGGTGCCAATCCACCAGATCTGCCGTTGCGCCAGATCCGCCGCGGCAGTGCCTGGCAGTTCAGGTGGCAGGCCGAGGGTTGGCGCCAGCACGAACGTCGCGTAACCCGCCAGGCCCCAGAGCAGGCCCTGAGAGGTACGGCGTGGCGCGCGCAACGTGTAAAGGCCCGCGAGCATCAGGGCGAAGCCGACCGCTACCACCAGATTGCCGCCGGTGGTCGACAGCACGCGCTGCCAGCCATCTTCAGGTTCCCAGGCTTCGGCATCGTGGGTGTGAGCGGTGACAGCGCCCGCGGCATGCTCGTGGATTTCAACCGCGGCTGGCTCGGATTTTTCGTAGGTCTCGGCCTGCAAAATCAGCGGAGCCACCCAGAAGCTTTGCAGCAGGGTCAATAGCAGGGCGGCCAGCAACCCGGTGAAACCTGCGGTTTGCGCGATACGCTTGATCATTTCGGCAGGTCTCAATGGCACGGGAATGCAGCGCTGTGACGGGTATCGTGCGCGGCGTTGTGCACCGCTTCGATGTGCGAGAAACCGGCGAAATACACAAGGCTGGCGCCAAGGATCGACGCACAAAAAGCGGCGATCAGGCGTTGGCTCAGGGTAGAAGTAGTGCTGATCGTGCTCTTTTTATCGGTGTTGGAGCCGGTGCTGCTGATGATCGACATGGCGCTTCCCTCTGGTCTGTCAGCGGGTGAATAGAGCGCATGAAAACCGCCGCACGCCGGGGCACGCAGAGATTTCGAACAGCGCCCGCCCACCGCGGGTTTGTTATTCAGTGAACGTAAAAGTCACTTTGTGTTGCGGGCCGGTCTCCGGGCTCGCGAGGGGCAGGGCTTGCGCCCAGACCTGCAAGCATCACCTTCCCATGCCATATGACAGGCACAGTGGATCTGACGCTTCACTCGCTTACCGTTGCGGGGGCAGCACCGGACTGACATGGCTTTAGAGTAAAGCACATGATTCACCGGTTTCCCGTTTCACCCTGTGAAGGGCACCCGTAACAAGGCGTGTAGGAGAGCATGGGCGGGGGTTGGGCGTCAATTGGCAAGGGTTCTCACTTGGATGCCCAATGCTGATTGGCTCTTGTAGGAGCTGCCGAAGGCTGCGATCTTTTGATGTTGCTTTCAAAAACAAGATCAAAAGATCGCAGCCTTCGGCAGCTCCTACTCAGTGATTGACCCGCCCCCACACGATGCGTAGCCTTGCGCTTTCGAGGTTCTTCGGCGTTTGCCGAAGCTAAGAAGGGAACGCGGTCGATGCCGCGGCTGCCCCCGCAACTGTGAACGGTGATGTTCGCTGCCACGCCACTGCAAGCCCTGATCCATCAGGTTCGCGGGAAGGCGCAGCAAACGCCAGTCGAAGGATTGGCACACCGTCAGCCAGGAGACCTGCCTCGATACAGATTCTCACTACAACCGGGCGGGGTGATCCGGTGACGGAACTCTTGCGCGCGTGCATCCGCCGCTGCGATTGTCGTCCCGTATGCCCGCCATCTCGCCAAAGGGCATCCGATGAAAACACTGGCCAAACTCCCCGTCACCATCGTTACCGGCTTCCTCGGCTCGGGCAAAACCACCTTGCTGCGCCACATGCTCGACAACGCCCAGGGCCGCCGTATCGCGGTGATCGTCAACGAGTTCGGCGAGCTGGGCATCGACGGCGAAATCCTCAAGCAATGTTCGATCGGTTGCACCGAAGAAGAAGCCAACGGTCGCGTCTATGAACTGGCCAACGGCTGCCTGTGCTGCACCGTTCAGGAAGAGTTCTTCCCGGTGATGCGCGAGCTGGTCGCCCGTCGCGGCGACCTCGACCACATCCTAATCGAAACCTCGGGCCTGGCCCTGCCAAAGCCTTTGGTTCAAGCCTTCCAGTGGCCGGAAATCCGCAGCGCCTGCACGGTTGACGCGGTGATCACCGTGGTCGACAGCCCGGCCGTCGCGGCTGGCACCTTCGCAGCGTTCCCCGATCAGGTCGACGCCATGCGCAAACTCGACCCGAACCTGGACCACGAGTCGCCGTTGCACGAGCTGTTCGCCGACCAACTGGCCAGCGCCGACCTGGTGATCCTCAACAAGGCCGATCTGATCAGCGCTGAAGACCTGGCCCGTGTGCGCCTGGAAGTCGCCGAAGAGCTGCCGCCAGCGGTGAAAGTCATCGAAGCCAGCAGCGGTCGTCTGCCACTGGACGTGCTGATCGGCCTTGGCGCTGGCTCCGAAGAACACATCGACAGCCGCCACAGCCATCACGATCATCACCACGAAGGTGAAGACGGCCATCACGATGAGCACGACCACGACGCATTCGATTCCATTTCGATCGAGCTGCCGCAAGCCGACGAAAGCCTGCTGCTGGACGCGCTGACTCAATTGGTGGTTCAGCACGGCATCTTGCGGGTCAAAGGTTTTGCAGCGGTGCCGAACAAACCGATGCGCCTGCTGATCCAGGGCGTGGGCACGCGTTTCGACAAGCATTTCGACCGTCAGTGGGGCGCTGAAGAAGCGCGCAGCACCCGTCTGGTGTTAATCGGTCAGGGCCTGGACGCCGCTGCACTCGAAGCGCAATTGCGCGCTGCGCTCAGCGTTTAAGCCATGCACCTGCTCAGGACCCAGCCCGGCGGTTTCGTGTCGGATGACAACATTGCCGACCTTGGACAAACCCCCGCCGAGCTGGTGATTCTGTGCAGCGGCGATTCCAGCCTGGCGTTGCTCGCCGAAGCGGCGCAGCAGTTGCCCGACGATTACCCGAGCCTGCGTCTGGCTAACCCGATGCAGGTGCAGAATCACGCTTCGGTCGATCTCTATGTCGACGAAGTGCTGCGCCACGCCAAAGTGATTCTGATCTCGCTGCACGGTGGCATCGCCTATTGGCGTTACGGCATCGAGCGTCTGGTGGAGTTGTCCGAGCGCGGCGTGCAGCTGATTCTGGTGCCGGGGGACGATCGCCCGGACCCGGAGCTCAGTGACCTGAGCACCGTAACTGCGCAAGAACGCGACCGGCTCTGGCACTTCCTGCGTCAGGGCGGCATGGCCAACGCGCTCGACCTGTTTCGCTGCCTCGCCAGCCGTTGGCTGGGCCGCGACTATCCATGGTCCGAGCCACAAACCCTGCCACGCACCGCGATCTACCACCCGCAAAAAAGCCCCGCTGAGTTGAGCGATTGGCAAGCCGACTGGCAAGCCGATCGGCCGGTGGCGGCGGTGCTGTTTTACCGCTCGCATTTGCAGGCGGCGAACACCGGTTTCATCGATATTTTCTGCCAGCGTTTGCAAGCGGCGGGGTTGAACCCGTTGCCGATTGCGCTGGCCAGTTTGAAAGAGCCCGGCTGCCTGACGGTGGTCGAGGACTTGCTGGATGACGTCGAGGCGGGGGTGATTCTCAACACCACCGGTTTCGCCCAGTCCAGCCCCGAAGCGCCGCACCTGCGGCCGTTTCGCCGCAATATTCCAGTGATCCAGGCGATCTGCGCCCAGGACAATGAACCCGGCTGGCGCGCCAGCGAACAAGGCCTCGGCCCACGGGACCTGGCGATGCACATCGCACTGCCAGAACTGGATGGGCGAATCATCAGCCGCCCGATCAGTTTCAAGGATCTGGCGTGGCGTAGCGAGCGCAGTCAGTCCGACGTGGTCTGCTACCGGCCTGCACCTGCGCGCATGGATTTCGTTGCAGAACTGGCCCGGCGCTGGATCGATCTGGCGCGGGTGCCCAATGGCGAAAAACGCATCGCCCTGATCCTCGCCAATTACCCGACTCGCGATGGGCGCATCGGCAATGGCGTCGGCCTCGATACTCCGGCTGCGGCATTGAACATCCTGCGCGCCCTGCATGCCGAAGGTTATCCGCTGCCGGCCGAGTTGCCGCACAGCGGCACTGCGCTGATCCAGCAACTGCTCGGCGGCGTGAGCAACGACCTCGATACCCTCGACCATCGTCCCTGCCATCAAAGCCTCGCGCTGGACGATTACAACCTGATGTTCAACGCGCTGCCCGAGGCTAATCGTCAGGCGGTGCTGGAGCGCTGGGGCTCGCCCGAAAACGATCCAATGTTCCGTGGCGGGCGAATGATGATCGCCGGACTGCGCTTCGGCCTGACCTTCGTCGGCATTCAACCGGCCCGGGGGTATCAGGTGGACCCGAGCGCGGTCTATCACGACCCCGACCTGGTGCCGCCCCACGGCTATCTGGCGTTCTACTTCTGGTTGCGCAACACCTACGGCGCTCACGGCGTGATCCATGTGGGCAAGCACGGCAACCTCGAATGGCTGCCGGGCAAGGGCGTCGGGCTGTCGGAAAACTGCTGGCCGGACGCATTGCTCGGGCCGTTGCCGAACATCTATCCGTTTATCGTCAATGACCCGGGCGAGGGCGCCCAAGCCAAGCGCCGTACGCAGGCAGTGATCATCGATCACCTGATGCCGCCACTGACCCGCGCCGAAACCTACGGTCCGCTGCGCAATCTCGAAATGTTGGCCGACGAATATTACGAAGCGCAATTGCTCGATCCGCGCCGCGCCCGGGAACTGCAGCGCGACATTCTGCAACTGGTGCGCGACACGCACATCGACCGCGAACTGCAACTGGACGAGAAGCTGGACAGCGATGCCGATGCGGCGATCTGGTTACCGCGTCTGGACACGTACCTGTGCGACTTAAAGGAATCGCAGATACGCGATGGCCTGCACGTATTTGGTGAGTCACCAGTGGGACAGTTGCGCATCGACACTTTATTGGCCTTGCTGCGTATTCCTCGCGGCGATGGACGAGGGGCGCAATCGAGTTTGTTGCGGGCGCTGGCCAAGGCGTTTGCGTTGGGGTTTGATCCATTGGATTGCGTTTTGGCCGAGCCGTGGAGCGGGCCGCGTCCTGCTGAGTTGCAAACCCTCACTGATGAAGTCTGGCGCACCGCAGGTGATACCCGCGAACGCCTGGAACTGTTCGCCGCTCAACTGATCTCGCAGGCACTGAGCACACCTCAAACCAACCCCGCCCCCTGTGGGAACGAGCCCTTGTGGCGAGGGGGCTTGCCCCCGTTGGGTCGCGAAGCGGCCCCAAAAAATGGGACTGCTGCGCAGTCCAACGGGGGCAAGCCCCCTCGCCACAAAGGCTCGCTCCCACAGGAGGGTGATTGGTCGCAAGTGAATGCCATCATCGACAGCCTGCGCGAAGTCGTTGCCCCACGCCTGGACGCCTGCGGCCCAGCGGAAATGCGCGGCTTGCTCGACGCCCTCAGCGGCCGATTCGTCCCCGCCGGCCCGAGCGGCGCACCGAGCCGCGGACGGCTGGACGTGCTGCCCACCGGGCGCAACTTCTACTCGGTGGATGTGCGCAACCTGCCGACCACCACCGCGTGGCGCATCGGTTTTCAGTCCGCAAACCTGATTCTTGAGCGGCACTTGCAAGACCACGGCGATCACCTGCGTCAGCTCGGCCTGTCGGTCTGGGGCACCGCGACCATGCGCACTGGCGGCGATGACATCGCCCAGGCCATGGCGCTGATGGGCGTGCGACCGGTGTGGGCGACCGGCAGTCAGCGGGTCGACGATTTCGAAATTTTGCCATTGAGTTTGCTGGACCGCCCACGGGTGGACGTGACCTTGCGCGTCTCCGGATTTTTCCGCGATGCCTTTGCCAACCTGATCCGGCTATTCGACGCGGCCGTGCAAGCGGTCGCCGCGCTGGATGAACCCGACGATTTCAATCCGTTGGCGGCCAAGGTTCGTGCCGAGCGCACAGCGTTGATGGAATCGGGCCTGGATGAAGACGCGGCGCGGCGGCAGGCCGGCTGGCGCATCTTCGGGGCCAAACCGGGTGCTTACGGAGCGGGCGTGCAGGGCGCCATCGACGGTCGCCTGTGGCAAAGCCGCGACGACCTGGCCGAGGTTTACCTGAACTGGGGCGGCTACGCTTACGGCGGCTCTGACGAAGGCACCGCCGCCCGCGAACAGTTTGCCCAGCGTCTGAGCCAAGTGCAGGCGGTGCTGCAAAACCAGGACAACCGCGAACACGATTTGCTCGATTCCAACGACTATTACCAGTTTCAGGGTGGCATGCTGGCGGCCGTTGAAAGCCTCAGCGGTGAAGTCGCGGCCAGTTATCACGGCGACCACAGTCAGCCGGATTTGCCGAAGATTCGCACCTTGAAGGAAGAGTTGAATCGGGTGATCCGTTCCCGGGCGGCCAATCCGAAATGGATCGACGGGGTCAAGCGCCATGGCTATAAAGGCGCATTCGAACTGGCGGCGACGGTCGATAACCTGTTTGCGTTCGATGCCACCACGCAGCTGATCGACGACCACCAATATGCGTTGCTGGCGGACGCTTACTTGCTCGATCCGGCGACCCGGGAGTTTGTCCGCGAACACAATCCCCATGCCTTGCGCGACATGACCGAACGCCTGCTGGAAGCGCAGCAGCGGGGGCTGTGGAAAGAGCCGGGCGAGTACCGCGTGGCGCTGGAGAATTTGTTGCTGGACATAGAAGAAGAAAGTTAACGCGCTTAAACCTGACGGATCGTTCCCACGCTCCGCGTGGGAATGCAACCCGGGACGCTCCGCGTCCCTTCCAGAGCCGAACGCGGAGCGTCCGTTGAGGCATTCCCACGCAGAGCGGGGGAACGATCACACCACCGACCACACGAGTAATGCCACATGACCGACACCCCACATTTCCCACTCTCCGCCGTGGTCGGCGCCGATGACTTGAAACTCGCGCTGTACCTGACCGCCATCGACCCGAAAATCGGCGGCGTGCTGATCGAAGGTCCACGGGGCATGGCCAAATCGACCCTGGCCCGAGGCCTGGCGGACCTGTTGGCCAGCGGTCAATTCGTCACCTTACCCCTGGGCGCTACCGAAGAACGGTTGGTCGGTACCCTGGATCTTGACGCGGCCCTGAGCGAGGGGCGCGCACAGTTTTCCCCCGGCGTATTGGCCAAGGCCGACGGCGGCGTGCTGTATGTCGATGAAGTCAACCTGCTGCCCGATCACCTCGTGGACTTGTTGCTCGATGTGGCCGCCAGCGGCACCAACCTGATCGAGCGTGACGGAATTTCCCATCGGCATTCGGCGAAGTTTGTGCTGATCGGCACCATGAACCCGGAAGAGGGCGAGTTGCGTCCGCAATTGCTCGACCGCTTTGGCTTGAACGTCGCCCTCAGTGGCCACACCGCACCCGCCGAGCGGGGTCAGATCATCCGTCGTCGACTGGATTTCGACAGCAACCCGCAAGGGTTCTGCGCCGAGTGGGAAAGCCCGCAACAGGCACTGCGCGAGCGTTGCCAAAAGGCGCGCGCAGCACTGGCGAGCATTCCCCTGGACGATGCCGCGCTGGCGCAGATCACCGAGCGTTGCTTTGCCGCTGGCGTCGATGGCCTGCGAGCCGATCTGGTCTGGTTGCGCGCGGCCCGGGCTCATGCGGCCTGGCGCGGAGCGCTGACCATTGGCGAAGAAGATATCGACGCGGTCGCCGAGTTTGCCTTGCGCCATCGTCGTCGCGAACACTCAAAACCGGCGCCGCAACAATCCCGGGCACCGCAGCCGCCCTCGACCGGACACGCCAATCCGAGCGAAGGTCAGGGCCAGTGGGGCGAAATGCCCGCCCAGGCGCTGCCGGTCGGCGCGCGACGTGAAGTGCCGAGCTGGCCAAAAAAGCCTTAGGCATTCGCCCTCGATCAGACGCGGGGGCGAATGCCAGACCCCGTGCAGGACGGCTGGATCACGGTAAGCAGGGCAAGCGCCACGCGGCCATGAGCGGATCGATCAATTGGCCCGGCACCTTGCTCAATGGCCGACCGCGTCAACGCGACGATGTGTTGTTTCACCTGCGCACCCGCAGCCCGCATGAATTATGGCTGGTGATCGTCGATGCCTCGGCCTCGACCCGGCGTCATCAAGCGTTGAGCGATGCCAAGGGACTGCTGGCACAACTGTTCGACGATGCCTATCGGCAGCGTGCGCGCCTGGCGTTGCTGACGGCCAGCGGCCATGTGCCCAGATGGCAGGTGCAAGGTTTGAAAGCCTCCGCTGGTTTGCGCGACTGGCTCGATGGGCTCGGGGCCGGCGGCGGTACGCCGATGCTGGCGGCGTTGGGCGAGGCAGGGCGCTGGCTGGTGGCTCGGCAAAAACGTTTTCCGGCAGAGCAGCAACGGCTGCTGCTGGTGACGGATGGACGACTGAAGGAATGGTCAGCGTTGCCGGCGCTCGATTGCCCGGGGCTGCTGATCGACATCGAGCGCGGGCCGATTCGTCTTGGCCGGGCTAAAGTGTTGGCAGCGCAGTTGCAGGTTGATTATCGACATATCGATGAGCTGATTTCAGGTTGAGTTTTGTGCTGACAGTATTGGCCCATCGCGAGCAGGCTCGCTCCCACGTTTGATTTGTGGCGTGTGGGAGCGAGCCTGCTCGCGATGGCATCACCTCGGAATCGGATAGTCGCAGCTCATCTGCATCGCTACCCCATGCTGCTGTAAGCAACCTCATCACAGGAGTGACCCATGCGCGTTCTAGCCCGTAACGATCAGGACGATTTCCGCGTCAAAGCCTACGCTGGCACCAACGGCGTGTTGCTGGCGATCGATCTGGCCGAACCCCGCCGCAAGGGCCTGCTGGGGTTCGCCATCGAAAAACAGCAAGGCAGCAAACCGTGGCTGTTTCTGTTCAACAGCCTGACCTTCCCCGGCAAGGCTCATACGTTCCCCCAGTTCCACGCCACCCCCAGCGATGCCGCGCCATTGCAGAAATTTCGCTGGGCCGATTACGCGGTCAATCCGGGCGTGACGATCCATTATCGGGTGCACCTGGCCTACGGCACCGCCGATGCGCCGCAGCTGGGTGAGTTCCTGGAACTGACGCTCACCACCGACAATGGCCTTCCAGCGGGCCAGAACGTTATCTTCAACCGGGCGGTGGCCGCGAGTCAGGCCTTCCAGCGCAAATTCGCCGACCTCGATGCGCTGCTCAGCGCCAACAAGAAACTGCCCATCGAAGAATGGCCCGATGCCCCGCGACAATGGCTGGAAAACGGTCTGCTCGCACGCTTGCTCGGGTTCATTGAACGGGCCGAGGATGGCCGGTGGGCGCTGGACGTCGCGATCTATGAGTACCAGTTGCAGGTGATCGTCGATGCGGTGAACGCCGCTTTCGAGCGCGGCGTAAAGGTTCGGATTCTGTACCACGCCCAACCGGACGAGGACACCACGGCGCTGAACGAAGCCAGCCTGGAAAAAATCCCGGCGGCGAACAAGCGCGGGCGGGTCACTCACAACATTTTTCACAACAAGTTCATGGTCCTGAGCCGGGTCGACGCAGCGGGGCAGCATCAGCCCGAAGCGGTACTGTGCGGCAGCACCAATTTCACCGCCAACGGCGTTTATCGTCAGGCCAACGTGGTGCATGTGCTGGACGACGCCCGGATCGCTGCCAGTTATCTGCAAACCTTCGAACAGGTCTGGGCCGTGCCCGCAGACGTCGGCGCCACCCGGGAATGGCTCACGGAAAACAATCCGATGCAGCCGGCGCAGGCACTGTTCGCCGGCTTCTCACCGCGCTCGGGCCAGGGCGACCTGCGTGAGTTCGTCGACATCATCAACGCCGCCAAAAAAGACCTGCTGTTCGTCACGGCGTTCGCCTTGCCAGACGAAGTGCTCAACGCCTTGCTCGGCCTGCCTCACGACGACATCTTGCGTTATGGCTTGCAAAACACCGTCAGCCGCATCACCGGTTTCCACGCTGATCGCACCGCTCAATTTGCCGCCACTGCGCTGCTCAATACCGGCCTGGAAGGCTGGCTCAAGGAAAACATGAAAGGCCAGAAGGGCAGACTGCTGGTGCACACCAAAGTCATCGTCGTCGACTTTACCAGTGACACACCGACGATCATCAGCGGCAGCCACAACTTGAGTGAGGCGGCCAGCAACGGCAATGATGAGAACTACCTGATCATCCGTGGCGACACCGACCTGGCCGATCGTTATGGGCTGGAACTGCTGCGCTTTTACGAGCATTACCGGTTCCGCTACTTCGCAAAAAAACTGGCCCTCAAGCAGGTCCGACCGTTGGCTGCGGACGACAGCTGGACCGATGATTATTACCTCGAAGGCGATCTGCGCATGTTGTCGCGGTTGCGTTTTGCCGGACGATAAACAGCCTGGCGGGCTCCCTGTAGGAGCGGGGCTCACGATAGCGGCAGATCAGTCAACATAGATGTTGAATGTAAGGCCCTCATCGCGAGCAGGCTCGCTCCCACAGTTGACCGGGGTGTCCAGATAGACTCGTTCTAATGTGGGAGCGAGCCCTGCTCGCGACAGCAATCTGTCAGCCGCCTCAAACATGACTCGACAGCCGTACATTCAACAGCTCCCGTGCCCGAGGTGCAGTGCGTAAAGTGCTGAGGGTTTTCTGCAACCATGGCAAGTCGTGGCGGGGTTTGCGGGTAATCGGTGGTTTGGGCCTGAGCTTGCCGATGTGCTTTTTGAAATTTTCTTCCAGGGTTTGCCGGGTGCCAATACCCTTGAGTTTCTTCAGCAGTCTCCCTTCCTTGTAGAACAACACAGTCGGTGTGCCGGTGACATCCGGATGCCTGGGGGACTCGCTCGTGTTCAGCATGTAGACCTGCGCGTGATCCCTGTACTGCTCGGCAATGGTGCGGAAAACCGGCTCGGCCATTTCGCAGGCGGGACAGTGTTGGTTGCCGAAATACAGGATCACCGGGCGCCAGGTTTTCAGGGCTTTGCGATAGGCCGGAGCCAGCGTTGATGGGTGAGTCATCGAACTCATTGAAATCTCCTTTTCAAAGACTATCGAAGGCCTGTTGACGTTAAAGGAGGCAAGCAGGTGGGTCTACTATCAGAAATTACAGGTGGGGTTCTGCTTCATTTTGAACCGCAATGGCTTCCATCGACAGCGTCGCTGACACGTTTACCCATTGCTTCGCCGTCCCGGTCAAGGACCCGAACGGCGTGGCCATTGCGACTTTGTGCATCGTTGCTCCACGGGTCGATGCGAAGAACAATTACAACGACTATCGTCGAGTATTGATCAACAGCGCCAAAGCCTGGCCCGGCGTATCAACGAATAACGGTGGCTGCCTGCGGCCGCGAGAGTGAGGGGATCGACCATGTATTCCGCCAAACATACAGCTGCCGTGGAGAAGGGCTTTGCCCACACCGGTGCCAATCTTGTGCGCGACGTCAGCCTGCCAGCGTTGGTGCTGCACCGTGACGCGCTGGAGCACAACATTCGCTGGATGCAGGATTTTGTCAGCAACAGCGGCGCGGAACTGGCGCCCCACGGCAAAACCAGCATGACCCCAGCGCTGTTTCGCCGCCAACTGGACGCCGGTGCCTGGGGCATCACCCTGGCCAGCGCCACGCAAACCCGCGCGGCGTACGCCCATGGTGTGCATCGGGTGCTGATGGCCAACCAATTGGTCGGCACGCCGAACATGGCGCTGATCGCCGATCTGTTGGCAGACCCGACCTTCGATTTCTATTGCATGGTCGATCATCCGGATAATGTCGCGGACCTCGGCGGCTATTTCGCTTCGCGCGGTCTGCGCTTGAACGTGATGATCGAGTACGGCGTGGTCGGCGGTCGTTGCGGTTGCCGTACCGAAGCCGAAGTGCTGGCGCTGGCCAAGGCGATTGCGGCGCAACCGGCATTGGCGCTGACCGGCATCGAGGGTTACGAAGGGGTGATCCACGGCGATCACGCCGTAAGTAGCATCCGTGCGTTCGCTGATTCTTTGGTACGCCTGGCGGTGCAATTGCAGGACAGCGGCGCGTTCGCCATTGCCAAGCCGATCATCACGGCGTCGGGTTCGGCCTGGTACGACTTGATCGCTGAATCCTTCGAAGCGCAGAACGCCGGCGGACGTTTCCTCAGCGTGCTGCGTCCTGGCTGCTACGTGGCCCACGACCATGGCATCTACAAGGAAGCGCAATGCTGCGTGCTCGATCGTCGCAGCGACCTGCACGAAGGTTTGCGCCCGGCGCTGGAAGTCTGGGCCCATGTGCAGTCGTTGCCCGAACCGGGTTTTGCGGTGATCGCCCTGGGCAAACGCGACGTCGCCTATGACGCCGGTTTGCCGGTGCCGTTGCGGCGTTACAAGGCCGGTGTGGTGCCAGCAATCGGCGAAGATGTGAGCGCCTGCAAGGTGACCGCGGTGATGGACCAGCACGCGTTCATGACCGTGGCGCCGGGGGTTGAGTTGCGGGTGGGCGATATCATTTCGTTCGGTACTTCGCACCCGTGCCTGACATTCGACAAATGGCGCATCGGGTGTCTGGTCGATGAACAGTTGAATGTCATCGAAACCATGGAAACCTGTTTTTAAGGTTCCAGACCGAGGTGCGGTGATCGCGAGCAGGCTCGCACCCACCTGATTCGCTGTGACGGTGAGTCATTTGAAGTGCCGGCGCAGAAGGTCGAACGGGTAGTGGACACTACGGCGGCGGGGGATTCGTTCAGCGCAGCGTATTTGGCGTGTCGGCTCAAGGGGGGCAGCCCGGTCGAGGCTGCCGAGGCGGGGCATCGGTTGGCGAGTCGGGTGATTCAAGTGCCAGGGGCGCTGATCCCGAGATAAGCGGTGGATGGCCGTTTGCCGCGCAACCGGATCGCGGGCAAGCCCGCTCCCACAGGTTTTTTGGTGTGGCTGCAATCGGTGGCAATTCACAATCCCTGTGGGAGCGGGCTTGCCCGCGATGAGGCCCTAAAGCCAACTCATCAATCCCGGTAAAACACCTGCACCAGGTGATAACCGAACTTGCTCTTGATCGGCCCATGCACCACCCGCAGTGGTTTTTTGAAGATCACCGCATCGATCGCACCGACCATCTGCCCGGGCCGTACTTCGCCCAGGTCGCCGCCGCGTTTGCCGGACGGGCACGTGGAGTATTTCTTGGCCAGCACATCGAAGGCTTCGCCCTTGGCGATGCGTTGTTTGAGCTGCTCGGCTTCTTCCGAGGTTTTCACCAGAATATGGCGGGCTTGGGCTTTCATTGGCAGTACCTTGCAACGGTGGTGGCTATGTTGGTGCCAGCGTGGGGCGCGCGATTATGCCTTAACTCAGTCCGCTTGGCCGATCATCGTGCGAATCTTGTTGGCCAACAGGTCCATTGAAAAAGGTTTGGCCACCATGTCCATGCCTTCCTCCAGGAAACCCTGGCGTTCGGCGGCTTTCTCCGCATAACCGGTCATGAACAGCACCTTCAGGCCCGGACGATGCTGACGCGCGATTTCCGCCAGTTGCCGACCGTTCATGCCCGGCAACCCGACATCGGTCACCAGCAGATCGACCCGCAGGTCGGATTCCAGCAAGGGCAGGGCGGCCTTCGCGTCTTCGGCTTCATGGGCGTGATAACCCAGTTCATTGAGCAGGTCGAGCACCAGCATACGCACCGCCGGATCGTCTTCCACCAACACCACCGTTTCACCGGCCACCGCTGCTGGAGTTTCGCCAGTGAGCGGCTCCAGAGCATGCTCCGACACCGCGACGTGCAGGCGTGGCAAATACAGGTGAACGCTGGTGCCCTGGCCCGGCAAACTGTGAAGGCTGACATGCCCGCCCGACTGTTGGGCGAAACCATAGATCATCGACAGCCCCAGGCCGGTGCCCTGGCCGATGGGTTTAGTGGTGAAGAACGGGTCGAAGGCCTTGGCCAACACTGAGGGTGTCATGCCGGCGCCGTTGTCACTGACGGCAATCATCAGGTAATCCCCGGCCCTGACCGGTTCCAAAGGGGGGACATCACGCCCGTCAAGATGAACGTTGGCGGTTTCGATCAGCAGCTCGCCACCTTCGGGCATCGCATCCCGGGCGTTGATCACGAGGTTGAGCAAGGCGTTTTCCAGTTGGCTGACGTCGGTGCTGACGGGCCAGACTTCATCGGCCAGCTTTATTTTTAGCTCGATAGAATCGCCCTTGGTGCGGCGGAACAAATCTTCCAGGGAATGCACCAGCTGATTGGCATTGAGCGGCTTGCGATCCAGCGACTGACGCCGGGAGAACGCCAGCAGGCGATGGGTCAGGGCAGCGGCGCGGTGAGCCGAGGACACCGCGGCTTCGGTAAAGCGACCGATCTCGGCGGCGCGCCCGTCGGCGATGTAGCGTTGCATCAGATCGAGGCTGCCGATGATGCCGGTGAGCATGTTGTTGAAGTCATGGGCGATGCCACCGGTGAGCTGTCCCACCGCTTCCATTTTCTGCGCATGGCGCAAGGCGTCTTCGGCGCGCTCGCGTTCGAGCATCTCGTTCTGCAACCGCTGGTTGGCTTCGGCCAATTGCTGAGTGCGAGCGCTGACGCGTTCTTCAAGGGTTTCGTTGAGGTTGCGCAGGGCTTCTTCGGTCTGTTTGCGCTCGGTTTCGTCGATCACGAAGATGTAAAAACCGTTGACCGCACCGTCCGCGCCATGACGTGGCAGGTAGTTCATCAGGGCCTGGCGGGTGCTGCCATCGCGGTGCGCGGCGCTGATGCTGAAACTGCAGGCCTTGCCTTTCAGCGCCTCGGCAATGTATTCGGCGCGCAGGGCATAGGCTTCGTCGCCCAGCACTTCACGCACGGTACGGCCGTAAAGCTCTTGGGGCGTCAGGCCGTACCATTCCAGGTAGGCGGCATTGTTGAGGCGAAAGCGCTCCTCACTGTCGACGTAACTGATCAGGATCGGCATGGCGTTGATGATCAGTTGCAGCTCGGTCTGGCTCTGGCGCAAGGCCTGCTCGATGTGTTTGCGTTCGGTCAGGTCGAGTGCCGCGCCGAGGAAACGAATCGGTCGGCCATGATGATCCTTGTAGCAACGACCCCGGGCAAACACCCAGCGCAATTGGCCGTCGGCTTGCAGCAAGCGATATTCCTCGGCGTACTCGCTGCCATGGGTAATGCAGTGCTTGATGCTGCGGGCAATCATCGCCCGATCTTCCGGATGCACGCCGTGGAGGTATTCGCTGATCGGCAATTGGCTCGCCAGGTTTGCGTCAACGCCATGCAGTTGGGCGAAGTGGGCATCGGCGATGAAACGGTCTTCGCCGATGTCCCAGTCCCAGGTGCCGACGGCATCGGTGGCGGCCAGTGCCAGTTGCAGACGCTGCTCGGTTTCGTGCTGGGCCTTGAGGCTGGCGGCGGAGCGTTGTTCAAGTTCCAGGGCGATGCGGCGGCGTTCGTTGGTTTCGATGGCCGTGACCAGAATACCGGCGACTTCGGCACTTTCATTGCGAATGGGGCTGTAGGTCAAATCCAGCCAGAAGTCGGAATCTCGCCCATCGCGCTGCAAGGTAAAGCGTTGTTCGCTGTAGGTCCGCACCTGGCCTTGTAGGACGGCGCTGTAAATCGGGTCGGTGAAGTCTTTCAGTTCTGGCCAGATCAGGTGCGTTGGTTGTCCGAAAGCGTGTGGGTGCTTGCTGCCGGCGAGGAACGCGAAGCCATCGTTGTAGATCTGGGTGAGCTGCGGGCCCCACAGCAACAGCATCGGCATTGGCGAGTGAATCACAATGTCCACGGCGGTGCGCAGGCTCTGCGGCCAGTGATCGGCGGCGCCCAGCGGGTTGTTTGTCCAGTCCAGTCGGGCAATCAGGGCCTGGGCGTCGCTGGCGGTCGGTGGTGCGTTCATTACATTGTCCTGCGTGTCAGTCGGTGTGGCGGCGTCTACTATCCTTGCAGGGCGGTAGACGCGGGATGACCCGTAGGGGGTCATGTTTTCAATTGAATGCTTCGCGGGTGTTTTTTGCCATGGAAATCGATGCACTGTTGCAAATGCTGTCCAGCCGCAATGGCTCCGATCTTTACCTGTCCACGGGCGCGCCACCCAGCGCGAAATTTGACGGTGTGCTCAAAGCCCTGGCCGAACAACCGTTCAAGCCCGGGGAAATTGCGGCCATTGCCGCGTCCATCATGGACGCCGAACAGCGCCTGGAGTTCGATCGCGAACTGGAAATGAACCTGGCGGTTTCCCTGGCCGGGGTCGGGCGCTTTCGGCTCAATATCTTCAAGCAGCGTAATGATGTGTCGATCGTGGCGCGCAACATCAAACTCGACATTCCACGTTTCGAAGACCTCAAGCTGCCTCCAGTACTGCTCGACACCATCATGCTCAAACAGGGCTTGATCCTATTCGTCGGCTCGACCGGTTCGGGCAAATCGACCTCGCTGGCGGCGCTGATCGATTACCGCAACCGTCACAGCAGCGGCCATATCATCACCATCGAAGACCCGGTCGAGTTTGTTCATCGGCACAAGAAGTCGATCATTAACCAGCGTGAGGTCGGCGTCGATACCCGCAGTTTTCATGCGGCGTTGAAAAACACCCTGCGCCAGGCGCCGGACGTGGTGCTGATCGGCGAGATCCGCGATCGAGAGACTATGGAGCACGCGCTGGCGTTTGCCGATACCGGTCATCTGGTGATTTCCACGTTGCATGCCCACAACGCCAATCAGGCGCTGGACCGCGTAATCAACTTTTTTCCGGAGGAGCGCAGGACGCAACTGCTTCATGACCTGGGCAATAACCTCAAGGCCTTTGTTTCCCAGCGATTGGTACGTACCCGCGACGGGCAGCGCCGGGCGGCGGTGGAAGTGATGCTGGGAACGCCGACCATCGGCGACCTGATCCGGCGCAACGAACTTGGCGAGCTCAAGGGGATTATGGAGAAATCGTCAGAAGCGGGAATGCAGACCTTCGATGGTGCGCTGTTCGGTCTGTTTGCCGAGGGCGCGATTGATGAGGCAGAGGCGTTGAAACATGCGGACTCGGTGAACAACTTGCGTCTGCGCCTGAAAATGCACGCCGAGGCTACGCCTGGGCCCCATACACCGCCAGGTGAGTGGAATTTGATGGACTGAAGAGGTGCCGACACTGATCAAAATGTTCAAACAGGCTCGTGTGGCGAGGGGGCTTGTCGGAATGCCGCACCCTATCTGCTGGCTTTGGGAGCGCTTCGCACTCCAACGGGGGCAAGCCCCCTCGCCACATAAGCCGCACAGTGGATCTACGGTTCAATCATTCAATTCAGGGCGGTCGCGAAACTGCTCCAATGCCTCGGGATTGGCTAGTGCATCGGTGTTCTTCACCTTCTGGCCATGCACTACATTCCTCACCGCCAGTTCGACCACTTTGCCGCTGATGGTCCGCGGAATATCGGTCACCGCAACAATCTTCGCCGGCACATGCCGTGGCGTGGTGTTGGCGCGTATGACCTGGCGAATCTGTTGCTGCAGCGTTTCATCCAGCTCGACACCGTCGCGCAACTTCACGAACAGCACCACCCGCACGTCATCCTGCCATTGCTGGCCGATGGCGACGCTGTCCAGCACCTGCGGGACTTTCTCCACCTGACGATAGATTTCCGCTGTGCCGATGCGCACGCCACCGGGGTTGAGCACGGCATCGGAACGCCCGTGGATCAACAGGCCACCGTGGGGCAGTTGTTCGGCGTAATCGCCTTGGGCCCAGACGCCGGGGAACAGGCTGAAATAGGACTTTCGCAACTTCTCCCCGTCAGGGTCATGCCATAAACCGATGGGCATCGCCGGAAAATGTCGGGTGCACACCAGCTCGCCTTTTTCCCCGACCACTGGCGTACCGGCGTCGTTCCAGACTTCGACCGCCATGCCCAGGCCCTTGCACTGTATTTCGCCACGGCGCACCGGCAGGACCGGATTGCCAATCACAAAGCACGAAACGATGTCGGTGCCGCCGGACATTGAAGACAGACACAAATCGGACTTGAACGCGCGGTAGACGTAATCGAAGCTTTGCGGCGACAACGCGGAACCGGTGGACAGCACGGTTCTCAGGCTGCTCAGGTCATGGCTGTCGCAGGGCTTCAGGCCAATGCTTTGCAATGCGGTGAGGAACTTGGGGCTGGTGCCGAAGACGTTGATGCGTTCGTCGTCGATCAGGTCGATCAAACGCTCCGGGCCTGGATGAAACGGCGAGCCGTCGTACAGCACCACGGCGCTGTCGACGGCCAGGGCCGAGACCAGCCAGTTCCACATCATCCAGCCGCACGTGGTGTAGTAGAACAAACGGTCGCCGGCGCCGAGATCGGTATGCAGCCCATGTTCCTTGACGTGTTGCAGCAGTACGCCGCCGGTGCTGTGAATAATGCACTTCGGCACGCCGGTGGTGCCGCTGGAATAAAGGATGTACAGCGGATGAGCGAAGGGCACGGGAACGAATTGCGGCTCGCCGCCCGGGTCGTAGAAATCGTCCCAGAGCGTCACATTGGCCTGGCTGTGGAAGTCTGCGATGCGCGCCTGGGGCCGTGCATAAGGCACAACGATCAACTGCTGCAAGGACGGCAGTTGCCCGAGGATTTCATTGACCTTGGCGGTCTGGTCAATCTCTTTGCCGGCGTAGCGATAACCGGCGCAGGTGATCAGCACCTTTGGTTCGATCTGGCCGAAGCGGTCGATCACCCCATGCGTACCGAAATCTGGCGAGGAACAAGACCAGATCGCCCCCAGACTGGTGGTGGCAAGCATCGCCACCAATGTTTGCCAGGTGTTCGGCATGCACGCGGCCACGCGATCGCCCAGGCCGACGCCGGCGGCTTTCAGGCCGTTTTGGAAACCGGCGACCAGGCTTGCCAGTTCGGCCCAGGTCAGCTGTTCCCGTTGGCCGTTTTCGCCGATGGCCACCACCGCCACGGCATCGTCGCGACGGCGCAGCAGGTGTTCGGCGAAGTTCAGCGTGGCGCCGGGGAACCACTGGGCGCTGGGCATTTGTGCGCCCTCAATCAGCACCGCGTCTGGCTGATCGTGAAAACGGATGTCGAAGAAATCGACGATGGCCTGCCAGAACGCTTCCCGCTGATCGATGCTCCATTGGTGCAGGGCAGGGTAGTCGGCGATCTTGAGGTTGTGTCGCTGATTGATCGAGCGCCGAAAGGCCTCCATGCGGGACTTGCCGATGCGCTCGGTGCCGGGTTGCCAGAGGATGTCGGACATGGCTTGGCCTCTCTCGTTCCCACGCTCTGCGTGGGAATGCCTCAATGGACGCTCCGCGTCCGCTTTGGGACGCAGAGCGTCCCGGGCTGCATTCCCACGCAGAGCGTGGGAACGATCAGTGTCAGGGGGGCTAGCGGCGGCTTACTGCGCCAGCCACCCACCATCAATATTCCACGCGGCCCCACGCACCTGGCTACCGGCTTCGCTGCATAAAAACAGCACCAACTCGCCCAGCTGCGGCGGCGTCACGAATTCCAGCGACGGCTGCTTCTCGGCCAGCAAATCATGTTGCGCCTGCTGCGGGTCGATCCCGGTCGCGGCGCGATCATCGATCTGCTTCTGCACCAGCGGCGTCAGCACCCAACCCGGGCAGATGGCGTTGCAGGTGACATTCGTCGTTGCGGTTTCCAGACCGACCACCTTGGTCAAGCCGATCACACCATGCTTGGCCGCGACGTACGCCGCCTTGCCCACCGAACCGACCTGGCCATGCACGGACGCGATGTTGATGATCCGCCCCCAGCCCTTGCTGCGCATCCCTGGCAAGCTCAAACGGGTGCTGTGAAACACCGACGACAGGTTGATCGCCATAATCGAGTCCCAGCGCTCCACCGGAAAATCTTCCACCGACGCCACGTGCTGGATGCCCGCATTGTTGACCAGGATATCCACGCCGCCGAACTCACGCTCGGCGTATTCGATCATGTCAGCGATTTGCGCCGGGTCGCTGACGTCGGCGGGGTGATGGCCGACCTTGCCGCCGCTTTTATTATTGAGCTGTTCCACCTCGGCGATCACCCTGGACGCATCGCCGAAACCGTTGAGGATCAGGTTGGCGCCGGCCTTGGCCAGGCTCAGGGCGATCCCCAGGCCGATGCCGCTGGTGGAACCGGTGACCAGTGCGGTCTTGCCCGAAAGAGTCGTCATGAATACCTCACACAATGCCAGTGGCGTAGAAAGTACCGATCACCACAAAAACAGCGAGTGTCTTGATCAGCGTAATACAGAAAATGTCTTTGTAGGCCTCGCGGTGGGTCAAACCGGTGACCGCCAGCAACGTAATCACTGCGCCGTTGTGCGGCAGGGTGTCCATGCCGCCACTGGCCATCGCGGCGACCCGGTGCAGCACTTCCAATGGAATGTTGGCAGCGTGGGCGGCGCTGATGAACGTCTCGGACATCGCCGCCAACGCAATACTCATGCCGCCCGACGCCGAACCGGTGATGCCGGCCAGCAGGGTCACGGTAACCGCTTCGTTGACCAGCGGGTCGGGAATGCTCTTGAGCCAGCCGGACAGCACCAGAAAACCTGGCAGCGAGGCGATCACTGCACCGAAACCGTATTCGGACGCGGTGTTCATGGCTGCCAGCAGTGCGCCGCTGACCGCACTTTTACTGCCTTCGGCCAACTTTCTGCGAATCGTCTGAAAGCTGAACACCAGCACCATGACGATGCCCACCAGCAAGGCCGCTTGCACCGCCCAGATCGCCGTCAACTTGGCGATGTCGGTGGTCACGGGGGTTGCCATGCCTGGCAGTGCGACGCTGTGGGTTTTGCCGTACCACAGCGGAATCCAGCGGGTGAACAGCAGGTTCATCAGCCCCACCATCAACAGCGGCGACAAGGCGATCCATGGGTTGGGCAGCTTGATGTCCGGCGCGGTTTCCGGTTCGTTGCGCAGTGCTGAGCCATACCCTTCACCGCTGCGTTGAGCTTTATTGCGCTGACTCTGCAGGAACAGCATGCCGGCGCAGAACACGAAAATCGTGCCGATCACACCCAGCCACGGTGCGGCCCAGGCGGTGGTGTTGAAGAAGGTGCTGGGGATGATGTTCTGGATCTGCGGCGTGCCGGGCAGGGCATCCATGGTGAAGGAGAATGCGCCAAGGGCGATGGTCGCCGGGATCAGGCGCTTGGGAATATTGCTCTGACGGAACATCTCGGCGGCGAACGGATAAACCGCAAACACCACCACAAACAGCGATACGCCGCCATAAGTGAGCAGGGCGCAGACCAATACGATCACCAGCATGGCTTGGCGAGTGCCAAGCACGCGAATGGCCGCCGCGACGATGGAGCGCGAGTAACCCGACAACTCGATCAGCTTGCCGAACACGGCGCCGAGCAGGAACACCGGGAAATACAGTTTGACGAAGCCGACCATTTTTTCCATGAACACCCCGGTGAAGACGGGGGCAACGGCGGAAGGGTCGGTGAGCAGGACGGCGCCGAGGGCGGCGATCGGAGCAAAGAGGATAACGCTGTAGCCACGGTAAGCAGCCACCATCAGCAGCGTGAGAGCTGCCAAGGCAATGATCACACTCATGGTGTGTCTCCTTCGATTGTTATTTTTGTAGGGTGGATCTTTTGTAGGAGAGGGCTTTAGCGAGTTTCGTGCCAGAAGATAAGTTATTGAAATTTAAGTAAATTATTTGTTGGTGAGACAGTTGCGTGGGTTTTTGTCTCTGTATTGAGATTTTTGGTGGCTGGGCTGATGCTTCCGCGGACAAGCCTCGCTCCTACAGGATTGGGGATATTCGCGCCATTGCGTTACCTGTAGGAGCGAGGCTTGCCCGCGAAGAGGCCTGTCTACCAATGGAGATCAGTGTCTCTTTATGGAGACTCGGCAATCCCCAACGCCACCATCTTCTTGTACAACGTCGATCGCCCCATCCCCAAACGCGCCGCCGCTTCAATAACCTTCCCATCGCATTGCGCGAGGGCAGATTCAATCAACTGTCGATCAAACCGTTCGCGAGCCTCACTGAAGGTTTCATGGGCGACCGGTTCGATGGCCAAGGGCGCCACACGCTGCACCGGGATAAAACTGCCAATCGCCGCGCGGATATCCGCCACGTTCAGCATCAAATCATCACTGAGCAACGCCGCGCGCTCCAGCACATTGCGCAGTTCGCGGATATTCCCCGGCCAGGCATGTTGGCCCAACAAATCCAGGGCTTCGCGGTCCAGTTCGTGCTGACTGCGCAACTCTTCGAGAATCGCTTCACTGAGGGCCGGCACGTCGTCGAGGCGATCGCGCAGGGGCGGGACCTGAATCGGCAGCACATTCAGGCGGTAATACAAATCGGCACGAAACTCACCGCGTTTGATCGCCGCTTCCAGGTCGGTGGAGGTCGCCGCGATTACCCGCACATCGCTCTGAATCACTTCATTGGAACCCACGGGCTCGAATTCCTTTTCCTGCAACACCCGTAGCAATTTGCTTTGCAGCGGCAGCGGCATGTCGCCGATCTCATCGAGAAACAGCGTGCCGCCCTGAGCAATTTGCAATTTGCCGGTGCGGCCCTTGCGATCGGCACCGGTGAATGCGCCGGGGGCGGTGCCAAAGAACTCGGCTTCCAGCAGCGACTCAGGGATCGCCGCGCTGTTGATGCTGACGAAGGCTTTGTGTGCCCGAGGAGAGGCGCCGTGAATCGCCTGGGCCAGCAACTCTTTGCCGGTACCGGTTTCACCCAGCAGCAACACCGGTGACTCGGTGCTGGCGCTACGCCGGGCGCGGCGTTTGACTTCCAGGCTGGCGGCGCTGGTGCCGATGAAATGGGCGAAGTTGTATTTGGTCTGCCGTGCCCGCAGCAGCGAGCGGGTGGAGGCGAGTTCTTCCTGCATGCTCAGGTAGCGCTTGAGCATCGGCGACAGGCTGCGCAACTCATCAAACAGGGCAAAGCCGATGGCGCCAATCACTGCGCCGGCATCGTCATGAATCGGCAGACGCATCACCACCAGCGGTTCCTTGGGGGTGTCTTGCATGTCCAGCAGGATGGGCCGTCCGGTGCGCACCACCTCTCGCAACAGGCTGCCAGGGATCACGCTTTCACAGGCCCGGCCAATCGCACCTGCGGCCGACTCGAGACCGAAACGCCGGGCATAACGCTCGTTCATCCAGACGATGTTCGCATCGCGGTCGACAATCACCGTGCCTTCGCTCGATTGCTCGATGATTTCGAACAGCGAGCGGATCGCCAGGGTACGAACGCGCTGGTAGTCCTTGAGGCTTTCGGTGGTGTTCATCGGGCTTCACTGTCCAGGATGTGTGGTGTTTGTTCGGGTGCCTTCGCGGGCAAGCCTCGCTCCTACGATCACCTCGACCTGTAGGAGCGAGGCTTGCCCGCGAAGGCCGCGGTCCAACGACATGACGCAGATTATGCCCACCCCGGACGCGCCGCCGCCAACAGCTCTTTGGTATACGGATGCTGCGGCGAGTCGAACACCGTGTGGCTGGCGCCGCTTTCCACCACTTTGCCATCCTTGATCACGATCATGTCGTGGGCCAGTGCGCGTATCACCGCCAGGTCATGACTGATGAACAGGTAGGTCAGGCCGTATTTTTCCTGAAGCTGACGGAGCAGGGCGACCACTTGTTTTTGCACCGTGCGGTCCAGCGCCGAGGTCGGCTCGTCGAGCAGGATCAGCGCTGGTTTCAGCACCAGTGCGCGGGCAATGGCAATGCGTTGGCGTTGGCCGCCGGAGAATTCGTGAGGGTAGCGATGACGACTTTGCGGGTCGAGGCCGACTTCTTCCAGCACCCGGATCACCTGGGCTTCGCATTCGTGCGGGGTGGATTGGCTATGAACTTCAAGGCCTTCACTGATGATCTGCGCCACGGACATTCGTGGGCTGAGGCTGCCGAAGGGGTCCTGGAACACGACCTGCATTTTTTTGCGCCACGGCCGTAGCTGCTTTTGCGTCAGGCCATCAAGGGCCTCGCCCTGAAAGCGAATGCTGCCTTGCGAATCGAGCAAGCGCAGGATCGCCTGACCGAGGGTGGATTTGCCCGAACCGGATTCACCGACGATGCCCAGCGTCTTGCCATGCTGAACATTCAGACTGATGCCATCCACCGCGCATAGATAGGTTTTACGCTGGAACAGGCCGCCACCGATGGTGAACCGTACGTGCAGATTATCCACTTCCAGCACGTTTTCACGTTCGCCCCGGGGCAGCGCTTCACCTTCCGGCTCGGCGTTCAGCAGCATGCAGCTGTAAGGGTGTTTCGGTTCGGTGAACAGCGTTTCGCAAGGTGCCTGCTCGACGATTTCCCCGGTGTGCATCACGCACACCCGCTGGGCCATGCTGCGCACCAGATTGAGGTCGTGGCTGATCAGCAGCAGCGACATGCCAAGCCGCTGCTGCAGGGATTTGAGCAGCGACAGGATCTTGCGCTGCACCGTCACATCCAGCGCGGTGGTCGGCTCGTCGGCGATCAGCAATTGCGGCTCGCAAGCCAGGGCCATGGCGATCATCACTCGTTGCCGTTGACCGCCAGACAATTGATGGGGATACGCCTTGAGCCGTTCTTCGGGCTTCTGGATGCCTACCAGTTGCAGCAACTCCAGAATCCTTGCTTGCGCCGCTTTGCCACCCAACCCTCGGTGCAGCAGCAGGGTTTCGCCGATCTGTTTTTCAACGCTGTGCAGCGGGTTTAGTGAGCTCATCGGCTCCTGGAAAATCATCGCAATCCGGTTGCCGCGCAGCTCGCGCAAGGTCTTGATATCGGCGCCGATCAACTCCTGACCTCGATAGCGAATGCTGCCGGTGGTTGTCGTGCCGTTTTCAGGCAGCAGTTGCAGGATCGAGTGGGCAGTCACCGACTTGCCGCAACCCGACTCGCCGACCAGCGCCAGGCACTCGCCGGGGCGGATGTCCAGGCACAGATTGCGTACCACGGTCTGGCCATTGAAGGCCACGTTGAGGTCACGGATTTCGATCAGGTTGTCGCTCATATCAATAATCCGCTTCAAGACCGAGGATCAAAGGCATCACGTAATGCCTCCCCGATAAACACCAATAAAGAAAGAATCAGCGCCAGGGTGAAAAACGCCGTCAGCCCCAGCCACGGCGCTTGCAGGTTCTGCTTGCCTTGACTGATCAATTCGCCCAGCGATGCACTGCCGGCCGGCATGCCGAAGCCGAGAAAGTCCAGTGCCGTGAGGGTGGAAATCGCCCCGGTCAAAATGAACGGCAAATAACTCAGGGTCGCATTCATCGCGTTGGGCAGGATGTGCCGCACGATCACTTTGCGGTCGGTCAGGCCCAGTGCACGGGCGGCCTTGACGTATTCCAGGTTGCGCCCGCGCAGGAATTCGGCGCGCACCACATCCACCAAAGCCAGCCAGGAAAACAGCGCCATGATCCCCAGCAGCCACCAGAAATTCGGCTCGACGAAGCCGGACAGAATGATCAACAGGTACAGCACCGGCAGCCCCGACCAGACCTCCTGCAAGCGCTGGCCCAGCAGGTCGACCCAGCCACCGTAATAGCCTTGCAGCGCCCCGGCGGTGATGCCGATCAAGGCGCTGATGAAGGTCAGCGCCAACGCGAACAGAATCGACACCCGCGCCCCGAAAATCACCCGGGCCAATACGTCGCGGGCCTGATCGTCAGTGCCCAGCCAGTTGACCTTCGACGGCGGGCTCGGCGCCGGTTGGTTGAGGTCGTAATTGGGCGTGTCGTCGCTGAACGGGATCGGAGGAAACCGCATCCAGCCGCCGTCCTTATGAATCAGCTTCTGTACGTAATCGCTGCGGAAATCGGCCTGGAACGGCAGTTGCCCACCAAACTCCTGCTCGGTGTGGCGTTTGAACGCCGGAAAGTACAGCGAGCCCTGATAACTGACCACCAGCGGTTGGTCGTTGGCGATCAGCTCGCCGCCCAGGGTCAGCAGAAACAGGCCGACAAACAACCACAGCGACCACCAGCCACGGCGGTTTTTCTTGAAACGCTCGAAACGGCGACGGCCCAGCGGCGAGAGCGTGAACATCAGGCATTCCTCGCGGCGAAGTCGATGCGCGGGTCGACCAGGGTGTAGCACAGGTCGCCGATGAGTTTTATCAGCAGGCCGAACAAGGTAAAGATGAACAGCGAGCCGAAGACCACCGGATAGTCCCGTGACACCGCCGCTTCGTAACTCATGCGACCCAGGCCATCGAGGGAGAAAATCACCTCGATCAGCAGCGAGCCGGCAAAAAATACGCTGATGAACGCCTGTGGAATCCCCGACACTACCAGCAGCATGGCGTTGCGAAACACATGGCCGTAAAGCACCTGGCGCTCGCTCAAACCCTTGGCGCGGGCGGTGACGACGTATTGGCGGGTGATTTCATTGAGGAAGGAGTTCTTGGTGAGGATCGTCAGGGTGGCGAAACCGCCCACCACCAGCGCCGTCACCGGCAGCACCAGGTGCCAGAAGTAATCGGCGATTTTGCCCAGGGTCGACAGCGACTCGAAGTTGTCCGAGACCAGCCCGCGCACCGGGAACCAGTTCAATGAGGTACCGCCGGCGAACACCACGATCAGGAACATCGCGAACAGGAAGGCCGGCATTGCATAACCGATGATGATCGCGGTGCTGCTCCAGATATCGAAATGGCTGCCATGGTGCACGGCTTTGCGGATGCCCAGGGGAATCGATACCAGATAAGTGATCAGCGTGGCCCAAAGCCCGAGGGAAATGGTCACCGGCATTTTTTCCAGAATCAGGTCAGTAACCGTGGCACCGCGAAAAAAGCTCTTGCCGAAGTCGAGGTGGGCGTAGCTCTTGAGCATCAGCCACAGACGCTCCGGGGCCGGTTTGTCGAAGCCATATTGCTTTTCAATCTCTTTGATCAGCTGCGGGTCGAGCCCTCGGCTGGCCCGTGAGCTGCCGTGCATGGTTTCGCTGGAACCGCCACCGACACTCGCAGCGCCAATGCCCTGCAATTGCGCGATGGCCTGTTCCACCGGGCCACCGGGCGCGGCCTGGACGATGACAAAATTGACCAGAAGAATGATCACCAGCGTCGGAATGATCAGCAGCAAGCGCCGCAGTATGTAAGCCCACATCAACGCGGCCCTCCGGGTTGGCCGCGTCTGATCAGTTCGGCGGTCATCTGTTCATTGGTCAGGGGCGTGGTGCTCACTTCCCACCAACTCTCGATAGCTTCGTCATTGCTTGCCTGCACAGAGGGGATGCCAAAGCGGTTCCACCACACGGTCGAGCTGCCTGGCGGGTAATAATTGGGAATCCAATAGAAGTTCCATTGCAGGACACGGTCCAGGGCATGGGCGTAGCGCAGCATGTCAGCCTGGGTAGTGGCGCGGACCAGGCCGTTGACCAGCGTATCGACCGCCGGGTTCTTCAGCACCATGTAGTTGTTGGAACCGGGATCGTTGGCGGCCGCCGAGCCAAAGTAGTTGTACAACTCGTTGCCCGGCGATGTGGTAACCGGGTAGCCGGTGACGATCATGTCGTAGTCCCGGGACATCAGGCGGTTGACGTACTGGGAGGCGTCGATGCGGCGAATATTCAGGTCGATGCCGATTTGTTTCAGGGTACGCTTATAAGGCAGCAGTAAACGCTCCATGCCGTTCTGGCTGATCAGGAAGGTGAAGCTCAGCGGCTGATCTTGGGCGTTGACCAGTTGATCGCCATCGGGTTTCCACCCGGCTTGTTGGAGCAACCCCAGGGCTTGCAACTGTTTGTCGCGAATCAGGCCGCTGCCGTCGGTTTTCGGCGCTTCGAAGACCTGGGTGAAGACTTCATCGGGGATCTGCCCGCGCAGCGGTTCGAGAATGGCGAGTTCGCCAGCATCGGGCAGTTTTCGGGCAGCGAGGTTGGTGTTGGAAAAGAAGCTCTGCTGGCGGATGTACATCTCGCGCATCATCTGCCGGTTGGTCCACTCGAAATCCCAGAGCATGGCCAGCGCCTGGCGCACTCGACGGTCCTGGAACATCGGGTTTTGCAGGTTGAACACAAAACCCTGGGCCGCTTGCGGTGCCTCTTTGGCCAAGTGCGCCTTTTGCAGACGGCCGTCGCTCAGGGCCGGGCTCTCATAGCCGATGGAGTAGGCGGTGGCGGAGAATTCGCGGTTGTAGTCGTAGGCACCACCTCGCAGGACCTGGCGGGCGACATCGGTATCCCCGAAATACTCGATGCTGAAATGATCGAAATTGTAGAGGCCGCGGCTGACCGGTAAATCCTTGGCCCACCAATCGGCGTTACGCTCGAAGGTGATGCTGCGCCCGGAGTCGACCTTGCTCACGCGGTACGGCCCGCTGCCCAATGGCAGCTCGTAACCACCGCCGTTGGCAAAGTCGCGGGTTTTCCACCAATGTTCGGGAAGCACCGGCAAGGTTGCAAGGTCGAGGGGCAGGGTACGGTTTTCGTTGCTCTTGAAGTCAAACCGAATGGTGAGTGGCGACTCTATTTCGACGCCTTTGACGTCGGCGAATTGCGTGCGATAGCGCAGGCTGCCCTGAGTCATCAGCAGGTCGAAGGTATAGCCCACGTCTTTGGCGGTAATCGGCTTGCCGTCGGCGAAACGGGCCTTCGGGTTCAGGTAGAAACGCAGAGACAAGCCATCGTCCGAGCGTTCTATCTGCTGCGCCACCAGGCCGTACACGGTATAGGGTTCGTCCAGCGAGCGCTGGGCCAGGGGCGAGTAGATCAAGCCGTCGATTTGCGTGACCCCGATGCCCTTGTCGATGTACGGCAGGATATGGTCGAAATGACCGATTTCCACCGCTGAGCGACGCATCGTTCCGCCCTTGGGCGCTTGCGGGTTGGTGTAGGCGAAATGGCTGAAGCCAGCAGGATATTTCGCCGGTTCACCGTACACGGTCAACGCATGTTGCGGTGCAGCATTCACACCCGCGGCACTTAATAGCAGCGCCACGGCAGTGAACAACAAAGTGGGGAAAGCCAGTCGCATTGTCAGCCTTGGAGCCGGGGAGTGGAAAATCACAATTTGTACGCTAGCGGCGCGTCCCTCGCCAGCCGTATCACGTAACGAAAACACAACGGCCCGCCAAAAGGCGGGCCGTTATGGAGCAAACTCAAAGCGTTAATCAGTCCTGACGACTGGTCACTTCCAGCAGGTGGTAACCAAACTGGGTCTTGACCGGGCCTTGCACGACGTTGATCGGTGCGCTGAAGACCACGGTGTCGAATTCCTTGACCATCTGGCCCGGGCCGAACGAACCCAGGTCACCGCCCTGGCGGCTGGAAGGGCAGGATGAGTTGGCTTTGGCGACTTCGGCGAAATCGGCGCCAGCCTCGATCTGGGCCTTGAGTTCGTTGCACTTTTCTTCGCTGGAAACCAGGATGTGACGGGCAGTGGCTTTTGCCATGGGAAAATACTCCATTCAATGTTTAATAAAATGCGGAGCCTACCGGATTCAGTGGGCTATTTCTTCCTCAAAGTTCCGTCTGTTTCATGCAGCGTTTTATAGGCCGGCATTTCGCAAGCGTTCGGCATGTTGCACGTACAAGGAGATCGGGTCGATACCCCGGCGCACCTGACCGGTTGTCTGGCCGAGGCTGTCCAGATGATCCAGCGAATAATCCGAACGGATCACTTTGCCCAGATGGGAACTGAATCGACCGACCATGCCGTCATTCTGCTCGGCTTCGGTGGTGAAATAGTGAGAGAAGGCCCGCAGAAACCCATGCAGCGGATTGAGTGCGTGGAGTCCCTCATCGAGGGTGTTTCCCTGCAAAGTGCCGCTCCAGGAATAGTAGCGCACGCCATTGACCTGATCGCGCCCCTTGCCGCCCCAGGTTTTCGGCAACCCTTGTGGGTACTTGTCATTGAAGGTGCCGACGCCTTCGGTGGTCAATGCATTGAGCGCGGCAACGGCGTTTTGCGGCAGATGCCGATTGCCACTGAGCAATGACAGGAAATCGGCGAACAGCGTGGCCACCGCTGCGGCAACGTGCTCCGGCAGGCGCCCGGGGATCAACGCCTTACGCAGGAAGTCGGCCAGTTCCGAGCCATGATTCGGCCCGCTGACCGAGGTCACCGAGGCGACCACCTCGGGTGCTTGCGCCCCCGCATACCGTACTGCCAGTGCCCCCTGACTGTGACCGATCAGGTTGACTTTGCTTGCACCGGTTCCCCGTAGTACCCGATCGATCTGCGCTAACAGTTGCTCGCCGCGGGTTTCATTGTTGTGGGTCGCCGACAGATGCGGGATGAAGACCCTGGCGCCGGCGCTCCTGAGGGCCAGTTTGACGTCATGGAACAGTTCCAGGTTGCCGATGCGATCGAAGCCGAAAAGCCCGTGAACCAGCAGGATCGGATAGTGAGTGGTTGCATTCCGTAGCATGTGGATTCCTTTTTCGCAGTAGATCAGGTGTGTGCTCGAGGGGGCACTCTAAAGCACACCAGCTGCTCGGCGATGTATGAAAAAGCCGCTGTAACCCGATGAAAACGGAATAGAAAAAGTACGAAAGTTCAGATGAACACGAGGCCTTGGTCGGAATATCCGGACATCTTTTTGACGATGGTTGATCGCTTCCTCGCAATGACCTACTTGTGAGACGTCGTTTTTCCGCGCAAACCGACGCCTTTGCCCTGCATCACTAATCAGCGTCGTGGGGTTCAATAGGCTTCGTTCGATGCTGGCCTTCAAGGCGGCATCTATTCCAAGGACCGGAGCGTATGAATGACTATTTATGAAGCGGCAAACGTGAACGTTGTAGAGCAATGCATGGCGCCACCACGGCTGGAGCAGGCGGAAAATGCCATGCTGGATCCATCCGAAAGGAAAGCCATTGTCACTGTTGCGCCCTATCAGGCCATGGCCTGCGGCGACAAGCTGGTCTTGTCCTGGTCAGGTATCGATGCCGAGGGTCAGGGGTATCGGCATGAAGTAACGCGGTTTGTCAGCGAAGCCCAGGTGGACAGGATCATTGTCTTTAAGGTGTCGGACGTACACATCGCCGCACTGGACGGCGGATCGCTCGAGGTTTACTACACCTTGTACAGTGCGCTTCATCGTAAGCCTTTGGAGTCCAGGCGTTTACAGTTGAATGTCGGTGATGTCCGGCCGGATTTGCTGCCTGTGATTGTGAACGATGCGGTGGGCGGCGCACTCGATCCCGACAGGGTCGCCGAGGGCGCGCGCGTTACGATCAGGCCGTATTCCCGGATGGCGGCTGGAGATCGGGTCTTGCTGTCCTGGGCTGGCGGTACGCCACAATCGAGCTTCAAAGACGCATTGAAAATCGAGTCTTTTGCAGTGGGTGGCGAACTGTCGTTTTGGGTCAGCCCCGAATCGATTGCCCCTGACCTTGGTGCAACCGTTACGATCAGCTATTGCGTCGAGCAAGAAGGCCAAGCGCCTCGCTTCTCGGAGCCTGCACAGTTATTGATCGGCCCTCTGGAGCGAGGACCGCTGTTGCCGCCCTCGGTGCTGGAGGCTGATGAGGGGTGGCTGGATCTGCAAGATGCAATCGATGGTGTCACCGTCGTGATCGACAATGCCCAGGCAGAAGAGGGTGAACTGGTTTATCTGAAATGTGACGGGGAGCATTTCAATCATCGCGATGATCGTGAGATCTCCAAAGAAATGGCCGGTCAACCGCTGGTATTTATCGTTCCTTACAGGTTTTGGCGCGAGCATCGGGACTTGACGGTCCGGGTAGCCTATTCGGTCGAACGTCTCGATGATGTGAGCCAACAGTCCGAAGTCACGTTGGTACACGTGCAGTCGTAACCGGTTCAAGGCAACCGCCATCCCGTTTTCGCTTGGAGAACTGGATGGCGGCAACGACTGGTCATTTCGATTGTTGGGTACAACGCTGCGCACGAAGTTGCTCGGCTGCCTGCTGCAACAACCGTTCTGTCCCGGTCCAGCCGAGGCAGCCATCCGTTACCGACACCCCGTAACGCAGCGATGGGCTCAGCGCTTGGCAACCTTCGAACAGATGGCTTTCGATCATCATGCCAATCAACGATCGATCACCCTGCAAGCGCTGTTCAAGCACGTCGTTGAATACCGCTGGCTGACGCAATGGGTCTTTGCCGCTGTTGGCGTGGCTGCAGTCGACCATGATCCGCGCCGGAATCTTGAGCCGGGTCAAATCGCTGTGCACTTGAGCGATGCTGTCACGGTCGTAGTTCGGCCCGCGATGGCCGCCACGCAATACCAAGTGGGTGTCTGGGTTGCCCTGTGTCTGGATAATTGCAGGGTGCCCTTGGCTATCGACGCCGAAATGACGATGCGGATGGGCGGCCGAGCGCATGGCGTCGCTGGCGACAGCCACACCGCCGTCGGTGCCATTCTTGAACCCTACCGGCATGCTCAGGCCGCTGGCCATTTCCCGGTGGATCTGTGATTCGGTGGTGCGGGCGCCAATGGCGACCCAGCTCAGCAGGTCGTCGAAGTAGCCGGCGGCCATCGGTTGCAGCAGCTCGGTGGCAACGGGTAAACCCAACTGGAGCATTTCGCGCATCAATTCCCGGGACAGCGTCAAACCGCCGGCCATGTCGTCGCTGCCATCCAGGTGCGGGTCGTAGGCCAGGCCTTTCCATCCCACCGTGGTGCGCGGCTTTTCGACGTAGGCGCGCATCACTAGCAGCATCTCGTCGCTGACTTCGGCGGCCAGGCGGGCAAGGTGAGTGGCGTATTCGAGGGCGGAACGGGGATCGTGAATCGAGCACGGACCGACGATGACCAGCAGACGGGAGTCTTCACCGTTGAGGATCGCGCGAACCGCTTGGCGGTGGGCGGCGACTTGCCGGGTCAGGGCGTTACTGAGGGGTAATTGCTGTTTGAGCTGCAATGAGCTGGGCAGACGCAACGTCAGCGCTTCATTGGCGGGGTTCAGAGTGGACAGCGGCAGAGCAGAGACGGACGAGTTCATATTCGGGCTTCCTGGGCTGGCGGCGGGTTCGTTCCCGCGTGCTCGGCCCTATTGGGGTGTTCGACAATTGGCCGGATTGGCTGCGTGTGTGTGCTTGCCACCTGTGGGTGACCGATCGGAGGCGGCAGGCTGTCCCGAGCGGAGGCTGGTAAATCGCCAGGCGGAAAAACTGTCGTAACGGTAATAAGTGGCGTAGTTCATGTCGTGAATCCTCAAATTGTCGGGTGTGACGCAAAAATGTTCAGGGCTGAAAAAACAAAACCCCCGGTCGGGAGGCCGACCGGGGGTTGAGAATTCTCTGGTGGCGACCCGTTTGAAGTGGGCGCCGTGTGGGTATCAGGCGCGCCAGTGGCTAAACCAATACCCAAAATAAAAGCTGACCGAAGTACAAACGTCATTCGCCCGGGCAGCCGCAACCGAGCGCGGGGCGCTGGCGGTACGAAGCTGTGAGAGGGCGTTGAGCATGGTCTGTCTCCGATGAATGCGCCGAGCTTACTAGAGGCTGGTACGCGGATTCAATCAGAAAATGCTATCGATGATCATGGGCTTGTCTATCGCTTGAGTACATCGGTGGGTGCTGATCAAAAAAACGGTTACGCTCCTGATACAGCATCGATCGATGACGGTCTAACGACTATCATGGCGGGGTTACGCAGAAGCCTGATGGTTATTGCTCGCCGCAATGCTGACGGCTGGAAAGAGCAAATCGTGGCTGTGGCGGAGGCTTGAATGGGTTTCGAATTGCGTCCGGCAACGTCCAGGGACCTGGACTTTGCCCGTGACCTGACTTGTCGAAATATGCTTCGTTACTACATTCAACATCAGCTGTTGTGGCTGGACGAGGCCTTTGATGTCGCCTGGGAGGGGCGGGAAAACTGGTTGATCGTGCGTGATGACACACTGATGGGTTATGTCAGCCTGAGCCGTGACGCCAACGCCTTGTATATCCGCGAATTGCATGTATCAGCAGCGTACCAGGGGCAGGGCGCCGGTTCCTGGGCGATCGATCAAGTATTCGCCATGGCATGCAAGGAACGACGTCCGGCATTGCGTCTGACGGTCTTTGAAAATAATCCGGCAAAAAAGCTTTACGAAAGAAAAGGCCTGAAGGTGGTCGGCAAAGACCAGTGTTTCCTGAGAATGCAGCGTGATATCAATGGACTGCATCGCTGAAACACACTGGTGGCAAGCCTCGCAAGAAGATTTGACACTTTTTATATGCTGCTTTCCGCTAGGTCTGCCAGTTGCTTTTTGCTAAGGTGTCCGACAACCAATAAGACCAATTCGCGAGGTGTCTGCTTGATTAGGGTGCTAGTAGTCGATGACCATGATCTCGTTCGTACAGGCATTACACGAATGCTGGCTGACATCGATGGCCTGCAAGTAGTCGGCCAGGCTGAGTCAGGGGAGGAATCCCTGCTTAAAGCGCGCGAGTTGAAACCTGATGTAGTGCTGATGGACGTCAAGATGCCCGGGATCGGCGGTCTTGAAGCCACGCGCAAGTTATTGCGCAGTCATCCGGACATCAAGGTCGTCGCGGTCACCGTGTGTGAAGAAGATCCGTTTCCTACCCGGCTGTTGCAGGCCGGTGCCGCAGGTTACCTGACCAAGGGCGCCGGATTACCGGAAATGGTCCAGGCCATTCGCCTGGTGTTTGCCGGGCAACGCTATATCAGCCCGCAGATTGCCCAGCAACTGGCGATCAAGTCGTTCCAGCCAACCAATGATTCGCCCTTCGACGCCTTGTCGGAGCGGGAAATCCAGATTGCGTTGATGATTGTCGGTTGTCAGAAGGTGCAGATCATTTCCGACAAACTGTGTCTGTCGCCAAAAACAGTGAATACCTACCGTTACCGTATTTTCGAGAAGCTTTCGATCAGCAGCGATGTCGAATTGACGCTGTTGGCGGTTCGTCACGGCATGGTTGATGCCAGCCTCTGAAAATGACTGAAATCTTCGATCCAAGTGCTTTTCTGTCGACGGTCAGTGGTCGGCCGGGCGTCTATCGCATGCTCGATAGCGAGGCGCGCCTGCTGTATGTCGGCAAAGCGAAAAATCTCAAGAAGCGTTTGGCGAGCTATTTCCGCAAAACAGGTCTTGCCCCCAAGACCGCTGCGCTGGTAGGCCGTATCGCCCAGGTCGAAACCACCATCACGGCCAACGAAACCGAAGCCTTGCTGCTTGAGCAGACGCTGATCAAGGAATGGCGTCCGCCGTACAACATCCTGCTGCGCGACGACAAATCCTACCCTTATGTCTTTCTTTCGGATGGCCAGTTCCCACGCTTGAGCATTCATCGCGGGGCGAAAAAGGCCAAGGGCAAATATTTCGGTCCTTATCCCAGCGCCGGGGCGATTCGCGAAAGCCTGAGCCTGCTGCAAAAGGCGTTTTTTGTTCGTCAGTGTGAAGACAGCTTCTACAAGAACCGGGCGCGTCCTTGTCTGCAATACCAGATCAAACGCTGCAAGGCGCCGTGTGTGGGGCTGGTGGAACCCGAGGTGTATGCCGAAGACGTACGCCATTCGGTGATGTTTCTTGAAGGACGCAGCAACGCTCTGGCGGACGAGTTGTCTGCGGCCATGGAGGAAGCGGCGGTCAATCTCGAATTCGAGCGCGCCGCCGAATTGCGTGATCAGATCTCATTGCTGCGTCGGGTCCAGGACCAGCAAAGCATGGAAGGCGGAACAGGCGATGTCGATGTGATCGCGGCGTTCGTCAACCCAGGCGGCGCCTGCGTACACTTGATCAGCGTGCGCGGTGGTCGGGTGTTGGGGAGTAAGAACTTCTTTCCGCAGGTGGGTATTGAGGAAGACGTTTCTGAAGTCATGGCAGCGTTTCTTGGCCAATACTTCATCAGCAGTCCTGAGCGGGACTTGCCAAGCGAGCTGATCGTCAACGTGGTTCACGAAGATTTTCCGACCCTGATCGCAGCCATCGAAGCGCTGCGCGGTCGTGAATTGACCATCAGCCATCGAGTCCGCGGCACCCGGGCGCGCTGGCAGCAATTGGCAGTCACCAATGCCGAACAAGCGTTGGGCGCACGTCTGGCTAACCGCCAACACGTTTCGGCACGTTTCGATGCCTTGGCCGAAGTGCTGAAACTGGACGAGCCACCGCAACGTCTTGAGTGCTATGACATCAGCCATTCCAGCGGCGAGGCCACTGTGGCGTCCTGCGTGGTGTTCGGCCCGGAAGGCCCGATCAAGTCCGACTACCGCCGCTACAACATCGAAGGGGTTACGCCGGGCGATGACTATGCCGCGATGCACCAGGCCTTGACCCGACGCTTCAGTAAACTGAAGGAGGGCGAGGGCAAGTTGCCAGACATCCTGCTGGTCGACGGCGGTAAAGGCCAGCTGTCAATGGCTCGTGATGTGCTTAACGAACTGGCTGTACCCGACCTGATTTTGCTGGGTGTTGCCAAGGGCGCAACGCGCAAGGCCGGTTTTGAAACCCTGTACCTCAATGACGCGGCGCATGAATTCACCTTGCGTGGCGATTCCCCCGCGCTGCATTTGATCCAGCAGATCCGCGACGAAGCCCACCGTTTCGCCATTACGGGGCACCGCGCACGTCGTGGCAAAACTCGCCGCACGTCTACACTTGAGGGCGTTGCCGGTGTCGGACCGACGCGTCGGCGCGATTTGTTAAAACATTTTGGTGGATTGCAGGAGCTGTCTCGTGCCAGCATCGAAGAGATCGCCAAAGCACCCGGAATCAGCAAAAAGCTCGCAGAGTTGATTTATGCAAATCTGCACAGCGAGTAGAATGCCCAACTCACCTCGTAGCCAGTTGTGCCGATGAATATCCCTAATCTGATTACCGTTCTACGCGTTCTGCTCATCCCGATCTTCATTTTGCTGTTTTACTTGCCTTACCACTGGAGCTATCTGGCGTCTGCCTCGGTTTTCGCCTTTGCCGCCGCGACCGACTGGCTCGACGGGTATCTGGCCCGTCGTCTGGAACAAAGCACACCGTTCGGGGCCTTCCTCGATCCTGTTGCAGACAAGTTGATGGTCGCCGTTGCACTGGTTCTGCTGGTGCAAGAACATGGCAACCTGTGGCTCACACTGCCGGCCGCCGTTATCATCGGTCGCGAAATTGTTGTCTCGGCGCTGCGCGAGTGGATGGCCGAACTCGGTGCCCGTGCCCATGTAGCGGTGTCGAACCTGGGCAAATGGAAAACCGCCGCGCAGATGCTGGCGCTGGTGATCCTGCTGGCCAACCCTTCGGACTTCAGCTTCTGGGTCCTGATGGGTTACGCCTTGTTGCTGGTGTCCGCCGGCCTGACGTTGTGGTCCATGGTCCAATACTTGCGGGCTGCCTGGCCGCATCTGAAGACGGACGTGGAAAAGAAATAAACTTTTTTTGAATCAAGGGGTTGACGGGGGATGTGGATTCTATAGAATGCGCCTCACCAAGACGCGGGAATAGCTCAGTTGGTAGAGCACGACCTTGCCAAGGTCGGGGTCGCGAGTTCGAGTCTCGTTTCCCGCTCCAAATATTGCTCCATGGAGTTCCACTGAATTCCATGGAGAAAGAAAAAAGGACCTTAGGGTCCTTTTTTTGTTTGTGTTGTATTCCGCTAACGTCTACTGCGTTCCAGCAGCATCCAGTGGTTTTAAGTCCATTTTCCTTTCTATTTTTCGGCGTTTCTTAGGTCAAGACTTCTTCGCGAGGAAGCAACGGCCTGAAACTTACTGTCATCAATGGCCACCAAGTCGCCTACTATCGAACGAGATGATCCTCGGGGATCAACTCTTCCAGCGAAACCGGAAACAGACTGCTCTGGTTCCGAGACTCGCCTTGGATGTAAGCCATTACGAAAAATGCTCCGTATCTTTCGACACGGAGCATTTTCTTTGAGCGCCCCTCGCAGATTGCTAGGTTTTCACACAGTCTGCGAGGCCTCTTTTTTCATTAATGCGGTCAGGGTTTGTGCGCAAGCGGGTTCGCCGTCCTGAGCTCGGGCTCGGTCAGCGGTGTCGAACGGACAATCACACTGATGATAGTTAACGCCGCAATCACCAACCCCGGCGAGGTCGCCAGCAACACCCCTGTGGTACCGGCCCCGGCCGCCAGAATCTGCCCTGCGGCCAAGGGCCCGGCCACCGACCCCAGGCGCCCGATGGCCACCGCTGCGCCGACGCCGGTGGCACGCACCGAGGTCGGGTACGACGGCGGTGCCAGGGCGTAAAGCACCAGTTGCGCAGCCATCACAAACAACCCCGCGGCAAACCCGGCGATGGCCATTGGAACGATGCCCACCGACAGGCCGACCCCGGCCAGCGCCGCCAGTAACCCGGCGTATACAAACATCACCACCTTGATGCCGTTACAGCGGTCCAGCAGCAGCCCGCCGAGCAGGGAACCGAGGGCGCCGCCGATATTGAACAGCATCTGCACCAGGCTTGCCTCGGGTTTGCTGAAACCCTGTTCCAGCAGCAGCGATGGCAGCCAGTTGAGCAACATGTACATCACGGTCAGGGTGAAGAAATAGCTTAGCCACAACGCCAGGGTGACACGGCCCCGGCCTTCGCCGAACAGCGCCTGGCCGGTTGAGGTGCGCGCCACGTTGGCGGTGCCTTGTTGCTGGCGAAAGGCACAGGACTCGGGCAGTAGCAAGATCATCAATGGCACCACCAGCAAGGGCGCGAGACCGCCGATGATGAAGGTCGTTTGCCAATGCTCGGTGAAGAGCATGGCGACCACCGCCGCCAGTGCGCCACCCAACGGCACGCCGGCATACATGATGCTGATGGCGGTACCACGGCGTTGTTCACCCACGGCTTCGGCGCACAGGGCGATCAGGTTGGGCAGGGCGGCGCCCAGGCCCAGTCCCGTCATGAAGCGCGCCAGCAGTAGGGCGGAGAAAGTGCTGACATAGGCAGTGCTGAGGGAGAACACGCCGAACAGCAGCACGGCGCCGATGAGGATTTTTTTGCGGCCGATGCGATCGGCGATCCAGCCGCCGAAGAAGGCGCCCGGCAGCAAACCGATGATGCCAGCACTGAATACCCAGCCCATCAGTTTCGGGTCCAAGGCAAAGGTCTGGCGCAGGCCAGCAGCGGCAGTGCCGGCTGCTTGCAGGTCGAAGCCTTCGATCAGTGCAACGATAAAACACAGGGCGATGGTCAGCGTCGTGCGACGTGATGGGATGTCCATGGCGAACCTCATTATTGTTTTTGTTGGGGCTGACGGGTGAATGCGAGCCTGATTGCAGCGATAACAGGCTGAAATTAAGATTAACAAAGATAACTAAAAAATGAACAGTCAAGTTTTTCGGCTTAAAAATGTAATTAATTTCATGTAAATCAATGTGATGTCATACAGATGATGATGAGTTTAAAAAATAGATAATAATATTAATGTTCGGTTATCGGTCATTGTGGGTTGACGCCACCCTCAAGCGTTTCCATTCTCTGACCGGAGATCCTTGGGGCAACCCCCGACGATCCCGTTCAAAAAACAACAACAATAAGTGGACATCGAACATGCCAAATCTCCCTCGGGGCGCCCTTGCGGCGACCTCAGTCTTACCTGTTTGCGCACGTCGTCTGGCCTTGTTGGGTTTGAGTGTGATTGCCACTCCGGCGCTGGCCGAAGGCTTTATCGATGACAGTCACGGCACCTTGACCCTGCGCAATTACTACCTGGATCGGGACTACAAGGACGACGGTGCGAAAACCGCAGCCCGGGAGTGGGCCCAGGGTTTCATCATGAATGTGGAATCGGGATTTACCCCGGGGACCGTCGGCTTCGGCCTCGACACCCGCGGCTTGATGGGGGTCAAGCTGGACTCGTCGCCGGACCGCAGCGGCACCGAGTTGCTGCCGGTGTCCAGCAGCGACAAGCGCGCGGCGGACGAATATTCGCGCCTGGCCATGACCGCCAAGATGCGTTTTGCCCAGACCACGGTGAAGACCGGTGATGTGTCGATCTTCCTGCCGTTCGCTTTCGCCAGCCCGTCGCGACTGTTGCCGCAGACTTTTCGCGGTACCACCCTCAGTTCCAAGGACATCGACGGACTGACCCTCAACACCGGCTACATCGATCGCATCAACAAGCGTGATTCCACGGACTATCAGCCGATGAGCATCGCCTCGCCGAACCGGCGTTTCAACGGCGCGGCCACTTCATCGCACATGGCCTATGTTGGCGGCGATTATCAGGTAAACAAGGACCTCAGTCTGCGTGCCTATCACGCCGAAGTGGCGGACCTGTACCAGCAGAACACCCTGGCCTTGCTGCACAATATGCAGGTGGGCGAGGGCACGCTGACCACCGATCTGCGCAGTTTTTTCAGCGACGAAGATGGCAGCGCCAAGGCCGGCAAGGTGGACAACCGCAACTTGTCGGCGCTGTTCGGCTATCGCTTCGGCGGTCATCGCCTGAGCCTGGGCTATATGCACGCCAGTGGCGACACAGCAACGCCTTATGTGTCGGGTACCGAGTTGATGGGCATGAGTGAGCTGACCATGAGTTCGGACTTCCTCAATGCCAAGGAGCGGACCTGGCAAGCGATGTACGACTATGACTTCACTGCCGTCGGGGTGCCCGGACTGAAGAGCCGGCTACGTTATGTGCGCGGTGACCACATCGAGCTGACGGCGCTGAATGCCGACGATCGCAAGGAGCGAGAATTCCAGATGGAACTGGGGTATGTCATCCAGAGTGGCCCGCTGAAGAACGTCGGGCTGATGGCGCGTAAGTCGATCTATCGCAATGACTTCCCCGCTGGCGCAGCGTTTCGCGATGAAAACCAGACCCGCTTTCTGGTGCTCTACACCGTGCCGATCTGGTAAGTCGTTTTACCTGCCAAGTAGCCGGCCGTTCCCCAGGAACGCGCCGGCGTTGGCGTTTCAGGCCTGGTAGACCTTTTTCAACAACCTGAGCAGTTCTTCGCGCTCCTGGCTGTCGAGGTTGGACGTTGCATCCAGGTCGCTCTCGGCCGCGATCAGTTTCAGCTCCTTGAGCAGGGCTTCACCGGTCTTGCTGAGAAAAATCCCGTAGGAGCGCTTGTCCGGTTTGCAGCGCACCCGCACCGCCAGTGCCCGGCTTTCCAGTTTGTTCAGCAGCGGCACCACTTGCGGTGGCTCGATGGTCAAGGCCTTGGCCAGGTCGGCCTGCATCAGCCCGGGATTCTGGTCGATGATCGCCAGGGCCGAGAACTGCGCCGGTCGCAAGTCATGGACCGAGAGCCGGCCAATGAGGTTCTGGAACAGTTTCAGCTGCGCCCGGCGCATGGCGTATCCGATCAGATCGTCCAGGGCGGAATCCAGCGGCGCCTGGGTTTCGGCGCTGTCGGCAGGGGCCTCGGGGGCGGCGGCAATCTTGGAAGACTTGGCCATTGCAGGGTGAATCCTCAGGCTGGCGGTTAAGAAGACTATCTAGTTTGCCGAGATTGGTCGGGGATAGCCACGACCTCTTTCAGATATCTGGGCGTTGCGCTTGTTTTCGGGACAAAAAATATTCGGTTAATTTCATTAATAGTTAATTGACATAACTAATATTGGGGTTTAGTTTTTACCCATCGTCAAGCCAAGAACAAGAGAGCATCGCCATGAGCAATTACGAAGGTCGCTGGACAACGGTCAAAGTGGAAATCGAGGAAGGCATTGCCTGGGTCATCCTCAACCGCCCGGAAAAACGCAACGCCATGAGCCCGACCCTGAACCGCGAGATGATCGACGTTCTGGAAACCCTGGAGCAGGATCCAGACGCCGGTGTACTGGTGCTGACGGGGGCGGGTGAAGCCTGGACCGCGGGCATGGACCTCAAGGAGTACTTCCGCGAAGTGGACGCCGGTCCGGAAATTCTTCAGGAAAAAATCCGCCGCGAAGCCTCTCAATGGCAATGGAAACTGCTGCGCATGTACGCCAAGCCGACCATCGCCATGGTCAACGGCTGGTGCTTCGGTGGCGGTTTCAGCCCGCTGGTGGCCTGCGATTTGGCGATCTGCGCCGATGAAGCGACTTTCGGCCTCTCGGAAATCAACTGGGGCATCCCACCAGGCAACCTGGTGAGCAAAGCCATGGCCGACACCGTGGGTCATCGTCAGTCGCTGTACTACATCATGACCGGCAAGACCTTCGGCGGGCAGAAAGCCGCGGAGATGGGCCTGGTCAACGAAAGCGTACCCTTGGCGCAACTGCGTGAAGTGACGATCGAGCTGGCGCGTAACCTGCTGGAAAAAAACCCGGTGGTGCTGCGGGCGGCCAAGCACGGCTTCAAGCGTTGCCGCGAACTCACTTGGGAGCAGAACGAAGACTACCTGTACGCCAAGCTCGATCAGTCGCGCCTGCTGGATACCGAAGGTGGCCGCGAGCAGGGCATGAAGCAGTTCCTCGACGACAAGAGCATCAAGCCCGGTTTGCAGGCTTACAAACGCTGAACCCCGCGTTGAGATCAAGGCGAGCTGGCCGGGCGATCGAGCGTCCGCCAGCTGTTCGCCCCGGCGCCCAAGGCGCTACTGTGAACCCTCGACTGTATTCCCGATAAAGACAATAAAGAGGAATCACCATGCTGGACGTGCCCCTGCTGATTGGCGGCCAGTCGTGCCCCGCCCAAGACGGTCGAACCTTCGAACGGCGTAATCCGGTGACCGGCGAAATCGTGTCGCGGGTTGCCGCTGCCACCCTGGAAGATGCCGACGCCGCGGTGGCTGCGGCCAAAGCGGCATTCCCCACCTGGGCGGCCCTGGCCCCCAATGAACGACGCACCCGGTTGCTGCGTGCGGCCGAGCAGTTGCAGGCCCGCAGTGCGGAATTCATCGCCGCCGCCGGCGAGACCGGTGCCATGGCCAACTGGTACGGTTTCAATGTGCAGCTGGCGTCGAACATGCTGCGTGAAGCGGCATCCATGACCACCCAGATCACCGGCGAAGTCATTCCCTCCGATGTACCCGGCAGCTTCGCCATGGCCCTGCGTCAACCGTGCGGCGTGGTGCTGGGCATCGCGCCCTGGAACGCCCCAGTCATCCTCGCTACCCGCGCTATCGCCATGCCGTTGGCCTGCGGCAACACCGTGGTGCTCAAGGCGTCGGAATTGAGCCCGGCGGTGCACCGGCTGATCGGCCAGGTGTTGCAGGACGCCGGCCTCGGTGACGGCGTAGTGAACGTCATCAGCAACGCGCCCCAGGATGCCGCGGCGATTGTCGAGCGGTTGATCGCCAACCCGGCGGTGCGACGGGTCAACTTCACCGGCTCGACCCATGTCGGGCGCATCGTTGGTGAATTGTCGGCGCGTCATCTCAAACCGGCGTTGCTGGAACTGGGCGGCAAGGCGCCGTTCCTGGTGCTGGAGGATGCCGACCTGGATGCAGCTGTGGAGGCCGCAGCCTTCGGTGCCTTCTTCAATCAGGGGCAGATTTGCATGTCCACCGAGCGCCTGATCGTCGATGCCAAGGTGGCCGATGCCTTTGTCGCCAAACTGGCGGCGAAGATCGCCACCTTGCCCGCCGGTAACCCCAACGCCGAAGGTTCGGTGCTGGGTTCCCTGGTGGACAGCAACGCTGGCGAACGGATCAAACTGCTGATCGACGATGCCCTCGACAAGGGGGCAACCCTGGTCACCGGAGGCCAGCTTGAGGGCAGCATTCTGCAGCCGACCTTGCTCGATGGCGTCACCGATGCCATGCGCCTGTATCGCGAAGAGTCCTTCGGCCCGGTGGCGGTGGTGCTGCGCGGTGAGGGCGACGAAGATCTGCTGCGCCTGGCCAACGATTCCGAATTCGGCCTGTCGGCGGCGATATTCAGTCGCGACACCGGCCGCGCGTTGGCCCTGTCCCAGCGGGTCGAGTCGGGTATCTGCCATATCAACGGCCCGACCGTGCACGATGAGGCGCAGATGCCTTTCGGCGGGGTCAAGTCCAGCGGTTATGGCAGTTTTGGCGGCAAGGCGTCCATCGAGCACTTCACCCAATTGCGCTGGGTGACCTTGCAGAATGGCCCGCGGCATTACCCGATCTGAGCATCCGCCGCACCGTCGGGCGACGAATGCTTGAGGGCAATCGCTGCCCGCGTGCAGGCAGACATAACAATAAAGAGGCTGCAGCCACGCATTTGTGCGAGCCGGTGGTATGCCTTGATGGAGAGCAAGCACGTGAGTTCCGAATTCAGATCGCCACCCCAGACCGAAGCCAACACGCCGCGCTATCGCCAGGTGTCCATCGGCAATCCTGCGATCGAGGTCAGCGAAGAGCAAGGCATCCTGCATATGCGCTCCCTGGAACCCTTGGCCAAGTTGCCCGTACGTTTGCTCGACCGCCTGGTGCATTGGGCCCGGGTGCGCCCGCAACAGACCTTTATCGCGGCTCGTCAGGAAGGCGGTGATTGGCGCCGGGTGAGTTACGCCGAGATGCTGACCAGCGTCCGCGCCATTGCCCAAAGCCTGCTTTGTTATGGCTTGTCGGCCGAGCGACCGCTGGCGATCCTCTCGGGCAACGACATCGAGCATTTGCAGATTGCACTAGGCGCGATGTACGCCGGCATTCCCTATAGCCCGATTTCCCCGGCCTATTCGTTGTTGTCCCAGGATTTCGCCAAGCTGCGGCATGTCTGTGACCTGCTGCAACCGGGCCTGGTGTTCGTCAGCGACGCCGCGACCTATCAGCGGGCAATCGATGCGGTGCTGCCGGCCGAAACGCCGCTGATCACCGTGCGCGGTCAAATTCCTGGTCGCAATCAGGCGAGCTTTGCCAGCCTGCTGGAACAACCCGGCAGTGCCGAGGCCGATTGTGCTTTCACGGCTACCGGGCCGGACAGCATCGCCAAATTTCTGTTTACCTCAGGTTCGACCAAATTGCCCAAGGCGGTGGTCACCACCCAGCGCATGCTCTGCGCCAACCAGCAGATGTTGTTGCAAACCTTCCCGGTGTTCGGCGAAGAACCTCCGGTGCTGGTGGACTGGCTGCCGTGGAATCACACCTTCGGCGGCAGCCACAACGTCGGCATCGTGCTGTACAACGGTGGCACTTTTTACCTGGACGACGGCAAGCCGACCGTACAGGGTTTTGCTGAAACATTGCGCAACCTCAAGGAAATATCGCCCACCGCCTACCTGACCGTGCCCAAGGGCTGGGAAGAACTGGTCAACGCCCTGGAGCAGGATGGCGAGTTGCGCGAGCGTTTCTTCTCGCGCATGAAGCTGTTCTTTTTCGCTGCCGCCGGTTTGTCGCAACGGGTCTGGGATCGCCTGGACCGGGTCGCCGAACAGCATTGTGGCGAACGCATTCGCATGATGGCCGGACTCGGCATGACCGAGGCGGCCCCGTCCTGCACGTTCACCACCGGGCCACTGTCCATGGCCGGCTACATTGGCCTGCCGGCTCCCGGTTGCGAAGTGCGGCTGGTACCGGTGGACGGCAAGCTGGAAGGACGTTTTCGCGGGCCGCATATCATGCCGGGCTACTGGCGTGCGCCGCAGCAGACCGCCGAGGTGTTCGACGAACATGGCTTCTACTGTTCCGGCGATGCGCTGAAACTGGCTGACGCCCGTGATCCGCAACTGGGACTGATGTTCGACGGGCGCATTGCCGAGGACTTCAAACTCAGTTCCGGCGTGTTTGTCAGCGTCGGCCCGCTGCGCAATCGCGCGGTGCTCGAAGGTTCTCCTTATGTTCAGGACCTGGTGGTGGCCGCGCCGGACCGCGAGTGCCTGGGGGCGCTGGTCTTTCCCCGGTTGTTTGAATGCCGACGTCTGGCCGGTTTGAGTGTCCACGCCAGCGATGCCGAGGTTCTGGCCAGCGCGCCGGTGCGTCAGTGGTTCAGCGATTGGCTGCAACGGCTCAACCGTGACGCCACCGGGAATGCCAGCCGTCTGGAATGGATCGCGCTGCTCGACGAACCCGCCTCCATCGACCGCGGTGAAATCACCGACAAGGGCTCGATCAACCAGCGCGCGGTGTTGCAGTGGCGCGCCGACAAGGTCGAGGCGCTGTATCGCGGCGAAGAACCTTCCATCTTGCGTGCCGGACCTTTGCCGTGAGCGGTGCGGGGCAGTATTCGAGCTTTGGTGATGTCGCCATTTACGAAGCCCTGCGCACGCCTTGGGTCGACCTCGGCGGGGCCTTGGCTCAAGTCTCGCCGATCGATCTGGGGATCAAGGTCGGGCGCGAGGTATTGGCCCGCGCCGCTGTCGATCCGTCCTCGGTGGACAGCGTGCTCGCCGGCTCCGTGGCTCAGGCCAGTTTCGATGCTTACCTGCTGCCTCGACATATCGGCCTTTACAGTGGCGTGCCGCAAGAGACTCCGGCGCTGGGGGTGCAGCGCATCTGCGCCACCGGTTTCGAACTCTTGCGGCAGGCCGCCAGGCAGCTGGATGACGGCGTGCAGCTGGCCCTGTGTGTGGCGGCCGAATCGATGTCGCGCAACCCGATTGCCGCCTACACCCACCGCTGTGGTTTCCGGCTCGGTGCCGAGGTGGCGTTCAAGGACTTTCTCTGGGAAGCCCTTTACGATCCGGCCCCAGGCGTAGACATGATCACCACCGCCGACAACCTGGCCCGGCGGCATGGCCTGAGCCGTGAAGAGGTGGATCGCTACGCGCTCGGCAGTCATCAACTGGCGTTGCAGGCGCAAACCGATGGTTGGTTCGAACCGGAATTGGTGGCGGTCGACAATGAGTGTTTTGATCTGGCCGGCTATCAGCCACGAAGAATTCAGTTGCCACGGGGCGTGGACCGCGTGACGTGCGACAGCCATCCACGGCCTACAGATCTGGACGCCTTGCGCCGATTGCGGGCGGTGCATGCCGGAGGTGTGCAAACGGCCGGCAACAGTTGCGCGGTGGTCGATGGCGCGGCGGCCGCGCTGGTGGGGCGAGCTTCTGCGGCGCGGCGTCCGGTGTTGGCTCATTTGCTGGCCAGTTCCGAGGTGGGCGTGGCACCGGAGTTCATGGGCATAGGGCCGGTGCCAGCCATCCAGTTGCTGCTGCAACGCCGCGGGCTGGCTCTTGGCGACATCGGCTTGCTGGAAATCAACGAAGCCCAGGCGGCGCAGGTGCTGGCCGTAGCGCAGGTGCTGGAACTGGACGGCGACCGGCTCAACCGGCGGGGCGGCTCAATCGCCCTGGGGCATCCCTTGGCCGCCAGTGGATTGCGTCTGGTGCTGACCTTGGCCAGGCAACTGCGCGAGGGCAATCTGCGTTATGGCATTGCCGCCGCCTGTGTCGGCGGCGGGCAGGGCATGGCGCTGCTGATCGAGAACCCGGCCTATCAAGGCTGAGGCAGGAACACCGCGGCTTCTGCCCAAGCCTGGCGTCACTATCTTGCGTTACTATGCAGGCCCACCTTTCTGGAAGTTGCCTGGATGAGTAAGCCCGGTCAAACGGTGCTGGTCGCATTGCGCAAGATGATCGCCTCGGGCGAGCTGGCGGCGGGCGAGCGGTTGATGGAAATCCCCACGGCGCAGCTGTTTGGCGTCTCGCGGATGCCGGTGCGCATGGCGTTCCGCACGCTGGAGCAGGAAGGCTTGCTGGTGCGCTTTGGCGGGCGTGGGTTTCAGGTGCGTTCGGTCAGCCCCGATGACATTGCCGGTGCGGTCGAAGTGCGGGGCGTACTCGAAGGCCTGGCGGCGCGCCAGACCGCCGAGCGCGGGCTCTCGGACGAAGCCCGGGCGACCCTCGAACAATGCCTGGTGCAGGGTGATCAGCTGTTCGACAAAGGGTACGTGACCATAGAAGATTTGGAGGTCTATCACGACCTCAACATGCGTTTTCACGAGGTGATCGTCGAAGGCAGCCACAACCCGGCGATCGCCGACGCCTTGGCACGCAACGATCATTTACCCTTCGCTTCGGTGACCGCCCTGGCTGTGGACCGCAACGACATGGTCCGGGAATACCGACGCTTCAACTATGCCCACATGCAACACCATTCGGTGTTCGATGCCTTGGTCAATCGCCAGGGCGCGCGTGCCGAATCGATCATGCGCGAACACGCCAATGCCACGTTGCGCTATGCCGAGGTCTTCGGCTCAGCGAAGGCTGACGAGCGGATGAAGGTCATTCTCCGCTCGGAATAAGCGCGGTTCATCAGATATCCAGCACCAGCAGCGGCGTTTTCGAGCGCGAGCAGCAAGGGGTGAACTGGTCGTTGCAAGCCTGTTCATCCTCGGTGAGGAACAGGTCGCGATGTTCCGGCACGCCCTCCAGAACCCGAGTCAGGCAAGTGCCACAAATGCCCTGTTCGCAGGAAATGGCGATCTCGATGCCCTGGTCTTGTAGCACTTGCACCACGCTCTTGTCGGCCGGCACCTCGAAGACCTGACCGCTGCTGGCGACTTTGATCGAGAAACTGCCATCGGCGCCAGTGTCGACGGGCACAGCGGCGAAGTACTCGCGGTGCAGGCATTGCTCGTGCCAGCCCTGCTTCTTGGCCGTGTCCAACACGTGCTGCATGAAGCCGCCGGGGCCACACACATATAAATGAACGTCGCTCTGAGGCGTGGCCAGAACCTTGGCCGCGTCCAGCGCGGTGTCGGGTTCCTGATCGAAATGCAGGAATACCCTGTGGGCAAAAGGCGAGTGCTGCAGGCGTTCGACAAAGGCTGCACGGTCCCGTGATCGGGCACAGTAATGCAGCTCGAAATCCGCGCCGCTGTGGGCCAGTCGCTCGGCCATGCACAGGATCGGCGTGATTCCGATACCGCCCGCAAACAGCAGACTGCGCCTGGCCTCATGGACCAGCGGGAACAGGTTGCGCGGTTCACTGATCGGCAGGCGCGTGCCGGGGTGGATCTGCTCGTGCATGGCCAGTGAACCACCGCGAGAGGCCGGATCCTTGAGCACGCCAATCAGGTAGCGATGGCGTTCTTCGGGGTGGTTGCACAGGGAATATTGCCGGATCAAGCCGCCGGGCAGGTGCACATCGATATGCGCACCGGCGCTGAAGGTCGGTAGCGGTCGATCATCGACACTGGCCAGCTCGTAGCTGCAGATGTCTTGGGCTTCGTTGTTGCGCGATACCACCAGCACTTCGATCATGCCATTGACTCCTGCGTGGCCCGTTCCTTGGCAATCAGGCGCTCCAGAACACGGCGTGACTGCACGCCGCCGGCGTCAATATTGAGCTTGAGCAAGTTGCGCTGGGGATGGCTGAGCAGGTTCTGTTGCTGGCGTTCGAGCATCTCCAGGTCCTCGCTGAAAATCTTGCCCTGACCCTCGCGAATGCTCGCGGTCAAGGCTTCATCCTGCGGGTTGAAATTGCGCGCCATGCCCCAGAAGTACCAGATCGAGGTTTCGGTTTGCGGCGTGATGAAGTCGACGACGATACTCGACGCCTTGAACTGTTGGGGGGCGTGATAACCACCTTTTCCGGCATGGGCCACACCGACTTCGATCAGCACATGACTGGGCGGGGTGAAGCGGCAGATCTGCCAGCGGTCCACTGGTACATCGTCGGCCAGATTGTTGCCGCGCAGGGCCATGCGCCAGAAGGGCGGGGCCATGATGTTTTCCATGTGGCGGGCAGTGACCACCTCGTCGCCGTCGACCGTGGTCACCGGCGGCGCTTCGTCGATTTCCTTTTGGCCGATGCTGGACGCATGAACGTAGGTTTCGTGAGTCAGGTCCATCAGGTTGTCGATCATCAGGCGATAGTCGCACTGGATGTGGAACAGGCCGCCGCCATAGGCCCACTCGTCGCTGACCGCCCATTCCAGATGATGGATCAGCGCCGGGTCGGCCAACGCCTGATCGCCGGGCCAGACCCAGATAAATCCGTAACGCTCGACCACAGCAAATGTCTTGTTGCACGGGAAGCCGCGAACCCGCTGCCCGGGCATTTCCACGGTCTTGCCGTCGCACCCCATCACCAGTCCGTGATAGCCGCACACCAGATTGCCGTTTTCCACGTAGCCCAAGGACAGCGGCGCGCCGCGATGCGGGCAGAAGTCCTCGACAGCCGCCACCTTGCCTTCGTGGCTGCGGTAAAAAACCATCTTTTCACCGCAGATCTGACGGCCCAATGGCTTGCCAGCGATTTCATCGGGCGTGCAGGCGACGTACCAAGTGTTCTTGGGGTACATGGAGATTCTCCAAGGTTGTTTGTTGTTATTTAGTGGATCCATTAGCGGTGATTTTCGGCGGTATTGTCAAATTAAATCTGCTTTTAAAGATTTAATGGATCCATTGACGGTTTGTTAGCGCTCCCGGATCAGTTGCGGCGGGAATCTCTGAAATCCCGCACCATCCGGTCGCCAGGAAATTGAGTGCACGCTAAGATCGCCTGCAAACGCTTCGACGCCATCGAGGCACTTTCACGGGGCTCTGTAGTGAACATCGACACCCGCATCAAATTCCGTCACCTCGTGTGCTTTCTTGAAATGGCTCGTCAGGGCAGCCTGGCGCGGGCGGCGGATACCTTGGCAGTGAGTCAGCCAGCGATGTCGAAGACGCTCAAGGAGCTGGAGGAGCTGCTGGCGGCAAGCCTGTTTATACGCAGTAAAAGTGGTGTCAACCTGACCGAAGCCGGGGTTGCCTTTTTGCGTTATGCCGGGCCTTCGGTGCAGGCGCTGCGTGATGGGGTGAATACCTTGCGCGGTGGCGAATACGCGGCGGGCAAGGTTCGACTCGGCGTGTTGTCGACAGTGGAAAGCTTGCTGGTGCCTGAGGTTGTACGGCGCTTGCACGAGCGCCATTCGGCACTGGTGGTAAGTGTGGTGACCGGGCCAAGCGCCTATTTGTTGTCGCAGTTGCGGGTGGGCGACGTGGACCTGGTGGTCGGTCGTATGACCGAAAGCCCGGAGATTCAGGGATTGACCTTCGAGCATCTTTACAGTGAATCCATGACGCTGGTGGTGCGCCCTGATCATCCCTTGCTGGCCGAGCCACTGGAGCGTAGCGCCCTGGAAGATTTCCCGCTGGTGCTGCCACTGGCAGGGACGACGATTCGCAAATATGCCGACAGCCTGTTCGTGCAATGCGGCATCAGCCAGTCGCGGCAGCGTCTGGAAACCTTGTCTGTGGCCCTGAGCCGTCGTTATGTGTTGTCCAGCGAGGCGATCTGGATCGCGCCACTGGATGCAGTGCGCCTGGATCTGGCAAGCGGCGAACTGTTTGAGATCAATCTGGGGCAGCGCGAGCCGGGTGGTTCGGTGGGGATTTCCAGTAACGCCAGCTTGCCCTTGTCACTGGCGGCCCAGTGGTGTGTCGAGGTGCTGCGCGAGGTAGGGCAGGCGTATCGCGAAGGGTTTTATCCATAACCGTTTGGTTATGTATTGAAGGGGACTTTTCAATATTCCCCAGCCTTCTGTTGTTTGAAACTGCGCAGGCAGTGCTCCATAAATCAAACAACAGGAGATCGACATGTCTGATGCAGACAGCAGTCGTTTCGTTATTCGTGACCGTAATTGGCACCCCAAAGCCCTGACCCCTGATTACAAAACCTCTGTCGCCCGTTCTCCACGCCAAGCCTTGGTGAGCATTCCCCAGTCGGCCAGCGAAACCAGTGGCCCTGATTTCTCTCACCTGAAGATGGGGCGGTTCGATAACGACTTGCTGCTAAATTTCAACAACGGCGGTTTGCCGGTGGGCGAGCGCATCATCGTTTCCGGCCGGGTCTGTGATCAATATGGCAAGCCAATCCCACATACCCTGGTGGAGATGTGGCAGGCCAACGCCGGTGGTCGCTACCGGCACAAGAATGATCGCTACCTGGCACCGCTGGACCCGAATTTCGGCGGTGTCGGCCGGGCTCTGACTGACCGCGATGGCTACTACAGCTTCCGCACCATCAAGCCGGGTCCTTACCCATGGCGTAACGGCCCGAATGAGTGGCGTCCGGCGCACATCCACTTCTCTATCAGTGGGCCATCGATCGCCACGCGCCTGATCACCCAGCTGTATTTCGAAGGCGATCCGCTGATCCCGATGTGCCCGATCGTCAAGTCGATCGCCAATCCAGAGGCGGTACAGAGCCTGATCGCCCGGCTCGACATGGGTAATGCCAATCCGATGGATTGTCTGGCCTATCGCTTCGACATCGTGCTGCGCGGCCAACGCAAGACCCACTTCGAAAACTGCTGAGGAGTCCGTCCATGCCTATCGAACTGCTACCCGAAACCCCTTCGCAAACAGCCGGCCCTTACGTACATATCGGTCTGGCCCTGGCGGCTGCCGGCAACCCGACACGGCCGGAGGAAATCTGGAATCAGATGGCCAAGCCGGGTGCCGAGGGCGAACAGATTTTGCTGATCGGTCATGTCTATGACGGCAACGGTCACCTGGTGCGAGACTCATTTCTGGAGTTTTGGCAGGCCAATCATGAAGGGGTTTACGACTCGGTCTTCGACTCGGAAAAAACCTTCAACAGCTTTGGCCGAACCGCCACCACCTTCGATGCAGGAGAGTGGACACTCAATACCATCAAGCCTGGCGTGGTGAAGAATGCCGCCGGGGTGCCGATGGCGCCGCACATCAATGTGTCGCTGTTTGCCCGCGGGATCAATATTCACCTGCAAACCCGGCTGTACTTTGCCGATGAGCCACAAGCCAACGCGAAGTGCCCGGTGCTTAATCTGATCGAGCAACCGCAGCGTCGAGAAACGCTGATAGCGCAACGTTGCGAGGTGGATGGCAAGGCGGCTTATCGTTTTGACATACGTATTCAGGGGGAGGGTGAAACGGTGTTCTTCGATTTTTAAATCCGCTTAGTGCCGAGTCAGTGAGTTCAACGAGCCAAGCATGCAGACAACAAAAAGCCGCTGCCACCCTCACAGGGCGGCAGCGGCTTTTCAGGTGTTACGGGGTTACTGGCTATCAGGCAGCGCGTAAGCGATCACATAATCGCCGCGATCGGGCGACTGACGCGCACCACCTGCGGTGATGACAACGTACTGCTTGCCTGTTTTCGGCGACACATACGTCATCGGGCCACCCTGGCTACCCACGGGTAGCCGGGCTTTCCAGGCCTCTTTTCCGTTGGCGGAGTTGAAGGCGCGCAGGTAGTAGTCCTGTGTACCGGCGATGAACACCAGGCCGCCCTGGGTGGAGAGCGTACCACCCAGCGTCGGCATGCCGATCGGCAACGGCAGATGCATCTTGATACCCAATGGGCCAGTATCCTGGACGGTGCCAACCGGCACTTGCCACGCGATTTTCTGGGTTTTCATGTCGATCGCGGTCAGTGTGCCAAAGGGCGGTGCCTGGCAAGGGATACCGGCGACCGACAGGAAGCGGTTCTTGTTCACTGCATACGGGGTGCCTTTGAGCGGTACCGCGCCCATGCCGGTGTTCAGTGCTTCACCACCGGAAGAAGCCTTGGCATCTTTCTTCGCCGCAACCATCTGGATCCACAGGCCCAGACGCATGTCGTTGACGAAGATAAAACCGTGTACCGGGTCAGTTGAGATACCGCCCCAGTTCATCCCTCCCAGCGAACCCGGGAAGCTCAGCGAGATATCGGTGCCTGGTGCGGTGTACAGCCCGTCGTAACGCATTTTCTTGAACGAGATACGGCAGAGCAGTTGATCGAACGGCGTCGCCCCCCACATGTCCGACTCGGTCAGCGTCTGTGCGCCGATCTCTGGCATGCCCACCGATTTCGGCTGAGTCAGCGAGTAAGGTTCGTTCGGGATGTTCGACGTTTTGACCGGAACCTCTTCCACCTTGGTCAGCGGTTTGCCGGTGGCGCGGTCAAGCACGAAGATCTGCCCGGCTTTGGTGCCGATCACGACGGCGGGCACCTTGCTGCCGTCAGCTTTGGTGAAGTCGATCAGGCTTGGCTGCATGGGCAGGTCGAAGTCCCACAGGTCGTTGTGGACGGTTTGGTAGATCCACTTTTCTTCGCCGGTTGTTGCGTTCAGTGCAAGAACGGAAGCGCCGTACTTGTGGTTCAGTGCCGTACGTTCCACACCGTAGATGTCGGTGGACGAACTACCCATCGGCAAGAACACGGTGTTCATCGCCGGGTCGTAAGACATCGGTGCCCAACTGTTGGGGGTGCTGCGCACGTACGTGCTGCCGGCAGCCGGAGCTTGCTTGTCTTCGGTGTTGCCCGGGTCGAATGCCCAGCGCATCTCGCCGGTGACGACGTCGAAACCACGGATCACGCCACCTGGCATGTCGGTCTGGACGTTGTCGGCGACACGGCCGCCTACGACTACGGTGGTCCCGGCCATCAGCGGTGCCGACGACAGCTGGTAATAGGAGTCAGGGACGTCGCCGAGACCGGCTTTCAGATCAACCTGGCCATTGTTACCGAAGCCCTGGCAGAACTCCCCTGTGTCGGCGTCCATTGCGATCAGGCGCGCATCGATGGTGTTGGTCAGCAGACGGCGCTGGCAGTTGGCGTCGGCCGGTATCGACACTGGCTTTACAGGTGTGCTGCCGTCAGCAGGCTGGGCGAGCGCGGCGGTAGCGTCGAAGTAGGCGATACCGCGGCAACGTTGCCAAACACGGGTCTTGGCGTTGATCTCATTTTTCCACAGCTGTTTACCGGTGTCGGCATCCAGTGCGATGAGGTTGTTGTGCGGGGTGCAGATGAACACCTTGTCGCCAACCTGCAGCGGAGTCATCTGATCTTCGGCGCCATTGCCGTCGCTGATCGCGATGTCCCCGGTATTGTAGGTCCATGCCGGCACCAGCTTCGAGACGTTGCTACGGTTGATCTGGTCCAGAGCGGCGAAGCGGCCGCCACCTTCGTCGTTACCGTAGTGTTCCCAGTTTTTCTGGGCCTTGGCAGGGTCGACCGTTGTCAGGCCTGGGCTGTCACCGGTCGGCGAGACAGGGGCATGGGGGACGAACATACCGGCTCCACCTGCCACCACGGCGATTGCCAGCACACCGCTCAGAGCGTAGCCACTGCGACCGCTGGCCAGGCTATTGGCCTTGCGCAGGTGGGGGTAGATCAGTGCCACAAACAGGCTCAGCACGCCCAAGGCGAACAAGCGAGAGATCAGTGGCCAGAAGTTCAGTCCGACATCGGCCAGCGCCCAAATCACGGTAAGCACCATCACCGCCGCGAACAGCCAGGCACCCTGCAGACGCTGCTTGAACAGCAGTATGGCAGACACGATCAAACCGAAACCGGCGAGCAGGAAGTACCAGCTACCGCCAAGCGTGGCGAGGTAGCCACCACCTGCTGCGAAGAATAATCCAAATACCAGCACGCCGAAGGCGACGACCCAGATGGGCCAGCGACTGATGGATGCCGAAGGTCGAAACTTAGTCATGTTGCATGATCCTACTGGCGCATGAACGTTTGTGGGGAGGGTTAAGAGTAGTGAAGGCAAGTTTGAAAATAGTTGTTAACTATTTGGTTAATTGCGCAAAGATATCAAAAAAAGCGAGCCCTGCGACAAATTGTCATTTACCGGAAAGGAGAAACACTGTTGCGGCGATGGTAACAATCGAGAGGGATGACTCTAAATATGCGGGGCGAGCTTGCGAAGATTGCCTTCAGCCAGGTGTGATTGGCCTACCGCAACGAGCGATAGGCAATGGGGTCCGTCTGCAGGTCCCGCACCGGGATCTCCCAAATGATTTGCTTGGGTGGCGTTTCTTTGTAGGCCCGGGATGGAAATTACCGACGTCGGTCGGGAAGTGCTGGCCCATGCCACCCGAATCATGGAGGAAATGGAATCGATCAGAAGCTCGGTTGCCGGTGGCCGATCGTCTTTTCGTGGAACGGTGGTCATCGGTACGACGCCGACGGTTGCCGAGATTGTCACCGTACCGTTGGTGCGCAAGATCCGCGAGGCGCATCCCAATCTGGCTGTCCGTTTTTCCTCGGCCTACAGCGGGTATCTGCTGGATTGGGTGCAGCGCGGTGAATTGGAACTGGCCATTTCCTATGATCCGCAACCCCTGCATACGCTCAGGATTGTGCCGGTGATGATGGAAAACCTGCTGCTGGTCGGCCCCGCCAGCGCCAACCTGCGCATCGACACGCCGGTAACCTTTGCCTCCCTGGCCGAGCAGCAACTGGTATTGCCAAGTGCCCGACATGGCCTTCGGGTCATTCTGGATAACTGTGCCAGAGAAGCCGGAATCAAGCTCAAGACCAGCGTTGAAGCCGACTCGTTCGGTGCAATGATCGATCTGGTCCGCAATGGCTTCGGTATGACGGCGTTGCCACTGGCGTCGATTTACGCCCAAGTCGAAGCCGGGGTGCTGTGTGCGGCGCCGCTGATCGATCCGGTGCCCATGCGCAAACTGGTTCAGGTTTTTCCGGCGGACAGGCGCGTCAGCCCGGCTGCTAAATTCGTCGGAGACGCCTTCATCGAAATTGCTGCCGACCTGGTCAATCGCAAGATCTGGGCTGGACACCTGCTTTGAGCCATCGGCCAATCGGTTAGCCCCTGCCCTTAGTTGCGCAACTGCTCACGACTTCTGCTTTTTCTCACCACTGATGACACTGTCTTAAACCATCAAATGCAACAGCATTTTTATATTGGGGATGCTGCAAGTACTGGTCTGGGGAGGTTCGTTCTTCCTGATGGCCATCATGGCCGATCCGATCATGAGAGAGACCGGCCGGGCCAGCCAATGGGTGTATGGCGCGCTGTCACTTGGCGGCATTGACCAGCCGGCTTATTGCTCGCTATGGCGATCGCCCCATCCTCGCCAGTAGCGGCCTGGGCGTCGCCATCGGGCTGTTTCTGATGGCCAGCTCGACCTCATTGCCGATGTTTCTTTTGTGCAGCCCTCAGGCCTCGACGGCGTTACTCCAGCCTTGCACAAAATCCAGGAAGCCATCCTGCGACCGATTCAGCTCAGCGGACATACACTCCACGTCACCGGCAGCATGGGGTTGGCCACCTATCCCGCCGACGGCAGCGATACCGACACGTTGCTCAGCAACGCGGACGCCGCCATGTACCGGGAGATTTTCAGTCAGGTCAATAATCGGCGTAGAGGCAGTTGCCCCTGCGGTGACTCAATAGTACCGTCGCGGGTCGGAATCGATCAGGCTGGCCAGTTTGGTCAAGGCGAAGCGCAGTTCGTCCTGGCTCGTGGGTGACATCAATACCAGCCGCACACAACGGGTAATCCCGGAGCGTTCAGCCTGGAACTGGGTGCCACTGAGTACAAGCACACCATTGGCTCGGGCGAGCATGGTGAACTCGTCACTGGTCCATGGCTCGGGCAGCGTCAACCAGACGTGGTACGAATAGGGTTGGGTCTTGAGCTCGAAATTGGCAAAGATTTCCTGGGCAATCGCTTGCCGCCCGGCGGCTTCGTTGCGCTGGATACGGATCAGTTTTTTGTCCAGGCCTTCGGTGATCACGTTGCTGGCCAGTTGCGCTGTCAACGGCGACGGCATCCAGACGCTGCTGCGCACCATCGAGGTCAGGCGTGACAGCAGTTTCGGCGGGCTATAGATGTAACCGACACGCAGCGCCGGCATGACCGACTTCGACAGGCTGGTCAGGTACACCGAACGGTCTGGTGCAAACGCCGACAGCGGCTTGATCGATGGATCGGTGGCGAGGAAGCCATAAATGTCATCGTCGAGGATGATGAAGTCGAACTCTTCGGCCAATGCCGCGATTTGGGCCCGGCGCTTTTGCGACATGATCGCCGCCGTCGGGTTCTGGCAGGTTGCCACGCACACCAGCATCGCCGGTTTCTCTCGCTCGCACAGTTCGCGCAACGCTTCGGGAATGATCCCTTCGTCGTCCATCGGTACGCCACGCAGGCGGCGCTCAAGGCCATGGGCCAGGGAAATAATGCCGGGGTAGCAAAGTGCTTCGCAGAGCACGAGGTCACCGGCGTTGGTCAGAGCGCTCATCGCGACCATCAAGCCATGCTGGGCCCCGGCGGTGATCACCACTTGCTGCCATTGCGCATCAGGCAACGAATGGCGCAACCACTGCGCGCCCGCCTCGCGATGCGCCGGGTGACCGCCGTCCGGTGCGTAATCCAGGGCTCGGGCAAAATCGGTGCTCTTGGCCATCCCCACCAGGGCGCCGCGCAACCAGTACTCCAGGGTTTCGCTGTAAGGCTTGATGATCGAAAGATCGAGTAACTCGGATTGCCCCAGATTCAGCGGCGCGGCGCTGTTGCTCGCCGGCAGTTCCAGCTGCTTCTGGTTGAGCACATAAGTACCACGCCCCACTTCCCCCTGCACCAGACGACGCCGATGGGCTTCGCTATAAGCCCGGCTGATGGTACCCGGCGTGACATTCAGAGTAGTGGCCAGCTCCCGCAGGGTCGGTAGGCGATCGCCTTCATTCAACACGCCGTTGCTGATATCGCGCGCCAACGCATCGGCAATCGACAAGTACATCGGCTGGCTGAACTCGCTTAGCTGGGGAACCCACATGGATGATTACTGCCCATCGTAGAAATGATGAATATCCGAGCATATCACATGGAGGTTAGGCAACTAATAAATCGACCCAATCGATAAATTGATTCGATTGATTTGGTGATTGAGTCGATTTTCATTATTCGAAAAAGATATTTTTCACGAAATTAATTTTCTTATAAATCAATTAAATAAACGGACAATCATCGAAAAACAGGCACTGATAGCAAAAAAACATCTCGTAACAACCCTGCCGTCTATTGAATCAACTCAATTCATTCAAATACACTCATATCGAATCGAGTCAATCGACTCAATCCACCCCGGTCACTGCGCGACTCTGCCGCGCCAAGTCGAGACATCATGGACACACTCAGAAAGGATCTATCCCTGTCAGCCGTCATTGCGGGCTTTATTGCCGTAATCATTTCCTACGCCGGCCCCTTGATCATCGTGTTTCAGGCAGCCAAGGAAGCGCACCTGCCCAACGACGTGGTGTCTTCGTGGATCTGGGCCATTTCCATTGGCAGCGGTATTACCGGCCTGTTCCTGAGCTGGCGCCTGCGAGTTCCGGTGATCACCGCGTGGTCGACGCCGGGCGCGGCGTTGCTGGTGTCAATGCTGCCCACTGTTACTCTGCCTCAAGCCATCGGCGCCTATCTGGTGGCATCGGTGATCATTGCCGTAGTCGGTTTGTCCGGGGCGTTCGACAAACTGATGAGTCGCCTGCCCAAAGCCATCGCCGCCGCCATGCTCGCTGGCATTTTGTTCCGCTTCGGTGCCGAGCTGTTCACTTCGATCAAGCTACAACCGGAACTGGTGCTGGCGATGATCGCGGCCTACCTGATCTTCAAACGCTTTTCGCCGCGCTACGCGATTCTGTCGGTACTGATTGTCGGCTGTGCTGTGGCCGCCTCGTTCGGTGAACTGAACAGCAACTCGATCACCATCGCCGTGGCCCATCCGGTCTTCATTACCCCCGAATGGAGCTGGCACGCGATCATCAATATTGGCCTGCCACTGGCATTGGTGACCCTGACCGGCCAGTACGTGCCGGGCATGGCGGTATTGCGCACCTCGGGTTACAACACCCCGGCGCGCTCGATCATTTCGGTCACCGCGATCGGCTCGATCCTGATGGCGCCGTTCGGCTCCCATGGCTTTAACCTGGCAGCTATTACAGCGGCGATCTGCACCGGCCGCGAAGCTCACGAAGACCGCGACAAACGCTACATCGCCGGGATCGCCTGCGGGGTGTTCTACATTCTGATGGGCACTTTCGGCGCGACCCTGGCCTCGGTATTTTCCGCCCTGCCCAAAGAGTTGATTGCCTCCCTTGCCGGCCTGGCCTTGTTCGGTGCAATCAGCGCCGGGCTGACCGGTGCCATGGCGGACGAGAAACAACGGGAAGCGGCATTGATTACCTTCCTGGTGACGGCCTCGGGCATGAGCTTCCTCGGTTTGGCCGCTGCGTTCTGGGGTTTGATCTTCGGCCTTGCGGCGCACTTCGTACTGACCTACACCCGGGAAAGCAAAGCCGCTGCCCTGGCTGAGGGCAGCCGATCATGACTGCTCGTTACGACTTCATTGTGGTGGGTGGCGGCATCGCCGGTGTGTCCGCAGCGTATGAACTGGCGGCCCACGGCAGCGTCTGCCTGCTCGAACAGGAACGGCAACTGGCCTACCACACCACCGGCCGTTCGGCGGCTATCTCGATGGAAAGCTACGGCAATCAGCAGATCCGCTCGCTGACCTGTGCCTCTCGGCAGTTTTTCGAGAACCCGCCCGAGGGCCTGGCGGAGCATCCGCTGTGGGCGCCACGGGGCGCGTTGATCGTGGCCCAGGCCGCGCGGGTGGACAAACTGACGAAGCGCTTTACCGCGGTGCTCGGGCAAGTGCCAACGGCTATGTTTCTCGACGATAAACAGGTGTTGGAACTGGTGCCGTACCTGGCCGAAACTGCCTGGAGCGCCGGGATCTACGAGCCCAGCGCCTTCGATCTTGACGTGCATGGCATTCATGGCGCCTACCTCGGTGGCCTGCGTGCCCGTGGCGGTGTGGTCAAACGAGAGACCGAGGTGCTGCGCGGTGAACACCGCTCCGGGCACTGGACCTTGCATACCCGGAACGATCAGCGACTGGAGGCCGCCATCGTGGTCAACGCCGCTGGTGCCTGGGCCGACGAATTCGCTGAACGCTGCGGTGTGCCCAAGGTCGGCGTGCGACCGTTACGGCGCACGATTCTGGCGGTCGATCCGACGTGCACCACACGCGGTGGCGAGTTCATCTGCGTCAGTGACTCGAGCATCGTCGCCGCCGCATCTCGATTGGCTGCCAGCACCGGCGTGTTTCCCGAAGCCGGTGCCGCCAGTGCCTACGCAGGCCTGCTCAAGTACGCCGAAGAACACCCCGATACCGCGCAGACCGCCGTGATCCTGATCACCGGCAGCGGTCTGAAAGACACCTCCATTTTTCTATCCGACTCAACCAGAGGCCAGTCGCGGGTGCCGTCGCATCACGTGACTGCACCGCTGGCCGAAGCGCTTACCTAAGGAATCACACCATGAGCCTGCAAAATTTCGACCCCGCCATTGCCCGCCTGATCGACCGCGAACGCAATCGCCAGGAAACACATCTGGAGCTGATCGCTTCAGAAAACTATGTCAGCGAAGAAGTACTCCAGGCCCAGGGGTCGGTGCTCACCAACAAGTACGCCGAAGGCTATCCGGGCAAGCGCTATTACGGCGGTTGCAAGGTGGTCGACGAGATCGAAAACCTGGCTGTCGAACGCGCACGCAAACTGTTCGACTGCGAATACGTTAACGTCCAGCCGCACTCCGGATCTCAGGCCAACCAGGCGGTTTTTCTGGCGGTGCTCGAACCCGGCGACACGATTCTGGGGATGTCCCTGGCCCACGGTGGGCACCTGACTCACGGCTCCTCGGTGAATTTTTCCGGCAAGTTTTACCGGGCGTTTTCCTACGGGCTGGAGAAAGAAACCGAAACCCTCGACTACGCCGAAATGGAAGCGCTGGCCCGGGAACACCGGCCGAAAATGATCATCGCCGGGGCCTCGGCGTATTCCCGGACCATCGACTTCCAGCGATTTCGCAACATCTGCGATGAGATAGGCGCTTACCTGATGGTCGACATGGCGCACTATGCCGGGCTCATCGCGGCGGGCGCGTACCCGTCGCCGGTCGGCATTGCTGACTTCATCACCTCCACCACCCACAAAACCTTGCGGGGCCCACGCGGCGGTTTGATCCTGGCCAAGGCGAAATACGCTGCACTACTCGATAAGACGATTTTCCCGGTGTACCAGGGCGGGCCGCTGATGCACGTCATCGCCGCGAAGGCCGTGGCGTTCAACGAAGCCTTGAGTGACGGGTTCAAGCATTACCAGCAACGGGTGATCAGCAACGCCAGGATCATGGCCGACATTCTCACCCGCCGGGGTTTGCGGGTGGTGTCCGGTGGCACCGATTGCCATATGTTCCTGCTTGATCTGCGTTCGATGAACATCACCGGCAAAGATGCCGAAGCGCTGCTGGAAAGTGCTCATATCACGCTGAACAAAAATGCGATCCCTGACGATCCGCAAAAACCGGCGATCACCAGTGGCATTCGCATCGGCACGTCGGCGTTGACCACCCGCGGTTTCGGTGAAGCGGAATGCGCGGAAGTGGCGAACCTGATCGCCGACCTGCTGGAACAACCGAATAACGCGGCGCTGCTGGATAACATCCGGTGCCGGGTGATGCATTTGTGTGAATGTTTTCCGGTGTATCTGCTGGTTTGATTGCTGGAGGCAATTAATCCGTCTGCTTTTGGCCCGGAGCGTGTAAAAAGCGCTCATGGGTGCCTTGATCGCCGCACTACGTCTGGGAGGCCTGAGGGTGTCGACAATGCGCGCGCAGCGTTGGAAATCAGATACTGCGGCATGCTCAGTGTTCTCCCTCGCGGGGATACCTCCAGGCTCAACCCCTCGACGTAGCGCTCCAGATCCCCTTCACAGCGGTTCGACCGAATGCGATTGGCCTACCGCAACGAGCGATAGGCAATAGGGTCGATGTAAGCCGACTGCAGGTCCCGCTCCGGGATCTCCCAGATGATTTGCTTTGGCGGCGTTTCTTTGTAGGCCGGGTTGTTGAGGTAGCTGTTTGCCGCCCCAGAGAACGCTCCGCCGTCTTTGGCAAAGTTACCCACGGGGGCGCCCAGTGCCTGCTGCAGAAACCCTGCGAAGTTGGAGTTGCGCGAGAATGAGGTGCCGATGAGCGCGGTGTTGGGCAGGTCGGCATCGCCAAAGAGGTCGGCCTCAGTATCAGGGCTGTCGGCTGATGCAACGGGAAGTTCGTGGGTGCTGGTATGGGCGACCATTTCGGGTGCGGGTTGCCAGTCGAGCGGCAGCCAGTCGATGCCTGCCAGATGGACCAGATCGCCAGGTCGCACCGCGAGCGGGGCATGACTTTCTTTGAACGACCTGCGTGGCGTTGCGCTGATGCCCAGGGTCTTCAGGCGCTGGGTGATGGCGTCGGCCGCCGCCTTTGCGCCGGATTCGCTCCAGTGCGTATCGGTACGTAACCAGGCACTGGCCCCCAGTGGCGTCAGCGCACCGGTGAGGTCCAGATTCGATACGCCAGCCACCTCCAGTTTCGCGATCCAGGCCTGGATGCGCCCTTCGAGAACGGCGGGACGGTGCAGTGCGCAACGCTGCCCGGAAGCGATGCGGCTTTTGTCTGGGACGATGACCACCAGCAGGTTGATGTCGCGTTGGGAGAGCTGCTGCTTCAAATCAATCACCGCCTGGACTTTGGCGTCGGCATTGCGCTGCGCTTGATCATTGACCTTGAGCTCATCGGCCAAAAACAACCAGTCAGGACAACCCGAGCGAACCCTCGGCCCGGTGTCACCGAGGAGCAGCCAACTGGCACCGCGCTCCAGCTCGGCGAAGGTCGTGGGGAGTTGAGCGTTCGACAGTTCCTTGGCGATTCGATGCGTGATATCGCCGTCAAGCATCTGCGGGGGCAGCATGTTATCGGGTAGCGAGATCTGCCCTGAAACGATCAGACGGCCAGAGGACAGCAGCCCCACGAACAGGAATACCAGCAGCGCCACGCCTGTCAACCGACTGCTGCGTATTGCCAGATCATCTGATTGAGTGGGCATAGGAATCTCCACAGTATTGAAACACGGTGTAGCGCTGTGCCCGTAGCAGCTGCCGAGCCCGCGAGGCTGCGTTCGACTGCGAAGCGGTCGTTAATTTCTTCCACGCAAACGGTGTGCGCAGGATTTGCGAGGATTTCGACCTCGAACGCAGCCTCGCGGGCTCGGCAGCTGCTACGGGGGCTGGGGTGTGTGTTGGGGGCGTCATCAGAATTGGAAGTACAGGAAGGGGACGGTTTCGCGGCTGGCGATCAGTGCGAACGACAGCATGAAACCGGCGATGGGCCAAAGGGCGGCGGTGAAGAGAAAAAAGCCGCCCAGTTGTTTCTCACAGTAAGGGCGCAGCAGCGGTGCGACGATTCCCATCACACCCAGCAAGCCCGCAAGGCCGTGTACCGGGCGCAGGGTCACGGACAGTTCATCACCGAGGGCGATGCCCTGCAGGCCGAACTGTCCGGCATACAGGTTCAGCGCGCTATGAAAGTCGGGGGCGCGGAACAGCGTCCAGGCCAGGCAGACAAACAGCAGTGTCAGCCCATGGGAAAGCACCGGTGGTACCGGGGGCAGGGTAGAGCGGTTCCAGGCACGATTCACGCACAACGCAATGCCATGGGCGCTGCCCCACAGCAGATAATTCCAGCTATCGCCACCGTGCCAGAGGCCGGCGATGGCCATGATCAGGAACAGGTTGCGATAGGTTTTCCAAATGCCATGGCGATTGCCGCCCAGCGAAATATACAGATAGTCCCGTAACCAACTGGACAGCGACAGGTGCCAACGACGCCAGAAGTCCTGGACGCTGTTTGCCAGATAGGGACGGTCGAAGTTCTCGGGAAAGTGAAAACCCAGCATCAGCCCCAGCCCGATCGCCATGGCACTGTAGCCGGCGAAGTCGAAGAACAGCTGCAGGGAATAGGCAAGGCAGCCAATCCAGGCGTCGGAGAAGCTGGGGTTTGGCAAACTGAACGCCACATCGACCACCGGCGACAGAGTGTCGGCCACCAGCACCTTCATGCTCATCCCGACCATGAACCGGCGCGCGCCCAGTGAAAAATTCTGCAGGTTGAAGTAACGCTGATTCAGCTCACGCCGAACCCAGTCATAGCGAATGATGGGGCCGGCGACCGAGTGGCCGAACATCGAGATATAGGTGGCGTAATCAATGAAGCTGCGTTCCACCGGCACGGTGCGGCGGTGTACATCCACCAGATAGGAAATCGCCTGCAATACGATAAACGATAGCCCGGCCGGCATGATGACCCGCTGCCAGTCCAGCGGCATGGCGCCATGCCAGTTGACGACATCGATCAACGTGCCGGCGACGATGTTGGCGTACTTGTACCAGCACAGCACTGCCGTGTTGAGCACGATCAGCATCACCAGTAGCCGCACGCGGCCCTTGCCTTTTTCCCGCAAGGCGTCAATCAGCAAGCCGCCGGCCCATGCTGTGATCGTCAGCACCACATGCACGGCGAGGAACCGGGGGCTCAACCAGCCATAAAACAGCCAGCTGCCGATCAGTAACGTGGCGTTGCGCCAGGCGGCCGGGCCCACTGCATACGTGCACAAGAACAGCGGCAGGAACAACGTCAGAAACTCGAGAGAGGCAAAAACCATGTTGGTGGCGCGATCCGATCAGTGGGCCAGGACGTCAGTCGCGAGCAACAGGTGCGGACCCTTTGCGCCAGGTAGCAGCACAACGCTGTAGCGCTCGCCGGCCTTGAGCTGGCCCAAGTCAAGCGGGGCGCCGACGTTGGTTTGAGCGCAGACCAATTGAACCGACAGGCTCACCGGATTGATCGCTCGACGTTGCACGCTGCCGTCAGCCACCTCCTTGAACAGGTCGGCGTTCTTGCCCGCCGCGCGCAAACCGGCGTGGGCGCACGCTGGGTCGGCGCTGATAAACGCCAGCGAGGCTCTCAGGCTATTGAAGTCGTCGGGTTGCTCGCGGATGACAACCTGGCGGATACCTTGAGCGTTGTCTGGCAAAGCGATCACGCTGGCGAATTCGCCTGCTGCCACCTGAATGTCCAGCGGCTGGCTTTTGCCGTTGCGTTCCAGGGTGCCCTTGATCGGCTGGTTGGCGGGGACGGGCAGGTAGTCGGACACGGCATTCGAACCCTCGAGTCTTAGGCTGGCCTGTGAGCCTTCGGCCAGCAGCTGCAACGGTTGGTCAGCCGCGTTGATAAAGCGCAGGAAGGCCGAGTCCTGATCCGGGCCTGTCGGGTACAGGGCAATGTCGGCGGCCTGGGCGTGCAGGCTCAGCATCAAGGGCGCGAACAGCGCCCAGCCACATGCGGATCGGCTCATTTACCGGCTCCTGTGCTGCTGACGGTGTTAGCGGGCAGTTTGGCCAACGCACCGCCAATCGCAGTACCCCATGCTTGATAACCGGCGACGGTGAAGTGTTGCCCATCGGTGGTGATCCACTGCCCGGGTTTGGAGAGCGTCAGCGAATCGATGTAGGTGCAAGGCGCCACGTTCGCGGCCAAAAACTGCGACATCAACTGGGTGCGGGCATCATTCTTCTGGTACATGCCACCGGCTTTGCCCCAGGCCGGGCCCACCCAGGCGCAACGGGTCCCGGTGGCTGCAATGGCCTTGGCCAGGCCGGTGACGCTTTGCCATGCCCAGGCCTTCGGAAACACCGGCTTGTCATAGGACGCCATGGTGTCGCCGATGACCAGTACCACCAGGTCGGGTTTGTCGGCGGCGATCAGGTCCTGGATCGGTGTGGTGGTTGCCTCGCGCCCTTTGATCACGATTTTGTCGTTGCCTTTGCGCTCGGCGCCGCAGTCGACCTTTTTGCTGATCAGCCAATCGCTGGCGCTGGCACCGCAGGCACCGATGGAATGAACCAGGGCGCCTTGGCGAGTCAGGTTGTCGTGCAGCGGCTCCAGCAAATGGTCCGCGAGGCTCATATGGCTCTCCCCAAGAACAAGGAGGGACAGGCCGGCAAGGGCAGAAGTGGGCATCGAAAGCTCCAGAATGATCAGTTGGAATAAGGCGAGGTGTACGGGCTGACCGGCAGGCTCATGGGGCCGCTGATGTCTTCGAACTGGTAGCGCAAAGACAGGGCGCCGCTGAGTTGTTGGTAGTCGTGGGCGTTGTCCAGGCCCAGATTGGCGCCCAGCAGGAAGTTCGAAGCGACCTTGTATTCAGCCGCCGCAGCGACGCTGTAGCCGATCCCGGTTTTGTTTTGCCCTTCGTAGCGCAGCCCCGAGGCCGCTTGAAGGGCTTTGTCGTTGGGGAAATAGTCGGCGCTGTCCTGCTCGAAATGCTGCACGCCGACCGAGCCTTTGACTTGATACGTCAAGCGCCCGGTGCGTTGTGCCCAGGTCACTGGCACGCCCAGGGCGAAGAACGTCTGCGGGCTGAAATAGCCGCCGTGGCCATAGGTGAAATAGTCCTGATTGTTGGCGTAGCTGATGCCGGTCATGCTCAGGCCGACGGTCAGCTTGCTGTCCGTTGCATTTTGCAGGTACCAGTAGACACCGCTGCCCAGCTCACTGCGGCTGTTGGACTCGACATGGTTGCCCAATAGCTGGTGCCAGGAGGCGTAGCCATAGGCGCCGACTTCGTTGTCGTCAAAGCTCAACTGGCCACGCCCGCCATTGGCGGTCACGCCGCCCCAGGACTGCCCGCTGCGTTTGTCCGTGGTGCCGGCAAACGAGGTGACGCTGTCAGTCACCGGACGCCGGGAAACGCTCACGCCGTAACGGACATTAGAGGAGTCGCTCACGGGGCGATCAATGCTGATGCCGCCAGTGGCGGTGGTGTATTTGAAGCCGAGCGGGGTGGTGCCCAGATCAGCTTTGAACCCATCCGCGGGCTGTTGAATAGCGACGGAAAGGCCGACACCCTCGGCTTTTTGCGAGCCGACGCCGTCGCTCTGCGCACCGCTACCAAAGCGCGACAGTGCATCGCCGCTGACACTGCCGGCGTTCAGCGAGACGGGCGTCACGCGCAGGGCGACGCGGCTTTCATCCAGCGGGATATTGATTTCCAACGGTGTTTCAATATCGGTCAGTTTGCTCAACCCCGACTCACTGTTGTTGCTGCGAATGCTCACGCCCTGGGTGACGTAGGCGCTGCGCTCCTGAAGGATTTTATTCAGCGCCAGTTGCGCGGGGCTGATGTCCTCGCTCACCAGTGCGGCGCGTGGCAACTGCGACTCGAATCGATTGCTTGCCTGCTGTGGCCGTGGCGGGGCGTCGATGCCAAAAGGGGTGTAAGACTTCACGCTGCCCGGCATCTCCTGGACCGGTGGCGGGATCGCTGCCAGCAAGGTGTCGCGACTGACCTCGTTACGTGGACCCGACACCCCGGCAAAAGGGTTGGGCGCCACCGACGAACCGATCAGTTGGCCGCTCTGGCTTCTGTGTTTCTCGTTCTGTTCAATGGCCACCGCTTTGCGCAGCAGATCGGTCGCCGTGCCGGTCTGGCCCATGTTCTGGTAGCGGCGGGCGGCCTCTGTCAGCGTTTGAGGGTTACCGGATTCAGTCTTGAGCAACTGTTGCAGTGCCTGTTCGGCAAAGGCCGTGTCCTGTGCCAATACCGCCGCATCGGCGGCACCCAACAGCAGTTGCGGGTCATTTGGCTGACGCTGTAACAGCGGTTTGTAGAGTTCGAGGGCTTTGGCCGTGTCGCCGTTGGCCGAGTACATCCGCGCCAGGGCCGCGACGGCAGCGCTGTCACCGGGGCGTTGCGCCAGGGCCGGCGCTAGCGTGTCATAAGCGCTGGCCAGATTGCCTCGTTCACGCAACTGGTCAGCCTGGCGGATGCGATAGAGATAGAGCAGGTCGTCGAAACGCTTGCGAGCCGGCGCGTTCAAGGGCCTGTTTTGAAGGTCGCGCAGAATCTCGTTGACCTGTACGTCTTCTCCGGTTTTAAGCAGGACAGCCGCGTATTGCAGGATGAAGTCCGCCGAGGGTGCCGTGGTGTTTTGCAACTGGCCGCGCATGAGGGCCAGCGCACGGGTTGGCTCACCGATGTCGACATACGCCGAAGCCAGGCTCGCTGTGCGATTCGGACTGTTGTTGGCCGTCGGCTGAATACGATCGAGCAAGGTCAGGGCTTCCTGGCGCTGTCCGCGCTTGCCCAACTCGATCGCCTGGCTGAGTTGCAGGTTGAGGCTGACATCAGCGGCCAGCGCGTCCATGTCCGGGGTGCGCTGGTCGGGGCGCAAGCGTCCTAACGTGGTCTGAGCGGCTTTCCACTCACCCATCTGCACTGACAGCAAGGCGCTGACGTACAGCGCATCGGCATTGTCAGGGCGGGCTTGGAGCATGGCGTTGATCAAATCCCGAGCCTTTTGCGGTTCGCCCATCGCCAGGTTCAGGCGGGCCAGGGCGAAACGTGTCCAGATGTTGTCCGGCTCAACGCGCAACGCGTCTTGCAAGGCGTTGCGCGCAGCGGGCAAGTCGTTGCGTTGTTCGGCGAGGGCGGCCAGTTGCGTCGCGCGCAAGGCTTGCAGGCGCGCGGACTGGCCGATCTTCGCCTGCCCGGTGGCGGGCAGGCTGTTGATCAGTTGCAGGGCTTCATCGTTCTTGCCGCTCTTGAGCAGCACATTCACCAGCCCCTCCTGTGCGTGAGGGTCGTCGCGGCGCTGGTTCAAAATCTGCCGGTAGTTGCGCTGAGCGTCATCGAACTGGCCAGCGCTGGCCTGAATATCCGCCAGAGTGAGGCGAGCATCGACCCCGTTTGGATTCAGCCGCAGCGCCTGGTTGACCAAGACCTGGGCCTGGGCTGTCTGGCCTTTGGCCCGGGCGTCACGGGCCTGCTGCAACGCAGACCAGTAGCGCACTTCGTTCAGCGCCACTTGCCAGTGGCTGCCATCGTGTTGTCGCGTGGCCCGCCCCAAGAGCTGTTCCGCTTCGGCCAGTCGGTGTTGCTGCTGGCGAATAACCCCAAGGCCACCCAGCGCGTCAGCATCGTCGGGCCGGGTTTTCAAGCGTGTTTGAAAAGCCTGTTCGGCGGTGGCCTGATCGCCTTCTTTGAGCGCCTTCAGGCCGCGTGCGACTTCGGCAGGCGGTTGCCACTCCTTGCTGGCCGTCGATGCCGCCTGGTGCTTGCCCTTGTTCATCTGCGCCCGGATTTCCACGTCATCCGGATGCGTCTTGAGGTACGCCTCGAACAACGGCACGTGTGCCGGATCGGGTGGGCCGATCCAGGTCAGCGCCAGGCGCCAGCTTTCGTCGGCATCACCGGCAATGTCGGCACGCTGGGTCAGTGCCGCCAAGGCGCGAATGCCCTCGGCACGGCTGTCTTCACGGCGGACCAGATGCTTGGCGTAAAACAGCGCGACGATCGAATCGTTGGGCATCTCTCGTTGCAGGCGCTCAAATCCGCCGCGTGCTTCAGCCCAATCCGCCTGATTGAAGGCTAGGTTGTTGTAATACTCGCGACCGATCGTACCTTGAGGTGGACGGCCATCGAACAGTGAGCGAAACACGGCAGTCGCCTTGTCCCGCTCACCGGCATCGACGAGGCGCCGAGCCTCTTCCAGACGCTGCTGATTCTGCGGTTGGGCCACGCTGATGTCCTGCGCCAATTGCAGTGCCTGCCGAGGCGGTGGCTGGATAGCCTGCAAGCGGGCGAGGTATTGCTGCGCCTGGTGTGGCTTGCCCTGTTGCACGCCAATCAAGCCCAGGCCATACAGTGCGTCAACCTGGGCCGGGTCCAGCAGCAGGACCTTCTGCCAGACTTCCGCCGCGCGTTGAGGGTTTTTGTGCACCTGCCAGTATCGCCCTTGCTCAACGAGTAATGCCTGTGGTGTTGGACTTTGCGCGTGGGCAGCAGCGGCCGTCCATGTGCTCATGACGATGATGGCTAGCGTGCGGTGGTGCGCGTGCATGCGGTCTCCCAGGAAAGTTTCAGCGTTCCGTCTTCCCGGAATCGGTAATGTTTATCTGCCCATCCGAGGGCGAACAGGCTGAGCATGAAGTTGTAGTAACGCGGCGCACCGGCTTCGCCATCAGGCCTGGCCAGCGCTTCGTGCAAGGCGAGCTCCACGCGACGTCGCTGCTGATCGGCCAAACCGGGGTGCCCTTTGGCCTGAAGGTAGGGAATCAGTGCGGCCCAGAATCCGAACGGGCTCTGACCCTGAACAGTGCCATGGCGAACCTGGACTGTTTCTGGCGCAGAACCCGTTGCGACAGTGCTGCGGGCCATGCCGTCCAGCCGTTTGAGCAGGCGCGTTGCCAGCGGTCCAGAGGTCTCACTCATGCCCAGCCAGAGGTACACGCGAATGGCATCGTAGCTGCCCGTGTCGCCATGGATCGGGTCACTTGTGAAGGCACCCGATTGCGCCGAAGTGCCTTGATAACCGACCCAGTCAGCGACGAAACCATGGCGGCTTGATTGGGTAATCATCGTCGCGGTGTTGTGGGCAATCGCTTGCCAAGGCCCCGAGGGTGCTTCCTTGGCCAGCCGTCGTAACAGTGGCAGTGGCAGGTAGCTGGGGTTCAGGCGCCAGAGAGCGTCCGGCTGGACGAAGCCCTGTGGTCCAGGCAACACCATCGGGCCCAGCCCGGGGAGCTTGACGACCAATTGCGCTTCAATCGTCGCCATCAGGTGCAGGGCGTCCTGGTGATAGTCCGGCCGATGCCACAGGCGTGCGGCTTCAAGCAAGGCATAGGTGATCCACAGGTCGGCGTCGGCCGCCGAATTGGCGTCTTGCAGGCGCCACTGACCGTCCGTGCCTTGCCCCCATAACCAGCCCGGCAGGCGTGTGGTGGTGGCGGAGCCTGCGAGGTTGGCTGAGGTCCAGCGCCAGAGTTTGTCAAAGCGTGGCTGATCGTTGCCGATCAGTGCGAAGAGCATGCCGTAGGACTGCCCTTCAGAGGTGCTGTGATTGTTCTGCTGGCTCGATTCCAGGACCCGGCCGTCGGCCTGGACGAAGCGTGTTGCATAGGTTTGCCACAATGGCCAGGCCGGCAGCTCACAGGAGTTTGCGGCCGCTATCGCAGGCGCCAGCAGGGTAAGCACAAGCGCAGCGCTCAACCTGCGCGTGTTACCACGCAGGCACTGGCGAAGTGAAACACCTCGGCGGCTCATGGACGACACAGGCATGCGCGACTCATTGACCAAGACGACGTCTGGCCTGTACGCGCAGGGCCAGGTAGGCCATCGAAGCAAGCAGCAGGATCCCCAGGAGCGTGAACAGCATGAGCGCCATTACGTTTTGCGAGAGGTACCACTGCAGATAGCGCAATGGGCCCAAGCTCCCGACGTAGTAATCCTGCTCGGCGACCAGCGACTCGACATGCTTGCCCCTGACCACCACCAGACTACCTTGCAACTCGCGGGCGTTTTCTTCGTTGCTGAGCAGGGCGTTGGTCACGTCGGCCAAGCCGTTGGGCCTTGCGCTGGCGATAAACACCACACTGCGGCCACTCTTGAGCGGCGATTCGAATCCAGTCAGATACGCACTGCCATCGTCCGCGGTAAACCTGAAGCTGCTGCGCGCTTCACGCAGATTGGTTTTCGTATCCGGGCTGATCCAGTTGCGCAGGCGCAAGGGCAGGTCAGACAGTTCAACGTACTGCGCAGCGTCTTCGCCCTTGGCCGGCAGCAGGCTTTGCCATTGCTCAAGCAGTGGCTGATTGTTGCCCGAGGCGAGCACCAACAAATCCCGGTCGCTTTGCTCGGCCACTTGGTCAGCGTGGGCCACCTTCACGCCGGTGGCCGGGTAACCGGTGGAGTCGCCGAAGCGGCCCAGCAGGGTCAGGTAGGCGCTCAGATCGGCTGCGCCTGGCTCGTTGGGCAGGATCACCGCTGTTTCAGAAAGGTCAGCCATGCGAGTGAACGGGAAGCCACTGTCCTTGAACACCCCAAGGTTGGGCATGGCCATGAAATGTTCGTATTGGCTGAGGTCCAGGGTCGAGTCCGGGTCGATCACACCGCGCATGTTGTCGATGATGATGTCGCGGCATTCGCCCTGTTTGATGTAGTCATACATGAAGCGAAATTGCAGGCGTGATTGCAGCGCAACGGAATTGAGCGGCAATAGCATGCGCGACGTGCGGGCCAGGCTGTCGTCGGTTTTGAGCATCGCCAGCAGGCTGTCGCTGTTGCCGAGTTTCTCGATCGAGGGCAGATCGATCGACTTGATGAAGGTGTCGTTGAAGTTGACCAGCAACGAGGAGTTGGTGGAGACCGGTTGCGGCGTATAGCGGTATTTCAAGTCCAGTTGCGCACCGGGCTCACGCCAGTTGAACAGGTCCGGTGGCAAGCGCAGCGCAACCGTCATTTGCCCCGGGTTATAACCCGACACATTGAGTTCTGCGGGCTTGGCCAGTTCACCCAGGCGAACCGGGCGATCGGAGGGCAGCCAGTTAGGCGCGTCGTACGGTTGGCGCGGCTTGAGCGAATCGATCCGGTCAATCACTACGCTCTGCCCGGAAAAGGCCGACCCACCGAGGGCCAGCGCTGTCGCGGCAATCTTGAGATCGGCGCCATCGCGCCCGGAGACGATCAACAGTTTGCCCTGAGCATCATTGGGGTTGCTCACAAGCGTCAATGTCGGCCCCGTGGCCTCTTTGATCGGTAAGCCACTCACGGTCGTTGTTTCGCTGCCGCTGACAAACACCACGGCGTTGCCTTTGGCCGGCAGGCTGGTGAGGCTGGCGGGGAAGGTTGCGCCGCGGTAGCTGGCCAGGGCGCCAAACCAGGACGACAGGATACCGGCGGCCTCAAGCTCAGGGCCGGCCGGGCGCGTGGCGAACACGAAGGGCAGCTTCAGGGGCGAGGCGTCTCGACGATCGAACAAGGGCAGCGGCAGGGCGGACAGGTCGTTGGGCTGTTTAATCGAGGACACCTGGAGGCTCAGCTGGCTCTCGTTGCTGATCCGGGCCCAAAGGCTGGAGTGCAAAGGGTCTTCACATTGCATCGTGTAGTGACCGATGAACTGCAAGCTGAGCCGGTTGAATTCGGTGATGGTCTGCGGCGGAATCTGCACGGTCCGGGTCTGCAATTTACCGGCCTCTTCCTTCGGGAGGGGCAGGCTGGCGGCCACTTGATCGTTGACCAGCACATTGATCTGCGAAAGGTCGGCCAGCAGCGCCGGTGAGTAGCTGTACTGCAGCGTGACCTGCGCCGCCGTGACGACTTCATCGGCGCGCACATCGAAGTTCACACTGTCGGTAGCCTCCACGCCTTTAAGAGTCATCGAATAGCTTTTGCCCAGCTCCTTGAGGGTGCGGGTATAGCTGTTGCCCGGGGCATCGGCCACGGGCAACGAGGCCACCGGCATCATCGCCGGGTCTGTGGCGTTGAGTGGGGCGGCAGCGCTCAAAGCCCAGCCGCTCCAGCCCATTAACGAGCAGGTGATCAGCATGAGTGAGCGACGAGGAAGAAAGGTCCGGCGAGTGGAAGGCTTCAAGATCGTTGCGTGTCCGCGGTGGAGTCGATAGGTGATGGAGTGTCCGGGCGTTTGCGCAGCAGCGCCTGGCTGTCTTTCAGGGCTGCAACGAACAAGCGCAGGATGGCGCGAAAGCCAATGCTGCTGACCTCGCGCAACGCCGACATGGGCGCGTCGAGGCGGCCGTTACCCCACGTGTTGGCCCAGGTGTCGGCCCGTGAAAAGGTCAGTCGCACCAGTTCGCTTTGCTGGCGCAGGGGCAACGCCTCGAATTGCACGCCCGCCACGTTGTCGTTGCTGAAGACCGTTTTTGCGGGAAAGAGGCTGGAGGGCGGTGTGCGCAGAATGCACAGCTGCAGCTTCTCATTGACGTTGAGCAGAACCTGCGGTGGCAGTGCCAGACCCACGCCGTTTTGTGAAAAGTCCCGGGTTACGCAATCGAACCAGGTGCCGTCTTCGCGATAGATGCGCACGGGCAGGTCCGCGGGCACCCGGGGTTCGTTGCGCACCTGAGAGGACTCAGTGGCAACCGCCACAGCGGTGCTGACGATGACGATGTTGTACACGGTCCAGGCCAGGTTGATCAGCAGGGTAGTGGCCTCGGCAGAATCACTCCCGATGAGTTTCACCACGCCGATCGCCAGACCGATCATGTTCAAGGCCAGCAGGACGATATAAGGCCGCGCGAGCTTCCAGTTGAAATAGTCCTTTTCGATGGTGCCGCCCTTGTCGGTCACGTTGAATTTGCCCAGCGAAGGGCTGATCAGGGCCAACAGCACCGGTCGCATGATGTACCAGGCCAATACCGACTCATACACTTCGTTCCAGAAGGAATGACGGAAGCGCCCCTGGATGCTGGAGTTGGTCAGGCTGGAATGGAAAATATGCGGCAGTACATAAACCGTGACCATCAACGCCGAGGCATGGAAAATCTGCGCGTCAAAAAACAGATAGGCCAAGGGGGCGGTCAAGAACACCAGGCGGGGCAGGCTGTAGAAGAAGTGCATCATGGCGTTGAGGTAGCAAATGCGCTGCCCCAGGTTCAGTCCTTTGCCAAACAACGGATTGTCGGTCCGAAAAATCTGCGCCATGCCCCGCGCCCAGCGTATGCGCTGGCTGATGTGTCGGGAAAGGCTTTCGGTGGCCAGTCCCGCCGCTTGTGGAACGGCGAGGTAAGCGGTATTGAAACCACGGCGATTGAGCTTGAGTGCCGTGTGCGCATCCTCGGTCACGGTTTCGGTGGCGATCCCGCCGACTTCCAGCAAATGAGACCGCCGGATGACCGCGCACGAGCCACAGAAGAATGCCGCGTTCCACAGGTCGTTGCCGTCCTGCACCAGGCCGTAGAACAGTTCACCTTCATTGGGGACCGAGCGAAAGGTATCGAGGTTTTTTTCGAACGGATCGGGTGAATAGAAAAAGTGCGGCGTTTGCAGCAACGCCAGGTTCGGGTCCTTTAAAAACCAGCCCATGGTGATCTGCAGGAAGGAGCGGGTGGGCACGTGGTCGGCGTCGAATATGGCAATGAATTCGCCATCGGTGACTTTGAGTGCCTCGTTGAGGTTGCCGGCCTTGGCATGTCGATTGTTGTCGCGGGTGATGTAGTTGACACCAATCTGCTGACAGAAAACCTTGAATTCTTCCCGGCGTCCGTCATCGAGCATGTGCACCCGCAGTTTGCCCTCGGGCCAGTCAATGGCTTGAGCTGCGAGCACCACCAGTTTGACGATACCCAATGATTCGTTATAGGTCGGAATGAAGACGTCTACCGTCGGCCATTCTGCGGGTGGCTGTTGCAGAAACTGCGGTTTGCGGTGCAACGGCCAGGCGGTCTGTACATAGCCGAAGATCAGGACGAGCAAGGCATACAGTTCGGCCAGCACCAGACCGTAACCAAATACGGCATCCTGCCAATTGTCGAAATTCAAGGTGTCAGTCAGACGCCAGTACATGTAACGCAACGAGGCGATCAGCGAGAGGGTGATCAGGGTCAGGATCGCCAGACGCCCGGCCTGCTTGCGGATGAACAGGCTGGCCACAAAACAGACGGCAGCGAACACGGCCTGGGAATACAGATTCAGCGGCGCAGTGAGAATACCCAGCACCAATAATGCGGCCATCAGCCCGGCAGATATCTTCAGGCCCTGGCGCCAACGCAGGGGCCATCGACTGACGCGAGCCTGGAAAGTATCCAGCAGCCCCTGCAACCACCATGTCTTTGCAGGTAGCTGGTTCAGTTGGGCGGTCATGGCGTGCCCTGCTGGCTGCAAGTGTCCGCGAAAAGCAGGGCATGGACCGCGCCGGACAGCGAAAGAATGTCGTGACAGCCAATGCTCTCAGGTGCGTATTGGAGGAGGTCCCGACCATAGGCCAGCGACTCGTTGAACTGGTGATCGAGGCGAATCGTCCCGATCAGGTCAGCACCTAGCCGCCGCACAAACAGCACGCCCATGTCCCTGCTGAACGTACGCGAGTCATCCCGTTGATTGAGCACATAGCGGTGCCGTTGCCCACGTCGACGGGTGGTTTCCAGCCACTGGGTCATGGTGTCCAGTGCCAGGTAGGAGGCCGCGTCGGCCACCGTCATCACCAGCACCAGATCGGCGGTGTCGAGCGCCTGTTGCGAATAGACGGTCGCACCCGAAGGTGTGTCCAGGATCACGGTATCGTTTTCGCTGAGGTTCATGGACGCAAGGTGCTGATTCAACCAGTCAGAATCTTCAAGCATTAACTGCCTGAGTAAATGGCGGTCATCCATCTCGCCAGTGCCGAAGGGCAGGCACTCACTGTCGCTAAAGCCTGGCAGGCGATGAGCGCCCCAGTCTGCATCCTGCTCTTTGAGCTGGATCAGTCCGGGAACCTGCCGGGTGATACCCAAGTGGCTGGACAGCGCATTCTGAGGGTCCAGATCAATCGCGATGGTGCGCCCGCCAGGGCGCCGAAGTGTTTTTGCCAGGCCAGCGGCGACGGTGCTTTTACCCACTCCGCCATTCGCCGAAACGATAGCAATGACCTTTGCCTTGGTCCGCTTGCGAGTCGTTTCTGGCAGACCGTCTCGACGAACCTGGTTGAGTTCACGCAACAGATCGCTCAATCGCTGACGGTCACCCGTACCAGAATTCGCAGGTGGCTCGGTCAGAAGAGGGAACCTGGGCGCGCCAATCAATAGAGAAGGCTGTGGCTCGTCCGGTAAAAACGCAGCGGGCGTTGGCGTTGATGTGGGGGGAGGCAAGACTACCGACGGTTCTGGCTTAGGCAGTACAGGTGTAATCGGATCGTCTTTGAAATCTTTATAGTTCGGTTGTATTTCCTGGTAGGTCTCTGTATTGGCGCCAAAACGTGTAAAGAGTTTCGTAATATCGTCTACATATTTCATGCGTTGTACCAGGAATGAAATAACTCTCAGAAACTCAGCATTCCATTAACTTAACAAAGTTGATGTGTCGTCTTGGCGTTGGCAGAGTGCCATTAATCTAGGATGCCGGCGTCTGGGTGTCAATGATTGTTATAAAAAGTCAGCGAGGTCTGTTAATGTTAATTTGAGTGTTATTAAGATGTTATGTTATTCGGGAAAAGTATGGAGTGTTGGAGTGGGTCTAATAATGACGGTTCGGCGGGGGCAGTGTGATGATGGGTAATGGAGGTGCTTTGTTCAGGGGCTTTCGGCGCAATGGCGTGTTGATCGCCTTCAATGATCTGATGCCGGGTTATGCATTAAATAAGTTGACTGATGTATTAAAAATGGGAGTGGCGATTTCAAACGGAGTTTATACAGCTTGAAAATAAATCCATTCCTGCTTCAGTAATAATAGAAACCTTGGGTTTTACACTCTAGGGCGCTAGAGGGAATTTCGTTTCCCGCTCCAAGCATTAAAAATGGACCGTTGAAAAGAGGCCCATTTTTTTCGACTGAAGAACAGTCTTTCTTGGCTGTTTGCGCGACGTTCCATCGGGGTTGGCGTGAAAAGCCGGTCGCTGGATTGAATAACTGGCACTTGGCCGGGCTTGACGAACACGCATCAATCTCCTTGCGAGGGCGTTTCCTCCAGCGCAATCACATCCAGCATCACGCCCGTGCGCGCCACCACCCGGACCTGTTGGCCCAGGCGCAGGGGCGAGCGACTCTGTACTTGCCATCTTTCACCCTGCAATTGCACCCAGCCGCTCATCGGCATACCCGGCAGCAGTCCCGTCACCGTGGCCTGGCTGCCGACCAAACCCGCATCGCCGCTGACCAAAACACGGCGTCTGGCCTTGAGCGCCATGCCGACCAGCGTCATCAGCAACAAGGCGCTGATCAGTGCGACGCCGATGATCAGTGCCAATGGAATGCCGAAGCCCGGTACATCGGTGTCGATCAAAATCACTGCGCCCACTACAAAAGCAACCACCCCACCGAAGCCGATTACACCGAAACTCGGTAGAAACGCCTCGGCGATCATGAAAGCGATTCCTAGCAGAATCAGTCCGACCCCGGCGTAGTTCACGGGCAACAGTTGCAGGGCATACAGCCCCAGCAACAGGCAGATGCCACCGAGCACTCCACCAATGCCCGACCCTGGGTTCATGAATTCGAAGATCAAGCCATAGACCCCCAGCATGATCAGCAGCAACGCCACGCTGGGGTTGGTGATCACCGCCAGCAGTTGTGTGCGCCAATCAGGCGCATGGTCGATGAGTGCAGCCCCGGCGGTGTTCAGCTTCAACGTCTGACCAGCGACATTCAGGCTCTTGCCGTCCAGTTGCTTGAGCAGGTCTGCCACATCATTGGCCACATAATCGACCACCTTGAGTTTGAGCGCTTCGTGGGCGGACAGGCTGAGCGACTCACGTACCGCTTGTTCGGCCCAGTCGGCATTGCGTCCACGTAGGTGCGCAAGGCCACGGATGTAAGCCGCCGCATCGTTGATCTGTTTTCGAGTCAAGGTGTCCTGCTGTTCACGCGCAGGATTCTTGTCGGTGCCGGGTGGGCCCGGCGGCTCAGGCGCGGTCCCGGGCAGGCCGCCGATCTGCACCGGTGTAGCAGCGCCCAGGTTGGTGCCGGGGGTCATTGCGGCAATGTGACTGGCATACAAAATATAGGTGCCGGCGCTGGCCGCCCGTGCGCCACTGGGGGTGACGAAACTTGCCACTGGCAATGGGCTGGCCAGAATCGCCTTAATAATCAGGCGCATCGAGGTATCCAGCCCGCCAGGGGTGTCGAGGCGGATGACCACCAACTGCGCGCCCTCGGTCACCGCACGCGCCAAGCCGCGCTCGACGTAGTCGGCACTGGCCGGGCCAATAGCATCGTTGACGGTCAGAACCACGACACTGCCTGCAGCCGTTGTTGAACCCATCGGTAACCCGATCAGCATTATCAGCAACAGCAGGCGGCACCACCAGTGACTGTTCACGGGACCTCCAGTTGCGTGTATTACGGCCTGCAATCCTCACTTAAAGCGTAGTTGAGTCCATTATGGGCGACACCGGCGTGACGGTTAGTCCATTGCCTCTGCAGATAGGAGCGATTCTGAATTTCGAACAATACGTCATTGGCTGGCGGGTTGATCGGACTTGCATGGACTGTGACGTACATCCGACAACATAGGCATCACGCGACAAATTGGCGGGCTACGTGACCTTCAACCCGCAATTGGTAGTGACGAACACTTTAGAGTCGAATTCTGACACTTCTGGGTGATCCCGGACGCCGACAATCCGGTTGGTTACTGACAACCTTGAAAGCGGCACGCGGAGATCAACGATGGCTATCAGTACTTTTGACTTGTTCAAGATTGGAATCGGCCCCTCCAGTTCCCACACCGTTGGCCCGATGCATGCCGGGGCTTTGTTTGTCGATGCCTTGCGGCGAGACATTCTGTGTAAACACAATGCGTCGATCTCGGGGGCCAAGGTCGGTTGTCAGGGCGAGGTCGATTCAGCCTGCCCGATGGCGGCTGCCGGTCTTGCGGAAATCCTGGGAGCCAGTTCCGAACAAGTGGAAAACGCGGCGGAAATCGGCCTGGAACACAACCTCGGGCTGACCTTCATTTCATCTCGCTGGACCGGGTCATCCGTACCAGGTGTCGACATGCACGACAAATACAAAGAGACCTCCCGTGGCGGGCTGGCTGTCAGCTCCATTGAGTGCTGAACCACCTTGAGCAACAGGAGAGTGATACATGCTGAAACTGACTCAATCTTGCCGGCAACAACCGCCGGCACTGCGCATCGGCTTCTGGTTGCTGGAAGCCTTTGACTTGTACGCTCTAGCCAATGCGCTGGAAGCATTGCGCTTGGCCAACCAGGTGGCCAGACGCAACGTCTGCCAGTGGCAGATTCTCAGCCTGGAAGGTCGGGATCTGAACGCCAGCAACGGCATTGCCACTGCCACCACCCGACTGGATCAGGCGCAATCGCTGGATGTGTTGATCCTCTGCGGTGGCGACAACCTGCACACTCGAACGGAGCATCCAGTCCTGCGTCAGCAGCTGTACCACTGGGCCGCGCAGCCGGTGGGCCTGGGTGCATTGGGCAAGGCCGGTTGGCTGCTGGCGCAGGTTGGCGCGCTGGATGGTTTCCGCTGCAGCCTGCCGGAGCCCGATCCAGCTCTATCGTTTTCCGCTTTCAGCGATTTGAGCCCAGTGGCCGCACCGTTCTGTGTCGACCGCCAGCGTCTGACGTGCGTCGGCCCGCAGGCCGTTCAAGGGTTGATGCACGAACTGCTGGCCCGGACCCACGGTCGTGGTCTGGTGCTGCGCATGGAAAAATACGCAGCCCGTCAAGCCAGGCCTCTGCAACCGATGCACAACACCCCGGCAAAGCTTCAGGCGACACTGGCATTGATGAATGATCACCTGACTCGCACATTGGGTATCGACGAACTGGCAGAGGCCATGGGCATTTCCCGCCGGCATCTGGAGCGGCTGTTCAAACGCAGTCTGGGTTGTTCGCCGTCCAGACACTATCTGGACTTGCGCTTGCAACAGGCACGTCAGTTATTGCGCGCCGGTGAACAGTCGCTGTCGGATGTTGCTGCGCAGTGCGGATTCGTTTCGCTGCAACATTTCTTTCGCTGCTATCGCCAGTACTTCGGCGCGCACCCTCGCGACCATATGGCTGAAAGCTTGCAGCAAGGATCAATGTCAAAAGCAGCGGCTTCATCGCGAGTAAGCCCGATTGTCGGTCCGTCGCTCGCGCACTGACCTCGTTACCCATTGCCAATGCCCCCGCCAAGCGGCTGATATCGCGCTTTTCGGGGGCATTGTCGTTTCTGTCGAATGACCCTCTGGACCACCTTCGTAAAGAGCGGATCTGATCAACTACAGGTCGGATTCGCGCAAAAAAACTGTCCTTGCATCTGTTCGAATGATCTACAGCGGCCCGCCAGAGTGGCGCCTCCGTCGCTCAATCACTGACAAGGATAAATGACATGCAAATGCCGAAAACCATTCAGATCAAGAACGGCGAAAAAGTGACTCCGACATTCTCGGCTCAGGAATATGCCAATCGCCAAGCCAAATTACGGGCGTATCTGGCGCAGAACAATATCGACGCGGCAGTCTTCACGTCCTATCACAACATCAACTACTACAGCGATTTCCTCTATTGCTCGTTCGGTCGCCAGTACGCATTGGTTGTGACTCAGGACAGCGCTGTGACCATCAGCGCCAACATCGATGGCGGTCAACCTTGGCGCCGCACCGTGGGCACTGAAAACATCGTCTACACCGACTGGCAGCGTGATAACTATTTCGTCGCGATCCAACAAGCGTTGCCCAAGGCCGGGCGTATCGGTATTGAATTCGACCATCTCAACTTGCTCAACCGCGATAAGCTCGCCAGTCGTTATCCGCAGGCCGAACTGGTGGATATCGGCGCGCCCTGCATGCGTATGCGCATGATCAAGTCCGCCGAAGAACACGCGATCATCCGTCAGGGTGCCCGCGTCGCGGACATCGGCGGTGCCGCCATCGTCGAAGCCTTGCGTGATCAGGTTCCAGAATACGAAGTGGCCCTGCACGCCACCCAGGCCATGGTCCGAGAGATTGCCCGCACGTTCCCTGACTCCGAACTGATGGACACCTGGACCTGGTTCCAGTCCGGCATCAACACCGATGGCGCCCATAACCCGGTGACGTCTCGCAAGGTCAACAAGGGCGACATCCTCAGCCTCAATTGCTTCCCGATGATCGCCGGTTACTACACCGCGCTGGAACGTACCTTGTTCCTGGATCACTGTTCCGACGAACATCTGCGGTTGTGGGAAGTGAACGTCAAAGTGCACGAGGCCGGTCTGAAACTGATCAAACCGGGCATGCGCTGCTGCGATATCGCCCTGCAATTGAACGAGATCTTCCTGGAACACGATCTGCTGCAATACCGCACCTTTGGCTATGGCCACTCCTTCGGCACGCTGAGCCATTACTACGGCCGCGAAGCCGGGCTGGAACTGCGCGAAGATATCGACACCGTACTGGAACCGGGCATGGTGGTGTCCATTGAGCCGATGATCATGCTGCCCGAAGGCCTTCCGGGTGCCGGCGGTTATCGTGAACACGACATCCTGATCGTCAACGAACAGGGCGGCGAAAACATCACCAAGTTCCCGTACGGCCCGGAACACAACATCATCCAAAAGTAAGACCTTGCGCCGCACAGTGAACCTGTGTGGCGCTTTACTTTTAGGAGTGGCAAAAATCTTCCCGGCGGCTGAGATAAACCGGAAAAAAACAACGCATGCTCGTCAAGAACGCGCAGCATCTACTGACCCTTAACCCTGCCAAGTAAAACAATAGAGGGTATTTGTCATGTTCTACGTCCCGACTTCCTTTCTCGATAGCAGCGCCTCTAGCGCCAGAGGTGCCCGATGAGCAGCCAAAGCGCAAACTTGACGCCGACCCTGGCACAGACACTTGAACAAACCGCCGAGCGCAAGGCCTTGCGGCGTGCAGCCAGTGCAAGCTTCATGGGTAACTTTGTCGAATGGTTCGACTACGCGGCCTATGGCTATCTGGCCACCATCATCGCGGTGACCTTTTTCCCGCAAACCGACAAGACGACCGCGTTGCTGGCAACATTTGCAGTGTTCGCGCTGTCGTTTATCGTCCGCCCGCTGGGGGGATTGGTCTGGGGCCATTTTGGTGACAAGTATGGGCGACGCAGTGCATTGTCCTGGTCGATTCTGATCATGTCCATCTCGACCTTTTGCATCGGGATCCTGCCGACTTACCACCATATCGGCTTGTGGGCACCGGCGTTGTTGTTGCTGATTCGCTTGTTCCAGGGCTTCTCCGCTTCAGGTGAATACGCCGGGGCATCGGCCTTTCTCGCCGAGTACGCCCCCGAGGGTAAACGCGGCTTGTACACCAGTATTGTCCCGGCGAGCACGGCGGCCGGTCTGCTGTTTGGCGCGGTGTTCGTGGCCGGTCTGCATGAGTGGATGAGTGTCGAGGACCTGCACAGTTGGGGATGGCGCTTGCCCTTTTTGCTGGCGGCGCCGTTCGGGTTGGTAGGGCGCTATATCCGCGTGAGTTTGCAAGACACACCCAAGTTCCTGGAGATGGAAAAACGCCTTGAGGCTAAGGAGTGCGCGACCCACGCTCCCGTTCGCGAATTGCTGACTGTGCATCGGCGCAGCGTGTTGATCGGGATTGGCGTGACTTGCCTGAACGCAGTGGCGTTTTACCTGTTGCTCAGCTACATGCCGACGTATCTGTCCACCGAAATGGGCATGAGCGAGAGTGATTCGTTCCTCGCGTCGACGGTGTCGCTGGCGACCTACATCGGCCTGATTTTCCTGATGGGCAAGCTGTCTGACCGGTTTGGCCGCAAAACCATGTTGCTGACCGCTTCGGTGTTGTTCCTGGCGCTGACATTTCCGCTGTTCGGCATGCTGGAGAACCAGCCGCTGATCGTGATTTTGATGATCCAGATTGCCTTCGGCGCCATCCTGGCGATGAACGACGGCACCTTGCCGTGCTTCCTCGCCGAGATATTCCCCACCCGCGTGCGTTTCAGCGGTTTTGCTTTCAGCTTCAATATCGCCAACGCCGTGTTCGGCGGCACCGCTCCGTTTATCGCAACCTGGTTGATTCAACTGACCGGCAACAAAATGGCCCCGGCCTGGTACTTGCTGGCAGCCGCGGCGGTGGCGTTGGTTGCCATGCTGGCTAGCCGGGAAACGGCGCATAAAGCCTTGCAGGACTGACAGATCAGGTGTGTTTGGGGAGGCTCGCTCCCACAGTGACCGAGTTGTCCAGACGGACGCGGTTTAATGTGGGAGCGAACCAGCCAACATCCATGTTGAATGCCCGCCTGCCATCGCGGGCACCCCGTCAATGCACCGCAGCCACTTGTTTACGCTCACCGATAGGCGATACCCCGAAGAAGCGGCTGTAGCATTTGGAGAAGTGCGCAGGTGATACAAAGCCGCAGGCAAGGGCGATATCGCGTACTTGCGACTCGCTGCGCAGCAGCAATTGCCGCGCCCGTGAAAGGCGCAATTCCAGATAGTACTGACTCGGCGTGCGTTGCAGGTGCTTGTGAAACAGCCGTTCCAGTTGCCGCACTGATACCTCGTTCAAACGAGCGAGTTCCTCAAGGCCCACCGGCTCCTCGAGATTGGCTTCCATGATCGCCACCATCTGACTGAGTTTGGGCTGGGACGTACCCAGTTTTTGCCGCAATGGCACCCGCTGTTGCTCCTGCGCGCCACGCACCCGATCACACAGTAGCAATTCGGCCGCATGGGCTGCGATGTCCCGACCACCCGGTTCGCGGGCAATCAATTGCAGCGTCATGTCCATGGACGCCACCCCACCGGAGCAGGTGTAGCGATCCCGATCCAGCTCGAACAGCTGGTTGGAAATGATGATTCCCGGAAAACGCTCCTTCAGCGCTTCGATGTCTTCCCAGTGAATCGTGCAGCGATAGCCCTTGAGCAAATCGGCACGTGCCAACAAATGACTCCCCGTGCAAATCCCCCCCAGTGGTACCCGATCATGTGCCAACTTGCGTAGCCAATTGAGCAGCGGTCGACTGCTGTGATTGGAGACGATCGGGTTGGATCCTACAACGAACAGGATGTCGAGCTTGGGTGCGTCTGTGATGGTGTAGTCGGGCAGGATGCGCATGCCATTGCTGGCGGTGACCGGCTCCAGGCTGGCGGCGATGATTACCGTGCGGAACATCGGTTTGCGCGCGGCCATATTGGCCATGCGCAAGGTTTCCACGGCGGAGGCGAAGCCGATGGTGGTGAAGTTGGGAATGACCAGAAAGCCCACGGTTTTTACCGGCCGTTGTTCGTTAGCCGAACGTCCTGCGGCGTGTTTCGCCACTTGGAGTTTCGCCATCATTACCGCTCCTCAACTGCATAAGTGACGCGCTCTGTGGCAAGCCGCCGACATCGGCAACATCATCTCGTTTTTATGGTTGTTAACGCTGCTTACGGGTTTTCTGATCTTACACCGTGTCCAGGATCAATAGGCATATCGAAGAGGACGAAGGGGGATGGGTAAAAAAACGGCCCGCTCATCGTGGTAAGCGGGCCGCAAAGAGGTGAGCGGTTAATCGTTGGAGCCGTATGTAAATGAAACGTCGAGGGTTTATGTGTTCACGCCAATTCAGCTTTGCGCACGGTGCTCTTCCTGGCATTGAAAATGGCACCCATACAGACGATGGACAGTGTAAGCGCCCCCGTAGCAATTACCTCCATGCGGTGCTCGGGCAAAATCAACATGACAATCAGGATGCTCAAGATGCAAAAGATAACCAGGTAGCTGAGCCAAGGGTAAAACCACATCTTGAAGGTGATCGGCTGTTCCGAAGCATTCATCTTCCTGCGAAGTATCAGTTGAGAAACAGCAATGGCCAGGTAGACCAGCAGCGCAACAGCGCCAGAGCTGGCCAGCAGGAAGGAAAACACTTCGTTGGGTGCAAAATAATTCAGTGCTGTGGTCAGGAAGCCAACCGCTGTACTGGCCAGCACCGCAATATAAGGGACCCCTGAAGAGGAGGTCTTCTGAAGAACTCGAGGGCCGTCCCCGCGTTTGCTCAGGGAGTAAACCATGCGTGACGCTGTATAGATGGCTGAGTTAAGGCAACTGGCGACAGCAATCAGTACGACGATATCTACAATCATTTTCGCGTACGGAATATTCATCAACTCAAGCGCTCTCTGATAAGAGCCGACTTGCACCAGCATCGGATCGTTCCAGGGCACGATGGAGATGATGAGGAACACCGAGACGATATAGAAGATCCCCATGCGCCAGACGACGGAGTTAGTCGCACGGGTGATTTGTCTGGAGGGGTTCTGGGATTCGGCCGCTGCAATGGTGACGATTTCTGTGCCCATGAAGCTGAATACTGTGGTGAGCATTGCACCGATAACGGCGGTCATCCCATTGGGCATGAAACCACCAAACTCTATGCTTAATTGAACGACACCACTCACGGTCGTATCAGGTAATGCGCCAGCCAAGGCAAGCGCACCAAGCGCGATAAAACCCAGTACCGCAATGACTTTGAGCATGGCGAACCAGAATTCGAACTCCCCGTAACGAGCGACACTGAACAGGTTGGTCAACGTCAGAAGACCGGTTACCGCGATCGCAAATTCCCAGGTTTGTATCGAGGGAAACCAAGCGTGCAAAATCGCAGCGGCTGCAATCGCTTCGATTGGAATGACCAATACCCAGAACCACCAGTAAAGCCAGCCAATGGTAAAACCGGCGCTACGTCCCATCGCCCGCTCGGCATAGGTCGAAAATGATCCTGTATCAGGCGATGCTACGGCCATTTCTCCCAGCATGCGCATGACCAGCACCACCAGGGTGCCGGAAAAAATGTACGCCAGAATGGCGGCCGGTCCCGCAGAAGCGATGGCGTGTCCTGAGCCGATGAACAGTCCCGCACCGATGGCACCGGCAATGGACAACATGGTGACGTGACGCTGCTTGAGGCCTGGGGCCAGAGTTGAGCTAGACATGAGACTTACCCTTTTTATTATGCTTGGAGGGTTAACTGCAGGTTCTTGTTTTGGCACACCCTTGTGCTCGTTATGTTTCTAAATCAAAAGCCTCTCGTACTGCGGCGCTGATGCCTGAGACACACACTTCAAGAATCAACTCGCCTTTCTCGCGAGTGGAACCCTTAGGGGATGACAGTGTTCCGCAGGCTGGTGTGCGCTCCGGGATGATGGGGAAGACGTCGTACGGCGCAAAGGTCGCTGGCGGGTGATCAATTGCACGACTCAGATCGACCTTGTCGGGGTGAAGAGCCAGCATCAAGGACGTTTCGAAAATACCGCCATGTTCTATATCCCAGCCGAGGAATCCTTCGGGATACAGCTTTTTGATGACGCCAGGATCGTTAACGAAGTCCCAATAGGACAGCACCACTACTTTGAAGTCATTGATGCCAGCGTATCGAAGTTCACGAAGCGCAAGGTCAATGCCCTCGACAATGAACATCGAGTTTTCATAGTGACCATTCATCATCACCAGTTTGCGTGCGCCATGACGCGCCAGTTCTCTGATGATGTCCTGCACGGTATGGGTCAGCGTGGCGCCATCGAGACTGGTCGTCCCAGGAAAGTGGTTGCCGCCTCCTGATTTCTGCTGAGACTTGTAGCCATAAGCGAGTGCAGGCAGAACCAGACCGCTGACATTTTGCGCTACCGCTTTGCATATCGCCCTCGGCAGCAGAACATCGACCTCCATGCACAGGTGATGGCCATGCTGTTCAAGTGCACCCACTGGCAGAAAGATCGGGCAGCCGGTAGCGACTTGCTCGACATACTCCGGCCACGTGAGTTCTCCAATAACGACGCTGTTGTTCATCTACACACCCTCTGAAAGTGATTGACCGTTTGGTGGTTTTTAACCGATGGATGGGGGCGTTTGCCGATGACCTGACTAACCCTTTGGATAGCTGGAATCGAAGGTGGCGCGTAGAACAATTCGATCAGAGGGGGAGGGCGGCGATTTGTCTAAATCCGACCCGTAAATGACAAAACACCCTATAACTTGTCATTTCTGTCCGGTTATCGGACTAGAGTTCACTGCTTTTGAGGGAAAGGGGCCATGAGTCGGATCTGACAAAGTCCAGGTCGGGCGCGTATAAAAACGGGTAATGGCGACCTGCTGCAATGCATCCAGCCAATGATGCGTGGGGTTAGCAGCCGCGGGTCATGAACTTCAAGCCGGGCAGGCCGAAAGTGGCGAGGTCGAGCGCACCTGCCGCTCACAATTCTTAATGCATCAATACGGGCGGGCTAGCATCTACTCTGGACTGTCAGACAGTACTTCCTGTGTAACCCTGTGGAGCCTGCAATGTTCAAGAACTGGAGTGGTCAGGTCGCGTTGGTCAGTGGAGCAGGTAGCGAACATGGGATTGGTCTAGCGATCGCGCGACGGCTTGGGGACTTGGGCGCAAAGCTGATCATCACCGGCAGCAGTGCCCGTATCCATGATCGCGTCGCGGAACTGAGCGCGGCAGGTTACGAGGTGCAAGGACGCGCTGCAGATCTCACTCATCCGGCTCAGGTTGTCGAACTGGTGACCTGGGCTGAGTCGCTATGGGGGCGAATCGATGTACTCGTGAACAACGCCGGTATGGCGATTCAGGGTGAAGCCGAAACGTTTTCTGAAGTGGCCAGTATGAGCGTCGATATGTGGAACACGTCGATTGCCCGTAATCTGACCACTGTATTTTTGCTGACCCGCGCTGTGTTGCCGGGGATGCAGAATCGTCGTTACGGACGCATCGTCCATATCAGTTCTACGACCGGCACCCGCGTCAGCAACCCTGGCGAGGCCGCGTATGCGGCGGCGAAAGCGGGGATTGTGGGCATGAACATGAGCTTGGCGCTGGAAGTCGCGCCATACGGCATCACCGTGAACTCTGTTGCCCCTGGGTGGATCGCGACGCAATCGAGCACAGCAGAGGAAATGACCGCAGCGCAGTATGTTCCCGTGGGGCGTGCCGGTAGACCAGACGAGGTCGCTGCGGCGGTAGCTTTTCTTGCTTCTCCAGAGTCCAGCTACATTACGGGCGAGCTTCTCGTGGTCGACGGGGGCAACTGCCTCTCTGAGAACAAAAGCCCCCGTTGAGGGCTAGGAGCTTGTTAATTTCTTGGTCAATTCAGCCAGAGCGTTTCAGAAACGCCAGTCCTCAGCGTGCATGACACGACAGAATGGGCCGGCCAGGGTTGCGTTGTGATGAGCGATGATACTTTCGGCCTTCAACGCAGGAGTGTCGGCGCAGGTATGACCATTGGCGATCAGCACTGCATCGAATCCAAGATCGCGTGCGGCGCGACAAGTACTGTCGACACAATACTGGGTCTTCATTCCGGCAATAACCACGCCCTGAGATCCACAAGCTTTTAACCGATCGGCCAGATCAGTCCTGTAGAAAGCGTTGGGTCGGCTTTTTTCGAAGATCACCTCGTCGCCTTCCAGTAACAGTTCCTGCACCAGTTGCGTCAACGGGCTTGCAGGTTCGATAGGCGAGCCAGGCGGACCTACGTGGCGAGCAAGAAAAATAGGTGCGCCTGCCTTGCGGGCTTTGCTCAACAGGCTATTCAACGTGTTCAGCAGCGCTTCGCCATTCCATGGTTTATCCGGGCCATGAAACAATCCAACCTGCATATCGAGAATCAACAGTGCATGCATCGTGCTTTTCCTTGCGTTTGGGCCAGCGACGCAAGGGCAAAAGAAAAGGCCCTGTCCATCGCTGGCGGGCCTTTGAAGTTCGTGCGTTATGGGTTCACGACACCTCTCACGACTCGCCTCTGGCGGTCGTGGTCGTGGTGGTCGAGGCAATGCGTAACTGATTCATAGAACCGACAGTATCCGCAGGGTGCCTGGTTGGCAAGGTGGCATGACCTGCACAACGACTACTTTTTGTATCGAGTGCGCTCAAAAACGTTTTTACCCACCCATTGCGGACGGTCGTGGGTTGTTCCAGGGCTTCGCACTAGCGGCGATAGTAACCGTGAGCGTCATTGTAACGATGCCGCATGGCCCGATCCTGGTGGCGCTCCCAATCACGATGGCGTTCAGCTTCTCGGCGGGCTTGCTCCCTTCGCCATTGATCTCTGCGCCACTGATCTCTGCGCCAGTCGTCTCGGCGCCAATTGTCTCTACGATCATGCCAATGGCCGTCATGCCGGTATCGGTCGTCATGGGCAAGCATAAGTCCTGGTTGCTTGTCGGCCATACTGCCCACGGTCAGCCGAAGGTGGTCGGCGGTCTGGACAGGAGCCTGAACGGCTGGGACTTCAGTTGAGAAAACAGGGGTTGAGGTCTTCATCTGTGTGGCTGATGCCGAGCCCATTGCCGCGAATGCGAACAGGCCTAAGAGCACCATCCGTGGGACATGGAATTTCATGAGCGAAGGCAACCTCTGAATGACAATTGGGCGTGTGGCCATCTGGCGGCGGGAAGCCTGCGGGGGCGTGCTTACCTGGCGAATGTGGCTATCCACATAGACCGACAAATAGGGAAAAGTTCTAGGGAGCCGTTGCTTAAATAGCCAACGTGTTCGAACACTTTTGAAGTTTGCTTTCTCCACGCCTGTTTCTGGCCGTTTTCTGCTCCGCGCGAAGTGCAGCAATAGCTCATGCCTGGATGTGGGGTTGATAAAAAATGATGCTGGTTGCGACGGCCGTTGCCGCAGGAACTTCGAGATATTGGCCAGGTCAATAGCGGCCCGGTATCAGAAGTGCCGAGTAGCGTTGTGGTCTGTTTTACGGCAGTGCCGTCCGAATTCACTCGAGTCCACCCCCTGATGCCAACCAAGAGTTTTTTGCCAGGTCTCCTTTTGGTGTGCTGCGCCGTCGCATCGCTTTGTTCGTCTGCTGCCGAACGAAGAGCACCCGCCCAAAGCAACAGTGCATCAACGACCCTGATCGAAACCGCCTCGCGGCAGTATGAAAATGGCCAACTGGATCAAGCCGCCGCCACGCTTGAGCGTGCCCTGCATATCCAGCCGAACAATCCCGCGACGCTGCATTACCTTGGTGTGTTGCGTCTTCAGCAGGGGCAGTACCAGCAGGCTGAAACCTTGGCGGTGCGCTCGAACATGCGGGTGGGGCGCAATATCGAATTGCGCAACCGCAACTTCCAATTGATCCAGGCGGCGCAGGCCCGGTCTTCGGGTATTTCACCTGGCAGAGCCGGGCCCGAAGGACAATTGCAAATGGTGAATGTCGAGCCAGAGCCTGCGTACGGTGAGGTTGAGATGCCCCGCGGCCTTATGCCACCTCCGGGTAAATGCCGGATCTGGTTTCCTGATCGCCCGCCGGGGCATCAGCCTGCACCGGGCAAGTGCAAGAAGCTGCGACATCGGGTTCCGTCAGGGGCCTACCTGGTGCGCGGTTGAGTTGCTGGTGTCCTCTTTTGGCTCCTAAGTCTTGGTGTCCTGCTTAGGCTTCCCCCATCTATTTGGACATTTAGGCCCGCCACGGGGGAAGAGCCCCTTCGAAAAGTGAAAAGGCTCGATGCAGGAAATTGTTGAAGCGAGCGGCATCACGGCGCAGCCCTGCCTGTTGACCCCCAATCAGGCACAGATGGGCCATCTGACCAATCACTTCTGCTCCGCCTGGCATATGGACCAAGCGGCGGCACGTCCGTACCGCGAAGTCCAGTCGTGTTGTGTCAACACGCTGCTGAAACTCGCCTACCAGCGGATCGTGCAGCGACCAGGCTCGGATGGAAATTTCCCGCTCAGGTTGTTTCTCGGCGGCAATACTCAAGTAGCGTTTCAAGATTTCGCCCGCGCTACGACCCTGCGCCGCATAAGCGAGCATGCGCTCCGTGTAGTCTTCTTCCCAAGCAGCCAGCAAGGTGCGGACAAAGTCTTCGCGATTGCGGAAATGGTGATAGAACGATCCGCGGGTCACATTCAATCGGCGGGATAGACTCTCGGCCGAAACGCCGATATGTCCTACTTGATCGAGAGCCTCAAAACCAGCCGCGATCCAATGGTGACGAGTTAGTTTTCTCACCCGTTATTTCGCTCCCTATTTAGCACCATACAGACTGTGTATGGTGCGCAACCGATTGATACGCTGCGAACACCAGCAAAAATGGCCGTTGCGTTTTGCACGCCAGCACTTTTCATGGAGCTCGCCTTGAAAAAAATCGTCCTGGTTGCTTTCGACCAATTCACTGATATTGATCTATTCCTGATGTGGGACATTTTAGGCCGCAACACTGAAGACTGGCACGTGCGAATATTGGGTTCCAGCTCTATCGTGCGATCGGCGCACGGCCTGCCTGTTTCAGTACACGGTCCGCTTTGCGAGGCCAATAGTGCTGACGCGGTATTGTTCGTTAGCGGCAAGGAAGGGATACCCGCTGCACTTGCCGCCCCGGACTTCCTGCCGTCGTTTGAACTTGACTCCAAACGCCAGCGAATCGGCTCCATATGCGCCGGAGCGTTCATTCTCGAACGGCTTGGGCTGCTCAGCGGCCAAGCAACTACACACCCGGATGCACGATCGAGCTTGCAAGCTCTGGGACTTGAGTCCCTGAACCAGCCTCTTGTATGCCAGGGGAACGTTGCAACCGCTGGCGGATGCCTTTCGGCGCTCTATCTGGTGGGATGGCTGGTTGAGTCCTGGTTCGGTGTCGACAAGCGCCGTGCGACGTTGCTCCCTGTTCTGCCAGCTGGACAGCAAGAACTTTATGATGCCTTGATCGGGCTCAGTATCCGACAGGGAATGAGCAATGAGCGCGGTGTCCCTGTCCGGCTTGAAAGTCGGTAACCGTCACTTCTAAGCTAGACAAGCACTTACAGGACGACAAGGAGCGTTACACGACAAACCATCGCAACAAGAAACGCGACATGGCATGTCGTTTAATTAGTAGTTAGAACTCAGGAGAGATCCCCGATGCCACGAGAATTTGAGCTCGTTATGTCCGTGCCAGTCCCCTCGAGGTCCGGCATCACCTACCTTTACAAGTCGATGAACCTAGCGGACGCTTTTGCGATTCGGCTCCCTGCGGGCGCATCTAGCAATCCAGATTTGTTAGCTCGATTCATCCTTTCCCACCAGCCATCCTGGATCGGATGGCTCATGAAAGTCCGAGACACTATCGTTGTCTGTTTTGGTCTCAAGACAGCCAAACATTTGGCATCACTTGCTAATCGGATTGGAATCTTCAAGGTCTACAGCACGAACCAGACTGAAATCGTGTTGGGAGAGGACGACAAGCATCTCGACTTCCGGATATCGATCTTATGTTCTGCAGAGGCAGAGCCAGAAGGCAGTCGCCAACTCGTTTTTTCAACCGTGGTCCAGTGCCACAACCGCCTAGGCCGGGCCTACATCTTCGTTATTGCCCCATTTCACCGCCTGGTGGTGAAGGCCAGCCTGCTTCGTGCAGCGCGCGTCGGTTGGCCTCTGGCTACCTGCCCCTAAGGCTGAGAGCGCTGTGTGCACCCTGAGGTCTAACCCTTCCATCGAAAGGCTGTGCTGGCAAGCCAGGCCAAGTCTCTCATGTCAAACGTTAGGCCTCTAAGATTCATGGCCCGCGAAAGGAAGACGGACAGTTTGATCGGTTACAGCCATTACCAGCATTTCTGGCGCCATCGCTTCTCGGGCCTGCTTGATCGTCAAGCTGAGTTGGTCGCGGTTGGAACCGACGATAGATCGATCCATCTATCCTGATCCTGTTGGGTCTGAGCATGCTCGCACCGGCGCTTAAGATCTTAAGGCCAGCTTTATGCGATGTACTTGGGATCGTCCCGGATCAGCTGGATGAAAAAGTTCGCCGAGTGATGGACGAGGTTACAGCCGATCAGGGTTTTTCCGAATACGTCTCGTATGTTCAGAAACATGGTAACCGTCCGGGCAACACACCTTCCTGATGCCATCGCTTAAGGCGATGGTGTCCACCTAAATTTAAGTGGACACCATTTTTAGCCTTTTTAAGCGGACGCCCATGCCACAAGAACGCCGTTCCTATTCCAAGTCCTTTAAGGCCCAGGTCATCGCCGAGTGTGCGCAGGCTGACACCTCGATTGCCAATGTCGCCTTGACCCACAACCTCAATGCCAACCTCGTCCATAAATGGATTCGGGTGCATGGGCAGAAAAACCTGGCACTGCAAACTGCCTTTATTCCGGTCAAGGCATTGTCTTCGACAGCGGCCCCTCAAATTCTTCCGGCCACGATTCGAATCGAAGTGCCTCATTCAAAAGGCGTAGTCGTGGTGAGCTGGCCAGCAGAAAATGCAGCGACATGTTCCGCTTTCCTGCGAGACCTGCTGCGATGATCCGCATCGACACCATCTGGCTCGCCATCGAGCCCATGGACATGCGCGCCGGCACTGAAACCGCGCTGGCGCGAGTTGTCGCGGTGTTCGGTGCGGCGAAGCCGCACTGTGCTTATCTGTTCGCCAACCGCCGCGCCAATCGTATGAAAGTGTTGGTGCATGACGGCGTGGGGATTTGGCTTGCAGCCCGGCGCTTGAATCAAGGGCGCTTCTTTTGGCCCGGCGTGCGGCACGGCTCTGAAGTCGAGTTGGATGCAGAGCAACTTCAAGCCTTGGTGCTCGGTTTACCTTGGCAACGCGTCGGTTCCGGAGGAGCCATCACGGTGCTCTAACTCGTCTGTCATGGCGCGCGCTTGCCAGCGCAATTGGCCCATCCGTCTATCGCCGCCACTAGCCCTCTCTGGCAAAATCGGCGGCATGACTTCGCATCCGAATCTCGATCAATTAAACCCTGAAGAACTGCGCGCCTTGGCGGCGCAGTTGATCCAGCGCGTCGAGACGATGGACAAGCAAATCACTCATCACAAGTCGGTCAACGAGAAACTGGCCCACGAGATCGCACTGCTCAAACGCTTCAAGTTTGCCAAGCGCAGCGAGCAGTTGAGCCCGGATCAAACCAGCCTGCTCGACGATTTGATCGATACGGATATCGCCGCTATCGAAGCCGAACTTGAGGCGCTGCAACCGGCACCTGTCGAAGCCAAAGTGCGCCAGCAACCCAAGCGCGCACCGCTGCCACCGCAGTTTCCTCGCACGCTGATCCATCACGAACCGGACAACAGCCACTGCCCATGCGGCTGCGCCCTCAAGCGCATCGGCGAAGATGCCAGCGAAAAGCTCGACTACACGCCCGGCGTGTTCACCGTCGAGCGCCACATCCGTGGAAAGTGGGCCTGCGAACAGTGCGAAACGCTGATCCAGGCGCCGGTACCGGCGCACGTTATCGACAAAGGCATCCCAACAGCGGGCCTGCTGGCCCACATCATGGTGGCCAAGTTCGCCGACCATCTGCCGCTGTATCGCCAAGAGAAAATCTTTGGCCGCGCCGGGCTGCCCATCGCCCGTTCGACCTTGGCGCAGTGGGTGGGCAACTGCGGCGTGCAACTTCAACCGCTGGTTGATGCGCTGCGCGAAGCCGTGCTGACGCACGGCGTCGTCCACGCTGACGAAACGCCGGTACAAATGCTGACGCCTGGCGCGAAGAAAACTCATCGCGCTTACGTCTGGGCTTATGCCACCAGTCAGTTCTCCGATCTGGCGGCGGTCGTTTACGACTTCAGCCCGAGCCGTGCTGGCGAACATGCTCGAAATTTCCTCGGCCACTGGAACGGGAAGCTGGTCTGCGATGACTTCGCTGGCTACAAGGCAGGCTTTGAACTGGGCGTTACAGAAATCGGCTGCATGGCCCATGCGCGCCGAAAGTTCTTCGACTTGCACGCGACCAATAAGAGCCAGATCGCTGAAAAAGCGCTGCACTACATCGCGGCCTTGTATGAAGTTGAACGAGAAGTCCGCGAGCTGGAACCGGGTGTCCGGCAGCGAGTACGGCAGGAAAAAGCAGCGCCGATCATCGACGCACTTCATACCTGGATGATCGCCCAGAGGCAGCTTGTGCCTGAGGGATCGGCCATCGCCAAGGCGTTGGATTACAGCCTCAAGCGCTGGATAGCGCTGACGCGCTATCTCGATGACGGTGCTGTGCCCATCGATAATAACTGGTGCGAGAATCAAATCCGGCCGTGGGCTGTTGGGCGCTCGAACTGGCTGTTCGCTGGCTCGTTACACAGTGGTAAACGGGCCGCGGCGATCATGAGTTTGATCCAGTCCGCGCGGCTCAACGGGCATGATCCGTATGCTTACTTGAAGGATGTTCTTACACGCCTGCCGACGCAGCGGGCGAGTGAGATTACCGAGCTGTTGCCGCACAGATGGGCGCCCATTTAACCGCGCAAGATCTGTTCGGCGAACGCTTGCTCTAACAAAACGATTCTCTTCAGGCATTGGCCGAGGCAAGCTTCAGTAGGTACGAGAATTTAGAGATTGCTACATTGATCTCATCCTGAGCGTCGCCATCCCACTCTTCGACTGACGCCAACTCTAGTTTTAGCGCCTCTATGCGCTCTCTGATATCTGCAATTTCTTCGTCCCGGCATCGTGTGGCGATTGCCTCCCAGCTTGTTTCAGAAATGCTTTCTTGGATTGAAAGTCCAGTCCTAGCTTCAGCAATTAGCGCCGATAGTTTGCTCATTGAGTATTCATCCTTATAAAGCGACGTGTCCGTTTTCCATGAGCGCAGTACGCCTCCAGCGAACACGCCTTCCGATCCTAGCCAATTAAAGGTGATGGTGTCTGCGGATTTAACGGAAACCATTGCCTCAAGCGTCGGTGTCAGGAAAGGTGTGTTGCCCGGACGGTTACGAAACATGGACGCGCGCGGTTTATTTGCAGTCATACTGCTAGCTGTTCCTCACGCAAAGCGCAGTGAGCAAGCAGATGCGTACCGCGGGAAAGTTTGGAGATGCTGCTGCTCGAAAGGGCTGAAGATGCAACATGTCCCGGCCTCATCGCAGGCAATCGTTGTTCTTCGTCGGGCTTGGGTTCTTTTCCGCAAATAATCATTGATGACGAAGCTCTTGTATCTCAGCGTATCTGGATGAAGCTTGCGAGGATTGACTTACAAATGCTCCCTGCACTTGATACATCGTGGATACATGCCTGAGGCTAAATGGCCTTGCCCGAATGAGGTTTGCCCTGTCGAGGAGGAGGATGCTTAAGCATATGTCGCTCCGGGATTTGCCGGTTTCTTTCGCTTCGCCTTGTGCCATCCCCCAGGGTTTATCCGCCATTGTGGCATGTCCCGCGCGGCTTGCCCGCGCACAATATCCGGAGAAGCAACATGTCCCGTATCCCATTATCGAACAAAACCAGCGTCGGCCTGGCCGCTATCGCTCTGGCCGGAAGCATGAGCCTGGCGTCAACTGCTGCCTTTGCCGTGGAGGCGCTGCCACAGGGTTATCAGTTGGCCGCCGCAGACAAAACTGCAGAGGGCAAGTGTGGTGAAGGAAAATGCGGTAACAATACACCCGGCAGCAAGAGCTCCAAGGCTACTACCGCCGAAGGCAAGTGCGGTGAAGGTCAGTGCGGTGATGCAATCTTCAATTCTATTGACACTAATCACGATGCACGAGTTTCACTGGCCGAGTTCCTCGTTGTTGCACCTGGAAAGCAAACGGTGTTTGTGAAAAAGGACACCAATAAGGATGGCTATATCGATGAAATGGAGTCGTACCTCAGCGTGAAAGCGGCCTATAACGAACACGGCAAAGAATTGCCAAAAGGCCTTTTTTCCACAAAAGAGTAAGCCACTCCGTATGGACATGCGCCCCCGCCTTCGCGGGGGGCATTTACGACATCTTCAAGACTTCGTTTTCGTCTCGGGCTCGATCTGCACCGACACCAAGGTTTTGGAGCATTTCAGAAATCTTTATCACGCTGGCGACTTACGGCCTGGCATGCAAATAGCCCCACACGCCGTGCAATAACTTCACGCTATTCAGCCGATGTAATCTGCACGGCGTTCGTCTTCCGCGCACGCATGATCCAAAAAATCAGGAAACCGGCTACGCCGAAGGCGGCATTCAGAGCGACCATCGGAAAGGCCGTGTCGTCCTGCAGATGGCTAAGCAGCAGGCCAGAAACAGTCGCGCCGGCCATTTGAGCAAAACCGATAAAGCCCGCCGCAAGCCCAGCGCGAGTCGGGTTAGGAATCACTGCGCCTGCAACCGAACCTGGCAAGACCATGCCCGAGCCTAGCGTCAGCACCATCTGCGGCAGCATCAGGCCGGCCACCGATGGGCCGATGAGTTCATGAAGTACCAGTACCGAACCGGCGCCAACCGCAACCAGGCTGGTGCCGATGGCCACGATTTTTTCCGGACCGAATTTCATGATTGTGCGGTTGGTGAAGATCGCGCCAGCAATCAATCCCGAAACGATACCGCCGAAAACCAGGCCGTACTGGGTTGGACTCAATCCGAGTTGCCCGACGAGCACGCGCGAGGAGCCGGCAATAAAGCTGAACATTGCACCGTAGGTGCAGGCAATGGCAATGGCGAAGCTGCGCAGGGATGAGCCTTTGAGCAGCACTGCGTAGTTGCCCAGAAGCGTCTTTAACCTTCCCGCCTGCGAGTCGAGCTGCAGGTTGGTCTCCTTGAAGAACAGTGAGGCGACGAGAGCGGCAGCGCCAAACAATACAGTTGTGAACAAGACCGCGCGCCAGCCACCGGCATGGGTGGCAATCATTCCGCCAAGCACCGGCGAGAGCATAATCGCACTGAGCATGCCAATCACCGTGATGGCCATTACCGGACCGGCTTTTTCTTTCCAGACGTCGCGCACGATGCTACGTGCTACCACTAGCGCAACACAGGCTCCTAGTCCCTGGAGCGCGCGGCCGCCAATGAACTCAGGCATGCTCCCGGCGAATGCCATCCACAAGGAGGCGAGTACATAGGTGGCAACGCCGGCGAGCAGCATCGGTCGGCGACCGATGCGGTCCGACAGCGGGCCGAAAAACAGTTGCCCGAGACCAAAGGCCGCGACAAACACCGACAACGCCGCCAGGGAGGCACCCGGCGCGGCGCCGAGCCCTGCCTCAAGGTCGCGCAGGCTAGGGATCAGCATCTGAGTGGAAATCTCCCCCAGTGCGCAGAGCCCGATCAATAGTGCAAGCAATATGCTGGAACGACTGGGAAGTTTCATGGCTTATCCAAGAGTGGAATGGAAAGATGCATGCCCGACTCTGTCGGGATTTCCGGACTGGCGTTCGAGGCGTAAAAACACCAAGGTGACAGCGGGGCAGGGCCTATCTATGGTTGCGTTCATAGCGAAAATCTCTTGGGGTGCTGCTGCGCAGCCGCGCTGGAAACTCTCCCTGTTTGCGCGGAATTATGGGCATAATAAAATTTGCTTGTAAATATGATGTTTATAATATTTTTTGGCCGGCTGCTTCGGCACACAAACGTTTTGGTCATAGCCATGGTTGCGGAACGGTGCATTTTGCTAGGGCGACACCGGTTTTCTTCAGGTGCGTATGGTTCGCCAAATGGAGTTAACCAGACCGGAATTCAAATCAGTCGATTGCTGGGATTGATCAGGCCACTTTGCTGATTGCGGAGATTACCGATAGCGCGGTCGACCTTGAACCACTCGAAAGCCTCCAGAGGTTCCCACTGCAATAGCATTATTTGCTCAGCACGCTTTTCCGATGTAGCTGGATTCAGCCATTCCCGGGCCAGCTCGGGATTGAGCGTCACCGGCTGCCAGTCGTGTAAATCTACCAGGCCACCCTTGCTGTCGGCGCTGATGAACACGAAGCCGTCATGCGCGTCCGGCTCATGCTCTGCGGTGGGAAACTGGCCTATCGCGGCGCAGAGAATTGGGGCGCGATCCTTGCGGCGAACCAGATAAGGCTGTGTTTTCGCTCCATCCTCATCCATCCATTCAAACCAGTTGTCGATCGCGACGATTGCCCGATGCGGCCATATCGCTGCAAAGAATGGATTATGGGCAACTCTGTCTACTCGGGCCTTGATCGGCGCGGCACGCTCCATTGCCCAGCGCGGCCGCCATCCCCAGCGCACTTTGTCGGCTCGCAGAAACTGACCTTCCTGGTGAAAGAGGGCGAGCTGAGCGGACGGCGCGACGTTGTAGAGCGCTAAAGGCTGGTCTCCTGCATAGTTGATCAATGCGTTTGGAATGTTCAGCGCCGCGACATAGTCATGAATGCTTCGGTACTGGGAAAGACGTCCGCACATAGTTGGAAGCCTCCGATTGTGTTTTCAGCGTAGACCAGAACCTGGCGGCTTGATGAGGTAAACGTCGACCCGAACATCGGTTTGCGCTGTGGCGGCACCGATCCGCGGTCCATCTAAAGACAGAAAAAGAGACTTCTGTTTCTTTTTCTCGTTAATGCACCACACGCAATACACGCAACGCGTGTCGAAATCAGACTCGAAAGTGGCGCACTCGGGCTATTGGCTTCCAGGTCAAGACGCGTAAGGTGACGCGTCACTTCATGGCCGTGTGCGGCTGTGATGCTTGATTTAGAAACTCCGGAGCGTTGAGGTACGCCGCGTTCGAGACGCGGCTACAGGGAAAAATGATGATCGCCTGACCCTCAGTCAGTACGCCCTAACGTCGATCACCAGAGAACAAAAAAGAACAATGAATAACCTGAACTCCAGAGATTCGAACGGTCAGTTGGCGCAGGGTTTCAAACCGCGTCACGTCACAATGCTTTCTATTGCCGGGATCATCGGCGCAGGTTTGTTTGTTGGCTCCGGACATGCCATCGCTGCGGCGGGGCCGGCGGTATTACTGGCTTATCTGTTTTCCGGCCTTTTGGTCGTTCTGGTCATGCGCATGCTGGGCGAAATGGCGGTTGCCAACCCGGATACCGGATCTTTCTCTACCTACGCCGACCAGGCAATCGGGCGTTGGGCTGGCTTCACCATCGGCTGGCTCTATTGGTGGTTCTGGGTGCTGGTGATACCCATCGAGGCGCTCGCGGCCGGGCATGTATTGAACCAATGGTTCCCGCAGATCGATACCTGGTTGTTTGCCTTGACGTCAATCATCCTGTTGGTCGTGACCAACCTGTTCAGCGTGTCTAAATACGGCGAATTCGAATTCTGGTTTGCGATGGCCAAGGTCGTGGCGATCATCGGCTTTATCGGTCTTGGTTTTGCGGTGTTGATGGGTTGGATTCCCGAGCGCGAAGCCAGCGGGTTGAGTCGACTCATGGAGGAACATGGCGGTTTCGCGCCCAACGGTTTGTCCGCGGTTGTGGGGGCATTCATCACCATCATGTTCAGCTTCATCGGTACAGAAGCGGTAACCATTGCAGCCGCCGAATCCAACAACCCGGCGCAGAACATCGCCAAAGCCACACGCTCGGTGATCTGGCGGATCGGTGTGTTCTACCTGCTGTCCATTTTCGTGGTCATTTCCGTGGTGCCCTGGAATGATCCGTTGCTGGCGTCGGTGGGCTCCTACCAGCGAGCGCTGGAACTGATGAACATTCCCCACGCCAAATTCATGGTAGATGTCGTGGTGTTGATCGCCGTGGCCAGCTGCATGAACTCCTCGATCTATATTGCCTCGCGCATGTTGTTCTCGCTGGGCAAGCGCGGTGATGCACCGAAACCGCTGAAGGCGACGTCATCGGATGGCGTGCCGAGGGCTGCGGTGATCGCCAGCACCGTACTGGGCGCCGGCGTGACCTTGTTCAGCTACTTCATGCCCGCCGGACTGTTTCAGTTTCTGCTCGCCAGCTCCGGCGCCATAGCCTTGGTGGTGTACCTGGCTATCGCAGTGTCGCAACTGCGCATGCGCAAGATTCTGCGTCGGCAGAATGTCACGCTGACCTTCAAAATGTGGTTGTTCCCCTGGCTCACCTGGTTGGTCATCGCCTTCATCTGCGCTGCGTTGGCGGTGATGATGGTGACGCCCGAGCACCGTATGGAAGTTACTTCGACCATCGGCCTGGCATTGGTGATTTCCTTTATCGGCCTTGTGACCTCGCGTCAGCATGGGCAGCCGCAGCGTGCAGTGTCGGCGGAAAGCGCATAGCAGCTGTATCTGCGTAAACCTGCTTGCGATCTTTTCAGTGTGCCAGCAGTGGCGGGGCGGTTAACGCCGCCAGCGCCACGGGCCATTACCGCTCACTGCGAGTAAACACTTCGATGGCTTACGACACCTCCAAGGCCGTTCCTCTTCAAACCATCGGTTTTTTGCTGCTGGACCAGTTCACGCTGATTTCTTTGGCATCTGCCATAGAGCCTCTGCGAATGGCCAATCAGTTGACCGGACAAGAGCTGTACCGTTGGCACACTTTCAGCTTGGGGGGCGAGCGGGTGTGGGCAAGCGATGGCATGCCGATCACTCCGGATGCGGCGATCAATAACGCACCGGTACTGGATACCGTGATTGTCTGCGGTGGCATTGGCATTCAAAGTGCTGTGACCCGTGAGCACATTACCTGGTTGCGAGCCCAGGCGCGGCGGGCGAAGCGGATAGGGGGCGTGTGCACAGGGAGTTGGGCCTTGGCCCAGGCAGGCTTGCTCGATGGCTTCGACTGCAGTGTGCATTGGGAGTTTCTGGCGGCCATGCAGGAAGCTTTTCCGCGAGTGAACCTCAGCTCCAGTCTATTCACCCTTGATCGAGACCGCTTCACCAGTTCCGGTGGCACCGCGCCAATGGACATGATGCTGCACCTGATCAGTCGCGATCATGGTCATGAGCTGTCAGCGGCCATCTCCGACATGTTCGTCTACGAGCGAATCCGCAACGAACAGGATCATCAACGTGTACCCCTTAAACACATGCTCGGTACCCACCAACCGAAGTTGCAGGAAATCGTCGCCTTGATGGAGGCCAATCTGGAAGAGCCGATCGACCTCGACGAACTGGCGAATTATGTCAGTTTGTCCCGTCGACAGCTGGAGCGGTTATTCCAGAAATACCTGCATTCCTCACCCTCGCGCTACTACCTCAAGTTGCGTCTGATCCGCGCTCGTCAGTTACTCAAGCAAACGCCGATTTCGATAGTAGAGTTGTCGGTGGTGTGTGGCTTTGTGTCCACACCTCATTTTTCAAAGTGCTATCGCGAGTATTTTGGCATCCCACCCAGCGACGAGCGCTTGGCGGCGCAAACGCAACCTCAAGCGACATCAAGACCGGTTGTACAAGCACTGCCAATGGCAAGGTCGATGAGTTTGCTGGATCAGGCGCGTGACGAATCAACGTTCGCCAGTATCAAAATTCTGAAATCCTGAACGACCCGGTACGCGATAAAGTCAGCCTCTGCAGCCGAAATTGCGTCGATACTTCCCCAGCGATGAAGCATTGCATCGTGTTCGAGAAAGCCGCCGCCGTTTGAGCTGCCGCTGACGCTGGCTTCTGGATCCAATCAAGAACGGCTCGGCGAACTGCGCTCTCTGCTCTTTCGATAAGTTGCCAGTGAAGGCACAATGCGCATCCTTTTTTTGGCTGGCCTTGCCGGAGGCCTCGAAATGATCAAGACGCCGTACTACCTCATCGACAAACAAAAGCTGCTGGCGAACATGCAGAAGATCGCTTATGTGCGCGAACAGTCCGGGGCCAAGGCCCTGCTGGCACTCAAGTGCTTCGCCACCTGGTCGGTGTTCGACCTGATGCAGCAATACATGGACGGCACTACGTCGTCGTCGCTCTACGAGCTCAAGCTCGGTCGACAGAAGTTCGCTGGCGAAACCCATGCCTACAGCGTGGCCTGGGCCGACGACGAGATCGAGGAGATGCTCGACAACTGCGACAAGATCATCTTCAACTCCATCGGCCAGCTGCAGCGCTACGCCGAGGCTTCCGCAGGCAAGGTGCGCGGTCTGCGGGTCAATCCGCAGGTGAGCAGCTCGGATTACCTGCTGGCCGATCCGGCACGGCCGTTCAGCCGTCTGGGTGAGTGGGATCCGGTGAAGATCGAGCAAGTCATTGAGCAGATCTCGGGTTTCATGTTCCACAACAACTGCGAGAACGCCGACTTCGGCCTGTTCGACCAAATGTTGAGCACCATCGAAGAGCGGTTCGGTCATCTGCTGCATAAGGTCGAGTGGGTCAGCCTGGGCGGTGGCATTCACTTCACCGGTGAAGGCTACGCGATCGACGAGTTCTGCGCGCGGCTCAAGGCCTTCTCGCAGAAATACGGCGTGCAGGTCTATCTGGAGCCGGGCGAAGCTGCCATTACTCAGAGCGCCTCGCTGGAAGTCACCGTGCTCGACACGCTCTACAATGGCAAGCACCTGGCCGTCGTGGACAGCTCCATCGAGGCGCATATGCTCGATCTGCTGATCTATCGCCTGAATGCCAAGCTGGCGCCCAGCGCGGGCGAACACACCTACATGGTGTGCGGCAAATCCTGCCTGGCCGGCGACATTTTCGGTGAATATCAATTTGATCGTCCCTTGGCCATTGGCGATCGGCTGTCGTTCGTTGACGCGGCGGGTTACACGATGGTCAAGAAGAACTGGTTCAACGGCCTGAAAATGCCGTCCATCGTAGTGAAACAACTCGACGGTAGTGTCGAGGTGGTTCGTGAGTTTGGTTTCAACGACTACATGTCCAGCCTTTCGTAAGCTGGCAGTGAAGGAGAGAGAGAAAAATTGAAGAAGAACGTACTTATCATTGGTGCAGGAGGTGTCGCCAAGGTGGTGGCCCACAAGTGCGCGCAGCACAACGATGAACTCGGTCGTATTGCTATCGCGTCGCGCAACATCTCCAAATGCCAGGCCATCATCGACAGCGTCAAGGCCAAGGGCAGCCTCAAAGAGCCCGCTGACATCAAAGCTTTCTCGCTGAACGCTCTGGATGTCGAAGCGACCAAGGCGCTGATCCGCGAAACCGGATCGCAGATCGTCATCAACGTCGGTTCTGCCTTCCTCAACATGTCGGTGCTGCGTGCCTGCATCGATACGGGCGTGGCCTATCTGGACACCGCCATTCACGAAGAACCGGGCAAGATCTGCGAGACACCGCCCTGGTACGGCAACTACGAGTGGAAGCACCTCGAGGAATGCAAAGAGAAGAACATCACCGCCATCCTCGGTGTGGGCTTCGACCCGGGTGTGGTCAATGCCTATGCAGCGCTGGCGCAACAACAGTATTTCGACCGTATTGATTCGATCGACATTCTCGACGTCAATGCCGGTTCCCATGGCAAGTATTTCGCCACCAATTTCGATCCGGAAATCAACTTCCGCGAATTCACCGGACAAGTGTGGAGCTGGCAGAACAGCCAGTGGACCAGCAACACAATGTTCGAAGTCAAACGCACCGACGACCTGCCAGTCGTAGGGGCGCAGAACCTGTACCTGACCGGCCACGATGAAGTGCACTCCCTGTCCAAGAACCTCGGCGTGCCCAACGTGCGTTTCTGGATGAGCTTTGGCGAGCACTACATCAATGTGTTCACCGTACTCAAAAACCTCGGCCTGCTCTCCGAGCAACCGGTCAAAACCGCTGAAGGCCTGGAAGTCGTGCCGCTGAAAGTGGTCAAGGCCGTGCTGCCTGATCCGAGCTCGCTGGCGCCCGGCTACACCGGCAAGACCTGCATCGGCGACCTGGTCAAAGGCACCAAGGATGGCCAGTCGCGCGAAGTGTTCATCTACAATGTGGCCGACCACGAAGAAGCCTTTGCCGAAACCGACAGCCAGGGCATTTCCTATACCGCTGGCGTGCCACCCGTGGCGGCCGCCCTGTTGGTTGCCCGTGGCGAATGGGATGTGCAGCGCATGGCCAACGTCGAGGAGCTGCCGGCCGAGCCGTTCCTCAACGCACTGGATGTGATGGGCCTGCCGACCCGCATCAAGGATGAGAATGGAGACCGTCCCTGGAATTGCAACGCCTGAGGCGCGCAAAATCCAGGTGAAACTCGTGTTTCGCTCTAAACGCAAAAACGCCGCTCTTTGAGCGGCGTTTTTGTTTGTGCGTCTTGTGTGTCAGTCCCGGTACGGGACTTTACTGCATGGGGGATTGCGCCTGATACACGTCCTGTTTTTTGCTCACGCTGGCGAGGCGGGGTTTGTCGCCTGGCGTCAGTAACCGCTCGATCGCACCACTCACCATGTTTTCCAGCAGACTGTCGCGCTCTTGTTCATCCAGCGAATAGTGCGTCAGCCAACTGGGCGCGCTGTTAAGCAAGGCGCCAATGGCATGACCGGCGGCCAACACGCCCTGTTCAGTGAACCGGGGACGGATACGCAATATCAGCAGCAACTTGCGTTCGTACTGCTCGCGCAACTGCCGCACCCGTTGCTGCTGCTCTTCATTCAGGCAGCCGCTGTCGCGCTCCACCAGACGAAAATGCCAGGGCATTTCCTGATGCAGAGTGAGGTGCGCGCGAATCAATTGATTGAGTCTGTCGCGTTTTGCCGGGGCCGTTTGTTCGATGCGCCCCAACGTGGCCAGCAGCTCTTCGTAAAACTCCTCGATCAGATCGAGCAACAAGTGCTGCTTGCTGGGGTAATGGTGATACAGCGAACCCGGGGAAAGCCCCAGGCTGGTCGCGAGCTCACGCATGCCGACTTGACCGAAACCCTTGCTGGCAAAGAGCTCCAGCACCTTGTCCCGGTATTCGGCGAAGCGTGAGCACCGCTCAGGCATAGGCATGGAAGCCACGCCCCGTTTTGCGTCCCAGGTAACCGGCGGCGACCATTTCCTTGAGCAGTGGAGCGGGGCGGTATTTGCTGTCGTTGAAGCCATCGTAGAAGGCCTCAAGGATTGCCAGCACGGTGTCCAGGCCGATCAGGTCCGCCAACGCCAGCGGGCCGATCGGCTGGTTGCAGCCCAGGCGCATGCCGGCGTCGATGTCGTCGACACTGGCCAGGCCTTCCTGAAACACCAGGATCGCTTCATTGATCATCGGCACCAGAATCCGGTTGACCACGAAACCCGGACGGTTGCCGGCGGTGATCGCGGTTTTGCCGAGTGTGGTCGCCATGTCCAGCGCCAGAGTGTGGGTGGCATCGCTGGTTTGCAGGCCACGAATCACTTCGATCAGGCCCATCACCGGCACCGGATTGAAAAAGTGCAGACCGATGAAACGCTCAGGCTGGCTCACACTGGCGGCGAGCTGGGTAATGGACAGCGACGACGTGTTGGAGGCGATCACGCAGTCAGCGCTGACCTGCGCGGCGATTTGTTGCAGCACGCGCAATTTCAGGTCGAGGTTTTCCGTGGCGGCTTCGATCACCAATTGCACGTTTTGCAAGCTGTTGTAATCGGTGCTGGTGCGAATCTTGTCGAGGGCAGCGAGTTTTTGCTCGTGCGTCAGCGTGTTTTTGGCGACCTGCCGATCGAGGTTTTTATCGACAGTCGCGATTGCCTTTTGCAGGGCGCTCTCGGCAATGTCGATCAAGGTCACGTTGAAGCCGGCCAAGGCGCAGACTTGCGCAATGCCATTGCCCATGGTGCCGGCGCCGATAACGCCAATGTTCTGAAGAGTCATGCGCATGTCCTTATTAAACCCGCTCGAACAACACAGCGATGCCTTGGCCGCCGCCGATGCACATGGTTGCCAGGGCATAACGGCCTTGGCAGCGATGCAGTTCGTGAATCGCTTTGGTGGCGATGATCGCGCCAGTGGCGCCCACCGGATGGCCCAGCGAGATGCCCGAACCGTTGGGGTTGACCTTCTGTGGATCGAAGCCCAGTTCTTGCGCTACGGCACAGGCCTGGGCAGCAAAGGCTTCGTTGGACTCGATCACATCGAGGTCGGCAACGGTCAGGCCGGCGCGCTTGAGCACCAGGCGGGTGGCGGGAATCGGTCCCAGCCCCATCATCGACGGTTCAACGCCTGCATGGGCATAACCCACCAGTCGAGCCATAGGTTTGAGGCCTTGTTCCTGAACAGTCTGGCCGGTGGCCATGATCAGTGCGCCGGCACCGTCATTGAGGCCGGACGCGTTGCCGGCGGTGACGCTACCGTCTTTTTTGAAGGCGGGTTTCATGCGGCTCAATTGCTCGGCGTTGACCTCGGCCCGCACATGCTCATCCGTCGCGAACGTAACCGTGCCTTTACGGGTTTCGATTTCGATCGGCACGATCTGCCCGGCAAAACGCCCTTCGGCAATCGCCCGGGCAGCGCGCTGCTGGCTGAGCAGCGCCAATTCATCCTGGGCCTGACGCGTGATGCCATAGTGTTCGGCGATATTTTCAGCGGTGATACCCATGTGGAAACCGGCAAACGGGTCTTGCAGCACCCCAAGCATGTAGTCGATGGCCTGCATGTCGCCCATGCGTGCGCCCCAGCGCGCCTGTGGCAACAAGTACGCGCCTCGGCTCATGGACTCGACGCCACCCGCCAGCGCAGCGCCTGCATCGCCCAGCATCAAACTTTGCGCAGCGCTGACAATCGCCTGCAAACCCGAACCGCACAGGCGGTTGACGTTGAAGGCGGGCGTCTCTTTCGTCAGGCCGGCATTGATCGCTACGGCTCGGGAGATGTAGGCATCGCGTGCCTCGGTCGGGATCACATGTCCCATCACGGCATGGCCGATGTGCTCGGGCGCCAGGCCGGAACGTTCGATGGCGGCGCGGCAAACGTCGGTTGCCAACTGAATAGGCGGCACATCCTTGAGTGAACCGCCAAAGCTGCCAATGGCTGAACGGACGGCGCTCACTACAAAAATATCGGAATGGTTCATGTTGGCTCTCTGAATAGGTCTTTTTTGTTGGCACGAGTCTAGAATCAGCAGCGCCACTGGCCTATGCCAAAACTGTTCAAGGGTGATGGCGTTTTTTGCCATATTCAGATGTGACGAGAGAGGCATTCAAATGCGGGAAACGGATTCGGTGGCGGTTTACTTCATGTACCCCATGATCCATGCGTTACGTGAGCAACCGCAGCGTCTGCGGTCAGTGCTTGAACAGGCGGGCATTGATCCGGCACTGATGGACCAGCCGACGGCACGGGTGCCGGCCAAGGCTTTCGCCGCGTTGTGGCTGGTGCAGATTCGTGAATTGAACGATGAATTTTTCCGGCTGGACTCCCATGGAATGCCGCCGGGCAGTTTTGCCTTGATCTGTCGGGCGTTGATTCAGGAACCGACGCTGGAAAAGGCCATGCGTCAGTGCCTGGCCAATTTCGGCCTGTTCTTGCGTGATTTTCGCGGCACATTGAGCGTGCGGGGCAAGCGTGCGGTCATCAGCTTGCAGACCCATGCGCAGAACAGCGAGGTCAGCCGGTTGGGCGAGGAAACGTTTCTGGTGTTGATGATCAGCCTGTTGTGCTGGCTGGGCGGGCGGCGCATTCCGATCGATCGGGCGGACTTTCGTCATCAGCGTTTGTCGTTGCGTGACGATGCCATGCTCTGGGGCCCCAACCTGACCTTTGGCACCGAACGCACCGAAATCGAGTTCGCCAGTCACTACTTGCGCCTGTCGGTGATTCAAGACCTTGCTTCGTTGAAAGTGTTTTTGCGCACCGCACCGCAATGGCTGGTGATTCGTTTCCGCAACCAGCATGGGCTGACTTCGCAGGTTCATCAGCGCCTGCGCCACAGCCATTACAGCGAATGGCCGACCTTGCAGGCCTTTGCTCTGGAGCAGCACCTGAGCCCCAGCACCTTTCGCCGCAAACTGGGACGTGAAGGCTGTTCGTATCAGGAAATCAAGGATGAAGTGCGGCGCGCGGTGGCGTTTGAACGGTTGCGCCAGAGCAAGGCGAGCATCAGCGATATTGCCGAGCAGTTGGGATTCCAGGAGCCGAGTGCGTTCCATCGCGCGTTCAAGAAGTGGACAGGGGAGAGCCCGGGGCGGTATCGGGCGCGGTTTCAGGCATCGGAGGCGATTGATTGATAAATGGCGCTTGCTCGCGATGCGCAGGCCCGCGAGCAATTCTTCCGTGCCATGACCCTGAACACCGGCCCTTTCACTGCTCAACCGCTTACGGCTGCGTTGTCGTTTCGCAGGCCCGTCGTTGCGCCATCACAAACAAAATCGATAAACGCTCGCAACTTTGGCGTCAGGTAGCGGCTCGACGGCCATACCACCTGGATGTTCAGCGTGCGCAGCACTTTGTCGTCCAGTATCGACACCAGCGCTCCGGCGGCCAGTGCCTCGCGTACCGCAAACTCCGGGACGCAGGCGATGCCCAGGCCTTGGCGGGCCATGTGGATCAGCATTTCCAGATTATTGCAGACCATCGTGGCCGGTACTTTCAACTCGCTGCCTTCGGCAAGCCCCGGCAGTGGCCATTTTTCCAGCTTGCCTGTGGAAGGCAGTTTGTAATGCAGGCAGTGGTGCTCCTGCAGTTGCTCGACATTCTGCGGGTAGCCGTGGCTCGCAAAGTAACTGGGGGCACCAACCAGGTAGAAGCTGAAGCTGTCGAGTTTCCTGGCCATTAACCGGGAGTCGTGCAACTGGCCAGTGCGCACCACGGCGTCGAAACCTTCCTCGACCACATCCACCAGCCGATCGGTGAAGTCCAGCTCCAGCTGGACTTCCGGATAATGCTGCATGAATCGTGAGAGCTGCATGAACAGAACGTTGCCCAGCAGCGGCAGGCTGATGCGCAGTTTACCTCGCGGTGTCTCGCTTGAGCTGGAGAGTTCCTGCTCAGCGGCTTCCAGTTCGTTAAGCACCCGGCGGCAGCGCTCCAGAAACAACGAGCCTTCGCTGGTCAGGTTGATGCTGCGGGTATTGCGATGGAACAGGCGTACGCCGAGTTTCTTTTCCATGCGCGCGATGCTCTTGCCCACCGCGGAGGCGGAGATCCCCAGCAAACGGCCGGCCCCAACAAAACTGCGGCTTTCGGCAACCTGCACAAACACCGTGATGCCATTGAGCTTATCCAACACTCACTCCTTTGATTGCGGACCAAAAGGTCCGTGAACCTCGGAATTGTAGCCTCTGTTTCCAGATAACGGCCCCCTCTACCATCGAGACATCAAGTCCTTAATCCCACTGTTCAGGCCCGCCAATGTCAGTCACCGAACCGCTTCGCCCATTACAGTTTCTCCGCGCGTTTGAATCCGTCCCGCTGGCCTCATGCATCGATGCAGTACTGGAGCAGACCTTGCGCGATCAGCGGCTGGTTGGCGCAGTGGTGCTGGTGGCTCACCGCGGCAAGCTTATCTACCGGCGCGCAGCCGGGTTTGCCGACCGAGAGGCGCGGCTACCGATGCGCGAGGATGCCTTGTTTCGGCTGTCTTCGGTGTCCAAGCCGATCGTTTCGGTGGCGGCATTGGCATTGATCGACCAAGGCAAACTCAACCTGGATGACGACATCAGCCGCTGGCTGCCTGACTTCAAGCCGACCCTGAGCGACGGCCAGCCAGCCACGATCACGGTGCGTCAATTGCTGAGCCATACCGCCGGCTTCACCTATGGTTTTCTGGAAAGCGATCAGGGTGGCCCTTATCGCGATGCCGGTGTGTCCGATGGCATGGAGCGCAGCAACCTGACGCTGGAAGAAAACCTGCGCCGCCTGAGCCACGCGCCCTTGTTGTACAAACCGGGCAGCTCATGGGGCTACTCGATTGCGACCGATGTCCTGGGCGGCGTGATTGCTGCGGTCACCGGCACCTCGCTAGCCGCGGCAATCGACGCGTTGATCGCCAAGCCATTGGGTTTGCGCGATATCGGTTTCAGCGTGTCCGACGCCAGCCGCCTGAGCCCGGCGTACCTGAACGATCAACCACAGCCGCGGCGCATGAAAGAGCTGGAAGTGGTGCCGGTTTTCGAAGGCACCGCCGGCATCAAGCTGGAGCCGAGCCGGGCCCTCGACCCACAGGCTTTCAACTCCGGTGGTTCGGGATTGATCGGCAGTGCCGGTGAGTTCCTGCAGTTGCTCGAAACCCTGCGCAAAGGCGGGGCGCCGTTGTTGCCTGAAGCGCTGGTGGAAGAAATGGCCACCAACCAGACTGGCGAGCTCGAACTGGAAAACTGGCCCGGTCGCGGCTTCGGTCTGGGCTTTACCGTGCTCAAGGACCCGGCTGCCGCCCAGACTGCCGAGTCGGTGGGTAGCTGGCGATTGGGCGGTGCCTATGGGCACTCCTGGTTTGTCGACCCGACCGAGCAATTGACGGTCGTTGCCTTCACCAATACCGCCTTCGAAGGCATGTTCGGACAATTTACCGTCGACCTGTGCAACGCCGTTTATGGGGCGATCAACAGTGACCGCAACAACGTCGTGGCCCCGCTGGAGTCAGACTCATGAAAATGCTCCATCCGATCTACTTTCTCGCCCTAGGTCTGTTTGGCGTTTACACCATTGAGTTTGGCGTGGTCGGCATTCTTCCGGTGATCATCGAGTGCTTCGCGATCAGTGCGGCCCAGGCGGGCCTCTTGGTGGGGTTGTTTGCGCTGATCATTGCGGTCTTCGGCCCGGTTATGGTCCTGCTGCTGTCGCGCTTCAATCGCAAGAAGATCCTGACGATTGCCTTGTTCATGTTTGCCGCCACCAGCGTGCTATCGGCCTATGCACCCAACTTTGAATCGCTGATGGTGCTTCGGATCATCCCTGCGTTGTTTCACCCCGTGTACTTTTCCCTGGCCTTTGTCGCGGCCGTTTCGCTGTACCCGCCGCAGGAGTCGACCCGCGCCGCTGCCAAGGCTTTTGTCGGCACCAGCATGGGCATGGTGTTGGGGGTGCCGTTGACGACGCTGATCGCCGCGCAGTTTTCCTATGAAGCGTCGTTTCTGTTCTGCGCCGTGGTCAACTGCATTGCCGGTCTGGGGATCATTGCCAAGCTGCCGGACGCGCCCGACAAACAGCGGGTTTCCTATAAAGAGCAACTGGCCATTCTGCGCAAGTTCCCGCTCTGGCTGAACATCACCGCCTCGACGCTGATTTTTGCCGCGATGTTTTCCGTCTACAGCTACTCAGCCGAGTATCTGGCCAAGGAAGCGGGCATGAGCGCGCTGATGATCAGCATCCTGCTGGTGATCTTCGGCATTGGCGGCGTCGCGGGCAATCTGTATGCCGGCAAGCTGATCGGTCGGAACATGGTTCGCACAACCCTCCTGCACCCGATCCTGCTGGCCGGTGCCTATGGGCTGTTGTACCTGTTCGCCGGCCCGTCCCTGATGACCATGCTGGTTATCGTGGTGTTCTGGGGCGCGACCCATACCAGCGGGCTGATCGTCACACAGATATGGCTGACCTCCGAAGCGCCGGAAGCCCCCGAGTTCGCCACCGGCATTTATATCTCGTTCATCAACCTGGGCGTGACGCTTGGGTCAACGACGGGGGGCTGGTTCCTGGCACGCATGGGCTTGCAGGGCACCCTTTGCAGCGGTTTGCTATTTGCCGCGCTGGCCGTGTTGGTCATCGTGGTTAAAGTCCTGTTTTACAGTGCCGAGCCGCGCAAGGGAGGCGCGCAGATCGCCACGGATTGAGTTGAACTCATATGCTCGTTGTTTGAGGCGATCCGGCCAATTGCTGCACACAGTCGTTCGGCATGATCTAAGCTCCAGAAGATGGTTTTTGCGAGCAGGGGTTTCAATGCGAAGCACACCTGAAAACAGCCTGAAAAATGCGTTGAAAGCCTGTAGAGACAGCTTTATTTCTGTTGGCTTTTTCAGCTTTTTCATCAACGCACTCATGCTCGTGCCCACCTTCTATATGCTTCAGGTATATGGGCGGGTGATGGCCAGCGGAAGCCTGACAACCCTGGCAATGCTGACGCTGATCATGACAGGGCTGATCATCACGCTTGGCTCCCTGGAATGGATCCGTTCGCGCATCATGGTTCGGGTCAGTACCCGACTGGATGTGTTGCTGAGTCGCCAGGTCTACAAGGCCAGTTTCAAACGGGCGCTGGACAGCGGCGGGATGGATGCCTCGGCCCAGTCGCTCAACGACTTGACGGGTTTGAGGCAGTTTCTCTCCGGTAATGGGTTGTTCGCCTTTTTCGATGCGCCCTGGTTGCCGATCTACATCGCCGTGATGTTCATGTTTCACCCCTGGTTTGGCTGGGTGGCGACGGGCAGTGCGCTGCTGTTGTTATTGCTCGCGTTTATCAATGAGAAGCTGACGGGGCCAGCGCTGGCCCAGGCGAACAAGGAACATATCGGCGCGACGCTCTACACCACGAAGAATTTGCGCAACGCTGAAGTCATCGAGTCCATGGGCATGCTTGAGACCCTGATGGATCGTTGGGGGCACCGGCAAAGAAATGTTCTGTTGCTACAGGCCCAGGCCAGCGATAGAGGTGCCATTGTCAGCACAATTTCCAGAACGTTCCGGATCCTGGTGCAATCATTGATCCTGGGGCTGGGGGCCTACCTGGCCGTGGATCATCAAGTGGGGGCAGGCCTGGTATTTGCTGGCGCCGTGCTACTAGGGCGCGCATTGGCCCCCATCGATCTGATCATCGGCAGCTGGAGGGGCTTTATTGCGGCTCGCTCGCAATACGGCCGTCTCAACGACATCCTCGACAAACAACAGGCTCAACCCGAGCGTATGTCATTGCCTGCGCCCCAGGGCCATGTGCAGGTGGAAAATCTGGTGGTTGCGGCACCTGGGTCGAGAACCCCGATCATCAACAACATAAGTTTCAGCGTGCCTGCCGGCTGCGTTGTCGGCATCATCGGTCCCAGTGCCGCGGGCAAATCGACCCTGGCCAGGGCATTGATGGGGGTATGGGTGCCGCTGCACGGCGTGGTCCGCCTCGATGGTGCGGACATCAGCGCATGGGATAAAGATGAGCTTGGACCGTATATAGGTTATTTGCCCCAGGACATTGAGCTGTTCGAAGGCAGCATCAGCGAGAACATTGCGCGCTTTGCCGAGGTCGACTCGGTAAAAGTCATTCAGGCTGCCAGGACCGCTGGCGTTCACGAAATGATTTTGCAATTGCCCGATGGCTACGACACCGTCATCGGCAGTGAAGGCCTCACGCTGTCGGGAGGGCAACGCCAGCGCATCGGACTGGCCCGCGCCCTGTATGGCAGCCCGCGACTGATCATTCTCGATGAGCCCAACTCCAATCTTGATGAAGTCGGTGATCGCGCCCTGGTGGCAGCTATCCAGCAGATCAAGCAGAGCGGCGCGACCCTGTTCGTCATTACCCACCGAACCAACATCGTGTCGCAACTTGACCGGCTCATGGTGATGAACGCAGGGGTTATCAGCCTCTATGGGCCACGCGAGCAAGTGCTCGCCGAGCTTGCGCAGAAACATCAGGCACAAAAGCACGCCATGTCGGCAGGCGCCACCATGGCTTCGGTCAAAACCAGCAAGGGGGACGCCGATGAACCCTACGATGCCCAGTCGTCAAATTGAAAGCTTCGCTGGCTTGCCGATATCTGATCGTAAAGTACGCCGCCTGGGCATTGCTATTGTCGGGGTGACCTTCGGCCTGTTCGGCACTTGGGCGGCGCTTGCGCCCCTGGATGGTGCCGCTTACGCGCCGGGGGTGGTCACCGTGCAGACTTACCGCAAAACGGTCCAGCATCCTGAAGGGGGCATCGTCAAAGCGGTACTGGTCCATGACGGCGACATCGTCAAGCGTGGTGATCCGCTGATCATTCTTGATGATGCCCAGTTGCGCTTCGAATACGAGATGACCCGAGGTCAGTTGGTCGCGACCAGAGCGATGGAGGCAAGGCTGCGGGCCGAGCGCGACTCGCTGTCGGCAATCAGCTTTGGGGAGATAGCCGACCCGGAGAGTTTGCGTGGTGTGGAGGCGCGTCAGGGCGAGACTCGGGTATTCAACGCCAGACAAGGCTCGCGGCTGGGCCAGATGGCGGTGTTGCGCGAGCGCGTCGGCCAGTTGAGTCAACAGATCAAGGGACTGGAATCGATGATTGCTGCCAAAGTTCATCTGGAGAAATCCTACAGCGGTGAAATCGTTGAACTGACCGACCTGCTCAAGCAAGGGTTCGTGGATAAACAACGCCTGCTCGAGCAGGAACGCAAGCTGGGGATGCTCAGGTCGGAGGTGGCCGATCACCGTTCCGCCATTAACAAGACCCGCCTGCAGATCAATGAAACGCAACTGCAGATTCTGCAAATCGACAAGGATTTCAATACCGAGGTGGCCAAGGAGCTGGCCGAGGTTCAGACCCGGATGTACGACCTGCAAGAGAAAACCTCGTCTCTGGAGGACCGGCTCAGTCGTATTGTGATCCGCGCACCCGACGCGGGCATGGTGATTGGCATGACCGTGCACACCATCGGTGGTGTGGTGAGCCCGGCGACGCCGCTGCTGGATATCGTTCCATCGGTTTCCGAGCTGGTCATAGAGGCCCAGGTGGCGCCGGTGGATATTGATCGCGTCGCCATTGGCAAGCGTGCCGATATCCGTTTCGGTGCATTCAATAGCTCGACCACTCCCGTGATTGAAGGCGAGGTCAGCAGCGTATCGGCTGACCGGCTGGTCAACGAAAAGGCGGGGACGGCTTATTACCTGGCGCGGGTGCGGGTAACCGAGGAGGGCATACGCACGTTGGGTGAGCGTAAGTTGTTGCCGGGGATGCCGGCGGACGTCTTGATCATCACCGGGCAACGCACGTTGTTGCAGTACCTGATGCAACCGGCTCGCGATGCCATCGCTCAATCGATGATCGAGGAATAGCCGATGAGTGCGTCGACAGTTCTGCTGGGCGGTGTGTTCATGTTTGCAGCGGGTAGCGCTCTGGCGCAAACCCTTGCGCCAACACCGACTGGAGTCAGCGCGTCGACGTTTTCCACCGACCTCATGCAGTTGTACCGTGAGTCACGGCTGGAAGATCCGCGGGTACTGGCTTCCTATGCGCAAGCCCAGGCGGGCAAGGAACATCAGCGTGAGGCGATGGGGGCGCTGTTCCCGCAGGTCTCGCTCAACGCCGGGACGAATCGGATTCATCAGGAGAGCGACCTGGTGGAGCAAAGTTACGACAGTGAAAACTACAGCCTGGTGCTGCGTCAGTACCTTTACAACAAGGCCGCGTGGGAGAACTACCAAAAATTCAAAAGCCTGGCCAAGCAGTCCGAATCCCAGGCGCTGGATGCTCAGGCCGAGGCCACAGTGGACCTGGCGCAGCGTTACTTTGCCGCGTTGGCCGCCGAGGATGAACTGGAGTTGGTGAGGGCAGAGCGTCGAACCACGCAAAAGAGCCTGGACCGAGTCAATGCGTTGTACGAAAAGCAGCTGGCATTGATTACTGATCAGCTCGACCTCAAGGCCCGGGTAGATTTGCTGGCGGCGCAGGAACTGGATGCGCAGAACCGGGCCAGTATCAGTCGCGAGGAGCTGGCGGAGATCGTCGGCCGGCCGGTCAAGGAGAAGCTCAACCGGATTCGCGATGACGTGCAACTACGGGTTTCGGCGCAGAGTCTGGAATCCTGGGTGCGCGAGGGTATAGCGCTAAACCCGGCGCTCAAGGCCAACGAGAGCAGCGTCGAGGCAGCGGGCGCGGCGTTGCGCAGCGGCAAGGGCGGACACTATCCGACCCTGAGCCTTACGCTGAGCGCGCAGCAGACCAACGAGGGCTACAACAATGCCCTGGCGCCGCGCACCGACAGTTATGTCGCCGGGATTGGCGTGCAGGTGCCGCTGTACAGCGGCGGTTCGACCTCGGCGCGGGTGCGTGGGCTCTATCAGGATCAGATTACCGCCGAACAGGAACTGGAGGCGATCCGGCGCCGGGTGGTCAAGGAGATCACCAGCGCTTACCTGACCGCCAATTCCAGCGGAGAAAAGATCAGTGCGAGCCGCAATGCCCTGGCCTCGGCACAACTGTCCAGAGTGGCGGCAGAGAAAGCGCTCGATTACGGAATGGTCAATGCCGTCGATGTACTGGCCACCGTACGCAACGAATTCCGGGCGCGTCGTGATCTGCTCAAAACGCAGTACGAATTCGTCACTAATGTCCTCACGCTCAATCGCTGGGCGGGAAAGCTGCCTGCCGAAAGTGTTGAAAGCGTTAATGGCTGGTTGGGCGCCGGCAGTTCCAGCCAGAACTTCACATCCCCCTGATCCTGCCGCAATACCGCCTGCGTCGTCGATAAATTGACGCCAGTATTGTGATTACGTCTGCGCGCAGGCCATTCGTCGGTTAATTGACGATTTCGAGCGCGACCAGACTTTGATTGCAAGTCGCCACGGCACGCCTAAGACCCTGATTTTCTTTTAATTAATAGGCGTTCGGTACAACGGCCGGGCTACCCGCATGAGGCGTGAATCGACGACTGGCCGGTGGGCGTGCTGGCAGTGTGCTGGTCTGGCCTAGACTCAGTTGAACAGCTCGAGGGAGCACATCAATCAACGCAAGTTATTGATGATTATTCCTGTTTATGTTGCCTCGATGGCTTTGCCCGGCTTTTGGAAACGCCCGCTACCCTGCTCGTAAAGCCTGTGGATGGGACCCAAAAAATGAATACCCGGGCAGGCACCGCTAAGGCCTGTCGGCGTTCGCATCTGTCCTTCGATCACGGTGGGCAGTTGAGTGAGCTGCTGAATCAGGGAAGGCCAAGGGAGGGAGGTCATTAATTCTTCAAGGGAGTCAGGAAAATATGACGACCCACAAAAAACCTATACGTGTGATGCTGGTCGATTGTCGTCCCCTCGTTCTCATGGGCCTTCAAGATTTGATCAATGCCAGAAAGCCTCAGATGGAAGTGAGCGGCCAGGCCACCACCTATACCAATGCGCTGGATCTTGCCGACCAGTTGCGCCCCAATGTGATTTTTTTCAGTTTTTTTCCAGATGCGCTGAACCCATTGGAAGTTGTTGCGGGACTCACCCGCGACGCCGAAATGAAAGTGCTGGTGCTCAAAGGCTTGTACGAAGCCATCCCCGTTGCCCAGGCGATAGAGGCGGGCGCACGCGGCATCGTGCTGGCGGAAGACCCGACGGAGTCGATCATCCAGGCCATCATCACAGTCCACCATCGCGATACCGGACTGGATAGAGCCTGGGCCGGTGGGCTTTCCGGCTATGCCGCGACCGGGAATATCCATTTGAGATGCAATGTGGAGGAGGCAAAACAGGCGCGGCTGACACTCCGCGAGAGGGAATTGATTCGCGCCATTGTCGGGGATCCGTCCGCTAAATACATGAGCATCGCCGGGCGTCTGGGCATCAGCGAACACACCGTGCACAACCACCTCAGCAATATTTATCAAAAGCTTGACCTGATCAACCGCATCGATCTGTTGATGTATGCGCTGAAGCACGGGCTCACCAACAACGAAAAACCACCCGAGTCCACATGGGTGGAACTGGATTTGGTTTCACGTCGAAACAAGACGATCTGACACCCTTGGGTGCCTGTCGCAGGCGAGAGCGTGCGTATCTGAATAGTGGAACTGACAAAAGAATGCGAGGGTGGTTTGCGTCACCCTCGCATTCTCTTACGCGCGTTTCTCAGACGCTGCCGTTAACAATGTCGCTACTCAGCAGATCGACCCCGACCAAGGTGATGGTCGTGACTTGTCCGCCCGTTTCGGCAACCGTCACGATGCTGTCGGCGCCGCTGTTGTCGATCGATTGGACAACGGCGCTCTGGTCGCCGTTGAGCACCAGGGTGTCTCGCAGGTTTACGTTGGCATCGAAGCCGGTGACCTGGTACAGGTTCTCATCGACTGACAAATCGACGTTGAAGGCATCCCGTTCACCGCCCGTGCCCGCCAGCGTGAAGTCGAAGGTGCCGGTCAAGTCATTGGCGAACAGGTTGGCGTCGAACGTACTCGTTGCCGAGTCCCCATCCTTGTCGGTCAGCGTCGCGTTGAACGTCAGCTGGACATCGCTGGCCAGGCTCTCGCTTTCCTGAATGAACTGGATCGTCGGGATCTTGATCTCGCCTCGGGCCATCGTGAGCTGGACAGCGTCGATCAGATTCGTGCCATCGCTCTCAATGAGGAAGGAGACCTGTCCGCCTGCCTCCGGCGTCAGGGTGTTCACTTCGATGAGGTCCGAGAACGTGCCGTCCTCATAGTAGGCCCTGTAGTACAGGTCCTCGGTTGCCGTGTTGTAACCTCCTACGGAGTTGTCGATGAAGACCCTCATGCCCGTCAGCAGGCTCTCCGGATTGACGACAAAACTCTCATCGTCAACGCCGATGGCCGCCAGGTCGTCTCCCTGGAACAGGTTATTGGCGACGCCGATGCCGGCGGTGCTCACGTTCATGGCCGACGGGTCGATGTACGAGGGCAGAGGGTTGGTCTGTAGCGTGGTTTCGGTGGGATCGGGTTCTCCGAGTCCGATACCGCTCAGAATGTCCGAAGTCGACGCAAGTGCCTTCGCGGAAAAGAACACAACCTCTTCAGATGGCGAAGGAATAGTCGGCGGATCCTGCTCTGGAATCAACAAGGTGCGCACGGGATCCGGGCCTCCGGCACCGAGCGCGCCATCGGCAGTGCTGAGCACGATCTCCGAACTGAAGCCTTGCACCAGATCCAGTGCATAGCGGCCATCGGCATAGGCGGTCAGCGTGTAGTCGACGCTGGTGTCCGCCGTTGCGGCGTTGTTGTCGAAATCACCAGTTAACGTCCCGGCGAACTGGTACGCGCCATTGCCGTCCGGTGAGGGTGACTGCTCGGTGAGCGTGGCGGTCCCGGTGGTGGTCGTATTGTCTGGTCTGACGAGGGTGAACTGGCTATTCACCGAGATATCCAGACCAGCCGCACTCAGCCCGTCGGCGCCCGCCGAATGATCCCAGAAGCCGAATTGCGGCAGGACGCTACCCGTGCCGATCAGGTTGCCGAACGCGAGTGACGGGCCGTCGTCCTTGAATATCAGGTTCTGCCCGATGTTGAGGGTCGCCTGGGCACTGTCGCCGTCCTTGTCGGTTGCGGTTCCTATCAGCGTCACCAGATTGTCCGCCGACAGCGTCGTCGAATCATCGGGATCGGTGGCGTCGGGATGCACCACGGCGCGCAGCTGGTCGAGGGTGACGTCACCGTTAGCGGCGACGCTGACGGTGAACACCAGCAGGTTGGTGGTGGCCGTGCGGCCTTCGACCACACCGTTGTTGAGCGACAGGTTGAC
>NZ_MUNM01000038.1 GCF_002286815.1 Pseudomonas sp. PICF141
CCACAAACCCCACTTAGACGCCGGATAGATGAAAGCAAGCCAAACACGCATCAAAAACAGTATTGCAGAAAAGGGGGTAACCATAGATGTAGGAGCGAGACTTGCCCGCGAAGAGCGATGATGCGTTATCGCTGAAAAAAATGCGGTGCATGCTTCGCGGGCAAGCCTCGCTCCTACAGGACTTTCGTCGCCCCGACCGCAGACAACGGCCGCACTATACTTAATGTGTGTCCATGCCTGCGGGGGAGCGGACAGCGCATCTGATTACTTCAGAGAGGGTTGCGCCATGAAACTTCATTCCTTTCAACATTATTCTCATGGTCTGGAAACGGTCGTTAACGACGCGTGGATTACCACCCGGGTGAAGTCGGCCCTGGCATTGGCCGACTCAACCCTTGGTCTGCATGTCCATGTCAAAACCCATGCGGGCAGGGTGGCATTGAGCGGCCGTGTCAACACTCATAGACAGTGTGAGCAGGCTGTTGCTCTGGCCCGGTCGGTTCCTGGTGTCGTCGACATCGATGCCAGCGAATTGCTCACTCACGTGTTCACCCCGGGGCATTCTCCAGAAGCACCGAATGCCGAAGAGACCACTGAGCGTCGGCCATCCTCGTCAGACGACAAATGATCATGGCGATCTTGTGAGTGTCATGCCTGAACCGGAGCCAAGGACGGGCGCAGTCATGTGCCTGCCCATTTTGTAACGTGGCGCCAAGCCTTCAGGCGGCTTCGACCGTTTTGCCATAAACGGCACAGGTGTCCGTATGCTCGGCCAGCGACACGAAGTTGCGCCGGCTGGCATCCAGTGCATCGACGGAGCCGGTCTCGATGTCATAAACCCAGCCATGCAAATTCAGCAGGCCTTTTTCCTGGGCCAGACGCACGCTCGGGTGAGTCTGGATATTCGCCAGTTGGGCGATGACATTTTCCCGGACCATCGAACTTACCTTGGCTGAGTCGCTGGCGTGAGGGCGGGAGTCATTGATGACCTTGGCCGACTCGGCGTGTTGCAACCAGCCACTGACGGCGGGCAGGTGATCCATGCATTTGCACTGAGCGATGGCGGTCATGGCGCCGCAGTCCGAATGCCCGCAGATCACGATGTCCGTCACGCCCAATACCGCGACCGCATATTCGACCGTGGCCGACACCCCACCGGGATGCGGACTGTAAGAGGGCACGATGTTGCCGGCATTGCGCACCACGAACAGTTCGCCGGGCTCTTGCTGGGTCAGCAGTTCCGGCACCACCCGGCTGTCGGAACAGGTGATGAACAATGTGCCGGGATGCTGGGTGGTGGCCAGGTGTTTGAACAGGTCGGTACGTTGCGGGAAGGCTTCTTTCTGGAACTTCAATAAACCTTCGATGAGGGCTTTCATGGCTGACTTCCTTGCAATGAATGAGAGGGGTTAATGCCTGCATAACCTGTGGGAGCGGGCTTGCTCGCGAAGACGGCGGCACAGTCAACACTGATGTCGCCTGACACACCGCTTTCGCGAGCAAGCCCGCTCCCACAGGTTTTGCGCCTGAATTGACTGGATCGTCTTAAAACGGGTGCAACGGCAGGAACTTGCCGTCCAGGGTAATCACTGCGCGGGAACCACCTTCCGGGTCTTCAACTTTCTTCATGTCCAGCTTGAAGTTGATTGCGCTGATAATGCCGTCGCCGAATTGCTCGTGAACCAGGGCTTTGAGCGTAGTGCCGTAGATCTGGATCATTTCGTAGAAACGGTAGATGGTCGGGTCGGTCGGGATACCCGAAAGGCTACCGCGCAGCGGAATGATCTGCAGGCGAGCCACGGCATCGGCGTCCAGTTCGAGTTTCTCGCCAATCACCTTGGCGGCAGCTTCGGGCAGCGGATGTTGGCCGAGCAGGGCGGCAGTGACGTAGGCCAGGCCCAGGCCGGTGCCATCGGTCAAATCCTGCCAGGACAAATTCTTGCGGGCCTTGGCATTGAGGATCGAAGTGGTCAGGGTCAGACTCGGGTCTTGGTAAGCATGGGACTGTTGCATGGGGTGACTCCTATCGGTTGTCGCTGGAAAGTGCGGCCATCTTCGGTCGATTGATCCATAGCGTCCAAGACCGATATACAATGCTTCGCATAAGTCCTGCCTATGGATGGTGTGCCCATGCTGCTCCGACATTTGCGCTATTTGCTGGCAGTCGCCGACCACGGCGGTTTCACCCGTGCCGCCGAGGCGTTGCATGTCTCCCAACCGACGTTGTCCCAGCAGATCCGGCAACTGGAGGAAACCCTCGGCGTCAGCCTGTTCGACCGCACCTCGCGCACGGTCAAGCCGACCGATGCAGGGCTGGCCTACATCGAAAGTGCCCGTCGGGTACTCGTGGAACTTGAAGCGGGGAAACGTGCGCTGCATGACGTGAAGGACTTGTCTCGCGGCACTTTACGACTGGCCATGACGCCAACGTTCATGGCGTATCTGGTAGGGCCGTTGGTGCGCGACTACGTGGCGAAATTTCCTAACATCCATCTGCAGATTTTCGAGTTATCGATGGATGACATCGAAGCCGGGTTGCTCGATGACTCGTTGGACATCGCCATTGCCTTTACCCCGGTGAGGAGCCCCGATATCGAATGCCTGCCAATGTTTGTCGAAACGTTGGGTGTGATGGTCGGACGCAGTCATCCGCTGTACGAGCGCCAGAGCCCGCTGTCGCCAAAGGAAGTGGCGCAACTGGAGTTCGCGTTGCTGACGCCGGACTTCATCACCCGATCTTCCATTGACGGGTATTTTCGGCAACAGAACATTACGCCCAAGGTAGCGATCGAGGTGAACTCGGTGAGTACGCTGTTGGAGGTCATTCGTCACGCGCCAATGGCCACCATCCTCCCGGAACCCATCGCCACTGCGGAACGGGCACTGCGCCGGATTGAATTACAGGGCGAAGCACCCCGGCGCGACGCGGCGTTGTTGCGCAGGAAGAACAACTACCACAGTGCCGCGTCGGTGGCATTCGCGAACCTGGTGATGGCGGGCAGCGCCAGCGTGTAGATCAATCATCCACCGACTGGCAGATGCCATTGCCGCCTTTCTTGCTGATATAGGTCACGGCAACCGAGTCATCATCGGCGATGCTGATCGAGATCGTTACGTCCGAGCCCTTCGCCTCGAAAAGACGCTCATTGATCATTCTGGTCTGGGCTTCTTTGCTATTGATGATGACCGGGCCATCCTGGTCGGCGTGGACCATGATGTTCCCGGGGCAGTCGACATCGAAGGCAGGAACGCCGGGAACGCTGTTCGCATGAGCGGCACCCGCCAACGCCAGCAGCATGAATGTGAGGGCTTTTTTCATCGCAGACCTCCAGTGAATAGACCGATGTCCAGCGTTTTGTTAACCATAGCTCTGTTCTTTGACTCAGTGGTGTCGCACGTGTCGCAGGCAAATAAAAAAGGCCCCGCTCGATGATACGAGCGGGGGCCTTTTTATGGAGGGCGGTTAATCTTCCCTAATCAGTACAACCGATCAATCACCCGAACTTCGTTCTGGTTCTGCATCGATGCCCATGCCTGTTTCAGCGTTTGAAGCACATTACCGATGAAGTCTTTGTCGGCCGCGGCTTTCTTGCCGACATAACCCTGGCCGCGACGGTACATCTTCAGTCGGGCGAGCAGGTTCTGGTTGTTCCGGTCGAACTCTTCTTCATGGGCATAGGGCGACAGGCAGTCGATATGGACCTGGCCCGATTTGCTGATCCACAGAATATGGCTGTCCAGGCTGTCTTTTTTCGCAGCGAACAAACGAGCCAGTTCATCGATAGTAGGTTGATTGTTCAAATTCATTGTAAGCCCCTTGACCATTTGGTGATCTTTCAAAGTTGATTCGCTAATACAAGTAGCCCATCGGTTAGTTGATCCCTGGCACCGAAACCAGGACGTCAGCGGCCGGCCGTCAATACGACGGGGTTCGCGTCTGTTGCATGTAGTCGTGTTGAATAACTGCTACGCAATAGCGTCACAACGAAGAGAAGCGGCGAAAACCTGGAGGCCACTGCCGACGTTTTCAGGGTCGGCCACAAGCTTCATGAGGATTGATCGCCAGCGCTTCTCGTCCTTGTACTGGACGTTCAGGCCAGGTCAGCTTCTTCAATCTGCCTTGTGGGCAGCGTGTATCCGGGAAAAACAGCTCGGCGGTCAGACGAGCTTGCTCAAACGAGTTTCTGTACTCCCGATCGGGGAGATGTCTGCATCATGCAAGGGCAAATCGGAGGCGTCAACGGTTTTGTAGTGATTATTTTTGTTCACTACATGTTGTCGGACAAAGTGGTTTTGGAATTAGAGAAGCGGTAAAAGGTGCAGGGGTAGCCATCCACTGCCAGTTGCTGCACGGTGAATGCTGAGCCCGTGAGATCAGGCATCACCTTGGCCCAGAACCGCCGCGCAGGCTGGTTGGCATCGATGTGGAAAATCTGCCATTGACCGGGGAATCGGCTCAAGAGGGCAGAGGCGACAAACTTCGCGACGCCTTGGCCACGAAAGCGTCGACTGACAAAGAAGTAGCCGATGTTGTGCTCCGCACCGACGACATGGGTTTCGTCATCCACGGTCACGAAACCGGCAAGCTCGCCGTCAACCTTGATCAGAAACGGCCTGGTTGCCGGATTGCGCCAGTAGTCCTGTCTGGGCTGGATGTTGAAGAAGCCATGCTCACCGAGTTTCAGCGGCAACCATTCGCTGAAGTCATACACGTAGAACTGCATCAGGTTCTCGATGGTTTCCAGTTCGTCGCGCTGAGCGGCGTGCAGTTCTATCAAGGGCTGGCTTCTGACTGTCGTCATGGTTGTACCTTTTCAGAAAGCAGGGCTCTTGCCTGATGCGCCGCAGTACCTGTAGGAGCGAGGCTTGCCCGCGAAGAACGATAACGCGTAATACCTGAAAAACCGCGGTGAATTCTTCGCGGGCAAACCACGCTCCTACAGGTTTCGATTCGTTGCAAGTGCTCTCAAGCCTTGCCCGCCGGTTTCGCTACGCGCTTGGTGCCGGTCGAAGCCTTGCGTTTGGCCGGTTTGCGTTTGTTTTTCCACGGTGCGGCGCCACGCCCGGCGGGGCTTGCCGGCCCGCTAATGGTCAGGTTCAGGCCGGCGCAACGGGCCACTTGCTTGCTCATCCACGCCGCTTGTTTGGTGACGAATTCTTCCAGGCTCATTTCACCGCTCTGCACCATGTCCAAAGCCTGTTCCCAGATTGCCGTGGTGCCGGGGTCGGCAATGGCGCGCGGCACGGCGTCGATCAGGCTGAACGCTGCCGGCGTCGCGGCCAAAGCCTTGCCGTTCTTGATCAGGTAGCCACGGTCCAGCAGGCCCTGGATGATCGAGGCGCGGGTGGCTTCGGTGCCGATGCCGGTCGTGTCCTTGAGCTTTTGCTTGAGCAGTGGATCTTCCACCAGTTTGGCGACGTTCTTCATCGCCTTGATCAAATCGCCTTCGGTGAACGGCTTGGGCGGCTGGGTCCAGAGGTCCTTGAGCTTCACATCCGCCACCGCGCAGTCACGCCCTTCGGCCAGTGCCGGCAGTGTTTGTGGTGCCGGTGCTTCACGGCCCTTGGCGGGTGCGAGGGCCTCGGGCAGGGCGCGTTTCCAGCCAGGCTCGACAATCTGCTTGCCCACCGCGCGCAAGGCTTCACCGGCGCAGTCGAAGTCGGCTTGGGTCCGGTCGTATTCATGGTTGGGCAGGAACTGCGCCAGATAACGCGCACGAATCAGGGTGTACACCGCCCGTTGCTTGCCCACCAGTCGGTCGAGGTTTTTCGCCGCCGCCGTGGGGATGATGCCGTGGTGAGCGCTGACCTTGGCGTCATTCCAGGCCCGTGAGCGACGCTGGGGTTCCAGATAATCGTGCAAGGCATTCAGGGCCGGATCGGCCTGCCTCAGCGCGGCCAGGATTGCCGGTGCTTCGCTGTGCTGACTCAGCGGCAGGTAGCCGCAGTCGCTGCGCGGGTAGGTAATGACTTTGTGGGTTTCATACAGGGCCTGGGCGATGTCGAGGGTTTCCTGGGCGCCGAGCCCCAGCTTCTTCGAGCAGACTTCCTGCAACGTGCCCAGGTCGAACGGCAAAGGTGCGACTTCGCGCATGCGTTCGGTGCGCAGTTTGATCACCCGGGCGCTCGCCGCACTGCCAATGGCTGTAGCCGCTTTCTGCGCCAGCGCCTGATTCAGGCAGCGATCCTGATCATCGCAAGCGTCGGAGGCCGCACGCCACTGGGCGGTGAACGCCGTGCCATCGTGCAGCAGTTGCACGTCAATCGCCCAATACGCCACCGGGACGAAATCGGCAATGCTGCGGTCGCGATCCACCACCAGGCGCAAAGTCGGCGTCTGCACCCGACCGACCGGCAATACACCCTGATAGCCGGATTGACGTCCCAGCAGCGTGAACAGCCGACTCATGTTCATCCCGATCAGCCAGTCGGCCCGGGAGCGCCCCAATGCCGAATGATAAAGGCTGAATGTCTCTATCCCGGGTTTGAGCACCGCCAGGGCCTTGCGAATCGATGCATCGTCCAGCGCCGACAGCCACAATCGCCGGATCGGCCCGCGATAACGGCAATGCTCCACCAGCTCCCGGGCGATCATCTCGCCCTCACGGTCGGCGTCGGTGGCAATCACCAGTTCACTGGCCTCGCCGAGCAAGCGTTTGACCGCCTTGTACTGGCTGGCCGTGCGCGGTTTGACGGTCATCTTCCATTTTTCAGGAATGATCGGCAGATCCGCCAGCACCCAACGTTTGTAACGTGCGTCATAGGCATCCGGCGGTGCGGTTTCCAGCAGATGGCCGATGCACCAGGTGACCGTGACGTTTGTTCCCAGCCAGCAACCATCGCCCCGGCGCTTGGCGCCGAGCACGGCCGCGATATCTTTGGCCTGGGAAGGTTTTTCACAGAGGTACAGCTGCATAACCACCATCATCGATCAGTGTTCGAGAGGTGCACAGAATGGCGGCTGATGAGCGATGGAGCAATCTTTATCTGTATGGATGTACAGCTTAAGCTGTTGCGGTGGATGACAGCGGTCAGTCCACCACAAACAACCTGGCGCCCATGGCGGTGGATGAACGATGCGCTTCGGCATTGTCCGCCACTTGATAACTCATGCCCGGCGTGAGAACGAAGACTCGACCGTCCTTCCATTCAGTGCGCAGTTACCGTAGCCAGGCAAGCTCCGTTCGGCTGTGAAGCCGTCGCGATACCGAAACATGAGGTATACCTGTCGGAGCGCCAATACAACGCAGCAGCGACAGAGGATCCTGTTCATGAAAGCCCCCAGCCCCGGTACTCCCATCACCATCAACCCTCAACCCGGCTGCGTGGTGGTGAAATTCCATGACATTCAAGTGGCGTCATCCACTCGGGCGCTGGTTATGCATGAGGCCAATTATCCTCCGGTGTATTACATCCCCCGGGAGGACATCGCCGAACAATATTTCGCCCGCACCGACCACACCAGTTACTGCCCGTACAAGGGCGATGCCAGCTATTTCAGCCTGCAAATCCCCGGGCATGAAGCGGCCAATGCGGTATGGAGTTATGAGCATCCGAAGGTGTCAGTCGCGCAGATTCGCGGGTATGTGGCGTTTTATCCCGAAGAAGTGACGTTTGAGGTGCTTGATACCTGAGGTGCGCAAAGCATTTGTGGTGAGGGGGCTTGCCCCCGTTCGGCTGCGAAGCAGTCGTAGAACCTCCAATCGCAGTGCGCCTGACACACCGCGTCGAACGGTTTTGGGGCCGCTTCGCGACCCAACGGGGGCAAGCCCCCTCGCCACAGGTAAGCCTGCTCCCATCGCTAGAGGTTCATGCCGTCAGTTCTTGTCCAGATCCACATCCTTCGTCTCACGCAAACACATCATCCCCACCACCAGGCTCACCCCGGTAATCACCACCGGGTACCACAGCCCGTAGAAAATATCCCCGGTGTACACCACCAAGGCAAACGACACCGTCGGCAGGAAGCCACCGAACCAACCATTGCCGATATGGTAGGGCAGGGACATGGAGGTGTAGCGGATGCGGGTCGGGAACAGTTCGACCATCAGCGCCGCCAGCGGGCCGTAGCACATGGCGGAGATGATGATCAGGGCGACGATCAGCGCCACGATCATGGGTTTGTTGATCTGTTGGGTGTCCGCTTGTGACGGATACCCGGCCAGGGTCACAGCACCGCGCAAGGCCGCTTCATCGTAGCCATCGATTGTCACCTCGCCGATGCTGACCTGCACGGCGCTGCCGGCCGGGGCCGCTTCGCTGTTGTAGGGCAGGCCTTGCTTGACCAGGAAAGTTTTGACCTTGTCGCACGGGCTATCAAATTTAGCCTTGCCCACCGGGTCGAACTGGAAGGTGCAGGTGGCCGGGTCCGCCAGCACGGTGATCGGTGCCTGGCGGCTGGCCAGGTCAATGGCTGGGTTGGCGTAATGGGCCAGGGTCTTGAAGATCGGGAAGTACAGCGCAGTGGCCAGCAACAGGCCGATCATCAGCACCGGTTTACGGCCGACCTTGTCCGACAGCCAACCGAAAAAGATGAAGAACGGCGCGCCAATGGTCACGCTGACGATCAGCAGACTGTTGGCCAGTGCCGGGTCCATTTTCAGGAACTGGGTGAGGAAGAACAGCACATAGAACTGCGCGGCGTAGAAGGTTACCGCTTGCCCGGCGTTGATGCTGAACAGCGCAATCAGCACCACTTTGAGGTTGTCCCATTTGCCGAAGGAATCGCGCAGCGGTGACTTGCAGAGCTTGCCTTCTTCTTTCATTTTCACGAACGCAGGCGACTCATGCAGGCTCAGGCGAATCCAGGTCGAGATACCCAGCAACACGATCGAAAACAGAAACGGAATGCGCCAGCCCCAGACTTCGAACTGGTCGCCGGTGAAGTAGCGGCAGCCCAGCACCACCAGCAGCGACAGCAGCAAGCCGAGGGTGGCGGTGGATTGAATCCAGCTGGTGTGGAAACCGCGTTTGCCCATCGGTGCGTGTTCAGCGACGTAAGTGGCAGCGCCGCCGTATTCTCCGCCCAATGCCAGACCCTGAAGCATACGCAGCACCACGAGGATGATCGGCGCGGCGATGCCGATGCTCGCGTAGGTCGGCAGCAAGCCGACGCAGAACGTCGCCAGCCCCATGAGGACGATGGTCGCCAGGAACGTGTATTTGCGCCCGATCATGTCCCCCAAGCGTCCGAACACCAGCGCACCGAAGGGCCGCACGATGAAGCCGGCGGCGAAGGCCATGAGCGCGAAGATGAACGCCGTGGTGTCGTTGACCCCGGCGAAGAACTGTTTGCTGATGACCGCCGCGAGGGCGCCGTAGAGGAAAAAGTCGTACCACTCGAACACCGTCCCCAGGGACGAGGCGAAGATGACTTTCTGGGTTTCCTGACTGGTGCCGGCGCTGCGGACCGCTTCCAGGGGCTGAACATGTTCTGACATACCGGTATCCCTCACAGTGATTGTTTTTGTTGTTCCACTGTCGGCGCCAGCCTGGTGGGCGGGTGCCGCGTTTATCCGTAAAGCGGGGTGTACGTCGATCTTTGCAGGAGCGAAGTTTGCTCGCGAAGGCGTCAGACCTGACACACCACGTCATCGTTCTTCGCGGGCAAGCCTCGCTCCTACAGTGGGTTGCTCAGCAGTTCCTTCTGCGGGTCAAGGCTCCTTGTGCTGGGGCTGAGCATCAATTGCGCGGCTTTCTCGGCGATCATCAGTGTCGGCGAGCAGGTGTTGCCCGAGGTGATGCGCGGCATGATCGAGGCGTCGGCGATGCGCAGGCCGGGGACGCCATGGACGCGCAACCCGGCGTCGACCACCGCGTGGGCATCGTTGCCCATCCGGCACGTGCCTACCGGGTGGAAAATCGTGGTGCCGATCCGGGCGGCGGCTTCGTGCAATTGTTCTTCGCTCTGCAAGCTGTCGCCGGGCAGGTACTCGACCGGTTTGAACGCTTGCAAGGCGGGCGCGGCAACGATGCGGCGGGTCAGGCGGATGGCATCGGCTGCTACCCGCAAGTCTTCGGGATGGCTCAGGTAGTTGGGCTGAATCAGCGGCGCTTCCCGTGGGTCGGCAGAGCGAATGTCTATCCGGCCACGACTTTGCGGGCGCAGATCGCAGACCGACGCGGTGAACGCGGGGAAGGCGTGCAGCGGCTCGCCGAAACGCTCCAGCGACAACGGTTGCACGTGGTATTCGAGGTTCGCCGAGGTCTGTTCCGGCCCCGATCGCGCGAAGGCGCCGAGTTGGCTTGGGGCCATGGACAGTGGGCCGCTGCGGTCATACAGGTAACGCAGGCCCATGCCCATCTTGCCCCACAGCGTGCCCGCAATCTGGTTCAGAGTGCGGGCATTTTCCAGTTTGTAGATCAGCCGCAGTTGCAGATGATCCTGCAGGTTGCCGCCCACGCCGGGCAGTTCATGGGCCACGCCGATGCCCAGTTTTTGCAGCAGCGGGCGAGGGCCGATACCAGAACGCTGGAGAATGCCCGGTGAACCGACGGAACCGGCACACAGAACGATTTCCTTGCGCGCCTTGAAGGTTCTCACCTGGCCTTGCCAGCGCGCACTGACCGCCGAGGCGCGGCCGTTTTCCAGTAGCACGCGGTCCACTTCAACGTCGGTCAGCACCGTCAGATTGGTGCGCTGACGGATCGGTTTGAGAAACGCCTTGGCCGCGTTCCAGCGCACTCCGGCCTTTTGATTGACCTGGAAATAGCCGCAGCCTTCGTTGTTGCCCTGATTGAAGTCATCGATGCTGGCGATGCCGCTTTGCTCGGCTGCCGTGCGAAACGCGTCGAGGATCGGCCACGACAGACGCTGACGCTCGACTCGCCATTGCCCGGCGGCGCCGTGAAATGCTGAGTCGCCGGCAAAATGGTTTTCGCTTTGCTTGAACAGTGGCAGCACGTCTTGCCAGCCCCAGCCGGCATTGCCTTCGGCCGCCCAAGCGTCGTAATCGCCAGCCTGGCCGCGCATGTAGATCATGCCGTTGATTGAGGAACAGCCGCCGAGCACCTTGCCGCGCGGGTAGCTCAGGGCGCGACCCTGCAGGCCCGGTTGCGCTTCGGTCTTGAAGCACCAGTCGGTGCGCGGGTTGCCGATGCAGAACAGGTAACCGACAGGAATGTGAATCCATGGGTAGTTGTCGCGGCCGCCGGCTTCGAGCAGCAGCACGCGATGCTGCGGGTTGGCCGACAGTCGATTGGCCAGCAAACAACCGGCCGGCCCGGCGCCGACCACGATGTAGTCGTATTCATCAAGGGAAGTCTGCATCCTTGACCTCATATTGTTGTTCTTGTTGTCGGTCATCCTAGTTGTTAGCTTTCGTTAAAAGAATGTTAGTTTTTGCGCAGGTGCTGTGCGTTTTTAAACAGCGTCGTTAACGGCCTAACGTCAAGGATGGTTCATGTTCGACTGGAATGACCTGCGGTTTTTTCTAGAGTTGCAGCGCAGCGGCCGCTTGCTGACCGCCGCGCGCCGTTTGAACACCACCCACGCCACCGTGGCCCGGCACATCGAGGCCATCGAAAAAAGCCTCGGCACCGCGCTGTTCATCCAGCATGCCCAAGGTTACGAATTGACCCCGGCCGGCGAAGCGCTGCTCAAACACGCCGAAGCCATGGAGAACGTCGCGCTGCTGGCTCAGGAAGAAATCACCCAGTCATCCGCGCCGCTAGGCAAGATCCGCGTCGGCGTGACGGAAGGGCTGGGCATCATGTTCCTTGCCAGCCGCATGAACGGGCTGTTCGAACGCTATCCGGGGCTGGAAGTGGAATTGGTAGCGGTGCCGCGCTTCGTCAGCATCCTCAACCGTGAAGCGGAAATCAGCATTCACCTGGAACGCCCGGCCGCCGACATGCTGGTCACCCGCAAACTCACCGATTACCGACTGGCACTGTATGCCAGCCAGGCCTATCTGGACCGTTCGCCACCCCTGCGCAGCCGCGAAGACCTCGGTCGCCATGCGTGGATCGGCTACGTCGATGACTTGCTGTTCAGCCAGGAACTGATGTTCCTCAACAGCTTCTGCCGCAACCCCCAGGTGGTGTTTCACAGCACCAGCGTCATCGCCCAGCAACAGGCCGCGCGCTCGGGCCTGGGGATCGCCGTGTTGCCCTGCTATATGGCCAGCGCCGATCCCCAACTGGTGCCGTTACTGCCGGATGAAAGCATCCAGCGCAGTTACTGGATCAGTACGCGGCGCGAGCTGCACAAGTCCGTGCGGCTGCGGGTGTTGTGGGATTACGTGGTGGAGTTGTGTGAGCGTGAGCAGGGGTTGTTGCTGGGATAGCAAATATCAAAAAATCGCGGCCTTCTGTAGCTCCTAAGGGAGAGGGGTAGGCGCTACCGGAAGACCGCGATCTTTTGATCTTGGGAGAGTGTCAGATTCATTTTTCCATATGTTCACACATGCCTCAAAAGGTGCCGACACTCTTTATTGAGAAAGTCACCTTCACTATGTTGTTGGGATCGGCCTGCCACTGTACGTCGGTCGGTATGGTGTTGTGGCGCAAGATACACTTCCATTCCACATCTTTGCCGTCGTCCGTGCCTGGAAAAAGTACATTGCCGGTCCATGTAGAAGTAGAAGTAGAAGTAGAAGTAGAAGAGGAAGCAGAGGCGAGCGGTATGGCCTTGGCCGGATCCCAATTCCCTAACGCTGGATGGTTGCCGACAACATAAGCGCTATAGTCCGTCCTGACGTTGTTACATTGAAAGGTTACTTCGGATGTTATGGGCGTCCACTGGCCACCTTGGACATCGCGCAATAGCGGCAGAATCGCTAACAAGAGAATGCCCTGCACCAATAGATAACCATTTCGAAACATGATGAACGCCTCAAGTCATTCCAATAGGGGCAGCTTAGCCCCGGCCAAACTGAAAGTGACCTGTTAGAACTGACAGTTCATTAGAGCGCTTCGCGATAACTTCAATCATTACTTATACACGGCGAGCTTGTTTGCGCTGGACTACGCAGCGGTCCTGGACTTCAATTCCTGGGATCAAGACAAGGAGCGTCCACCGACAATCCGCCATGAACAAGGGAGCTTGCAGCATGACCGAAGATACAAAGGTGAAAGGGCCGGCATCGTACTTCCCCTCAATTGAAAAAAAGTACGGCCAGCCAATCGACCATTGGCTGGGTTTGCTCGGTACAGTGAGCAGCAAGAAGCATACGGAAATGGTGGCTTGGCTGAAGGCTGAACACGGTATGGGGCACGGACATGCCAATGCGTTGGTTGCGCATTATTTGGCGAGCGCTAAAAAGTGAGAGAGAAGGCTTTCGAGTAAAGCGGGAAGGGCACAGATTGCACTGGCCCATCCCAACCCACCAACAACTCGCCTGCAGCCCATTCTAAACAAGAGGCTTGCCCGCGAAGAACGATGACGTGGTGTGCCAGACCTGACGCCTTCGCGGGCAAGCCTCGCTCCTACAAGGGATTGTGTTTAGGCGTACGGCTGTAGTCACTCAGCCATTGGGCGGCAGCTCGCAGGTGGTCCGCTGCGCAGGGGTGTGGTGTTGGCCATCGGGAATCGACAGGGTCGCCCGCAACCCGCCTTCAGGTAGATTGACCAGCGTAATTCGCCCACCCAGCCGCGCCGCAATGGTGCTGACGATGGTCAGCCCCAGCCCCGCGCCCCCGGTATTTCCACGGCTGTAAAAACGTTCGAATAACCGTGCGCGATCTGCTTCATCGATGCCTGGCCCCTGGTCCTGGACGCTCAAATCATAGAACCCGTTCTCCTGACTCAATCGCACGGTGATGACACCCTGCTCCGGCGAAAAATTCGCGGCGTTGGTGACCAGGTTGTTCAGAGCGATGTCGATGTCGGCGGCGTCGGCCAGCACTTCAAAAGGCTGGTCAGCAACATCGAAGGCCAGTTCCAGATTCCTGCTTAATAACCAGGGCGTGAGTTGGGCCAGACTGGCGCGCACGGTTTCGCTCAGGTCGATGCTTTGCTCCATTGGCGCCACGGCTTTGGGTTCAAGACGGGCCATGGTCAGCAATTGATTGACCAAGCGGCTGGTGCGGTCAACACCGGCAATCAGAAACGCCAGGGATTCACGACGCTCCTGTTCCGTGCCGGCTTCCTGCAGGTTCTGCGCATGCACTCGCAGCACCGCCAGCGGCGTACGTAATTCGTGAGCGGCGTCGGCGATGAAGCGCCGTTCGCGGCCAAGCACTTCCTGAATTTGCGCGAGCATGCGGTTGAGCGCTGCCTGCATCGGTTCCAATTCACTGGGTAATGGGTTCAGTTGCAACGGCTCCAGAGAACCGCTGTGCCGAGCCCGCAACGTTTGCGCCATATTGGCCAGGGGCTTGAGCCCCCAGCCAATGGCCAGCCAGACCATGGCCGCCAGGATCAGGCTACCCAGCACATTGGGCCACAGGGTATGACGTACGATCCGGTCTACCAGGTCCGCACGCACGTCGTCCCGTTCACCGACCCAGATGCGCAGGTCATTCTGTTTGTCTTCGAGCATGAACACCCGCCAATGGCGATTGTGCAGGTCCACCACATCGCTGAAGCCGGATTTGGTCGGCGGTGCCGTGAAGGAGGGCGCACTGGCGGTATGCACCAGCACTTCACCCTTGCGATTCCACACCTGAAAGGCAATTTTGCTTTCGTAGGGATGACCATCGACTCTCGGCACCGCTTCACTCAAGGCCTTGTTGAATGCTTGATACAGTTCGGCGTGTTCACGGCTGGCCAGCGGCATGCGCATCACACCCTGCAGAAGCCGGGCGTTCTGGGCCAGTTGGGCGTCGTAGACTTCGGCAATTTCATGATTGCTGTCGTGCAGGTTGAGCACACTGATGATCGCCAGACCTGTCAGCATCAGGCCGATGATCAGCGTCAGGGTGCGACGCCGAATCGAAGTCATCGACGCTCCTCGACCAGGTACCCGACACCGCGAATGGTACGGATCAGGTCAGTGGAGAACTTCTTGCGCAGGTGATGGATATGCACTTCCAGGGTGTTGCTTTCGGCTTCTTCGTTCCAGCCGTAAAGCAGTTGCATCAGGTGGTCGCGGGTCATGACCCGGCCCGGAGGCGAAAGCAATTCGTGGAGCAGTTGATACTCCTTGGGCGTCAGCGCCACCGGCTCACCTCGATAGCTGACTTGCTGGGTGCCGGGGTTCAGGCTGATGCCGGCGTGCTCGATCAGCACTTGAGCGCGACCGGCGCTGCGTCGCAACAAGGCCCGCAGGCGAGCCTTGAGTTCGGCCAGGTCGAAGGGCTTGATCAGGTAATCGTCGGCCCCGGCATCCAGCCCGGCGATGCGGTCTTCGGTGGCATCCCGGGCGGTGAGAATCAGTACCGGAAGGTTGGAGCCACTTTCGCGCAGGCGGTGCAATACTTGCAGACCGTCCATGCGCGGCAGGCCGAGGTCGAGGACCGCCAAGTCAAATGTTTCGCTGAGTAACGCATGCAAGGCACTGCGCCCGTCTTGCAGCCAGTCGACGGTGTAACCCTCACGGCCCAGAGCCTGATGAATGCCCTCGCCAAGGGCCACGTCATCCTCGATCAGTAATAAGCGCACGCGGACTCCTGTCAGTTGAGTTTTTTGTTCACGTCCACCAGTAATGCCTCGATCTCTTTGCGCCGCCCGGCATCGGCGCTTTCCCGGCCAGGGCGTGGTGCCGCTTGCAGGGCTTTTTGCAGTGCGTCCCTGGCTTCACCATAGCGCTTTTGACGGTAAAGGTGATCGCCCCAGAAGTACAGACTGTCGATGCCGGCCGGGTTCAGCTGCAAAGCCTGCTTTAACAGCTGTTCGGCCTTGTCGGCATCGCCAAAACCGATGGGCCAACCGGGCACGCGATCATACAACGCCGCAAGGCTGGTGTAGGCCGAGCCCTGCAGGGCCTTGGGATCAATGGCGAGGGCTTTTTCCAGATCGACTTTGGCGGCCTTGACCTTGCTCAGGGCTCCGATGCCACCTTGGGCGCCGGCCCAACTGCTGGTGACGATACCGGACCAGATCCACGCTTCGGCCAGGGACTGGCGTTCCCGGGTGAAGGCCGAAGTCTGGGTCGCGAGTTTTTCGAAGGCCGCGGTACGCTGGTCGGCGGGCAATTCGTATTGAATGTGCGCCCAGCTTTGCTGAATGCCATTGAGGCGTTGCTGATCGGCGGTGTCCAGCGCCCAGACGCTTTGGCTCAACACTCCGAGCAGCAAGCAAGTGACGATTTTTTTCATGGTTTGAGACTCTCGTTATCGGGTTTCTGACTGAGGCGACGGATCAGCGGCAACTGCTTGCGCAGGCCACGGTCCACCAAATGTGGCAACAGACTGTTCAGGCGAACGAAAAAACGCTCCGGCCAGCCCAGGTACACATCGCGCCGGTCACCGGCAATCGCGTGGATGACCGCCGAAGCGACAGTTTGCGGATCGTCGACATTGGCGTTGAGCGCATCGTTCAGCGCCTGGGCCGCCGGGCTGTTCATGCTGGTGTGGGTCGCCCGGGGGGCGACGTAGAGCACGCTGATCCGGGTGTCGGCCAGCTCCCGGCGCAGGGCTTCGGAGAAACCGCGCAGGGCGAACTTGGTGGCGCAATAGCTGGCGTAACCGGGATAACCGATGGAGCCGTAGGTCGAGCCGACGTTCACCACCATGGCGCTCTCGGCTTGCTTGAGCAGCGGCAGCAAAAGCCTGGTCAGGCAGATCGGCGCACTGATGTTCACCGCGAGCATCGCATTGATCTCGCTGTCATCGAGCTGTTCGAGCATGGCGAATTGGTTGACCCCGGCGGCGTTGACCAGCAGGTTGATGCCACCGATGGCTTCGCCCGCAGCCAGCACTTTGCATCGATCGCCGGGGACGGTCAGGTCAGCGCCGACCCAACACAGGTGCATCGGGTAGCGTTCGAGCAAGGGTTCCAGCGCCTCCCGGTGCCGGCATACGGCCAACACCCGTGCGCCACTGGCACACAGGGCGCTGGCGATGGCCAGGCCGATACCCCCGCTGGCTCCGGTCAGAACCACACGGGCTTCATGCAGCTGCATGCAGGTTCTCCCCATCGCGGGGCAGGCCACGGAACATGTCGGTATAGAGCGTGTAAACGACCTTTGAGGCATGAATCACCGCGGCTTGATCTGCCGGGTCTTGGAGTGTGTTCATCAGCTGGCGGTAGGTCTGCATGTGTTCGATGTCCAGCGAACCGTGGGAACTCAGGTAGCTGAAGGCAGTTTCCGGCAGCTCCAGGCGTTCGCGGATGCTGCCGGCCGCATGGGTGGCCAGGGCTATGCTGGTGCCTTCCAGCACATTGACCATGCCGAACAGGCCCACCGGGTTGTCTCGGGCAATCAGGTCGTAGAGGAAGCTGATCATCAACTCGATCGGCAGCGATGGACGACCGTCACGCACCGCCTCTTTGTCACCGCCACAGGCCGCGATGTCGTCGAGTATCCACTGTTCGTGGCCGTACTCCTCGTCGATGTACTCGCACACCGCTTTGCGTAGCCATTCCAGCCGCTGCGGCAGACGTGCGCCGCACGCCATCATCAGCGGCACGGTATGGCGCACGTGGTAGTAGGCCTGAGCGAGGAAGGCACGGTAGCTCTCCAGGCTGACCTTACCCTCAAGGGCATCGCGGATGACCGGCAGGTTGAACAACTCGTGGCGTTCCTGCTGGGTAGCTTCTTGCAGGGTGTCGAAAAAACTCATGATGCGGATTCCTCGGAAAAAACCAATTCAGTGAGCTGCGCCCGGTAACGCTCGACAATGGCATCGCGGCGCGGTCGGCCATTGGCGGTCAGCAAACCGTTGGCGGCGGTAAACGGTTGATCGAGACGGGTCCAGTGATGAACCTGGGCGTAATCGGGCAAGGCTTCGTTGGCCTGGGCCACGGCGGCGGCCATTTCGTCATCGGTGCAGTCCGGCCAATGGGGCCAGAGCAGAGCGTGGTTGCTCGGCATCGCTTCGCCGTAGACGAATGCCTGAGCGATGTGGCGACGCTGAGTGAGTTCAGCCTCGACCCATTCCGGATTGACGTTGCGGCCGAAACTGGTGACGAACTGATGCTTCTTGCGCCCGTTGAGGTAGAGAAAACCTTCCGGGTCGAACTCGCCGAGATCGCCGGTCGGCCACCAATCATCGGGGAAGGGCGCTTGTCCCAGATAGCCGAGCAGGGTCGAGCCCTTGACCAGTACTTCACCATCATCGGCCAGGCGAATCCCGACATGGGGCAAAGGCCTGCCAACGCTACCAGGGCGGCGCGCGCCCGGGCGATTGAGGCACACCACCGACGAGCATTCCGACAACCCGTAACCTTCATAGACCGGGATGCCGATGCGCTGGGCGCGATGCAATAATTCTTCGCTAACCCGTGCACCACCGACCGCAGCAAAACGCAACGATTGGGGGTTGAACGCTTTTTGCTCGGCGGCGCTGACCAGCATCAGCAGCAACTGCGGCACCAGGATCAGACTTTCCGGTTTGCGGGTGGCCAGACAACCCGACAGTCGTGGCGCATCGACACCGCTGGCACCCTGAATGCCCAGGGTTTTCTGGCTCGGTACGCTCAAGGTCGCGCCGGCATACAGCGCGGCATAACAACCGAGGTTTTCCAGCAGAATCGCCAGGGGCAGCAGCGCCAAGTGATGACGTGGGTCGGTGGGTTTGCTGGCCTGATCCAGTTCGCGGGCCACTCGCAAAAGGCTCTCGGCGCTCAGGCACACGCCTTTGGGCGTGCCGGTGGTGCCTGAGGTGAAGGTCAGTTTGGCGGTGCCTTCGGGTATCCGGTTCGGGCCGTTGAAGGTGCGACGCCAGAATTCACCGGTCTTTTCGTAGCCGGCTGCTTGCAGTTCGGCCTCCAGGTCCGGTTCGGCAATCATCAGGGCTGCCTGGCTCTGTTCCAGGCAATGGCTGCGTTGTGCCGGGCTGAAGAAGGGCGGCAACGTCAGGCAGGTCAGGCCTTCGAACAGGACGGCCAGATCCCAGAGCATCGCCTCGATGCCGTTGTCCAGGGCCAGCGCGACCACTTTGACGTGCTCATCGCGCAGACGCTGTTGGCGGTACATGACCTCGGCGTAGAGCGTGGCGTAGTCCAGTTTCAACTGATCGCCCCACAAGGCGATGGTGTTGGTCTTGCGCTCGGCATGATTGCGCAAGGTCTGCTTGAACCGCTCCATTTCAAGCGACATGGCTGGACTCCTCAAGGGACGTCGGCAACCCCAGGCGATTGAACAGACCGATGTTGCGCAAATGGATGAAACCGGCGCGGATGTTGCCGACATGCACCCATGGCTGGCTCTCGTAATAACTGCCCCAGAGGTGACGGTCGTCGCCCAGCCGCGCTGGGTCGGCGGCGCAGAGCGTTACCGGCCTCAAGCCCAGGCGATGAAAACTGTTCACCAGCCCGATGTTGCCGGTGAACGCCACCCATTCCAGCCCACCCATGGCCAACAGGTAGGTGATGGCAATGATGCTCAGGCGCGCACTGCCGGTATCGCTGGCGGCGAGGTTACCGACCTCGACAATACCTGCCCGGTCCACGGGTTGCCCGGCGGTGTCGCTGATCAGCGGATCGATTGCCTCATCCAGGTAACGCTCCAGAAACAAGGGTTCGACATTGGCCAGTCGTACGCCAGCCACTGCAGACAGCGAGCCTGAGGCATCGCTCATGCCGAACAGTTGCGGCATGAATTGGCGGATGTCGGCGCCGTGGGCCTTTCGAAAACGCTGCTGGATAAAGGCTTCGAAAACCGGACGCTGGGGATCGTCCGCCAAGGCTCTGGCCAGACTCATCTGCGGAGTTTCGGCTTGGCCGAAGTGCAGGGGCATCGGGATATTCCAGTCGAAATCGGGCATGGGCAAGAACGCCTCCCTGAGTAAGTTCGGGAGGAGTATCAAAGGCAATTCTTAACGGAGTCTGAAGGTGGACCTTCAGATTGTCTTAAGACTGGACGGGCAGGGTGACGCCGGTCGGTTCGACGAAACCGGATCCAGGCTGTACGAAATGAGTCGGCAGCTGCCACCGATCTTCAAGAGGCTCTTATGACCCGAGATTCAGCGGTACACCGGTATGGAAAACTCTCGATCACCTTGCATTGGCTGATGCTGGCGCTGTTCGTCGGCGTTTATGGTTGCATCGAGATCAAAGGATTGCTGCCCCGTGGGCATGCCTTGCGGGGCCTGTTTCTGGGGCTGCACGGCGTATTCGGGTTGAGTATTTTTGCGCTGGTCTGGGTTCGCTTGTTCGGGCGCCTCACGCCCCGGCCACCGATTACCCCGACCCCGCCCACCTGGCAGACGGGCGTCTCGCACCTTATGCACTGGCGCTGTACGGGCTGATGATCGCTACGCCGCTATTGGCCTGGTTGATGCTGGCCGCCGGGAACAAGCCGATGCCGTATTTCGGTTTTTTCCTGCCGGCGCCGGTTGCGGTTGATCCCGATCTGGCCAAGCAACTCAAGCATTGGCATGAATGGCTCGGCAGCGCTGGCTATTGGTTGATTGGTTTGCACGCAGCAGCGGGGTTGTTCCATCACTACTGGGTCCGCGATAACACGCTCACGCGCATGCTGCCGGGGGGCGTTGGTGTGGGCGTCAATGAGCGTCAGTGATAATTCGGAATTGGGTGCTGGCCAAGCGTTCGCCATTTACCAGAATGTGCACCGCGTGCTGGCCGGCATAGTGCCTGCGGGTGGTCAGTTCCTTGATGTGCTGACTGCGACTAATGGCTTCGCTGGCATTGTCGGACAGCGTGAGGGCTTTAAGTTTGAACACCTTTGCCGAGGTGCTGCCGTTGGCTTTGACATAATCGATAGCGTAATCGATCACCAATCGCTGACTGTCCGGGACCGTGGACTTCACTCTGAAAGACAGGGTGATTTTCTCACCCAGACGAATCACCGCCGGTTCGACCTTCACGTCAATGATTTCAACCTCGGGCTTGCCGCCCGCGCCAATGATTGCCAGCGCCCGCTTGTTACCTTGTTTGATCAAACTGCGCAGAGCGTGTCTGGCGATCCACGCCGTGTGTTTGTTGTCCAGCGACCAGCCCTCGATCAGCGCCAGCACCCACTCGGGATGATCCTTGGTGATGTCGTTGAGGTGGTTGGCCACGGACTTGCGCACGTAGAGGCTGTCGTCGGCCTTGAGGTTGTCGAGGATCGCAGCCGCCAGTGTCGGGTCGGCCTGGACCTGTTCCAGGCGGAACGACCATGGCAGGCGCGGTCGGCTGCCTTCGCTGGCCAGGCGCCGGACGTGTTCGTTTTCATCCAGCGACCAATCGTGCATCAGTTTGAGTGAACGTTCGAAATCACTGCGCAGGAAGTGCCGGATCGCGAATTCCGATGAGCCGAAGGCGGTGAAATATTTGAGTGCGTCCATCGACAGATCAAACGCGTGAGCGCCATAGGTCGCGACATAGTGCGGCAAAAACATACTGACGAAGGCGCTATTGAGGCGCGGGGCGAGGGCGCGCAGGACGTCGAGGGATTCTTCATAACCGAGTGGCAATATCGCGTGCAGGCATTCGCTGACGCGGGCCATGCGTTGCATGACTGACAATTCCGCCAGACCGGTTTTGGCCAGTTTCAGGAAAGCCTTGGCATCGAAGCCGGGGTAGACCGCAGTTATCTCGGTGGCGATGTGCGCGAGGCGTTCGGCGTTGAAGATTTCCTTCAGGGCGGGGGAGGTCTGGTCTGCCATCGTGGATTCCTTGCCAGGTGATCGTTCCCACGCTCTGCGTGGGAATGCATCCCGTGACGCTCTGCGTCACATTTCAAGAGCGGACGCAGAGCGTCCATGGCGGCATTCCCACGCGGAGCGTGGGAATGATCTGGATCAAACCTTACCCGCTTCCTCTTCCAACTGATCCGACTCAAACAGTTTTGCCAATTCCGCCCGCGCTTCCTGGGCAGTCTGCATCACTTTGGCCGCATCGTCATACACCGCGTGCTGGGCCTCCAGCACCTGTTCATCGTGATGGGTAAAGCGCTTGATCCGCGCATCTGCCTGGGCCTGTGTCAGGCCCAGGCCGACCAGGGTCCGCCGGGTCATTTCCAGGCTGGAGTAATAAGTTTCCCGCACCGCCTGCGCCCCGACATCCACCAACCGGTGCACATGTTGACGGTTACGCGCCCGGGCGATGATTTTGATGTGCGGATAGAGCTTGTGCACCACCTCGGCCGTCTTGATGTTGGTCTCCGGATCATCGGTGGCGATCACGAAAAACTCCGCTTGCTCGACCTTGGCCGCGCTGAGGATTTCCGGGCGCATCGGGTCGCCGTAGAACACCGGCACGCCGCCGAAGCTGCGGGACAGTTCGATGGTTTCCACTGAGGTGTCGAGGGCGACGAACTTGATGTTCTGCGCCCGCAGAATCCGCGCCACGATCTGCCCCATACGGCCCATGCCGGCGATCACTACGCGCGGTGTATCGGTGTCGATTTCACGGAATTTTTCCGGCACCACCACCGGTTGAACCTTGGGTTTGACCAGTCGTGCGCAGGCCAGCAGCAACAGCGGCGTCAACGCCATCGACAGGGTGATGGTCAGCACCAGCAAGTCGTACAGACGCGGCTCGAACAAGCCCTGATCCCGACCGATCTTGAACACCACAAAGGCGAACTCACCACCGGCCGCCAGCACGATGCCGAGGCGAATCGCATTGACCTTGCCCAAACCTCCGGCCAATCGACCGACAACGAACAGCAGCGGCAACTTGATAGCGATCAGCAACAGGGTCAGCCCCAGCACCACGACCGGCGCACTGAGCAGCAAACTCAAATTGGCGCCCATGCCGACGCTGATGAAAAACAGCCCCAGCAGCAGGCCCTTGAACGGTTCGATCTGCGCCTCCAGCTCGTGGCGGTATTCGGAATCCGCCAGCAGCAAACCGGCGAGGAATGCGCCGAGGGCCATGGACACGCCGACCAGGTCCATCAACCACGCTGTACCAATCACCACCAGCAATGCGGTGGCGGTGGACACCTCCGGCAGACCGGTTTTGGCCACCACGCGAAACACCGGTCGCAGCAAGTACCGTCCGCCAATCACCACCACCGCGATACTGCCCAGTACCCGCAAGCCATGGTTCAAATCTTCGGCGGCACTGCTGGTGTGATCGCCGCCTGCCAGCAGCGGCACCATCGCAATCAGCGGGATCGCGGCGATGTCCTGGAACAGCAAAATCGCGAACGCCAACCGCCCATGGGGGCTGGTCAGTTCCTTGCGCTCGGCCAGGCTTTGCAAACCAAATGCGGTGGACGACAGCGCCAGGCCCAGACCTAACACGATGGCACTGTTCAGGGATTGGCCGAACACAAACAACGCCAGCACACCAATCACCGAACCGGTCAGCAACACCTGCGCCAGGCCCACGCCGAACACCGATTTGCGCATCACCCACAAGCGTCGTGGCGACAGCTCAAGGCCGATGATGAACAGCAGCAACACCACCCCGAGTTCGGAAATGTGGCTGACGCTTTGCGGGTTACCGATCAACCCCAGCACCGACGGCCCGATGATCACTCCGGCGAACAGATAACCCAACACTGCCCCCAACTGCAGGCGCTTGGCCAAGGGGACGGTGAGTACCGCCGCGAATAAAAAGACGACAGCGGCTTGCAACAGGTTGCCTTCGTGGGGCATGTGAAACTCCAAAAACTCGATACGGCGGGAGCGCACAGAATAAAGGCTGGAGCCGGATGCGTCAGCTATGAACGTACAACGTTATTAGCTGACACACCGTTATAGCGAGCAGGCTGAACTGGCCTAATGATTTTTGGACACTACAAGCCGTTTGAAACATTCAGCCACGGCGGCCTGATTGATATTGTCCACCGTTCGAGTAAAACGCCTAGGGTATTTGATTGACTGGAAGTCAGGAGCGCCCCGTTGGAAAAGAAGCCCCTCTACCGCAAGATCAACACTCGTACCAGGGGTGTTCGGCTGAATGATTACTCGGGTGAGTACCGGTATCAGCGCCATACCAAAGCCGAAATCCATAGTGAGTCATCACGCGGTTCGATGCATGGAACCCGCCGGCACGGCCTGGATTACACACCGTTGTTCCGATTCCTGTTGTCTCACGTTGGTGGACAGTGGGATGAGGTTTTCAGCGAAGCGGTGGCTCGCCTGGATCGACCTGAGCCGGTGTTCTGGATGGTTGCCCTGCATGAAAAGGACAGGCAGGAGCAGGTTCGGCTGGGGGAGTCGAGCTATTTCAGCGGTTTGTATGTCGATGATCAGGGCTGTTTGCAGATCGTCAATCCTGAACTGACGGCTGAATACATGACCCCTTACTGCTCTTGTTGCACCCACACCTTTAACGGTGTTCCATTTGGCCAACGCAACGAGTGAATGGGTCAGTCGACCCGGCTAGGGCTCGCTACCTGACCGCCCAACCGATACTGATTATTCCCACTGCGCTTGGCCTCATACATCGCGAGATCGGCAATGTGAATCAACCGGTCCATGCTCGGCGCATGGTCCGGGAACACCGCCACACCCAGGCTGCTACCGATATGGCGCTGGTCGTTGCCGATAGTCACCGGCGGTGCGAGTTCGATGAAGATTTTCTGGCAGATGCTCCGGGCTTCGTCTTGCAGGCTGTTGCCTTGGGGAAGGCCTTGCAGAATGACCACGAATTCGTCGCCACCGATCCGCGCGACGGTGTCGGTTGAACGCAGGATTTTCTTCAGGCGTGTGGCGGTTGTGATCAGTACGCGGTCGCCGGCCGCATGGCCATAGAGGTCGTTGATCGCCTTGAACCCATTGAGGTCGACAAACACCAGTGCCACCCGCGTGGCGCTGAGACGGGCCTGTGCCAGGGCATCGGACAGGCGTTCTTCGAGCACCAGGCGATTGGGCAGGCCGGTGAGCGGGTCGTAATGGGCCAAGTGTTGCAGGTAACTGGCGGAGGCCTTTTCTTCGGTGATGTCGCGCACCACGCCCATCATCTTGATCGTGGCGTCATGGTCGTTCTTGACCACATTGCCGGTTTCCCGCAGCCAGCGGATGCTGCCATCCGGCCAGACCACGCGGTATTCCTCATCGTGGTTTTCACCAGTTTCCAGGCAACGCAATTCGCCGGCGCGGACCTTGCCCCGGTCGTCCGGGTGCACGCAGGCGCAAAACAGTGCGTAGGAGGGCGTCACTTCGCCGATCTTGAACCCGAACATGCCATAGATCGCGTCCGACCAGTAGAGCTTGTCAGTATCAACCTCCCAGTCCCAGGTGCCGATGCGGGCGAAGTACTGGCTGCGTTTGAAGCGTTCGGCGTCGCCTTCCTGGTGGATGCTTTGTCCCTCGGTGAGGCTGTCGATCAGCGCACGGCACTCGGCCAACTGCTTTTGCAACGAACGATCGCGCCAGATCAGCGCGATAATCAGGGTAACGGTCAGAGAGCCGATGGCAGCGCTGGTCCAGACGGAATTCATTCAGGAATCGCGATCATGGTGAATCGAACCGTAGGAGGAGGTGGCGGGTATATTAGTTCACCGCCACTGCCAGATACAGAGCGAAACGGTTGCCAACTGCCTGCATTTCTGGGAAAACGGCGCCCATGAAGCTTGTTCGGGCAGACGCACACTAGAGTGAATGTAATGAATGATGAACTGCAGATAATCGATCTTGAAGTGGGCGACGGCAAAGCCGCCGTCAAAGGCGCCCTGATCACTACTCAATATCGGGGTTGGCTGGAAGACGGTACTGAATTCGATTCTTCCTACAGCCGAGGAAAACCTTTTCAGTGTGTGATTGGTACCGGGCGGGTAATCAAGGGCTGGGATCAGGGAATCATGGGCATGCAGGTCGGCGGCAAACGCAAACTGCTGGTGCCGGCGCATCTGGCGTATGGCGAGCGGTCGATGGGCGCGATTACACCGAACTCGAACCTGATTTTCGAGATTGAATTGCTGGAAGTGCTGACGCGGGATGATTGATTGGCGCGTGGGCTGAAATGACAAGACCCGCTGTCTCTGTTAGGAGGCAGCGGGTTTTTGCTATCTGTGACGAGGGGGCTTGTTGTGGTGAGGGGGCTTGCTGTGGCGAGGGGGCTTGCCCCCGTTGGGTTGCGCAGCGACCCCAAAACCTGTGCATGCGGTGCATCAGGTAAATCTCCGCTCGCCAGTTTTGCGGCTGCTGCGCACCCGAACGGGGGCAAGCCCCCTCGCCACAGCGATGTCACTTGTTGCGGTAGCCGGAGTTTGCGTTGTTTGTCAGACTGCTATCGCGAGCAGGCTTGCTCCCACAGGAATTTGTGTCGATCACGAATGCTGTGTACGGGAAGACTTCGAAATGGAGGCCACCGCCATGACCCTGAAACCACAGGCTTCGCACTTTGCCCATGACCACGTGTTTCTAGGCGCCGCCCACGATGACAATGCCCGCCGCACGTTGTGGGTGGTGGCGCTGACGTTTGTGATGATGATTGGCGAAATTGCCGCCGGTTACATCACCGGCTCCATGGCACTGCTGGCGGACGGTTTTCATATGGCGACCCACGCCGGGGCCTTGGGCATTGCCGCGCTGGCTTACGGTTTTGCCAGGCGACATGCCAACAATTCGCGCTTCAGCTTCGGTACCGGCAAGGTCGGGGACTTGGCAGGATTTACTTCAGCCATCGTACTGGGCCTGGTGTCGCTCGGCATTGCCGGCGAATCCATCGTGCGACTGTTTCAGCCAACCACGGTGGCCTTCACCGAAGCGACGATGATTGCGGTGGTGGGGCTGGCAGTGAATATCGTCAGTGCGTTTCTGTTGTCGGGCAATCATGGACATCATGACCATGATCACAATCATGCCCACGCTCACCATCACGACAACAACCTGCGTTCGGCGTATCTACATGTACTGGCCGACGCGCTGACCTCGGTGCTGGCCATCGTGGCTTTGTTGGCCGGGCGCTACCTGGGCTGGGTCTGGCTCGATCCGGTAATGGGAATCGTCGGCGCCATCGTGATCGCGAAATGGGCCTATGGCTTGATGCGTGACAGCGCCGGCGTGTTACTCGACACCACCGATGAGCACGTCGCCGCCGAAATTCGTGCGCTGCTCGAGTCGACGGGCGATGTTCGCATCAGTGACCTTCACGTCTGGCACGTCGGCCCTCAGGCGCGGGCCGCGATTGTCAGCGTCGTGGCCGTGGCAGGTGTCAATGCCGACGCCATTCGCGAACGTCTGGCACCGGTTCATGAGTTGTCTCACCTGACGGTCGAGCATCGCCACGCTTGAGCTGTCCTTCAGGCAAAAAGCGGAATACGCCCGTTCAGGGAAGGGCGGTAGCGCCAAGTCAAACGGTCCAGCGCGGGTTTCAGGGTCAGGATTTTTCTCAGTGTCGCACTGGCAATGCTAATGGCCAGCACCTGTCCCGGACATTGATGCCGGCCCGCGCCGAACGTGAAGCTGCGACGGTTCGGGCGGTCGAGCAAAAACCCATCGGGATCATCATTGAGCTGCGGATCGCGATTGGCCGAGGCCAGTAGCACCAGAATAACGTCGCCGGCGTTCAGGCTCACGCCATCGATTTCACACGGCGCGGCGACGAAGCGGCGGGTGTTTTGCACTGACGGGTCGAAGCGCTGGACTTCAGCGATCAAGTCATCAACGATCACGTCATCAACTTGAGCCGAATCCAACTGTGGGTTTCGAATCAACGCCAGTAGCGCATTACCGATCAGCCCGGCAGTGGCTTCATAGGTCTGGGAGAACAATCCGATCAGGTTGGCGATCAAGCTTTCAGAATCGGTCGATGTCACCGCGAAACGCTGCCGGATACCGGCGAGCAAGGCGCTTCGATTGTTCGGGTCGTCCAGAAGCTCGATGAAATAACCCTTCAGCTGTTCCGCCGCGACATGGGCGGTGTCCAGCTGTGCCTGATCGCTGAGAGGCGACAGGCAGGCGACGAAGTCTGCGGTCAGCTCGCTGATGGCCCGGCCCTGAGCCGGAGAAAACCCCAGCAATGCCGCCACCACGCAGACCGGCCCGCGAAACATCGCCGCGTACAACCCGTCGGGGCCCGGGGTAATCAATCGAGCGCCGACCAACGCATTGACCTCATTCACGTCAATCAGCGCCAGCCCCGGCTCAATCGCCGCCCTCGGGCAGCGCTGCCGCTCGCCTTCATTCATCCGCATCAACTGACCGAACACCTTGCCGGCCATGCCTTGAGCAATCGCCTGGGGCACCGGTTCATGAGAGGGCCGCACATGACAGTCCGGATGCGCCAGTACGGCGGCGACGGCCTGAGCGCTGCTGGCGACCCACAGTTTCAGTCCTTGATGAAAAACCAGCCCACCCTCGGCGCGCAATTGCGCGTAATAAGGGTAAGGGTCGGCGTGAATCGCAGCGATGATCGGGTCCATGGGCGCAGCCTTATCGATGGTGGGAAAGTGTTGCTACTATCTCCAGTCCGAAAGGGGCTTGATTCGTCCGGGAGCGAAATATGAACGCAGAACAACACGACATCGGCGTCTCTCAAGTGGCTGCCGCCATCGCGGAACCTGCCCGAACGAAAATCCTCTGTTCGCTGATGGACGGCCACGCTCGCACCAGCACCGAACTGGCGGCGGTTGCCGAAGTCAGCGCCTCGACCGCCAGTGCTCATCTGGCCAAGCTCAAGGAACTGGCGCTGGTGCGTTTGCATGTTCAAGGGCGCCATCGCTATTACAGCCTCGCGGACAAGCGCGTGGCCCAGGCGCTGGAAGCGTTGATGGTGATCGGTCAGAACGCCGCGCCGACGTTCAACCCGCGCACCCCCGACCGCCTGCAATTCGCCCGCACCTGCTACGACCATATGGCCGGCACGTTGGCGGTGTTGTTGCATGACCGGATGATCGAAGCGGGGTGGTTGCTGGAAACCGATCAGCAGGTTTATCAACTGAGTGCCAGCGGCGTAGCGTCGTTCGAAGCATTGGGCATGGACGTCAAAAACCTCGGCACCTTGCGCCGCCGCTTCGCCTGTCCATGCCTGGACTGGAGCATGCGTCGGCCGCATCTGGGCGGCGCCTTGGGCGCGGCATTGCTGCAAACGGCAATCAAGCGCAAATGGGTGACGCAGGATCTGGACAGTCGGGCGCTGGCGTTGACGGCGCTGGGGCGCAAGGAACTCAGTAGTCGGTTCGCCATGGAGCTGCCGGTTCAGGCTGCGACAGCACAACCTGCGTCCACCGAGACCCGACGCCGCGCGATCGCCAGCCCTGTGGCTTAACGACTCGACGAGGCCATGAGCACGCCAAAGCCGGCGAAGGTCACGCCGGAGACTTTCGCCGCCAGCCAGGAACCCTTCGGGCTCGACAACCAGCCTTTGGCGGCATTGGCGAGCAAGGCATAGCTGCCATGCACCAGAATCACCAGTACTCCGTAGGAAGCGACCAGTTTGATGAACTGGGTGTAGAAATGCGCCGAGGTGTCGATGAATTGCGGGAACACCGCCAGAAAGAAAAACACCGCCTTGGGGTTCAATAGCTGCATTGAAGCCGCTTCAAGGAAGCGATAGCCAGGGCTTGAAGGGCGGGTTTCAAGCAACGTGCTCAAACGATCCGAGCGCCAGCTTTTGTAGCCCAGGTACAACAGATAGGCGGCCCCTGCGTATTTCAACGCGGTAAAGGCGTTCGCGGAGGTGCTGAGTATCAGGCCGACACTGGTGGCGCTGATGGCGGCGACGACAAACGCCCCCGACGCGATCCCCAGAATGCCCGGCACCGCCCCGGTCCAACCGTGTCGAACCGCGTTGGACAGCGTCAGGACTACGCCTGGCCCTGGGCTCAAAATGGTCAGGGTGGCGAAAAGTACAAAGAGTCCATAGCTGTTCATGTCGTGCTCCGTCGGTAGCGCTGGCTGCGTGTTGGCAGGTTGGCGTGATGAGACGAGCGTGACAAACGCTTTAATTAAAGCGCATAGGTGACTAAATTAGACCCATGAAAAATCAACTACCGCCGCTTAATGCTGTTCGCGCCTTTGCCGTTGCTGCTCGTCATCAGAGCTTCAGGCTGGCTGCCGAAGAGCTGCATGTCAGCCACAGTGCCGTCAGTCGGCACATCAAATTGCTTGAGGACTATTTGGGCGTGCTGCTGTTCGAGCGGCGCATCCGTCAATCGGTGCTGACGCCGGCCGGCCAACGCTTTTATGAACAGGTCAGCGCAGGGCTGTCGCAGATCGCCAATGCCGCGACTGCGCTCAAGCAACAGGCCGCGCTGCCGACCGTGAAAATCAATGTCCGTCCGTCTTTTGCTGTGCTTTGGCTGACGCCCAGGCTGGCGGATTTCATTGCGCTGCATCCGGACATCAAGCCGCAGGTGATCACTCAAACCCAGGCACCCGATCAGGCACGCGACGGATTCGATGTCGTCATTCGCCGGGGTCGTGACGACTGGGCTCCGGCGATTGAGGCTCGACCGCTCTTCGAAGACGAACTGTTACTGGTCGCGGCGCCCTCGCTGATCGAGCGTCTGCCCCTTGAAGACCTCACTTCGCTGAGCCGGCACACGTTACTGACCGCCAAGGCGCGTCGCGAAGACTGGCACCATTGGGCGATGCACTTTGGTCAAAGTCTGTCAGCCACTCAGGTCACCCGCCAGTTCGATCACATGCACCTGGTGCTTCAGGCCGCCGTGGAGGGGCAGGGCATTGCCTTGTGCCCGACCTCTTTGCTGGGCACCCATCTTTTGAGTGGGCAGTTGATCTGCCCATTGCCCGGTTTGCGTGTGCCGTTGCCGCGTTATTACTACGGTGTTGCGCCAGATGTGACGGCGCAGACACGGGTGTTTGTGGAATGGATGTTTGCCCGGATTGCTCAGGATGAGCTGCGTTGGCAAACACCTCGTGCGGTGACTGCTACGCCCTGAAGTCCCAGACTATTTCCACCACTCGTACTGCCAGGATCATGTAAACCAGAAACAGAATGATCTGGAACGCCGTGTGATACGGCAACCGGGACAGCCGACGCAGGCCGTCGCTGATATTGAGCAGCATCAGCACCGCTGACATCAGGATCAACCCCCAACCGGCGAGGCTCGAGGTGAGAACCCCCATGAACAAGTACTGATCGCTGTGCAACGCGTTGGTGCCCGCCGCGAACAGCAGGGCGCACACCAGCAGGTTCTTGATGTTGTCGAATACTTGCGCGGTGAAGTCGGTGTCCAGCAAGGCCAGATACTTTCGCCAGAGTTTTCCCATGGTTTTAATGACACCCGTTGATCACTATTGGACGTGGCAAGTTTACTGACCTTTTCCACGATTCGCGGACGAAAAAAAGCCCGGTCTTCAATGTGATGGCCGGGCTTTTATGTTCAAGCGGACAGTCGCGTCAAACTTTGACGATCCAGCCTGCTGGCGCTTCGACGTCGCCGGTCTGTACACCGGTCAGCTCTTTGTAGAGCTTCTGGGTGATCGGGCCGACTTCGGTTTCGCTGTGGAACACGTGCAGTTTGTCGTTGTAGCTGATGCCACCGATTGGCGTAATCACCGCGGCCGTACCGCAAGCACCGGCTTCCTTGAAGTCGGACAGTTTGTCGATGAACACGTCACCTTCGACCACTTCCAGGCCCAGACGGGTTTTGGCCAGTTCGATCAACGACAGACGAGTGATGCCCGGCAACACCGAAGGGGAATTGGGGGTGACGAACTTGTTGTCGTGGGTGATCCCGAAGAAGTTGGCCGAGCCGACTTCCTCGATTTTGGTGTGGGTCAGCGGGTCCAGGTAGATGGCGTCGGCAAAATGCGCCTTCTTGGCCTGGGAACCCGGCATCAGGCTGGCGGCATAGTTGCCACCGACCTTGGCCGCGCCGGTGCCTTGTGGGGCGGCGCGGTCGTAGCTGGAGATCAGGAAGTTGTGCGGGGTCAAACCGCCCTTGAAGTAGGCGCCGACCGGGATGCAGAAGATCGAGAAGATGAACTCGGGCGCAGTGCGCACACCGATGTTGTCACCCACGCCGATCACGAACGGACGCAGGTACAGCGCGCCGCCGGTGCCGTAAGGCGGGATGAAACGCTCGTTGGCGCGAACCACTTCCTTGCACGCTTCGATGAACTGCTCGGTGGATACCTGCGGCATCAGCAGGCGTGCGCAGCTGCGTTGCATGCGTGCGGCGTTCTGGTCCGGGCGGAACAGGTTGATCGAACCGTCCTTGCAGCGGTAGGCCTTCAGGCCTTCGAAGCACTGCTGGCCATAGTGAAGGGCAGTCGAGCCTTCGCTGATATGCAGCACGTTGTCTTCGGTCAGGGTGCCTTTGTCCCACTCGCCATTACGCCAGTGCGACAGATAGCGCTTGTCTGTCTTGATGTAGTCAAAACCCAGCTTGTCCCAATTGATGCTCTCGTTACCCATGACACCCTCTATCACTTAACAACCGCCGAAACGGTTCAAGGCTTCTGACATTTTTCTGGATGGGGACAACAATACTTCATTCCGGGCCCATTTCGCAGCCCGCAATTCGTTCCTTTGATCGTTCCCACGCTCTGCGTGGGAATGCAGCCCGGGACGCTCCGCGTCCCTAAAGCGGACGCGGAGCGTCCATTGAGGCATTCCCACGCAGAGCGTGGGAACGATCAGTGAGATCCGGTTTATAGATGTAGCGCATGCCCCAACGCACGCAACGCCGCTTCCTGCACCGCTTCACCCAGCGTCGGATGGGCGTGGATGGTGCCGGCGATGTCTTCCAGGCGAGCGCCCATTTCCAGGCTCTGGCCAAATGCTGTCGACAACTCCGACACGCCCACACCCACCGCCTGCCAACCAACAATCACATGGTTGTCCCGCCGCGCCACGACCCGCACGAAGCCGCTTCTCGACTCCAGCGTCATCGCCCGGCCATTGGCGGCGAACGGGAAGCTGGAAACTATGCAGTCCAGCCCCGACGCCTTGGCTTCGTCCGGGGTCTTGCCGACCACCACCAGTTCCGGGTCGGTGAAGCACACGGCGGCGATGGCGGTCGGGTTGAATTCGCGGTGTTTGCCGCTGATCAGCTCGGCGACCATCTCACCCTGAGCCATGGCCCGGTGCGCAAGCATCGGTTCGCCGCTCAAGTCGCCGATGGCGTAGACGTTGCGCATGCTGGTCTGGCAGCGGTTGTCGATCTTGATCGCTGAACCGTTCATGTCCAGGTTCAAGGCTTCAAGGTTCCAGCCTTGAGTGTTGGGTTTGCGACCGACGGCTACCAGTACCTGATCGGTTTTCAGGTTCAGGCTATCGCCGCTCGGGTCAATCACTTGCAATGTATTGTTAACAGAATCAAAGCCTTGAACGCTATGTTTCAAGTAAAGCTTCACATCCAGTTGCTTGAGTGCCTCATGCACTGGATGGGTCAGTTCAGCATCGTAGGCTGGCAGGATGCGATCCTGCGCCTCGACCACGCTGACCTCGGCGCCGAGTTTGCGATAGGCAATCCCCAGCTCCAGACCGATGTAACCGCCGCCGACCACAATCAGCCGTTTTGGCACGGACGTCGGCGCGAGGGCTTCGGTGGAAGAGATGATCGGCCCGCCAATCGGCAGCATCGGCAGGTTCACGCTTTTCGAACCGGTGGCCAGCACCAGGTGCTCACACTGAATGCGCGTGTCGCCGACTTCGACGGTTTTGCCGTCAATCACTTTGGCCCAGCCTCGAATGACCTGAACCTTGTGCTTCTTCAGCAGCGCCGAAACGCCGGTGGTCAGGCGATCAACGATGCCGTCTTTCCAGTCGACGCTCTTGCCGATGTCCAGGGTCGGTGCCGACACGCTGATGCCCAGCGCCGAGTGCTGGCTGTGATGTTGCGTCTGATGGAACTGTTCGGCGACGTGAATCAACGCCTTCGACGGAATGCAGCCGATGTTCAGGCAGGTGCCGCCCAACGATTCGCCTTCCACCAGAATGGTCGAAATGCCCAGTTGGCCGGCACGGATTGCCGTCACATAACCGCCAGGGCCGCCGCCGATGATCAGCAGCGTGGTGTTCAAAGTCTGCATCTCTTACTCCACAAACAAGGTGGCGGGTTGTTCGAGCAAACCACGGATGGCCTGGATGAATTGCGCCGCGTCCATGCCATCGACCACGCGGTGATCGAAGGAGCTGGAGAGGTTCATCATCTTGCGAATCACGATCTGGCCTTTGACGACCATCGGCCGTTCGACGATTTTGTTCACACCGACGATCGCCACTTCCGGCAGGTTCAACACCGGCGTACTGACGATGCCGCCCAGGGCGCCGAGGCTGGTCAGGGTGATGGTCGAACCGGACAACTCATCGCGACTGGCCTTGCCAGTGCGCGCGGCGGTGGCCAGACGGGAGATTTCCGCAGCGCTGTCCCACAGGCTGCGGGTTTCGGCATGACGCACCACCGGCACCATCAAACCGATGTCGGCTTGGGTGGCGACGCCCACATGCACGGCGCCGAGGCGGGTGATGACTTGGGCTTCGTCGTCGTAACGGGCGTTGATCTGCGGGAAGTCGCGCAAGGCCACGACCAACGCGCGGACCAGGAACGGCAGCAAGGTCAGCTTGCCGCGAGTCGCACCGTGTTTTTCATTCAGGTGTGCGCGCAGTTCTTCCACGGCGGTGACGTCGATTTCTTCGACGTAACTGAAGTGGGCGGCACGCTGAGTGGCATCCTGCATGCGCTGGGCGATCTTGCGGCGCATGCCGATTACCGGAATTTGCTCTTCTTCGTTACGCTGGGCGTACGCGGCGGTGGCGGTCGATGCATTCGACTGACCCTGGGCCAAATAGGCTTCGAGGTCTTCGTGCAGAATCCGACCGGCAGGGCCGCTGCCACGCACCAGACGCAATTGAATGCCGAGGTCCAGCGCATGTTTGCGCACGGCCGGGGAGGCCAGTGGGCGTTCATCGGCTTCACGAGCAACCATAGGGCCTTGGCACGCGGCGGCCGGGCGAGGCGCCGCAACCGGTTTGCTCTCAACAACGGCTTCAACTTTCGGCGCTGCAGCGGGTGCTTCTTTAACCGCAGCTGGTTGAGCTGACTCTTTAACGTTGCCCGCGCCTTCGACTTCGATGCTGATCAGGATGCTGCCCACCGCCATGACTTCGCCAGGCTGGCCACCCAAGGCAATCACCTTGCCATGCACCGGGGACGGGATGTCGACCATCGCCTTGTCGGTCATGACATCGGCCAGCACCTGATCTTCGACGACCATGTCACCGACCTTGACGTGCCACTGAGACAGTTCAACTTCTGCAATGCCTTCGCCAATGTCCGGCATTTTAATAACGTGCGTGCCCATTCAGACCTCCATGACCCGATGCAAAGCCGCGCCCACACGGGACGGCCCAGGGAAATACGCCCACTCTTGCGCGTGCGGGTAAGGTGTGTCCCAACCGGTGACGCGCTCGATCGGCGCTTCCAGGTAGTGGAAGCAATGCTCTTGCACCAGGGCGACCAGTTCGGCGCCGAAGCCGCAAGTACGGGTCGCTTCGTGAACGATCACGCAACGGCCGGTTTTCTTCACCGACTTGACGATGGTGTCCAGGTCCAATGGCCACAGGCTGCGCAGGTCGATGACCTCGGCGTCGATACCGGTTTCTTCAGCGGCCACTTGCGACACATAAACGGTGGTGCCGTAGGTCAGGATGGTCACGTCCTTGCCCGGACGGGCAATGGCAGCGACGTCCAGCGGCACGGTGTAGTAACCGTCCGGCACTTGTGCGGCGGGGTGTTTCGACCACGGGGTTACCGGACGGTCGTGATGGCCGTCGAACGGGCCGTTGTACAGGCGCTTGGGCTCAAGAAAGATCACCGGGTCATCGTTTTCGATAGAGGCAATCAGCAGGCCCTTGGCGTCGTAAGGGTTGGACGGCATGACGGTACGCAAACCGCAGACCTGAGTGAACATCGCCTCGATGCTCTGGCTGTGGGTCTGGCCGCCATAGATACCACCGCCGCAGGGCATGCGCAGGGTCATCGGTGCAGTGAACTCGCCGGCCGAGCGATAACGCAGGCGCGCGGCTTCGGAAATGATCTGGTCCGACGCCGGGTACACGTAATCGGCGAACTGGATCTCGGCCACCGGCCGCAAACCGTAGGCGCCCATGCCCACGGCGACGCCGACGATGCCGCTTTCGGAGATCGGTGCATCAAATACGCGGGAGGTGCCGTACTTGTTCTGCAGGCCTTCGGTGCAACGGAACACGCCGCCGAAGTAGCCCACGTCCTGGCCGAACACCACGACGTTGTCGTCACGCTCAAGCATCACATCCATGGCCGAGCGCAGGGCCTGGATCATGGTCATGGTGGTCGTGGTCATGGCGGTTTCCAACTCGATTTTGTTGTTGTGATCGTTCATGTCAGATCCCCAACTCTTGGCGCTGGCGCTTCAAGTGCTCCGGCATCTCTTTGTAGACGTCTTCGAACATGGTCGCGGCGCTCGGAATCTGGCCGCCGGCGAGGGTGCCGTACTGTTCGGCTTCTTTTTGCGCGGCAATCACTTCGGCTTCCAGCTCGGCGCTGACCGCGGTGTGTTCCTCTTCAGACCACTGACCGATTTTGATCAGGTGCTGCTTGAGACGCGCAATCGGGTCGCCCAACGGGAAGTGGCTCCAGTCGTCGGCAGGACGGTATTTGGACGGATCATCGGACGTCGAGTGCGGGCCGGCGCGGTAGGTGACCCATTCGATCATGGTCGGGCCGAGGTTGCGGCGGGCGCGTTCGGCGGCCCAGGAAGAGGCGGCGTACACCGCGACAAAATCGTTGCCATCGACCCGCAGGGAAGCAATGCCGCAACCGACACCGCGACCGGCGAAAGTGGTGGCTTCACCACCGGCGATCGCCTGGAACGTCGAGATCGCCCACTGATTGTTGACCACGTTGAGAATCACCGGCGCACGGTAGACGTGGGCGAAGGTGAGGGCCGTGTGGAAGTCCGATTCAGCGGTAGCGCCGTCGCCAATCCAGGCCGAGGCGATTTTGGTATCGCCCTTGATCGCCGAGGCCATGCCCCAGCCCACGCCCTGAACGAATTGGGTGGCCAGGTTGCCGGAGATGGTGAAGAAGCCGGCGTCCTTGACCGAGTACATGATCGGCAACTGACGGCCCTTGAGCGGGTCGCGCTCGTTGGACAGCAGTTGGCAGATCAGGTCCACCAGCGGCACGTCGCGGGCCATCAGGATGCTTTGTTGACGGTAGGTGGGGAAGCACATGTCGTCGATGTTCAAGGCCAGGGCCTGGGCGCTGCCGATGGCTTCTTCGCCAAGGCTTTGCATGTAGAACGACATTTTTTTCTGACGCTGGGCGACCACCATGCGGTTGTCGAAAATTCGCGTCTTGAGCATGGCGCGCATGCCTTTACGCAGGATCTCGACCGGCACGCCTTCAGCCCATGGGCCGAGGGCATTGCCCTGATCGTCGAGCACGCGAATCAGGCCTTTGGCCAGATCAGCCGTGTCGGCCGGTTCAACGTCGATTGGGGGTTTGTGCACTAAGCCTGCGTCAGTCAGATGCAGGTAGGAGAAGTCGGTTTTGCAGCCGGGGCGGCCCGAAGGTTCGGGAACGTGCAGGCGCAGCGGTTCATACGCTTGGTTCATGGCTTCTACGCTCGATCTTGTGAATTTCTTGTAGTGAGCTGGCAGTCATTCTTCGGTAAAAGAATTCTTGTCCTACAACAATCATAGGCCGGGCCCAGAAGAATATTTCTCTGTGTTTCGTTGCGTCCGAGGTTATTTAAGGATAAAAATTCTACATAAACCTAAAAAACAGGTGGTTTTGTCTCATGCGCAAACTGGACCGTACCGACATCGGCATTCTCAACAGCCTTCAGGAGAACGCGCGCATCACCAACGCCGACCTCGCGCGCTCGGTTAACCTGTCGCCGACGCCGTGCTTCAACCGGGTCAAGGCGATGGAAGAATTGGGACTGATCCGTGAGCAAGTGACCCTGCTGGATGCCGACTTGCTGGGGCTGCATGTGAATGTGTTCATTCACGTCAGCCTGGAAAAACAGGTGGAGGAGGCGCTGCAGCATTTCGAAGAGGCGATCTCGGATCGCCCGGAAGTGATGGAGTGTTATTTGATGGCCGGCGACCCGGATTACCTGATCCGCGTGCTGGTGCCGACCATTCAGTCGCTGGAGCGCTTCATGATGGACTTTTTGACCAAGGTGCCGGGGGTGGCGAACATCCGTTCCAGCTTTGCGCTCAAGCAGGTGCGGTATAAAACGGCGTTGCCATTGCCGGCGAATGGGTTGACGTTGGCTAATTGATCGTTCCCACGCTCCGCGTGGGAATGCATCCCGTGACGCTCTGCGTCACATTCGGAAGCGGAACGCGGAGCGTCCCTGGCGGCATTCCCACGCGGAGCGTGGGAACAATCGAATGGGTTTACAGCTTGTTAATCGGGATCTTCAGGTAAGTCACGCCATTGTCTTCCGCCGGCGGCAAATTCCCCGCCCGCACATTCACCTGAATCGCCGGCAGCAACAGCGTCGGCATGCCCAACCCGGCATCGCGCCGGGTGCGCATGGCGACGAAGGTGGCCTCATCAATGCCGTCATGAATATGGATATTGCTTTTGCGCTGCTCGCCAACCGTGCTCTGGCACTGGTGTTCGCGGCCGGCTGGCGGGTAATCGTGGCAGACATAAAGACGCACGCTGGCGGGGAAGGCCAGCAGTTTGTGGATCGAGGCAAACATCTGGTTAGCATTGCCGCCCGGGAAGTCGCAGCGTGCGGTACCGACGTCCGGCATGAACAACGTATCGCCCACCAGAATCACATCGCCGTCGATCAGATAGGCCATGTCCGCCGGGGTATGCCCGGGCACATGCAGGGCCGTGGCCTTGAGATTGCCGATCCGGAATGACTCGTCCGGGGCAAACAAATGATCGAACTGTGAACCATCGACGCTGAATTCCGGTTCAAGGTTGAACAGCGTCTTGAACACGTCCTGAACCTTGCTGATCGACTCACCGATTGCAATCTTGCCCCCCAATTCCCGACGCAGATACGGCGCGGCCGACAGGTGATCGGCATGGGCGTGGGTTTCCAGCAGCCACTGCACCTGTAACTGATGGTCGCGCACGAAGGCGATGATTTTGTCGGCCTGGACGGTTGCGGTGCGACCGGCGGCGGGGTCGTAATCCAGCACCGGGTCGACAATCGCGCAGTGCCCGCCATCGTGTTCGTAGATCACGTAGCTGTAGGTCGATGAGGCGGGGTCGAGGAAGGCTTCAATCAACGCAAACATGGCAGGAACCTGTGGAAAGGGGACGGGAGGGCAATAACCGGTTGCAACACTTTATGTTTAAACATAATGTCCGCAGCTTAAGTGACGTCGAAGGCATCCTGCAAATGCAATCCAGTCTGACCGAATGTGAAGTCGCCCAGCTCCGGGCCTCGGCCTCCAAGGCCTGTGCGCTGCTCAAGGCTTTGGCCAATGAGGACCGCTTGCTGATTCTCTGCCAATTGACCCAGGGCGAGCGCAACGTCGGCGAACTGGAAAAAATGACCGGCGTGCGCCAGCCCACCCTGTCCCAACAGCTGGGCATCCTGCGCGACGAGGGATTGGTCGCCACCCGTCGTGAAGGCAAGTACATATTCTATGGTTTAGCCAGTCATGAAGTGATTCAGGTAATGAAGACGCTGTCCGGCCTGTATTGCGGGGCGGTGCTGAAAAGCTGGGGCTGAACCTGATAGCCGTAATGCGATCCGTAGCAGCTGTCGAGCCCTGGCGAGGCTGCGTTCGGCTGCGAAGCAGTCGTGAAACCGGCTAATGCGGTCTGCCGGACATACCGCAATCTCTGATTTACGACTGCTTCGCAGCCGAACGCAGCCTCGCTGGGGCTCGACAGCTGCTACAGCCAGCTGCTACGGGACTGAACCCTGAGCCATGCGTGCAATAACAAGGAATGAATGATGAACGATCAACACTGGGGCCCATCCATCAGTGCCGACATCGTGGTAATAGGCGGCGGGACTGCTGGCATTGGCCTGGTGGCCAGCCTGCTGAAACGCGATCCAGGCTTGAACATCACCGTCATCGAACCCGACAGCCAGCATTACTACCAACCGGCGTGGACGCTGGTGGGCGGCGGTGCTTATGCGGTGAAAAACACCGTGCGCCCGATGGCCTCGGTGATGCCGCGCCAAGCCACCTGGCTGCAGGCAGCCGTGACGGAGATCGCTCCAGACAGCAAACAGCTGACCCTCGACGATGGTCGCACTGTCGGTTACCAGAACCTCGTGGTCTGCCCCGGTTTGCGCCTGGCCTGGGAGAAAATCGCAGGCTTGCAGGACACCCTCGGCCAGAATGGCGTGACCTCCAATTACAGCTATCGGCATGCGGCCTACACCTGGGAACTGGTCCGGGAATTGCGCGGCGGCAAAGCCATCTTCACTCAGCCAGCGGTGCCGATCAAATGCGCCGGTGCGCCGCAGAAAGCCTTGTACTTGTCTTGCGATCACTGGCGCAAAACCGGTGTTTTGGGCAAGTTCGACGTGGAGTTCAATCTGGCCGGTGCTGCGTTGTTCGGCGTGGCGACATTTGTGCCGCCGCTCATGAAGTACATCGAAAAGTACAACGCCCGGCTCGCCTTCAATTCCAATCTGATCAAAGTTCACGGGCCATCGAAAACCGCCTGGTTCGAGGTCAAGGACGCTGCAGGTGCCGTGACCGTAGAAGAAAAAACCTTCGACCTGCTGCATGTCGTGCCGCCTCAGGTCTCGCCGGATTTCATCCGCCAAAGCCCGTTGGCCGACGCCGCTGGCTGGTGCGAAGTGAACCCGCACAGCCTGCAACATGTGCACTATCCGGATGTCTTCGCGCTGGGCGATGTCTGTTCCACCAGCAACGCGAAAACGGCCGCCGCCGTGCGCAAGCAGATCGTGGTGGTGGCGCAAAACCTGCTGGCCCTGCGCAAGCAACAGCCGTTGCCGCTCAAGTACGACGGCTACGGTTCGTGCCCGCTGACGGTGGAAAAGGGCAAAGTGATTCTCGCCGAGTTCGGTTACGCCGGTAAGTTGTTGCCGACCTTTCCCCTCGACCCGATCATACCGCGTCGTTCGGCCTGGTTTCTCAAGGCGACCCTGCTGCCGTGGTTCTACTGGAATGGCCTGCTCAAGGGCCGTGAATGGCTGACCCGTCTGTCCAAGGTTGACTGAGAGAACCCTATGTTGCTGGCCAGTTTTTTCGGCGTTGTCATGGGCCTGGTGCTGGGTTTGACCGGGGCCGGTGGCGGTATTCTTGCGGTGCCGGCCCTGGTGCTGGGTTTGGGTTTGACCATGACCCAAGCGGCGCCCGTCGCCTTGTTCGCGGTAGGCAGTGCGGCGGCGATCGGTGCGATCGACGGTTTGCGCCATGGCCTGGTGCGCTATCGCGCCGCGTTGTTGATTGCACTGCTGGGCGCGGTGTTTTCGCCGGTGGGTATCTTTTTCGCCCATCAGTTGCCTGAAAAAATCTTGATGGTCCTGTTCAGCCTGCTGATGGTCATGGTGGCCTGGCGGATGCTGCGCCGGGAAAAGCCCGATGATGGCCCGAGCGACCACGGACATGCCAACTGGGGCCAGAAGAATTGCATGCTCGATCAGCAGACCGGGCGTTTTTCCTGGACTGCCAAATGCACCGCGACCCTGGCCGCACTCGGTGCGGTGACAGGTGTGGTCTCCGGGCTGCTCGGGGTCGGTGGCGGCTTTCTGATAGTGCCGGCGTTCAAGCAACTGACCGATGTGCAGATGCGCGGCATCGTCGCCACGTCGTTGATGGTGATCAGCCTGATCTCGGTGATCGGCGTGATCGGTGCGTTTCATGCCGGGGTGCGGATCGATGGTTTGGGCGGGTCGTTCATTGTCGCCAGCATCCTCGGGATGATCCTCGGTCGAAAACTCTGCGCGCGGGTGCCGGCCCGAGGGTTGCAGATGGGCTTTGCCAGCGTCTGCGTGGTAATCGCCGTTTACATGCTGTTTAGAGCGCTCGCCTAGCCGGCACCGGTTCCTGTGGACGCCAGTCGGGTCCACAGGCGTACACCCTAAGTTCCGGGCCTGTCCGGCGGGCGGTCTTACACCGAACTTGCCGCGCACCACTCGCCAATCCAAAGCAGCTGACAACCGCCTCCAAGGCAGCGTATGACGCCGCCGGTCAGCTTTCGATAATCGCCTCCGACATCAAGTCCCCCGTTGCGGAGCGCGTCATGCACAACAATAAGAATTTCAAGCATCGTTTCTTGCCAGCCCTCATCGCCAGCGTGTCGTCCCTTGGCCTGAGCTCAATGGCCGAAGCCGAGATCATGCTGTACGACAAGGACCAGACCACGTTCTCCACGGATGGCTACATCAACGCCTTCTATGTGAACAGCGATGTGGACCGGGCCGGCGAGCAGTACGACCGGCGCCAGGCGCGGGTGAAGATGGGATTTCTGCCCAACTACCTGGGCTTCAACATGGGCAAGCAGGTCGATGATCTTAAACTCGGCGCCCGCGCCTCGTTCTGGGTGACCATCAACGACAGCGAAACCAACGGCACCGACACCGCCATCGACGTGCGTCAGTTCTACGGCACGGTGGCCAACCCAGAATGGGGCGAGGTGCTGGTCGGCAAGGACTTCGGTCTGTTTGCCCGCTCCAACATCCTGCTCGACGAATTGCTTGCCGGCTATGGCCAGGTCAGCGATACCTTGGGCCTGGTGGACGGCGGCGGGGTGTCGTTCGGCAACATCGGCAGCGGTTATCCGTACCCGTTCCCGACGTCGCAGATCACCTATCGCACCCCGGTGATGGACGGCTTGCGGGTGGCGGTCGGGATCATGGACCCGGTCGATACCAACGACAGCAGCGCGACGGGCAAGGCCTATCAGGAGAATCCGCGCACCGAGAGCGAGATCACCTATCAGTTCGACCTTGGTGGGGCGAAGATTTACAGCTGGCTCAACGGCAGCTACCAGACGTCGGACAATACCGATTCCAGCGTCGAATCCGTCACCTCCAAAGGCGTCGGTTACGGGGTGCAGGCGAAGATGGGCGGGCTGTCGTTGACCGGTTCCGGTTTCCAGGCCAAAGGCATCAACCCGTTCTTCACTAACAACGCCGGCGAGCCGACCCTGCGCAATGTCGACAGCGACGGTTACCTGTTGCAGGGCTCCTACAAACTGGGCAAAAACCGCCTGGCCCTGTCTTACGGCAAGACCGAGGACGACGGCAACGGCGTGGTCGGCAGCGGCGCTGATTACGAGACCCGTGGCATTGCGCTGTTCCATGACGTCAACGACAACCTGAAGCTGGTGGCCGAGTACAACCAGTTCGAAATCAATGGCCACGACACCACCGACCAGAATGAAGACACCGATACCTTTGCGGTGGGGGCGGTGTTGACCTGGTAACCGGCTGAACCACTGTGGCGTGGAAGCTTGCCTGTGTGCCAGGGCTGCCTATGTGCCAGGGGCTACCTGTGTGCCACGGGCTACCTGTGTGCCACGGGCTGCCTGTGGCGAGGGGGGGTGCCCCCCGTCGGGTGCGGAGCGCGCCCCCCCTCTGGGCGCGCCCCCCCCCCCCCCCGCGGGGCCGGTGTGCCGCGCCACCGGGGGGCACCCCCTCCCC
>NZ_MUNM01000039.1 GCF_002286815.1 Pseudomonas sp. PICF141
CTTCGAGCGTGAGGGAGATATGGATTGCGTTTGCGTCCAGCATGCCTTGAATTCCGTCCTTTGAAAAAGCTGGGGCGGATGGTGCAGGATTAAAGTGCCGTGTTCAAGGCGCATCCCGTGTCCCAAGATATTCTCGAAGCCGCGTTGCAGCGGATCCGAGCCTCCTGCCAATTAATTGAAACGGTCCACTGCCAATGCTTCAAGCACGGCGATGTTCAGGACATTCCGCACATTACCCATGCGCTTTATCTGCTGACTCAGGATGGTTGCGATCTGTTGACGGTTGCTCAGCAGCGGATGATGGTGTGGAAGGCGCCGGTCTGAGGTCACCGCATTACAAACAAGCCAGTCTCTCGTGGACGCTGGCTTGTTTGCGGGACGCACTGAAACCTAAGCCGTTCTCAGTTCACTGCTACTCGCTTGAGGAATCATCGCCAGCTGGACCTCGACTTTGTTTTCTTTTTTCGCCATCCAGCGGTCGACGTTGATCTTATGTTCCGGCGCCTGGATGGCAGAGCCGTAAATATCTTCGGGCGTCAGTTTAAGGAAGCTCAAGGCATGCAGCCGTTGCCGGGCGGTATTCAACCGACCTATCTCCGCTCTCAGTAAACTTGCTTCTCGCTGGTTTGCCTGACGGTCGTATTGGAAGGCGTTGTTCAGTTCAGCTTCCTTCGTCTTCAAACGGTCCTGCATTTCTTGCAGTTGGTAGTAGACCTGATCGTACTCAGTCTTGGTCACCACCGTGGTTCCGCTTTCCTGGGTTTGCTGCCAGCGGCGCAATGTTGCCCAGGCGTACGGAATGTAGGAGGGCACCATGTAGTGGTCACTCATGTGGAACAGTTGCTGCACAAAAGCGGCACGGTCGGGCAAGTCTCCGAACTTTTTCAATGCTTTGGTGCAGGCGGCCTCTTCGATGGAGTCGCAACCTGGATCCCAGAGAACGGCGGATTGCTCGCGCCCTTTAAACTGGACGGGCATGAAGTGGTGCAAATTACCGTGGTGCTCGTATGGCGAACCGCCCGTTCGCGACAGGCCGATAGCGAAAATAAGTGCGCCTAAAGGGGCGGTGACAAAACTGATGATAACGCCGGGCACCCAGATACTTTTGCGAGTGTTCATCCATGGCGCGGGAACACTTGGGATCGGGTCGTTGTTGTTGACCATGCGGTGATGGGCCAGTTCTGCAGCGCCGTTGACGAAGTCTGCGTCGCCGGCTCTTGGAGAGCCGTAGGTGTAAAGCAAGATGCCGTACGCATTTGGACTGCGTCGTAACGCTTCTGCGAGCAATGTCGCGATTGCCCCGCCCAGGCTATGCCCGCAAATAATGATCTTCTGCCCCGTGTGGAACTGGTCGAGGTATACCTGAACAAATTTACTCATCGCCTTATAGGCCTTGTAGAAACCTTGGTGCGTTTTACCTACACCTTCTTCAAATGGAACTTGCTCTGCATCAGTATCTCGCACAAAGTCTACGAGCTCTTTCGTTCCACGGACGGAAATCAAAATGATTTCGTCATGGTGGGTTATGAAAGCCTGAGTATTACTACCACCTTTTACTTGACTATCATCAAAAAAATGCCATTTCGCAGGGTGTTCCTGCTCTTCGCCTAATTCAGGTTTGTTTTTTTCGTAGAGTGTCGGATCAAACGGAAGGACTTCGAAACGCTTCGAGTACGGCACATCCTCATAAAGCGGGTAGTAAGGGGTTATCTGGGCTGAGTTGATTTTCCAAGCTTCTTTGAAACTAGCCAGTCCATTACCAAACAAGTATCCGACGCTCGGATCAAGAGGGAATTTGACAGTGTCGGTTGGCTGTTCGGCCGGTTCTTGACCAAAATCGCAGTAGCTAAGACTGGCAAACAAAGAAAGCTGATACAAATTCAAGGCGCTGAATTTATTGTCTTTTGAAAGAATGGGGCGATAAGAGCGTAATGGGCGAACTTCAAGAATGGTGTGCTTGTCCGGAAGTAAGACGACTCCCCATAGGTCCGTTTTTTCTTGCCCGAATCCAAGGCTCCCCATTAAATTTAGGAGGTTGTGATTCGGTGGGTATTTACTTTTTGATTCAGGAGGAAGATGAGCATGTTTTTGAACTAGGTGTTGAACTTCGATGTGAAAAAATTGGTCAGCTTTCGCTTTTGCAGGATTATCTTCAACCCGTAGGCCATCCTTGCGAATGAAGCGGGTTGTTTCGGCTCGAACCTGTAATTCGGTAATTTTTAACGGGTAGCTCGGTCGTGTCATTAGAGATTTATAGAGTGTATCGTCTCCTTTGTAGGCACTATCAACTGTGAGAATTACGGGGCCTTCGTAATAGTCGCAAACCTTGGCGAAACCTTCAGAGTCTAAAATCCCTTCATGAGATTGCTCGGCACTATCAACAAGTTTATAGGCTAAGCCGGCATAGGGTTTACCATTCCCTGATTCATCCACTAGTTGAAAACTAACCCAAGTGCCTCTAAGTGGGCAAGCATGTTTAGTGTCAGTCAGTAGCGGCTGTACTGGTTTTTTTGCGGGCATGTGTGAATTTCCTTATTCGGTGCAAGCCGGATAGACTGTGCAGTCACGTCCATCTGGCATTTTGAAGGGTTTGAAGTCGGTTTTATTGTCTCCGCAGAACGCATAAGGGTCCTCAAGGCTGTCACCCATACAACGCTTCCAGCCAGATGGAAACTTCACCCAGTTATCACCTACGGCCGGCCTTTCTTCGCTTGAAATAGCGAAAACTACTTTAACCGTCTTCCCTATCAGTTGAGCACGTTGCAGCGGTCCTTTTGCAACTGCGCCGCTTTCTTGTTCAGGCGTTGCTACAGATTTACATTTTAGAATTTTAGCTATGTAACGATTAGGGCCTACTGTACGAAACAACCATTCGCACTGTTTCTGTAGTGTCGTAGGTGAAGGGCGGCTGAGACTGTCTGCAACTCCATCCTGAAACGAAATTCCCGTGTAATCCCTACCTAAATTGAGGCGGGCAGCTCCGTACTTTGCGTCGACTTCATATCCGAAACTTTTAAGTACTGAAGGGCAGCCTCCTTCATTGCTGGTCAGTGGGACTTCGAAATGTGCCGTCTGCGCTTTGTTATTAAGTTCTTGTTCGAAAAACTTTTTTCCTGGGTAATTTCTACCATTGCGAGGTGGGATCGTACAAGTCTCTCCCATTCTAGGCACATAAGATGCTTCGCCTTTAATGCTGAACCCGGGTGGCAGTTCGGTTACCAACGTGAAGCTGTCCTGTTGTGCGACGGAGCAGCCTGTAGCCACAAACGCACCTAAGCCGATGGCAGTTGCTCGAACAAGCCCAGTGAGAAAATCTTGAGAAAACATTTTATTTTCCTTGTTCGGTGCAGTTGGGATAGACGGTGCAATCACGTCCATCCGGCATTTTAAAGGGCTTGAAGTCGGTAGTGTTGCCGCGGCAGAACGCATAAGGGTCTTCGAGACTCTTTCCCATACACCGCTTCCAACCTGCGGGAAATTTTATCCATGTGTCTCCCATATATGGGGACTCTTCGTTCGCAATTGAAAATACGGCTTTTATCGTCTTTCCCGCGAACTGAGCACGTTGAATGGGACCTTTAACATCTGAGTCACTTGCCTGATCCGGCGTTTCCACAGACTTACATTTCAGAATCTTTACAATGTAACGGTCAGGTCCAGCAGTGCGAAAGAACCATTGGCACTGCTTCTGCAATACCAAGACAGAGGGAGCAACGGGACTGTCTGCATTTCCATCCCGGAACGAGATCCCTGTGTGGGCCCTACCTACATTCCGGAAGTCAGCACCATATTTGGCATCAACCTCATATGCAAAGGTGTCAAGAACCAAAGGGCAGCCACCTTCATTGCTTGTTAGTGGTACTTCGAAATTTGCTGTTTGAGCATCATTGTTAAGCTTTTGCTCGAAAAATTTTAAGCCCGGATAGTTCCTGCCTTTCCTAGGAGGGACCGTACAAGTCTCTCCCGTCCTAGGCACATAAGACGCCTCACCTTTAATGCTGAACCCCGGTGGCAATTCCGTCAGCAACGTAAAGCTGTCAGTAGGCCTGATGGTCGAACAGCCAGAAGCCGCCATTGCACCAGCAACAGCGAACAAACAAAGCAAACGTCCCGAAAAGGTCGCGTCAGACACCTCAACCTCAGCCACGCTCTGACTGCCCTAATTGCGCATCAAACACCCGCTGACACCGCGCAAAATGTTGCTCCGGCGTCTCACCCGGCAGAGGCTGCCAAGCCACATCGTCCGCGCACTTCGGATCAAGCCTCAGGCTTAGCATGAACTCGCGCTGTTCCGGCGTGTTCCATTGCCAGGCCTCAAGCAGGTCCATCTGTTCTTCCAGCCATTCGCGCACATTGCGGGTTTCGTTGAGTTTGGCTGCGGCCTCGACGTGGTACACCAGCAACCAGCGTTTCAGGTTTTCGCGCAAGATGCTGCGCCTACGCTCCGGCGAGTTTGGAATTCGCAACCATGGTGCGGGGTTTGGTACTGGGTACATGCCGGGCCTGGCGTTATCTGCGCTTTTCCACTGCTCCTCATCCCAGTACAGCACGCTGCTGATCGGGCCTAACAGCAAGGGGCGTTCGGCCTCGCTCAGGTTGGCGAGGCAGCGAGCGATCACGCGGTTGTCCTGAAAACGGAACAACGAGCGTTCGCCGTCTTCCTCAATAACCATTCGGGCTTGCCAGTGTTGGGTCAGGCCGTCGAGGTCGGCTTTGTCCATGCTGCCGATCCAGCCCCAGTTGCGTTGTGGGTCGTCCAGCAGTTTGCGGAAGGCATCGGCGCCGGAGTTGTGCAGTTCGGTCAGCCACGGGCTGATGGCCGCGAATTCGGCGTATTGGGTGCGTCGATAGAGTTGCACCGAGCGCTGCATCAGGCCGGCGCTGTACAGCGAGGTGACGGGGTTCGGTTCGGCTAGGCTATCGAGGGCCAGGATCAGGACGCGATTGAGTTTTGCCTGTTCGCTGAACCAGTTGTTGAGTGCGTCGCTCATGCTACGGTCCCCAAATCACACTTACCTTCACGGCAAGCTTCACAAATCGGGCAGCGGATATCACCGGCTGCCCGGGCCGCTTTGGCCAGGGCCATTTGCACGGCGGCCGGGACGAGCAGGGCGCCGGCCTTGTCTTTGGCGGCGGCCCATGGGATTACCGGCTCGAGAATCTGAATACCCGTACCGGCGCCGGGCCCACCCCCGGAATTCACCTTCACCTCAGCCCCCCTAATCGTCACGCCCCCCGCATCAATCTTCACAAAGCTCCCGCCAGCCTTGGCCGTCAGCTCCATGCCACCCTCAACCACCACCTTCTCCCCGGCGTGGTAATGAATCTCCGTC
>NZ_MUNM01000040.1 GCF_002286815.1 Pseudomonas sp. PICF141
CCCCTGTTACCGCCGTGAAAGGGCGGTGTCCTAGGCCACTAGACGAAGGGGACACGCTGCCCGGAACACATGGTGTGTGTTTCGGTGCCCAGATCCGTATCCGAAGATCAGGTTCTGGTTTCACTCAGCCCTGCCCGAAAGCAAAGCCGTTTAAAACTGGAGCGGGAAACGAGACTCGAACTCGCGACCCCGACCTTGGCAAGGTCGTGCTCTACCAACTGAGCTATTCCCGCATTGGCGTCCCCTAGGGGACTCGAACCCCTGTTACCGCCGTGAAAGGGCGGTGTCCTAGGCCACTAGACGAAGGGGACACACGTACAACATTCACTCCCTACCGCGTTTCGCTGTGTGCTTTACGCTGTAAGTGGCGCGCATTCTATGGATGGATTGAGGGGTCGTCAACCCCCAGATATAAATTTATTTAAATCAATGACTTCGCCCTGCTTTCAGGAGCGTTTGAGGCTTTTCCGTCGACCGGCCTTTGGCGCCTATATTCTGGCATCCAGCAAGGCGCTATAGTCCCGCCGCGGATGATGGCAATGTGCATTTCCCCTGCTATTTACTTATCTATGCGGCGTTACGGCCGATACAGGCAGAAGCAGAGCCGATTCAACCCGTCGAGTGACCTAGGCGCCCAAATGCCAGGCAACTACACTCGATTCGCACGCGAACCCTGATAAAAGAGGTCTTACCGGTGACACCACTCATGATCACCCTGCTCGTCGTAGCCGGGATCGCACTATTGATCGCCATTGGCTACATGAACCATGTAGTGGAGAACAATAAGCTGGAAAAGGCCCGCACCAAGGTTGAACTCAATGACCGCCTGCGTCGTTGCGGCGAAATCACCGAGACCTTCCCCGGTCAGTTCATGACACCGACGCTCAAGCTGCTGTTGACGCGTCTTGAATTGAACGTGTGCCAGCGCTTGCTGAACCTGGAAAAATCCAACACCACCTTAAAGGCACGGATTGGCGAGCTGAGCACCCTCGTCGCCCAAGGCGAATCGATCCCGGTCAACAACCCGCCGGCACCGATCCAGACCGAAGCCAAAGCCAAAGACGTGCGCTTTTTGCTCGAAGCCTTGCATGGCCAGATCACCCGCGCGGCACAGGACGGTTTCCTGCCGCCCAACGAAGCCAAGCGCTGGATCCGTGAAGTGCGCCACATTCTGGTCCTGCTGCACATCGAATTCTTCAATAACCTGGGCCAGCATTCGCTGCAACAGAACCAGCCCGGCCAGGCTCGTCTGGCCTTCGAGCGCGGCGTGCAATACCTGCGCAAACAACAGGAACCGCAGATTTACGCTGAGCAGCTGGAATACCTGGAAAAACTCCTGGCCCGCGCGAACGCTCAGGTCATGGACACCATCGCCCCGGTTGAAGGCGACGTGAACCAGTTGACCGAAGGTCTCAAAGACGTCGAGGCTGATGCCGACTGGAAGAAAAAAGCGATCTACGACTGAAAAGCCACGGGTTCAGGTTAATGCCGGTAAGTTAAGACGCAGAACCTGTGGGAGCGTGGCTTGCCCGCGAAGAACGATGATGCGTAGCACCTGAAATACCGCGGTGCATTCTTCGCGGGCAAGCCACGCTCCCACAGGATTTTTTTCGTCGCTCAAAGGTTGGAATTGATGGAAGGCAGCGCTTACAACCTGAAATGCCCCACCATCCCCTTCAACTCAACCCCCAACTGCGCCAACTCAATACTCGACGCTGCATTGCCCTGCATCGCCAGCGACGATTGATCCGCACTGGCGCGGATACTGGTGACACTGCGATTGATCTCCTCGGCCACTGAACTCTGCTCTTCCGCAGCCGCGGCGATCTGCTGGTTCATCTGTTGAATCAACGAAACCGCTGCCGCAATGCTCCCCAACGCGCTCTCGGTTTGCAATGCATCGCTCACCGCCAGTTTCACTAACTCACCACTGTTCTGAATCTGCTGCACCGACGACTGCGCCGCCGAGCGCAAGGCGCTGACCAGCCGTTCGATTTCCTCGGTTGATTGCTGGGTTCGCTTGGCCAACGCCCGAACTTCATCGGCCACCACCGCAAAACCCCTGCCCTGCTCGCCGGCCCGCGCGGCCTCGATGGCCGCATTGAGCGCCAACAGGTTGGTTTGCTCGGCAACGCTTTTGATCACGCTGAGTACTGTGCCGATGTTCTGGATTTCCTCACTGAGGCTTTCGATGCTGGAGCTGGCCGAGGTGGCCGAGTCCGCCAATTGTTCGATCCGCGCCATGCTCTGACGCACCACCTGCTGACCGCTCTCAACCTTGCCATCGGCGGTCTGCGCTGCCTGGGCAGCCTCTTCCGCATTACGTGCGACGTCGTGCACTGTGGCGGTCATCTGATTCATCGCGGTAGCGACCTGCTCGGTTTCTTCCTTCTGGCTGCTGACTTCCAGGTTGGTCTGTTCGGTTACCGCCGACAGCGATTGAGCAGAGCTTGCCAGCTGTTCGATACCGGCCTGCAAACCACTGACGATATTGCTCAGCCCTGCGCCCATCTGCTGCATGGCTTGCATCAACTGGCCAATCTCGTCACGGCGGGTCACTTCAATCGTTGCACTCAAATCGCCCGCGGCGATCTGTTGAGCGACACGAATCACACTGCGCAGCGGCGTGACGATCAACCGGGTGATCACCCAGGCAGCAATCAGCCCCACCAGCAAGGCCAGCGCCGAAGAACCGATGATCAACAGCGAGTTCTTTTTCAGCTCCGCCTGCATCGACAGATCTTCAGCAACGTAGGCCTGATCCACCCGTTCCACCACTTGAGCGGCGCGCTGGTGAAGTTGCTCGTAGACGGTTTTTTCTTGTGCCAACAGGCCGGTGTATTCGGCGAGTTTTTCACTGAAACCGGCGATGTGACCGGACACTTCATTGAGGACAGTCTGGTAGCCCTCGTCCTTGATCGTGGTTTTCAGTTGCTCGGCCTGCACCAGCGCCTGATCGGCCTGCTCGATCTTGCCTTGCGCGCCGCTGTCGTCGCCCTTGCGGCTCTGGTCCAGACGAACGCGTGCTTCGTTCATGGCCTGCAACATCAGCCGTGCAACCTGGCTGACCTGATTGGCTTGTTCGATGAATTGCGCGCCGTCCTTGCCCTCGGACTCCTTCAAGGTATAGGCACCATCATCGGCAAGCCCGGCCTGCAGCACGTCCAGGTTATTGGCCACGCTGGACACCGACCAATTGGCCATTTCCAGTGCCAGGTCCTTGGCCTGACTCAGCGAGACAAACTCGTCGAACGCCTTGCGATAGGCCCCCAGAGATTGTTCGACGTCATTCATGACCGGCACATTGGCCGCCGACTGTGCCTTGAGTTCGGCCGCCAGAACGATCAGAGCGTCCACCCCGGCATGCAAGGCGTCCACGGTTTTCGGATTACCGTGCAAGGCGTATTCCTGCTCGAGCAAGCGAACCTTGAGCAAACCACTGTTGAGCGACGACATCTGCTTGAGCCCGTCGAAGCGCTGACTGATGGTTTGCAGGGACCATACGCCGATGGCTGCTACCAGTGCGGTCAACAGCAGCACCAGTACAAACCCGACACCCAGTTTTTTCGCCATACCGAGGTTGGCAAAACGTCCTTGCACGGCCGAAATCATTGCGCGTAGTCCCCTGCCATTGTCTGTTGATGCAGATTCGCAACGGGTTTGTGCCAACACAAGTCTCTGCCGGCGGAATAATGGCAAAAAGCTACGTTCGCGTCGTTTTCAGAACGCTCGAGGTCGATCCTCAAGGCCTGTTGAGGCTTGGCAACGCAACGCGGTTTGTTAGCGGACGTCAACAGACCCTGGCGGTGGCCTGAAAAAATGCCCGGGCGCGAGGATCACAGGCATAAGCTACGTTGATCCGTTGCCAGTCATGAGCCTGGCCGGTCGGGCTGAACGCCGTTGGGCAAGACAGCAGGACACCAAAGCGCCGAGCCTGAGTTCGCACCTGAGCATCGTCAGCGTTGCGCGATCGCGCCCAGATAAACAGGCCGCCAACCGGTTTGCCGAAAACCTCCCACTCCGTCTCTTCGAGCACCTGCAAGGCCGCTTCCCGGCCAATGCTCAAACGCTGTCGCTGACGCTGCACCAATTTGCGGTAGGCACCGCTGGCCAACAGATTCGCCAGCACCGACTCACTGAACCGTGAAGCCCCCATGCTGCTGATCATCTTGACCTGCGCCAGTCGCGAAATGACATCGGCACTGGCCACCACAAAGCCGACCCGCAATGAACTGCTGAGGGTTTTGGAATAGCTGCCGACGTAGATCACGTTGTCATCGATGCCGAGGGCCGCCAGGCGCGTGCCGGGACCGCTGTGAAAATCTGCATAGACATCGTCTTCGATCACCGGCACGCCATGGTTTTGCGCCAGTCGCAGGACCTGCTGAGCCACCCCCGGGGTCAAACTGCTGCCGGTGGGGTTGTGATAAAAGCTGTTGATGAACAAGCCACGGGGTTGGTACTTCAGCAGCACTGCCTCGAGTGCTTCGGTGTCTGGCCCGCGCGGGGTTCGTGGCACCTCGATCATGCTGACCCCCTGCAGCCTGAGCAGATCGAACAGCATCGAATAACCGGGGCTTTCCACCACCACGCAATCGCCCGGTTTGAACAGCGTACGCACAATCAGATCAAGCCCATGACTGGCCCCTGCCGTGGTCAGTATCCGGCTTTCATCCACGACAATACTCAGCTGTTTCAACCGCTTGAGGATCTGCTGGCGCAAGGCTGGCAGGCCCAGCGGCGTGCTGTAGTTGAACAACCCGGCCATGTCGGTGCGGCTGACCTGCCGTATGGCATAGCTCAGGTCGTCAGTCTCGCGCCAGCTTTCAGGTAGCCCGCCGCACCCCAGTTTCAGTTCCTCGACATGGCCGCTTTGCTTCCCCTCAGCCCCTTCGAACCAGGAAAAATCCTTTGGCCCCTGAGCGGCCAGCGCCGTTGCCGCGACAAAGAAACCCGCCCCGTTACGCGTCTCCAGTGCCCCTTGAGCCACCAGCCGTTCACAGGCCTCGACGACACTGGATTGACTGAGCAGATTGATCCGCGCGATTTGTCGCACGGAAGGCAAGCGCGCTCCCGGCGTCACCTCGTCGCGACGGAGCCAGTCGGCCAACGCGTCGACGATTTGCTGCACGACAGGCACCAATGCCTGTCGATCGATTCTCAACTCCATGAGCAAGCAAACTCCCTGTCCGTTTTGCGGGCAACAGTTAATCACAGGAGCGCTACAGGGGATGTGCGACAACGCCGCCAAAACCCTCGGTTCTAACCATTTGAAACACATTGATCGGCGTCTTCACGGAATTAACGCCGAACAAAAGAATGTGAGAGCGGGCTTGTGTGGCGAGGGGGCTTGCCCCCGTCCGGCTGCGAAGCAGTCGTAAATCCAGACAACTCGGTCTGTCTGGACGGGCGCCGGGGGCCGCTTCGCGACCCAACGGGGGCAAGCCCCCTCGCCACGCAAGCCCGCTCCCATACGTTGCGTACCATCGCAGCCTAAAGCACTAAAACGCCGTGACCCCACCATCCACCGCCAGCGAATGACCGGTGGTGAATGCCGCGCCATCGCTGCACAGGTACAACACCGCGCTGGCAATTTCCTCGACCTTGCCGATACGCCCGACCGGGTGCATGGCGTTGGCGAACTCGCCCTTTTTCGGGTCCGCTTCATAGGCCCGACGAAACATATCGGTGTCAATCACTGCCGGACACACCGCATTCACACGAATCTTTTTCTTGGCATATTCGATCGCCGCCGATTTGGTCAGGCCGATCACCGCGTGTTTGGAGGCTGCGTAAATGCTCATCTTCGGCGCAGCGCCCAGGCCCGCGACCGAAGCGGTGTTGACGATCGCGCCGCCGCCCTGGGCCAGCAGCAACGGCAATTGATACTTCATGCACAGCCAGACGCCTTTGACATTGACGCCCATGATCGCGTCGAACTCATCGAGCGTGCCGTCGGCCAGTTTGCCTTTCTCGATTTCGATGCCGGCATTGTTGAAGGCATAGTCGAGACGGCCGTAGGTATTCACCACCTCGTCCATCAGATGTTTTACCTCGCTTTCCACAGTGACGTTGCAGCGCACGAAGGTCGCTTCACCGCCGGCGGTACGAATCAGCGCCACGGTGCCTTCACCACCCGCCGCGTCCAGATCGGCGACCACCACTTTCAAACCTTCAGCGGCGAACGCCAAAGCGGTGGCGCGGCCAATACCATTGGCCGCGCCTGTCACAACGGCAACCTGGCCGGAAAACGTCATGCTCATTGTTATGTCCTCGGAGGGAAGAATGCAGGGGATAAGGTCGGGCCAGTCTAGCCACAGGCGTGTATGGCGCGGCAGCATTATCAGAAGGCCGGTTGGGCGCCCATGCGTTGCAGTGATAGAACCGGCGCCATGACTATCACCGCACTGGATCGATGTGCATTCGCAGCGTCAGCCAACCTTGCGACATCGCCCATGAAGGTCTATCAACAAGACTTCATTCATCTTGAGTGCCTGTCATGACTACCCAGACCAATCGCCAGTTCCTGCTCGCCAAACGTCCCGTGGGGCCGGCCACCCGTGAGACGTTCACCTATCAAGAAGTACCGGTCGGCGAACCGGCGGCGGGTCAGATTCTGGTCAAGAACGAATACCTGTCCCTGGACCCGGCCATGCGTGGCTGGATGAACGAGGGCAAGTCTTACATCCCACCGGTCGGCATTGGTGAAGTCATGCGTGCGTTGGGCGTAGGCAAAGTCATCGCTTCGAACAATCCGGGTTTCGCCGTGGGCGACTACGTCAACGGCGCCCTCGGCGTGCAGGATTTCTTCCTCGGCGAGCCGCGAGGTTTCTACAAGGTCGATCCGAAACTGGCACCGCTGCCGCGTTATTTATCCGCGCTGGGCATGACCGGGATGACCGCCTACTTCGCCCTGCTCGATGTTGGCGCGCCGAAAGCCGGTGACACTGTGGTGCTGTCGGGCGCGGCTGGCGCGGTGGGCAGCATTGCCGGGCAGATTGCCAAGATCAAAGGCTGCCGGGTGATCGGCATCGCCGGCGGCGCAGACAAGTGCAAGTTCCTGATCGATGAACTGGGTTTTGACGGTGCCATCGATTACAAAAACGAAGACGTACACGCCGGTCTCAAGCGCGAATGCCCGAAAGGCGTCGACGTGTATTTCGATAACGTCGGCGGCGATATTCTCGATGCCGTGCTGAGCCGGCTGAACATGAAGGCGCGGGTGGTGATTTGCGGCGCCATCAGCCAGTACAACAACAAGGAAGCGGTCAAAGGCCCGGCCAACTACTTGTCGCTGCTGGTCAACCGCGCCCGGATGGAAGGTTTCGTGGTGATGGATTACGCCGCACAGTTCGCCGCTGCCGGGCAGGAAATGGCCGGCTGGATGGCCAAGGGGCAGCTCAAGAGCAAGGAAGATATCGTCGAAGGACTGGAAACGTTCCCGGAGACGCTGATGAAATTGTTCAGCGGCGAGAATTTCGGGAAGTTGGTGTTGAAGGTTTAACGTATTACCTGACGACAACAAAACCTTGTGGGAGCGGGCTTGCCCGCGATGAGGGCGTGTCAGTCAACATCAATGTTGTCTGATTCACCGCTATCGCGGGCAAGCCCGCTCCCACAGGTTTAGTGGCGTTTAGACGAGTTCGGCAACGACCGCCGCCAACGCCTTCGCCGGATCCGCCGCCTGGCTGATCGGACGGCCGATCACCAGGTAATCGGAACCGGCCTCCAGCGCCTGACGCGGGGTCAGGATGCGACGTTGATCGTCCTGGGCGCTGCCCGCCGGACGAATCCCCGGGGTCACCAGTTGCAGCGACGGGTGCGCGGTTTTCAAGGCCCGGGCTTCCAGGGCCGAGCAGACCAGACCGTCCATCCCGGCTTTTTCCGCCAGCGCGGCCAGGCGCAGCACTTGCTCCTGTGGCTCGATGTCCAGACCGATACCCGCCAGATCCTCACGCTCCATGCTGGTCAGCACGGTCACGCCGATCAACAGCGGTTTCGGGCCGCTGCGCTGATCGAGCACTTCACGGCAGGCAGCCATCATGCGCAGACCACCGGAGCAGTGCACGTTGACCATCCACACGCCCATTTCCGCAGCGGCCTTGACGGCCATGGCGGTGGTGTTTGGAATGTCGTGGAACTTGAGGTCCAGGAACACTTCGAAGCCTTTGTCGCGCAAAGTGCCGACGATTTCCGAAGCGCAGCTGGTGAACAGTTCTTTACCGACTTTGACCCGGCACAGCTTCGGGTCCAATTGATCGGCCAGCTTCAGTGCGGCGTCACGAGTAGGGAAATCCAGGGCGACGATGATAGGCGTCTGGCAGGCGGACATGAGTGGGCTCTCAGGCAAGTCGAAATCGGCGCGCATTGTAGCGGAACCAGCGCCGCTGGGGGACCCGATGATCGGTAATTCGTCGTCGCGGCCAAGACAAGACTAGCTCCTGCGGCAATTGTGTCGAGTTAGGTACACACACGACACGCCCCCAATACCCTTCAGCACTACCCTCGGCAGCCGCAACAGGTCCTGCAGCACTTCCCGCCTCACGGCCGGACGCCTATGCTGAAGTCACAACCTCGCCGCCTATCTTTGTGGTTGGCAGCCTATCTGGCAGAACGCACGCATGCACAACTCCCCAGCACCTCTGAACGACGATCAAAAAGCGCCGGCCGACGATAAACGCTGGAGCATTCGCGCCCTGATCGTCGACGATGACGTCCCGATCCGCGAATTGTTGATCGACTACCTGGCCCGGTTCAATATCCGCGCCAGCGGCGTCACCGACGGCGCCGCCATGCGTCAGACGCTGCAAGCCGAGCATTTTGACGTGGTGGTGCTCGACCTGATGCTGCCGGGCGAAGACGGTTTGTCGCTGTGCCGCTGGTTGCGCGCCGAATCGGACATCCCGATCCTGATGCTCACCGCCCGCTGCGAACCCACCGACCGGATCATCGGCCTGGAACTGGGCGCCGACGACTACATGGCCAAGCCATTCGAGCCGCGGGAGCTGGTTGCACGGATTCAGACCATTCTGCGTCGGGTGCGCGACGACCGCACCGAACAGCGTGCGAATGTTCGCTTCGACAACTGGCGCCTGAACAGTGTGCTGCGCCAGTTGATCGCCGCCGATGGCCTGGTGGTGCCGCTGTCCAATGCCGAATTCCGTTTGCTCTGGGTGTTCATCGAACGTCCGCGCCGGGTACTCAGCCGCGAACAACTGCTGGACGCCGCCCGTGGTCGCTCGATCGAAGCCTTTGATCGCAGCATCGACTTGCTCGTCTCGCGCCTGCGCCAAAAACTGGGGGACGACCCCAAAGCCCCACAACTGATCAAGACCGTTCGCGGCGAAGGTTACCTGTTCGACGCACGAGACATCGGCTGATGCCCGCGCGCTTCGATACGCTGTTCGGCCGCCTGTTTGGCGTGCTGCTGCTGGCGATCATACTGGCGCACCTGTTGGCGTTCTTCTGGTTCAGGCATTACGGTCCACCGCGTCCCCCGCCTGCACCGTCGGCATTTTCCGAGCGCTTCGACGGACAACACCCATCACCGGCCCCGCGCTTCGGCAACCGGCCGCCACGGCCGTGGTTCGGCGGGCCGCTGGTACCACTGACTTTTCAATTTGTCTCGCTGATCATCGCCGCCTGGTACGGCGCCAAGCTGCTGACCCGTCCGATTCAACGCCTGAGCGACGCCGCCGAGCGCCTGAGTGAAAACCTCGACAGTCCACCGCTGGAGGAGTCGGGGCCACGGGAAGCGCGGCAAGCGGCGCATACCTTCAACCTGATGCAGAAGCGCATTCTTGAACAGGTGCAGCAGCGCTCGCGGATGCTTGGCGCCGTGTCCCATGACCTGCGCACGCCGCTGTCGCGGCTCAAGCTGCGGCTGGAACAGATCGATGACGACAAGCTGCAAGGCCAGATGCGTCAGGACCTGGACGACATGATCGGCATGCTCGACTCCACCCTCACCTACCTGCACGAACAGCGCACCAGCGAGGCGCCCCAATGGATGGACGTGCAGGCACTGGTGGAATCCCTGAGCGAAAATGCCCAGGACCAGGGCGCCAACGTCCAGGCCAGCGGCCATTGCGCCCCGTTGCAAGTTCAGCCCATGGCCTTGCGCTCGTGCATCAACAATCTGCTGGACAACGCCCTGCGTTATGCCGGGGACGCGTTGATCACACTTGAGGACAGCCGTGAGGAATTGATCATTCGGGTCATCGACCATGGCCCCGGAATCGCGGCGGATAAACGTGAAGCGGTGTTCGAACCGTTTTTTCGCCTGGAAGGTTCACGTAATCGCAACTCTGGCGGCGTCGGCCTGGGCATGACCATCGCTAGGGAAGCCGCGCAGCGGATGGGTGGGCAGTTGAGTCTGGAAGAAACTTCCGGTGGTGGTTTAACCGCCGTCATCCGCCTGCCCCGCCTCTAAGCCACAACGACTTCCCTGTGGGAGCGGGCTTGCCCGCGATAGCGGTCCGACAGCGAACATTGATGTTGAATAGGCTGGCCTCATCGCGGGCAAGCCCGCTCCCACAGGATCTGAGCCGGGCCAATATTTGTGTGTACTCATCGGTACAAACCCCACATACCCCCGACAACTCACCCCTTGAGGCTGCATAAGCCGGTGCACTCACCGGCGACCTGCCACCGCACGATCAGGCACCGAGCACCGAACTGGCCGATGCGCTGATCAGAGCTGAAGCCCTGAACAAAATGATCGCCAACCTGAGCAAGCAGTACTCGCTCGACAACGTGGCGACCGTGGGCAAATACCTGAACGAGGCGACCTGAGTCAAAAGCTTCGCGGGCAAGCCTCGCTCCTACTGATGTGCAGGGCACTGATGCCTCGTCCCCCCGTAGGAGCGAGGCTTGCCCGCGAAGAGGCCTTAAGCCCCAACAAAAAACCAGGGCCGGATATCTGAATCCGGGCCTGGCTTTTTTGCTTCAGCGGCACAGGGTTGGTAGATCAAAAGATCGTAGGCTTCGGCAGCTCTTACGCGCGATTGTGCTCAACCGCGATAGGGTGGTGAACACCGAATCTGTAGGAGCTGCCGAAGGCTGCGATCTGTTGACGTTCAAAACCCCAAACAACGAAAAGCCCGCCATTTCTTTCCAAAGAAATGGCGGGTTTTGTACTTTCAGCTCACACCGTATCCACCTTCAACGAATGGTCATTGAGCATGCCGTTGATGATTGTCGCGGTATCGTGACCGCCAGCAATCACACCATCCGCTCCCGGTGTGACGCCGTAGTGGCTGGCCAGGTTCACGCCGGCAAGGTCGATGGTCTGGTTCGGCGTAGCACCGGCCATGGCGCTGACGTCGATGCTGGTGATGACCGATGCGCCGCTGCCGCTGACGGTGAAGTGCAGGTAGTCATCCAGCGATTGCGCGGTGCCGTTTTCCCCTTGCAGCAGTTGCGACAAATCGAGTTTGTCGGTGCCTGGAGTGAAGTCGGTAATGACGTCGTGGCCGCTGTTGCCTTTGAGCCACTGGAAGGTGTCGGCACCGCTGCCACCGGTGAGGGTGTTGTTGCCCAGGCCACCGATGAGGAAGTCGTCGCCATCCCTGCCGTTGAGCACATCGTCACCCAAGCCACCGTTGATTCTGTTGCTGGTGTTGTCACCCATGAGGCTGTCGTTGAAGTTCGAACCGGTAAGGTTTTCGATGCCAGTCAAGGTGTCGGTGCCTGCGCCAAGGGTGTTTTGCGCGGTGAGCAGGTTCAGGTCGGCGGTGACCGCGGCAGTGGCGTGGGCGTAGCTCGCGGTGTCGTTGCCGGTGCCGCCGTCGAGCAGATCATTGCCCGTGCCACTGAACAACAAGTCATTGCCGGCGCCACCGTGCATTTCGTTGTTGCCTCCACCTGCGGTGAGCACGTCATTGCCGTCGCCGGCATTGATGACGTTGTTGCCCGCACCCGCCAGCAGTACGTCGTCACCTGAAGTGCCGGTCAGCGTATGGCCATCCTGATAGCTGATGGTCACATTGGCCGAGTCGCTGCCGCCGTGGTTGTCGTTGGCGGTGTAAGTGCCGTGGAAATCCGGCGTGCTGTCGTGGGCTCCGGCGTAGTTGACGGTCAGGGTCAACTGGTAGTTTTCCGCCCCCTTGCCGCTGTTGCCCGGACCACCGTCGTCGATGTTGATGATGTGGATCTGGTACGTGCCGTCCGCCGAAGCGGTGATGGTCTGGCCGTCGGCGATGGCAATGAAAGCCCCGCCGTTGACCGAGTACTCCAGGGTGATGTGCCCGGCCGCCAGGTTGTGGTCCAGGTTAAGGGTTTCACCTTGCTTGAGGTTGACGGTGATCTGATCCTCATCGTTAGTATTGTTGTTGCTGACCGCCCCCAATGCCCCGCTGACCACCAGCACCGCGGTCATGGCTGCCGTGTTGGCGACGAATGCGCTACGGGCGATGGTCACTGCCTGGTTATTTCCGGTGAAACTGAAGTTCGGGTTGGTTCCGGTAAAGTCCCCGCCCCTGGTCAGCCAACCGGTATTGAAGGTGGTTGGCGAGGCCGTAAGCGCGTCACCATTGACGTCGCTGTCGTTGGCCAGCAGCAGTTCGCCCGGCAGCACAATGCTGCCCGACAGCACGTTGGTGATGACATGGTCATCGACCGCCACCGGCGGCGTGTTCGGAATCACGTTGATCACCAGCGTGGAGCTGGCCAGATCGCCGTCGTTGTCGCTGACGGTGAAGCCGATGTTTTCGGTGATCATCGCCGTCGTGGTTTTCTGCGAGAGGTAGGTGTACTCGCCAGTGTCGAGGTTCACCAGCAGCGTTCCGCTGTCATTGGTGGCAATGCTCAGGGTGTTATCGGCGGTGTTGAAGGTGCCATGGTTGGCGCCACCGCTGAAACTCAGCGCCCCCTGATTACTGTTGGCTTTCGGGTCATAGGTGTAGGTGGTGCCGTCAACCGTGAGGGATTTGATGAAGCCGCCATCGGCACCGAAAGTACCGCCCTCGCCCAGCAAGGAACCGGTAACCGGCGCACCTTGTACGGTGCCCGAAAGTACCGAGTCGAGTTGATTGAGATCGGTCACCAGCACCGCGTTGGTGTCGGTGTGCGTGCTGCCGTCATAGGCCACGGGATCGAGGCTGTCGTTACTGACGCCACTGCCCAGGCCGATGGCGTAGTTGTTGATGTCATTGGCGTCAAGGAAGGCTTTGAGCGCGGCCTCGTCCGTAGGGCCGATGTCGCCTTCGTTGGGTTTGCCATCGGAGAAGAAGTAGCCGACGTTCTGCGCCCCGGTGAGTTTGCCGGGGGTGTTGAACGCGGTTTGCATGGCGGCCACGGCGGCGTCGTAGTTGGTGCCGCCGCCCTCCGTCAGCGTCGCGATGATCAACTTGGCGGTCGCCACATCGACCCACACCGAAGTCTGTTCCGTGGCGCTGCTGCTGAAGGTGACGATCTGCACTTTCACATCACCCAGATCGTCGTATTTGTCGAGCAATGTGCTGATTGCCTGCTTGGCCAGGTCCAGTCGCGACAGCCCCGATACGCCGGAAGGGTCGACCATGCTCCCGGACACATCGATCACCAACAGCACGTTGGAATCGATCTGCACCGCAGGCACCGAACGGTCGGAGGCGACGGCGTTGGGCACGTCATCGACGATGCTGACCACAAGGGTGCCGGTGGTGCTGTTGCCCACGGCATCAGTGGCGGTGTAGGTGAAGCTTTCGTTCAGGGTGTTCGCCCCGTCATTGGCGTTGGGCGAAGTTTTCGGCGCCGAGGTCAGGGTGTAGGTGTAGCTGCCGTCGGGGTTGAGCAGGATTTGCCCGTAAGTTCCGGTGGCGCTGCCGACCAGGCTATAAGTGATCGCGCCACTGGCGCCAGTGACTGCACCGACCAGCGTACCGGAGCCGGTTTCACCGGTGTTGCCGGGTTCGCTGCCAGTGGCCGTGCCCGCTGCCAGGTCCTGGCCGTTCTGGGTCAAGTCCAGGGCTTTTTCGTAGACCGTCACGTCAGTATCGGTGTCTGTTACGAGGCAGTTGTTGTGGACATCGATGGTGATCGTGGTGGTGCTTTCATCGCCATCGGCATCGCGCACGGTGTAGGTAAACACATCCGTGGCACCCGGTTCGCCGACCGAGTTCGGGTGGCTGTGGTACACGGCATTGCCGTTGGCATTCAGCGTCAGGTAGCCGTAGGTGCCATTGATTTGCGTGTTCAAACCGCCGACGGCCGAGGTCGAAGTGTCGCTGCCGGCGCGCACGCCGACCACGGCACCTCCCACGGCCGGGCCGTCAGCACCGAGCACATCGTTGTGCAACACGTTGCCGCTGACCGTACCGCCCTCTACCACCGCGACTGAATCGCAGTAAGCAGTCGGCACGTCATCGACGATGGTGATCACGATGGTACTGGTGACGCTGTTGCCTAGAGAATCGGTGGCCTGATAGGTGAAGCTTTCGCTCAGGGTATTCGGTCCGTCGTTGGCATGGGGCGTGGTCGCGGGTGCGGACGTCAGGGTGTAGGTGTAGCTGCCATCCGGGTTGAGCAGGAGTTGCCCGTAGGTGCCGGTGGCGCTGCCGACCAGGGTGTAAGTGATGGTGCCAGTAGCACCAGTGATGGAGCCGGCCAGTGTGCCGGAAGCGGTTTCACCGGTATTGCCGGGATCGCTGCCGGTGACGCTACCCGCCGCCAGATCCTGGCCATCCTTGATCAAATCCAGCGCTTTTTCGTGCACCGTTACGTCGTTATCGGGGACCACAACCAGGGAGCAGTTGGCCACGTCGATGGTAATGGTCGTGGTGCTTTCATCGCCGTCGGCATCACGTACGGTGTAGGTAAACACATCCGTGGCGCCCGCCTCGCCGACCGAGTTGGGGTGGCTGTGGTACACGGCATTGCCGTTGGCATCCAGCGTCAGGTAGCCATAGGTGCCGTTGATTTGCGTGTTCAAGCCGCCAATGGCCGAAGTCGAGGTGTCGCTGCCGGCGCGCACGCCAACCACCGCACCACTGAGTGCCGGGCCGTCGGCGCCACCAACGTCATTGTTCAGCACGTTGCCCGAGGCCGTTGCGCCTTCGGCCAGGGTGGCGAAATCAGGATTGGCTGTGGGCAAGTCATCGATGATGTTGACGTTGATCTGACCCAATGCCGTGCTGCCATCGACGTCGATGGCAACAACGTCGAGGTTCTCGGTGAGGCTGTTGGTGCCGTCCGCGTTCGGATGGGTTTCGTTATCCGTCAGGGTGTAGCTGTAACTGACCACGCCAGTGGTGCTGTTGAAACCGCTGATGGTCAGCGTATTGCCGAGCGCGGTGACAACCGATTGCGGGAAGCCTGCGGCCACGCCACCGCTGACCACCGCGATGCCGCCCACGGTCAGGGTTTGCAAACCGTCGGGGGCGGTGACGGTGAAGGTGCCGCTTTGGGTCAGGGCGGGTGTGTTGGGGCTGGTGCCGTCGCTGAGGTTTTGCTCATGAACGTTGAGTTCGCCGCCGTTGACGTTCAGGCCCTCGAGGGTCACTGGGTCATCGTTGTCATGGATGTTCAGCACCAGCGTCGCAGTGCTGGTATCGCCATCGGAATCGGTAAGGGTGTAGACGAAATTTTCGGTTCCGTTGCCACCACCGTTCAGGGCTTTGAAGTCGGCATCGCTGGTGTTCAAGGTATAGGTGTAGGTGCCGTTGGCATTGAGTACCAAGGTGCCGTAAGTCCCGTTGAACGTGCCGCCGATGACCGGTCCGCTGTCGGGGCCGGTGGCAATGCGATCGGCACCCTGGATGTCATTGGGCAGCACGCTGCCGGTTAACGTCAGCAGGGTTTCCGAAGCGCTGTTGGCATTACTGTCGTCCACGGCTTGCGGCACGTCATCGACGATGTTCACATCGAGAATGCCGTGGGCCGTGGTGCCATTGTCGTCCACCAGGGTGACCGCAAATTGCCCGGCGACCCTGTCGGCGCCACTGGCATCCGGGTGAACGTCGTTAGCGTTAAGGGTGTAGCTATAAGTGATCACGCCGGTCGCACGATCAAACCCGATGATAGTCAGCGTATTGCCGAGCGGCGTGACGAACGATTGCGGGAAGTCTGCAGACAGCCCGCCAAGTACCACGTTGATGGCGCCTACGTGAAGGCTTTGCACGCCGTCTGGCGCCGTGATGGTGAACGTGCCGCTCCGGGTCAGCGCCGGTGCATCGGGGTCACTGCCGTCAGCGAGGTTTTTCTCGTAAACAGTCAACTCGCCGCCTTCGGCATTCAGCCCACCGATGATCACCGGGTCATCGGCGTTGTGAATCTCCAGCACCAGGTTCGCGGTGCTGGTGTCGCCATCGGCATCCGTCAGGGTGTAGATGAAGGTTTCCGTAGCGCTGCCGCCACCGTTCAGCGCTTTGAAGTCGGCGTCGCTGGTGTTCAAGGTGTAGGTGTACGTGCCGTTGGGGTTGAGCACCAGGGTGCCGTAGGTCCCGTGGAACGTGCCGCCAATAATTGGCCCGCTGTCAGTGCCCGTGGCGATGCGGTCGGCGCCCTGGAAGTCGTTGGGCAGCACATTGCCGGTCAGGGTCAGCAAGGTTTCCGAGGCGGTATTGGCGTTGGTGTCGTCAATGGCTTTGGGCACATCGTCCGTAATGTTGACGTCCAGCGAACCGGTGGCGGTATCGCCGTTGCTGTCACTTGCGACCACGGTGAACTGTTCACTGAGGTTGTTGGCGCCATCGCCCGCCGAGTGGGTTTCGTTGCCCACGAGTGTGTAGCTGTAACTCACTACGCCAGTGGCCGGGTTGTAGCCGGTAATCGTCAGGGTGTTACCCAGTTGAGTGGTGATCGATTGTGGAAAACCGGCGGGCACCCCGCCACTGATCACGTTGATCCCACCGATGTTCAGGCTGGTCAGCCCGTCAGCGGCAATGATTGTGAAGGTGCCGTGTTGAATCAGCGCGCCGGGGTTGCTGGCCGAACCGTCCGCCAGGTGGGCTTCATTGAGGGTCAGTTCCCCCTCCGCCGCCGACAGGCCGATAAGGGTGACCGGGTTATTCGGTGCATCGCCGCTATCGCCGTTGTCTGGATCGGTATCCCGGCGTTCCAGGAGAAATTCGGGAATACCGTTGAAGCCCGCGGTGGGAAAACCAACCGTGGGATCGACCCGGCCAGCCACTTCTTCCAGCAACACAAAAGTGTGACCGCCGCCCAATCCACCTGGCGCGCCCGAGCCCGGCCCGGCGGCGGTGGCTTCACCGGTCTGCGTCGGGTCGGCACCGGCGGCAATGGCTTTTTGCAGCTGCTCGACATCGGTCAATTGCGCCTGGCTCGGCGTCACCGCATCGGCGGTCTCCACGTGCGGAACCTGATGCGCCAGTAATCGGGACGTCATCTGCAAGCTGCTGTCACGCCCCAGGGTCAGTTCCTGGCCATTTTTCAACTGCACCGCCACCGCGCCTTCGGCCCCGGTGACCAGTTGCTCGCCGGCAAACAGCCGATCGCCCTCGACCAGGCTGCGCCGGGTGCCATCACCCGCCACTGCATACACCTGACCGATGACTTTACTGACGATACCGATGAGCGTTGCCATGTGCATTTCCTCCGCTGCCAACTGCTGTCGGCATCCTGTTTGCGCGAAGAACGTGCCCATGGTTCAAGCAGGTTGGCCTGATGGATCGTTTGCCGAGAAGCGTTTACCTGACGTAAACCACTGCCTCCCGACACTTTCGCCAGGCGTGTCGCTCGCAAGGGGAATTTCTGGATCGGGATAAAACCCTCTGCAATCAACGGCATCGGGATCCACTTCCAAAGTAACCGCCCTGCCAACGATGCGTAACGGTTTTGAATCACTCGAGTGACAAAAAATTGTCGCCTTCAAACCGTCTCGCCTTCCTCCCCTCCAGCACTTCTTCGCTCTGTGTCGAAAAGTGGATTGAACATTCCTCAAGCCCTTCGATGCTCTTCAGAGCTCATAAACAAAGGCTTTCGCATTGAACAATGTGCTGGATTTTTCAGGGCGCATAAGTTTTTTTCCGCATAAGCCTTATGAGAAATCCTTCTTAGCTTCGCGTCAGGATGTTCTTAGCTCTGTTGTAACAAGCGTGAGACGGTCTCACTTAAAAATAACGTCAAATATTTGGCAACCAGCGAAGTACCATCAGGAATCAGGGAGAGGCATTCATGCGCGTTTTAACCCCCCTCTGCAGCGCGATTTTGCTGGCCATGGCCTGCACTTCTCAGGCTCAGGCGATGTCATTGACCGAGGCGATCCAGAGCACCATTGCGACCCACCCGGAACTGGCGTCGCGGGTCGATGCCCGGCTCTCGGCCGACGAGCAGGTTAAAGTCGCCAAAGGGGGCTTTTATCCATCGGTGGATTTGAACGCCGGCTACGGGCGCGGGTACAGCGATAACACCACCACTCGGGCGCAGGGCAATCACCACACCGAAATCCTCAACTACACCCAATCGGAACTGCGTCTGCGGCAGATGCTGTTCGACGGTTTCAACACCTCCAACGAAGTCTCGCGCACCAAAGGCGTGGCCAACTCGCGGGCCTATTACGCTCAGGGCACCGCCCAGGATCTGGCCCTGCGCACCGTCGAGGTGTACCTCGAAGTGCTCAAGCGTCGCGAACTGGTGACCCTGGCCAAGAACAACCTGCAAGCGCACATGCGGGTCAACGATCAGATCGGCTTGCGCACCCAGCGTGGGGTCGGCAGCAACGCCGACTCCGACCAGTCCACCGCTCGTCGGGCACTGGCGCAAAACAACCTCGACACCGCCGAAGTCGATCTGGCCGATGCCGAGACAAATTTCTACAGCGTCGTGGGGCGCATGCCCGATGAACTCGAAGCACCGCCATCGACCCGCGGCGAATTGCCCGCCACCCTGCCGGAAGCCCAGCAGAGCATGGTGGAAAATAACCCGTACCTGAAATCAGCCCAAGCCGATGTGCAATCGGCCGAAAGCCAGTACGAGGTCGCCAAGTCGCCGTTCTACCCACGCTTTGACGCTGAAGCGGCAGTGGGCGCGAACAACAATATTCAGGGCGATGAAGGCCACGACAACCAATGGCGAGTGGGTGTGGTGATGAACTACAACCTGTTCCGTGGCGGCAGCGACAAGGCGCGGCTGGCTTCCGATGCGCACCAGATCAACCAGGCGCTGGACATCCGCAACAACGCTCTGCGCCAGCTCAACGAGAACATCCACCTGGCATGGAACGCCATGCTCAATGCCAGGAAACAAACCCCGACCGCCCGTGAATACGCCGAAACCACCACCCGTGTGCGGGCCGCGTATCAGGATCAGTTCGGCCTGGGTCAACGGACCTTGCTCGACTTGCTCGACAGTGAAAACGAACTCTACAACGCCAACCGCCGCTACACCGAAGTGCGCTACACCGAGGAATTTTCGATGTACCGCGTGCTGGCGAACATGGGCCAGTTGCTGAGCAAACAACGGGTGGTACTGCCTGCCGATGCGATCGCCACCACCGAAGTGAAAAACGAAGCTCGCTTGCCTGAACTGAAATGAATTAACCCCGCTTGCCTGAATTGAAATGATGTAACCCTGCGTAGGAGCTGCCGAAGGCTGCGATCTTTTGATCTTGATCTTTAAAAGCAAAATCAAAAGATCGCAGCCTTCGGCAGCTCCTACAGGGAGATGTGTATCCATTGCCACGGTTCAACAGGAGCGATCAAGTGACCAGCATGGAACCCGGCAACATTGGCGTCGATCCGCGTCTGAGCTTCGATGACCCGTTTCTGGACGGTCTGTTGATCCTCTGCAAACTTCATGGCGCGACGGTCAGTCGCGCCAGCCTGAGTGCCGGGCTGCCAATGGCACACCAACGCTTGAGCCTGGACCTGCTGCCGCGCGCAGCGGCCCGGGCCGGTTTGCAGGCGCGTGTGTTGCGCCGTGAACTGGGGGAGATTTGCGCGCTGAACCTGCCTGTGATGCTGATCCTCAACCATGGCCGCTGCGCGATCCTGCGTCGCTTCGGCGATGACGGTCAGGCACTGATTCTGCCGAGCGAAGCCGACGGCGGAGAACAATGGGTCAGCACGGACGAGCTGGCCGCCAACTACAGCGGCCAAGCCTTGTTCGCCCGGCCTCGACATGAACTCGAAGACCTGCGCGCACCGCTGGTGCCGCGAGTCGAGGCATGGTTTCGCGACACCTTGAAGTTATCGAAGTGGTTGTACAGCGATGCAATCCTGGCGAGTTTTCTGATCAACTTGCTGGGGCTGATGGTGCCGCTGTTCGTGATGCAGACCTACGACCGGGTGGTGCCGAACCAGGCCACTTCAACCTTGTGGGTGCTGTCGATCGGCTTGCTGATCGGCACCGGTTTCGAACTGGTGCTGCGGGTGGTTCGCGCGCACTTGCTGGACACCGCCGGGAAGAAAACCGACGTGATTCTTTCGGCGACCTTGTTCGAACGCATCACCGGCATGGCGATGAAAGCGCGGCCGGCGACTATCGGTGGTTTCGCCCAGAGCATTCATGACTTTCAGGGCCTGCGGGAATTTCTCACTGCCGTCACACTTACCAGCCTGATCGACCTGCCCTTCGCGGTGCTGATGCTGGTAGTGATCGGCCTGCTCGGTGGCTGGCTGGTAGTGATTCCGCTGTTGGCTTTCCCCATCACCATCATTTTTGCCATGGTGATTCAGGCGCGTCTGCGCGACACGGTGCACAAGAGTCTGAGCCTTGGCGCCGAACGCCAGGCCCTGCTGATCGAAACCCTCGGTGGCCTGGAAACCCTCAAGGCGTGCAGCGCCGAAAGCGAACGCCAGCACAAATGGGAAAGCACCCACGGCGCCCTCACCCGCCTCGACAGCCATGCACGCAACCTCTCGGCACTGGCCACCAACGGCACGTTGTTCATTCAGCAATTGTGCGGCATGGCAACCATCATCGCCGGGGTCTACAGCATCATCGCCGGCAACCTCAGCGTCGGCGCGCTGGTGGCGACCTACATGCTCGGCAGCCGCGTGCTTGCACCGCTGGGGCAAATCGCCGGACTGATCACCCGGTATCAGCAAGCGCAACTGACCATGAAAAGCACCGATGCGCTGATGTCGTTGCCGCAGGAGCGTGACGCCAAACAGCGGCCATTGGAGCGCACGCAACTGCAAGGCGCACTCGACGTCAGCGGCGTGACGTTCCACTACAACGGCCAAAATGCTCCTGCGCTGGCCAACGTCAGCTTCAGCATGAAACCCGGCGAACGGGTTGGCATCATCGGCCGCAGCGGTTCGGGCAAAAGCACGTTGGCGCGGCTGGTGATGGGTTTCTATACGCCGGAAGAAGGCCAGGTGCTGCTCGATGGCCTGGACCTGCGGCAACTGGATGTCGCCGACCTGCGTCAACAGATCGGTTACGTCGCCCACGACCTGCCATTGCTGGCCGGCAGCCTTCGGGACAACCTGACCCTCGGCGCGCGTTACATCAGCGATGCCCGAATGCTCGAAGTCGCTGAACTGACCGGCGTCACCGAGCTGGCTCGTCAGCATCCCCAGGGCTTCGATCGGCCGGTGGGCGAGCGCGGTCAGCTGCTGTCGGGCGGTCAACGCCAAGCGGTGTTGCTGGCCCGCGCGTTGTTGCTCGACCCGCCGATCATGCTGCTCGACGAACCCACCAGCGCCATGGACAACAGCAGCGAAGACGTCCTGCGAAAAAAACTCCACGGCTGGATTCAGGGCAAAACCCTGCTGCTGATCACTCATCGCACCTCGATGCTCAGCCTGGTGGACCGGTTGGTGGTGCTGGACAACGGGCGAATCGTCGCCGACGGCCCCAAAGAAGCGGTCATCGATGCACTGCGCAAGGGCCGTGTCGGCTCGGCGACAGTTTAGGGGCACTGACACATGAACTGTGGCGAGGGGGCTCGCCCCCGTTCGGCTGCGAAGCAGTCGTAAACCTGCTAGCTCGATCGGCCTGATACAACGGGGTGAATGGCTTTGGGGCCGCTTCGCGACCCAACGGGGGCAAGCCCCCTCGCCACAAAGCTCCCTCGCCACAGGTTTGGGTTTGGCTTTATTTCTCTAACTGACGGGTATCGCCCATGTCTGCTCAAACACCGGATTCAGCGGCCCGAAGCTACCTGGGCAGTTTCAGCAAAAGTGCCGAAAGCGAATTCATGCCGGAAACCGCTGGTGCCTCGTTGCAAGATTCGCCGCGCTGGTCGCGGATCACCGTGTGGCTGGCGGCGGCGCTGCTGATCACCTCGCTGGTCTGGGCGAAGTTCGCGGTGTTGCAGGAAGTCACCACGGGCGAAGGCAAGGCGATTCCGTCAAGCAAGATTCAAGTGATCCAGAACCTGGAGGGGGGCATCGTCACGGAAATCTTCGTGCGCGAAGGGCAAATGGTGAACAAGGGCGACACCTTGCTGCGCCTGGATGACACGCGATTTCTGTCGAACAAGGGTGAAAGCGAAGCGGACCGCTATGCGCTGACCGCACAAGTCGAACGGCTGTCCGCCGAAGCGGAAGGTCGGCCGTTCAAGCTGTCCGCGGAAGTGATCGCCAAGGCGCCGCAAGTGGCCGAGGACGAACGCTCGCTGTACGAACAACGCCAGCGCAGACTGGCCAGCGAGCAGCGCACGCTGACCGAACAACTTCGGCAGAAAACTCAAGAACTGGCGGAGTTCCGTTCCAAACAAGGGCAGTTCAGTTCCAGCCTGGCGCTGCTGCAACAAGAGATGAACATGTCGGCGCCGCTGGTGGGCACCGGTGCGGTTTCGCCGGTGGAAATCCTGCGACTCAAACGCAGCGCGGTGGAAATCCGTGGCTCGCTGAACGCCACGACCCTGGCGATTCCCCGTGCCGAATCGGCCATCAATGAGATCAAAAGCAAGATCGACGAGTCCGAACAATCCTTCCGTTCGGACGCGGCAAAAGAGCTGAATGAGAAACGCACCGAACTGTCGAAAATCACTGCCTCAAGCATTGCCATCGACGACCGGGTGACGCGCACCACTGTGGTGTCACCGGTGCACGGCATCATCAAAATGCTGAAGGTCAACACCATCGGCGGCGTGGTCCAGCCGGGCAACGACATGGTGGAAATCGTGCCGCTGGAAGACAACCTGCTGATCGAAGCCAAAGTCCGGCCACAAGACGTGGCCTTCCTGCATCCGGGCCAGAAAGCCATGGTCAAGTTCAGCGCTTACGACTACACGATTTACGGCGGGCTGAGTGCGAAGCTGGAGCTGATCGGGGCGGACACCATCACCGATGACAAGGGCAACAGCTTTTATCTGATACAGGTGCGCACCGATAAGAATCACTTGGGCGGGGATGCGAAACCGTTGCTGATCATTCCGGGGATGATAGCGACCGTGGACATTATTACCGGGGAGAAAAGTGTGCTGGATTACCTGCTTAAACCGGTGTTGAAAGCGCGGACTGAGGCGATGCGCGAGCGTTGATCGCTTATCAGTGATCGTTCCCACGCTCCGCGTGGGAATGTCGCCCGGGACGCTTCGCGTCCCTTTCCGGATGTGACGCAGAGCGTCACTGGATGCATTCCCACGCAGAGCATGGGAACGATCATCGCCCGTGATTTTTTTGGTAGGTTTCCTCCCCCATCGCCGCAATCTGCCCCTCGATCAACGCCTCGAACGGTTTTAACAACGGCTCAAAACTGACGGGTGATTCAAGCGTCTGCAACGCCTGCACAATCGCCTCCACCGTCGACAACGCCCCAGGCCCCGGCGCCTTGCGCAGGCGATAACGGGACACCCCACCCTCGGCCAATGTCACCCTGGGCAACGCCGCCAACAGCGGATTGAGGTGCAGCATTTTGCGCGCCTTGCGCCAGGTGCCGTCCGGGACCACCAGCAATAGCGGTTCATCATGGGTGGTGTAAGTTTGCAACGGCTGCGCCTCGTCGGCAGGAAACAGCAACCGCGCCTGATAGCCCGGCTGATTCAACAGCGCCGGCAAATCCGCGAACACTTCGCCAACAATCAACTCGGCATTCTTCAACCCCAATGCTGCCAACCGCGCGGTGTTCAGCGCATGGTTCACTTCGCTCGGATGTTGCAACAACAGCACCCGGGTGCGGCTGTCGAGGCTCGGGATCAGCGGGCACAGGCAGTGAGTTTGTGGACGCAGGCAGCGTGGGCATTGGATTCTGGACATGTTCTCAAACCTGATTGAGCTGTGCTTTGAGCAAATCGCGAAAAGTCTGGATCAGCGGTTCGCGGCTGCGGCCACGGCGCACGATCATCGAGAACGGAGCCTGATAACCGAACGTCGCTGGCAGCAACACGCGCAAATCCCCTTTGTCGGCCCAGGCTTGGGCGTAGTGCTCCGGCAGGTAACCGATGTAAGCGCCGGACAGCACCAGAATCAACTGGGCCTCCATGCTTTCCACAGTCGCCGCGCTGTGCTTGAAACCGTGGCGGGCCAGTTCGGCCTGGCTCCAATAGCCGCGACCGACCATGCGCTGCTGGGTGATGACTTGCTCGGGAATACGCCGCTCGGTGAACAGCGGATGGCGACTGCTGCAATACAGCCAGTGTTGCTCGCGGTACAGCGGCATGTAGACCAGACCGCTCATGCGCGTGGAAAAGGCGCCAATGGCCAGGTCGAGGCGGTTGTCCTGCACGCCGAGTTGCAGCTCGTAAGGGCTCATCACCGACAGATGCAAATGCACCGCCGGGTGCTCCTGACTGTAGGCACCGATGGCCTCGGCAAAGGGTAAGGCCTTGTCGCTGACGGTGGAGTCGATCACACCCAGGTTCAAGGTGCCGCGCAGCTCGCCTTTGAGGGCTGCGGCGTATTGTTCGAAACCTTCGAGTTCGGCCAACAGACGCAGGGTTTCCTGATGGAACAACTCGCCCTTGCTGGTCAGGCTGAAACCACCGCGACCGCGATGGCAAAGCACCAGGCCCAGGGCTGCTTCGAGCTGGCTCATGTAAGTGCTGATGGCCGAGGTCGAGAGGTTGAGCTCTTGCTGGGCGTTGGCGAACCCCTGATGGCGGACCACGCTGACGAAGATGCGCAATAGTTTCAGGTCGGGTAAAGCGTTGGCCATGGGGGACTCCAGCAGAAAACACGCAGACGATGACGCCTGTAGCAGCTGCCGAGCCTGCGAGGCTGCGTTCGGCTGCGAAGCAGTCGTGAAATCAGGCAACGCGGTGTTTCAGGTAGTCCTCGTGCTCAGGTTCTACGACTGCTTCGCAGCCGAACGCAGCCTCGCAGGCTCGGCAGCTGCTACATGAGCACTGCAAGTCTATCGCCGCCGCGCCCATTAGTTTAGAAAAATCTGAACTAAGTATTTGCCCGTAGCGATTCTTCCCGGCCACTGCATTTCGCAGAATCGGCCCACAGCGGTGCCCGTCTCTCCCCGAGCGTGCAACCGACATAAATAAAACAACGACGATGAGGCCTTACCCGTGGACAAGATTCTTCACCAACCACTGGGCGGCAACGAAATGCCGCGCTTCGGCGGCATCGCCACCATGCTGCGACTTCCCCATTTGCCCTCCGCCGCCGGCCTGGACGCGGCCTTTATCGGCATCCCGCTGGACATCGGCACATCGCTGCGCCCCGGCACCCGTTTCGGTCCGCGTGAAATCCGTGCGGAATCGGTGATGATCCGCCCGTACAACATGGCCACCGGCGCCGCGCCGTTCGACTCGCTGTCGGTTGCCGACATCGGTGACGTGGCGATCAACACGTTCAACCTGCTGGACGCCGTGCGGATCATTGAAGAAGCCTACGACAACATCCTGGAACACGATGTGATCCCCCTGACCCTCGGCGGCGATCACACCATCACCCTGCCGATTCTGCGTGCCATCCACAAAAAGCACGGCAAGGTCGGCCTGGTGCACATCGATGCGCACGCCGATGTGAACGATCACATGTTCGGCGAGAAGATCGCCCACGGCACCACCTTCCGTCGCGCCGTAGAAGAAGGTCTTCTGGATTGCGACCGCGTGGTGCAAATTGGCCTGCGCGCGCAGGGTTACACCGCTGACGACTTCAACTGGAGCCGTAATCAAGGCTTCCGTGTGGTTCAGGCTGAAGAATGCTGGCACAAATCCCTGGCGCCGCTGATGGCCGAAGTTCGCGAGAAAGTCGGCGGCGGTCCGGTGTACCTGAGTTTCGACATCGACGGCATCGACCCGGCCTGGGCACCCGGCACTGGCACCCCGGAAATCGGCGGTCTGACGACCATTCAGGCGATTGAAATCGTGCGCGGCTGCCAAGGCCTCGATCTGGTCGGCTGCGATCTGGTGGAAGTCTCGCCAGCGTACGACACCACCGGTAACACTTCATTGTTGGGCGCCAACCTGCTGTACGAAATGCTCTGCGCATTGCCGGGCGTGGTTCATCGCTGAGGATCGGTCATGAACGAACGTGATCAGGTACTCAACGCCGCCGCAGAACTGGTGTCAGCCTTTGCCCGTAACGATCGCGAAGCCTACTTCGGCGCATTCAGCGCCGACGCCAGTTTCGTGTTCTACACCCTCGAGCAGCCCTTGCTGTCGCGCGATGCCTATCAGGCGTTGTGGGACAGCTGGCGCGCCGAGGATGGCTTCGAGGTGCTGTCATGCACCTCGAGCAACGCCTTCGTCAGCCTGCAAGGTGACGTGGCAATTTTCATCCATGACGTGGCCACCGAGCTGCGCATGCAAGGGGAGCAACACTTCAGCCAGGAGCGCGAGACGATTGTTTTCAAGAAACAAGCGTCTGGCCAAGAACAACAAGGCCTATGGCTGGCCTGCCACGAACATTTATCCGCAATGCCGGAAGGGCTGCCACCCCCTTAGCCAAAGTGACGCTCACGCACGATGAGCGCGCCTTTATGATCGGAGCAGATCATGAATAACAACAACAAAGACCAAAGCCTTACGCAAATCGAAACCCACGGGGTCGAACAGATCCCGGACAATGAACGCACCGCCGGCCCAACGGACTTGTTCCGGATGATCTTCGGCGGTTCCAACACCTTTGCCACCGCCGTGCTCGGCAGTTTCCCGGTACTGTTTGGCCTGTCTTTCCAGGCGGGCATCTGGGCAATTGTGCTGGGCGTATTGCTGGGCTCGCTGATCCTTGCGCCGATGGGTTTGTTCGGGCCGCTTAACGGCACCAACAACGCCGTGTCGTCCGGTGCGCACTTCGGCGTGCACGGGCGAATCGTCGGTTCGTTCCTGTCGCTGCTGACCGCCATCGCCTTCTTCTCGCTCTCGGTGTGGAGTTCGGGCGATGCGTTGATCGGTGGCGCGAAACGCCTGATCGGCCTGCCGGAAACCGACTTCACTTTAGGCCTGGCCTACGGTCTGTTCGCGATTCTGGTGCTGACGGTGTGCATCTATGGTTTCCGCTTCCTGCTGTGGGTCAACAAAATCGCCGTGTGGAGCGCCAGCCTGTTGTTCCTGCTGGGCATCTTCGCTTTCGCCGGTCCCTTCGATGTGAACTACGCCGGCAGCGTCAGCCTCGGTCAACCGGGTTTCTGGGCGGCCTTCATCGGCGCGGCACTGGTAGCGATGAGCAACCCGATTTCCTTCGGCGCGTTCCTCGGCGACTGGTCGCGCTACATCCCGCGTGACACCTCCAAGCGCCGGATCATGGCCGCCGTGGTGATCTCGCAGATCGCCACCTTCATCCCGTTCCTGTTCGGCCTCGCCACCGCCACCATCGTGGCGATCAAGGCACCGGACTATATCGCGGCCAACAATTACGTCGGCGGTCTGCTGGCGGTGTCGCCGAGCTGGTTCTTCTTGCCGGTGTGCCTGATTGCGGTGATTGGCGGCATGTCCACCGGCACCACTTCGCTGTATGGCACCGGGCTGGACATGTCCAGCGTGTTCCCGCGGGTGCTGTCGCGGGTCAAGGCAACGTTGCTGATCGGCGTGATGTCGATTGCGTTCATCTTCATCGGGCGCTTTGCGGCGAACCTGGTGCAGAGCGTGTCGACCTTCGCCGTGCTGATCATCACCTGCACCACCCCATGGATGGTGATCATGATCATCGGCCTGCTGGTGCGTCGCGGCTTCTATTGCCCGGATGACCTGCAAGTGTTCACCCGTGGCGAAAAAGGTGGCCGTTACTGGTTCACCCACGGCTGGAACTGGCGCGGCCTGGGTGCCTGGATCCCAAGTGCGCTGGTGGGTTTGTGCTTCGTGAACCTGCCGGGGCAGTTTGTCGGCGTATTGGGCGATCTGGCCGGGGGCATCGACATCTCCCTGCCGGTGACGCTGGGCCTGGCTTGCGTGGTGTACCTGACGCTGCTGAGCCTGTTCCCGGAACCGCGGGAAGTGTTTGGCCCGACCGATGCACGCAGCAAGGGCACTGATTCGCTCGGTAAACCGGCGATGCGTCAAGTTGCCTGATTCACCGGATTACCTGTGGTCAACGCATTACCTGTGGGAGCGAGGCTTGCCCGCGAAGAACGATGACGCGGTCTGCCTGATGGGCCGCAGCGCAGCCATCGCGGGCAAGCCTCGCTCCCACAGGAATTGGTATTCCCACAAAGATTGATTTTCGCCTCACCATAAAAAAGACAATCGGAGAATCGCCATCATGGCTTTGGATTTATTCGTCGTTCTCATTTACGCCGCCGCGATGCTGGTGCTCGGCTACTTTGGCATGCGCAAGGCCAAGACCCACGAAGACTATTTGGTCGCCGGTCGCAACCTCGGCCCTGGTCTCTACATGGGCACCATGGCCGCTACCGTTCTGGGTGGTGCGTCCACCGTCGGCACCGTGCGCCTGGGCTATGTTCATGGCATTTCCGGTTTCTGGCTGTGCGCCGCCCTGGGTTGCGGGATCGTCGCGCTGAACCTGTTCCTGGCCAAACCGCTGCTGAAACTGAAGGTATTCACCGTTACCCAGGTGCTGGAAAAGCGCTACAACCCAATGGCTCGTACCGCGAGCGCAACCATCATGCTGGCCTATGCGCTGATGATCGGTGTGACCTCGATCCTGGCGATCGGCACTGTGCTGCAAGTGCTTTTCGGTCTGCCGTTCTGGCTCTCGGTGCTGCTCGGCGGCGGTGTGGTGGTGATCTACTCGACCATCGGTGGCATGTGGTCCCTGACCCTGACCGACATCGTCCAGTTCGGGATCCAGACCGTGGGCCTGATGTTCCTGTTGCTGCCGATCTGTCTGTACCGTGTCGGTGGCTGGGATCAACTGGTTGCCCAATTGCCGGCCGCCAGCTTCAACTTCACCAGCATCGGCTGGGACACCATCATCACCTACTTCCTGATCTACTTCTTCGGCATCCTGATTGGTCAAGATATCTGGCAACGGGTATTCACCGCACGAAGCGAAAAAGTCGCCAGGTACGCCGGTACATCAGCCGGGATTTACTGCATTGTCTACGGCCTGGTGTGTGCGCTGATCGGCATGGCTGCTCATGTGCTGATTCCGGATCTGGACAACGTCAACAATGCCTTTGCCGCCATCGTCAAAGTGTCCCTGCCGGACGGTATCCGCGGCCTGGTGATCGCTGCTGCACTGGCGGCCATGATGTCCACCGCCAGCGCCGGCCTGCTCGCCGCATCCACCACCCTGACCGAAGACCTGCTGCCGAAACTGCGCGGCGGTAAACAGTCGAACGTGAGCGTCAATCGCCTGTTTACCCTGCTGACCGGCATTGCAGTATTGGGCATCGCTCTGGTGGTCAATGATGTGATCAGCGCACTGACCCTGGCCTACAACTTGTTGGTGGGCGGCATGCTGATCCCGTTGATAGGTGCCATTTACTGGAAACGCGCCACGACGGCCGGCGCGATCACCAGCATGGCCCTGGGCTTTGTCACCGCGCTGGTGTTCATGTTCAAGGACGGTATGGACGCCAACACCCCGATTTACTACAGCCTTGCCGTAGGCCTGGTGAGTTTCGTGGTGGTCAGCTTGTTGTCCCGTCGCCCGGCCGTGGTAGCAAGCGCGATCTAAGCTTTCCTTAACGACTTGATGCTTTCTTCGACGGGTGTGGCGTCGGTTGCCACACCCGTTTTTTTTCGCCTGAAGGAATCTGCTTATGAAGATCGTCAGCCGCGATCAGTGGCGAATTCCCGGAACGCCTGGTGCACCCGGCCGAAGCGCAGATTCTGGCTTCTCCGGATGGTGAAAATACTTTGAGTAGGGCTTTCGTCGGCGACGACATGTTCGAGGCTCATCCCGACTGCCCGCTGTGCTACGCCGAATACCGGGTAAAAGCCGCGCCGGCCACCGGTTTTATTGAAGAAGGCGACGTGCTTGATCTCGGTGATCGGGTCTTGCAAGTGCTGCACACGCCGGGGCATTCACCGGGCGGCATCAGCCTGTTCGAAGCGGCGACCGAAACCCTGTTCAGCGGCGACATCATTTACGACGGGCCACTGATCGAAGACGCGTACCACTCCAATCTCGATGACTACGCCCGCAGCCTGCAACGCTTGCGCGCACTACCGATCCGCACCGTGCATGGCGGGCATTTCGGCAGTTTTTCCGGGGAGTATTTACGCACGATGATAGACGAGTGGCAGCGTCGGCACGCCTGAAGCCTGCTGTACTCAGCACCAGGGATAACAATAATGACGCCCTCGAAGAACAACCATGACCAGAACAGCCGTTCGTACAGCCGTGCACCGCTTCATCAGCCGCCTGCTGGAAAATCAGCATGACTTTGACGACAACTCCAACCTGATGCAGTTGGGACTGGATAAAGAAGATATTGAAGAACTGATCTTCCATCTAGAGGATCAGTTGGGACTGACAGCGTTTACCGCCGAAGAAGACCGGATGCTCAAGACCGCTACGACTGTCGATGACTTGAGCCGGTTTTTGATAGAGATCGGGCGGTATTGAGACGGGTTGTCAGATACCACCGATATGACGAATGACCTCTGTGGCGAGGGAGCTTGCTCCCGCTCGATTGCGCAGCGATCGCAAGCTGCATCCGTGCTCGACTTGATCCACCTCTGTGGCGATGAACGGGGCCGCTGCGCGCCCCAGCGGGAGCAAGCTCCCTCGCCACAGGTGATTTGACAGATTTACCGGCGGCGCTGCTGTTGGCGGCGACGTTGTTCGTCGTCAGTGCGAATGGGCACGGGTTGCAGAGGCGGTTCGATCAAACCGAGTGCGACACCCAGGTCATGCAGCCAGTTTTGGATTTTCTCTTTCATGGTGCCCCCTTCAGGGTAGTGCCGAGCGGCTGAAGTTCTGTTGCCCCTTCGCACTGATAATAGTCCGAAGTCCTATGCAATGCTCGTCCAACATCGCAATGATCTGTTACTGAATTGATCCAAATCCCTGACCGTTAGTTCAAGCAAATGCCTGGGCCTGAATGGCTGTCGACGGATAGACCGCCTGCTGCTGTTCGATCCACGCATTCAGGTTGGCCCCGACCATGCCTTTGCGCCACATCAGCCAAGTGGTCGCGCTGGCGAACGGCTCGGCCAACGGGTGCACCGCCACACTTTCGCGCCCCGGCAGACTCGCGAGCATCGACTCCGACATCAGCGCCACGCCGGAGCCGGCAATCACGCAGGCGAGCATTCCCGGATAAGACTCGATCTCTATCGCCCGGCCCATGGCCGCATGGTCATGGGCAAACCAGGCTTCCAGACGCATCCGATAGGAACACCCCTGCCGAAACGTAAACACCGAACGTCCTTCGACATCCAGCGCGCTGCGTACCGGCGGATGATCGGCCTCGCTGATCAATACCAGCCGTTCATCGCACAACGGCACGCCGTCGAGCCCGGCCAGTTCCAGCGGTCCGTCCACCAGCGCCGCATCAAGACGCCCGGTGAGCAAACCTTCGAGCAATTCGCCGCTGGGCCCCGATTGCACTTGCAGGTTCACCGCCGGGTAACTGCGGTGATATCGCGCCAACAACTCCGGCAGATGAATTGCGGCGGTGCTGTACATGGTGCCGAGGACGAAATCCCCGGCCGGTTGCCCGCCCTGCACCGCCGCGTGGGCTTCGTTGTGTAAAGCGAACAGCTTGGCGGTGTAGTCCAAAAGGACTTTTCCCGCAGGTGACAACTGCAAGCGCTGACGCTCACGTACGAACAGTTCGACACCGAGTTGCTCTTCAAGCTGCTTGAGCCGGGTCGACAGGTTGGACGGCACACGATGCAGGCGTTCAGCAGCGCGAGTAATGGAGCCCTCCTGCGCCACCGCCTGGAAGATCCGCAATTGGCTGAATTCCACGCAATTCTCCAAACCAGAACAAGTTTCTCACTATTATTCATTTTTAAAGAAAGTCAATCAGTCCTAGCCTGACGGTCATTGATCCTCGAAACGGAACTGCGACCATGTCCCCTCTGATCCGCTTAACCGCCAGCTTTATTGCCTTGATGATGGCCATGGGGATCGGGCGTTTCGCCCTGACCCCGCAACTGCCGCACTTGCTCAGCGAAGGCCTGATCGACCTGACTGCCGCCGGTCTGATTGCCGCCGCCAACTACCTGGGCTACTTCGTCGGCGCGGTGGACGCGATGTTCGCTCGTCGCCCCGGCCAGGTTCGTCGACGCTTGCTCGGCGGCTTGTGGCTCTGTGTGCTGCTGACTCTGGTCTCGTTCTGGGCCAACGGATTCTGGTGGCATCTGGCATTGCGTTTCGGCACAGGCGTGGCCAGCGCCTGGGTCTTGGTGATGATTACTGCACTGAGTCAACCGCTGGCAGCGGCGGCCGGTCGTCCGCGGCTTGGCGCCCTGGTCTTTGCCGGGCCGGGTCTGGGGATTCTTCTGACAGGATTATTGGCCTTGGGCTCGAACCTGCTGGGTCAGACGTCCGCGACGTTGTGGCTGGTGTATGCCGGAGTCGGGTTGGTGATGCTCTTGGGAATTCTGCCGTTTCTGCCGCAACCGGCTGCGCCTGTTATGGCGACCACGCCTGCTGCCACATCGGGCGCCCAAGGTGTCGGACGTTTACCGGTGATTTACGGGTTATACGGTTTGGGCTACATCATTCCGGCCACTTTCCTCTCGCAAATGGCCAGCGCACAGTTCCACGGGCAATGGCAAGCCGACCTGTTCTGGCCATGCTTCGGCCTGGCGGCAGCAATCGGGGTGGTGTTGGTGAGCCTGCGTCGGCACAACCCGAATGCCACTCGCCATTGGCTGATGGCAACGTTGTGGTTGCAGGCGGGTGGCGTCTTCGCCTGCCTGTTGGGCAGCGGTGCCGGCCTGGCGTTGGGAGTGATCTTGTGCGGCGGACCGTTCCTGGCTTGCATGCAACTGGTGATGCAGCGCTCCCTGGAGCTGGCGCCCCATGCCACCCAGCGCAACGCCGGGCTGCTGACCGCGTGCTTCGCCGTGGGTCAGCTCAGCGGGCCCTTGCTGGCGGCGCTGAGCAGTCACTTCAGTGGTGGCTTGCAACCCGCCTTGCTGATCGCCGGCAGCGGTTTGATCATCGCGGGGGGTTTATTGTTGAGCCCGATCAGGGTTGCCCAAGTGCTTTGCGCAAGCGACGGCTGACCCACTGCTCTGCGCTCACAAAAGTGATCCCGAGCAGCACCAGCACCGCGCCGATCACAAAGTTGAGGCTCAGTTCTTCGCCCAGCAGCACCACGCCGAATGTGACGCCGAACAACGGCGTCATGAACGAAAACACCGCCAGGTTCGCTGCCAGATAACGACGCAGCAGCCAGAACCAGGTCAGGTAACTGAAGAACGACACCACCAATCCCTGGAACAGCACGCTGGCCACGGCAACCGTGGTCAGGCTGACATGAGTGACCTGCCCGCTGAGGATCGCGATCAACAGCAGGCCGACGAAGCCGACGATCAGCTGATAAAAAAGCGTCAGAGTCACCGGCGCTTCCGATAAACGCGAGGCGCGCACTACAACAGTGGTCGCGCCCCATGATGCGCCCGCCAGCACGCCCAAAGCATCGCCCATCAGCATGCGGTGGTCGAGGTTGTCCCACGACACGCCACCGGTAAACGCGATGGCAATGCCGATGAAGGCAAGAACAATCCCCAACCACTGCACCGGTCTTAAACGCTCACTGGGCAGCAGCCAATGCACGCCCAACGCGGTGAAGATCGGCGCGGTATAAAGGAACACCGACATGTGCGCGGCCGTGGTCAATTGCAGGCCTTCGGAAATGAAGAAGAACTCCAGGCCAAACAACGCACCCGCCAGCAAACCGCCGCGCCAGGTGCTGCCGACCTGATCCCAGCCGCCCTTCCAGCAGATCAACAATCCCACGAGTAACGCGGAAATGCCTGACCGCCCCGCTGCTTGCATGACGGGCGCAATATCAGGCGCGGCCCACTTGATCATCACCTGTTGCACGCCCCAGATCAGGCACAGCCCGACCATCACTTGCAGGGCAAATCCATCGGCGCTACGCCGGCTGGCGCTCACCGGAACACCTCGATAACACAATCCATGGCAGTGACTCGACAGTAAACAACTTCCACCGTGATGCATTCCTTGTAGCAGCTGCCGAAGGCTGCGTTCGGCTGCGAAGCAGTCTGAATCCAGTTAACGTGGTCTGCCTGATGCACCACAATTTCTGATTTTACGACTGCTGCGCAGCCGAACGCAGCCTTCGGCAGCTGCTACAGATTGCATTACGGCCGCTGGCATTTTTCGCAAAACGAAGGAGGATTGCCCGCAAGAACACCTTGCAGGCAACTCGAATCAGCTGAGCTCGATACGATCAGCGTGAATGACGATCTGGCCGTTCTTGTACAACGAACCGATGGCTTTTTTGAAGTTGCCCTTGCTGACGCCGAACATACTGCTGATCAACGTCGGGTCGCTCTTGTCACTGACTGGCAGGGTGCCGTTGTTGTCGCGCAACTTGGCCAGGATCTTCGAGTTCAGGCTGGTGGCCGCTTCCTCGCCCACCGGTTGCAGGCTCAGGCTGATCTTGCCGTCGGCGCGGACTTCTTTGATAAAGCCCTTCTCTTCTTTACCGGCGCGCATGAACTTGAAAATTTCGTTCTTGTGGATCAGCCCCCAATGCTTGTTGTTGATGATTGCCTTGAAACCCATATCGGTCGCTTCGGCCACCAGCAAATCAACTTCCTGGCCCTGGGTGTAATTGGCCGGGGTCTTGTCCAGATAGCGATCCAGACGTGCCGTCGCGGTAATGCGCCGCGTGTGTTTGTCGAGGTAGACATGCACCACGACGTACTCGCCGGCTGTCATCTGGCGCTTTTCTTCGGAATACGGCAGCAGCAGATCCTTCGGCAAACCCCAATCCAGGAACACGCCGATGCTGTTGACTTCAACAACTTTCAAACTGGCGAATTCACCGACCTGAACTTTCGGCTTTTCGGTGGTAGCGATAAGTTTGTCATCGCTGTCCAGATAAATAAAAACGTTGAGCCAGTCTTCATCTTCGCTGGGAATATCTTTGGGAATATAACGGTTAGGCAGAAGGATTTCGCCATCCGCCCCACCGTCCAGATATAAACCGAAGTTAGTGTGTTTAACCACTTGCAAACTGTTGTAGCGCCCGATTAAAGCCATGTCCAATACCCTCATTGCGTGGGCGGCATTCTACCCGGTTTTGCGGGTCGCGTTCGGCGGCCGGCCCGGTGGCGCAAGAAAATCCGTCGAAGGTCTTAATTTTCCTGGGTTTTATTCGATGCGCTTGCCCGCTCGTCAGACCATTCGAGTGCCTCGCACCAAGGCCTGCCCGCCCGAAAAACGCTTGTTCTTCACTCGGGTTCCTAGTTAAAACAGCAGCTTAGAGGAACATTGCGAATAATAACTTGCGATAAATCGCCTTGCTCAAGGCGTATTTCAAAAGGATATTTACCAAGCAATTGTCAAGTATTTCCTGTACGATGCCTGGCCAAGTTAATTTCTACAGGTTAATGGCCGCCATGCGTGTAAAAGCATCCAACAGCAAAGCAAAGCCAGCTCCAGCCGTTGAAACCAGCGAATCGATCAACAACCAGATCGCTGCGTTCCTCAAGTCTGGCGGAGAGATCCAGCAAATTGCCAAAGGCGTCAGCGGCCAGACCTTCGGCCCGTCCAAGCAGATCACGCTGGGCAAGAAGTAACTCCCCGTTAGCTGGTCCGTAAGCGCTTTGAGCTTCGAAGCGCTTGGACTGGAACCCTCCCGCAATACCCCATAAAACAAATCAATATTTCAAAAATCGACGAACGGCCCTCGATGCCGGACATTCGTCGGTATGCTTGCACGTGTCTGGATCAAGCGTTTCAGCAGGTTTTCAGGACCTGCTCCTCGCTGTTCATGGAGTGACGCATGCTCAAGTCCCCTCTTTTTCTGCTCGGCAGCCTGCTGTGGTATTCGGTCGCCCAAGCGCAAGTCTTCCAGCGCGAACTGGGCGATTTCGATCTCCAGCTCGCGACCACCCCCAGCCGCAGCATGGCCCAGGGGCTGGTCAAACCCTCGACGACCGGCTCGTTCCATGGTGGCCTCGACCTGAGCCACGACAGCGGCTTCTACGTCGGTCAATGGGCCCCCAGCATGGGACTGAGCCCGTCGAGCAATCTTGAAGTCGATTCCTACATGGGCTTTAAACAGCCTTTCGATCACTCCTTCGGCTACGAAGTGGGCATGATCCATTACAGCTACCCGCAAGTGGACACCCTTGACAGCCAGGAGCTGTTCGGCGGCCTGACCCTGCTGGGCAGCCGCTTCGGCGCGGCCTTCAGCAACGACCCCGACAAACAGAACAGCACCCTGTTTGCCGACCTCAGTGGCAATCAGCCGTTCGGCATCGGGCTCAGCCTGAAATACACCACCCACCAACTCAACACGCCGGTGTCCGTCGACGATGGGTATGTAGGGAGTTTTACCGACTGGTCGGTGAAATTGTCCCGCCCATTCATGGGCATCGATCTGGACTTGATCTACAGTGATTCAAGCCTTAGCGGCAACGATTGTTCCGCTTATTCAGGCCACAATGCCCAGTGCGACGGCGTGGTGACGCTCAAGGCTGCACACAGCTTCTATTAATTGGCTGAACCGCCGGGCTTATCCCGCGATCACACAAGAGAACCCCTCAAGAAACCAGGTCTTCGCAAGGACTCATCATGTCGCACTGGTTGAAGCAGGTCGGCGTCATCATCACCCTTAGCCTTACCGTCGCCGCATGTAGCCGCGTAGGCCTGGCTTACCGCAATCTCGACGTGATCATTCCCTGGACGCTCAGCGACTACCTGGAGATGAATCACGAACAAAAAGACTGGTTCAACGAGCGCCTCAAAGAACACCTGACCTGGCATTGCAACACGCAATTGCCCGGCTACCTCGACTGGCTGGATCGCTTGCAGGCCATGGTCGAGGCCAACCAGATCACCGACGCCGCACTGCGAACCCGCGCCCAGGAAGCTAAACAGGCCATCGCCGAAACCGCCCGGGAAATCACCCCGTCGGCCATCGAGTTGTTGCAGGGTCTTGATGACAAGCAAGTCGCGGAAATGAACGATGCCTTCGCCAAGGACCAGCGCAAACGTCAGGAGGCCTACCTCAAACCGTCTCTGGAGCAACAAATCAGGGAGCGGAGCAAGCGCATGGAGAAACGCCTGAATGTCTGGCTCGGCCCGCTCAACCCGAGCCAACAGCAACGGGTAGTGGCCTGGTCGACTGCCTTGGGTGATCAAAACACACAATGGATTGCCAACCGCGCCCATTGGCAACAGCAATTCAGCGCGGCAGTCGCGCAGCGGCAGAGCCCGGAATTCCCACAGCGAATCGAGACACTTCTGGTGAATCGCGAGAGTTTGTGGACGCCGGCTTACCGCGAGGCCTACGACAACACCGAAGCCCAGGCTCGGGCGTTGCTGGTGGACGTGATGGCCGAGAGCACACCGGTTCAACGTGAACGGTTGCTGCACAAAATTGAAGGCGTGCGCAAGGATTTCGCCGATTTGAAATGCCTGAAAGCGGCGCGGAAGGTATAGGTTCCAAAGATAAAAGCTTCGCGGGCAAGCCTCGCTCCTACGGATAAGTGTCGTTCACACATTTTGTGAACAACACAAAACCCGTAGGAGCGAGGCTTGCCCGCGAAGCTTTTTACGGTATCAAGCAATCTGCGCCTTCGACGCCACCTCATCAAACGTCAATTCCTCCAGCGCATCTTCCTGTTCATCCAGCACCTGCCGCGGATGCTCATTACCCGGAATGCTGCTGTCGATCAGGCTCAACAAACTCGAGCCCCTGGGCGTCAAAATGTAGTTCTCGCCATTACCACCCTGGTCCTCGGGCCGAGGCTCGATATAGCCGCGCTGCAGCAGTAGTTTTTCATACTCGCCAGCCACCGTTTTCAGGTGATCCAGGTTCTCGAACGGCTCACCCGCGGCGGCTTTCTGCGCCGCATACTGCTCGGCATAAGGCCGAGGAGTGAAACTGTGGCCAGCGCCGTTCTGCACTTCATGCAGCAAGCGCTCCATCAAATCCCAGTTATAAGTCGTCATCCTGATCAACCTCCAGAGCCCGTGAGTGAAATGGCCTTCATAGTTGTGACCGACATGAACAGCAGCCGTTCAGCCGAGATATTTCGCCTTACCGACCGGCGGCCTGTCGATTTGAGCGCAGGCCAAACGACTAGGCTGTGTAAGACGGTTTACCCCTCTGCGCGGATCGACTTTCGCCAAAGCATGCAGGAGAAATCACCATGAACATTCAGAACCATCCGGTCGTGTCCCGGGAAGAATGGCTCGCCGCCCGTAAACAACACCTGGCCCACGAAAAAGCCTTCACCAAGGAACGAGACAAACTCAGCGCCGAACGCCGTGCCCTGCCCTGGGTGAAAATCGACAAACCCTACCGCTTCCAGGGCCCCAACGGCGAACTGAGCCTGGCCGACCTGTTCGGCGGCCGCAGCCAATTGATCATCTACCACTTCATGTTCGCCGCAGGCTGGGACGAAGGCTGCCCAGGCTGCTCGTTCCTCTCCGACCACATCGACGGCGCCAACCAACACCTGGCCCATCATGATGTAGCCGTGGTCGCGGTTTCCCACGCCCCGTTCGCCGAATTCCAACCCTTCAAACGGCGCATGGGCTGGAAATTCGACTGGGTCTCGTCCGAAGGCTGCGACTTCAACTATGACTTTGGCGTCTCAGCCCGAGCCGAAGACGTCGCCGCTGGAAAAGCCACCTACAACTACGAGAAATCCGACGGCGCCGAAGAAGAACTCCCAGGGCTCAGCGTGTTTTATCGCAATGAAGCGGGGGAGATTTTTCACACCTATTCAACGTATGCCCGAGGTTTGGATTTGCTGGTGGGGGCCTACAACTATCTCGATCTAACGCCGAAAGGGCGTAATGAAGAGGAGATCATGGATTGGGTGAGGCATCACGATCGGTATGAGAACAAGGCCTCGGCCAGTTGCTGCCATGGAGGATAGAACGCAGCCATCGCGGGCATTGGCTCGGGTTGAACACAACATCCGTGAACACCACAAATCCCCTGTGGGAGCGAGCCTGCTCGCGATGACTGACTGACATTCAACATTGATGTCGACTGATACACCGCTTTCGCGAGCAGGCTCGCTCCCACAAGGTTGCGTGGTGTTCTGTAGGTTGCATCCGTTTGCCTGACTGCAACTGGGGCAAATGCCCTACAACAACCTCGGAATCAGGCACCTTGCACCGCTGGAACGATGAAGCTTATAGTCCGCCCGTCGCCCAAATGGCGATTCAGGTTTGGCGACCTGATTATAGAGAATGCGAAGGCTATCAGCTTAATTGCAGGCGCCAACGCACCCGCAAAGCCGCTATTTTATGGCGGCTGTGCGCGGGAGATCTTCGGATCTGCCGGTTTCTCTGTACCGGTTCGCCAACCTGCGTACAGCTGCCACCCTCTCGTTTGGCGACGACTGAGTGACGGCATTAGCCAATCAAACAGAGATCTTCAAATGAATCGATACATGCCCCTCACCGGAATCGACCTGATCCCGGCGTCTCTACTTATTGATACCCAAGCGCCACTCGACGTCCTGCACGCGATGGCGGATTACCGCATTCGCACGGTTACCCAGGTGCTGGAGAACATCGCCTTTCGTGCCGAGATTGGTTGCGACACGGTGGTGCTTTCTGACTTTTCCAAACTGCTGGCCATTCCGTTGCGGGATGGTTGTGATTTGATGGATGTGATTGGTAGACGGTTGCGGGCGCAGGCTGCGGAGTGAATGAAAATGGGCGACCTATAGGTCGCCTGTTTCATATGGGGTATACAAATTTATTTACCTGCTTCCATTACACCCTCCTGAGGATAGATCAGAAGGTGTAAACCTTATTCAGGACGGGACAGACCAGACAAATAAATCCGTCCCCTTTTCTCCAGCCCCCTTTTCTCACAGGCATTTTAGGCATTAAAACCTTAATCTTCCGTCTTCGTCAGCGCCTGTAAATATTTAAAAGGAGAATTTCCGACATCAAACCCCATATCTAATGCTAACTGCTGAATTTCTTTAAGCTCATCAATAGTCAAAGCCACATCATATTCACAAATACGTTCACAAAGAATCTCTAAGGCCAAGCTCTCTTCATTATATTTAACATAGTCCAATGCACCCTCAAGAAACACCGCCTCCAAACGCCCTTCAAACTTAGCACCTAACTTTAATATTCATTGCGAGTACATAGCAGCCTACTTAATCGACTTATAGGGTGGTATAGGTGCGTCGTCAGGAAATGCAGTTACGACATTGCTTATCGCGGGTTGATAGACAACACGCCCCCATCGCGCACCTCGTAAGCAACCCACTTCGCTGGATCGCCATTTTTTGTGTACAAACCGCCCGTTCCTGTCTGGGCATACCACTTCGTATCTGGCGATGTCACAATATCACCCACTTCATGAATTACCTTATCTGCGGACCAGCTTTCCGGAAAACTGTTTTCCCCGACTTTAAAGGGGACAGATTTATTTTCTGACGCTATTTTCTGGCCACCACTCTTAGAAAATAAATCCGTCCCCTTTACGACCCAACCATAATTATGCCCCTTCCCCTCACCAAGTTTCTCGCTTTGACTCATAATCTTTAACCACATCAAAAATTATCTCAGAGGCCTTTTTTTTATCAATTATCACTTCAGACACCTTAACCAACTCCAAACCAGTTACTGCACCCCCCCTCACTAGAGAGACAGTTAAGATTAGCCCCCAGTATCCTTATTTTATTTTTAAACCCTACTGCAAAAACAAAGCACCCAAACTCTTCTAGATTATTTGACGATGCGTGAAACCTATAATCCTCAACAAAACCTTCATGAGACTCAGCGCCCAGCTTCGCAGGCAACATACCCTCAAGCATGTACAGAAATGCAATCTTGGCATCCATATGAAATAATTTCGAGTCATCAACTGGATTGACTAGAGCATTATCTGACTTCACACAGTGAACATCACCTCCTAACGTGGCAACACCCGCCACATCAGGAAAGATTGCAGAGTCAATAATAAAATGAAACATCCCATTTTTATAACTACCTTCTTGACTCCATTGCGGAATGTACTTCATCAGGATGGCAAATTTTATCGGATCACCAAAAATCATTTCATCACCTCCACTTTCCTTTTACCCCTAACACATCCTTTACACTTTGCGGAATATCGGCCTTATTAATAGGCACTCTTTCGTCACCCGTGCTTCCTGCCCAATGAGAAAAAAAGGGGACGAGAAAAAAGGGGACAGATTTATTTTCTGGCCACCACTCTTAGAAAATAAATCCGTCCCCTTTACGCTGTCCCCTTTACGCTCTCAAGAAAAACGTGGCCTGTCCCCGCCCTTCTCTTGTCTCACGCCTGCTTAATAACTTGAAAAAAAGTAACAACTGGACCGTAGTCCTGATCAGAATTGGAAACCTCAACAGAAAACAACCTATTCGGAAACTTATCCTTTAAAACCAAACGCCAAGATAATGCAACAATTTCGCACAACTGCTCAAAGACAACATCATCCACCTTATCAGTGCAGCCTGCAAAAACATCATATAAATGAGTATGATTTAACATTCTCTCTACTGCACCAATATCACCTTCAAAACTCTGCATCCAAGATGCAAAAACATCAACATTATACTTGCTTTCTAGAATAACAGCTTCGCCCACGACGACAAAATCAGGAAACAACAGTCGGCAAAACAACAATGAATCCTCAGGACTACATACATCACTCATATAAGCAAATACATCAACACTATTTTTATCCGCCCACTGGGATCGCCATAGTTCATACTTACTCAAACCACTAAACGGCTTAATTGTATTAATTTTTATCATGGGATCTCATCCAACGTAGCAGGTCTTGGTGGCGATTTCGTTGAGGGGGACTGAACTCTGATCGTCCCATCCGGCAACGTATTCTTTGTATATTCTATTACATGGGGCGTCGCTACATTAGCATGAGCGGCACCTGTAACATCAACTCTCTTAACAATCATTCCAGAAGAATCATAAACAGCATAGCTGGTAATATTCCCTTGGTTATCCGCCCGGTACATTGTTCCATTGGCGGGGCCACCTTCCAGTATGAATCGGCCACTAACCTGAGTGGCACTCTGAAGCGGGCCTCCAGCAAGGTTACTTGCATTCCGTGGAGTACGACTGCTACCTCCCTTCCCAATCACCCCCCCACCCATTGCGGCAAGCAGGTCACTGAACCATCCGGCATCTTCAGGCGAGACGCCTTGGTTGAGTAGGTTCAATTGCGATTGTGCTTTGGTCAGCGCCGTGATGGCACTGGTATTTTGCAGCTGATAACGATGCAGGTCCTCCTTGAACATCGAAGGAATGCTGTCATCAAGGGACATTTGAGCAAGACGCTCCTGCAAGCTGTTCCGATCATGCAAGAGATCACCGAAAAGCTGAATACACTGATCCGGACTACTGGTGCACAACCCCGCTAGCGCGTCATCATCAGCGACGCTTTGAAGCCGAAATTTCTCCTTAACTTCTTCACAGTTACCTTTGGCTGGACATCCACGGGCTTCGTCCTCCAAGGCATCAAGGTCCTGATGTCCCATGAAGTTGTACAGCGTCGCATTGTTGGCAACCCATGCCCCGGTTTGCAAATTGTCCGCATCAACATCCCCTTGCGTCGATGCCGCAAGCACCCCAACGATCTGCGACGCCATTGAGAGCAAGTCAGGGTTGCCACCAACCAACTTATTCAGGTCTACGATGAGCGCTTCATTCGCACCAGCCGCCAAGGCTCCGGTTGCAAAATCACCGCCTGTTATCTCTGAGAGCAACCCGCCCACCACGGCGTGAATGGCGACTTTAGCTGCAGAACCATCGTCAAACACGTTTTTGGTGTAATCACCTACGGCATTGAAGCTGGCTGCCGCCAATGTGTTGAACAAGGCAGTTTTCAACACATCACTCACGTTGACGTCTTCCCCCAGCGCCTTGCCCAGCAATGCGGACGTTCCGCCTTGCAATACCTGATTTACGCCAAACCGACCAATCCCCTCCAGGCTGCTGAGGTCAACGGTTACCTTGCCTGTAATCGGGTTGGTCGTTGTTTTCACAATGCCGTCAAAGACACCAGCCGTTAAACCAGCCGTCACACCCGATATCACATACCCCTTGAGCGCATCCGAGGACGTCACGTCCTTGAATACCGCCCCAAGATTCCCTCCATTGTTGATAAAACTAGTCGTCGCATTCGTCGCAGCACCCGTAGCCACTGCGGCAAGGCCTGCGGCTCCGATGGTCCCCATACTGGCAAAAGCACTCAGTGCCGCAGGGCCGACAAAGGCCGCCATGACAATCGCAATGATCAACTGCGAAGCCGGGCCAAGTCCCGAGTTCTCGTACTTGAACGACTCGTGGATTTCCTTGACCTGCCTCCAGTCCACATCGCCACGTGCTTCGGCTTGCTTCAGCCAGGCCAGTTGTGGATCGGCCTGGACCATCGCATCAATGGTTTGACTGACGGTTTGCTGATTCACCTGTTTGACGTCGATTTGCAGACCATCGACCGCCTTGATCACGATGTTGCCTTTGGCAATCATCTGGGTCTGGCGCAACGTCTCGTCGGTATTGCCCTTGCCTTTCGATGAGGTCCAGAAAGCGTCGCCATCACTCTTGGTGTGGCTCTCATCATGAAGGTCCTTCACCCCTTCAAAAACGATCGCCCCACCACTGTCGAGGATGATGTCCTTACCACTCTCCAGCTTCGCCACCTGATACCGCTGATCCCCCCCGCTGACCAAGCTCAGGTTGCCCCCGGTGGTGATTGCACTGCCGATGTTTTTTACATCGGTGACTTCATCACGCTGGGTTTTTTCGGCGCCGAAACCGCCCTTTTTCTTCATGTCATACAGCGTGTAGTCGCGGTCTTGCGCCGCCAGCAGCTCGAGCTTGTCACCGGCCACCAGATAGGCCTCATCCCCGGCGGTGACCTTGCTCGAGATCAGCGTCAAATCCTTGCCCGCCTTCAGGGCAACGTTGCCCCCCGCGGTGATCTCCGAGGACACCTGACTGACATGGTCTTCCTGCTTGGTGACACTCTCGGTTTTTTCATACGAGTGCTGTTCATCCGCCGCCGAGGCCAGGGTCAGATTGTTTGCGGCAGCCATGGCGATGTCGCCTTGGGCATCGATCTGACTGGCAATCGCGCTCAAGTCGCGGCCGGCGTCAATGGTCATATCGCGCCCCGCCGAGACCTGAGAGCCAAGCTGCGTCACCGACGCATCGTTATGATCCCGGCCATCGGTGATGCTGTTGCTCTTTTGCGCCGACACGATGTTCACGTCCCGGCCCGCGTTAATCGTCAGCTCACCCCGGCTGTTGACCACGCTGCCGATGGTGTTGAAATCGCGCCCGGCACCGATGGTCAGGCTGTTGGCCGCTTCAATCCGTGCCGCGCTGTCGGCAAAGCCCTGGGACCAGGACCATTGGCCGTTCTGGTCGTCGTAACTGCTGACGGTGCGTTCGTTGATCACGTCGCCCCGGGTGGCGGTGAGCGTGACGTCACGGCCGGCGATGATGCCGCCGGCCTTGTTGACGAGGTTGTTGCTGGCTTTCAGGTCGAGGCGGTTGCCGGCTTCCGCCAGACCGCTGTTGACCAGGTCGTTGCTGGCGGTGGCCGACAGGTTGTTGGAGGCGCGCAAGGTGCCGGCGTTGTTCAGGTCCTTGCCGGCGATCAGGGTGATGTCGTTGCCGGCAATCAACGCGCCGTTGGGTGATAAACGGTTGTTGGCCTGGGCCAGATAGAGCACCGGCACCAGCACCTTCTCGCCGTTCACTTCGTGCTCTTCCATCCAGACAATATCGTGGGTCAGCGCTGCGACCTGTTCGGAGGTCAGGCTGACGCCCAGAGACAGGTTGAGCTCCGTTTTGCTGGCGACGGCGTTGTTCATCAGGTATTTGAACAAGCCCTCGTCGCTGGTCTGGCCACCGATGAAGCGTTGGCCGGTACGGGCCACTACCGCTTGCTGGATCAGGCGTTGTTCGTAGAGGCCATCGCCCAGGCGTTTGGCGCTGGTTTCCGGGTCGTAACCGAGGTTCGACAGCAGGTAGTCCGAGCTCATGAACTGCTTGAGGTCGGTGAGTACCGGGTTGGTTTCGATCAGGTATTTGTGCGGCTGGGATTTGCCGGCATTGTTCGGCAGGCCTTGCACACGGTTGATCGTGACGGCGCTGGTGGCCGGTACCGTTTGCTGCCGCTGGGTCGGGCTGATGCTGGCACCGCCCAGGGTCCAGCTTTGCGGACCGTTGTTGCCGGCGCCAGAAGCCGTGCCCTGCGTGCTGAGGCGGAACAGGCCGTTTGTACCTTGCGGCAACACGAAGCCCGGCAGCGTCAGGGGATCGACCCGTTGTTGGGCCAGGTCCGGTGGGAGTTGGCTGTTGAGGTGGACGATGAATGGAGTGGTCGCGCGTTGGGTGCCGGTGGCGTCCACCTTGCTGTCGCTGGTGACAATGGGCGCGTTGACCGTTTGCACGCTGTTGTTGAAAGAAGTCGAAGCGGTGATGGTCGTACTGCCACCGGACTGAATAACGGCGTTGATGCTTTTACCGGTGCTGGCGGTTTGCGTGGCCGAGAAAACCCCATATTTGGTGACCGCTTCAGGCACCGGCAAGTTCTTCGACGGATCGTAATCAGGGTTGAGCTCGGTGCTTAATCCGCTCTCCTGTTGGTAGAAGTAACCGCCATCGGCTCGCCGGTATAACGGCACGTATTTGGCGCTGTATTTGTTGTACTCATTGACTGCACCGCCCGGGTCGATCAACCCCAGGTAGATGCTTCCCGGCTCCGTGTCGGCAGGGTTTTTATAGTGGCTGCGATAAGTAATGGTCTCTAGATCCACACCTTCATTCTTGAACGTGTCGACCGTGATGTTGATGTTTTTGGCAGCCGACACCGAGCTGTATTGATTGAGGAAGTTCGATCCAGTGATATCGAGGTTACCCCCGGATGTCAGGAAGGCAGACGGCGAGTCTTTATCGACCGTGCGCTCATACACTTCAGTGACGTAGTACCAGACGTTCCACTCGTCCGAGCAATGGCTACAGCTGTGGGTGATAGTGCCATTCACCCGTTGCTCCGCGAAGGTCAGCACGTCCCTGCGGTTGCTGATTGAAGTCGCCAGCAAGCGCATGTCACCGGCGCTTTCCAGGCTGCCGGAGATGTTTTCGATAGCGTCGGCCCGCTCGCCCGCCGCGTTCCGGGAGACGGTCAAATCACCCAGGCTGTAAATGTCGCCATAGTTGTTCGTCAGCGTATTACTGCGCAGCTGCATGTTCGCGCCGCTGAAAATCAGGCCCCGCTGATTGAGCAATTGCGAGGCGTTAACCGTAAGGTCTTGTGCACTTCCCACAGTGCCGTAGTTGCTGAGGGATGCCGTATTGAGCAGCAGATCGTCATTTGAGGTGATCCGCCCATAGTTGATGATCGGGCCCGAGGCACTGATATCTGTCCGCCCGCCGCCGGCAATTCGTCCGGCTTCGGCCAGATTCAGACTGGCCGCGCTGAGCGAAAGACTCCCCAGGCTGGTGACTCGACCTGCACCGGTATAGGCACCACTGAGGTTGAGCTGCAGGCTGCCGTCACTGGCAATCAACCCCTCGTTGAACCAGTTGACACCGGTACCGACGAGGCTCTCCGAGGCCAGCAACTGACCGCTCGCCGTCTGGGTGAAACTGGTGACGTTGACCTTCAGACGCCCGGCCTGGATGACGTTGCTGTTGGTCCAGCTGTCGGCGTTGAGGGTCAGGCCGCCACGGGTGACGATGCTGCCGCCGGCGCCGGTGACGTTGGCGGTGGAAATGTCGAAGGTGCCGTTGCCCACGTGCAACAAACTGCCGCCGCCGTTGAGGAAACTGCCCACCACCATGGTCAGGTCGGTGTTGGCGCTTTCCAGGGTGCCGTTGCGGTTGTCGAACAGGCCACCGATCTGGAAGCTGGTTTTGCCATTGGTGCCGAGGGCGCGCAGTTGACCGGTCTGGTTATCGAGGCTGGCGGCCTTGATCGCCAGGGTAGTGTCGCTCTCGATGATGCCCAGTCGATTGTTCAGGGCGCCGCTGAGATTGAGGTCGATCTGTTGACCGGCAATCTGGCCGTCATTGTCGCCGCTGTTGTCAAAATTGTTGCCGGTGACGTTGACCTTGCCTTTGGCATAGAGGCCGCCGTTGCGGTTGTCGAAGTTGCCCGTGACGATGATCGCGTCGCCGCTTTGCGCAGCGATACGCCCGCCGTAGTTGTCGATGCCGGCCAGCGCGGTCAGGTTCAGGCGCTGGGCCTGGGTGACGCCGCTGCGGCGGTTGTTATTCAGGTCATAGCCGTTTTTCAGTACGCCGCTCAGGTTGGCCGTAAACGCGGCTTGCAGGCTGGCGAGCACACCGCCGCGGTTGTCGAGGTTGGTGGCCTTGATGGTCAGGTCACCGTCCGTGGCGACGATGCGGCCGCTCTGGTTGTCGATATCGCCACTGACCGTGAGGTTCAAAGCCCCTTGGCTTTGCAGGGTGCCCTTGGCGTTGGCGAGGCTGGCGGCCTGGATTTGCAGGTCGCCCTTCTGACTGTAGATCTGGCCGGCGGCGCTGTTTTGCAGCGTACCGTCCGTGGTGATGGTCAGCAGATCGTTGGCGGCGATGGTGCCGAAATTGCGGTTGTCCAGGCCACCGGTGAGCAGGGTCATCAAGCCTTGGCTGGTGAGCTGGCCACCCTGGTTATTGATTTGCGTGGCACGCTGCACCAGCAGCGGGCCGGCGCTGGCCAGTTTGCCTTTGGTGTTGGTCAGGATGCCGAGCAGGTCCAGGGTCACGGCAGCGTTGCCGATCAGATTGCCGCCGGTGTTATCCAGTGTGATGCCGGTGAAACTGAGGTCCTGTTTTGCGTTGACCGTGCCGCCGGCATTGCCCAGCGTCATGGCCTGCATGGTCAGGGTTGCGCCGCTGTCGATCAAACCGCCTTGGGCGTTGTTCAGCAGACCGCTGAGGGTCAATGTCTGGGCGCCGGCACTGGAGAGGATGCCGCCGTTGCTGTTGTCCAGGCTGGCCGCGTTGACGCTCAGGGTTTTCTGGCTGACCAGCGCACCTTCGCCGCTGTTGAGAATCGCACCGCTGACACTGACGGCCACATCGGCGTCGTGGCTCGACAGCGTGCCTTTGTTGCGGTTATCCAGGCTGTTGCTGGTGAGGCTCAGGCCTTGCCAGCCGGAGATCAGGCCGACCTGGTTGAGTACCGTGTCAGCGTTGACCGTCAGCAGGTTGCTGCTGATCAGTTTGCCGCCGCTGTTATCCAGGGCGCGGGCCGCGAGGTCGAGGCTTTGGCTGCTGGAGATTTCACCGTTGCGGTTATTCAGGTCGCGCAGGTGCTGGAGGCTCAGCAAGCCTGCGGTAGTGATCAGACCGCCGCTGTTGTTCAGGTCCCCGGTGGCCGCCCCGAAGTCGATGGCAACGGCGCTGCCCAGCAAAGAACCGTTCTGGTTATTCAGGCCGCTACTGTTGATTATCAGGCCGGTGGTGGCGTTGATCAGGCCTTTGATGTTGGTCAGCGCCTGATCGATGCGCAGGGTCAGGTTCTGATTGCTCAGCAGTTTGCCGTTGCTGTTGTCCAGGTTCTGCGCGGCCAGAGTGAAGGCCTCGGCGCTGGAAATCTCGCCGCCATTGTTGACGTCCTTGAGGTTTTTCAACATCAGCAACGGTGCGTTGATCAGCCCGTTCTGGTTGTTTAGTTGGCCCTGATTCACGTCCAGGCTCAGGGACGTTTTGCTGAACAGCTGACCGCCCTGCTGATCGAAACCGGCGACACTGGCGGTCAGGGCTTTGTCGCTGGCGATTCGGCTGGCAACACCGTTGCTGACTTGGGTCGCGGTCAAATCGAGCGTATCGCCGCCGATCAATTGCCCGCCCTGAGTGTTGTCGAACGTACCGGTGGTGACGGTGGTCGCGTTCTTGCCGCTGATCAGGCCGTTCTGGCGGTTGTTCAGGCTTTGGCTTTTGAGGGTCAGGCGGCTGTCGGTGGTGATCGAACCGTCCTGATTGTTCAGCATTCCCGTCGCGGTCAGCGCCAGCGCGCCGGCGCTCGACAAGCTGCCGCGAGTGCTGTCGAGGCTGGCCGCGTTGACCGTCAGAGTGCCTTCGCTGCTGATCAGGCCTTCGACGTTACTCAACGCATTGTCGAGGCGAATATCCAGCCCGCGCTGAGCGACAAGGCGGCCATCGCTGTTGTCCAGACTCTGGCCCACAACCGTGGTGATGCCCGTGCTGGAGACCTCGCCATTGCGGTTGTTCAGGTGGCCAAGGGTGGCGTTGAGATTACCGCTGCTGTTAATCAGTCCTTGGCCGTTTAGCACCTGACTGGCCGTAAGGTTGAGATTGCCCTTGCTCAACACCCGGCCGTTATTTTGATTGTCCAGCGTTCCAACCGTGATGTTCGCGGTTTGCGCGGCGCTCAATGTGCCGCCCTGATTGCTCAGAGTCTGGCTGGTGTTGACCGTCAGGGTACGGCTGGCCACCACCGTCTTACCGGTGTTGTTGAGGTTCTGCGCGCTCAGGCTCACATCGCCGTTGGCGTTGCGGCTGGTGTCGGCGTTGACCCCGGCTTCGATGATGCCGTTGTTGGTCAGCACACCGCCGGCACTCAACGTGATGTTGTCCCGGGCGGCGAGGGTTTGCTGGTTGGTCAGGTTGCCTTGGGTTTGCACGTAGACGGCGGTGCCGGCGTAAACCGGTCCCTGGGCGTCGAGACTGGCGGCTTTGACGTTGACGGCGCCCGTGGCAGAAGTCTGTGCGAGGCTGAGATGCCCATTGGCATCGAGCTGGATATCCCCGCCACTGGCCGCCAGGTTGCCGTCGAGTTTCACCCCGACCCCGGCCTCGGTGCCCACCAGTCTGATCGCCCCGGCGTACATGCCGCCGAGGGCCGAGGAGTCGATGGCCAGTTGCGGTTTGGCGCTGCCGTCATCGGCGCGGGCGGTGGCGTTGAGGCTGTCGGCGTTGACGTCGTTACGACCGGTGATGATGGTCAGGTTTTTCGCCTGAATTTCGGCATTGATCTTCGCGCTACGGGTGATGATTTCGAAGCGGTCGACGTTGTTGGCGTTGAGCCCGGCGCCGTCAATGGAGACGCTGCCCTGATCGACCTGGAAGCGATCCAGACGCCCGTTGTCCAGCACCGGTTTGCCGGTGGTCAGCGTCACGCGCGGGGTGTTGATGAAGCCGCAGCCGTTGCAGCTGATGCCATAGGGGTTCGCCACAATGACCCGCGCCGACTGCCCCGCCACTTCGGTGTAACCGCGCAGCTGACTCGGGCTGCCGCCGACCACTTCGTTGAGGATGGTTTGCGCAGCGACCCGGTTGGTCAGGTTGGGGTTGCCGACGATGATCCCGCCCAATTGCGTCGCGCCGGTTTGGTTGGCGACGTTGTTGAGGATCACGCCTTGGGCGCCGACGTTGTAATCGTGAAACTGGTTATGCGACAGGCCCGTGCCGTTGGGCGTGGCGATGTTGACGATCGGCACACCATTGCCCGCCTGACCGAGACGGGTGCCCGGCGAGGCCACCACAATCCCGTCCGCCTGCGCCCACATCGGCTGCCAAAACATGACGTTGGCCAACAGGAATGCCAACCCGCGCTTGGGCATGCCCCAGAAGTGTTCTCGGTTTTTGACGGCAGCAGAAGGCTGGCGCGCGAGGAAGGCGTAATGGCGAACGTCCATGATTTGAATCTCGTTAAAGCAGAATTTAGAGGAAGACATCCACGCGGAAATAGATCGGCGCTTCACGCTCGGTCAGCACGTCAGGGCGTTGCAGGGAATGGGCAAAAGTCACGCTGGCGGCCAGGTGCTGCCCCCGGGCAAACAGCTCTACGGAGTTGCTGGACATGCGCCCGTGCTGATTGCCGTTGTAGCGGTCGCCACGGATCACGCCCTGGTCGTAGCCGAGGCTGGTGCCGTATTCGGCGAACACCGGACGCAGCCATTCCAGGGTCACCGGGCGGCTCCAGCGCAGGTCGTTGCGCCAGTAGCCGCCGCTGTCGCCGGACAAGGATTGATCCTTGTAACCACGGATCGACGACTGCCCGCCAAGGCTGGTGCGCTGCGGGCTGAACAGCACGTCTTCGCTGCGCTGGCCGGTCATCAGGCTGCTGAAACTGAAGGACTCGCCCCACAGCTTGAACGGCTGCAAGTAGCTCGCGGTGGCGGTGTATTTGCGGTAACGCGCATCCGGCTCGCCGGGGCCCGGGTGACCGTTGCCCTGAGCATCGAACGCGCCGATGCCTTCCTGCATGCCCAGGTCGAGGTTGACGAACGCATTGCCGACCCGCCGACCGTGGTTGATGCCGAACTGTGCTTCGCTGATGCGGTTGCTGCTCAGCTTGAGTTTGCTGTCTTCGATGAAATTGTTGGTGCGCAGGTACGAGACACCGGTGCTGAGGGAGGTCTTGCTCAGGGCATCGCGATGGATCACCCGCTCGGCACGCAACTGATGGTTTTCGCTGTCGCCGGTCTGCTTGAAATTGAAACCGTTGGCCTGCGCTTGCGAGCGGTACTCGCTCTGGCTGTAGGTGTAGCTGAAATTCCACCAGCCCCACGGCACGCTGTAATTGAGCATCGCGTTGTTGGAGGTGTGCTGGTGATCGGTCATCGCATCGTGACCGCCGCGCAGCATCAACTGATCGGCCAGGCCCAGCGGGCTGTCCCAATCAAACGTCGTGCCCCACTGCTGCTCGCCGGTGCTGCGCTGGCCGTCATTACTGCGGGACAACCCTGCACGCCAAGGCTTCTGCGGCGTGTTCTTGACCAGCACTTCACTGCCACCGACGTTCTTGCCCGGCGACAACTCCATCTGCGCCTGATTCGACGGCAAGCGGTTCAGCTGATCCACCATCTGCTCGATTTCCCGCAGATTGACCAGCTCACCGCTCTTGCCGGGGAAAGCCATTCCCAGTTCACGGTCCGACAGCTTGCTGCCCTCCGCGCCCTTCAATCCTTCGAGCCTGCCCTCGACCACCAACACCTTCAGATGCCCACCGGACAAATCCTGCTGCGGCAAATAGGCCCGACTCGTGACCAGGCCTTTCTCGATGTAATGATCAGTGATGACTTTCAGCAACTCGTTGAGCTGCGTGACACCCAGGCACTGACCGATGTAAGGCTTGAGCAGGCGATTTTTTTCGCCGTCCGAAAGACTGTCTGCGCCTTTGAGTTCGATGTCCTTGATCGGGAAACAACGGGCGTCGGCCGGGGCCGTCGGTGGCGTGGGTTTGGCTTCCTTGCCGGGTAATTCCTTGAGCTCTTCGAGACGCCGACGCTGCTCTTCGAGCAAGCGATCCTGACGTTCGCGGATCAGATCGGTTTCACCGGGGGTGGGGGCGGCGTAAGCAAGATTCAGCGGAGAAAGGCACAGCAAAGCCAGGCACAACCTCGCCACGAGGGCGGGTGGGTACATGTTCGTTCCCTTGAATGAAGAGTGATGGCGCAATAGTGGCGCGATATTAGAGAGCCATCATTCTGACGTCAAATAATGGATCCATTCGAGTAGGTTAGGCGACGAACGGGTACCGTTAAATCAGCTGCTTCCGTTAGGAATGCAGGACATTTCTTGATGCAGGCGTCGAAAAACGTCCGCTATTGACGAGGTATTTCCGAAGAGAGACGCGTCCTACAGACAGATGAACTTTCAGCTACCAGTGACCTCAACCGTTTAACCGCCCAACACGGAATCCAAGGCCCCTGATATGAAACCTTTAATGACGCTCACCCTTGCCGCCACCCTCACCTGCGCCCTTCCCGTTTGGGCCTGTCCTCCTGACGAAGCCACCGCCAAGCGCGAACAATTGGCCCGGGAAGTCGCCAAGATCACGGAGCAAAACCCGGAAAAGGCCAAGGAGATCAACAAAGAGTTACAGAGAATGGATCTGGACACCGCCAGCAAGGATTTGCCGGATGAGTGTCAGTTGATTGATCGACGTCTCAAGGAGCTGGAGTCGGCGGAGAAGAAAGCCAAAAGTTAACGGCAAGATCAAAAGATCGCAGCCTTCGGCAGCTCCTACGGGATGAACGCCGGATCCCGTGTAGCGATCTTTTGACGTAAAAAAACCCGGACACTGTCCGGGTTTTTATTGGAACGCTACAGCGCCTTATTCAGCCGCCGGCGCTTGCGGCTTGCGGCGCTTGAGCGGGGCCATGCCGTCCTTGCTGACCAGCGACAGGGCGTCGGTTTTCGGGCGATTGGCGATCTTGCGCTTGGTCGGGGCCTTGGCGCCGGCTTTCTTCTTGTCGCCTTTGGCATCGACTTTTTTCTTCTTCACGCCAACGGCTTTGCCCGAGGCCTTGACCTTTTTCGGCCCGCCGTAGGTGCCTTTGACTTCCTTGATGGTGCGGCGCTCGAAGCTCTGCTTGAGGTAGCGCTCGATGCTCGACATCAGGTTCCAGTCGCCGTGGCAGATCAGCGAGATGGCCAGGCCATCATTGCCGGCACGACCGGTGCGACCGATGCGGTGAACGTATTCGTCGCCACTGCGCGGCATGTCGAAGTTGATCACCAGGTCCAGGCCTTCCACGTCCAGGCCTCGGGCGGCGACGTCGGTGGCCACGAGGATTTTCACGCCGCCTTGCTTCAAACGGTCGATGGCCAGTTTGCGGTCTTTCTGGTCTTTGTCGCCGTGCAGCACGAACGCTTTGTATTCCTGCGCCACCAGACGACCGTAGATGCGGTCGGCCATGGCCCGAGTGTTGGTGAACACGATGGCCTTCTGATAGGTCTCGTTGGCCAGCAGCCAGTTCACGATCTGTTCTTTGTGCTGGTTGTGATCAGCGGTGATGATCTGCTGACGGGTTGTGTCGTTCAGCTGGCTGACCGCGTTGAGCTGCAAGTGCTCAGGGTTGTTCAGGACCTTGGCGACCATCTCGCGCAGGCCCGAACCGCCGGTGGTGGCGGAGAACAGCATGGTCTGCTGACGGTTGGTGCACTCGTCCACCAGGCGCTGTACGTCTTCGGCGAAGCCCATGTCGAGCATGCGGTCGGCTTCATCGAGCACCAGCACTTCGACTTCTTTCAAGTCCAGGTTGCCAGCGTTCAGTTGCTCGATCATCCGGCCCGGCGTACCGATCAGGATGTCCGGCACTTTGCGCAGCATGGCAGCCTGGACCTTGAAATCTTCACCGCCGGTGATCAGGCCGGACTTGATGAAGGTGAACTGAGCGAAGCGCTCGACTTCCTTGATGGTCTGCTGGGCCAGCTCGCGGGTCGGCAGCAGGATCAGGGTCTTGATGCTGACGCGGATTTTGGCCGGGCCGATCAAGCGGTTGAGGATCGGCAAAACGAATGCAGCGGTTTTGCCGCTACCGGTTTGCGCCGTCACCCGCAGGTCACGCCCTTGGAGCGCCAGCGGAATAGCCGCTGCTTGCACAGGCGTTGGCTCGACAAATTTAAGCTCGGCCACGGCTTTGAGCAGGCGTTCGTGCAGGGCGAATTGGGAAAACACGGGTGCTACCTCGAAGAAATACAAAAAACAGCTGCATAGGGTAACGGTTTCGAGCGCGAAGGCCGAGTTTCTTTATACAAACGGCTGCAAACAGTGGTTTTTTGTCGCCTGTTTTGTCTCAAAACGTCATCCGGAACGTCTTAAATGCTCTAATCACCCGGTCGCATCCTACAGAAGAACCGTTTTCGCCCATGGATATTAAACAGCTCTGGCTCCACGCCCAAGACCTCTGGGGTGCTCTCGATCAGCACCCGCTCCTGCATTCCACGCTCGCGCTGATGTTGCTGCTGGTAGTAGCGCTGGTGCTCGGACGAGTGGCGCGCTACCTGATTCTTCATGCGACCAAAATCCTCGGTCGCCAGCCGTCGCTGCACTGGATCACCGACTTTCGTCACAACAAAGTGTTTCATCGCCTGGCGCAGATGACGCCCTCGCTGATGATCCAGTTCGGTCTGCACCTGGTACCGGACCTGAGCAAAACCGCCCTTAACTTCCTCGGCAATGTGGCGCTGTCGTTCACCATTCTGTTTCTGGTGCTGGCCGTCAGCGCATTGCTCAATGCCTTGCTGGATATTTATGCCCGCACCGAACACGCCCGCACCCGCTCGATCAAGGGCTACGTGCAACTGGCGAAAATGGTGTTGTTCGTGTTTGGCGCGATCATTATTGTCGCCACGCTGATCGACCGTTCGCCGCTGTTGCTGCTGTCGGGTCTGGGCGCCATGTCGGCGGTGATCCTGTTGGTCTACAAAGACACGCTCTTGTCATTCGTCGCCAGCGTGCAATTGACCAGCAACGACATGCTGCGGGTCGGCGACTGGATCGAGATGCCACAAGTCGGTGCCGACGGGGACGTGGTGGACATCACCTTGCACACGGTCAAGGTGCAGAATTTTGACAAGACAATTGTGTCGATCCCGACCTGGCGCCTGATGTCCGAGTCGTTCAAGAACTGGCGTGGCATGCAGCAGTCCGGCGGCCGCCGGATCAAGCGCAGCTTGTTCATCGACGCCAGCGGCGTGCGGTTCATCCGCGATGACGAAGAGCTGAAGCTGTCTCAGGTGCATCTGCTGACCGACTACATCAACCGCAAACAGGCCGAACTCAAGGCCTGGAACGAAGCTCAGGGCAACGTCGCGGCGATGTCGGCTAACCGTCGACGGATGACCAACATCGGCACCTTCCGCGCCTATGCACTGGCGTATCTGAAGAACCATACGGAAATCCAGCCGAACATGACCTGCATGGTTCGCCAGATGCAAACCACCGCCCAGGGCATCCCGCTGGAAATCTACTGCTTCACCCGCACCACGGCGTGGGCCGATTACGAGCGGATTCAGGGGGATATTTTCGATTACCTGCTCGCGGTATTGCCGGAGTTTGGCTTGAGCCTTTATCAGCAGCCGAGCGGTGGGGATTTGCGGTCGGGGTTGCTTCCGGCAGTACTCGGCGCGAGCCATATCCCTGCCCCCGAAAAACACATCATGTAGCAGCTAGCACTGATCGTTCCCACGCTCCGCGTGGGAATGCAGCCCGGGACGCTCCGCGTCCCTTCGCGGATGTGACGCAGAGCGTCACTGAATGCATTCCCACGCGGAGCGTGGGGACGATCATGCGATAGCGGGTCTACGAACACCCAACCGACTGATCCACACCGCCATCAGAATCACCGACCCACCAAACAACAACCGCCCCAGCTCTTCATGCTGATTCCAGATCAGCAAGTTGACCAGCAATCCCACGGGCACATGCAAGTTATTCATCACCGCCAGCGTCCCGCCATTCACCAGGCACGCGCCCTTGTTCCACCAGTACAAACCCAGCGCGGTCGAGACGAGACCGAGGAACAGCAGCACGCCCCATTGCAGTGGCGCTTCGGGCAGGAAATTCTGTTTGCCGAACAGCAGAAACGCCGGCAACGCCACCGCCAATGCGCCCAGATAAAAGTATCCGAAACGCCGGTAATGCGGCAGATCGCTCGGATGACGGGCCACCAGATGTTTGTAGAGCACCTGCCCGGCGGCGTAGGTGAAATTGGCCAGTTGCAGCAGCAGGAACCCCATGAAGAAATCCGGGTTGATCCGGTCAAAGCGAATCACTGCCGCTCCGAGTACTGCCACCAATGCCGCGATCAGGGCCCAGGGATTGAAGCGCCGGTTCAGCGCGTCTTCGATCAGGGTCACGTGCAATGGCGTGAGGATGGTGAACAGCAACACTTCCGGCACCGTCAGCACCCGGAAGCTCAGGTACAGGCAGACGTAAGTCACGCCAAACTGCAACGCGCCGATCAGCAACATGCCACGCATGAACGCCGGCTCGACCTGACGCCAGCGCGTCAGCGGAATGAACACCAGCCCCGCCAGCAGCACCCGCACCAGCACCGCGAAGTAACTGTCGACATGCCCGGCCAGGTATTCGCCGATCAAGCTGAAGGAAAACGCCTGGATCAGCGTGACAAAAAGTAGATAGCCCATGCTCGCCTCATTTCGAATGGCGGCGACGATAGCGTTTTTTGCCCTTCATCGCGAACAGTCCGGTAATACACAAAACACTGTGGGAGCGGGCTTGCCCGCGATGGCGGTGTATCAGTCGACTTCAATGCTGCCTGACACACCGTCATCGCGGGCAAGCCCGCTCCCACAGGTTTATGTTGCGCTCACAAAATCCCAGGCAAAAAAAAGCCCGATTTCGCAATGCGTTCAATCGGGCTAGAGCACTCAGGAGCAACAAGTGCAAAGGGAGGTTCGATGCGCGTACAGGCTTGAAGGGTTGCGCCAGGTCACTAGACCATCCAGCGATTATCTGGCGATTAACGGCTCAGGCCACTTGGGAAAGCTTGGCGTTGGCCTGGTTCAGGCCTTTCTCCTGGAAGTCACCGCCCAGGTTCATGCCTTCGGCGTGAATGAAGGTGACGTCGTGGATGCCGATGAAGGCCATGACCTGACGCAGGTACGGTTCCTGGTGATCCGCGGTGCTGCCGGCGTAAATGCCGCCGCGAGCGGTCAGCACATAAGCGCGCTTGCCGCTGAGCAAACCTTGCGGGCCGGTTTCGGTGTACTTGAACGTCACGCCGGCACGCAGCACGTGGTCGAGCCAGGCTTTGAGGGTGCTCGGAATGGCGAAGTTGTACATCGGCGCGGCCATTACCAGTACGTCGGCGGCCAGCAGTTCATCGGTCAGCAAGTTGGAGCGATCCAGCGAGGCCTGTTCGATGTCGTTGCGTTGTTCGGCAGGCTTCATCCAGCCGCCCAGCAGGTTGATGTCCAGATGCGGCACCGGGGTGGCGGCCAGATCACGGACGGTGATCTGGTCGGCCGGGTGGGCGGCTTTCCATTGGTTGATGAAGGTCTGGGTCAACTGGCGGGAAACCGAGTCTTGCTGACGGGCGCTGCTTTCGATGATCAGAACGCGGGACATGGGATGTAGCCTCCATCTGAGAATGCTGTAGGTCGATGGAGTGAAGGTTAAACAGAGTCATATCGATGAAAAAGCGCAAATAACTGCTATAAACCATCGATAAATTCGTTTATAAGCGATGCATGTTCTGTGGGAGCGCTGTGGCGAGGGGGCTTGCCCCCGTTTGAGTGCAAAGCACTCACAAGATCTTTGCTATATCAGATTTTTTGGGGCTGCTTCGCAGCCCAACGGGGCGATGCGGCGTTCCGACAAGCCCCCTCGCCACGGCTTCCACAGCCGCTCGCTGTCATTTCGGGGTGCAGGTCAGGTTGATACGCATCTTGATGATGGTGCGGGTGAACTTGGCGGTGGCGTTTTTGTGTTTACCGGCAGGCACTTCGATTGTGCGGTTGCGCGGCGCTTCCGGGCCATTATTGAAAACAACCTTACAGATCGCATCGGTGCTGCCGTAGTTATTCACCTGGATGGAGGCAATATCGGCATCTGTATCAAACGCGTTGTAGTCGATGCTCAAGCCGTTCAATTGCTTTTGAACGTCGATTGGATACGCAAACGCCGTCAGCGGCAGCAGCGCCAGCACCGCACAACCCGCCATCACACCACACAGTTTTTTCATTCAGCAGTCTCCAATAGGGACTGCCAGCTTAGGACAAGAGGAGCTCAAGATGAAAGCGCCCCGCGTGACCCTTGATCAATGGCGAACATTGCAGGCCGTGGTCGATCACGGCGGTTTCGCCCAGGCCGCCGAAGCGCTGCACCGTTCGCAGTCGTCGGTCAGCTACACCGTAGCGCGCATGCAGGACCAGCTCGGCGTGCCGCTGTTGCGCATCGACGGCCGCAAAGCGGTGCTCACCGAGGCCGGCGGCGTGTTGTTGCGCCGCTCCCGGCAACTGGTGAAACAGGCCAGCCAACTGGAAGACCTGGCCCATCACATGGAACAAGGCTGGGAAGCGGAAGTGCGGCTGGTGGTCGATGCCGCCTACCCCAGCGCCCGTCTCGTTCGCGCACTGACCGCGTTCATGCCACAAAGCCGTGGCTGCCGGGTGCGTCTGCGCGAAGAAGTGTTGTCGGGGGTCGAGGAAGTGCTGCTCGAAGGCGTGGCCGATCTGGCCATCACCGGCTTCAGTATTCCCGGTTATCTGGGGGCAGAATTGAGCGACGTCGAATTCATTGCGGTCGCCCACCCCGAGCATTCCTTGCATCGCTTGAACCGCGAACTGAACTTCCAGGACCTGGAAAGCCAGATGCAAGTGGTGATCCGCGACTCCGGCCGTCAACAACCGCGAGACGTCGGCTGGCTTGGCGCCGAGCAGCGCTGGACCGTCGGCAGCCTGGCCACCGCCGCGACGTTCGTCAGTAGCGGCCTGGGCTTCGCCTGGCTGCCCCGGCACATGATCGAGCGCGAACTCAAGGAAGGCACGCTCAAAGTGCTACCGTTGGATCAGGGTGGCAGCCGCAACCCGAGCTTCTATCTGTATTCGAACAAGGACAAACCTTTGGGCCCGGCGACGCAGATTCTCATCGAACTGCTGCGTACCTTTGATACCGCGCCGCTGGATGCGCCTTTCGCCGCCCCTGAACAAGCCTGACACGGAGTGTACGTATGGCCTATTTCGAACATGAAGGTTGCAACCTGCACTATGAGGAATATGGCCACGGCACGCCGTTGCTGCTGGTTCACGGATTGGGCTCCAGCACCCTGGACTGGGAAATGCAGATCCCGGCGCTGGCGGCCCGCTATCGGGTGATCGTCCCGGATGTGCGCGGCCACGGACGCTCCGACAAACCCCGCGAGCGCTACAGCATCGCGGGGTTCAGCGCCGACCTGATCGCGCTGATCGAACATTTGAACCTGGGTCCCGTTCATCTTGTGGGGCTTTCGATGGGTGGCATGATCGCTTTTCAATTGGCCGTCGATCAGCCGCACCTGCTCAAGAGCCTGTGCATCGTCAACAGCGCGCCCGAGGTCAAACGGCGCAGCCGTAACGATTACTGGCAGTGGTTCAAGCGTTGGAGCCTGATGCGCGCGCTGAGCATGGGCACCATCGGCAAGGCCTTGGGCGTCAAGCTGTTTCCCAAGCCCGAACAAGCTTCGTTACGACAAAAAATAGCGACGCGCTGGGCAAAAAACGACAAACGTGCTTATCTCGCCAGCTTCGATGCCATCGTTGACTGGGGTGTTCAGGAACGACTTTCCAGGGTGTCCTGTCCAACCCTCATCGTCAGCGCCGACCGTGACTACACCCCGGTCGCACTGAAAGAAACCTATGTAAAACTGCTGCCCGATGCGCGGCTGGTGGTGATTGCCGACTCGCGCCACGCCACCCCGCTGGATCAACCGGAACGCTTCAACCAAACGCTGCTCGAATTTCTTACCGCAGTCGACACCACTACTCAGGATCACTGACTTATGCTGAAAAAAATCGCCCTCGTCGCCGGCTCCGTTCTGTTTGCCGCCAACCTGATGGCCGCCACGCCCGCCAAGGCGCCGCACGTGCTGCTGGAAACCACCAACGGCCAGATCGAAATCGAACTGGACCCGGTCAAGGCACCGATCAGTACCAAGAACTTCCTTGAGTACGTCGACAGCGGCTTTTACAACAACACGATTTTTCACCGTGTGATTCCTGGTTTCATGGTCCAGGGCGGCGGTTTTACGCAACAGATGCAGCAAAAAGAAACCAAGGCGCCGATCAAGAACGAATCCAAAAACGGCCTGCATAACGTGCGTGGCACGCTGTCCATGGCTCGTACTTCCGCCCCGGATTCGGCCACCAGCCAGTTTTTCATCAACGTCAAAGACAACGACTTTCTCGACCAGGGCGACGGCTATGCCGTGTTCGGTAAAGTCGTTAAAGGGATGGACGTCGTCGATGTCATCGTCAACTCCCAGACCACCACCAAAGGCGGCATGAAAGACGTGCCGGCCGACCCGGTCTTCATCAAGTCGGCCAAGCGCATCGACTGAGACTAAGCTGAACAGGGAGTTTTGAGCGGCCGCCGGTTCTTCCGGCGCCGCTCATATCGTTTAAAGGAGAGCCCGTGCGCGGGCGGAGAACTGATGCTTTATCGCCGTTTTGAAAAACTGATCGACATATTCCGCGATGCACCGACGGTGGCTCCACCGGATCGGGTTCTCCCCTTCTACACCTATTACCTCAAGCAGGTCTGGCCGAGTTTCGCCGTTCTGCTGATCGTCGGGTTGTTCGGTGCGCTGATCGAAGTGGCGCTGTTCAGCTACCTGAGCCGCATCATCGATCTCGCCCAAGGCACGCCCAACGTCGACTTCTTCAAGGAACACGGCATCGAACTGGCCTGGATGGCGGTGGTGGCGCTGGTCCTGCGCCCGATCTTCGTCGGCTTGCATGACTTGCTGGTGCACCAGACCTTGAGTCCCAGCCTGACCAGCCTGATCCGTTGGCAAAACCACAGTTATGTGCTCAAACAGAGCCTCAATTTCTTCCAGAACGACTTCGCCGGGCGCATCGCCCAACGCATCATGCAGACCGGCAACTCGTTGCGCGATTCGGCTGTGCAAGCGGTGGACGCGTTATGGCATGTACTGATCTACGCGATCAGTTCCCTGGTGCTGTTCGCCGAAGCCGACTGGCGCCTGATGATCCCGTTGCTGACCTGGATCGCCGCCTTCATCGGCGCCCTCTGCTACTTCGTGCCACGGGTCAAGCAACGTTCGGTGGTGTCGTCCGATGCGCGCTCCAAACTCATGGGGCGGATCGTCGATGGCTACACCAACATCACCACCCTGAAGCTGTTCGCCCACACCAACTTCGAGCAGCAATACGCCCGCGAAGCGATCAAGGAACAAACCGAAAAAGCCCAACTGGCCGGCCGTGTGGTCACCAGCATGGACGTGGCCATTACCAGCATGAACGGCCTGCTGATCGTCAGCACCACCGGCCTCGCGCTGTGGCTGTGGACGCAGTCGCTGATCACCGTGGGCGCAATTGCGTTGGCCACGGGCCTGGTGATCCGCATCGTCAACATGTCTGGCTGGATCATGTGGGTGGTGACGGGCATTTTCGAAAACATCGGCATGGTTCAGGACGGTTTGCAGACCATTTCCCAGCCGGTCAGCATCACCGACCGCGTGCAGGCCAAGCCGTTGAACGTGACGCGTGGCGAGGTGCGTTTCGAGCACGTCGATTTCCACTACGGCAAAAAAAGCGGAATCATCAGCGACCTCAACCTGACGATCAAACCCGGCGAAAAAATCGGCCTGATCGGCCCGTCCGGTGCCGGCAAATCGACGCTGGTCAATCTGCTGCTGCGCCTCTATGACGTACAAGGCGGGCGGATTCTCATCGATGGCCAGAACATCGCCGAGGTCGGCCAGGAAAGCCTGCGTGAACGCATCGGCATGATCACCCAGGACACCTCGCTGCTGCACCGTTCGATCCGCGACAATTTGCTGTACGGCAAACCCGATGCCACCGACGCCGAACTCTGGGAAGCGGTGCACAAGGCCCGCGCCGACGAGTTCATCCCGTTGCTGTCGGACTCTGAAGGTCGCACCGGTTTCGATGCTCATGTCGGTGAACGCGGGGTGAAGCTCTCCGGCGGCCAACGTCAGCGGATTGCCATCGCCCGGGTGCTGCTCAAGGACGCGCCAATCCTGATCATGGACGAAGCCACCTCGGCACTGGACTCGGAAGTCGAAGCAGCGATCCAGGAAAGCCTCGAAACCCTGATGCAGGGCAAAACCGTGATCGCCATCGCCCACCGCCTATCGACCATCGCGCAAATGGATCGCTTGGTGGTGCTGGAAAAAGGCAAGATCGCCGAAACCGGCAGCCACGCCGAACTGCTGGCCCATGGCGGTTTGTATGCACGGTTGTGGCAGCACCAGACCGGCGGGTTTGTCGGGATCGATTGAGTCTTGTCATCAAGCCGGTCCTGTTGAATCCGGGCCGGCCCCTGTTTACAGCGTCAACACCATCTCATGCCACGCCATGCCGCCATGGTCCGACGCCGAAGGCTTGATGTAGGCAAAGCCAAATCCGGCATACAGTGGAATGTGCCGCTCTTTGCACATCAGGTGGATGCTGGCCTTGTTCAGTGTGCGCATGCGCTGGATGAACTCGCTCATCAGGCGTTTCGCCAGACCTTGCCCCTGATAGTCCGGATGCACCACCACCGACATGATCACCACGTGCGGGCCGGCCGGGTCGTGGCCGATCAGCTCCTTGAACGCTTCGTCCGACATTTCCACCTCAAACGCCGCACCGGAATTGATGAAACCGGCTACAACGCCGTTCACTTCAGCAACAATAAATCCTTGGGGCCAAGTGGCGATGCGGGTGGCGATTTTCTCGCGGGTGGCGGCTTCATCGCCTTCGTAGGCGACGGTTTCGATGGCGTAGCAGCGGTCCAGATCAGCGGGGCTGACGTGGCGGATGACGGTGTTCATGGCAACTCGGAGTCGGCGTGGGAATGGTTGGGGATCATAAATCAGCATCAATGTGACATCGAGAGGCGAATCATCGATCCGCCGCTCGACCCGCTCATTACGCTTTGAGTGGCAGCCAGATTTCCAGCACGCCGGTATTGAGCGTCGGGTTGTAGTCATCGCTGTAGCGTTCGAACTCCGGCGCATCCGCCGCTTCACGACCGGATTTCGGCAGCCAGGTTTTCCAGATGTATTGAAAGGTCTGGGGCAAGGTATCCAGAGGCCCCTTATGTTCGAAAACTGCATATTTCTGAGGCTGAACTTCAATCCAGCGGTACTTCTGGGGCAGGTCGTCAAGCTTGCTGATTTCGACACCGGCGATGTATTCGAAACCACCCTTGCCGTCGGGATTACAGCAAACACCGTAGGTCACCTCACCCTGTTGGCCGGGAACATTGCCCAGATGCGGGACGAACTTTGCCCACAGTTTGGGAATTTGCTTTGGGGCCGTCTCTTGGGTAAATCGTCCGCCAAACCCCGCTATGAGCATGAAGTGCCCGTTTTCGAAGCGTGGCTCGGCCTTCTCGGCGCTTGTTTGCTCATCCATGACTCAACTCCTGGGACAAAAGGTGGGTTCGGCTGGGAGTATAGAAGCCAAACCTGATTCGCCCAGTTACAGGGCATGCAACTGTTCGAGGGCGCCTGGGCCGATGAACTCGTTGTAACCCGATAGAATCACGTAGACCGCGAAATAGCAGAAGATCGCTGCCGATGCCATATAGGAATAACGCAGTAGTTTATCCCCGAGCAATTTGCCGCCGTGGCTCGCCGCGAAGCACAGACCGACACACCAGAGCACTCCGGCACACAAGAAACCGCCGAGAAACAGCGCCGAACTGAGGGCATCACCACCGCCGGAACGGGCGATCAGCGTGCCGCCCACCGCGGCAAACCAGAGAATGGCGCTGGGAGACGACATGGCGAGGAAAATTCCGCGAAAAAACGCTTTGCGGTGGGAGTTGTGACCGACTTCAGCGGTCTGCGCCAACAGCGCTTCATGGTGAATCGCCGAATAAATCATCTTCGCCGCGAAATACAACAGCAGCGCCGAGCCTCCGATCCACAGCACCCAACGCACGGTTTCGTATTGCAGCAAAACGGTCATGCCGGCCAACGCCAGCACGGCGTAAATCAGGTCGCCGACACACGTTCCCAACCCCAGCGCAAAGCCTTGGAAATAGCCGCGCTGCATTGCCAGCGTGATCATCGCGATATTGGCCACGCCGATGTCCAGGCACAGCGAAAGGCTCAGCAAAAAGCCGCTGGTAAATTCCATCAACCGATTTCCTTCGCAAAATTTGTTTACATAGACGCTGGACAGTCTGCCACAGCAGCCCTTACATTCCGCCACAGGCCACCGCAGTGGCCAGCGTCGCTCGGACGGTTCCGGGCGCTTACGTTATCCGAGGCAACAATGGCCGAACAAGGTTCGCCGCGCCGCTTTGCGCGCATAGATCGACTCCCCCCTTACGTTTTCAACATCACTGCCGAGCTGAAGATGGCCGCCCGTCGTCGTGGCGAAGACATCATCGACTTGAGCATGGGCAATCCCGACGGCGCTACGCCGCCGCACATTGTCGAAAAACTCGTTACGGTTGCCCAGCGTGAAGACACACACGGCTATTCCACGTCCAAAGGGATTCCGCGCCTGCGCCGGGCAATCTCCAATTGGTACAAGGATCGCTACGAAGTCGACATCGACCCGGAAACCGAAGCCATCGTCACCATCGGTTCCAAGGAAGGTCTGGCGCATTTGATGCTGGCCACCCTCGATCAGGGCGACACGGTGCTGGTGCCGAACCCCAGCTATCCGATTCACATCTACGGTGCCGTGATTGCCGGCGCCCAGGTGCGCTCGGTGCCGTTGATTCCTGGCGTGGACTTCTTCGCCGAGCTGGAACGGGCGATTCGCGGCTCGATTCCGAAACCGAAAATGATGATCCTCGGTTTCCCGTCCAACCCCACCGCCCAGTGCGTAGAGCTGGATTTCTTCGAGCGAGTGATCGCCCTCGCCAAGCAATACGATGTTTTGGTGGTGCATGACCTGGCCTATGCCGACATCGTCTACGACGGCTGGAAAGCCCCGTCGATCATGCAAGTGCCCGGCGCCAAGGACATCGCGGTGGAGTTTTTCACCCTGTCCAAGAGCTACAACATGGCCGGCTGGCGCATCGGTTTCATGGTCGGCAATCCGGAACTGGTCAACGCCCTGGCGCGGATCAAGAGCTACCACGATTACGGCACGTTCACCCCGTTGCAAGTCGCGGCGATCGCGGCACTGGAAGGCGATCAGCAATGCGTCAAAGACATCGCCGAGCAGTATCGGCAGCGTCGCAACGTGCTGGTCAAAGGCTTGCATGAACTGGGCTGGATGGTCGAAAACCCGAAAGCGTCGATGTACGTCTGGGCCAAGATTCCCCAGGCTTACGCACACATGGGTTCGCTGGAATTCGCCAAGAAACTGCTGGCCGAGGCCAAGGTCTGTGTGTCGCCGGGCGTGGGATTTGGCGAGTATGGCGATGATCATGTGCGCTTCGCGCTGATCGAAAACCAGGACCGGATTCGTCAGGCCGTGCGCGGCATTCGCGGGATGTTTCGGGCGGATGGGTTGGTTCAGAAAACCAACGCCTGACACATTGGTCGTTCCCACAAAAAAACCGCATTGCTGCGGTTTTTTTTTGCTTGATCGTTCCAACGCTCTGCGTGGGAATGCCGCCATGGACGCTTCGCGTCCACTGTGACGCGGAGCGTCACGGGATGCATTCCCACGCGGAGCATGGGAACGATCAGTGCAGTGTGCTTAGACGAACAACGACAACAGCAGAATGAAGCCCAGGCCTACCACGGACAGGATGGTTTCCATCGCGGTCCAGGTCTTGAAGGTTTCCGCTACGGTCATGTTGAAGTACTGCTTCACCAGCCAGAAACCGGCGTCGTTGACGTGGGACAGGATCAACGAACCGGCACCGGTAGCCAGTACCAGCAGCTCACGGTTCACGCCCGGAATCATCCCCACCACCGGCACCACGATGCCCGCGCCAGTGATGGTCGCTACGGTGGCCGAACCGGTCGCGATGCGGATCACCGCCGCCACCAGCCAGGCCAGCAGGATGGGCGAAATCTGTGCGTTCACCGCCATGTGGCCGATCACGTCACCCACACCGCTGGTCACCAGCATCTGCTTGAAGCCACCACCGGCACCGATGATCAGAATGATCGCGGCGGTCGGCGCAAGGCTGGCATCCAGCCATTTCATCATTTGATTGGAACCGATGCCCTGCTTGTAGCCAAAGGTATACAGCGACAGCAGCAATGCCAGCAGCAACGCCGAAATCGGGTGACCGATCAGGTCCATGAAAGCGCGGAAAATGTTGCCATCGGGCAGCACCACGTCGGCAAATGTCTTGAGCAGCATCAGGAACACCGGCAGCAGCACGGTCACCAGCGTGATGCCGAAGCTCGGCAGTTCAGCCGAATCCGTCTCGCGCGACAGTTGATCTACCAGCTCCTGATTCGGATGACCGGGAATGTGCTTGGCAATGAACGTACCGAAGATCGGGCCAGCGATGATGGCCGTTGGCAGCGCAACGATCAGGCCGTACAGAATGGTTTTACCGATGTCGGCACCGAACACACCGATGGCCAGCAGCGGACCCGGGTGTGGCGGCACCAGGCCGTGTACCGCGGACAGACCAGCCAGCAGCGGGATACCGATCTTGATGATCGACACGCCAGTGCGACGGGCCACGATGAACACCAGCGGAATCAGCAGCACGAAGCCGATTTCGAAGAACAGTGGAATGCCGACCAGGAACGCGGCGAACATCATCGCCCACTGCACCTTGTCCTTGCCGAAGGCGCGGATCAACGTCTGCGCAATCTGATCCGCACCGCCTGATTCGGCCATCATTTTGCCGAGCATGGTGCCCAGCGCCAGGATGATCCCGACGAAACCGAGTACCCCACCGAACCCATCCTGGAACGCCTTGATGATAGTGCCGATCGGCATGCCAGACGTCAGCCCGAGGAAAGCGGCGGCGATGATCAGAGCGAGGAACGGGTGCAACTTGAACTTGGTGATCAGGACGATAAGCCCTATCACTGTGACCACTGCGTCTAGCAGCAGGAATGACTCGTGGGACATGCCAAACATGGGGGGTGTCTCCGTTGTTTGTTGTTGTTATGAAAGCGATTATTCAAATGCCGTCAGGACAGCGCTATCTTTTGGAGCAAAATCAACAGGCGAGTTTCAAGCCGTGATCGAGCCACCAACGGTGGGCCTGAGCAGCCAACTCATCGACGCTATGGCTGGACGCATCCAGAGCCAGGGTCAGGGGCTCACCAACGGGCGATTCAAGTGTGGCGAACTGGCTGTCGATCAAGGTTGACGGCATGAAGTGACCCGGCCGATGAGTCACACGATCGGCGGCAACGTCAGGGCTCAGCTCAAGAAAAACGAAGCCCAGGCCCGGCAAGGCACTGCGCAAGCGTTCGCGGTAACTGTGTTTGAGGGCAGAGCACGTCAGCACCGGGCGTTCCCCCTTGGCATCGACACGGCGCAGCTCATCACACAGGCTGTCGAGCCAGCCGGCACGGTCTTCGTCGTTCAGGGGGATACCCGCGCTCATCTTTTCGATATTGGCGGCAGGGTGGAAAGTGTCGCCTTCAATGGCGGTCGCGCCGCTGAGCTGGCACAGGGCCTGGCTAACGCACGTCTTGCCGCAACCGGCAACGCCCATGATGACCAGGGCGGTGATGGGATGATTCATGTAACACCTCAGCGCGCAGACAGCGCTACCTTTGCTACGTGAGACTCAAGTGCAAAAGCAGAAGTTGCCGACGCCTTCTTGTCATTTTTGTGGGTTGCAGCATGTTCGTTCTCGAGGCCAAAAAGCGAGGATCAGGCAAACCTCGTTAACGCATTTGCAGCTGCATCGAGACAGCGCTACCTTAGTGCCTTGAATTTTGTTTGGCAAGCCGTCCGATGAATACCCCTAAAAACGATAAAAATACTCGCACCACTGGCCGCCCTACCCTCAACGAAGTCGCACGCCTGGCCGGTGTCAGCCCTATTACAGCCTCCCGCGCGTTGCGCGGCGTCAGCACGGTGGCCACCGAACTGGTGGAAAAAGTGCAGAAGGCCGCCCTCGACCTGAACTACGTGGTCAACCCCGCCGCCCGCGCCCTGGCCTCGGCCCAGAGCCATTCCGTGGTGGTTTTGGTGCCGTCGCTGTCCAACTTGCTGTTCATCGACACGCTGGAAGCCATTCATCAGGTTTTACGCCCCAAGGGCTTCGAAGTGCTGATCGGCAACTTCCATTACTCCCGTGACGAAGAAGAAAACCTGCTGCGCAATTACATGGCTTATCAGCCTCGCGGCCTGTTACTGACCGGTTTCGACCGCACCGAAAGTTCGCGGCGAATGATCGAGGCCAGCAATATTCCCTGCGTCTACATGATGGAACTGGATAGCGCGGCCGGGCTCAATTGCGTCGGCTTTTCACAAGTCGCCGCCGGCGAAACCGCGGCCGAGCATTTGCTCTCCCGCGGCCGCAAACACCTGGCCTACATTGGCGCACAACTGGATCAGCGCACGCTGTTGCGCGGCGAAGGTTTCCGCCGCGCGCTGCAAAAGGCCGGTTTGTATAGCCCGGACCTCGAAGTGCTGACCCCGCGCCCCTCCTCCGTCGGATTGGGAGGCGAGTTGTTCCTGCAATTGTTGGCCAGTCATCCGCAGGTCGATGCCATCTTCTTCGGCAACGACGACCTGGCTCAGGGCGCCCTGCTGGAAGCCCTGCGCTGCGGGATCAAGATCCCCGAACAAGTGGCGATTCTCGGATTCAACGACTTGCCCATGTCCGAACACATGGTTCCGCGCCTGAGCAGCATCAGCACCCCGCGCGAAGCCATTGGCCGTCGCTCCGCAGAGCTGATGCTGACCTTGCTGGCCGGCAATTCCGTGACCAGGCCGGTGCAGGATATGGGGTTTGAATTGAAGGTGCGCGAGAGCACCTGACGCACGACCATTCCCACGCTCCGCGTGCTAGATTCCGATACCTGGAACAGCAAACGGAGAAGCTCAATGGGACATGCGCTGAAGATTTTGGGTCGGGCCTCATCAATCAACGTCAGAAAAGTCCTGTGGACCTGCGACGAATTGGGCGTGTCGTACGACCGCGAAGACTGGGGCAGCGGTTTCGCATCGACCCAGCGCCCGGAATTTCTCCAGCTCAACCCCAACGCACAGGTGCCGGTGCTCATCGACGAGGCCGGCGTATTGTGGGAGTCCAATACCATTTGCCGGTACCTGGCCGGTAAACACCAGAACACTGACCTGTTACCCGTCGAACCGGTGGCCCGCGCTCGCGTGGAGCAGTGGATGGACTGGCAAGCCACCGAACTCAACCCCTCGTGGGGCTACGCATTTTTTGCGCTGGTCCGGCAGTTGCCGAACTTCCAGGACACGCAGCGAATTGCCGATGGCATTCGCGGCTGGAACGCGAAAATGGGCATCCTCGAACAGCAACTCGCAACGACCGGTGCGTATGTCGCCGGATCGCAGTTCACACTGGCCGATATCCTCATCGGATTGTCGGTCAACCGCTGGCGGATGACCCCGATGGAACGCCCGGACTACCCCGCCGTCGACGCCTATTGCCAGCGACTGGCGCTGCGGCCGGGGTTTATGGAACACGCTTGCAACGGCGTGCCATAACGCCAAATCCGCCCCCTCTGCCCTTCCATAAAAAGAGAACCCCATGAACGGACTCAACGTACTGCTGACTGGCGCCTGCGGCAGAATCGGCAGAACCTTTTTCGAAGCTTCGCAGGACCGCTACACCTTCGTGCTGACGGATCGAATCGAACCCGACTTCAATGTCGATGCACCGCATCGCTTTGTACGCCAGGACCTGTCCGACCTCACCGCCATAAGCGAAGTGCTGAAGGACATCGACGTCATCGTGCATCTGGCTGGCATCCCTCACGCCACCGCCTCTTTCGATGAGTTACTGCCCAACAATATTCTGGCCACCACTTACCTGTTCGAAGCCGCCGTGGCGGCGGGTTGTAAACGGTTGGTGTTCGCCAGCAGCGCGCAGACCATCGAGGGTTATCCGGTGGACCGGCAGATCACACCGGGCATGCAGGTGATGCCGGCCAATCTGTATGGCGTCAGCAAGTGTTATGGCGAAGCCTTGTGTGCGTTCTACGCTGCCAAACACAACCTATCGAGCATCGCCATACGCATCGGCGCTTTCGAGTTTGCGGACCGTCACGAATTGACCAACGCTCGTGACCTGAGCGCATGGCTCAGCCCTCGTGATGCGGTGCAGTTACTGCAACTGTCGGTAGAGGTCAAAGGTGTGCAACACCTGATCGCCCACGGTATTTCCAATAACCGTTTCAAACGCCTGGACCTCAGTGAAACTACCCGGGTGTTGGGTTATAGGCCGTTGGATGATGCGTTTCAGGAGTTCGACATTCCCATCGGGTGATCTGCAAGCATCCCCAACAACGCCCGCACCGCCGCCGAAGGTTCCTTGTCGGGCGCGACTACCAAGGCAAACTCGCGATCGATACGCGGCGTCACCGGCACTATGCGCAATCCTTGGCGATGGGTCGGCAGGGTCATTTCCGGCACAAGCGTAACGCCGATGTTCTCTCGCACCAGGGTGAACGCACTACTCCACTCCCGCACTTCTGCCCGTACATCCAGCAGCTGCAGCCCGGCGTCGGCGGCCAGGCTGCGGGCATTGGTCGAGCAACCGCCCGTGGCGAGTACAAAGGGTTGCTCCGCCAGTTCCGCCAATGAAACGCCCTCTTCATTCGAGCGGCGCGCCAAGGGGTGGCCACCGGGCAGCACCGCCACCCAGGCATCACGCCCCAGACGACCGGCATTACGCACAGGCGCAGGGTTCAACACCACGCCGACATCCACCAGCCCGTCACTGAGCAACGTTTCCACTTCATCGTCGCTGACCTCCAACGCCACTACTTGAATGCCGGGATACAGCCGATTGAATTGGCGCAGCAGTGGCGGCAGAAAAGTCGCCAGCACCAACGGAAAACTGGCCAGGCGAATTGTCCCGCGCTGGATATCCTTAGTGGCGTCGACGGTGCTGCGAATATTCTCGAGGGCGCCGAGCATGGTTCGCGCCTGTTCGATTACAGGCAAACCGATGGCGGTCGGCAAGGTCTGACGGTTTTCCCGGCTGAACAGCTGAACGCCCAGGGTTTCTTCAATCAAGGCCAACGCCTGACTGGCACCGGACTGGGTCATTCCAACCCGCTCGGCGGCCCGGGTGATGTTGCCGGTATCGGCCACCGCCACCACCATTCGCCAATGCATCAGATTCATCATGGCAGTAGCTTTCCTAATGGCAGTTTTCTGAAAGATTAATTTTACCGAGCAGGCCCCGCACTATGACACTGGCGCAAATCCGCAACCAGAGTCCTGCCCATGAAGTTGTATTACGCCCCGCAAGCCTGCTCATTGGCGCCGCACATTGTGCTGCTCGAACTGGATTTGCCGTTCGAGTTAGTCCGCGTCGACAACAGCACCAAACAAACCGTCACCGGCGAGGACTTCCTGGCCATTAACCCAAAAGGCTATGTCGCAGCATTGCAGCTGGATAACGGTGATGTGCTGACCGAAGGCCCGGCGATCCTGCAGTACCTGGCAGATCTACGACCCGAGGCGAACCTGGCACCGACGAACGGGACGTTCGAGCGGGTGCGTTTGCAGGAATGGCTGAATTTCGTTTCGACCGAGATTCATGGCGGGCTGGGTTGGCTGTTCAATTCGCAGTTTCCGGATGAGGTGAAGGCGCTCATCAAGGAGAAGCTGTTCAAGCGCTTCGCCGTGTTGAGCAAAACGCTGGAGCGCCAGGATTACTTGATGGCCGGTGGATTCGGCATCGCTGATGCGTATCTGTTTACGGTGTTGCGCTGGACTCAGGGGTTTGACATCGATCTGGGTCAGTGGCCTGCATTGGCACGATTTCAGACGAGGGTTGATGTGCGGCCAGCCGTGAAAACCGCATTGGCTGCGCAATTGGCGTGAGGCGTTAAATTATCCGCGAGTAACTCGCTTGTCGCTTCAGACTTGAAAGGAGGTCAGGTCTTGATCGGGATTTCTTGCAGATTTCCGGGATATTTCGTCAGACCCGCAGCAGGAGCCCGAGAACCCGGGGCTCCTTTGACGCGGGATCAGTGGCCGAACACGCCCACCTTCTTGGCCTTCTTGTCCGCACGTTTTTCATCGGCGGTTTTCGCCGGTTTTTTCTTTGCCGCTTTCTTTGAATCCATGCCTTTGGCCATGACACATACTCCACTCATACGGGACGTGAGATCAGGTATACACCTATCGCGGTGCCCGCGTTCTTTTATAATCACCCACTTTGCGCACAGACAGTCCAGGCCCATGCCCAACACCCGGTACACCTTGCTCGACGAGCCGTTATGGCCGTTGATGAACAAGTTTTATCGCGCCCACCAATCGTCGATGAAAGCAGTCCGCGACGCTCGGCTGTGGGTCGCGAAACGCGATGAGATCATTGCGGCGCTCTGCTTGCGACCCGTGGCCGGTGGGCATTGGCTGACCGGGCTGTTCGTCGACCCGCGCTGTCGCGGGCAAGGGATCGCCGCGACGTTGATCGCCCACGCCATCAAGCACCTCGAAGAACCCGTCTGGTTGTTCTGCCATCCGGATCTGCGTGGCTTTTATGAGCGTCGCGGTTTTACCTTCGACCCGCCGCTGCCCTATGCCATGGCTGAACGGTTGAGTCGTTATGCGCGCAGCAAACCGATGATTGCGATGGGTTTGGAACCAGGTTAGAAGATCAAAAGATCGCAGCCTTCGGCAGCTCCTACAGGGTTTTGTGTACACCCGTAGGAGCTGCCGAAGGCTGCGATCTTTTAGCGATTTAATCGTCCGCTGCAGGATCGAGATCCGGGAACATCACTTCGGTAAACCCGAATTTGCTGAAATCACTGATGCGCGACGGGTACAGCCGGCCGATCAAGTGATCGCATTCATGCTGCACCACCCGCGCATGAAATCCCGAGGCAACGCGCACGATCGGCTCGCCCTTGGGATCGAAGCCTTCATAACGAATCTGCTGATAACGATTTACCGCACCGCGCAAGCCCGGCACCGACAGGCAGCCTTCGAACCCCTCTTCAAGGATCGGGCTCAATGGCGTGATCAGTGGATTGATCAGAATCGTCTGCGGCACCGCTTCGGCGTCCGGATAGCGTTCGCTGTGTTCGAAACCAAAGATCACCAGTTGCAGGTCGACACCGATCTGCGGCGCGGCCAGGCCAACCCCGCCGACGCTTTCCATGGTCTGGAACATGTCATCGATCAACTGCCACAACTCAGGGCTGTCGAACATGTCTGTCGGCACCGGTGGAGCAATGCGCAGCAGGCGTTCATCGCCCATTTTCAGAATTTCACGGATCATTTCAGGGCTTCGTCAGTGGTCGGCTTGATTGAGTGGTCACGTCCCAATCCCGAAACGTGGTGTTTGGGTTCTTCGGGCACCTTGTCGCCAGGTTTCTTGCCTTCGGATGACATGTGTTCGATGACTGCGTTCATTTCCGCGCCGAGCAACAGCACCGCTGAGGAAATATAGAAGTACAACAGCAACACGATGATCGCGCCGATACTGCCATACATGGCATTGTAGTTGGCGAACGTTTTGACGTAGAAACCGAAGCCCAGCGAAGCGATGATCCAGACCACCACAGACAACACCGCGCCCGGGGTAATGAAGCGAAACTCTTGTTTGACGTCGGGCATGACGTAGTAAATCAGCGCTACCGCCATCATCAACAGAACCACGATCACCGGCCAGCGGACGATGGTCCAGACGGTCACGATAAAATCTTCGAGGCCTACCTGCGCGGCAATCCAGCCCATCAGCTGTGGCCCGAGCACCATCAGCGCGGCGGCGATCAGCAACATGCCGGCGATGCCGATGGTGTAGAAAATCGACAGCGGGAAACGTTTCCAGGCCGGGCGGCCTTCGACCACGTCATATGCGGCATTCATCGCGCTCATCATCAACCGAACACCGGCGGACGCGGTCCACAGGGCGATGACGATACCGACCGAGAGCAATCCCCCCTTGGACTGCTGAAGCTGGTCGATCACCGGGTTCACTTGCTCCAGCGCCTGGGGCGGCAGAACCAGCTCCGATTGCAGGCGCAGCCAGGAAAAGAAGTCCGGCAAGTGCAGAAAACCGATCAGGGCGATCAGAAACAGAATGAAAGGAAACAGCGAGAACAGCATTTGATAGGCCAGCGCCGAGGCATAAGTCGACATTTCATCGGCGATGAACTCGGTGACCGTGCGCACCATGACCCGATGCAAGGGCAAACCTTTCATGGTTGGAAAAAACATTAGCGTCTCCTTTCGCCGCAAAAAGGTAGAAGTCGTGGCGACTCAGGGGCCGTTTTCTACAACAAAGTAGCCTACTTGGCGACTTTGAAACAATCTCAGGGTATATCGCGTCTATCCAATACAAAAACGGCCATCCGTGGGATGGCCGCTTTCTTGCATTTCCTCAAAGGCCGAATCAAGCCTTGTCGACGCCTTTTTTAATGGCATCCTTGGCTTTGCCGACCTTTTGCTGGGCTTCGCCCTTCTTCTCCTGCGCTACGCCTTCAGTGCGCAGCCTTTCATTACCGGTGGCCTTGCCGACGCCTTGCTTGACGTTGCCGGCCGCTTCGTTTGCCATGCCTTTAACTTTATCGCCCGTGCTGCCCATGGTATTTCTCCGGTGAACATTTCAATGGGGAAAGTGGTTACACAAGGATTGACCGGAGGGCTTTGCGCGGAGTTTCATTTTTTTATTAACCGGACATTTCGCAGGTTAGGCTTTATGTTTGCAGCCTTTGCCCCGAGAATGCGCAACGTATTCAGGCCATGGCGCTGAAGATCCAATCCCGTAGGAAGGTTATGAAACTCGATAAAAAGCAGGCCATTGCCCGCAGAAACCAGGAACTCGGCGGTGCTGTGCTTGGCGTCAACAACTGCCATTTCGCCGAACTGAACCGCAACCGCAATATCTTCTGGTTCGATATTCCGGTCGCGCGCCTTGCCGTTGGTCAGTACGAATGGATTCACTTGCTGATGCATACCCCGGATACCGACGAACTGCTGCACCTTAAAGTGCCAACGGTGTTCCTGCGCGAGAAACTCGAAGGCCTGGTGGTGCGCAACCAAGGCAAGCGCAAGGCAGCCCTGAGCCTGGAACTGAGCGCCGACAAGGACTCCTACCTGCAGGACATGCGCCCGGCCGGCACCAACGTCAATTTCGCGCAGTTCCGCCAGTAATCCCTGTGGCGAGGGGGCTTGCCCCCGTTGGGCTGCGAAGCGGCCCCAAAACCTGCAACAGTGCTCCATCCGGCATAGCGCGTTTGCCGGATTTACGACTGCTTCGCAATCGAACGGGGGCAAGCCCCCTCGCCACAAAAGCGTTCTTGATACCGCTTCAAACAAAAAGCCCCGCATCTGCGGGGCTTTTTGTTGGTTAGGCGCTCACTTTCTTCATGCCGAGCTTCTTCAGCTCTTCATCGCGCAATTCGCGGCGCAGGATCTTACCGACGTTGGTGGTCGGCAGCGCATCGCGGAACTCTACGGCTTTCGGCACCTTGTAGCCGGTGACGTTGGCGCGCATGTGCTCCATCACCTGATCCTTGGTCAGGGTCACACCCGGTTTGGCGACGATAAAGATCTTGATTGCCTCGCCCGACTTCTCGTCCGGCACACCAATGGCTGCGCATTGCAGCACGCCCGGCAGAGTCGCCAGCACATCTTCAAGCTCATTGGGATACACATTGAAACCGGAGACCAGGATCATGTCTTTCTTGCGATCGACAATGCGCATGTAACCGTCGGGCTGGATCAGCGCGATGTCACCGGTCTTCAACCAGCCTTCGCTGTCGAGTATTTCATCGGTGGCGTCCTGACGCTGCCAGTAGCCCTTCATGACTTGCGGACCTTTCACACACAGTTCACCGATGGCGCCCAGCGGCTGTTCAACACCGGCATCGTCGATGATTTTGCACAGCGTCGAGGGCACCGGAATACCGATGGTGCCGATCTGTATGTTCTGGCTCGGGTTCACCGTGGCCACCGGGCTGGTTTCGGTCATGCCGTAACCTTCGCAGATCGGGCAACCGGTAACGGCTTTCCAGCGTTCGGCCGCGGCCAGTTGCAAGGCCATGCCGCCGGACAAAGTGATTTTCAGGCTGGAGAAATCCAGCTTGCGGAACGCTTCGTTATTGCACAGCGCGACGAACAGCGTGTTCAGGCCGACGAAACCGCTGAACTTCCACTTCGACAGTTCCTTGACCATCGCCGTCAGGTCCCGCGGGTTGCTGATCAGGATGTTGTGGTTGCCGATCAGCATCATCGCCATGCAATGAAAGGTGAACGCATAGATGTGGTAGAGCGGCAGCGGAGTGATCAGGATCTCGCAACCTTCATTGAGGTTGGAACCCATCAGCGCTTTGCACTGCAGCATGTTTGCCACCAGATTGCGGTGGGTCAGCATCGCGCCCTTGGCCACGCCCGTGGTGCCGCCGGTGTATTGCAGCACGGCAACGTCGCCGCTGGCCGGGTTGGCTTCAGCCACTGGCTGGCCGTGGCCCTTGCTCAGCACATCATTGAATTTGATGGCCTTGGGCAAGTGATACGCCGGGACCATCTTCTTCACGTACTTGATGACGCTGTTGACCAGCAAGCGCTTGAGTGGCGGCAGCAGGTCGGCCACTTCAGTGACGATCACATGCTTGACGCCGGTTTTCGGCACGACGGTCTCGGCCAGATGCGCCATGTTGGCCAGGCAGACCAGGGCTTTGGCACCGGAATCGTTGAATTGGTGTTCCATTTCCCGCGCGGTGTACAGCGGGTTGGTATTGACCACGATCAGTCCGGCGCGGATGGCGCCGAAAACGGCGATCGGGTACTGCAGCAGATTGGGCAGTTGCACGGCGATTCGATCGCCCGGTTGCAAATCGGTATGCTGTTGCAGGTAAGCGGCAAAGGCACCGGACAATTCATACAGCTCACCGTAGGTGATTGTCTTGCCCAGGTTGCTGAATGCCGGTTTGTCAGCGAAGCGTTGGCAGGACTGCTTTAACACTGCCTGAATATTCGGATACTCGTCTGGATTGATCTCGGCAGCAATTCCAGCTGGGTACTTATCCTTCCAAAAGTCTTCGATCATGGAAGCCCACTCCTCAGCAACGCGAATTCAAATACCGCATTTGATGCGATTATTATTGGTGTTTGATTATTGGTGAGTCTGGCTTTTAACAAGGCCGAGAAGTCACAAAGCGCGCCGAGAGTAGCAGCTTTGCCAAAGGCCGACTAGAGCCAAAAACGGCCTCTACAGTCACATTTTTGACTCTTGACTAATCAATAGTCACTTTTAGAGCAAAAATTCTATAGATCCTTGGAAGCCTTTGAAATCGGGGCTTCAACCTCTTGAAAGCTTCGCGGGCAAGCCTCGCTCCTATAGGGTTTGCGTCGTTCACCGCTATGTGACGACACTGAACCTGTAGGAGCGAGGCTTGCCCGCGAATGTGCGAAGCGCGGCCATTCAACGATCAGGCGATCTCCCGCAATTCCCGCCGCAGAATCTTGCCCACCGGTGTCATCGGCAACGACTCTCGCAAGACGATGTGCTTGGGAACTTTGTACGCCGTGAAATTTTCCTTGCAGTAGGCCTTCAGCTCTTCAAGGCTGATACCTGATTCACGGGCCACCACAAACAATTTGACTGCCTCCCCCGAACGCTCGTCCGGCACGCCGATCACCGCGCAATTGGCGACTTTCGGGTGAGCCATCACCACGTCTTCGATTTCGTTCGGGTACACGTTGAAACCCGAGACGATAATCATGTCTTTCTTGCGATCGACGATGCGAACGAAACCGTCCGGATCGATTACCGCAATGTCACCGGACTTGAACCAGCCTTCAGCGTCCAGCACTTCGGCGGTGGCTTCGGGTTTCTGCCAGTAACCCTTCATGATCTGCGGGCCTTTGATGCACAGTTCGCCGCGCTCGCCCAGCGGCTGCTCGACGCCTTCATCGTTGATCACTTTCAGGGTTGTGCCCGGCACCGGCAGGCCGACCGTGCCGATGCGCGACTTGTCGCCGTAGGGATTGGTGCAGGCCACCGGCGAGGTTTCAGTCAGGCCGTAACCTTCAGTGATGCGGCAACCGGTGAGCTGTTCCCAACGTTCGGCCGTGGCCTTGACCAGCGCGGTACCACCGGAGTTGGTGAGTTTGAGGCTGGAGAAATCCAGAGTCTTGAAGTCGGGATGGTCCATCAGCGCCACGAACAGTGTGTTGAGCCCCAGCAGCGCCGAAAACCGCCAGTTCTTCAATTCCTTGATGAAGTTACCGATGTCCCGTGGATTGGTGATCAGCACGTTGTGGTTGCCGGTCACCATCATGCACATGCAATTCGCCGTGAACGCATAGATGTGGTACAGCGGCAGCGGCGCGATCATCACTTCCTGGCCTTCGCGCAGCAGCGGCTGACCGTCAGCGCCGAATTGCCCAAGACAGGCGCGCGCCTGTTGCATGTTCGCCACCAGATTACCGTGGGTCAGCATCGCCCCCTTGGCCAGGCCAGTGGTGCCGCCGGTGTATTGCAGCACGGCGATGTCGTCGAGGCCGACCTTCAGCGGTTTGATAGCCAGGCCCCGACCCAGACGCAGCGCGCTCTTGAAGGAAATGGCCTGCGGCAATGAATAGGCCGGCACCATCTTTTTGACTTTGCTCACCAGGGTATTGACCAGCCAGCCCTTGGCGGTGTGCATCAGGTCGCCCATCTTCGCTTCGATCAAATACTGGATGTCAGTGTCAGGCAGCACTTGCTGGACCTTCTCTCCGAACACGTTCAGGTACACCAGCGCCCGGGCACCGGAGTCCTTGAACTGATGACGCATCTCCCGCGCGGTGTACAACGGGTTGGTATTGACCACGATCAACCCGGCGCGCAAGGCACCGAACACGGCAATCGGGTAATGCAGGATGTTGGGCATCTGCACCGCGATGCGATCGCCCGGCGCCAGGTCGGTGTGGGCTTGCAGATAACCGGCGAACGCGGCGCTGTAGCGTTCCAGTTCGGCGTAGGTCAGGGTCACGCCCATGTTGCTGAACGCCGGGCGATCGGCAAATTTCTTGCAGGAACGTTCGAACACCTCGATCACCGACTTATAGGCCCCAAGATCAATATCCAGGGGCACGCCGGCCGGGCGCTTGTCATTCCAGAAATCAGGTTGCATTGTTCTTGTCCTCTTTACCTGAGCCTACCGGGGCCGCTTTCTGTGCTTTCTCAAAAACAGAAAGCGAAAAACGGTGCTTTCCGGACACTAGCAGCTATAACGAATCAGGCAAATATGCGCACGGTCGTCATTGATCGCGTGAATCTTGCTGCCCCGCCGTGGCCTGATCAGACGGTAGGCGACGGGATCCGCTATACAATGCATCGAGGCTGTTTTCACCCGGCAGCTTCATGCAGCCCAACGCAAAGGAATCGCCATGATCCACGACACTTTCTGGCTGACCGCGAGTGACCGCAGCCGCCTCTTCGTCAATCAGTGGCTGCCGGCCGCGCCGCTCAAGGCGGTGATCCTGCTGGCCCACGGCATGGCAGAACACAGCGCTCGCTACGCCCGTCTGGCGCAAGCCTGCTGTGATCGGGATTACGGTGTGTATGCGCCAGACCTGCGTGGACATGGCAAAACTGCCGAAAACGGCACCTTGGGCCATTTCGCCGATGATGATGGCTGGTGCAAAGTGGTCGGTGACCTGGCCAGCCTTAACCAACATATCGGCCAACAGCATCCCGGCGTGCCGATCGTGTTGCTCGGCCACAGCATGGGCAGCTACATCGCCCAGGCTTATTTGCTGCATCACAGCGCCAGCCTGCACGGGGCAATTCTCAGTGGTTCGAACTTCCAGCCGGTGATGCTCTATCGCGCAGCGCGACAGATAGCTCGCCTCGAGCGCCTGCGCCAAGGGCCCAAAGGGCGCAGTGCGCTGATCGAATGGCTGTCGTTCGGCTCATTCAACAAGAAATTCAAACCGGTGCGCACGCCATTCGACTGGCTGAGCCGCGACCCGGCTGAAGTCGACAAATACGCCAATGACCCGCTCTGCGGCTTTCGCTGCACCAATCAACTGTGGATCGATTTGCTTGGCGGCTTGCAGCAAATCAGCAAAGCGTCCAATCTCGCCCAGATCGATCCGGGCCTGCCACTGCTGGTGATCGGTGGCGAATGTGATCCGGTGAGCGAAGGCAAACGTCTGAAAGATCTGGCCCACGCCCTGCGCGATGCTGGCTGCCAGAACCTGCAGCTGACTGTTTACCCGCAGGCCCGGCATGAATTGTTCAATGAAATCAATCGCGATCAAGTGACTGCCGATGTGCTGAACTGGATCGCCAAGGCCTTGAGCGCTCACCGGCCACCCAGGACCGAATAGTTTTTTTGTGGATTTTTTAATTCGTCACAGGAATCGAGACAGATGACCCAGGTTACCAATACGCCTTACGAAGCCCTCGAAGTTGGCCAGACCGCCAGCTACAGCAAGACCGTCGAAGAGCGCGACATTCAGTTGTTCGCCGCGATGTCCGGCGACCACAACCCGGTGCATCTGGACGCTGAGTTCGCTGCCGCCAGCATGTTCAAGGAGCGTATCGCCCACGGCATGTTCAGCGGCGCGTTGATCAGCGCGGCGGTGGCTTGCGAGTTGCCTGGGCCGGGGACGATTTATATCGGTCAGACGATGAGCTTTCAGAAGCCGGTAAAAATTGGCGACACGCTGACTGTGCGCCTGGAAATTCTCGAGAAACTGCCGAAGTTTCGTGTACGTATTGCCACTCGGGTGTTCAACCAGCGCGATGAGTTGGTCGTGGATGGCGAGGCGGAAATTCTGGCGCCGCGCAAACAACAGACCGTGACGTTGCCGACGTTGCCGGCGATCAGCATCGGCTGATTGCAAGCCCCAAATGATCGCAGCCTTCGTCAGCTCCTACGCCGATCTCTGTAGGAGCTGCCGAAGGCTGCGATCTTTTGATCCTACCGCCCCTCCTGCACCTGCACACTCGCCGTCATCCCCGCGCTCAAACGGATCCCTTCAGGCAACGTGTCGAGCTTGATCCGCACCGGAATCCGCTGCGCCAGGCGCACCCAGTTAAATGTCGGTTCCACCTCGGCCAGCAACTGCCCATCGGGCGTGGTATTGCGGTCGGTAATCCCGCGACTGATGCTTTCGACGTGCCCCTGCAAGGGCTCACCGGCGCTCATGAGCCAGACCTTGACCGGATCGCCGACGCGAATTCGCGGCAGTTTGGTTTCTTCGAAATACGCCTGCACATAAAAGGTCGAATCGTCGATCAACGCCATCACTGGTTGCCCGGCATTCACGTAATTACCCTGGGCCAGGCGCAGGTTGGTGACATGACCGCTGCGCGGCGCATGCACCTCGCTGCGGGTCAGGTTGAGTTGCGCGACTTTGGCTTCAGCCTGAGCTTCGCGCAGTTCGGCCCGGGCGATGCCGGCATTGATTTGCGCGTTCTCCCGCAGTTCGGCGCTGATCGCCTGCGGCCCCAGACTGGCACGACGGCTGGCTTCGTGTTCACGCAAACCGAGTTGCTGCTGACGGGTCTGCACCACCGCTTGCGCCTTCTCCAGCGCGGCTTCGAAACGATCGCGGTCGATGCTCAGCAACACATCGCCAGCCTTGACCTGCTGGTTATCGAAAGCCTTGAGCTCCCGCACCCAGCCAGACACGTCGGGGGCGATGACTACGACGTCGGCGCGGATCCGCGCATCGCGCGTCCAGGGCGTCAACATGTAGTACTGCCACAGATGGAAACCGGCAAAAATGGCCAGGGCCGTCAGGCTCAGGGTGATCGCGACACGTACGGATGTACGCATATTCAACTCCTTTATAAAGGCCCGAGGACGACGGTGATCAAGGTCAATACACAGACGTACAGGGCGCAATCAAACAATGCTTCGTGCCAGATCCAGCGACCGACCGGGGTCAGGCGCAATACCATGCGCAACGCTCCGGTCACCAGCAACGCCAGCAACACATCAATCAGAAACGGACTGAGCAGCACGCCGCCCACCGACCACTCACGCAAGCCCATGGCTTAGCTCCTGTTGGTGACACCAGGCACGCCAGCTGCTTTGCAATTGCAGCACCGCGCCTTGGGCGAGTTTCACCGCGTCGCTGGGCGGCAACGCGTACAAGGTTTTCAGTAACGCTTCGCTGGGTTGCGCCAGCGCCTCGGCGCGACTGCCGGCCGGGCCTTGCCCGAGGACTATTTCCAGTTGCTCGAGATAACGCCGCTGGGGCGCACTGACCGGCACCTGGGCGGCCGCCAGGCTCAAGCGCAAATGCAGCAATTCATCGCCGATGTCCAGGCCGAGCAAGCCGTCATCCCAGCGGCTGCGCGCCGGCTCCGGCAGCTCGGGATAATGCCGCGCCAGTTGTAGCAAACGGTCGGCCATGCGCCCGCCAAACCAGCTTTCGGCACCGCGCAGAGTGCGTCGGGTGAGGCGCACCAGATCGGCGAGGGTCGCCTGCAGCAAGCGTCGGCTATGCCATGTCGGGTTACGCAGGATCAGCAAGCGAAACGCCAATACGGCAGCGCCGACACCGATCAGCATGGCCTGCGCGCTATTGAAGAAATTCGCGACATCGAACGTCATCCTGTTCAACGGCGAAACCAGCACAATAAAGTGCAGACAGAAGGACGTGGCCGTGGCGCCGATCTGCGGATTGGCCATGCCCAGCGCGCCGAGAAACAGCGGCACGCCCATGCCCATGCACAGCAGCGCAAACCCGCTCCATTGCGGCAGTAGAATCTGCCCGACGATAAACGCCGATGGAATCGCCAGCAGAATGCCACGCAGAAAGCTCATGCCGATTTGCGCCCCATTTTCGCGGCTGGCAAACAGACTGCATACCACACACGTCAGCACCAGAGCGCCCGACGCCGCTGGCCATGCCGTCGCCAGCCAGAAACCCGCCACCACCAGAAACGCCAGCGCACTGCGCGCGCCAAAGACCAGTGCCAATGACAGGTCGCGATGCGGCGTCAGGGTTCTCGGCGGGTCGACCGTTTCACGCCCCTCTTGCACCGCTTTCAATGCGGTACAGGCCGCCATGGCGGTATCGAGCAACAAAGTGAAACGGGCCAGACAGTAACTTTGCGCAGCACTGATGCCTGCATCGTGAGAGGCGTCGAGCAATCTGGGACGCAAGGCCTGCAACTGGGCGGTATCACAAGCCCCAATTGCTTCTTGGACCTCGGTCATCCATGGCATCAACTGCTCGGCTTCGAGCAGTTCCAATTGATTCCATTGGCGGCGTACCGAACGGGCGATGCGCAACAGCATCAACAGCTTCTGACTCAAACCGCTAATGGCCCGCGCTCGTTGCCGACCGAGGCTGCCTTCAAACCAGGCATGCTCGCGCTGGGCATCGACCGCGACGATTTTCCCAAGGATTTCCAGCAAGCCTTTACGCGCCAGAGCGTCGCCGGCCAACGTCGCGCGCGCGGCATTCATGCCGCTATGCCAGGCTGCCCGGGCCTGGCCGGCCAGTTGCCGTTCAACCCGCAATGGCCAAAGCAACGCACTGGCAGCGGTGGCGCAGAGAATGCCCAGGCAGATTTCCGTGCAGCGAGCCACGGCTTGATCGAACACCGTCAGCGGATGGGTAATGGCGGGCAATGCGATGATCGCCACCGTGTAACCGGCCAACACGAAGGAATAGGACCAGGCACTGCGCAGCAAGGTTGAACTCGCGGTACACAGCCCGAGCCACAACGCCAACGCCAGCAAAAACAGCCAGGGCGTCTGGGCGAACAGCCCCATGAACACCACCGACATGATCGTCCCGACCAGCGTACCCAACAGCCGCGCCAAACCCTTTTGCACCACCATTCCGGACAAGGGTTGGGCGACGATAAATGCCGTCATCAACGCCCATGACGGTTGCTCCAGCCCCCAGCGCAATGCCAGCCACAGGGCCAGGCCGCCGCCGATCAAAGTCTTGATCGCGAATTGCAAGGCGCGGCGGTCAGGCGCGAACAAGGCCTGAAAAGTGATAGGCACGTAGGACACTCTTGAAAGGACGGTTTAACGATAGCCGGGTTAGACGGGATAATTTGAATGACAAATTATTAGCTAGCTATCTATATCCCGTCCAGTGTTAAATCCCGAACATAAAAAAACGCCAGACTGGCTGGCGTTTTTGACAGGTAACGAACGCTTATGAACGTGCGCGAGCCTGGTTACGCAGGGCTTTCACCTGGTCATGGTTGCGTTGCACGCCATGGTACTGACGCTCGACCATGTCACGAATACTTACCAGGTTGTGTTTGTTGATTTTTTCCAGTGCGTCCTTGTACACATTCAGCGCATGGTCTTCACCGCGTTCGGCTTCGTTCAGCACCGCCTCTTCGTCCTTGCCGGTGAACATCGCCTTGACGTCGACCCAGCGACGGTGAAGGTCGCCACTGACACTGGTGGAGGTTTCCGGATCACCGCCCAGGGAACGCACAGCGGCCTGCAACTCGGCAGCCGCTGCAGCGCAATCTGTGGAGCGCTGAACGAACAGGTTTTTGAGTTCTGGATGCTTGATGTCTTCAGCGCAAGTCTTGAACCCTTCCTGACCGTCTTTACAGGTTTCAATCAGGTCGTTGAGTACAGAGATCGCTTCTTTATTAATGTCGGTCATTTTTCAATTCCTTGCGGTTGATGAAAGATGCAATAAGGAGTTGCACCCTGCATGCCAGCTTTGAATTGATGACTTTTTACTTACATTTCAATTAGTTATGTTTTAACGAGGAATCTGTGTCCGCTTTTTTTGCATGATCTGTCATTTGGCCTGCATGCAGAATGCCTGTATTTTCCAGACTGCCTTGAATCAAGACGACTGATGATGAATCCCGAAAAGCTCGAACTGCTGATTACCCGCGAAATGCCCTTTGGCAAATACAAGGGCCGCATCATCGCTGACCTGCCCGGCCAGTACCTGAACTGGTTCGCTCGCGAAGGTTTCCCCCACGGTGAACTGGGCGGTTTGCTGGCTTTGATGCAGGAAATCGACCACAACGGCTTGTCGGAACTGCTTGAGCCACTGCGCGCCAAACACGGCAAACCCGCGCCTCGCCACTGACCCGCCCTACCCTCACCGAGTTGCTCATGCCCGACAATACCCGCCGTACCCGCGATGAAGCTTTTTGGCAGACCTTTGCCGACCGCTATGCGGTTGAACCCGGCCCCCTGAACCTGGAAAACGGTTATTTCGGCCGTATGTCGCGCACCGTGGTCGAGGAATATCAGCGCAACATCGAACTCATCAACCGCGGCAACTCGGTGCATGTGCGCCAGCGCTTCGAGCAGGGCGAAAGCGTCAAGATTCGTGCGCAGCTGGCCGAGCTGATCGGAGCCCCCGCCGAAGCCGTTGCCTTCACCCGTAACGCTTCGGATGGCCTGCAATCGCTGATTCGCAACTATAATCGCCTGGCACCGGGCGATCAGGTGCTGATAAGCGATCTGGAGTACGACACGGTCAAGGGCGCGATGCGTTGGCTGGCCCGCTATCGAGGCGTGGAAGTGATCGAGATCGAACACTGCCACCCCGCCAGTTTCGACAGTTTACTCAGCACTTACCGCGAAGCTTTCGTGCGTTATCCGCGATTGAAGCTGATAGCGCTGACCCACGTCACCCATCGCACCGGACTGGTCATGCCGGTGCAGGCGATTGCCGCTACCGCCAGGGAATACGGGATCGATGTAATCCTCGACGGCGCCCATGCCCTTGGTCAGATCGAGTTCGATCTCGAGAAACTGGGCATCGCTTTTGCTGGTTATAACCTGCACAAATGGATCGGCGCGCCACTGACGCTGGGCTTCATTTACATCGCCCCCGAGCGCCTGGCCGATATCGACCCGGACATGGGCGAGATGCATTTCCCGGTCACCGACATTCGCGCCCGCACGCCCTACAGCACGCCCAATATTCCGGCCCTGCTGACCCTGCCGCTGGTGTTCGAAGAACATCACGCCATGGGCGGTTCCGTCGCCAAGGGCATGCGCCTCAATTACCTGCGTAACCGGTGGGTCGATGCCGTGCGGGGGTTACCGGAAATTGAAGTCATGACCCCGGATGACCCGCGCCTGTATTGCGCCATCACCTCGATGCGCTTTACCCGGCATGCCGATCAGCAGGCGCTGGTCGAGCGCCTGCTCAATGACTACAACCTGTTTACCGTGATGCGCAGCGGTGCGGCGTGTGGCCCGTGCATCCGCATTACGCCGGGCCTCACCACCACCGCAGCCGACATGGATCGGCTGGCACGGGCGCTGACTGAGTTGCGCTGAGGTCACACTGTGTATTTGTCGAAGTCTTCGGGTTTTATTTGCGATGACACCGCAAACGTGTCGACACCGATGGTCATGTGCCCGAAAAAGCCGTCCTCGTTCGAGTCTCGACCGATGGCATGGACATTCAGGGTCGAGGCTTCACCTCCCATGCCCTGAAAGAACTCATCCTGCTCGTTTTTCAGCGCGCAGATGCCACGCCCACGGTACTCGCGGGCATTGAGTACCGTGCGCGAGGCCACCTCGGGAAAATACAGCTGGCCGACCCAGGCGACATGCCGCTCTTGCAGGTAGTTGTTGCCGGCGGTGATTCGTACCGCCACATGAATGTGCAGGGCACGGCCAGCATAAAAACCGGGATAGATGGTGGTAAAACGCACCACGCCCTGCTGATCGGTAAATTGCCCGCCGCGCAGGTAGGTATCGTCATCGGTGCGCGGGATCGAACCGATGCTACCGACGTCGACTTCCTTGTCCGGGTCGATCTTGCTCCACCCCGAATACGCCCCGCGCGCATTGCAATGCCAGATATCGACCAGTGCCCCGGTAACCGGTTGACCGGTCATCGCATCGACGATCGCCAGCCGCAGCACCAAGGGGATGCCATCCATGCCTTCGCTGATGTTGCGTCTGATCAGTTTCGGGTTTCGAAAATAGGGGCCGGCGATCTGCTCGGGTGACAGTTGGCAGACCGGGGGTGGGGATGAAATTGCAATGTTGTCTTCCATGACGCTCTCTCTTCCATAAGATGAACGCAGGTTAACGCCAGACGAGCGACGAGATGTGGTAACTATGTATCGCATGATGTCCTGTAGCAGCTGCCGAGCCTGCGAGGCTGCGTTCGGCTGCGTAGCAGTCGTCAAACCAGAGCTTGCGGTGCATCAGACAAACCGCGTCAGCCGGACTCACGACTTTACGCAGCCGAACGCAGCCTCGCAGGCTCGGCAGTTGCTACAAAGATCGTTTCGATTAGTCACAGAAGTTTTCAGCAGGCAAAAAAAAAACGGTGCACTGACCAAGCGCACCGTAAAGCCGTAGAACACACAACGAAGTGTTTGGTAAAAATCCGGTAAATCAGTCCAGCAGCGCCAACGCCTCGGCGGTGCATTCCTGGATGCGGGCCCAGTCGCCGTTCTTGATCCACTCAGGGTCAAGCATCCAGCTACCGCCCACGCACATCACGTTTTTCAACGCCATGTAGCTCTTGATGTTGGCCGGGCTGACGCCGCCGGTCGGGCAGAATTTCACTTCGCCGAACGGACCGCCCAGGGCCTTGATGGCCGCAACGCCGCCGCTGACTTCCGCCGGGAACAGTTTGAAGCGGCGATAACCCAGGCTATAGCCTTCCATGATGCCGGAGGCATTGCTGATGCCCGGCAACAAGGGGATCGGGCTGCCGACACTGGCTTCAAGCAGGTCACGGGTAATGCCCGGCGTGACGATGAATTGCGAACCCGCCGCTTCGGCCGCGGCCAGCATGCTGCGATCCAGCACGGTGCCGGCACCGGTCACCAGTTCCGGACGCTGCTCGCGCAGGATCTGGATCGCCTTGAGACCGAACTGCGAACGCAGGGTCACTTCCAGCGCCGTCAGGCCACCGGCCGCCAGGGCGTCAGCCAACGGCAGCACGTCCTGTTCACGGGCGATAGTGATCACCGGCAGAATCCGCGCCTTGGCGCAGAGGCTGTCGATCAGGGCAACTTTGTCCGCCATGGAAACGGTCGGGGATGTGTTTGTCATAGCGGCTGATCCTTGGTTCATGGGCACCAGTAAATCTCTAACGTAGGTTGCAGAAACGCCCGAATCGGCATGGCGGCGACATCGTCACCGGCCAGTGCGGCGTTCAGGGTAGTCAGCTTGGACTGACCGGAAATCGATAGAACGGTGTGCTTGGCCGAAGCGAGCAACGCACGACTCATGGTCAGGCGTTGACGGGGCACGGTCGGCGCCAGCATTGGCCAGCAGCGACGGGTGCCCTCGGCTTTCAAGGCTTCGGCCAGGTTCGGGCTATTGGGGAACAGCGACGCGGTATGACCGTCGTCACCCATGCCCAGCACCAGCACGTCGATCGGCGGCAATTCGGCGAGCAAGCGATCAGCCTGCTCGGCGGCCTGTTCCAGGTTAGCGGTGGCACTGTAGAGACTCAGGAATTGGGCCTTGGCCGCCGGGCCTTGTAACAGATAACGCTTGAGCAGACCGGCATTGCTGTCGGCATGTTCTATCGGCACCCAGCGCTCGTCAGCCAGGCTGACCACCACTTTCGACCAGTCCAGCGCCTGCTTGGCCAAGTGCTGAAAAAACGCCACCGGGCTGCGTCCGCCAGACACCACCAGCGTCGCGGCGCCTTGTGCGGCAATCGCGTCGCTCAGTTGCCTGGCCACCGCCAATGCCAGGCCTTCGGCCAGCAGCACCGGGCTTTTGAACTCATGAGCGCTGACGCCCTGAGGCAGTTTCAATTCAGATATCGCCATACCACGACCTCCCGTCCCGCGTAATCAGTGCAATGGAGCTCATCGGCCCCCACGACCCGGCCGCGTACGGCTTGGGCGCATCGCCGGATTTTTTCCACCCGGCGATCAACTGGTCACACCACCTCCACGCGGCTTCGATTTCATCTTTACGGACAAACAAATTCTGATTGCCGCGCATCACTTCCAGTAACAACCGTTCGTAGGCGTCGGGAATCCGCGCGCTGCGCCAGGTGTCGGAAAAATTCAGCTGCAACGGACCGCTGCGCAGCTGCATGCCCTTGTCCAGGCCTTGTTCTTTGGTCATCACGCGCAAGGAAATGCCTTCGTCCGGTTGCAGGCGGATGATCAGTTTGTTGCTGATCTGCAAGCGCTGCTCAGGGGCGAAGATGTAGTGCGACGGTTCCTTGAAGTGGATGACAATTTGCGACAGTTTCTGCGGCATGCGCTTGCCGGTGCGCAGGTAAAACGGCACGCCGGCCCAGCGCCAGTTACGAATATCGGCACGCAGGGCGACGAAGGTTTCGGTGTCGCTCTGGGTGTTGGAATTAGGCTCCTCCAGATACCCGGGTACCGACTTGCCTTCGCTGTGGCCGGCGATGTATTGGCCGCGCACCACTTGAGTGCTCAGGCCTTCCGGGCTGATCGGCGCCAGCGCCTTGAGGACTTTGACTTTCTCATCGCGAATGCTGTCGGCCGACAGGTCGGCCGGCGGGTCCATGGCGATCAGGCAGAGCAATTGCAGCAGGTGATTCTGGATCATGTCCCGCAGCTGCCCGGCCTTGTCGAAATACCCCCAACGGCCTTCGATCCCGACCTGCTCGGCCACGGTGATTTCCACGTGGGAGATGTAATTCTGGTTCCACTGGGTTTCGAACAGGCTGTTGGCGAAACGCAGGGCGATCAGGTTTTGTACGGTCTCTTTGCCCAGGTAATGGTCAATGCGGTAGGTGCGATTCTCCGGGAAGAACTGCGCCACGGCGTCGTTGACCTTGCGCGAGGATTCCAGGTCCGAACCGATGGGTTTTTCCAGCACCACGCGGGTGTTTTCGGTCAGGCCGACCTTCGACAGGTTCTCGCAAATAGCGCCATACACCGCCGCCGGGGTGGCGAAGTAGGCAATCACCCGCTGGGCACTGCCAGCCTGCTCGGCCAGGGCGACGTAGTCGTCAGCCTTCAGGAAGTCGACATGCAGGTAGCTCAAACGGGCCAGGAAGCGCTCGACCACCGCTTCATCCAGTTCTTTGGCGCCCACATAGCGGCGCAGCTCAGTGGCGATGAATGCCAGATGCTGCTGCTCGCTGCCGGGTTCACGGGCCAGCGCGATAATGCGCGTATCCTCATGAAGCAGGCCGGCGCCATCGAGTTGATAAAGGGCAGGAAACAGCTTGCGCAAGGCCAGATCGCCGAGAGCGCCGAACAAGGCAAAGGTGCAAGGTTCAACCGTAATCGAAGGCATGATGTTTGTTCTTTTATCAAGTTAAGCTACAAATACCTTTTTTCAAGGCATCACTCAAGGGAAAATGTAGTAATAACCACAACATTTTCGCAAAATACAGATTCCGAGTGGTGGTCGGTCGGAGCCATCAGTAGGATAGGCCACCGTTATGGGCCGTATCAAAGGCCCAATTTGCATTAGTCGAACGCTTATTTGCGCTGCTGACCTAAGGAACATTAAATGGATCGCGTGCGAAATTTACTGGAACAGATCCAGAATCGCCTTGAAGACCTGAACAAGGCTGAACGCAAAGTCGCCGAAGTGATTCTGCTGAACCCGGAGCAGGCCACCCGGTTCAGCATTGCCGCCCTCGCCCAGGCCTCGAAGGTCAGCGAGCCGACGGTCAACCGTTTCTGCCGCTCCTTCGGCGTCAGCGGCTACCCGGAACTGAAACTGCAACTGGCCCAAAGCCTGGCCAGTGGCGCGGCGTATGTCAGCCGGGCAGTTGAAGCCGATGACAATCCGGAAGCGTATACAAAAAAGATTTTCGGCAGCGCCATCGCCTCTTTGGACAGTGCGTTGCAGGCGCTCGATCCGAGCCTGATCAGCCGCGCCGTCGACCTGTTGATCCAGGCCCGGCAGATCCACTTCTTTGGCCTCGGCGCTTCTGCTCCGGTGGCGCTGGATGCGCAGCACAAGTTCTTCCGTTTCAACCTGGCGGTAACCGCCCATGCCGACGTGCTGATGCAACGTATGATCGCCTCGGTGGCCCACACCGGTGAATTGTTCGTGATCATTTCCTACACCGGCCGCACCCGCGAACTGGTGGAAGTGGCGCGCATTGCCCGGGAAAACGGCGCTTCGGTGCTGGGCCTGACGGCGGAGGGTTCGCCACTGGCCAAGGCCAGCACCTTGAGCCTGAACATTCCGCTGCCGGAAGACACGGATATCTACATGCCGATGACGTCGCGGATCATTCAACTGACCGTGCTCGATGTGCTCGCCACCGGCATGACCCTGCGCCGGGGCGTGGATTTCCAGCCGCATTTGCGCAAGATCAAGGAAAGCCTGAATGCCAGTCGGTATCCGATTGGGGATGAATTCAATTAACTCGTATCGATCGTTCCCACGCTCTGCGTGGGAACGATCATCTTTCCTACGCTCCAACCCGCGCCTGCAAACTCAAATGCGCCCGCTCCCCCGGTGCCAGGCACAGGCTGTCGGTGCCGCCGCTGGCCGCTTCCACACAAACAAACTCTAAAACCTCGTTCCAGCTCACACCCAGCAACGGACGCGAGCCGGGATGCCAGACCACGGTGTCTGCATGATCACCGGTGTCGATGCACAATTGCCGCTGCCAGGCGTGATCCTTGAGCTGCAATTCGCCATCATGCTGGAACACGCGCTGACAACCGCCGTCGACCCGCAACTCACCTTCCTGCTGACAAACCTGGCGGCTCAACTGGTCATAACCTTGCGCACCATCGAGCCCAGACAGCGCTACCTCAGCCACGTCACCAATACGCCAATAGGCGTGCAACGCCTGGCTCAACTGGCACGGCATGTCGTCTTGATGCTCGGTGCTCAAGTGCAAATCCATGCGTTCGCCCAGATGTGCATGCAAATCCACTTGCCAGTCGCACAGCTGTAACTGCCAGTGCAAGTGCACGCCATCGTCATCACTGCGGCTGTCGAGCAGTTTCCAGTCGAGCAAACGCGCCCAGCCATGGGACGGCCAGGCGTTTTCGCTTGGATGACGGCCGTACCACGGCCAGCAAACCGGCACGCCGCCGCGAATCGCGCCGACATGCGGCCATTTCGCCGCGCACCACAGCCAGGGTTTCTGCCCCTTAGGCTGGAAATGCAGCAACTGCGCGCCCTGCCGACTGAACACCGCCTGACACAGCGGATGATCGATCACCAACACATCGCGCATCTGATAGCGCTCCCACGCAAACACCGGACGTTCGCGCAAGGATTTGAAGAAGCGTTGTAGCGGATGCTCAAGCATGTGCCGCGGTCCTGAAAATCATGGGTGTACTCGTACTCTTGTGCCCAGTGAACCACTGTGGCGAGGGGGCTTGCCCCCGTTCGGCTGCGAAGCAGTCGTAAAAATGGCCAATTGACTGTTTCAGACGAAACCTGGTGAAGATTGGGAGCGCTGCGCACTCCAACGGGGGCAAGCCCCCTCGCCACAGGTCCTGTTTGACCTTGCACAAAAAAAAGCGGACAGCCATGGCCGTCCGCAAAGATGCGCACATAGAGAGGAGCTTATCGCAACAGCGTCAGAACACCGACTGAATTTTCAGACCGGCCACCAGGGCATCGTCGACTTCATCCACACCGCCGGGGTGAGTGATGTATTGCAGGTTAGGACGCACGGTCAGCCAGTTGGTGACGTGGAAACCGTAGTTGATCTCATAGTTGTACTCGGTGGAACGCAGGGGCGAGAACAGCGGATCGTTATAGTCGCTAACGCCATTGGCGGCGTTGACCAACTCGGCGTTTTTCTTCACATCTTCGTTGACATGGATACGGGCGAAACCGATCCCCACATCATCTTTGGGGCGCGCATCGAACGGGCCTTTGTACACGAACATCAGCGACTGATAGTTGTCGACGATGTTGGTGTCCTTGTCGTGGAAAGTGGCGTTGGCCGCGATGTTCAGACCGCGCGAAGCATCACCGTTATGCGTGGTGAGTTGTTGCTGCGCCACGAACCAGTAGCCGTGCTTGCTATCGTGACGGCGATAGGCGTTGCCGGTGGTCGCGGCATCATTGCCATCTTCGTCTTCACGCACGTCATCGGCGTTGGCCGTACTTTTGTAGTAACCGACACGGTATTCGCCCGGCAGGTTGTTGACCTTCGGCGACCAGACCAATTCGACCGGCAAGACGGTGCCCTCGGTACCACTGCCGCTGAGCTTGAAGCCGTTGCCGTGCTCAAGTTGCGACGGATTCTGGTTGTACGCGCCAATCTGCGCATAGAACTCAGGCGTGATGTTGTACTTCACCCGAACTGCCGCCTGCATGACCGGCCAGTTGTACCAGATGTTGGTTGCCCAGTTACCCACTTGGGAACCGCAGAAGGCCAGGTTCTGGAACTCGCAAGGAAAGGTGTTGAAGTCTTCGCCTTCGCCGAAGTAACCGGCCTTGACGTCCAGTTTACCGTCGAGGAACTGGTGCTTGATCCACAGCTGGGTCAGCCGGACCATGTGGCCACGGCCGTAGACTTCCTGAGAAGAACTCAAGGTACCGGCACGCGGGTCGCCGACACGGTCATTGGAGATGTTTTCACCGTTACGGTTGGTGAGCTGGATCTTGGCCTGGGTGTTATCCCAACCCCACAGTTTTTCCAGGTCCAGTGCCACGCCCAGACCAAACTGGTCAGCGTAACGTGCCGTCTTGTCGTCGTTATAGCCGCCATGCAGGTTGGCGCCCATTTCACCGACGTAGTCGGCCTTGATGTCGATACCTTGTTCGATCAGCCTGGTCCGCTCGCCACCCCAATCCCCGGTCATCCACTGCGAGTCGGCACTGAACGCCTCAGCCGCGTGTGCGCTACCGGCCAGCATCATTGCCGCAATCGCTGACAACTGGCAGATAAGCTGAGCGTTGTTCTTCTTCTTCATCCCTACATCCTCGTTTTATTGTTATTAACTGTTTTTATCTAACGCGGTTTACAACGGTCGTGACGCACGCCACGGATTCCCCCTGTGGGAGCGCGCTTGTGGCGAGGGGGCTTGCGCCCGTTGGGCCGCGCAGCGGCCCCAAGACCTACGAGCGCTATGCGCTCGAACAGGGGCAAGTCCCCTCGCCACAAGCCCATTCCCACATTTGATTCTTCAGCGGCCTTTGAACTGCGCCACGTTGGCGCTGTGAGCTTCGGTTTTTGGCAGGCCGGCCACCCCCAGGCGTTCACCGGTCTTGGCATCGAACAACAGCACTTTCGATGGATCGAATTGCAGGGTCAGGGTCTCGCCCACGGCCGGCGCGACGTCCGGTGCCAGGCGACAGCAGACCTTGGTGTCGTTGAGGTTGACGAACACCAGCGTGTCGGGCCCGGTCGGTTCGGTGACCTGCACTTCGGCACGAATGGTCGGCAAACCATTCGGCTCGCTGCCCGCCAGAACGATCTGCTCCGGGCGCATGCCCAGGATCACTTCGCGGTCTTCGAGCCCGGCGTCCTGCATGCCCAGCGGCAATTCGCAGCGCGCCTGACCGCTGTCGAGCAGCGCTATCAACCGACCTTCCTTGCGCTGCAAACGCAGAGGGATGAAGTTCATCGGCGGCGAACCGATGAAGCTCGCCACGAACAGGTTGGCCGGGTTGTTGTAGATGTCTTTGGGCGTGCCGAACTGCTGAATGATCCCGTCCTTCATCACCGCCACTTTGTCGCCCAGGGTCATGGCTTCGATCTGGTCGTGAGTCACGTAGACCGTGGTGGTTTTCAGACGCTGGTGCATCAGTTTCATTTCGGTGCGCATCTCGACCCGCAGCTTGGCGTCGAGGTTGGACAGCGGTTCGTCGAACAGGTAAATCTTCGGTCGTCGCGCCAGCGCCCGGCCCATGGCCACACGCTGTTGTTGACCACCGGAAAGCTGGCCCGGCTTGCGGCTGAGAAGGTGTTCGATCTGCAGCAGCTTGGCCACGCGAGCGACTTCTTCGTCGATTTCGGCGACGGGCATTTTGCGAATCTTCAGGCCAAACGCGATGTTGTCCCGCACGCTCATGGTCGGGTACAGCGCGTAGGACTGGAACACCATGGCGATGTCGCGATCTTTCGGGCTCATGCCGCTGATGTCGGCGTCGTCCACCAGAATCGCGCCGCCGCTGATGCTTTCCAGACCCGCGATGCAGTTCATCAGCGTGGACTTACCACAGCCCGATGGACCGACCAGGATCAGGAACTCACCGTCATTGATCTTCAGTTCGATGTTTTTCAGGGTGTCCGGCAAACCGGCACCGTAGGTCTTGTTGACGTTGCGTAATTCGAGAGTTGCCATGTTCTACCCCTTGACCGCGCCGGACGTCAGCCCACGCAGGAAATACTTGCCAGCGAATATGTAGACCAGCAGTGTCGGCAGCCCGGCGATCATCGCGGCGGCCATATCAACGTTGTATTCCTTGGCCCCGGTACTGGTGTTGACCAGGTTGTTCAGGGCCACGGTAATCGGCTGGGCATCGCCGCTGGCGAAGACCACGCCGAACAGGAAGTCATTCCAGATTTGCGTGAACTGCCAGATCAGGCAGACCATCACGATCGGGATCGACATCGGCAGCAGGATCTTCCAGAAAATCATGAAGAACCCCGCGCCATCCAGCCGCGCTGCCTTGACCAGCGCATCCGGAATGCTCACGTAGTAGTTACGGAAGAACAGCGTGGTGAATGCCAGGCCGTAGACCACGTGCACCAGCACCAGACCGGTGGTGGTATTGGCCAGGCCGAACTTGCCGAGGGTGAACGAGGCCGGCAGCAGCACGGTCTGGAACGGCAGGAAGCAGCCGAACAACAACAGGCCGAAGAACAGTTGCGAGCCCCGAAAGCGCCACATCGACAGCACATAGCCGTTCATCGCGCCGATGAAGGTCGAGATCAAAACCGCTGGCACGGTGATTTTTACCGAGTTCCAGAAGTAGCCGCCAACCACGTCCCAGGCCTTGATCCAGCCGATGCCGTCGATCACGGTAGGCCAGCTCAACAGGTTGCCGGTGCGGATGTCTTCCGGGGATTTGAAACTGGTCAGCAGCATCACCACCAGCGGGACCAGATAGATCGCGGCGGCCAGCAGCAAAGTTGCGTAGATCGCGACGCGGCTGAAGCTGATCGCCGGCTTTGCGAGTTGATTACTCATGGCGTTTGCCTCGCAATTCGGAGTACAGGTACGGCACCAGAATCGCCAGGATCGCGCCGAGCATCATCATGGCGCTCGCCGAACCGATGCCCATCTGGCCACGACTGAAAGTGAAGGAGTACATGAACATCGCCGGCAGGTCGGAGGAGTAGCCCGGGCCACCCGCGGTCATCGCCGCCACCAGGTCGAAGCTCTTGATCGCGATGTGCGCCAGGATCATGAAAGCGCTGAAGAACACCGGGCGCAGGCTCGGCAATACGATCTTCAGGTAGATGGTCGGCAGGCTCGCCCCGTCGACTTGCGCCGCACGGATGATCGATTGATCGACCCCACGCAGGCCGGCCAGGAACATCGCCATCACAAACCCGGAGGCTTGCCATACAGCGGCGATCACCAGGCAATACACCACGCGATCCTGATCCACCAGCCAGTCAAGACGGAAGCCTTCCCAGCCCCAGTCGCGCAGCATTTTGTCCAGGCCCAGACCCGGGTTGAGCAGCCATTTCCACGCGGTACCGGTGACGATCATCGAGAGCGCCATCGGGTACAGGTAAACGGTGCGGATGAAGCCTTCCTTGCGAATGCGCTGATCCAGCAGCACCGCGAGAAACACCCCCAGCACCAGGCTGATGCCGATGAACATGCCGCCGAACACCGCGAGATTCTTGCTCGCGACCCACCAGCGATCGTTTTCCATCAGGCGAATGTATTGCTGCAGGCCGACCCACTTGTAGCTCGGCATGAAGCTGGAATTGGTGAAGGACAGAACAAATGTCCAGATGATGTAACCGTAAAAACCAACCAGGACGATCAGCATGCTTGGCGCTAAAACCAGCTTGGGAAGCCAGCGCTGCAATGCGTCGAACGGTGAGGCTTTGCTGAAAACCGCCACAGAGCTCATCGGGATAATCCAGGTGAAGAAGTGAGGATCTGTAGGAGCGAGGCTTGCCCGCGAATGCGGACTGACATCCAGAATCAATGCCGACTGATACACCGCCTTCGCGGGCAAGCCTCGCTCCTACAGGGGGAGCATTTTCGGGAAAGGCCGCAGGTATACCTGCGGCACCCGGGATTACTGGGCAGCTTTGACGGCTGACGCCAGTTGCGCGCTGGCCTTGGCCGGGTCAGCGTTCTTGTCGTTCATGAAGTTGGTGACCACATCGAAGATCGCGCCCTGCACGGCCAGGGACGTGGCCATGTTGTGCGCCATGCTCGGTTGCAGGCCGCCGGTCTTCTCGTCCGCCAGGAAATCCTTGGCCGCCGTTTGAGCGCAGGAATCGAAGCCCAGCGCACTCATGTCGTTAAGCATGTCGATGCGCACCGGGATCGAGCCTTTGTTGATGCTGAAGACTTTCTGGAAGTCTTTGCCCAGAGCGACCTTGGCCAGGTCTTGCTGGGCGGCGATGTCGCCTTTGCGATCGGCTTTTAGCTTGAACACAGCCATCGAGTCGATGTTGTAGGTGAAGGCTTTTTCGGTGCCCGGGAACGGCACGCACTGGTAGTCCTTGCCCGCGAGTTTATTCGCCGCGGTCCATTCGCTTTTGGCCCAGTCGCCCATCATCTGCATGCCGGCCTTGCCGTTGATGACATCGGCGGCTGCGATGTTCCAGTCACGACCGGCGCGGTTGGGGTCCATGTAGCCGGTGATTTTTTTCAGCTCGGTGAAGGCCTTGGCCATCTCGGGCCCGGAGAGGGTTTTCTGGTCCAGGTCGACCAGCGCTTTCTTGTACCCTTCGGCGCCCATGACCGAGAGCACCACGTCTTCAAACACGGTGCTGTCCTGCCACGGCTGGCCACCGTGAGCGAGTGCGATGAAGCCGGCGGCTTTGAGTTTGTCGCCAGCGGCGTAGAACTCTTCGAGGGTGGTCGGCGCTTTTTCGATCCCGGCTTTCTTGAAGACTTCCGGGTTGATCCACAGCCAGTTGACGCGGTGGATGTTCACCGGCACGGCGACGTAATCGCCTTCGTATTTCACCGTGTCGGAGACTTTCTTGATCAGCAGGTTATCCCAGCCTTCGGACTTGGAAACCTCTTTGAGGGCGTCAGTGCTGAGCAGGCCAGTGCTGCCCCATTCCTGGATATCCGGCCCTTTGATCTGGGCAACGCCCGGAGGGTTACCGGCCACGGCGCGGCTTTTGAGTACGGTCATGGCCGTGGAACCGCCACCGCCGGCGACTGCGCCGTCTTTCCAGGTGAAGCCGTCTTTTTCGACTTGGGCCTTGAGCACATCGACGGCTGCTTTTTCACCACCAGACGTCCACCAGTGAACGACTTCCACCGAACCTTTGGCATCGGCGGCAAGGGCACTGACAGGAAATGCAGCAACGGGAAGCAACGAAGCGAGAGAAATGACAGTAGCGAGGCGAGAAATCGCATTCATCTAGTAGTACCTTTCTTGTTGTTATGCATGCAAGTCTGGTGCTTGCGCTGCATAGGATTCTAAACAGGGGATGCCCCTTCGCAGGTAACGAAGGGACGCGCGAATGTCACCACATGGTTACACAGCACCGCTCCGGGACAATTGCGCCAGCGCACTGGCCATGCTCGGCGCCAGGGGCAGGCGCGGAATCAAAACGGCTTGCCAGGCGTGATAAAGGTCGGGTTTGCCGGCCCAGATATCGGCGCTCGGACGGTTCAGCGGATCGAGTTCGTGATGCCAGCTGCCATCGCAACGGTCAATGAAATGACGGTCACAGAATTCCCAGAACAGTCGGTACCAGCGCTCGTATTGCTCATCACCGGTACGTTTGAGCAACGCACTGGCAGCGGCGCTGGCTTCGCAATGAGTCCAGTGCAAGCGATGGCGAACCACCGCGCGATTGTCCCAATCGAGGGTGTAGACAATGCCTGGCGCACCGTCGACGTCCCAGCCGTGACGGCAATTGTGCTCGAAGAGTTTTTGCGCATCGGTGGCGAGCCAGCCCGGCGTGAGTATCCCGGCCTGTACCCGTGCGGCTTCAAGATGCAGCAACAGCCGTGCCCATTCGAAACCATGGCCCGGCGTGGTGCCATAAGGGCGGAAACCGTCAGCCGGGTTGTCGTGGTTGTAGTCGCGTAGCGGCTGCCAGTCGCGGTCGAAATGCTCGACCACCAGGTAATCGTTGGCCGCGGCGTGATCGTGAATGACGCGCTCGACGATGCGCTGGGCGCGAATCAGCCAGCGGTTGTCGGCGGTGACATCGGCCAGGGCGAGAAAGGCTTCGGTGGCGTGCATGTTGCTGTTGGCGCCGCGATAGGCTTCCTCGACGCTCCAGTCGCGGTTGAAGGATTCGCGCATGGCGCCCTCCTCCTCGCTCCAGAAATGCGTGTCGATGATATGGATCGCGTCGTCGAGCAACGCTTGTGCGCCCGGACGCTGGGCGATTACCGCAGAGCTCGCGGCCAATGCCACGAAGGCATGCAGATAAGCGGCTTTGCCGGTATTGCCGTCGCGGTGTTCGGGCGTGGCGAACCAGCCTGCGTGTTCGGCATCACGCAGCGGCCCGCTGAGGGCCTGGATGCCGTGATCGACCAGCTCGGCGAAACCCGGCAGGCCCTGGATGTGGGCCATGGCGAAGCTGTGGGTCATGCGTGCGGTGTTCATGGTTTGGGCTTGCGCGTTGGCCGCCAGATGACCCTTTTCATCGAGATTGCCGAAGCCTTCGGCAAGCTTTGCCGCCTTGGCAAACGCCAACAGGCGCAGGCCTTCGGTGGCGAGCCATTGCTGATGGGCAGGTGCGTTCAGCCAACTGCTGAAGGCAGGTTGGAAGGTGTCCATGGGAAGACCTTTTTTGTTGTTATGACTGGGGGCAGTCTAAACAACGGGCGGTGGCGGGCAGGTAACGAAAGGGGTGAGTTATGTCACCGGATTGTGACATTGGAACAGCGACTTTGTGATGAAAGCGCTTACCTGTGGCGAGGGGGCTTGCCCCCGTTCGGCTGCGAAGCAGTCGTAAAAAAACTGCCACCTCATTTCTTCAGGTAAACCGCGGTGATTGTTTTGGGAGCGCTTCGCGCTCCAACGGGGGCAAGCCCCCTCGCCACAGGGGTCTTCCTAATCAACACTGCGGGGCAATTGCAACGTCACCCGCAACCCGCCTTCACGCAGGTTTTGCAGGCTGACTTCACCCCCATGGCTGTGGGCAATGTTGCGCGCAATCCCCAGCCCCAGGCCATAACCCTGCTGCTGCCCGGCCAGGCGGAAGTGCGGTTCGAACACCTGCTCCAGACGCTGCTCCGGCACGCCTGGCCCTTCATCGTCGACATGCAGGACAAACGCGCTTTCGTCGTCATCGATGTGCAGATGTGCGTTCTGTCCGTATTTCAAGGCGTTGTCGATCAGGTTGCCGATGCAACGCTTGAGCGCCAGCGGCTTGCCGGGATACGTCGCCAGCGCTCGTCCATGCTGGGTCACGCGACCATTGCCGTTGGGCGCCAGATACGGCTCCACCAAACAGTCGAGCACATGATTGAGGTCCACCGGTTCGATGTTTTCATGAATGTCGGTGTCTTTCACGCATTGCAGCGCGCCCTTGACCAGCAACTCCAGCTCATCCAGATCACGACCGAACTTGGCTTGCAGCTTTTCGTCTTCAAGCAATTCGACCCGCAACCGCAGCCGGGTAATCGGCGTGCGCAAGTCATGGGAAATGGCGCTGAACAACTGGCTACGTTCAGTCAGGTAACGGCTGATGCGCTCGCGCATGGCGTTGAAGGCGCGACCCACTTCCACCACTTCACTGCCGCCGCCCTCGGCCACCGGTTCGACTTCGGCACCCAGAGACATGTCCCGCGCCGCCCGCGCCAATCGCTTGAGGGGCCGGCTCTGCCAATGCACCAACAGGCCGATGAACAACAGCAAGAAACCGCTGGTGAGCACGATGAACCAGACCTGCTGCGCCGGCAGGCCTTGCTCTTCAAGACTGGTGTAGGGCTCGGGCAACAGCGAGGCGATGTACAGCCATTCCCCTGGGGCCATCTGGATTTGCGTGACCAGCACTGGCGGGTTCACCGGTTCCAGGGTCAACGCGTAATGCGCCCAGGAGCGCGGCAACTCATCGAGCTTCAGGCCACCGTTGAAAATCCGCAGGTCTTCGGGGCTGACGAAGGTCACCGAGATATCGGTGTCCTGACCCAGCGACTGGCGCAGCACTTCGTCCACCGCTTTGAGCACCGCTTCTTTGCGCGGGGTGATCGGCAGCACTTCCATGCCCAAGGGTTTGTCGTTGAGCGTCACCACGAACCGGGTGCCGCCCATGCTGCGTAACTGATCGAGTACCAGCGGCCTGAACGCCACTGGCAACGAGCGGAAATAGCTGACGCTGGCCGTCATCGAATGGGCCAGGCTGCGGGCACTGGTGACCAGCCCTTCGAGCTGCGTGGCGCGCAATTGTGACACCCAGATCACGCTCGACAACGCCTGTGCGAACAGCACCGCCAGCAGGGTCAGCAGCAACATGCGCCCAAGCAGCGAGCGCGGTACCGGCACCCGCCCGGCGAGCTTGCGCAGGAACTCAGTGACCATTGCCGGCAACCACGTTAGCGGCCAGTTGGTAGCCACTGCCACGCACGGTACGGATCAGCCGTGGCGGCTTTTCAGTGTCGCGCAGGCGCTGGCGCAAACGGCTGACCGCCATGTCGACAATGCGATCGAGCGGCATCAGGTCACGGCCACGGGTGGCGTTGCCGATGGTATCGCGGTCGAGGATTTCCTGAGGGTGATCGAGGAACAGTTTCAGCAGCGCGAAATCGGCGCCCGAGAGAATCACTTCTTCGCCGTCGATGTGGAACAGTCGATGGCTGACCATGTCCAGCCGCCAATCATCGAAAGCCAGCACTTCACTGCCGGAACGCTCCTGACCGAACTGCGCGCGGCGCAACAAGGCTTTGATGCGTGCCTGCAATTCACGCGGGCTGAAGGGTTTGCCCAGGTAGTCGTCTGCGCCCAGTTCCAGGCCGATGACGCGGTCGGCCTCGTCGGAACTGGCGGTGAGCATGATGATCGGCACATGGGCCTGGCGCGGGTGCTGACGGATCCAGCGGCAGAGGCTGAAACCGTCTTCGTCCGGCAGCATCACATCGAGGATGACCAGGTCGCTCGGCGCCTCGTTCAAGGCCTGACGAAACCCTGCACCGTCGGGTGTGGTACGAACCTGGAAACCGGCGCGGGTCAGGTAGGTGTCCAGCAACTCGCGTATCTCTTGATCGTCATCGACCAACAAAATCGACTTGTTGACTGAGCTCACGGGGCGGCGTCCTTGTTGTTTGAATTGGTTGGATTATGCCTTAAGCAAGAAATCTACAAACACCGCAAAACCAATTGTGGGAGCGGACCTGTGGCGAGGGGGCTTGCCCCCGTTGGGCTGCGCAGCAGCCCCAAAATCTCTGATGCACCAAAGATCTTGTGAGTGCTGCGCACTCAAACGGGGCGATGCGGCGTTCCGACAAGCCCCCTCGCCACGGGTCCGCTTCCACACTGGATTGCGTTTCAGGCTGGAATGGATTGCTCCAGCGCCACTCCCGCGCCCACCAGGCCGGAATACGGCGCAGTGACGAGCCACACCGGAATGCCTTTGAAGTAGTCGCTCATGCAGCCCTTGTCGGCGAAGCAACGGGCAAAACCGCTTTTGACGAAGAAATCGGCAAACCGTGGAATCACGCCGCCAACGATGTACACGCCACCGCGCGCTCCGGTGGTCAGGACATTGTTGCCGGCCACGCGACCGAGCCAGCAGCAGAACTGCTCGAGCACTTCCAGGGCAATCGGATCGCCCGCCAGCCCGGCCTTTGTGATTGCCTCAGGCGTGTCGAGCACAGGCGTGTGACCGTCCACCGCGCAGATCGCCCGGTAGACCCGCGGCAAACCACCGCCGCTCAACGCCGTTTCAGCACTGACATGCCCGATCTCGTTGAAGATGTGCTGCCACAGTTGGGTTTCTCGCAGACTGCTCAGCGGCAGGTCGACGTGACCGCCCTCCCCCGGCAGCGGGGCAAAACGACCTTCGCCCAGATCGAGCAACGTGCCCACGCCCAGGCCAGTGCCCGGGCCGATCACCACCGCCGGCCGCAACGGTTCCGGCGTGCCTTCGCAGACCACCCGGAATTCGCCCGGCTGCAAGCGGGTCATGCCCAGGGCCATCGCCGAAAAATCGTTGATCAACAGCAGCTGATCCACCTGCAAGGTCTTGCAGAACCCCTGGCGACTGAGCCGCCAGTGATTGTTGGTGAACTTGAATTCATCGCCGCTCACGGGGCCTGCCACCGACAGGCAAACAGAACCGATCGAACCTGGCGCCAGACCGAGGCCGCTCAGGTAGAGCGCAATCGCCTCTTCCGGGCTGCCGTGGTCTGCCGTCGCCAGCACCTGGACCGATTCCAGCTGCTGGTTTTTCCACAACGCGAAACGTGCGTTGGTACCACCGATGTCACCGACCAGAGCCAGTTTCAATTAAGCGTCTCCAGGGCAGAAGTAAAGGCGCTGGCGCCTTGCTCTGCGGAGCTGAAGGCCATGCGCATGAAACCAAACAGTTCGCGACCGCTGCCAATGTTGTTGCCCAACAAACCTTTGGCGGGCTCGCGTGCTGCGAATTCTTCGGCGTCCACCTTAAGCTCCAGAGTGCCTTTGACGCCATCGACGCGGATGATATCGCCCTCTTGCACCCGCGCCAAAGCGCCGCCCACATACGCTTCGGGGCTGACGTGGATCGCCGCCGGGATTTTCCCCGAGGCGCCGGACATACGCCCGTCGGTCACCAACGCAACCTTGAAACCGCGATCCTGCAACACGCCGAGGAACGGCGTCATCTTGTGCAGCTCCGGCATGCCGTTGGAACGCGGGCCCTGGAAGCGCATCACGGCGACAAAATCCTTCTCCAGCAAACCGGCCTTGAACGCATCAGCCAGGTCCTGTTGGTCCTGGAACACCATGGCCGGCGCTTCGACAATCTGGTTTTCCAGCGCGACCGCCGAGACCTTCATCACGCCACGGCCGAGGTTGCCTTCCATCACCCGCAAGCCACCCTCTGAGGAGAATGCGCGAGCGACCGGACGCAGGATGGTTTCATCGAGGCTTTCGATCGGGCCTTCGCGCCAGACCAGTTCGCCGTTTTCCAGGAACGGTTCCTGGGTGTAGCGGCTCAGGCCGTGGCCGAGCACGGTGTTGACGTTTTCGTGAAGCAGGCCGGCTTCCAGCAGTTCGCGGATCAGGAACGACATGCCGCCCGCCGCCTGGAAGTGGTTGATGTCGGCTTTGCCGTTCGGGTACACGTGGCTCAGGGTCGGCACCACCTCGGAGAGGTCGGCCATGTCCTGCCAGGTCAGCTGAATGCCCGCGGCCATGGCGATGGCTGGCATGTGCAGGGTGTGGTTGGTCGAGCCGCCCGTGGCGTGCAGGGCCACGATGGAGTTGACCAGCGAACGCTCGTCGACGATTTCGCCGATCGGCATGAAGTCGCCATTCTGCTTGGTCAGGCGCGTGACCTGGTGCGCCGCTTCGCGGGTCAGGGCATCGCGCAACGGGGTGTTCGGGTTGACGAAAGAGGCGCCCGGCAAGTGCAGGCCCATGACTTCCATCAGCAACTGGTTGGTGTTGGCGGTGCCGTAGAAGGTGCAGGTGCCGGGGCTGTGATAGGACTTCATCTCCGATTCCAGCAGCTCTTCGCGCGTCGCCTTGCCTTCGGCGTAGCGCTGACGCACATCAGCTTTCTGCTTGTTGGAAATGCCCGACACCATCGGCCCGCCCGGCACGAAAATCGTCGGTAGATGACCGAAACGCAACGCGCCCATCATCAGGCCCGGCACGATCTTGTCGCAGATGCCGAGCATCAATGCGCCGTCGAACATGTTGTGGGACAACGCCACAGCGGTGGACAAGGCGATCACTTCGCGGCTTGGCAGGCTCAGTTCCATGCCTGGCTCGCCTTGGGTCACGCCATCGCACATCGCCGGCGTGCCACCGGCGAACTGACCGACGGAACCGATTTCGCGCAGGGCTTTTTTGATCTGTTCCGGGAAGACTTCATACGGCTGGTGCGCCGAGAGCATGTCGTTATATGACGAAACGATGGCGATGTTGGCGGAGTTCATCATCCGCAGGCTGTGCTTGTCGTCGCTGCCACACCCGGCGACGCCATGGGCGAAGTTGGCGCATTGCAGCTTGCCGCGCATCGGCCCGTCGCTGGCGGCGCCGCGGATCAATGCAAGGTAAGCCTCACGTGTGGCGCGGCTGCGGGCGATAAGCCGTTCGGTGACCTCAAGGACGCGGGGATGCATGTGTAGAACTCCAGGCTAACGGATGTGGCGACCTGATTGTCTATGCTGACCAAGCACCGCTGTGATCGGGGTGACAGACGGTTTTCTTGATCATTCGGACCAGTTGATTCAGGTCACTCGTTGTAGATAAAACAAAATATTGCCACTAAAAAGGCTTGTTTTCTATTTTTTTGCGAATAATCTTGTAATTCCAACAACAAAACGACGGCGGCGCTGTAAATGACTCTTCGAATCGCAATCAATGGTTTTGGCCGTATCGGCCGTAATGTCCTGCGCGCACTGTATACCCAAGGTTATCGTCAGGATCTGCAGATCGTTGCGATCAACGACTTGGGCGACAGCTCAATGAACGCTCACCTGCTCAAGTACGACACCGTTCATGGCACATTCGATGCCGATGTCCAGCACGATCAGGAAAGCCTGACCGTCAACGGCGACCGTATTGCGGTCAGTGCCATTCGCAACCCGGCCGAATTGCCTTGGGCCGCGGAAAAGGTCGACGTCGTTTTCGAATGCACCGGTCTGTTCACCGACCGCGCCAAAGCTGCCGCGCATATTACGGCCGGCGCACGCAAAGTGATTATCTCGGCCCCGGCCAAAGGCGCCGATGCCACCGTGGTTTATGGGGTTAACCACGACATCCTGCGCCAATCGCACCAGATCATTTCCAACGCCTCGTGCACCACCAACTGCCTGGCGCCGGTGGCTCAGGTGCTGCACCGCGAGCTGGGCATCGAAAGCGGTCTGATGACCACCATCCATGCCTACACCAACGACCAGAACCTGACCGACGTCTACCACACCGACCCGTACCGTGCCCGTTCGGCCACCCAGAACATGATCCCGAGCAAGACCGGTGCCGCTGAAGCGGTGGGCCTGGTGCTGCCGGAACTGGCGGGCAAACTGACCGGCATGGCGGTGCGTGTTCCGGTGATCAACGTGTCGCTGGTGGACCTGACCGTGCAGCTCAAGCGTGAAGCGTCGGCCGATGAAGTCAACGCGATGCTCAAACAAGCCAGCCAGCACTCGAAAATTCTCGGCTACAACACCCTGCCGCTGGTCTCCAGCGACTTCAACCACAACCCGCTGTCGTCGATCTTCGACGCCAACCACACCAAGTCCAGCGGCAAGCTGCTCAAAGTGCTGGCCTGGTACGACAATGAGTGGGGCTTCTCCAACCGCATGCTCGATAACTGCCTGGCGCTCTGCAACGCAGAATAAACAGCTACGTCGACACGGCCCCCGTAGGAGCTGCCGAAGGCTGCGATCTTTTGATCTTGATCTTCTCTGGATCGCTGAAATCAGGATCAAAAGATCGCAGCCTTCGGCAGCTCCTACGGGTATGTGAAACGCCGGAAGATGCGTCGGTACCGGCGCATTACGCCTGGGAGAAGCAAGCGATGATCGGTATCAGCTTTACGCAAAGAACCCTGGCAGCGCGCAAGCGTATTGCCTTGGTTGCCCACGACCACTGCAAGGTATTTTTGCTCGACTGGGCCGAGCGGCAGAAAGACAAACTCGCGCAACATGAACTGGTCGCCACCGGCACGACGGGGTTGTTGTTGCAACAACGCCTCGACCTGCCTGTGGAAAGCATGATCAGCGGTCCGCTGGGCGGCGACCAGCAACTCGGCGCGCGAATCGCCGAGCAGCGGGTCGACATGCTGGTGTTCTTCTGGGACCCGTTCGAACCGCAACCCCACGACCCGGACATCAAGGCGCTGCTGCGGGTCGCAGCGGTGTGGAATATCCCGGTGGCCTGCAACGAGTGCAGCGCCGACTACCTGCTCAGCAGCCCGTTGATGGATCAGGCTCACGAACACCGCATCCCGGATTACGCGACCTATTTGCTAGGTCGTGGATGAAGCGTGACCAGTACCGGGCGTAGCAACAATCACAAATCCTTGTGGGAGCTGGCTTGCCTGCGATGGCGGTGTGTCAGCCGAATCTCTGTTGGCTGATACACCGCCATCGCAGGCAAGCCAGCTCCCACAGAGTAGGGTATTCGGCCGGCAACCGGCGTTTTCATCTAATCGAGCGGTATTTTGAACTATGCTCGGGCTCTCGCTCCGGAGGGCCTTCGATGACTGATTTACTCACGTCCATTCAAGCCGCACTCGGCTTGCCGCATTCCCCAATCCCGTTTACCTCGAAGGGCGCCCTGCCCTCGGCGTTTGCCGTCACCGACCTTGCCTGCGCAAGCATTGCCGCTGCCGGCCAGGCTGTCAGTGAGTGGCTGCAACAACGCACTGGCCGTTTGCCTGCTCTTGAAGTCGACCGCCGCCTGGCGTCGTTCTGGTTCGCGACGTCGATCCGTCCCTTGGGCTGGAGTGTTCCACCGTTATGGGACCCGGTTGCCGGTGACTACGCAACCAAGGACGGCTGGATCCGCCTGCACACCAACGCGCCTCATCATCGTGCCGCCGCTGAAAGTGTGCTCGGTGCCTGTGTCGACCGCACTGCAATGGCGAACAAGGTGGCGCGATGGGAGAAGTGCGATCTGGAACAGGCGGTAGTCGATGCCGGCGGTTGCGCGGCCGAAATGCGCAGCTGGGCCCAATGGCAAACGCATCCCCAAGGTTTGGCGGTGAATGCCGAGCCGTTGATTCAGTTCAGCGCCGACAGTGGCGAAAACGCAAAGCCGTGGCGGGGTTCGGTGGCGCAACCGCTGGCGGGTATCAGGGTGCTGGATTTGACCCGTGTGTTGGCCGGCCCCATTGCCAGCCGTTTTCTCGCGGGCCTGGGCGCCGATGTGTTGCGCATCGACCCACCGACCTGGAACGAACCGGGCGTGGTACCGGAAGTCACCTTGGGCAAACGCTGTGCGCGCCTTGACCTGCACGACAAGACTGATCGCGCGGTGTTCGAAAGCCTGCTCAAGGACGCCGACATCCTGCTCCACGGCTACCGCGCCGATGCACTGGAAACGTTGGGTTACGGCGTCGCCGTGCGGCAAAGACTGGCACCCGGCCTGATTGATGTGTGCCTCAACGCCTACGGTTGGGGCGGCCCCTGGCAGAACCGTCGAGGGTTCGACAGCTTGGTACAAATGAGCAGCGGGATTGCCGAAGCGGGGATGCAGTGGAAGAAAACGAACCAGCCGACGCCGCTGCCGGTGCAGGCGCTTGATCATGCCACTGGATATTTGATGGCAGCGGCGGCGATCACGTTATTGGAACGTGGCGGGTCGGCCAAGTTGTCGTTGGCACGGACCGCCAAGTTGCTGATTGAGCATGGCGCGGGGACCGATGAGCCGTTGCGGGCGGAGGATGACAAGGATCAAGGGCTGTTGATCGAGCAGACACCTTGGGGCCCGGCCCATCGGTTGAAGGTGCCACTGAAAATCACCGGGACACCGCTGCAGTGGGCACTGCCGGCCGGGGAATTGGGTTCCCATCGCGCGCAGTGGTGGTGACCCTTCGCGAGCAAGCCCGCTCCCACATGTGATCGCATTCCTCCAAGGAAACTCGTTCACTGTGGGAGCGGGCTTGCCCGTGAAGAGGCCCGGGAATTGACTACACCTCTCAGCTCAGCTCAATCCAGTCGGCTCAACGATGTCCAAAGCACCCGCGCCGCCTATTCTCGACAGGCTCACAACGACAACAATCCGCTGTACAACCCATAGGCCGCCAACCCCGCCCCGGCAACCACACAGCTGAAAATGCCTTTCTCCACCAACGTAAACAGCGGTTTGCCCTGCTCCCGCTTGGCCTGGGCAAACAGGATCACCCCCGGCGCATACAACAACGCCGAGAGCAGCAGGTATTTCACGCCGCCGGCATACAACAACCAAACCGCATAACACAGGGCAATACCGCCGACCAGCAAGTCTTTCGTGCGCTCGGCCGAAGCATGCTCATAGGTTTCCCCTCGCCCGCTCAACAACACCGCATACGCCGCCGACCACAGATACGGCACCAGAATCATCGATGAGGCAAGGTAGATCAGGCTGGTGTAAGTACCGGCGGAAAACAGCGTGATCAGCAGAAAAATCTGGATCATCACGTTGGTCAGCCACAGTGCGTTGACTGGCACATGGTTGGCGTTCTCTTTTTTCAGGAAGGCTGGCATCGTCTTGTCTTTCGCGGTAGCGAAGAGGATTTCGGCGCACAGCAATGCCCAGGACAGCAAGGCGCCCAATAGCGAAATAGCCAGGCCGATGCTGATCAGCAGCGCGCCCCAAGGGCCGACGATATGTTCCAGCACTGCCGCCAGCGACGGGTTCTGCAAGGTGGTCAGTTCCGGCTGGCTCATGATGCCGAGGGACAACAGGTTCACCAGCACCAGCAGCGCCAACACACCGACAAAACCGATGACCGTCGCCCGGCCCACGTCCGAACGTTTCTGCGCCCTGGCCGAGTACACGCTGGCGCCTTCGATACCGATGAAGACGAAAACGGTCACCAGCATCATGTTGCGCACCTGGTCCATCACACCGCCGAAATTCGGGTTGCTGCGTCCCCAGATGTCGCGAGTAAAGATGTCCGCCTTGAAGGCTACGGCGGCAATCACGACGAACATGATCAGCGGCACGATCTTGGCCACGGTGGTCAGTTGATTGATGAACGCCGCTTCCTTGATTCCGCGCAGCACCAGAAAATGCACCGCCCACAGCAAAACCGACGCGCAGCCGATGGCGATGGGTGTATTGCCCTGGCCAAAGGCCGGAAAGAAATAACCGAGGGTACTGAACAGCAAGACAAAATAACCGACGTTGCCCAGCCAGGCGCTGATCCAGTAGCCCCAGGCCGACGAAAACCCCATGTAATCGCCGAAACCGGCTTTGGCGTAGGCGTACACCCCGGAGTCGAGTTCTGGCTTGCGATTGGCCAGGGTCTGAAACACGAAGGCCAGGGTCAGCATGCCCACAGCAGTGATCGCCCAACCAATCAATATCGCTCCGACCTCGGCCCGCGCTGCCATGTTTTGCGGTAAGGAAAAAATCCCGCCGCCAATCATCGATCCCACCACCAAAGCGATCAGCGCATTCAGACGAAGCTTTTGCGTCGGTTGCGACATTCAGGCGTCTCCATTATTCCGCCGCTCCATTGCGGCGAGACCTCACATAATCGTTTATTAACTAAATGGATAAAGCGTAATAACGTTATCCCTTAGCGTCACGCCGGTTTATTTATAACTGATCGTGCTTTCACAACCGCCCGGAAATAGCGGTTGTGATGGGAGATCTTAATAAATCCATATCACTGAAAAATCAACGACCCCCTACCTTGCCAAAACAAAAAAACCAACTAGCGTTTATAACTGATCGGGATGCGCTTTATTTCTTTCACTTTTATTCCAAGCCTCAGGATGGGCTTTCCAGGCATTAAGCCTTTTGCCAGTAAAAGGCTTATAAATCATTAATTAACAATGGAATGTGATCATGCATTGATTTAAGTCAGATGATGGAAAAGCGAACGAATTTAATCTGTTTTTCTCTTTCGCCTGCACTGGAGTCATGCATGTCTGAATCCCCCGGTAAGTTGCGATTAGGCGCCCTGGTTGCGCTGGTAGTCGGCTCGATGATCGGTGGCGGGATTTTCTCGCTCCCCCAAAACATGGCCGCCAGTGCCGACGTCGGCGCCGTTCTTATTGGTTGGGCAATCACCGCCGTCGGCATGTTGACCCTGGCCTTCGTGTTCCAGACCCTGGCCAATCGCAAGCCAGATCTGGACGGCGGGGTGTACGCCTACGCCAAAGCCGGTTTCGGCGACTACATGGGTTTCTCGTCCGCCTGGGGCTACTGGATCAGCGCCTGGCTGGGCAACGTCGGCTATTTCGTCTTGCTGTTCAGCACCCTCGGCTACTTCTTTCCCATTTTTGGCGAGGGCAATACCGTTGCGGCCGTGATCGGCGCGTCGCTGCTGCTGTGGGGGGTGCATTTCCTGGTATTGCGCGGAATCAAGGAAGCAGCGTTCATCAACCTGATAACCACCGTCGCCAAAATCGTACCGCTGCTGCTGTTTGTCCTGATCGCGATTTTCGCCTTCAAACTGGAGATCTTCACCGCCGACATCTGGGGCCTGAAAAACCCGGATCTGGGCAGCGTGATGAACCAGGTGCGCAACATGATGCTGGTCACCGTCTGGGTGTTCATCGGCATCGAAGGCGCGAGCATCTTCTCGGCCCGCGCGGAAAAACGCAGCGACGTGGGTAAAGCCACCGTCATCGGTTTCATCACCGTGCTGCTGTTTTTGGTGCTGGTGAACGTGCTGTCGCTGGGCATCATGACCCAGCCGGAACTGGCCAAACTGCAGAATCCGTCCATGGCCGCGGTGCTGGAACACGTGGTCGGGGATTGGGGCGCGGTGCTGATCAGCGTCGGTCTGATCATCTCGTTGCTCGGCGCGCTGCTGTCGTGGGTGTTGTTGTGTGCGGAGATCATGTTCGCCGCCGCCAAGGACCACACCATGCCGGCCTTTTTGCGCCGCGAAAACGCCAACCATGTGCCGGTCAATGCGTTGTGGCTGACCAACGCCATGGTCCAGCTGTTCCTGATCATCACGCTGTTCTCGGCCAGTACGTATTTGTCGCTGATCTACCTCGCCACATCGATGATTCTGGTGCCGTACCTCTGGTCGGCGGCGTACGCGCTGCTGCTGGCGGTACGCGGCGAGAGTTATGAAAACGCTGCGGCCGAGCGCAGGAAAGACCTGTTCATCGGCGCCATCGCATTGATCTACGCGGTCTGGCTGATCTATGCCGGCGGGGTCAAATACCTGCTGCTCTCCGCCCTGCTCTATGCGCCCGGCGTAATCCTGTTCGCCAAGGCCAAGCTTGAAGTCAACAAACCGGTTTTCACCAACGTCGAGAAGCTGATTTTCACCGCCGTAGTCGTGGGCGCCCTGGTGGCAGCTTACGGGCTGTATGACGGCTTCCTGACCCTGTAACACGCGACTCATCTGTCATCTGGAGGATCACTGTAATGACCACCGAAAAAGTTAAGTACGGCGTCCATTCCGAAGCCGGCAAGCTACGCAAAGTCATGGTTTGCTCCCCCGGCCTGGCCCATCAGCGGCTGACCCCGAACAACTGCGATGAACTGCTTTTCGACGATGTGCTGTGGGTGGCTCAAGCCAAGCGTGACCATTTCGACTTCGTCACCAAAATGCGCGAGCGCAACGTCGACGTGCTGGAAATGCACAACCTGCTGACCGACATCGTTGCAATTCCTGAAGCATTGAACTGGATCCTGGAGCGCAAGATCACCGCCAATTCGGTGGGCCTGGGTCTGGTCAATGAAACCGCTTCCTGGCTGCGCAGCCTGGAGCCGCGCAAGATCGCCGAGTTCCTGATTGGCGGTGTTTCGGCCGATGACCTGCCGGACAGTTTTGGCGGCAAGACCATCCAGATGTTCCGCGAATTTCTCGGTCATTCCAGCTTCATTCTGCCGCCGTTGCCCAATACACAATTCACCCGCGACACCACCTGCTGGATCTATGGCGGCGTGACGCTCAACCCGATGTACTGGCCGGCGCGTCGCCAGGAAACCCTGCTGACCACCGCCATCTACAAATTCCACCCGCAGTTCACCAACGCCGATTTCCAGATCTGGTACGGCGATCCGGATCAGGACCATGGCAGCGCCACCCTTGAAGGCGGCGACGTGATGCCGATCGGCAACGGCGTGGTGCTGATCGGCATGGGCGAGCGTTCGTCCCGCCAGGCCATCGGCCAATTGGCGGTCAACCTGTTCAAGAACAAAGCCGTCGAACGGGTGATCGTCGCCGGCCTGCCGAAGTCCCGCGCCGCGATGCACCTGGACACCGTGTTCAGCTTCTGCGACCGCGACCTGGTGACCATTTTCCCGGAAGTGGTGAGCCAGATCGTCGCCTTCAGCCTGCGTCCTGACGAAAGCAAACCGGGCGGCGTCGACGTTCGACGCGAAGAAACCAGCTTCCTCGACACCGTGGCCAAGGCCCTCAACCTGCCGGCGTTGCGCGTGGTGGAAACCGGCGGCAACGCCTTCGCCGCCGAACGGGAGCAATGGGACGACGGCAACAACGTGGTGGCCGTGGAACCCGGCGTGGTGATCGGTTACGACCGCAACACCTATACCAACACCCTGCTGCGCAAGGCCGGTGTGGAGGTCATCACCATCAGCGCCGGTGAACTCGGTCGCGGGCGTGGCGGCGGCCATTGCATGACCTGCCCGATCATTCGTGACCCTATCGACTATTAACCTGCGAACCCTGGCCGCCGCTTATCCCGCGCGGCCCGGGGGATAACCGATACCCGAGGAGATCCACTCATGGCTTTCAACATGCGCAACCGCAGCCTGCTGAGTTTGATGCACCACACCACTCGCGAGCTGAACTACCTGCTTGACCTGTCCCGTGACCTCAAGCGCGCCAAGTACACCGGCACCGAGCGTCCGCACCTGCAAGGCAAGAACATCGCGCTGATCTTCGAAAAAACCTCGACCCGCACCCGCTGCGCCTTCGAAGTCGCGGCCCATGACCAGGGCGCCCACGTCACCTACATCGACCCGGTGTCGTCGCAGATCGGCCACAAGGAAAGCATGAAAGACACCGCCCGCGTGCTGGGGCGGATGTTCGACGCCATCGAGTACCGTGGCTTCGAACAGGAAATCGTCGAAGAGCTGGCCAAATTCGCCGGCGTGCCGGTGTTCAACGGCCTGACCGCTGAATTCCACCCGACGCAGATGATCGCCGACACCCTGACCATGCGTGAGCACAGCGACAAGCCGCTGCACGACATCAGCTACGCCTACCTCGGCGATGCCCGCTACAACATGGGTAATTCGCTGTTGATGATCGGCGCCAAACTCGGCATGGACGTGCGCATCGCCGCACCGAAAGCGCTGTGGCCACATCAGGACTTCATCGATCAGTGCAAGGCCTTCGCCGAGGAGAGCGGCGCGCGCATCACCATCACCGAAGACCCGAAAGAAGCGGTCAAGGACGTGGACTTCATCCACACCGACATCTGGGTGTCGATGGGCGAGCCGGTGGAGGCGTGGGATGAGCGCATCGAGCAACTGCTGCCTTACCAGGTCAACGCCGAGATGATGAAGGCCTCGGGCAACCCGCGGGTGAAATTCATGCATTGCCTGCCGGCGTTCCACAACAGTGAAACCAAGGTCGGCAAGGACATCGCCGCGCGCTATCCGCACCTGGCCAACGGCGTCGAAGTGACCGAAGACGTCTTCGAGTCGCCGGCCAACATCGCCTTCGAGCAAGCGGAAAACCGCATGCACACCATCAAGGCGATTCTGGTCTCGGCGCTGGCGGATATTTAAAGACTGACGCGGTGATCGTTCCTACGCTCTCCGCTGATCGTTCCCACGCTCTGCGTGGGAATGCATCCGGTGACGCTCCGCGTCACATGGGACGCAGAGCGTCCCGGGCGGCATTCCCACGGGGACCGTGGGAACGATCAGCAATGGAACGATCATCGTGTTGTTCGCTCCCTCTCTGAAAGGACTGCATTATGCGTATCGTCGTTGCTCTGGGCGGTAACGCCCTGCTCCGCCGGGGTGAACCGATGACCGCTGACAATCAGCGCGCCAACATCCGGATCGCCACCGAACAGATCGCCAAGATCCATCCCGGCAACCAATTGGTCATTGCCCACGGCAATGGCCCACAGGTCGGATTGCTGTCATTGCAGGCCGCTGCCTACACCTCGGTTTCGCCGTATCCGCTGGACGTGCTCGGCGCCGAAACCGAAGGCATGATCGGCTACATCATCGAACAGGAACTGGGCAACCTGCTGGACTTCGAAGTCCCGTTCGCAACCTTGCTGACCCAGGTCGAGGTCGACGCCAACGACCCGGCATTCCAGGCCCCCAGCAAACCCATCGGCCCGGTCTATACCAAGGCCGAAGCGGAAAAACTCGCGGTCGAAAAAGGCTGGGCGATTGCGCCGGACGGAGACAAGTTCCGCCGTGTGGTGGCCAGCCCCAGACCCAAACGCATCTTCGAAATCCGCCCGATCAAGTGGCTGCTGGAAAAAGGCAGCATCGTGATCTGCGCCGGCGGTGGCGGCATCCCGACGATGTACGGCGCCAGCGGAAAACTGCAAGGCGTGGAAGCGGTGATCGACAAGGACCTGTGTTCGGCGCTGCTGGCCGAACAGCTTGAAAGCGATCTGTTGGTGATCGCCACCGACGTCAATGCAGCGTTCATCGACTTCGGCAAACCCACCCAGAAAGCCATCGCCCAGGCCCACCCCGATGAGATGGAAAAACTCGGCTTCGCCGCCGGCTCCATGGGACCGAAGGTCCAGGCCGCCTGCGAGTTCGCCCGCCATACTGGAAAAACCGCGGTGATCGGTTCACTCTCGGACATCGAAGCGATCGTCCAGGGCAAGGCCGGCACGCGTATCAGTACCGCGACACCTGGCATAACTTACTTTTAAGGAGAGACATCAATGGCAACGTTTGAGCCCGGTCATCTGCACATCGAACGCCACGCGCTGACCCCTGATGATGTCAACTACAACGTGCACCTGGACTATGAAGTCTCGCAGGATCCCAAGAAAGGCAAAGGGATTCTGTTCACCATGCACGGCAGCATGCAGGGAAAAGACATGACGGAGACCTTCTTCTTGCCCAAGGAGGAGGCTTACAACTTCGCCAACAACGTGACGAAAATCGCCGAGAAGTACGGAATCCCGAAGACACACAGCCAGATCGGCTCGATACACAAGCATTACGATCTGATGTTTGAAGACATTCGGCAGCAGTTGAACATGAAATCCGGCGACCCGGTAAACCCCGAGCATTTCGAATAACTTGTGGGAGCGAGCCTGCTCGCGATGACGGACTTTCATTCGCTATGGAAACCGACTGAAAAGACCGCAACACACGACCTGTAGGAGCGAGGCTTGTCCGCGAAGCTTTTAGCGGTCTTGATGGCCTCTTCGCGGGCAAGTCGGATCGCCGCACCACTCGCTCCTGCAAATTAGCACGTGCATTTCACCTCAGGCCCGCCCCAAGGCATACTTGCCACCCTCCGCACTCCAGAACCCAACCGCCCCATGCGTATCCACGTCAGCTTCATCGACCGCGTCGGCATCACCCAGGAAGTCCTGGCCTTGCTGGGTGGGCGCAATCTCAATCTGGATGCGGTGGAAATGGTTCCGCCCAACGTCTACATCGACGCGCCGACATTGAGCCCGACAGTGCTCGAAGAATTGCGCGATGCGTTGTTCAGCGTACGCGGCGTGCAAGCGGTGACGGTGGTCGACATCCTTCCCGGCCAGCGCCGTCACTTGCAGCTCGATGCGTTGCTCGCCGCCATGACCGACCCGGTATTGGCACTGGACAGTGCCGGCAAGGTGCTGCTGGCCAACCCGGCGCTGATCGCCCTGTACGGCCGCGAACCGGCGGGTGAAAGCATCAGCGAGCTATTTGCCGACCCGGCGCTGCTCGACGCATTGCTGGAAAACGGCTTCCGCCTGCCGCTGCGCGAGATCACCGTCAATGGCCAGACCCTGCTGCTGGACGCCACGCCGATCACCGACGCCGGCGCCTTGCTGACCCTGTATCAACCGAACCGCATCGGTGAACGCCTCTCGGCGCTGCACCACGACCACGCCGAAGGCTTCGATGCCCTGCTCGGCGAATCCCCGGCGATCCGCACACTCAAGGCTCGCGCCCAACGGGTTGCGGCCCTCGATGCGCCGTTGCTGATTCAGGGCGAGACCGGCACCGGCAAAGAACTGGTAGCCCGCGCCTGCCACGCCATCAGCGCCCGCCACGGCTCGCCGTTCCTGGCCTTGAACTGCGCGGCACTGCCGGAAAACCTCGCCGAAAGCGAGCTGTTCGGCTATGCCCCCGGCGCCTTCACCGGCGCGCAACGGGGCGGCAAACCGGGGCTGATGGAACTGGCCAACCAGGGCACGGTATTTCTCGACGAGATCGGTGAAATGTCACCGTACTTACAGGCGAAACTGCTGCGCTTTCTCAACGACGGCAGCTTCCGACGGGTTGGTGGCGATCGCGAAGTGAAGGTCAATGTGCGGATCCTCAGCGCGACTCACCGCGATCTGGAAAAAATGGTCAGCGAAGGCACCTTCCGCGAAGACCTGTTTTATCGCCTCAATGTGCTGAATGTCGAAGTCCCGCCGTTGCGCGAGCGAGGCCAGGACATTCTGCTGCTGGCGCGCTACTTCATGCAGCAGGCCTGCGCTCAAATCCAGCGCCCGGTCTGTCGACTGGCGCCGGGCACTTATCCGGCACTGCTGGACAATCGCTGGCCGGGGAACGTGCGGCAATTGCAGAACGTAATCTTCCGTGCCGCGGCGATTTGCGAAAGCAGCCTGGTGGACATCGGCGACCTCGACATCGCTGGCACCTCCGTGGCGCGCCAGAGCGACAACGAGGTCGACAGCCTTGAACAGGCCATGGAGGAGTTCGAGAAAACCCTGCTGGAAAAGCTCTACGTCAGCTACCCCTCGACCCGCCAACTGGCCAGCCGCCTGCAAACCTCCCACACCGCGATCGCCCATCGGTTGCGTAAGTACGGCATACCCAACAAACCGTAAGGCTTGTGGCTGAACACAATCCCCTCAACACACACAAAACCCTGTGGGAGCGGGCTTGCCCGCGATGGCTTTCTAACATTCGGCAGAGAGGTTGAATGTATTGGCTCCATCGCGGGCAAGCCCGCTCCCACAGGTTCTGCGCTACTTTTCAAAATCATCTTCAAAAACGACCTCCATCTGTACTGAAAGCGCTACAGTGGAATGAAATCGCTACACGATCCCCTGATCGCCGCTGTGCAAGGCTTTGATCCACCTCAGCTTTTTTCTTCAGTCTGTGCTGTAGCGATTTCGCTACAGCAAGTCCTTCTCCCTCTTCCACAAAAACAAATAACTTATTGATTTATAAGGAATAAATAACATTGGCCGCGTTTTTGCTTAGTAACCATCCATAAAGTACGGCATTGCCGATTATTCAATCGCGTCCACCAGACGAGTCTGGCCCCCTTAGGAGTTTCCATGAGCGAGTTGCGTTTTACTGAAGATCACGAATGGCTGCGTACTGAAGCTGACGGTAGCGTCACCGTCGGCATCACCGCTTTCGCGCAGAACGCCCTGGGCGACGTGGTTTTCGTACAACTGCCTGAGCTGCAGTCCTACGACAAAGGCGCTGAAGCCGCCACTGTGGAATCGGTAAAAGCCGCCAGCGGCGTGTACATGCCACTCGATGGCGAAGTGCTGGAAGTGAACCCGGCGCTGGACAGCAGCCCTGAACTGGTCAACGAAGATCCGCTGGGCGAAGGCTGGTTCTTCCGCTTCCAGCCAACCGATGCCTCGGCTGTCGGCCAACTGCTGGATCAAGACGCTTACGACCGTCTGATCGCCCAAGCCTGAGGAGCGCCAACATGACTCAAGTACTTCCTGTTTCTGTAAATGTCAGCACCGCCAACGAATTCATCGCCCGCCACATCGGCCCACGTGCCGGCGACGAGCAAGCCATGCTCAACAGCCTGGGCTTTGACTCCCTGGAAGCTCTGAGCGCCAGCGTCATTCCCGACAGCATCAAAGGCACCAGCGTCCTGGGCCTGGAAGACGGCCTGAGTGAAGCGGATGCCCTGGCGCTGATCAAATCCATCGCCGGCAAAAACCAGCTGTTCAAGACCTACATCGGCCAGGGCTACTATGGCACTCACACGCCCTCGCCAATCCTGCGCAACCTGCTGGAAAACCCGGCCTGGTACACCGCTTACACTCCCTACCAGCCAGAAATTTCCCAAGGCCGTCTCGAAGCGCTGCTGAACTTCCAGACCCTGATCAGCGACCTGACCGGCCTGCCGATCGCCAACGCCTCGCTGCTGGACGAAGCCACCGCCGCTGCCGAAGCCATGACCTTCTGCAAACGCCTGAGCAAGAACAAAGGCAGCCACGCGTTCTTCGCCTCGGTTCATTGCCATCCGCAAACCCTCGACGTACTGCGCACCCGTGCCGAGCCGTTGGGCATCGACGTGGTGGTCGGCGATGAGCGCGAACTGAGCGACGTGACGCCGTTCTTCGGCGCTTTGCTGCAATACCCGGCCAGCAATGGTGATGTGTTCGACTACCGCGAACTGACCGAGCGTTTCCACGCGGCTAATGCTCTGGTCGCTGTCGCGGCTGACCTGCTGGCCCTGACCGTGCTGACTCCGCCAGGCGAATTCGGCGCCGACGTGGCCATCGGCAGCGCGCAACGCTTCGGCGTGCCGCTGGGCTTCGGTGGTCCGCACGCAGCCTATTTCTCCACCAAAGATGCATTCAAACGTGACATGCCGGGCCGTCTGGTCGGTGTTTCCGTGGACCGTTTCGGCAAGCCGGCCCTGCGCCTGGCCATGCAGACCCGCGAGCAGCATATCCGCCGCGAGAAAGCCACCAGCAACATCTGCACCGCCCAAGTGCTGCTGGCCAACATCGCCAGCATGTACGCCGTATACCACGGCCCGAAAGGCCTGACGCAGATCGCACAACGCATTCATCACCTGACCGCGATCCTCGCCAAAGGCTTGAGCGCATTGGGCTTGACCGTCGAGCAAGAAAGCTTCTTCGACACACTGACGATCAAGACCGGCGCGCAAACTGCTGCCCTGCACGACAAGGCTCGTGCCCAGCGCATCAACCTGCGTGTAGTGGATGACGAGCGCCTGGGCCTGTCCCTGGACGAAACCACCAGCCAGGCTGATGTTGAAACCCTGTGGAGCGTGCTGGCCGACGGCAAAACCCTGCCAGACTTCGCCGCCCTCGCCGTCTCGGTCGAAAGCACCCTTCCGGCCGCGCTGGTTCGCCAATCGCCGATCCTCAGCCACCCGGTGTTCAACCGTTATCACTCCGAAACCGAGCTGATGCGCTACCTGCGCAAGCTCGCCGACAAGGATCTGGCCCTGGATCGCACCATGATTCCGCTGGGTTCGTGCACCATGAAGCTCAACGCCGCCAGCGAAATGATCCCGGTGACCTGGGCTGAATTCGGTGCCCTGCATCCGTTCGCTCCAGCCGAGCAAAGCGCCGGCTACCAGCAGCTGACCGATGAACTGGAAGCAATGCTCTGTGCCGCCACCGGTTACGACTCGATCTCCCTGCAACCGAACGCCGGTTCCCAAGGTGAATACGCTGGCCTGCTGGCGATTCGTGCCTACCACCAGAGCCGTGGCGAAGACCGTCGCGACATCTGCCTGATCCCGTCCTCCGCCCACGGCACCAACCCGGCCACTGCCAACATGGCTGGCATGCGCGTGGTCGTGACCGCCTGCGATGCCCGCGGCAACGTCGACATCGAAGACTTGCGCGCCAAGGCCATCGAGCACCGCGAACATCTCGCTGCGCTGATGATCACCTACCCGTCGACCCACGGCGTGTTCGAAGAAGGCATCCGCGAAATCTGCGGCATCATTCACGACAACGGCGGCCAGGTGTACATCGACGGCGCCAACATGAACGCGATGGTCGGCCTCTGCGCGCCAGGCAAGTTCGGCGGCGACGTGTCTCACCTCAACCTGCACAAGACCTTCTGCATTCCACACGGCGGTGGCGGCCCGGGCGTCGGCCCGATTGGCGTCAAGTCGCACCTGACACCGTTCCTGCCGGGCCACGCCCAGATGGAACGCAAGCAAGGCGCGGTCTGCGCGGCACCGTTCGGCAGCGCGAGCATTCTGCCGATCACCTGGATGTACATTCGTATGATGGGTGGCGCGGGTCTCAAGCGTGCTTCGCAACTGGCGATCCTGAATGCCAACTACATTTCCCGTCGCCTCGAAGAGCACTACCCAGTGCTGTACACCGGCAGCAACGGGTTGGTGGCGCACGAATGCATCCTCGACCTGCGTCCGTTGAAAGACAGCAGCGGCATCAGCGTCGATGACGTCGCCAAGCGCCTGATCGACTTCGGCTTCCACGCCCCGACCATGTCGTTCCCGGTGGCCGGCACGTTGATGATCGAACCGACCGAAAGCGAATCCAGGGAAGAACTGGACCGCTTCTGCGACGCCATGATCCGCATCCGCGAAGAAATCCGCGCGGTGGAAAACGGCACGCTGGACAAGGACGACAACCCGCTGAAAAACGCGCCACACACCGCCGCGGAAATCGTCGGCGAGTGGACTCACCCGTACAGCCGCGAGCAAGCGGTGTACCCGGTCGCGTCGCTGATTGAAGGCAAGTACTGGCCACCGGTCGGTCGCGTCGACAACGTCTTCGGCGATCGCAACCTGGTCTGCGCCTGCCCGTCGATCGAAAGCTACGCTTAAAAAAAGCAGCCTCAAGTGGCAGGCCTCAAGCTGCAAGAAAGAGCCGATCGGCTTTGACTTGCAGTTTGTAGCTTGCCGCTTACAACTACTCCAACGGAGGCCAACCATGTCGTTAAGCGTGTTCGACCTGTTCAAGATTGGCATCGGCCCCTCCAGCTCCCACACCGTCGGCCCGATGCGTGCCGCTGCGCGTTTCGCCGAAGGTCTGCGCCGTGAAGGGCTGCTGGCCGCAACCACCTGCGTCAAAGTCGAGCTCTACGGCTCGCTCGGCGCCACCGGCAAAGGCCATGGCAGCGACAAGGCCGTGTTACTGGGCCTGGAAGGCGAACACCCGGATACCGTGGACACCGAAACCGTCGCCGCGCGCCTACAAGAGATTCGCGGCAGCGGTCGCCTGAATCTGCTCGGCGAACACAGCATTGCGTTCAACGAGAAAGAACACCTGGCGATGATCCGCAAACCGTTGGCCTATCACCCCAACGGCATGATCTTTCGCGCATTCGATGCCGCTGGCCTGCAAATCCGCAGCCGCGAGTATTACTCGGTCGGCGGTGGTTTCGTGGTTGATGAAGACGCTGCCGGTGCCGACCGCATCGTCGAAGACGCTACCCCGCTGACCTTCCCGTTCAAAAGTGCCAAGGATTTGCTCGGTCATTGCAGCACCTACGGCCTGTCGATCAGCCAGGTGATGCTGACCAATGAGAGTGCCTGGCGACCCGAAGCGGAAACCCGCGCCGGACTGCTGAAAATCTGGCAAGTGATGCAAGACTGCGTCGCCGCCGGTTGCCGCAACGAAGGCATCCTGCCCGGTGGGCTCAAGGTCAAGCGCCGGGCCGCGGCGTTGCATCGGCAATTGTGCAAAAACCCGGAATCGTCACTGCGCGATCCGCTGTCGGTGCTCGACTGGGTCAACCTGTACGCCTTGGCGGTTAACGAAGAAAACGCCAATGGCGGACGTGTGGTCACTGCGCCCACCAACGGTGCAGCCGGAATCATCCCCGCGGTGTTGCATTACTACATGCGCTTCATTCCTGGGGCTAACGAAGATGGCGTCGTGCGCTTTCTGCTGACGGCCGCCGCGATCGGCATTCTGTACAAGGAAAACGCCTCGATCTCCGGCGCCGAAGTCGGCTGTCAAGGCGAGGTTGGCGTCGCCTGTTCCATGGCCGCCGGCGCCTTGTGTGAAGTGCTGGGCGGCACGGTGCAGCAGGTGGAAAACGCCGCCGAAATCGGCATGGAACACAACCTCGGCCTGACCTGCGACCCGATTGGCGGACTGGTGCAAGTGCCTTGTATCGAGCGCAACGCAATGGGTTCGGTCAAAGCCATCAATGCGGTGCGCATGGCCCTGCGCGGCGACGGCCAGCACTTCGTCTCCCTCGACAAAGTCATCCGCACCATGCGCCAGACCGGCGCCGACATGAAAAGCAAATACAAGGAAACCGCCCGTGGCGGTTTGGCGGTCAACATTATCGAGTGCTGATGCGCGCATCTGCACTATTTTCAGGAGCTGGATATGTCCACCGAACACCTGTTGAAAACCCCGTTGCACGCACTGCACCTCGAACTCGGCGCCCGCATGGTGCCGTTCGCCGGTTACGAAATGCCAGTGCAATACCCGCTGGGCGTGATGAAAGAACACCAGCACACCCGTGAGCAGGCCGGGCTGTTCGATGTGTCGCACATGGGCCAGATCCGCCTGACCGGCGCGAATGCGGCCAAAGCTCTGGAAACCCTGGTGCCGGTGGATATCATCGATTTGCCTGTGGGCATGCAGCGCTACGCGATGTTCACCAATGAGACCGGCGGCATCCTCGACGACCTGATGGTCGCCAACCTTGGTAACGACGAACTGTTCCTGGTGGTCAACGCGGCCTGCAAGGATCAGGATCTGGCACACCTGCGCAAGCATATCGGCGACCAGTGCACCATCGAGCCGCTGTTCGAAGAGCGCGCGTTGCTGGCGTTGCAAGGCCCTGCAGCCGTCACCGTGCTCGCACGCCTTGCGCCTGAAGTGGCGAAAATGACTTTCATGCAGTTCGCCCGTGTGAAGCTGTTGGGTGTGGACTGCTTTATCAGCCGTTCGGGCTACACCGGTGAAGACGGTTTCGAAATCTCCGTACCGGCCGCCAATGCCGAAGCCCTGGCTCGCGCCCTGCTGGCCGAACCGGAAGTGGCGGCCATTGGCCTCGGCGCTCGCGACTCCCTGCGCCTGGAAGCCGGCCTGTGCCTCTACGGCCACGACATGAACACCGAAACCACCCCAATCGAAGCCAGCCTGTTGTGGGCCATCTCCAAGCCTCGTCGTGCCGATGGCGCGCGGGCCGGCGGCTTCCCCGGTGCTGAAACCGTGTTCGCCCAGCAGCAAGCCGGTGTCAGCCGCAAACGTGTTGGCCTGCTGCCACAGGAACGTACGCCAGTGCGCGAAGGTGCAGAGATCGTCAACGAAGCCGGCGACATCATCGGCAGCGTGTGCAGCGGCGGCTTCGGTCCGACCCTCGGCGCTCCTTTGGCCATGGGTTACCTCGACAGCGCTTATATCGCTTTGGATACGCCGGTTTGGGCAATTGTTCGTGGGAAAAAGGTGCCTTTGCTTGTAAGCAAAATGCCATTTGTTCCACAACGCTACTATCGCGGCTGATCGACTGTTTCTATAAGTAACGCGGCTGCGTTAAGAGTGCACTAATCTGTAACGCAGCCGCCATAAAACAGTGCGAACGTTTCGTTTATGAACGTTACTTATAACGATCGAAAACAACCTGAACAACGCTATCGAATAAGCCTGCCCTAGTGCCATCAACCCAAGGAAATACGGGGCTTCGCAGGGCTTGTTTTTTCTCCCGTAGTTGGCGTAGAGTTTGTTCACTGTGTTTGCATGGGTCGCTTGGAATCGTGACCTGGGCAGTAGCCTACAAAGTTAGCTACATCCCGTCCGACGTCTTCTTACTCTCCTGCAACCAGCCCCAGTACTCTTTCACTCAGAAGGAGACTGTCATTCATTTTTTTGCGTCAAAGGAAATAAGAAATGTCCCAACGTCAGAGCGGTACCGTCAAGTGGTTTAACGACGAGAAAGGTTTTGGTTTTATCACTCCAGAAAGCGGTCCGGATCTGTTCGTACATTTCCGCGCTATTCAGGGCAACGGCTTCAAGAGCCTGAAAGAAGGCCAGAAAGTGACTTTCGTTGCTGTGCAAGGCCAGAAAGGCATGCAAGCTGACGAAGTTATCGCCGAAGCGTAATTCCGTCTTTCACAAAAAAGCCCCTGATGCTGACATCAGGGGCTTTTTTGTGCGTGTAAATCCGTAAAATGGCTTCTTTTTCCGTTCAGAGGCTGCCATGTCGAAACACCTGCTCTCCCCACAGGGCGATTTTCCCGCCGTCGGCCTGGGGCGTCGCCTGGCAGCGATGTTCTACGACTTTTTGCTGTGCACCGCCCTGCTGATCGTTACCAGCGGCATTTACAAGATGATCCAGATGGCGATCATCGGCGAAGACCAAATGCGCGCCTTGACCGACACCGGCGCGCTGGACGGTGACCCGCTGCTATCGACGGTGCTGCTGTTCGTGCTGTTCGGCTTCTTTGCCAAGTTCTGGACCTGGTCGGGGCAGACTCTGGGGATGCAGGTGTGGGGCATTCGCGTGCAGAACGCCGATGGCTCATCCATCAGTCTGTGGCAGGCTCTGTTGCGCTTTGTGGTGTCGATCGCCTCCTGGCTATGCCTGGGGCTGGGATTCTTCTGGTCGCTGTTCGACAAGCAGAAGCGCAGCTGGCATGACATTTACTCCAATACCCAGCTTGTGCGTATTCCAAAGAAGGCAAAGTAAGTTGCGCAGAGCACAAATCATTGTGGGAGCGAGTCTGCTCGCGATAGCGGTGTATCAGTCAACATTGATATGACTGACAGATTGCTATCGCGAGCAGGCTCGCTCCCACAGGTTTTGTGGCTTACCTGAAAGATCTCAGGCGTTGCCGGCTAATTTCATCCTTGCAGCCTGCGTGAAATCAAGCATCCGCTTCAACGGCCGGACCGCCTGCGGAATCAACGCTGGATCGACAAAAATTTCATTCGTCCCTTCCTTCAAGCTCTTCAGCGTGCGCTCAAGCGTGTTCATCGCCATCCAGGGGCAATGTGCGCAACTGCGGCAGGCGGCGCCGTTACCGGCCGTTGGCGCTTCGATGAAGACCTTGTCCGGACACAGCTGCTGCATCTTGTAGAAGATGCCACGGTCGGTGGCGACGATCAGGGTCTTGTTCGGCAGACTTTGCGCCGCAGCGATCAACTGACTGGTGGAACCCACTGAGTCGGCCAAGTCGATTACGGCGGTCGGAGATTCCGGGTGCACCAGAATGGCCGCATCCGGGTACAGCGCTTTCATGTCTTCGAGCTGTTTGGCCTTGAACTCTTCATGGACGATGCAGGCGCCGTCCCACAGCAGCATGTCAGCACCGGTCTTGCGCTGTATATAAGTGCCCAGGTGCTTGTCTGGCGCCCAGATGATGGTTTCGCCGTTATCCATCAGGCTTTCGACGATTTCCAGCGCACAGCTGGACGTCACCACCCAATCCGCCCTGGCTTTGACTGCCGCCGAGGTGTTGGCATACACCACCACCGTACGCTCCGGATGCTGATCGCAGAACGCCGAGAACTCGTCCACCGGGCAACCCAGGTCCAGCGAGCAAGTCGCTTCCAGGGTCGGCATCAGCACGCGTTTTTCAGGGTTGAGGATTTTCGCGGTTTCGCCCATGAATTTCACGCCGGCGACCACCACAGTCTTGGCAGGGTGGGCATTGCCAAAGCGGGCCATCTCCAGAGAGTCGGAGACGCAGCCACCGGTTTCTTCGGCCAGGGCCTGAATGACCGGATCGCAATAGAAGTGGGCAACCAGCACCGCGTCCTGAGCCTTGAGCTCGGCAGCGATGGCAGCACGGTAATAAGCCTCTTCCTCGGCTGTCAGCGGCTTGGGCTGCTTGGCGTCGAGGTGGGCTTGAACCAGAAGGCGTTCGGAAATCTGCGTCATGTTCGCAAGACCTGCAGGCGCTTTCGCGCGAAAGTCGAGTATACACCCGGCTCCGGACCCTTATGGGCACCGCCGGGATAGTGAGTATTCATCAGGCATGGACAGCATTGAAGTTGCGCAAGGCTACAGAATATCCCGAAGATGCAAAAGATGATTCTGACCTGCGTCACCCGGATTGAGCGGTGCTCAAATTGCGGGCAAAAAAAAACCCGGAAATCCTCACTTACGTGGGCCTTCCAGATTTTTTAAAATGGTGGGTCGTGTGGGATTCGAACCTACGACCAATTGGTTAAAAGCCAACTGCTCTACCAACTGAGCTAACGACCCGCTGTGTGGTGGCGCGTATAATACTGATTTTTAAGGACTATTCAACACCTAATTTGAAATAAATCAAAAATAAGGTGTTGGGTCCTTCACACCGGCCGCCGCGAAGCCTTCTGCACGCAGGCGGCAGCTGTCGCATTTGCCGCAGGCGCGGCCGTTATCGTCCGCCTGATAGCAGGAAACGGTCAGCCCGTAATCGACGCCCAGCTTCACGCCGGCCTGGACGATCTGCGCTTTGCTCAGGTTCTGCAGTGGCGCCTGGATACGGAAACCCTGCCCTTCTACCCCGGCCTTGGTCGCCAGATTGGCCATGCGCTCGAAGGCCTCGATGAACTCGGGACGGCAATCCGGGTAACCGGAATAATCCACCGCGTTGACGCCGATAAAGATGTCACGCGCCCCCAGCACTTCGGCCCAGCCCAGTGCCAAGGACAGAAACACGGTGTTGCGCGCTGGCACGTAAGTCACCGGGATACCTTCACCCGGTGTTTCCGGCACATCGATACGGGTGTCGGTCAATGCCGACCCGCCGATACCGTTCAGGTTCAAGCCGATCACTTTGTGCTCGACCACACCCAAGTCTTGGGCGACACGTGCGGCGGCGTGCAATTCGGCATGAGACCGCTGACCGTAATCGAAGCTCATGGTGTAGCAGCGGTAACCTTCGGCACGGGCCATGGCCACGACTGTTGCGGAATCGAGGCCACCGGACAGCAAGATGACCGCGCGTTTTTCAGCAGTGTTCGTTTGTTCAGTCATTTCAACGCCCCGGCTCATCATTCCAAAGATATTTATGCAGCTGCAATTGCAGACGCACAGGCAGATTGTCCGCTACCACCCAGTCCGCCAGATCACGCGCATTCAGGTCATGGTGACTGGGCGAGAACAAGACTTCGCCGGCACGCTGGTCCAGGCCATATTGAATCAGCTTGGACACAGCCCAGTCGTAGTCTTCCCGCGAGCAGATGACAAACTTTACCTGATCGTTAGGCGTGAGCAGCTCGATGTTTTCGTAGCGGTTGCGGTGTGCTTCTTTCGAACCCGGGGTTTTCAGGTCGACGACGCGACTGACCCGTGGATCGACCGCCGAGATGTCCAGCGCGCCACTGGTTTCCAGTGACACTTCGTAGCCGGCATCACACAACTGCTTGAGCAAAGGGATGGCATTCGGTTGCGCCAAGGGCTCGCCACCCGTGACACAGACGTAACGCGGGCGAAAACCGGCCACTTGCTCGAGGATGTCATCGAGCGTGCGAAGGGTGCCGCCAGTGAACGCGTAGGCGCTGTCACAGTATTGGCAACGCAATGGGCAACCGGTCAGGCGCACAAAGACAGTGGGCAGCCCGGCAGTCCGCGTTTCACCCTGCAACGAGTAGAAAACTTCGGTGATTCTCAATGTGTCTTGCATAGTCGCCACGGGCGTAACAGCTAAACAGGCTGTCCGCCTCCGTCAGGCACTTCAAGGGACCTCGCCAACGCGCAGATCCCAAAAAGCGTGTTTCATAAAAAGGGCATGAATTCTAACGAAAAAACCCGCGATAGGCGCGGGTTTCTTCTAAACATAACTATTTCGACAAGCTTACAGGCTTACATACGCTGCAAATCGCGTTGAGCCAGCTGAGCGGCGGAAGTGCCCGGATATTGGGACACGACCTGCTGCAGAATGCCTTTGACCCGGTCGGTATGACCGAGGCGGCGCTCTACATCAGCGAGCTTGTACAGCGAATCAGGCACTTTGGGGTGCTTGGGGTACAGCTGCGAAACTTTGGCAAATGCCTGACCTGCACCTTGCAGATCGCCCTTGGCCAGGTTCACTTCACCCAACCAGTACTGGGCATTGCCCGCGTACTGGCTGTTCGGGTACTTGCGCAGGAATGCGGCGAAAGCCTGACTGGCCTTGTCGAAATCCTTGGCTTTGATCAGGTCGAAGGCTGCATCGTAGTACAGTTTTTCCTTCGCCGGATCAGCCGGTTCGCTACCTGCGGCAGGCGCTTGTGTGGAAGTGGCAACGGCTGCCGCTCCTGCGCCGGCTGCTGCACCGGGGGCATTCAAATTGCCACCGGTGGAAGAATTATCAGGAGTCGCGGCGGGTGCAACACCGGTTCCTATGCGCCGATCAAGATCCTGATATCGCTCCAGGCTTTCTTGCTTCATGCGCGCTACATCATTTTGCAGTTCTTCGATCACACCCTGTTGGCGCGAGATCTGATCCTGCATTTGTTGCAGTTGGTTGAACAGCTGGCCCTGCGCCGAGACAGGGGCTGAAACCCCTCCCCCGGCATAGGCGCCGTTCGTACCGTAACCCGCAGGCGGATAACTGCTCCCGCTATTGTTATAGCCGGAGTTGTCCTCGACCACAGGAACCGCAGCCCACACCGCAAGCGGTGCGAGGCTGAGAGCCAAAACAGTTACAGCACGACGGCACGTTCGCATGACGAATTACTTACGCAGTTCGACGCGACGGTTTTGAGCCCAGGACTGCTCGTCGTTGCCGGTAGCAACTGGACGCTCTTCGCCGTAGGAAACCAGTTCCGCCTGAGCTGGGGAAACACCTTGCAGTACCAGGTAACGCTGAACGGCTTTCGCACGACGCTCGCCCAGTGCCATGTTGTACTCACGAGTACCACGTTCGTCGGTGTTGCCTTCCAGAACAACGCGAGCGCCGTTTGCTTTCAGGTCTTTGGCGTGAACGTCCAGAGCGCGCATGGCTTCTGGCTTCAGGTCCGAGCTGTCGTATTCGAAGTAGAAGGTGGTGATTGCGCGCAGAGCAGCTTCTTCGCTCAGGGAACCGTCAACAGCACCAGTGTTAGCGCCGTAACCAGCGTTTGGATCAACAGCGCCTTCACCGGCGTTGTCGCCGCCTTTGGACGAGCAACCTACAGCTACAGCCATGGCCAGAGCCAGCGCAGCAAATTTACCAAACTTCAGCATTTCCATCGTGAAACTCCTAATGAACCCCAGTGTGTTAAGTACAACATGTAGCGCCGCGTCAGTTCAGGTAAGGGGACCAGGACGGTTCTCTGACTTCGCCTTGTGCGGTAGGAAGCGGGAGCCTCACGCGCCCATTAATGGACACGAGCATCAAGACTCCCCGGCCCTGCTGGCGGGTGGCGTAGATTACCATGGTGCCGTTGGGCGCAACAGTAGGCGACTCGTCCAGAGTGCTATCAGTGAGGATCTTTACACTACCGCGCTGCAAATCCTGCGCCGCCACCTTGAAATTGGTGAAGCCTTCCTGACGATGGATCATTACCAGGGTCTTTTCATCGGCCGACAGTTTAGGGTTGGCGTTGTAGTTACCGATGAAGGTCACACGCTCCGCACCACCACCGCTTGCGCTGGTTTTGTAGATCTGTGGCTTGCCGCCACGGTCGGAGGTGAAGTAGATGGTCGAACCATCTTTACCCCAGAACGGTTCGGTGTTGATGCCCTGACCATTGGTGACGCGACTGATCTGACGCGAACCCAGGTTCATCACATAGATGTCCGGGTTACCGTCTTTGGACAATACGAATGCCAGACGCTGACCATCCGGCGACCAGGCTGGCGCACCATTCAGGCCTTCGAAATTGGTGATCTGCTCACGGCGACCGGTATCGATGTTCTGCATGAAAATGCGCGGACGCTTCTGCTCGAACGACACATAAACAATGCGTTTGCCATCCGGTGCAAAACGCGGCGACAGGATCGGCTCGCGCGATTGCAGCAGGGTCACCGCACGGGCACCGTCATAGTCCGAACGTTGCAGCGTGTAGCGAGTGTTCTTCTCGGAGAACCGCTCGGCCGTCACGTACAGCAGACGAGTCGAGAACGCACCTTTGATACCGGTGAGTTTCTCGAACGACTGGTCGGAGATGTAATGCGCCATGTCGCGCAGTTGATCGACGCCGCCCGACACGCTGCCGGTCAGCACTTGCTGCTCGGTGGCGACGTTGAACAGTGCGTATTGAACCTGCAGGCGACCGCCCGCTGGAACAATGCTGCCGACCATGACGTACTGGGCACCCAGCGCCTTGAAGTCACGGAAGATGATTTCGCTGGCCTGGCTTGGCTGGCTGATCATGTTCTGTTTTGGAATCGGCGAGTAGTAACCCGAGTTGCGCAGGTCGTTACCGATAATTTCAGCCATGTCGTCCGGCAGCACGCTACCGCCCTGGAAGCCAAACGGCACTACCGCGATCGGGGTGGCCCGATCACTGCCGCTGGTAACCAGAATGTTTTTCTCATCAGCTGCCGCTATCCCTGCCAGGCAGCAAATAACGACAAGCATTCCTCGAAGAAGGTTTCTCACAAGGCTAGATCCTCAGGTGTGAATGTCATCTTGAATGAACGATAGGGAGCGAAATCGCTCGGTTTCATTCCCTGCATTTCTGTCAAACGTCCAATGTTCTTGACCGCCGCTACAGCGGAAGCGTCAAACGGACTATCGCCGCTGGACTTGGCTACGCCGACCGAAGTCACCGTACCATCGGGCAACATGCCGATTTGCAATACCACCGTCATGCCTTTGCGTGCCGAAGGTGGACGAGCCCAACCTTCCGCTGCACGAGCACGAATCAGATCATCGAAACTGCCGGCGACTTCGTCACCCTGCTCATCGGCCAAGGCCTGCTGACGCTCCGGCGTGTCGGAAAGCAAATCTGCCAGGGCCTGAGCCTTTTTTTCTTCGGCGGATTTACGTGCCGCTTCCTGCGATTTTTTCTTCGCAGCATCGGCAGCAGCTTTCTTCTTCGCGTCTTCGGCGACTTTCTTCTTCGCTTCTTCAGCTTCGGATTTTTTCTTGGCGTCTTCGGCGGCTTTCTTCTTCGCGTCTTCGACGATCTTTTTCTTCGCTTCTTCGGCGGCCGCTTTCTTGGCCTCTTCTTCCGCAGCTTTCTTGGCTTCTTCTTCAGATTTCTTCTTGGCTATATCAGCCAATTGTTTCTCTTCGGCCTTTTTGGCTTCGGCGGTCTTCTTGGCTTCATCGGCTTTCTTGGCTTCATCCGCCTTTTTTGCCTCTTCCGCTTTCTTCGTCTCGTCGGCCTTCTTGGATTCTTCGGCTTTTTGAGCCGCATCTTCCTTCTTTTGTTCCGCGGCCTTGATCGCTTCCTGCTCGATCTTTTTCTGTTCCATCTGTTCGACTTCGGTCTGGCGCGCGGCGGATTTCTTCGCTTCACCCGCAATCTTCTGATTGGTCTGGGTGGTCGCCTGACTTTTCGATTTCAGCTGGTACAAGGTCGCCTGGACAATCGGCTTGGCCGGCGGCAGTTCCGGTGTGAAGGCAAAACTGACGAACAGCATGCCGAAAACCAGCACGTGCAAGACAATCGCCCAGACACTAGGCCAGAAATAGCTTTCCGAGGCGGACGGCTCTCGCATTTGCTGCATCAGGGTGCCTCGGTAATCAAGCCAACATTACCGACCCCGGCTTTCTGCAACCCGCCCATGGCGCCCATGACGGCGCCGTAATCGACGGTCTTGTCGCCACGGATGAATACCTGGGTACGCTTGCCACCTTCAGTGCCGGCGCGAACGATCTTGGTCACCGCGTCGGTCATTTGCGGCAAGGTCATGGCCTTGTCCTGCTGCTTATCGGTGTCGACTTCGCTGCCAAGGTTCCAGTAATAGGTCTTGTCAGCCTTGATCGAAATGGTCAGGACCTGAGTGTTGTTGTCCTGCGGCAAGGCTTCACTGGAAACCTTGGGCAGATCAACTTTCACGCCCTGATTGAGCATCGGCGCGGTCACCATGAAGATGACCAGCAGTACCAGCATCACGTCGATGTAAGGCACCACGTTCATCTCGGCAACCGACTTGCGCTTTTTGCGAGCTCGAGCGATTAAAGCCATTGGGAATTACCTGCTTATTCTTCGCTGGTGTGCACTTTGCGGTGCAGGATCGCCTGGAATTCATCGGCGAAGGTGTAGTAACGGCCCAGCAGGGTTTCGCTGCGAGCAGCAAAACGGTTGTAGGCAATTACAGCCGGGATGGCGGCGAACAGACCGATCGCGGTAGCGATCAGTGCTTCGGCGATACCCGGGGCCACAGTGGCCAGGGTCGCTTGCTGGGCGGTGGCCAGGCCACGGAAGGAGTTCATGATGCCCCAGACCGTACCGAACAGACCGATGTACGGGCTGACGGAACCGACGGTGGCGAGAAACGGCAGGCTCTGCTCGAGTTTTTCTTCCTCGCGGGAGATGGCCACGCGCATGGCACGGGCTACGCCTTCCATGACCGCTTCCGGATCAACGCCTGACTGCTGACGCAGACGGGAGAATTCCTTGAAACCGGCGCGGAAGATTTGCTCCACGCCCGAATCCGGATCAGGGTTACTGCCGGCCTGACGGTAGAGTTTGGACAGGTCGATACCGGACCAGAAGCGCTCTTCAAAGCTCTCCAGGGCGCGTCGACCGGCGCGCAGCAAGTTGCTGCGCTGAAAGATCATGATCCATGAGGTCACCGATGCGGCTACCAGGGTCAGCATTACCAGTTGCACCACGATACTGGCATTGCTGACCAGGCTCCACATGGAGGAATGGTCGACGACGTTAGCTTCCACGCTTTATCTCCTGCTTTGAGTGTGTACCCGCGCCGCTCACGTCGGCAAAGGCCGCACGTAGAGCTTCGGGAATGGCCCGGGGTTTTAAACTGTTGGTGCGCACACAGGCCACCAGAAACTGCCCTTCGCAGAGCAGCACATTATCCGTAGCTCGCCTGACCTGCTGTTTGAAGCGCAGGCTGACCCGGTTCAATTCAATTACTTCAGCGCTTACCAGCAGTTCGTCGTCCAGTCGCGCCGGCGCGTGGTAACGCGCTTCGCTGGAATGCACGACGAACAACAGGTCCTCCCCTGCCAGCGCCGACTGGGCAAAGCCCAGCTCCCGGAGCCGCTCGGTTCGAGCCCGTTCCATAAACTTGAGGTAATTGACGTAATACACGATGCCGCCCGCATCGGTGTCCTCGTAATAAACGCGACAACGATGTGCGAACGGCTCAAGCCCGTTTTGCGCGCGCATACTCTAGTGCTTACTCCTCAGGTTGCCAATCCGGCCAGGCAACTGTTTTTCATTGATTCGCGGCTTTGCGGCGAAAGTACGGTCCTGGGACAGCACAAACCCCGAATAAATCAGCACGCAAAGGTTACTAATCGTCCACGGCATCGAGGAACTCGTCTACCACAGGCATCTCGCCTAATCGTGACGGGATGTTTAAGCCGAAATGCAGGTATGCATGTCGAGTGACCACTCGCCCCCGCGGAGTGCGCATGATGTAGCCCTGCTGGATCAAATATGGCTCCAGCACATCTTCAATAGTGTGTCGCTCTTCGCTGATCGCCGCCGCCAGACTGTCGACCCCCACCGGTCCACCGTCGAACTTCTCGATCATGGTCAACAGCAGGCGTCGATCCTGATGGTCGAAGCCACGCTCGTCGACATCCAGCAGATTCAGCGCCAGGTCGGCGATCGGCTTGGTGATGTGGCCTTTGGCGCGAACCTCGGCGAAATCCCTCACTCGGCGCAGCAAGCGGTTGGCGATCCGCGGCGTGCCACGGGCGCGGCGGGCGATTTCGAAGGCGCCCTCCGGGTCCAGCGGCAACCCGAGAATGTTCGCCGAACGGCCGACAATCGTTGCCAGGTCGGCGGTGCTGTAGAACTCCAGACGCTGGACGATCCCGAAGCGGTCGCGCAACGGGTTGGTCAGCATGCCGGCCCGGGTGGTTGCGCCGACCAGGGTGAACGGCGGCAGATCGAGTTTGATCGAGCGCGCGGCCGGCCCTTCGCCGATCATGATGTCGAGCTGGAAATCTTCCATCGCCGGGTACAGCACCTCTTCGACGATCGGCGACAACCGGTGGATCTCGTCAATGAACAGCACGTCATGGGGTTCAAGGTTGGTCAGCAACGCCGCCAAATCACCCGGACGCTCAAGGACCGGCCCCGAGGTGCTTTTGATCGACACACCCATTTCCTGGGCAATGATGTTGGCCAGGGTGGTTTTACCCAGCCCCGGCGGGCCGAAAATGAGTGTGTGATCCAGGGATTCGTTGCGCCCACGCGCGGCCTGGATGAACAACTCCATTTGCTCGCGAACGGTCGGCTGGCCAATGTACTCGGCCAGGCTGACGGGACGAATTGCCCGGTCCTGGACTTCCTCACGCTCACGAGGGCCACCCGTGGCGGCGATCAGACGATCAGCTTCAATCACTTAGATCATTCCCTTAAGGGCACGACGAATCATGTCTTCACTGCTCAAACCCTTCTCCTTGATCGCAGAAATCGCCTTGCTGGCTTCCTGCGGCTTGTAGCCCAGGGAAATCAGCGCGCTGACCGCGTCATTTTCAGCGCTGGCAACTGGAGGCGCATCTGGCCCGCCCGGCTGGTTTGGCACCAACGCGAACATCGCCGGCACGGTTTCCCACGCCTTGAAGCGATCCTTGAGTTCCACCAACAAACGCTCGGCCGTCTTCTTGCCCACGCCTGGCACCTTGGTCAGCGCCGAAGTGTCCTGGGACTGCACGCAGCGAACCAGTTCATCGACCTCAAGGCTCGACATCAAGGCCAGCGCCAGTTTGGGCCCCACACCATTGAGACGGATCAGCTCGCGAAAAAAGTCTCGCTCGCGCTTGCCAAAGAAGCCATAGAGTAACTGCGCGTCTTCGCGTACGACCAAATGGGTATGCAAGGTCAGCGGTTCACCGACCGACGGCAAGCGATAAAGCGTGGTCATGGGCACTTCCAGCTCATAGCCCAGACCGTTTACATCCAGAATCAGGTGCGGCGGCTGTTTCTCAGCCAAAGTGCCGCGCAAGCGTCCAATCACGTTTCAGATCCTTGAGCCTTGGCCAGATCAGTGCTGGCGACTGACAGAACAAAGGCTTTACGCCGACAACACAGGCGCAAACCCTCATTCCATAAAAAATGATTGCTGATGCTATCAGAGACGCAGGCGCCCGCCACGACTGCGTGCTGTGCCCAGACCATGAGGCAACAGGCTGGACCGTGTATGAGCATGGCAAATTGCGATGGCCAGGGCATCCGAGGCATCGATTTGCGGCTTGCTGGTCAATTTGAGCATGTGCATGACCATCATCTGCACCTGCTCTTTATTCGCCGCGCCGGTGCCGGTCACCGCCTGTTTGACTTGGGTCGCAGTGTATTCGGCGATTTCCAGGCTTTCCTCGGCACCGGCCACGATGGCAGCACCGCGGGCCTGACCGAGCTTGAGGGCGGAGTCGGCATTGCGGGCCATGAAGACTTTTTCGATGCCCATGGTCACCGGGCCGTAGGCCTGGATCACTTCACGCACGCTCCGATAGACGATTTGCAGGCGTTCATGCAGCTCGCCGGAGCCCGTTCGAATGCACCCCGACGCCACGTACACGCAGCCACGCCCGGTGTCACGTACCACGCCATAACCGGTGATACGCGAACCGGGGTCGATACCAAGAATTAAAGTCATAACGCCTGCAGGCTTAGTAAAAGCACGATATTCAATACAGCGAATAACAAATGTGGGAGCTGGCTTGCCTGCGATGGCGTAGGCACATCAGACAATGATGTAGCCTGACACGCCGCCATCGCAGGCAAGCCAGCTCCCACACTGGATCTTAGTCGCCCTTAACCGAGCTGTGCGGCGACCGACTCTGGAATGTCCGCGTTGGAATACACGTTTTGCACGTCATCCAGGTCTTCGAGCATGTCGATCAGCTTCAGAATCTTCTCCGCGCCTTCCAGGTCCAGTTCGGCACTGGTGGTCGGCAGCATGACGATTTCCGCGTCATCACCCTTGAAGCCGGCAGCCTCCAAAGCGTTGCGCACGGAATAAAAGCCGGCGAACGAAGTGAACACGTCGATTGAACCGTCTTCGTGAGTCACCACATCATCGGCGTCAGCCTCCATGGCCGCTTCCATCAGCGCATCTTCGTCCACGCCCGGCGCGAAGGAAATCTGCCCCTTGCGTTCGAACAGATAGGCCACCGAACCGTCAGTGCCAAGGTTGCCGCCGCACTTGCTGAACGCATGGCGAACGGCGGCGGCTGTACGGTTACGGTTATCGGTCATGCATTCGACCATCACCGCCACACCGCCCGGGCCGTAACCTTCGTAGGTCAGCTCGACCATGTCGTCGGTATCGGCGGCGCCAGCGCCGCGAGCCACTGCGCGGTCGATGATGTCGCGACTCATGTTCGCACCCAGCGCTTTATCCAGCGCCAGGCGCAAACGCGGGTTGGAGCCCGGATCACCGCCGCCCTGACGAGCAGCAACCGTCAGTTCACGAATCCACTTGGTGAAAATCTTGCCCTTCTTGGCATCCTGACGTTCTTTGCGGTGCTTGATGTTCGCCCACTTGGAATGACCTGCCATAACTCGCTCCGAATTATCTTTGAAACATTGCCCGCCACGCCATAATGCGCCAGCCAGCAAAAAAAAATCTCGACCTTCCTATATAGAAAGGGCGCATCCGAAAATGCGCCCTTCTGGTCAGCCTTACTCAGCTTTAGGCGTTTCGCGCAGACGAATGTGCAGTTCGCGCAGTGCCTTGGCATCCACCTGACCCGGTGCCTGAGTCATGACATCCGCCGCACTCTGGGTTTTCGGGAAGGCGATCACTTCACGGATCGACTGGGCGCCGGTCATCAGCATCACCAGACGGTCCAGACCGAAGGCCAGGCCACCGTGCGGCGGTGCACCGTACTTCAGCGCATCGAGCAGGAAGCCGAATTTCTCTTCCTGTTCCGCTTCGTCGATACCCAGCAGACGGAATACCGACTGCTGCATTTCCTTGCGGTGGATACGGATCGAACCGCCACCCAGCTCGGTGCCGTTGAGCACCATGTCGTAGGCACGGGACAGAGCCTTGGCAGGATTGGCTTCGAGTTCTTGCGGGGTGCACTTCGGTGCGGTGAACGGGTGGTGCAACGCGCTGAAGCTGCCGTCGTCGTTCTCTTCGAACATCGGGAAGTCAACGACCCACATTGGCGCCCACTTGCAGGTCAGCAGCTCCAGGTCGTGGCCGAGCTTGATCCGCAGAGCCCCCAGGGCTTCGCTGACAATCTTCGATTTATCAGCGCCGAAGAACACGATATCGCCATCGACCGCACCGACGCGATCGAGGATCACGTTCAGGTTGGCCTCAGGGATGTTCTTGACGATTGGCGATTGCAGACCTTCAACGCCTTTGGCGCGCTCGTTGACCTTAATGTACGCCAGGCCCTTGGCACCGTAGATGCCGACGAACTTGGTGTAATCGTCGATCTTGCTGCGCGGCATGCTTGCCGCGCCTGGAACGCGCAGAGCGGCAACGCGGCATTTCGGGTCATTGGCCGGGCCGCTGAACACCTTGAAGTCGACTTCTTTCAGCTGGTCGGCAACGTCCACCAGTTCCAGCGGGTTACGCAGGTCCGGCTTGTCGGAACCATAACGACGCATGGCCTCTTCGAAGGTCATGTGCGGGAAATCGCCGAACTCCAGACCCAGCACTTCCTTGAACAGGGTGCGGACCATGCCTTCGGTGATGCCCATGATGTCTTTTTCATCGAGGAAGCTGGTTTCGATGTCGATCTGGGTAAATTCAGGCTGGCGGTCGGCACGCAGGTCTTCGTCGCGGAAGCACTTGGCGATCTGGTAGTAACGGTCGAAGCCGGCGACCATCAGCAGCTGCTTGAACAGCTGTGGCGATTGCGGCAAGGCGAAGAAGCTACCTGCGTGCGTACGGCTCGGCACCAGGTAGTCGCGAGCGCCTTCTGGCGTGGCGCGGGTCAGGATCGGTGTCTCGACGTCGAGGAAGCCGTTCTCGTCCAGGTAGCGACGGATGCTGGTGGTCATGCGCGAGCGTAGACGCAGCTTCTCGAGCATTTCCGGGCGACGCAGGTCAAGGAAGCGATAGCGCAGGCGAGTTTCTTCACCAACATCGGAGAACTCGTTGAGCGGGAACGGCGGGGTTTCCGATTCGTTCAGCACTTCCAGTTCGTAGCCGAGAACCTCGATCATGCCCGACGCCATGTTGGCGTTGGTGGCACCGGCCGGACGCAGGCGGACTTTGCCGGTGATCTTCACGACGAACTCGCTGCGCACGCGATCGGCGGCGGCGAAGGATTCAGCGCGGTCCGGGTCGAACACCACCTGGGCCAGACCGTCACGATCACGGATATCGAGGAAAATCACCCCACCGTGGTCACGACGACGGTGGACCCATCCGCAAAGGGTAATTTCCTGGCCTTCCAGGCTTTCGTTCAGTTGGCCGCAATAATGGCTGCGCATCATGGTAGTGGTTTCGCTTCTCGTAATTCGAAATTCGGTTGGAGGTCTTGCCGCCCTACACCTGAATAAGGTGCCAGATGATGCAAGAGCTCGCGCGTGTCGTTCAGCCGGGGCGCTAGACCCTAGTCAGCTTTGTCGCCACCGGCCAGGTTTTTCTTGGAACCGGTCTTGAAGTCGGTTTCGTACCAGCCGGTACCGCTGAGGCGGAAGCCCGGCATGGACAGCATCTTTTTAAGCTCTGGCGCCTGGCAGGCAGGGCAGTCGACCAGCGGTGCCGCGCTGATCTTTTGAATGGCTTCCAACTGATGACCACAGGAAGCACATTGATAGTCGTACATCGGCATGGGGGTTGTCTCGGCGATCAGATTGCTACCGCGCATGCTGGGCTTTGCGGCAAAGGGCGGGATTATATCCATTAAATGCAGCCTGTGCAGCCGTAAGACTGCACAGACCGACACTCGACCTGATCAACCACCACCGTTAAGCCATGACCAGGCAACTTCCTTCCTTCAGGCTGTGCACGACGCAGACAACCCGCACCAGCCCGGTGAAATTCTTCACCCCGCCGTGACGCAGATGCACTTCGCGATCCACGTGGGACAACAGCGCACTGACCGAGCAGCAATTGACCTTGGCCATATCACCCAAAATATCCCAATAAACCTGCTCCAGCCGCAAACAGGTCGCAAAGCCATTCAAGCGCACGGACCGGGATAATGGCTGGGCCAGGCCCATATTGAATTCATTGACCAATGAATCAATCTTTCCCTCCTTGAGCGGACCGCCCCTCCCTTCGCATCGCCTGTCTTGATCAACCATAACTTGACACTCCTTTGCCATCCTTGCTGCTTATAAGAGTCATATTCCGTTTTCTTATAAAAGCGCAGGCGCACAGGGATAATCCAGATGACTTTTTGACCATCGCCGTAGGATAAGCCAACAACGGAGGGCAGATGATGGAGCTCGTCCTAGGCCGGACGATTTCCTACGAAAACCGACGCAATCTCTTTCGGCGAAAAGGCAAAAAGACGCCAGAAACACAGCAGACAAATATGACTCAGCATGGGTCATCCACACGGTGGCCACCGGGAGTACCGCTGGACTGCCTGATTTGAGTAGCTGCGGGCTTTGCTGTTAAATAGGCAGTGTGTCGCTACCGCCTATTTTCCGGGGGTTGCGCATAGGCTGATACCGGGTACGTGTCCAACGCCTCTTATTGTTCTGAAGCGAACCGTGCTCCATCAGCTCTTCCTTGTGATCCGTCTTAACGTGAGTTAATCAAAATGTTGAAAATCGTCCACCTGCTAATGGGCGCAGCAGCCTTGCTGCTGTCCTTCATCCCTAGCCTGCGATCCGAAGCGCTACCTTACCTGCAACAACCCGATGCGCTGTACCTGGCCTTTTTCGGCCTGCTCAACCTCACCCTTGCACCTGTCATCCCTTACTGGAACAAAGGCCCGCGTCATCAGTTGCAAAACCTGGTCAGCGCCTTGCTGGTTCTGGCTGTGGTATTGCAAACACTGACCTTGTTCGCCCCGATGCCTGTCATCGCCGGTCAACCTGCCGTTCTGTTCAGTCTGGTCGTTGCCCTGATCGCCGTTCTTTTGCACCTGGCTGTCAGCTTCTACAAATCCTCACCGGCCGCCGCCTCGCCAAGCTATGACATGAGCAACCGCGATACCGGCACCGTCAAGTGGTTCAATACCTCCAAAGGCTTCGGCTTTATTTCCCGTGATTCCGGCGATGATATTTTCGTGCATTTCCGGGCAATTCGCGGCGAAGGCCACCGTGTTCTGGTCGAAGGCCAGCGTGTGGAGTTCTCCGTGATGAACCGTGACAAAGGCCTGCAAGCTGAAGATGTGATTGCCGCTCTGCCGCGTCGCTGACTCCAAAGCTAAAAAAAAAACCGCGAACAGCCCAGGCTGTTCGCGGTTTTTTTATGCCCTGCTTTCCACTCATGCCGCTCAGTAATGCGGTGGCGGAGCCTCTTCTTCGAAGGACTCGAACTGACCGACCATTTCCTCCTGCCGCTTGAGCAGCGCTGCCATTTGCAGTTGCAGGCGCTCAACCGCATGCTGCTGTGCCGCCAGCACATCATTCAAGGTCTGGATAGTGTCATCCTGAAACGCCAACTGGCTTTCCAGATCGTTAACGCGCTCTTCCAGGCTCATGTTCAGCCCTCCAGAAACGTGAAGTCATCGGTCAACACCAGACGCAGACGCTCACGAATCGTCGCGATCTGCTCTGGACTGTAGGGTTTGGCCGGCTGATTGCCCCAGACCGGGGCTGGCCAGGCGGCGTCCTCACGCTTGCGCACAATCACATGCATGTGCAACTGACTGACGACATTACCCAAGGCCGCGACGTTCAATTTATCCGCGTCGAACGAGTCCTTGAGCGTTTCCGCCAGTGCGGTGGTTTCCTGCCACAGCTGGTGTTGATCTGCGACATCTAATTGAAATATCTCGCTGATATCCTCGCGGCGGGGCACGAGGATGAACCACGGGTAGTTCGAATCATTGGACAGAAGCAACCGACAGAGCGGGAAATCGCCAATAGGCAACGTGTCTTGTTTAAGTCGTGGATCTAAAGCGAACACAGCGCACACTCCCCTCTGGTGATCTTTTTTCAGCTTAGCGCCCCATTGGCAGAGACGGCGCACCAAGCGACAGGACGGCAGCATACCTGCGAACGCCACGCGCTTCACGACGAACTGCCACCTGCTGTGCCCTGCGGGCGCCCCGATATGAGCCATTTTGATCCAGTACGCACCATGACAGAACCAGCCACCGAACAAAAAATGCCGAAATGACCGATAAACAACGAGCCGTTCGAATCCACGACAAAGAGACACTGGGTGAAATCGGTACAGCAATTGAAATTTTTTGCACCAAAACCGCACAACGCGTCTACGCTCAGTGCGTCAGCATCCGCTAACTACTCACTGTCGGGGTGAACCGGTAACGTTTTTGATTGTCACCCCCATCAATTCGAGGTGGTAACCACGATGCGAAGCATGGCGTCAAGCTCAAGTAAATAGAGCTCGACGCCCCCGGTTTCATGAGGTTTTTATAGCAGCAGGCAGGCTTTGGGGAAAAAACAGCGACAGAATTCCGATTTGTGCACGCTTGTTGCATTCACCCCCGTATCGTCTATAAGCGCTCCGCTGGAAGTGGAAGCCTTAAGGCCAATAAAACAGTGGCAGGATTGCCCGATGGAGATTCAGGTGCAGGACAAGGGACTCTTTTTTACCGACGCTCAAGCCATGGAAAACAACGATGAAGTTGTCAGTCCGATTGCGTCGGAATTGTGAATTTGCGACATCTACCCAGTCATTTGCGACACACTCGTAAAGAAGCTGAAAGGTTAGATACGCAAGTATCGCCAACATGGTCGGCGTGATATAAGTTTGCGCCGACACAAAAAGAAAGAGCCGCCCGGATAATAAAACAGGCGGGACGGCAGTACTCTTCTAAAACCAAAGGAGCAAATCACGATGCGCGTGATGAAGTGGAGCATGATCGCACTGGCAGTTGCAGCAGCAGCCAGTACTCAAATGGCTACGGCCGCACCGTTTGTAAGTGACCAGGCTGAAGCCAAAGGTTTTGTTGAAGACGCCAAGTTCGACTTGCTGCTTCGCAACTATTACTTCAACCGTGACCGCAGAGACGGCGCAAACGACCAGAAAGACTGGACACAGGGCATCTGGGGCAATTTCAGCTCCGGTTATACTCAAGGTACCGTAGGTGTCGGCGTTGATGCATTCGGTTATCTGGGTATCAAACTGGACGGTGGCGACGGCACAACTGGCTCGGGTAACCTGAGCCGCGACTCCCAAGGCCGCAACCACGACGACTTCGGCAAAGCCGGTGCCGCCGTTAAAGTTCGCATCTCCAAAACTGAACTGAAGTTCGGTGAGATGCAGCCAAGCACCTCTCCAGTATTCGCTATCGGCGGTTCTCGTCTGCTGCCTCAAACCGCTACCGGTTTCCAACTGCAGAGCAGCGAAATCAAGAACCTGGACCTGGAAGGCGGTCACTTCTACTCGGCCTCCAGCCAGGATGAGATGAACAGCGATGGCGAACTGTGGGCGAACTACGCCGGCGTTACCGCTAAAACCGCAGACTATGCTGGCGGCAAGTACGGGTTCACCGAGAACCTCAGCGCATCGTTTTACGGCGCCCAGCTGGAAGACATCTGGAACCAGTACTACGCCAACCTGAACTACACCATCCCAATGGGTAGCGATCAGTCGATTAACCTGGACGGTAACATCTACAACACCCAAGATACCGGTTCCGCCAAAGCAGGCGAGATCAGCAACACCACGTTCTCGCTGGCTGCTGCTTACTCGTTCCTGAAAGCACACACCGTTACCGTGGCCTTCCAGAAAGTTAACGGCGACGTCCCGTTCGACTACATCGGCGTGGGTGACAACAACCGCGGCGGCGACTCGATCTTCCTCGCCAACTCCATCCAGTACTCTGACTTCAACGGTCCTAACGAGAAGTCTGCTCAGGTCCGTTATGACCTGAAAATGGCTGAGTACGGCGTTCCAGGTCTGAGCTTCATGACCCGTTACGTAAAAGGTTGGGACATCGACGGCACCAACACTCCAACAGGCAGTGCTTACGCCGGCCTGTACGGTGAAGATGGCAAGCACAACGAAACCAACCTGGAAGCCAAGTACGTTGTTCAGACTGGCCCGGCAAAAGATCTTTCCTTCCGCGTTCGTCAAGCATGGCACTTCGCTAATGGCGACCAGGGCGAAGGCGATATCAAAGAGTTCCGTCTGATCGTCGACTACCCGCTGTCGATTTTGTAATTGCCGTTAGCTACTTCGCGGTAATCAAAAAAGGCCCATCTTCGGATGGGCCTTTTTTATTGGCTACAGCATTGTGTTTAAGGGTTCAGCTCTTGCAGAACAAGTCTGACCGAGAGGTCAAACATGAGACCCATTATTACGCCGTTGCCGACTCCTGAACCATTCGAATAACCCGCTGCGGAAATGGAATATCGATACCGGCAGTCTTCAAACGATCACGGGATTGTTCGTTAAACATGAACATCACATTCCAGTAGTCAGCGGTCTTCACCCACACCCGCAGGGAAACAGTGATCGAACTGTCGCCCAGTGTCGAAATCACCGCTTCCGGTGCCGGATCAGCCAGTACGCGCGGGTCTTTGGCCAGTTCCAGCAATACTTCACGGGCCTTTTGCAAGTCCGCTTCGTAAGCCACACCTACATCGAATATCACCTTGCGGGTCGGCTGACGGTTGGTATTGGTGATGATGCCGTTCGACAGATTGCCGTTAGGCAAAATGATGGTTTTGTTATCGCCGGTGCGCAGTACAGTGTGGAAGATCTGGATGCTGTCGACGGTACCGGCAACACCTTGGGCTTCGATCCAGTCACCGATGCGGAACGGGCGGAACAACAGAATCAGCACGCCGCCAGCGAAGTTCGCCAGGCTGCCCTGCAACGCCAGACCGATCGCCAGGCCAGCAGCACCGATCGCCGCGACGAACGAGGTGGTTTCCACGCCGATCATCGACGCCACACTCACGATCAGCAAAACCTTGAGGATGATGTTCGCCAGGCTGCTGATGAAACCTTGCAGCGCCAGGTCGGCATTGCGCAACGCCAGCAGGCCGCCGAGTTTTTGCGTCACCTTGTTGATCAGCCACCAGCCGACAGCCAGGGTAATCACCGCCAACAGCACGCGGCTGCCGTATTCCATGATCATTGGAATCCAGGCTTGGGATGCCTTGACCAGGTTGTCCACTTCAGCATTCAAATCCATCTTTTTTCTCCTGATTTCCGGCTACCCGGCACGCAAAAAATGAGCGGCAGAAAGACCGAACCCATGAAGAATTCAATCGTTTCTGCCGTTGCTTGGGCCTCGGACGTCGAAAACGCCGAGAGGTTCCCGCTTGAAAAGTCAGTCGCGGAAGTTATTGAACTGTAGCGGCATATCGAAGGATTTGGCGCGCAGGGCCGCAATCGCTTCTTGCAGGTCATCACGCTTCTTGCCGGTGATGCGCACTTGCTCGCCCTGGATGGCGGCCTGAACCTTGAGCTTGGCGTCTTTGACGTGAGCGACGATTTTCTTCGCCAGCTCTTTGTCGATGCCTTCCTTGAGGACCGCTTCCTGCTTCATCAACTTGCCCGACGCGTAGGCATCCTTGACTTCAAGGCACTGCACGTCGATTTTGCGCTTGACCAGGGCCAGCTTGAGGATCTCGATCATCGCTTCGAGCTGGAAATCGGCTTCCGCGGTCAGGTTGACGGTCAGGTCCTTTTCCTTGAACTCGAAGGTGCCTTTGCCTTTCAGGTCATAGCGACGATCGAGTTCCTTGACGGCGTTCTCGACCGCGTTGGTGACTTCGTGTTTGTCCAGTTCGGATACCACGTCGAACGACGGCATGTAATCTCTCCAATAAAAAGGCACGCTCGATAACGATGGAGCGCGCTTGGCTTGCGGTTAAAATCGGGCTCATTATAACGGGTCTTTTCCAACCGATACTGCGAGCCTCACATGCCAGCGTCAAACCGAGCAAAAAGCTGATGTCCACTCCTTGGCATATTCTGGGTGCCGGCAGCCTCGGCACCCTTTGGGCCACACGTCTGGCGCGGGCAGGTGTGCCGGTCAGGCTGATCGTGCGGGACTCGACACGCTTGCAGGCCTATCGGACGGCGGGCGGTTTGACGCTGGTCGAACACGGCGAAGCGCAGCTGTATCCGGTGCCCGGCGAAACACCTGACAGCGACGAGCCCATCAGCCGCCTGCTGGTGGCCTGTAAAGCCTACGACGCCGTAACAGCCGTGGCCCGCCTCGCCCACCGCCTGACACCGAACGCCGAACTGATCCTGCTGCAGAACGGCCTCGGCAGCCAGGACGCGGTTGCCGCGCAGGTGCCTCAGGCGCGCTGCATTTTCGCCTCCAGCACCGAAGGCGCATTTCGCGAGGGTGACTGGCGTGTGGTATTCGCCGGCCACGGCTACACCTGGCTGGGCGATGCGAGCCATCCAGTGGCGCCGATCTGGCTGGAGGAGTTGAGCGCCGCCGGTATTCCCCATGAGTGGAGCACCGATATCCTCACAAGGCTGTGGCGAAAACTGGCGCTCAATTGTGCGATCAACCCGCTGTCCGTGCTGCACGAATGTCGCAACGGCGGTTTGCAGCAGCATCATGGCGAAGTCGCCGCCCTGTGCGTCGAGCTCACCGAGCTGCTAAAGCGCTGCGGCCAGCCAGCAGCGGCGCAAAATCTGCGGGAAGAAGTCGAACGAGTGATCCAGGCCACGGCGGCCAATTTCTCCTCGATGTATCAGGACGTCGCAAATCAGCGCCGCACCGAAATCAGCTATCTATTGGGTCATGCCTGCAAAGTCGCGTCCCAGCATCAGTTGGACCTGCCCCACCTCAGTCAATTGCAGGAGCGCCTGACTGTTCATCTGCGCAGCCTTGGATTGCCCAGCGACTGAGCAGCGGCTACGCTGGCCACTTGTTCCTTTTTAGCGATGAACCTGATGCCATTGCGCCAGCGCCTTGAAAACCTTCCAGTCGGCCAGAAATTGCTGGCCGCCCTGCTGGTGCTGTTGACCACTGTTTTGTTGGTCGCCAACCTGACCTTTATCAGCGCCGCCTATTACATCTCCCAGGAAAGCATGGCTCCCCAGGCCTTGCAGACCATCGGCCGACTGGTGTCCAACCCGAGCCTGGTGTCCGATGCGCTGAAATCGCCGCAAAACGCCGAGCGCTTGCTCAACGAACTCAATAGTTATACACCGCTGCGCGCGGCGGCCATCTATGACGGCAAGGGCGTGCGTCTGGCGCAACTGCAACACGGCGACGAATTGAGCCTGCCAGCGCATTTCCGGCACCTGGAAGCCTGGCAAGCCACCGAGTTCCGTAACAATCAAGTCATCACCCTGCCCCGCCCCGGTACTGCGCCAGGGCATTTGCTGCTGGTGGCCAGCAGCGAATTGCCGATGGCGTTCTATACCGGGACCCTGACCGCCAGCCTGGGGATTCTGATTTTCAGCGTGCTGTTATGGCTGGTGATCGCCCGGCAGATCAAACGCCTGATCACCCGACCGATCCATCAGCTCGAAGAATTGTCCCGGCAAGTGACCCGGGAAGAGAACTACGCCCTGCGCGCCTCCCGTGGCAACCACGACGAAATCGGCAGCCTCGCCGAAGCCTTCAACACCATGCTCTCGCGCATCGAGGCCCGGGAGCAGCAGCTCAAGCGTGCCCGCGACGATTCTCAGGCCGCTTATGACCAGGCTCAGGGGCTGGCGGAAGAAACCCGTCACACCAACCGCAAGCTGGAACTGGAAGTTCAGGTGCGCAGCAAGATCGAAAAGAAACTCACCGGCTTCCAGAACTACCTCAACAGCATCATCGACTCCATGCCGTCGGCCCTGATCGCCCTCGACGAGCAGCTCTACGTGACCCAGTGGAATCAGGAAGCCAGCGCCCTGTCCGGCACGCGCCTCGCCGAAGCCTTGAACCAGCCGATCTTCCTCGCCTTCGAACCGCTCAAGCCGTTCCTGCCGCAGCTCAGGCAAACCGTCGAGCAGCACACAGTGGCGAAGATCGAACGCGTGACCTGGCTCAAGGACGAAGAGCCCCGGCATTACGCCCTGACGTTCTACCCGTTGATGGGCGGTGCCGGGCGCGGTGTGGTCATCCGGATCGACGACATCACTCAGCGGCTGTCCCTGGAAGAAATGATGGTGCAGTCGGAAAAAATGCTCTCGGTTGGTGGTCTCGCCGCCGGCATGGCCCACGAGATCAATAATCCGCTGGGCGCGATCCTGCACAACGTGCAGAACATTCGTCGGCGCCTGTCGCCCGATCTGCCGAAAAACCTCGAACAGGCCGAGCAACTCGGCATCGAGCTGGAAACGGTCAACCAGTACCTGATAGCTCGCGAAGTGCCGCAGTTGCTCGATGGCATTCAACAGGCTGGCGCACGGGCGGCAAAAATCGTGACGCACATGCTCAGCTTCAGCCGACGCAGTACCCGGCAGATGGCGCCCTGCGATTTGCCGGCGTTGATCGATCAAGCGGTGGAAATCGCCGGCAACGACTTCGACCTGGCGATCGGTTTCGACTTCAAGGGGCAGGCGATCATTCGTCAGTTCGATCCGGCGTTGGGCCCGGTGCCCGGCACTGCCAACGAACTGGAACAGGTGCTGCTCAACCTGCTGAAAAATGCCGCGCAAGCCATTCATCAACGTACCGACGACCGCGAGCCGGGGCGGATCATTCTGCGGACAAAACTGAACCCGCCGTGGGCAGAGATTCAGGTCGAGGACAACGGCATCGGCATGAGCGAGAGCGTGCGCAAACGTACGTTCGAGCCGTTCTTCACCACCAAGGAAATCGGTCAGGGCACCGGTCTGGGGCTCTCGGTTTCGTACTTCATCATCACCAACAACCACAAGGGCCAGATGGAAGTGCAATCGACGCCGGGCCAAGGCACCTGTTTCACCTTGCGCCTGCCGTTGTCAGGCGCTCCGGTGGTTTCCCAAGAACTCAATCAGCTGTCGAGGTAACCATGGGCTTTCGCTTGTCGAAGATTTACACCCGCACTGGCGACAAAGGCGAAACCGGGCTCGGCGATGGCCGCCGGGTGCCCAAAGACCATCCGCGCATCGAAGCCATTGGCGAAGTCGATACGCTGAACAGCCAGGTGGGCGTGTTGTTGGCCGGGCTGGCAGCGCAAAGTGAAACGTATCCGGGGTTGAACGAAATCATCGAGGTGTTGGCGCCCTGCCAGCATCGGTTGTTCGACTTGGGTGGTGAGCTGGCGATGCCGGTGTATCAGGCACTGAACACGGCGGAAATCGAGCGGCTGGAAGCGGCGATCGATGTCTGGAATGAAGAGTTGGGGCCGCTGGAGAATTTCATTCTGCCCGGCGGTTCGGCGTTGATTGCCCAGGCTCACGTTTGCCGCTGCCTGGCGCGCAGTGCCGAGCGGCGCTGTCAGCAGTTGAATGCGATCGAACCATTGGCCGGAGTTGGACTGGCGTATATCAATCGGTTATCGGATTTGTTGTTTGTGGCGGGACGGTTGATTGCCAAGCGTCAGGGGGTTGCCGAGATTTTGTGGCAGCCTGCGGCGAAACCCGGGGTGTAGTAACTGATCCCCAGCTCTGCGTGGGAATGCAGCCCGGGATGCTCTGCGTCCCAATCAAGAGCCGAACGCGGAGCGTCCGTTGAGGCATTCCCACGCAGAGCGTGGGAATGATCGGGTGCTATGCCTCAGGCCAAAACGCCCGAATCCCCGCCACACCCTGCGCGCCCGCCTCCCAGGCTTTCTGCCGCTCTGCCGGGCCAACCCCTCCCAGCAAAAACACCGGCTTACTGAAGCCCTCGATCAGGGTTGAGGCCTGTTCCCACCCCAGTGGCAGAGCATCCGGATGAGTCTGCGTCGGCTGCACCGGCGACAGGGTCACGAAGTCCACGCCCATTTGCTCGGCCAGCGCCAGTTCTTCAGCGTTGTGGCAAGACGCGGCCAGCCAGCGTGACGCCGGTAGCGGACGCCCGGCCGCCGCGTACTTGCGCAACTGTGCCGAGGTGATGTGCCAACCGGCGGACGGGAAGTCCCCCAGCCATTCAAACGGCCCCTTGATCATCAACTGCGCCTTGCCGGCACATAACCCCGCCGCATCCACCGCCAGATCGCGGTATTGCGGGTCGTAGCCGTTGGGGGCGCGCAATTGAATCAGCTTGATGCCGCCAGCGATGGCTTTCTGAATACCGCGCAGCAAGGCCGGGGTTTCCAGGCCCTCCGGAGTGATCAGGTAGTCGCCGGGCAAGCGAGCAGCGGCGACGATCGGCTGGTTGGCGGCCGGAAATTCGTAATCCACCAGTTCCCGCGCGGTCACCCACGCCAAAGGCTGACCTTCGGCACCGTGGGGTTCGCCGGCAAATGCCGAGACTTCCCAGACATCCAGCAGCACTTGCTTATCCGGGTAATCGTGGCGGACCTTGATCATCGGCCGCGCAGCATTGACCACAATGCCCAACTCTTCGTGAAGCTCGCGAGCCAGGGCCGTTTCGACGGACTCGTCATCCTCGACCTTGCCACCAGGGAACTCCCACAGACCGCCCTGATGCTGGGTGTCGGCACGGCGGGCAATGAGGATTTTGCCGTTGCTATCGCGGATAACCGCAGCGGCTACGTGAACTCGTTTCACTGCTTTATTGCCTCCAGATCAGCGTAGCGCCGAGCCTTGAAGGCCGGCCATTGGTAGAGGGTTTCAAGGTCGCGCAGGGACCAGCACGTATGCAGTTTATCGCCGATGATCAAGTGAAGACTCATGTTCGGGCGCCTTTTTGGTAAGTGGAACAGGCCAGAATTTTTAATGTCTGGCCGTCCGTCATCGCGGGCAAGCCCGCTTCCACAAAGACCGAGTCAACCGCACGACCCTGTGGGGCGGGCTTGCCCCCGATAGGGTCGACGCGGTCTTAAGTACGGTACTCGGCGTTGATCTTCACGTATTCGTGGGACAGATCAGTGGTCCAGATGGTTTCGCTGCAATCGCCACGCCCCAGTTCGATGCGGATGGTTATTTCTTCCTGCTGCATTACCGCAGCGCCCTGGGCTTCGGTGTAGGTGGCGGCGCGAGCGCCACGGCTGGCGATGCACACGTCACCGAGGAATACGTCGATCTTGCTCACGTCCAGGTTCGGTACGCCGGCACGGCCCACGGCGGCCAGAATGCGGCCCCAGTTCGGGTCGGAGGCGAACAGCGCGGTTTTGATCAGCGGCGAGTGAGCCACGGTGTAACCGACGTCCAGGCACTCCTGATGATTGCCGCCGCCGTTGACTTCCACGGTAACGAACTTGGTAGCGCCTTCACCGTCGCGCACAATGGCCTGGGCCACGTCCATGCACACCTCGAACACCGCTTGCTTCAACTTGGCGAACAATTCACCTTCGGCGCGGGTGATTTCCGGCAGAGCAGCCTGACCGGTGGCGATCAGCATGCAGCAGTCATTGGTCGAAGTATCGCCGTCGATGGTGATGCGATTGAACGACTTGTTGGCGCCGTCGAGCAGCAGGTTTTGCAGCACATCGCGGGAGACTTTAGCGTCGGTGGCGATGTAGCCGAGCATGGTCGCCATGTTCGGACGAATCATGCCCGCACCTTTGCTAATGCCGGTGACGGTGATGGTCACGCCGTCGTGCTGAAACTGGCGGCTGGCACCCTTGGGCAGGGTGTCGGTGGTCATGATGCCGGTAGCGGCGGCTTCCCAGTTATTCACCGACAGGTCGTCGAGAGCGGCTTGCAGCGCGCCTTCGATCTTTTCGACCGGCAGCGGCTCGCCGATCACACCGGTGGAGTACGGCAGCACGAGATTTGCATCGACGCCGGTCAGCTCAGCCAGCTTGGCGCAGGTGCGCTCGGCGGCTGCCAGGCCTGGTTCGCCGGTGCCGGCGTTGGCATTGCCGGTGTTGGTCAGCAAGTAACGTACCGGGCCTTGCACACGTTGTTTGGCCAGGATCACGGGAGCGGCGCAAAAAGCGTTCAGGGTAAACACGCCCGCCACTGTGGAACCTTCGGCGCAGCGCATGACCACGACATCCTTGCGCCCAGGGCGTTTGATGCCGGCCGAGGCGATACCGAGTTCAAAACCGGCAACCGGGTGCAACGTTGGCAAAGGACCAAGACCAACAGCCATGAATGCGCTCCTTAAAGTAGTGTCTGCACCGCCATTACCCCGTTCTCTTAACGTGGTGCGGTGGTTTAAATGGCAAAACGCCGCGACGGCATAAGCCGGTCGCGGCGCGGGTATTTCAGCGTATGAAACGGGTTTACTGGATCTGCCCGTGGCAATGCTTGAACTTCTTGCCCGAACCGCAGTAGCACAGCTCATTGCGGCCCAGCTTCTGCTCGTTGCGCACCGGTGCGGTGGCGGTGGCGAGGGCTACATCGACCTCTTCACCCAACACTTCCGGTTGCTCCAGGCCAGGGGCTTCGTCGTGCTGGAACTGCATGCGCGCAGCCAGTGCCTCGGCTTCCTGACGCAGACGAGCTTCTTCTTCGATCGGATCTTCGCGGCGGACCTGAACGTGCGACAGCACACGGATCGAGTCGCGCTTGATGGAATCCAGCAGTTCGGAGAACAAGGTGAACGACTCGCGCTTGTATTCCTGCTTCGGGTTCTTCTGCGCATAACCACGCAAGTGGATGCCGTGACGCAGGTGATCCATGGTCGACAGGTGGTCTTTCCACAGGTCGTCCAGTACGCGCAGAACGATTTGCTTCTCGAAGGTGCGCAGTGCTTCGGCACCGGCCTGGTCTTCTTTCTCGTTGTACGCGGCGATCAGCTCGTTCATCAGCTTTTCGCGCAGGGTCTCTTCGTAGAGGTGATCGTCTTCGTCCAGCCATTGCTGGATTGGCAATGCCACACCGAAGTCGCTCTGCAACGCTGCTTCCAGACCGGCCACGTCCCACTGCTCAGGCAGCGATTGCGGTGGAATGTGTGCGCTGACGGTTGCGTTGAGCACGTCCTGACGGAAATCGGCGATGGTTTCGCCGATGTTGTCGGCAGCCAACAAACTGTTACGCATGTGATAGATCACTTTACGTTGTTCGTTGTTGACGTCGTCGAACTCGAGCAGTTGTTTACGGATGTCGAAGTTGCGGCCTTCAACCTTGCGCTGAGCCTTCTCGATGGCGTTGGTCACCATGCGGTGCTCGATCGCCTCACCGGACTGCATGCCCAGCGCCTTCATGAAGTTCTTCACCCGGTCAGAGGCGAAGATGCGCATCAGGCTGTCTTCCAGCGACAGGTAGAAACGGCTGGAACCGGCGTCGCCCTGACGACCGGCACGACCACGCAACTGGTTGTCGATACGGCGCGATTCGTGACGTTCGGAAGCGATCACCTGCAAACCGCCCGACTCCAGCACTTGCTGGTGACGCTTCTGCCAGTCGGCCTTGATCTGGGCAATCTGCTCAGGGGTCGGGTTTTCAAGCGAAGCGACTTCCACTTCCCAGTTACCGCCCAACAGGATGTCGGTACCACGACCGGCCATGTTGGTGGCGATAGTCAGCGCGCCCGGGCGACCGGCCTGAGCAATGATTTCGGCTTCTTTTTCGTGGAACTTGGCGTTCAGAACCTTGTGTTCGATGCCTTCCTTCACGAGCAGGCTGGACATGTGCTCGGACGTTTCGATGGTGGCGGTACCCACCAGCACCGGACGGCCCTGAGCCATGCATTCCTTGATGTCATTGATGATCGCCGCGTATTTCTCCTCGGCGGTCAGGAACACCAGGTCGTTGTAGTCTTTACGCGCCAACGGTTTGTTTGGCGGGATGACCATGACCTGCAGGCCATAGATCTGGTGGAATTCGAACGCTTCGGTGTCCGCGGTACCGGTCATGCCGGACAGCTTGTTGTACAGACGGAAGTAGTTCTGGAACGTGGTCGATGCCAGGGTCTGGCTTTCGGCCTGGATGTTCAGCCCTTCTTTCGCTTCGATGGCCTGGTGCAGGCCTTCGGACAAACGGCGACCGGGCATGGTACGGCCGGTGTGTTCGTCGACCAGTACGACCTGACCGTCCTGCACGATGTATTCGACGTTGCGATTGAACAGTTTGTGCGCACGCAGACCGGCGTAAACGTGGGTCAGCAGACCCAGGTTATGCGCCGAATACAGGCTCTCGCCTTCAGCCAGCAGGCCGACGCGGGTGAGCATGTCTTCGATGAACTGGTGACCGGCTTCGTTGAGTTCGACCTGGCGGGACTTCTCGTCCACGGTGTAGTGGCCAGCCTTGGTGACTTCGCCTTCGACTTCTTCGACGTGCAATTCCAGCTGCGGGATCAGTTTGTTGATCTCGATGTACAGCTTGGAGCTGTCCTCGGCCTGACCGGAGATGATCAGCGGGGTACGGGCTTCGTCGATGAGGATGGAGTCGACTTCGTCGATCACGGCAAAATTGAGTTCGCGCTGGAATTTTTCTTCCATGCTGAACGCCATGTTGTCGCGCAGGTAATCGAAACCGAATTCGTTGTTGGTGCCGTAGGTGATGTCGGCGGCGTAGGCGGCACGCTTCTCTTCCGGCGGCTGGAAGGGCGTGACCACGCCGACCGTCATGCCAAGGAATTCGTAGAGCGGACGCATCCAGTTGGCGTCGCGGCGGGCCAGGTAGTCGTTCACCGTCACAACATGCACGCCCTTGCCGGACAGCGCATTGAGGTAAACGCCCAGTGTTGCCACCAGAGTCTTGCCTTCACCGGTACGCATTTCCGCGATCTTGCCTTCGTGCAAGGTCATGCCGCCGATCAGCTGGACATCGAAGTGGCGCATACCCATGACGCGCTTACCGGCTTCGCGGGCGACCGCAAAGGCTTCTGGCAGCAGCTTGTCGAGGGTTTCCCCTTTGGCGAGGCGAACCTTGAACTCGTCTGTCTTGGCACGCAATTGATCGTCCGAAAGGGCCACCATTTGCTCTTCGAAGGCATTGACGAGCTGCACCGTCTTGAGCATGCGCTTGACTTCACGCTCGTTCTTGCTTCCAAAAAGTTTCTTTAACAAAGGCGCAAACATATCGGCAGGATCTTCCACACTAAAGGGATGGAGGGCGGCCCCGTGAGTCGCCCGTGCAGCCCTCATGGCCGCATGCGAACGAGTATTCTACCCGGAAACGATGGTGAGGAAAGTGGCGTTATTCCACGATGCATGCACTGCGCTGTGACGGGGCTCACTTGAGATAAGGGCATTTTGCTGAACTTCAACCCATCAAGGGCACAAGTTACTTGTTGATTTAATGGGTAAAGCGCTCGCAAAGCAATGGGGCGGGGGCAGCGGGTGCTTTCTGTTAACATGGCCGCTCTGTTACTTCAGGTGTTTGATCATGGCATTTCGCCCTCTCACGGCCAGAGCCCCCGCCGTTCTGCTTCGCGAAGCCAAACCGCTGAAAGCCATTTTTGGCCATGCTCAACGCCTGGGCCATTTACAACGTCTGGTGGAAAGCCAGTTGCAGCCAGCAGCCCGCGAGCATTGCCATGTGGCATCGTGGCGCGAAGGCAGTTTATTGCTGATTGTCACCGACGGCCACTGGGCCACCCGCCTGCGCTATCAACAAAAGCGTCTGCAACGGCAATTACAGCTGTTCGACGAGTTCGCCAGCCTGACGCGGATTTTGTTCAAGGTTCAACCGCCTACCGTTCAGCAGGGGGCTGCGGGGCATACGATAAATTTGTCGACCGATGCGGCGGCGACCATTCAGGCGACGGCTGACGGGATTACCGACCCGAATCTAAGGGCGGCACTGGAGCGGTTAGCGGCGCACGCCAAACCCAAAACCTGAAATTGACACATACCCCGCAGGAGCGAGGCTTGCCGGCGAAGCTTTTGGCGGTCTCAAGGACCTCTTCGCGGGCAAGCCTCGCTCCTACGGGGGGTTGTGTTCAATCAAAGGCTTTCAGCGGCGTTTGCTGCCACCGAGCAATGACCCCATCAACCCGCGTACCAATTGTCGGCCCAATTGATTGGCCGCCTGTCGCATCGCTGATTTCAACGCCTGGCCTGCCGCTGTGCCAAGGAATTCCCCGGCCTGTTCGGTGAAACTCGGCTCTTGAGGTACAGGTTTGCCCGGCGCGGTTTCAGGAGCCGGCGCCAGGCCTTTGCGCCCCATCAGCACTTCATACGCCGATTCGCGATCGACCGGTTTATCGTAACGCCCCTTGAACGGCGAACCGGCAATCAGCACGGTGCGCTCTGTCTCGGTCAGCGGCCCGATCCGCGATTGTGGCGGTGCAACCAACACGCGCTGGACCATCCCGGGCGTGCCCTTGTCCTGCAAGGTGCCGACCAGCGCCTCACCGATTCCCAATTCAGTCAATACCGACAAGGCATCAAATGCCGGGTTCGGCCGGAAACCGTCGGCCACTGCGCGCAGGGATTTCTGCTCTTTGGCGGTAAAGGCACGCAAACCGTGCTGAATACGCAACCCCAGTTGAGCCAGGACATCATCCGGCAAGTCGCCCGGCGACTGGGTGACGAAATACACGCCCACGCCTTTCGAGCGGATCAGTCGCACCACTTGTTCCAGACGCTCCTGCAACGCCTTGGGGGTATCGGCGAACAACAAGTGCGCTTCGTCGAAAAACAGCGCCAGCAGCGGTTTCTCGGCATCGCCACGCTCTGGCAATTGCTCGAACAGTTCGGCCAGCAGCCAAAGCAGGAACGTCGCATAGACCTTCGGCGCTTCATGCACCAGACGGCTGGCATCGAGCAAGTGAATGCGCCCGCGACCATCCACGGCCGGTTGCAACATGTCTTCCAGTTGCAGCGCCGGTTCGCCGAACAATGCTTCGGCGCCTTGCTGTTCCAGCGTTGCCAGACGGCGCAACAGTGCCTGGCTGGAACCGGTGGTCATCAGCGCCGCGTCATCTCCCAGCAATTCGGGGCTGTCACGCAAGTGATTGAGCAGCGCCTTCAAGTCCTTCAAATCCAGAAGCAACAACCCTTCGCGGTCGGCCACCTTGAACGCGGCATAGAGTGCCGACTGCTGACTGTCGGTCAATTCCAGCAGGCTGCCGAGCAGCAACGGGCCCATTTCGCTCAAGGTTGTGCGCAGTGGATGACCGGACTGACCGTTAATGTCCCACAGGGTCACTGGATACGCCTGAGGCTTGTGGTTCAGCCAAGGCATGCCGGTGATCCGCTCGGCGACTTTGCCTTGAGGGTTGCCGGCAGCGCCCAGGCCGCACAGGTCGCCTTTGATGTCCGCTGCGAACACCGCCACGCCGGCGTCGCTGAAAGCTTCGGCCAGACGCTGCAAGGTGACGGTTTTACCGGTCCCGGTAGCGCCCGCTATCAGCCCGTGACGGTTGGCCAGGCGCATGGCCTGGGCGATGGACTGGCCCGCGAGGTCGGCGCCGATAATGAGTTGCGATGAGTCAGGCATTTTGTCACCCATGGTTAATCTTTGATCCTTCATGGCCGATAACAAGCGAGAGACCAGACTGAAGATAGCGTCGGTAATTCCCTAAGGAGAGGTGGAAATATCAGCTTACTTTCAACACTGCCCATTTTGCGCGCCCTTATAAAAGCACGCCCTGGACATTAAGACTTTAGCGGACCCCCAAGCCATGAATAAAAATCTGCGCTTCAGCCATAAAATACTGCTTGCCGCCGCCCTCATCGTTATTGCCGCCTTCGCCTCGTTCACGTTGTACAACGACTATCTGCAGCGCAATGCGATACGCGACGATCTGGACAACTATCTGCAAGAGATGGGTAGCGTTACGGCCAACAATATCCAGACCTGGCTGGCCGGACGCAGCCTGCTGATCGAAAACCTGTCACAAAACGTCGCCCTGAACGCTGACATCGACAATGTCTCCAGATTACTTGAGCAGAAGGCCGTGACCTCGACCTTCATGGGCGCTTATCTGGGCAACCAGGATGGCACCTTCATCATCCGCCCTGACAGCAAGATGCCCGACGGCTATGACCCTCGCGTCCGGCCCTGGTACAAGAGCGCCCAAAGCACCGGCGGCTCGGCACTGACCGAACCGTACATCGATCTGGCGTCCGGCCAGCTGGTCATTTCCATCGTCAACAGTGTGCTCAAGGACGGTCAAAGCATCGGCGTGGTCGGTGGCGACTTGAGCTTGCAGGTGATCGCCGACAGCCTCAATGCGCTGGACTTCGACGGCATGGGTTACGCCTTTCTGATCAGCGCCGATGGCAAGATCCTGGTTCACCCGGATAAAGCGTTGGCGATGAAGACCCTGAGCGAGGCGTACCCGAAAAACACCCCGCGCATCAGCAGCGAACTCAGTGAAATCGACGTCGACGGCAAGACTCGCATCGTCACGTTCACCCCGATCAAAGGCCTGTCTTCGGTCAATTGGTACATCGGGCTGTCGGTGGACAAGGACAAAGCCTTCTCGATGCTCAGCGAATTCCGTGCCTCGGCAGTCGTTGCCACCCTGATTGCCGTGGCGATCATCATCGCCTTGCTCGGCATGCTGATCCGCATCCTGATCCAGCCGTTGCACGTCATGACCCGCGCCATGGAAGACATCGCCGACGGTGAAGGTGACCTGACCAAGCGCCTGAGCATCCAGAATCAGGACGAATTCGGCATCCTCGGCACGGCGTTCAACCGCTTCGTGGAACGGGTTCATGCCTCGATTCGCGAAGTATCCTCGGCCACCGGCCAGGTCAACGAAGTGGCGTTGCGTGTGGTGGCCGCCTCGAACTCGTCGATGTTCAATTCCGACCAGCAAGCCTCGCGCACCAGCAGCGTTGCCGCGGCCATCAACCAGCTCGGTGCCGCGGCCCAGGAAATCGCCCGCAATGCCGCGCAAGCGTCAAGTCAGGCCAGCGATGCGCGCAGCTTGGCCGAGGATGGCCAGCAAGTGGTGGATCGCAGCATTGCCGCGATGAATCAGTTGTCGAAGATGCTCAGCGCCTCGAGCACCAACATTGAATCGCTGAACAGCAAAACCGTGAACATCGGGCAAATTCTCGAAGTCATTACCAGCATCTCCCAGCAAACCAACCTGCTGGCGCTCAACGCGGCCATTGAAGCGGCGCGGGCCGGTGAAGCCGGGCGCGGTTTTGCCGTGGTGGCCGACGAAGTGCGCAACCTGGCGCACCGCACACAAGAGTCGGCACAACAGGTGCAAACCATGATCGAGGAACTGCAAGTGGGCGCCCGGGAATCGGTCAGCACCATGAGCGACAGCCAGCGCCACAGCCAGGACAGCGTGGAAATCGCCAACCTGGCCGGCGAACGGCTGAACAGTGTGACGGTGCGCATCGGCGAAATCGACGGTATGAACCAGTCGGTGGCCACCGCGACCGAGGAACAGACGGCGGTGGTTGAGTCGATCAACGTCGATATCACCGAAATCAATACGCTGAACCAGGAAGGCGTGGAAAACCTGCAATCGACGTTGCGAGCGTGCTCGGACCTTGAACAGCAAGCTTCGCGATTGAAGCAGTTGGTGGGCAGTTTCCGGATTTAGTGCCTGAACTGGCCCCTTCGCGGGCAAGCCCGCTCCCACAGGGATCTCTGTCGTACACACAATATGTGTCCACCGAAGATCATTGTGGGAGCGGGCTTGCCCGCGATGAGGTCCACCCAGATACCACAAATCCCACTATCGCGTCCCACCCGCAAAACCCCAAACGAACATCTATCCTTCATATAGGTCAACCCAAGGGAGAACAAACGGACCGGAGGAATGTTCATCGTGCATATCGCTGACATAACCATGTTCTACGCCCCTGCCAGCGGTGGCGTGCGCACTTATCTGGATGCCAAACACCGTCGCCTGGGCAGCAAGCCAGGCATTCGTCACAGTTTGCTGATTCCTGGGGCTCATTTGAGTGAACAGGATGGCATTTACACGGTTCCGGCCCCTGCCCTGCCTTTTGGCAAGGGTTATCGCTTCCCCCTCCGCCTTGCGCCGTGGCGCAATGTCTTGCAGGACTTGCAACCTGACTTGATTGAAGCCGGCGACCCTTACCTGACTGCCTGGGCAGCCTTGGACGCCAAGCGGCAACTCGACGTCCCGGTGATCGGTTTTTATCACTCGGATCTGCCGTTGCTGGTCAGCAACCGCATGGGCAATTGGGTGACACCCAATGTCGAAGCTTATGTCAGCAAACTGTATGGCAACTTCGACCGGGTTCTGGCACCGAGTCAAATCATGGCCGATAAACTGATCGGGTTGGGCGTGAAGAACGTTTTCGTACAACCACTGGGCGTCGATCTGCAAACGTTCAACCCCAATGCACGGGATCCAGATTTGCGGGCCGAATTGGGCATCGATGAAAATACCCATCTGCTGATCTTCGCCGGCCGTGGCTCCAAGGAAAAAAACCTGCCGGTGTTGCTCAAATGCATGAAACGCCTGGGTCGTCGTTACCACCTGTTACTGGTGGGTTCGTCAATGCCGACCCTGGTGCCGCGCAATGTCACCGTCCTCAACGAGTTCTACCCGGCAGCGCAAATCGCGCGCTTGATGGCCAGTGCCGATGCGCTGGTGCATGCCGGCGATCAGGAAACCTTTGGCCTGGTGGTCCTTGAAGCCATGGCCAGCGGCATTCCCGTGGTGGCCGTGGCGGCCGGGGCTTTTCAGGAAATTGTCACCGAGCAGTGCGGCCTGCTCTGCGCGCCGAACAATCCAGCCGCCATGGCCAACGCGGTGCGCGAACTGTTCAGCCAGGGCAGCGCCGCGCTGGGCAAACAAGCCCGTAGCCATGTCGAGCAGCATTACGCCTGGGACATCGTCGTCGATAGCCTGCTGGGGCACTATCACGCGGTACTCGGCACTCAATGGCCACTGATCGCCAATGGTTGAGCCCATGAATGCGCCCAGCCTGTTATTGGTACTGCACGACGTTGCGCCGCAAACCTGGCCCGATTACCAAGCCTTTGTCGAAGCCGTCGACGCACTGGGCGGGGTACCGATCACTTGGCTTGTGGTGCCCGATTTACACAAACATAACGACCTGGCTGGCTATCCGGCGTTTCGACGTTTGCTGGCCCAGCGCATCGCTCGCGGCGACGAACTGGCCCTGCACGGTTACTTCCATTGTGATGAAGGGCCGATCCCCGTCACTCCCCGGGACTGGTTCATGCGCCGAATCTACACCCATGAAGGCGAGTTCTACGACCTGTCTCTGGAAGCCGCCCTGTCCCGCCTGCGGGCTGGAATCGAGGTGTTTCACCGTTATGACTGGCCACTGGAAGGTTTCGTCGCCCCGGCCTGGCTGATGAGCGAAGGCACCCGCCAGGCCTTGCGCCAGTTACCGCTGCGCTACACCAGCGACTCGCAGCATCTGTATCGTTTGCCGGATTTCACCGCGATCGATGCCCCCGGTCTGGTCTGGAGCGCGCGCAGCGCCTGGCGTCGCGGCCTGTCGAAAATCGTCAGCGATCAGCGCCAACAACGTTGGCGCCAGGCGCCGGTAATACGTCTGGGCCTGCACCCGGTGGACATGCGTCATGAGTTCTCACGTCATTACTGGCTGCACACCCTCAAGCGCTTGCTCGACGAGGGACGTGTGCCGATGACCAAGGCCAACTGGCTAAAACAGCAACGCGACGTCGTCGGTCGTGCCGCATGAGCCGCGGGATTGTGCTGGTCGTCGCCCTGCTCGCTGCGGTGCTCATTCCGTCGTTGCTGGGCGGCGGCGAGACATGGTCGCGGTTGCAGAGCTTTCCGCTGAAATGGTTGCTGGTCATGTTCGGCATGATTCTGCTGTGCTGGATGCTCAACACCCTGCGCTTGCGCCTGTTGCTGGGAGACCAGCGCGGCAAGATCAGTCCGGTAAAAAGCCTTGGGGTGGTGATGTCTGCCGAATTTGCTTACTGCGCTACTCCCGGCGGCAGTGGCGGACCACTGACCCTCATGGCCCTGCTGGCACGCCATGGCATACGACCGGCCAGGGGCAGCGCCGTGTTCGCTATGGACCAATTGAGCGATCTGTTGTTTTTTCTCTGCGCGCTGAGCGGGATTCTGATTTATGCACTGTTCCAGCACCTCAGTCAGCGCATGGAATGGCTGCTGACCGTCAGCGCCATCTCGATGTTCGGTGGACTGTTCAGCTGCGTATTAGCGGCCCGCTACCACCGCTCGCTGATTCGGCTGGGTGGTCGGTTGCTCACTCGTCTCAATGTCAAAGGCACCACCCGGATGCGCTGGGCGCGAAAACTCCTGCACTTTCTGGCGGCATTCACTGACACACTGAAGTTGCCCTTTCAGACATTGATCACGGTGTTTGCACTGACCTGCCTGCATTGGCTCTTGCGCTATAGCGTGTTGTATCTGGCCTTGCGTGGGCTGGGCACGGACTTGCAGTGGGCCTGGTGTTTTCTGATCCAGATGCTGTCGCTGAGTGCAGGGCAGTTTAGCCTGTTGCCGGGCGGTGCCGGAGCGGCGGAGCTGACATCGGCGGCGCTACTGGCGCCCATGGTCGGGAAGTCCACCGCGGCGGCGGCCATTCTGATCTGGCGTACAGTGACTTATTACTTTTACCTGGTGATCGGTGGCCCGGTGTTTTTGCTGATGCTCGGGCGGCCATTGCTCAGGAAGCTGATGAAGCTCAAACAGGCTTAGAAGATCGCCTGTGGCGAGGGGGCTTGTCGGAACGCCGCATCGCCCCGTTCGGCGGCGCAGCCGTCGCAAGACTAGCACCCAAGGGATACCTGAAAGAATGCCGGGGGCCGCTTCGCTGCCCAACGGGGGCAAGCCCCCTCGCCACAGGGGATTTTTTTCAGGAGTCTGCGGATTCATCCTCTGAATCGCCCTGCAACTGCTCCCACAACTCGGCGGCACCGGGAAACTCCGTGCCATCTTCGGGGCTCAGGTCATCCGGGTCATAGCGACTCAAACAACCCTCGCCCAATGTGGCGGGTGCTTTGGAAGCGGCTTTGTCCAATGGATCGGCCATGGTCATGTTCTCAGTGCAAAAACGGCGAAGGGCCTGAAGCGATTGAACGCCCAGGCCCTTCGAATTTCAACCGTATCGCTATCCGCTATCAGAACACCACGGTTTTGTTGCCATGCACCAGCACCCGGTCTTCCAGGTGATAACGCAGGCCACGGGCCAGCACCATTTTCTCGACATCACGACCGAAGCGAACCATATCTTCAATACTGTCGCTGTGACTCACGCGCACAACGTCTTGCTCGATGATCGGACCGGCGTCCAGCTCTTCGGTGACATAGTGGCAAGTGGCACCGATCAACTTCACACCGCGCATCGAAGCCTGGTGATACGGCTTGGCACCGACGAACGACGGCAAGAAGCTGTGGTGAATATTGATGACTTTATGAGCATATTCGCTGCACAACTCGGGCGGCAGAATCTGCATGTAACGGGCAAGTACCACCACTTCCGCTTCGTGCTGTTTGACCAGGCGCGAAACTTCGGCGAAGGCCGGTTCCTTGTTCTGTGGATTGACCGGGACATGGTAGTAGGGAATACCGTGCCACTCGACCATGCTGCGCAAATCATCATGGTTGGAAATCACACAGGCGATTTCACAATCCAGTTCGTCGCTGTGCCAGCGGTGCAGTAAATCGGCCAGACAGTGGGATTCACGGCTGGCCATCAACACCACGCGTTTCTTCTGCTCGGTGTCCGTGATGCGCCAATCCATCGAAAACTCTTCGGCAATCGGTGCAAACGCTTCGCGAAAGGCTTCGATACCGAAAGGCAGCGAATCGGCCCGAATTTCGTGACGCATGAAGAACCAGCCACTCAGGTTATCCGAGTGGTGGCTCGCTTCAGTGATCCAGCCATTATGTGACGCCAGAAAGTTACTGACTTTAGCAACGATGCCGACGCGGTCCGGGCAAGCAATCACCAGCCGAAAAGTGCGCATGAGGGGAAACTCCAGAACTTCGCAAAGGCCGCCATTCTAGCGATTGCGCGGCAAAACTGCAGTATTGATGACGCATGGACCTCCCCGCAGCTCCGTGCACGGGTTCTGCAACACCACGCCGCCCCACGTGATGGTGTTTTTGTGGGGAATCTTCAAGAGGTCAACTGAGAATATTTGTGACGCTATTTAACTATCACTCCAATGTGTGTCCTATTCCCGCAACTAATTTAAATAAAACTCCGGTTAAATGTTTACTTGGTGAAACACCCTGACTATTATTGTCGCACTGTATCCCTGCCATCCAGCGCCAAACATAAGGTAGTCCCCATGTCCTTGATCAACGAATATCGCGCCACCGAAGAAGCTATCAAAGAGCTGCAAGCCCGTTTGAAGAATCTGTCCCAAGACGACAAACTGCAAACCGAGCTGGAATTCGAAGGCAAACTGCGCACCTTGATGGGCGAATACTCCAAATCCCTGCGCGACATCATCGCACTATTGGATCCAGAGTCCAAAACCAAGGCTCCACGTGGCGGCGCAGTAAAAACTACTGGCACCAAGCGTGCTCGCAAAGTTAAACAATACAAAAACCCGCACAATGGCGAAGTCATCGAAACCAAAGGTGGCAACCACAAGACTCTGAAAGAGTGGAAAGCCAAGTGGGGCGGTGATGTGGTTGAAGGTTGGGCTACCCTGCTGGGCTAAGCCGCAAGCCAGTCGCAGATTGATCCGCGACCAAAAGAACGCCAGCAATCGCTGGCGTTTTTTTATGCCTGAAAATTCAAGCGCAGATTATTTTCGTTTTCAAAGACTCAAACGTTTTCGTAATGTCTGGACATGATTCTGCCATTCACCCAGAACCTCTCGCTGAAACGATGTAGCACTAGTCGCCAGTTCAGCAGCCGCCTGCAGAAAACTATTCAACGTATTGGGAGCGCCCCATTCAGGTGCACACAAACGTTTCTGACAGAATATTCGCCAGCGTTCTTGCTCTTCCAGGCTCAACGTATCGGGAAAGTTGCGTGCGCGATAACGAAACAATAATTCAGGCAAACGTTCATCATCGAAAGGCCACTGTTCTTGTGCTAACTGCGCCGGGTCGGCAGCCCTGACTTGCTCACATAGACGCCGGTCCCGATCACCGATAAAACCGTCGTATAACTGTTGCTCGGGGTCTTGGCTTTGAGCGAAATCGTCACTGGCGTAAATACCTGTCACTTTATCTCGCCAAACTTGTTGTGCGTCACTTAGCCGCAGCGCCCGCTGCTGATAAAGCGCCATATCCAGCCCCAGACGTTGCTGATCTGCAGGACGCAGTACCGATAATGGCGCCACTACCGGGCACTTGTTTATGTGTATGAGCTTGAGCGGCACCGGCAGTTCGCCTTCGGCCAAGTCATCGCGGCGGGTGTAAAGCCGCTGACGCAAGGTTTCGGCATCCAGATCAAGCAATCCCTGAGGGTCCAGGTGCAAGTCACAGACAATCAGCGCATTGCGATTACGTGGATGCCAGGCCAACGGCAGAACCACACCCACATAGTTGCGGGCCGCCGAAAAGCGTCCGGAAATATGCACCATTGGCTGCAACAGCCGAATTTGATCCATGACTTTTTGCTTACTGCGAAGTTGAAACAGCCAGTCATATAACTTTGGCTGTTTTTCCCGAATCAGACGCGCCAACGCAATCGTGGCCCGAACATCCGACAACGCCTCGTGCGCATGCCCATGATCGATGCCATTGGCGGCGGTCAGACGTTCGAGTTTGAGCGTGACTCGCCCCTCGTCGTCCCTGGGCCAGACGAGGCCATCGGGGCGCAAGGCATAAGCCGCGCGCACCACGTCGATCAAGTCCCAGCGGCTATTGCCGCCCTGCCATTCCCGTGCGTAGGGGTCGAAAAAGTTTCGATACAGGCTGTAACGGGTCATCTCGTCATCGAAACGCAGCGTGTTGTATCCGGCCCCACAGGTGCCGGGCGCCGCGAGTTGGGCATGCACCCGTGTCATGAAATCGGCTTCGCTCAAACCCTGCTCGAGCAGACGCGCAGGCGTAATACCGGTGATCGCGCACGCCGCCGGATGCGGCAGGATGTCGTCACTGGGCTGGCAATAAAGGTTGACCGGTTCGTCTATTTCATTGAGATCGAAGTCGGTGCGAATCCCCGCCACTTGCAGCGGACGGTCGCAACGGGGGTTGATACCCGTGGTTTCATAGTCGTACCAGAAGATCGAGGTCACGGGCTGTTCCTGAACTGAAGACCGGCGAAGTCTAGGCGCACACGCGGCGCCCCGACCAGAGTTCTTGTCATTCAATCATCTCTAACCACGCACCGTGCAATACATAGTTATGTCGTTTTCCCCCGAGAGGCTGCTAGCATCCGACGGACCAGGCCACATCAAGGTTGCCCATGCTCGATACCACAGCCCCGCCAGGGAAAGCGACGCTGGCCCCGCCACTGGACACGCGGTATCACGTCGAAACGCCCGAAGGCATCGACTTGCCGCTGCGCCCGGCCGGGCTGATGGTACGCGCGCTGGCGTTCGCCATCGACCTGGCTCTGCGTGGGGCAATGCTGGGCCTGCTGTTCATTGTGTTGGCGTTTCTTGGAAAACTTGGCGCCGGGCTGGGTTCGATTCTAGTATTCGTGGTGAGCTGGTGGTACATGGTGCTGTTCGAGGTGCTCAATCAGGGCCGCTCGCCGGGCAAGCAATGGATGGGATTGCGCGTGGTGCATGACGATGGCACGCCGATCGGCTGGTCCGCGTCCTTGGTGCGCAACCTGCTGCGATTTGTCGATATGTTGCCATTCGGCTACTTCCTCGGGGCAATCAGCTGCCTGCAACATCCCACCTTCAAACGCCTCGGCGACCTGGCCGCCGGTACGCTGGTGATCTACCGCGAACAACCGCTCACCCGCCCACAGCTGCCTGATGTCCCACCGCGGCGCGCAGCCTTCACACTGACACTGAGCGAGCAACGCGCCATACTCGGATTTGCCGAACGCCAGGGTGAACTCTCCGAGGCGCGGGCCAACGAGCTTGCCTCGATACTCGCGCAACCATTGCAGGTATCGACGCCACAAGCGAGAGCCGAACTCAACGGTATCGCCCGCGCACTATTAGGCCCCACATGAAGCAAAGCCTGTTCGAAAGTCGCCACCAAGCCGAATGGGAGCAGTTTGCACTCATGCTTGAGCGGCTGGAACGAGGCGAAGACGCCTCTGGCGTCGACAGTTTCCCCAGTGATTATCGACGGATTTGCCACCACCTGGCCCTGGCTCAGGAGCGCGGTTACAGCAGTTTCCTGATCGACTCATTGCAGCAACAGGTCCTGCGCGGGCATCAACAGCTTTATCGGCATCGCAGTCGACTGGGTGCCAACGTGTTGAGTTTCATCGTCGCCGATTTCCCGCGATTGGTGCGTCAACAGTGGCGCTTCGTCCTGGCCGCCAGCCTGATGTTCTTTGGCAGCCTGATCGGCTTCGCGTTGCTGGTGTATCTGTTCCCGGAACGGGTCTACAACCTGATCCCGGCCGAGCAGGTCAGCGAGATGCAAAGCATGTACGACCCTGTCGCCGGTCATTTGGGACGTTCGGCCGAACGGGCCGCCAGTGAGAACTGGCTGATGTTCGGTTATTACATCATGCACAACATCGGCATCGCCTTTCAGACCTTCGCCAGTGGTTTGCTGTTTGGCCTGGGCAGCGCGTTTTTCCTGTTCTACAACGGGTTGATGATCGGTGCAGTGGCCGGACACCTGACGCACATCGGCTATGGCGAAACCTTCTGGTCGTTCGTGATCGGCCATGGAGCCTTCGAATTGAGCGCCATTGCCCTGGCCGGCGCCGCAGGCCTGCAACTGGGTTGGGCCTTGATCGCGCCGGGGCGTCTGCCCCGTGCCGAAGCCTTGCAGCTGGCGGCGCGCAAGAGCGTGTTATTGATTTGCGGAGTCATGTTGTTTCTGCTGATTGCGGCGTTTATCGAAGCCTACTGGTCGTCGCGGACCGGGCTCACGCCGCTGACCAAATACCTGGTCGGCTCGGCGCTCTGGGGCCTGGTGGCGATTTATCTACTGTTCGCCGGACGGACTCGCCATGCGCCTGAGTGATGCCAGTGTGGTGATTCGCCCGCGAACGACCTGGGAAGCCATGGACCTGGGCGTGCTGCTGAGTCAGCGCCATCGACGTTTGTTGATGACCAGTTGGGCCATCGTGACCTTGCCGATCTTCGCCCTGCTCACCTTGCTGTTGTGGGACTCGCCTTCTCTCGCCGTGTTCCTGTTCTGGTGGCTCAAACCGGCGTTCGATCGGCTGCCGCTGTACATCCTGTCCAAAGCCATGTTTGGCGAAACGCCCACGCTGAAGCAGGCCCTGCGCCAGTGGCCGCGCCTGCTCCAACCGCAATTACTGGCCAGCCTGACCTGGCGCCGCCTGAGCCTGAGCCGCAGTTTTCTGATGCCGGTGGTGCAACTCGAAGGTCTGTCGGGGGAAGAACGCCAACAACGTTTACGCGTGCTGCTGCAACGTAACGCGGGCGCCGCCCAATGGCTGACGATCATCGGCGTGCATCTGGAAACTGCCCTGTGGATCGGCTTGATGGTGCTGTTCTATATGTTCTTGCCGCAACAGGTCGAACTCGACTGGGGCTGGCAGACCTTGATCACCGCTGCCACCCAAGACTGGCGGTGGCTGGAACACCTGACCAATACCTTTTACGCTCTGGTGCTGATTGTCTGGGAACCGATCTATGTGGCCTGCGGCTTCAGCCTTTATCTGAACCGGCGCACGCGGCTGGAAGCCTGGGATATCGAGCTGGTCTTTCGCCGATTGCGCCAACGCTTGAGCAGCGCGGTCGTCACGCTGCTGCTGGCTGCGATCCTGCTGCTGCCGACGGCGCAAAATGGCTGGGCCGCCGAACCGAATGTTTCACCGGAATCTGCCCGTTTGCTGGAGCAACCACTGACCAGCCAGGCATCTCGGGACAGCATCAAGGCCATCCTCGAGCAGCCGCCGTTCAAGAACAAGGAAACGGTGACCCGTTATCGGTTTGGCGAAGACAAACCCGCCCCCGACTCTGCGCACGCTCAAACGCCCGCATGGCTGAAGGCGCTGTTCAGCTTGCTGGACAGCCAACGCTTTGGTGTATTGGCCAGCCTGATCGAAATGCTGCTGTGGGGCACAGTGATCGCCGCCATTGGGTTGATGATCTGGCGTTACCGCGACTGGCTGCAGGCCTTTGGCAGCCGTCGACCTACCTTGAATCGCAAAATCACACGGCCATTCGCGCAGCAGGCGTTTGGCCTGGACCTCAACCGCGAAACCCTGCCCGCCGATATCGCGGCCAGCGCCGAAAGCCTCTGGCAGACCCAGCCCCGAGAAGCCCTTGGGTTGCTCTATCGCGCCCTGCTCAGCCATTTGCTGCATGACTTCAACATGGCGCTCAAACCCGCCGACACCGAAGGTGAAGTTCTTCAGCGGGTCGAACAACTCCAACAACCTGCCTTGCTGGCCTTCAGTAAAAACCTCACCGGGCACTGGCAGAACATGGCCTACGGGCATCGCCTGCCACCGGCGCATTTGCAGCAGGAACTCTGTGACGGCTGGCGCGCGTTATTCGGCCCGGGAGCGGGCCGTTGAACCGGCGTTTGTGGCTTTCGGTCGGTGCGTTCATCGCCCTGCTGGTGGGCGCGTTGAGCATCTACCTGTATGTCAAGGCCACGCCCTATCAGGTAGAAATCGATCACGGCCCGTCTCCCGAAGCCCAGGCCAACCCGTATCTGGCGGCCGAGCATTTTCTGCGCAAACAGGGCCTGCTTGTCAGCCACGCCAACAGCCTCGACATCTTGCCTACGCTCAAGCCTCATCAGCGCAGTTTGTTGTTGCTCGGCGATCGGTCGAACATGTCGCCGCGACAGGTGGATCAGGTGTTGAACTGGACCCGGGCCGGTGGACGTCTTTTGTTCGTCGCCGAAGCGCTGTGGGATGAGAAGACCGGTCAGAGTAACGACTTGCTGCTCGATCGTGTGCAGTTGCGCCAGTCCCTGAGCAAAGACCTCAAGGAACCGCCGCCGGATCCTGAAGACGATCCCTACCCGAAACTGACCAAGCTATACCTGGAAAACGAAGAAGCGCCGGCCTACGTCGGCTTCAATACCGAGTTCCATCTCGACGACCCGAAAAACCTCGCCCACGCCTGGGCCAACAGCGGCAAGGCCACGCACATGATGCAAGTGGCTCAAGGGTTGGGCTCGATCACCGTGGTCACCGATGCCGACCTCTGGAAAACCCCGACCATCGACCAGTACGACAACGCCTGGTTACTGTGGTACCTGACGGCCGACACAGACGTGACCCTGCTGTTCACTACCGATCACGACAGTCTGCTGACCTTGCTGTGGCGCAACTTTCCACAAGCACTGGTGGCCCTGATTGCCTTGATCGCCTTGGGGTTCTGGCACGTCGGCGTGCGCAATGGCCCATTGCTCGAACCTGCCCCAAGGGCACGTCGTCAACTTCAGGAACACCTGCGTGCCAGCGCTGATTTCATGCTGCGTCGCAATGGCCAGCACAGCCTGTTGCAAGCCTTGCAGCAAGATATCCTGCGTCGTGTCCGTCACCGTCATCCTGGTTTTGAACAACTCGGCGTTGCCGAACAATGGCTCGTGCTCGCACGCCTGACTGGCCACTCCACACGCGCCGTCAGCCAGGCCATGAGCCCGCGAGCAAAGCAGCGGCTGCCCAACGCTGAATTCAGCCGTCAGGTCGCCCAGCTGCAAAATTTGAGGAACACCTTATGACTGAACAGATCGAGCCCGGTACACAGACCCACGCCGCCCAGCAGCGCCAACGCGCCAGCCAGTTGGCCCAAGCGATAAGAACAGAACTGCAAAAAGCCGTGATCGGCCAGGACATCGTGATCGACGACGTGCTCACCGCCCTGATCGCCGGCGGCCATGTACTGCTCGAAGGCGTGCCGGGGTTGGGCAAGACCTTGTTGGTACGCGCCCTCGCTCGCTGCTTCGGCGGTGAGTTCGCACGTATCCAGTTCACCCCGGACCTGATGCCCAGCGACGTCACCGGGCACGCGGTGTACGACTTGCAAACCGAGCAATTCAAACTGCGCAAAGGCCCGCTGTTTACCCACCTGCTGCTGGCCGACGAGATCAACCGCGCCCCGGCGAAAACCCAGGCTGCGCTGCTCGAAGCCATGCAGGAACGCCAGGTTACCCTCGAAGGCCGCGCCCTGCCGATCGCACAACCGTTCATGGTACTCGCCACGCAAAACCCCATCGAACAGGAAGGCACTTACCCGTTGCCGGAAGCCGAACTCGACCGCTTCATGCTCAAGGTACGCATGGACTACCCCGATGCCGAGCAGGAATTGAACATGGTGCGCCAGGTCAGCCGCTCGACCCGCGCCGACATGCTGGATGTGCAACCATTGCGCACCGTGTTGCAAGCCAAGGATGTGCTGGCCTTGCAACGCATTGCCAGTGAGCTGCCCATGGATGATCAGGTACTCGATTACGCCGTGCGCCTGGCCCGCACCACCCGAACCTGGCCGGGGCTGACCCTCGGCGCCGGGCCTCGTGCATCAATCGCGCTGGTACGTTGCGCCCGCGCCCGGGCCTTGTTGCGCGGTGGCGAGTTTGTGATCCCGGATGACATCAAGGGCTGTGCACTGTCGGTGTTGCGTCACCGGGTACGGATTGCCCCGGAGCTGGACATCGAAGGGCTGGACGTCGATCAGGTGCTCCGGCAGTTGCTCGACCAAGTGCCGGCACCACGGCTGTGACCGACACTCCCGTGGCGAGGGGGCTTGCCCCCGTTGGGCCGCGAAGCAGCCCCACAACCTATCGACGCGTAATGTCAGATAAAACGCGTCTGCCTGTTTTACGACGGCTTCGCAGTCGAACGCGGGCGAGCCCGCTCGCCACAGAGGTACTGTTCCAGATTCTTGAATGCAATCCCTGCCAGAGAGCCGCGACACGATGAAACCCTCTCGCCTGCTGCTGATCTGGCTCGCGGCCCTGCTGGCCATCGGCATCGTGCTGGGCACCTTGCGAGCCTTGGACATCGCCGTTCCATCGAACCTGTTATCGATCAACTGGGGATTGCTCCTGGCGCTGCTGGCCTTGGCGATACTCGACGCCATCCGCCTCGAACGACTGCCCTCGCCTCGCGTGCAACGGCAAATGCCCGGCAGCCTGGCGCTTGGTCGATGGGGCGACGTGCGACTGGAGGTCGAGCATGATTTCGCTCAACCGCTGAATGTACAAATCTTCGACCACGCCCCGGAGGGCCTGAGTTTCGAAAACCTGCCCCTGTCGGTCGAACTGCAACCCGGCCAGCACAGCCAGATCGGCTATCGCCTGCGCCCCCTCAAGCGCGGCCACTTTACCTTTGACCGCTGCGAAATCAGCCTGCCGAGCCCAATGGGCCTGTGGTCAGGCAAGCGTCTATTGAACGTAGTCGACAGCACCCGCGTCTACCCCGACTTCGCCCGCCTCTACGGCGGTCAATTGCTGGCGGTGGACAACTGGCTCAGCCAACTCGGCGTGCGCCAACGCCCACGTCGTGGCCTGGGCATGGAGTTTCACCAGTTACGGGAATTCAGAGAAGGCGACAGCCTGCGCCAGATCGACTGGAAAGCCACCGCCCGCCAACGCACACCAATTGCCCGTGAATATGAGGACGAACGCGATCAGCAAATCATGTTCCTGCTCGATTGCGGCCGGCGCATGCGCAGCCAGGACGATGAACTGTCACATTTCGATCATGCGCTCAACGCCTGCCTGTTGCTCAGCTACGTGGCCTTGCGCCAGGGTGATGCGGTGGGTTTGTGTACCTTCGCCGGCGATCAGGCACGCTACCTCGCACCGATCAAGGGCGCCAGCCAACTCAATGTGTTGCTCAATAGCGTCTACGATCTCGCTAGCAGCAAACGCCCCGCCGACTATCAGGCAGCGGCTAATCAATTGCTGGCAAGACAGAAACGCCGGGCGCTGGTGGTGCTGGTGACCAATCTGCGTGATGAAGATGATGAGGGTCTGGTTGGTGCGGTCAAACACCTGAGTCAGCTACATCAGGTGCTGGTGGTCAGCTTGCGCGAAGAAGCCCTCGATCGAGTGCGACATGCGCCGGTGCAGACGTTGCCGGAAGCGCTGGCCTATTGCGGCACGCTGGATTACCTGAACGCACGGGCCGAACTCCATGAGCGGTTGAATGCTCATGGGGTTTCGGTGCTGGATGCAAGGCCTGGGGAGTTAGGTACGGCGTTGGTGACGCGGTATCTGGGATGGAAGCGAGTGGGCGCACTCTGACGCCCCCACCCTACTTATCAAACTGATCGTCAACAGCGTACGAGGCAGGCAACGGAATGCTGCCCAACGACATCGTATTACCCGGGGACAGCTTGGCCAGGCGGGATGCGGAGGCAAACACGTTAAAGCTTGCGTCCTGGATATCGCCCAGTTGCAACCTCCATGACACACCCTCGGCAGTCATCATCTGTGACTGCCCCCAATCGGGGGTCAGTATGGCTCCAATATCGCGAGCCTCGATGCCACCCACCCCCAGTGCAACAGCTCGACCTACCAAGGGGTTACTCGCATTATCCGGTTTCAACTTGATGGTGTAGTTACCGCCTCGACGTGGAAATGCCGTTTTGCGGCCAATCTGATCCGGCTGCGGATCATCATTGAATTGAAACTTGAGATCGTCCCATGGAAGTTTCTCCAGCGCCTTAACAGAAAACTCTGTGGATAACGTTTCTCCGCTATAGCGGTTCTGGAGGCTTGCCTTCACCACAAAGTCATCAGCGGTTGGTGGAACGTACCTACACATCGCCCATCCTCCCTGACCAGTTGGTTCCGTCACATCGGATCGTCCGGGCAGCTCGAACTTGACCTGTACATCCCGCACAGGATGCCCGTTGTAGTAAGACACCACTTGAAGGCCCATTTGGGACTGTTCACTGTCCGTCAGTACAGTATCCATGGGTGGTTGTCGCTCGGCTGCGATACGGAAACGGTGAACACCCAATGACATGTGAATAGAGGAATAGATCAGATCCAGCTCAGGGAAAAACAGCTCCAGCGAAAATGGCTCGATACGCTGGGTGTAAAGGCAGCCAAGTTGCCATTTGATGCCCGAGGCATCGAGCCGCACTGCCAGATCCAGCTCCGGGGAAAACAAAATATTCAACTTGTCCTCGGGGGCATCCCTGAAACGCAAGGCCACCTTCAGACCTGATAACGGACTATTCACTTTCGGCCAGAACCATAAGTCATGCTGGGCACCAATGCAGGGATAGGCACCTTTCTGGCTTTCGAACATCACCTGATCCAGTGCAAGACTGCCTTCAACGTCAATCGATCTTGAAAGCGCCCGCCCTGGCACTGTCCAAGGGTCGAGCATGTCGCAACACACCTGCAAATCGAAACGGGCGCTTTCGGTCGAATTGAACTTCACCTTCCAGCTCAGTCCCGTAGACGTCAATTTCCGCCTTTGCTCCATCGGCGGATCGGTCACAAGCCCCAGATCCGGGTTGGTATCCGGCCAGCCCAGGTAAATCTCCTGATCGAGCAAACCGTCACCGCTGGGCATCAGTTTCAATGTGCCTTCATCTTCCAGAAACGCATAGATCCCGATCGAACCAGGTTCTTTGTCATTCATGGTCAATATGGCCATTTTGAGCCAAGGCTCTTCGCCTATTACCGTGACGTTGAAATCGTGTGTGAACGAAGTATCGTCATACCGGTTATCCACCTTGGCGGTGACTTTAAAGGAACCTTCCACGCTGGGGATAAACTCATATTCACTGACTCCGTCGACGCCGGTTTGCCGTAATTCTTCATCCGGCTCCAGAGTCCAGAGCACGTCAACCTCTTTGGCCTCAAGCACATTCGATATTTTCGACTTCACCTGAAGCGCCAATGGCAACGGAACCGGACTATCCAGACAGGGAAACCGGGTCGCCTCTTTCACCCAGCCTTTCTCCACCCAATTGTGAGCCAGGCTCATCGGCTTGAGGTTGGATCGCTCCTTGAGCCTGGAGCTTTCAAGTTGCAATGAGAATTGGCCGTTTTTCCAGTTTCCGCAGACCATCGCCCATCGCATCAGCGTTGCAGATTGCGGATGTGGCTGACTCAGGAGAGGATCGAACGTTACCTGCAGCGACTCCGGAGTATCAGGTGTACTGATGGAAAACAGAATGAGATCGGTATCCAGCAGCGGACTGCCCTCAGGTAGCGTCAACCAAATCTCATGGGAGCCCCCGCGGTTGGGATACAGCACCTTGTCCCAGCTTCCCAACGCCAGGGCATCCAATCTGACTTGAACATCCAGCCAGGGATCACTCTGTAGCGCCCATACCTCAAACACATGCAGCGCATCTTCAGGCTTATAAAAGCTGTCTACTTTGGCGACAATCTGCTGCTTGCCCATCACATCAGGTTCATAGTCGAAGCGGGCCTCTCCGGATTCATCCGTTTCGCCATTAGACAGTTCAACCTCGCCCCGATACCAACGCACCATGCGCCCAGCCAGTGGCTGAGCTGTATAGTGCGATTGAACCCGTGCGACCAGTTCAACCGTTTGCTTGAGGTCAATCACCGGGTAATACGCCGCCTCCTTTACTGCGACAACATCAAGCCGAAAATGGCCGGACAGGGTTTCAAGCACATAAGGATTTGCGGTGAAGGTACTTTCGATCAACAGTTCGTGCCTGACCCCTTCCTCGTCGGGCAAATCCGCGCAGCTGATTTGCCACGGGCTTTCGATGAGATGTTCTCCGTCCGGCAATACGCTGACCGGAGCCCCCGGAGCTGGAATTGCACCATCCACCAGCAAGCCGATGTCCGTGCCCTTCCAGACACTGTCATCGGCCGGCTCGAATCTGAGCGTTGCGGCTTGGTCGGCTGCGGCGCCAAGGCATAACCTCAAAGGTCTGCGAAGGTCTTGCGGCGCGCCGTCCAGCCATACCTGCTTGAGACGCAAATCCTCCAGCCGCAATTCAACCTTGATCTGAGTCACGCGCAAGCCACGAAGCATGCCGGGCTGATCATTGGCCGGTGAACCGAAGCCGACAGTGACTTCGGTTTCATCTGCTTCCAGCTGGATATCTCTCTCCATCAGTTCCAGACGCAGATCCAGTGGCTCTTCCGGATCTTCGCCTTCTTCGGGATCCAGAGTCGGTATCAGGTCGTAGCACTGCTGCCCGCCCTTACCCGGTTTCAAGAGCACCCAACAGACGGCCCCTTGAGTCGCCTGATACCAGAAACTCACCCGGTAAACCGCCCGGCCCGTGGTGGGGCGCGGAAGATCGCGCAAGGTGATGGTCTGCTCGGCTTCACCTTTATTGACCAGGCGCATATGGGCGGTTGGCACGCCGTCCCATAAATCCGTCTGTTTCGTTACTTTGGCCGGGTCATTGAGAGTCCAGCCATCCTCCAGATCATTCTGAAAATCACCGTTTCTGATGAAGTTGTAATCGGCAGTAACCTTTTGCTCACTCATGATGATATTTCTCCAGCCCAATCAACCAGTGTCGGGGATGACGCAATCAAGTCCTGGCCCTGAGTTCACTTTCAACGTCGTCGGCAAAATCCGGCCCACCGTCCCTGGCCGAATACACCAGGCGAACAACGATTTCGGTTAATGAATGAAAGAGCGCTTGTTGCGGCGGTTGATCGTGTCGGGGGAAGGACAACCTCCAGCTCGACACGGCGCCGGTGCCTTCGAAGGGACCATAGCGAGTGCTGTCCAAGTCCACGCCCGCCGTACCGTTATCGGTCAGGCCATCGGATACACAGATCTGCTGGTACGGACGCACGTTGTTGATCACTCCTTCTGGCAGCGGATCTGCGGGTGGAGGCTTGTGCAGGTACCGAACCGACTCCAGGGTTGGTTCGGTCGCGGTATGGCTGCCGAGTTGAGTCAGGACGGCCCGAATATTTTCATAGGGGCCAAGCAAGGCCGGAAAGGTCAGCTCGAGCAAAACGATCTGCCGGCAATAGTGCCCCGGGTAATCTTCGTCGAGCATTTTCTGGGTAATCTGGAAATCCAGATGATCGAGCGTCCCCTTGAGCAGGTCGGCCCACTCCTCGGGCGACACCCATTGGCTCAAGGCAATGGTCTTGACCAGCGTCAGTCGTCGCTCGTTGCGCTTGATATAAGCGGCCTCCAATTTCAGCAAGGCCAATTGCAGGTACTCCGGAGCGGTCAGACCGTGATAGGCATCAAGCCAGAGGTTCGGCTGGATAAAGCGCTCCTTGTAATGACCCATTTCATACTGCCAACAAGTCTCGGCGTTCAGGCAGAGCGACACCACCGCATCGTAAGCCTGGAAGTACAGGCTCTTCATTTGCCCCAACAGCCAACTGTAAAGCTGCTGGTTGGAACTGCGGTTCTTGTAAAAGGCATACAGCGCCTGCGCCTGTCCATTGGATATCTCCGTCTGCTGCAGACTGGATTCGGCCGCATTGATCGCGTGTTGTTGCGCCACAAGCTGCGCCTGCAAGGCAGCGATCTCCAGATCAGCCTGATCGCGAGCCTGTTCCCATTCTTGCTGCCGACGCCGGTATTGCTCATTGGTGGCTGCTTGTTCGGCTTCTATCAGCATCAGGCTGGTGGCTAGCTCAAAGCCATTGCTGATCGCATAGGGAATGGCCGACAAACGATACCCGCCCCCGGCCGTGCCGAAGATGTTGGGCAACAGATCAAGACTTGCGCCCACCATTCTTGATGCTGACGCTCCGAGGCTGATGGACTTGGCCAAAACGGTTTTCTCCAGAACGTCAGCCTCGGTAATGGAAACCCCTTCGTGGGCCAGTGCGTCGTAATAGGCTTTGCGCTGTTCGGCCACCGCCTTGCTTTGCACCAGCGCCTGACGCGTCGCCTTCATTTGGGCCAGCGTTTCCTCTTGCACCGCTTTGGCGTAACTGCCGAGCTCGATCAGATGGCTTTGCTGCAACTCCTCCTGTTCTGCCCGATCGCGTTGTTCCATGTACAGGCGAACCTGGGCGGAAAAACCGGCGAGGGTCTGCACGGCACGGGATGCCAGTTCCAGCACGACACGGAAACGATACGGTACGACCTGCACCTGCCCGCCGGGGCTGCGCCCCTCTCCCAGACCGCCCTGAGCCTGTGCCCGCAGGATTTCCTTCGGACTGATCGGAGCGTCGAACAGGGGCAGGTTCAAGGGCTTGCCGTCAATCGAGAGGTCATTGCGCAGATTGGAAACTCGTTGCCTGAGCAAGGTAAACAACCCTGTCACTTGCTCGCTGGCCGGCGGACGAAACACGCCGCTGCCCAACAGGCCGAATCGCGGCTTCGTTTGCATGCTTAACGGCACATCTGCAAGGTTCAGATCGAAGCCTTTCTCAAAGGTTTTGAGCAGGTGGCGATCAGCAACCTCTTCCATCAGTTGCTCAAGGGTTTTGCGCTGCCAGGTATTCGCCGTTCGCGTGTCCGGCTCCTCACCCAACATAGAGAGCGCACGCACGTAGTACAACTTGGCCGCTCCCAGGCTGTCGCGTGACAACTGACGATAGAACCAGTCCCCCCAATCAATCAGGTTCTGCACATAGCGCATGAAAATGGCGATCTGCAAGTGAATTGGTTTCGTATAGCCGATGGCGTCTGGATCGTACGGCGCAGAGACCTCATAGGCGGGATTCAGTACATTGGCCAATGGTCGGCAACGCCAGTAAGCCGGAGCCGGGATCACTTCGGGCTGGTCGGGATCAGCCAGGATTTCACGGGCCATGGGGTCGAAGATATATTCGAACCATCCCTGAGCTTCCCGGAACCGCCCTTCTTCTTTCAGCCGCGACCCCACCAGATCCGGCACATGGAAAAACAGTTCCCAGAAATACCGGCCATTGCTTCCCTCGAACGGCCCGTTGTTTTCCACTGAGCCATCAGGCATGGGCGGCTCGGCGACATATTGGGTGTCATAGGACAGCACTGCGTCGACCGAAACCGCCGCACGCGCCACCAGGACTTTGCCAAAAAGTGAATTCAGACGCACATGCCTGAGGTTTTGCGCAGCATTGTTGAAGCTCAAAAACTGCGCACCACTGGAGTCGCTCTTGTGCAACGACGGGATGTCCAGCAGCCTTGAAGCGGTGCCCAACGTCACACCAAAATTCATTCGTCCGTATCCGGGTGCACTGTCCTCGACCCCGAATCGAAAGGGAATTGGCACGCCAATCGGAAAGGCGTAGGGCCCGATATTGGTTGCATCGCGACGATAAGTGATCCAGGGCGTGCTGTAGTGTCCGTCCAGTTCACCCGTGGAAACCCAGTCAACGGGATCGTCCACCGTTCGCGCATCGAATGCCAGTTTCAAGGGGACACCGGCATACAGAATCTTCGGCACCAGCACGTTGGCCGGATTATGCAATGTCGGCCCCAGACCATTGATTGAGAACCCCGCTCCGGCTTGCACCGTCTCCGGAGAGCTGCTCAGCAGCGTTTTGAGGGAGTCGCCGGACAGAGTGACATTCTGGTTATAGACCCACACACCTGAACCGGCCGGTGTTTCAACGAAATCGGCGGCAGGGATTATTTGTAGTTCGGTGTTGCCGTGTTTCAGCGAAAGTTCAACAGCAGGTTTTATCCGCGTATTGAGGGTCACCGCCAATACGTCTGTCCCTGCCTCTATCAGGCTGACCTCTACCTCCTGATTTGCCAGATGCCCTCTCCAGCCGATGGACAACCGCCCCAGCAAACGACCGCTTTCGATGACGGCCGAACACTCTCCGCGCACCCGCAGCACATCCCAGATCCGACCATTCTCGCTACGTTCGCGGGTATGGATCGCCTCGAGCGACAAATACCCGGTAATGCTGCCCGGTACATCCGGGCTGGCCTCAATCGTGACGCTCGAAAGATCGGCCGGAAGAATTTTGTGCTGCAAGGTATCTGGCTGCATGAATCGGGCAAACGTCAGCTCCAGCATCGTCAGTCGATGGTCCGCAACCTTGCGAAATATTGCATCGCGGGTTTCGTGGATCTCGATTTCATGAGACCCGGAGATATTGTCCAGTGACGATCGATTGGTGTAGCACACCGCCAATTGATCTTCACGGGGATCCCCGCCGCCAACGTTTACCGCAATCAGCCGACCATCGGACACATCGTGTTCAAACTCGCTTTGAAAGATTGTGAAGGGCGGCGACCATTGACCATTGAGCCCGGCGAAGGCGGTTTTGATATCCAGTGCCCAAGGCACCTGCACCCGCCCGTCCTGATCCATTTGCCGGTCTTGCCATTCCACCCACACCAGCAGCAAGCGCCCGGCAAAATACACCGGCCGCATATCCAGTACCCGTCCAGTGGCAGCCGTATCGATCGGCTGCCACTCGCTCCAGGCAGTAGGGTTGAGCGTTATGCTCCCATTGTTCAGTTCGACCCCGGCCTTGCGCCAGTAATAGCCGAAAGGGGGTGTACGCTCCTTGCCGACAAAGTAATAGGTCGCTTCCTGAAAATTCCCGCCATCGATATACCCGCTTTGAATTTCCAGATCACAGGTGCGCTGAAATGTCTGCAGGTAATCGAACAACGCCGACTGTACGGCGCCGTCACTGAGGCGCGTCTGGTTAAGGCTGTTCTCCAGTGTTCTGAACAGCGCGGTTTTTTTCAGCCGCAACTCGGGAATGATGAACTCTTCAGGATAGTCGGCCAGTTTTTGATAACCGGCCCAAGTGCCGTAATGGCTCAACCGCTGATGCCACTCCTGCAAGTCCTCCTCATCGAAGTAGGCATCCTCGTAGCCGGGTTCCATATCGTTAAAGACCGAATGGATCTGTTGCTGGAGACTTCTGACGGCTTCCGATAGCCAAGTGGCCTGTGGCTGGGTACCAATTTTCGGATCGAGCTTCAAGTACTCGTACAGATCCTCCATCGTATCCAACGCCACGACACCATCCCAGAGTTTCTGCCCGAGAATGAGTTCGGCCATTGCAGCGCAACGCCGCTGTGCCAATTCGGGAATAAACAGAGTGTCCATGTTCGGCTGTCCTTGTAGAAGCGCCGCCGGAGCAAGCCCAGCCGCGAAAATTCGAAGCACCTTTACCGTTCTGACAAGCGATGACACGACTTACGAAGGAGCCCTGCTCAAACTGCCGTCCAGCGCCAGGACTTCGTCCAGCTCATTCACATACAAGCCCAATGTAAAGGGGCCACGCCTGATACCGCTGATGGTGATTATCCAGGCCTTGGGCTGATCAGAAATGTCATATTCCTGCGCTAACGGTGGATCGAAGGTCAGCCCGAGCAGGCTTGAACTTGGGTAATCGGGCTTCGAACTCCAGCCTAGGGCGGCCTTTTTTCCGTGGATTATTGAGCTGCTTGTGGAAATGCTCAGTGTGTATTCACGCCCGGAGTACAGCTTGAGTTCGCCGGAACCTGGAACGATCACCTCTTGCGCGGCGATATCGTTGACTGTGGACTCGAGCGTCACCCGCCAATTGATGGCCTCGACCACGGTCACATCGAATGGCCGATTTTCGTCCGCTGAGAACGCTACACTCGCAGTGATCCGGTACTGTCCGGCGGTGTCGGCAAGGAAGGGAAGAACCGAGCGACCGTCAACGTCGGTGGCAATCGTGGTGGTGATCGGAAAACCCGCCCCGCCAGCTGGAACGGTGTCGACTTGCCACTCGATCGGCACATTGGGCACCGCAAGCCCGGCAGGTGAACGCTCTTCCCTGACATCGATCCAGAACAGGCTCGGTTTCGTGGCACCCGCCACTGGGAATCGCACGTCAGCAGAGTAATCGGCAATCAGCGCAGCCGCCGCCACCGGTAAATCGAGGCTCAAGGGCCTGTCCGCCCCGTGCTGCACAAAGACCGTCAGCGGGCCTTGCGTGAGCGAGTTCAGGTCAAGGGTGCAAAGCCCGTCTTGATTGCTGATCGTCGACAGCCTGGCGGGGTCCTTGCTGGTCCACCATAGAACCGTTTCATCGACCTGGGGTGCCCCGTCAAGTCCGACCACCCGGCACTGGACGCTCAAAGGCTGCCCCAGTACAGCCGCTGAAATGGCATACGGCGCGGCCTCCAGGTAGGGCATGTCTTCAAACGTTACCTTGCCGTTGAACTGGGCCGTGACTTCGGTATCAGGATAAGTCACCGACACTTGGGCTTCTCCCTCCTCCTGACTGATTAGCCGAACGCGTGTAGTGCCGCTGCTGTCGGTAAAGGTTTCGCCCGGTTGAATAGTCCCCAGCGTCGTGCGCCAGACCACCAGTCGGCCCGGGGCGCGATTGCCGAACTCGTCCAGCAGCACCGCGTAAACCTCCACTTCCCCCAGCCCTCCCGCCAGAACCGGCTCTCTGGGCAACGTCGACATCAATTCGGAAGGGAAAGCGAGAGACTCTTCATGACAACCGATCACGACGGCGGGCGCATAGACCGCCTCGCGCAAATCCAGCCGATAGGCAACATGGGCGACGCCCATGGTTGAACCGGCCTGCAGTTGAACCCCGGTTTTGCCCTGGGCGTCAGTGCGGGTCAGCGTCTCGCGCAGTACACCACGGGTGGTCGTCCAGTGAACCGGCACTCCCTTGAGCGGTTCGCCATAGAAATCGAGTACGGTGCATTCGAACTCGGCGTAATCGTGCGCCAGATTGGCGATCAAATGCTTCGTGTCGACCACACACCGAGTACTCACGGTCTGTCCGACCTCGCCCGATTGTTGTGCCACTTTCAACGCCTGCGGCTTGGCCAGCGTCTCCAGTACTCTTTGTGCCGCCTGGGCAAATTCGGACTCCGGAGCCCTGGGCGTCAATGCACCCAACAGGAACCCGGTGGCCGCATCCAGGCCATTGCCCGACATTTCCTGCGTACGACTCAACAGGTCCAGTTGAGCCAGATTACGTAAAACCGGATTGATCTGGGGGTTACCGTTGGCATCCACCGGCACGACGGCAGCCACACAGTCGAGCACGTGACGAATCCCGAAACGGAACAACTGCGCCAGTTTTTCAGCCGCAGCGTCGCGTACCAATCGCCGAGGGTCGGGGTCAAGGTACTCCGGCAACTGATTGACCTGCCGCAAGTAGTCCAAGACCTTGGCTTCAGGCTGTTGAGCCAACAGCAGCAGCTTTGTATAAAAAACCAGGTAATACAGGGTCTTGATAGAGATTTCGTAGCGGCTCTCCAGGCTGAACCACTCGTACTGCTCCTCAGTCAACAGCGTGTCCAGCATCTCGGCGCTCAACGCCAAGCGGCTCACGATCCGGCTGCGCCGCTCCAGCTCCATCAATAATTTCAAGAAGGGTTCGACGGGTTCAGGCTCAGGCCCGGTCCACTTGACCTTGGCATTTTCAGGCCCGGCCAGGGCACGTTCGAGCAGGATGAAAGCACTGCCCTCGGCCCAAAACAGCACCCTTGCCACCCGGTCGGATGAAAGACCCAAATGCACCGCAAGCACTTCGTAGACGGCCGACCGTTGCTCGGCCCGAACCCGCAGCAGCACTGAGAGAATGGTTGTTCGGGCGTAATCACGCTCCTCGGTCTCAGTGTCCGGGATCACATCCTCCACGGCGAGATCGATCTCTTTGCGGGCCCATTGCAGGTAATCGGCCTCCGTCTCTTCGTAGCGACTTTTCACCAATCCGGTGACGTCAATCAACGCTGCAAGTGCCGTCAGCCAACGGCCGGGCTCTTGCGGGTCATATACACCCTCCTCAAGCAACATCACCTCAAGGAACAACACCGGTTGTGCCTGCTCACGCAAACGCTGAAGCATGTGTTTCTGAACTTCGGTGGCGACGGTCGGCACGCTCACCGGTCCGATGTTCTGCACCAGCCATAACACGCTGAAATCATTGGCCTTGCACCATTGCACAGCAGACATCAGTGCCCGTATCACACTCAGGACGTCTGTTTCTTCACCTGTGACATGGCTACTCACCTGTGGTGCGCCCGCCAGTTCCACGATCCAGACCTCTCCTCCCAGCGCCTGCAGCAAGGCCGTGGCTTCGACCGGCGTGACCCCGAACAGCCGCGCCAGCCTCACCAGACGATAAAAACTGGAAAACACCGCCAGACTGCGGGGCATGCGAATGGAATAGCCGAAAGCATCGGCGATGACTGCCGACAGATAGCGATAGGTCTCAAAGTTGATCTGCAACCCGGCGCAGATCTGGTGCACAGTGGACTGGTCAGCCTCGGAACGAGGAATCACGGCAAACTCGACGTTGTCGATCCGCAATGGCTCGATATAAACCGACTGACTGTTGTACACCTGGTCAAAGTGAGAAAGTTCCTCGTTTTGCCCATACACCGACAGCACATCGATGAACACCGAAAAATCCCTGACCGAACACTGGTACTGCGCCCGTAGCTCCTGAAACAGTCCTATTGCACGCAACATGTTATCCGTCACCCATACAGCGGTATTCGGGTGACCACGCCGTTCGGCATGATTGGCCGCCATCATCAGTTGGTCGGTTTCACTGCTGGCAAGCCTCAGCCAACGATCGAGCCGGCACTTGCGGTTGATCCGATCCATTCGGTGTTGATTTTCGTCATCGACATTCTGCAATTCAAAGGTATCCGCAGGGCCGGTACGAGCCAGGCCAATCGGCGGATTACGCTCTGCATGAATAAGCGGATCAAGCGCTCCATGAATAAATGCGGCGCCATAAACCGCTCCGCTCACCTCGACCTCTGGATTCACCAGCGCGGGAGCGTTTTCGGATAACAAGGGCATAAAATTGCCGAGCGCGAAGAGCGCCTCAACGCCCTGCTGATCCAACTGTGTGGCCAGATAAAAGACCCACAATTGCTTCAAATCCAACGGCCCTATGTAACCGAAATTATCCCTGTAAAAATCGCTCGGCATTCCAGGCTCGGGCTCGCCGGTGGTTGCCGAAAAATATCCGGGCTCCAGCAACAAAGCCTGCCGGACCGGTCCGAGTTCCAGGCTCAGGCGCATGGCAATGTCGGATTTGCTGCCCCGGGCGCTCGGATGGATGAAATACGGGGCATCGGGGTCGACCAGGCGAAGGATGTCACCCAACGACTCATAGCCTGCAAGCTTGAGGACCGCTTCAATGCTTTGATAGGACTGGTCATGAGGAAGCCCGTTGGGATACCGGACGCGCCGTAATACCGCGTCAACGTCCTCTTCCCCCAAACGACTCTTTATCTGACTGGCCAATACCTGCGAAACAATCTCCATCGACGGCACAACGCGATCCACTGTCAGGTGGTCGATATAGGTTTGCCCCAGATCAGGCCGGCGCGTGTCCAGGAGCAATTTATCGCCCTGGCTGCCTGTGCTTTCCAGCTTACTCACCCATTCGCGAAGTTCGACCAGATAAGCCGTGGTGGAATAACTGGATTGAATCGAACCTTTGGGGCTGCACAACGCATAGTTTGGGGAGAACAATCTGGAATAAGTCGGCCCTTGCCTCAGCGCACGTAACGGAAACAGCGTTTGCCCTTCAGGCCGCAGAGCCTGCTCCCGAAAGGCACGGGCAATAAACGTCGCCACGGCCCTGGCCCGGCTGTCCAGTCTGTGAGCCTCCTCTTGTTGCAACCCCAATATCCGCAAGCCTTCGACGCCCTGCTCGATCAAATCGAAGACGCTGGGATTTTTCTCTATGAAAGCCTTGAGATCAGCCAGCTCGAGGAACCGTCCTTCACCCAGAACAGTGTTCAGCAAGCGTTGAATGGGAGATTTCGATTCGATCACTTGGAATCGCTCCTGCGGGGTTCGTCAGATGAACGTCGTGGATGTCCATCACGCCAAAGTCATGATCCATTTGACATGGTTTTTTGATGCCGGATAACTGTCAAAAATGACAGGTATTATCACCATTCGTCGGACACTCCCATCAGCCATGCAGGCCAGAGACAGCCCCTCAGCACGAGGGGCACGGTGTCACTCCACGATAAACGGCTCACTTATCAACTCTACGGAATCCGCTTCACCCTCGGTTTGCCACACCACTACACGGTGAAGACCGGGAGGCAGGCTTTTGCTGGACTGAACGCTCCAGCTTCCGTTGGCAACCAAACCAGTGGCCAGCACATCTCCTGGGTCGAAGTATGAAGCCACTCTGATTTGAGCGCCGCTGCGGCCGTGGCCGGCGAATGTCGGGGCAGCATCGACCCAGTCCTGACTGGCGGGCTGAGTCAGGCTGGGGGCGGCTGAGCGTGTCTTGATCGCGTGCATGGGAGAATTGTCAGAACCGAATTCGCTCTTTTTCGCCTGCACCGACAGGCTGTAGCCCGTCCATTCGGCATTCCAGGTGAATTCGACAGACCAGGTACCCTCCGGCCTCACCTGCGTTGTTGCCAATAGATGAGGACCACTCCCCCCGCGTCGGTGAACCGACACCGTATCTCCCGGATACCCGAACCCGGACGCCATCACCTGACTGGAGATCCGCTGCCCGTTAACCGGTGATTCCAGATAGGGAGCTGCTGGCACAAGGGTAAAGGGATGCTGAAAGATCTCCGAAGATTGCCCCTTGTACGTCTGGCTAACCAGTAGGGTTTTCTGGCCAACCTCCGTCAGCCTGGAAGGAACTTCCCAACTGCCATCGTCGCGCACCGGAATGTTGTCCGCCACCGGATCAGTGACCCCGGCAAGTTTCACCGTAATCAATGCGCCCGGAATCCCGCCTGTACCGCTGATCAGCCCCAAGCGGGGCAACCTGCCGTCCAATGCAGGTACCCCAACGCGTGGCGCCAGAATGACCACCTGAAAGTTACGATTATCACTGCGCGCAGAGAACTGATTATTGAAGGACTGCCTCACATAGACAGTACGCAGCCCGGTGGACAACTCGGCCTCCGGCGTCAGACTCCAGGATCCCGATGAAGAAAGCGTCTTGCTACCCAGCGCCTGATCCGATATGGCATCGTAAATTGTCAGCACTGCGTCTTTGTAACCATCAGTGCCTTCGAAAGTGGGCTTAAGGCCGACCTCCTGATTGACCTCCGGTTGGGTGATCCCAAGTTTTGGCGTAGGGACATTGAAAGCACCGTGGGCCTCCCCGGAAGTTTGCCCGCCGTAGGACTGTGTCACCGTGAACGTATGATTGCCGGGGGCGAACGGAATATCGCGCCTAAATGTCCAGGTGCCATTGGTACCGCTGACGGGATGATCGACCGTTGGCCGGTCGCTGTACCTAAGCTTGAGCGAGGCGCCTGGCCAACAGGTGCCGGTGATTCTGGGGCTGAAGCCCTCAGGGTCGGTCTTGGTAATCACCGGCAAGGGCGCCGGAATCACCAGGCTGACTGCCGTCGCCGGCCACCCGGAATTCAGTGTTTTGTACAACTGCCGGATCACGATCGCGTAAGTGCCCGGCGCCCATCGCTCAGTCGCAGTGCTAGTCCAGCGGTTATTGCTCACGTTGACGATCGGAACGATGGGGGTCTGGGCGTGGTTGAGTCGCACCTCGACCTGCGCGGCCTGCGTTTGTTTTGCCCAAGTGTTTGCCATGCCCGAAAAGCTTGGCTTCTGGTCGGTTACGGTGATCGGTACAGTGAGCGTCGGCTTGGGTACGATGACGGAAAACGTACGAACATTTGACCAGAGCGAGAGCATGTTACTGATGCTCTGGCGAACCTTAAAAGCATACACCCCTGGTGTCAGCGCGCTTCGCGGACTGACTGACCATGAATTACCGGTCACGGTCACGCTACCGAGATCCTCTTCCGTTTCATCCGAGAGTACTAGAGTGGCACCGGGATGACCGCCCGTGCCGGTCAGAACAGGGTTCACGCCCGAAGCGGGATTTGGAGCGGTCAGCTGTGGCTGAGGTGGCCGTACTTTCAGTCTGACGGGCGATGCACCTAACGATGTAACCCCCGAAAAGACATGCACCGCCGTCAATGAATAATCACCCGGTGTCAAATCCGTGGTGAGTTGTGCTTGCCAGGCACCGGTGCTGGTGTTCACCGTGGCCGTACCCAACAGCGTGCCCACGGAGTCCCTGTGGATGTTGACTGTGCCCGACTTGAACAGCGTATTCACCGTACCACCGACGGTGATGCGCATGTCCACCTCTTGATTCTGTGTGGGGCTGGTAATTGCCGGTGGCCCAAGCAACTTGAAGGATTGCGTAACTGACCAGTCATTCATGTTTAGATGGCCAGCCGTCATTTCGACGAGACCGCCGTTAGGGTAGTTGCCCTGGTTGAACAACGCCTCCCATGTATCGTTGGATTTAACGGTTGTCGTTGCGTGCAGAACACCTCCGCCCGGCGTCATGATGTGGATGGTTTTGCCGGCAGTCCCCCGCCCTTTCAATAACAATGCGCTACCAGTCGCGACCACCGCATTGTTGGCCGGTGATTCGACCCGTGGAGCCGCGTACCACTGAATGGTGACGGTATTCGATTTACCGGAATTTTCATTGCCGATGACTTGTTCTGCATAGAAGGACACGACGCCTGCCGGCAAGGAAATGGGGATATTCCAACGGCCATCGTTTCCTACGGTCGCGGATGCGAGCAAACGCACACTGCCGTTGTACAAGCAAGATAAATTGACCTTCCCGTTTAGAAGGCCATTTTTTCCGGAAACGGGAAACGGCATCCTGACCACTGAACCGGATAACGGTGTTTCTATGAGTGGCTTCTGTGCAGGGCGAATATACACTCCCCACCCTTCATCGGGCCCAACGTCATTGTTCGTCCCGTCATAGTTAACCCGAATAACCAGGTACATATTGAAATCAGGAGCGGCAAGAGGGGATTCAAGATAAACCTCATGATTGTGCCATTGGGTGTCTTGCAACAGGTTGTCATCTGAGCACTCGCGTACGTAGTCACGAGCCGAAAGCACAATATCTATGTTTGCCCTATCCCAGTTTCCATAACGCGTGGTCATCTTGTACCGCAACGTCTTTACATAGATCCGACCGTTTTGGAATTTGTACTGACACACCAGCTCAGTCTTCAATGTCGACACACGGGGATGTGTCTGGTGGAGAGTGGTGGTGACCGCATCATTCCAGAAAACCTCGGAAAATTGCTCACCCTCGCCCAGTTTCCGAAACGAGCCGTCTTCCAGCTCAGTGATGCGCTCATAACTTATCTGAACTTTCTCATCATTCAGCCAGGCTTTATCTTTCTCAGCACCATCAACTATGTCGTTCATTTCAGCGGTTCCCGAGCAATGGATAGCTAACGTCTTGTTAGCAACATACTTACGCCTCCTGTGCGCAACCACTGTCAAAACTGATAGTTAACAAGATCCAATTCATCTAAAAATCGCCTCCCTGATAACAAAAGGTAGATACCGTTTTTGTCCGTTAACCGGACTCAGCGGACAGCCTGTAAGACAAACAGCGGCACCTGGCGATGGCGATTTACCAGATGAGCGAGAGGGGGTTGATGCTGGCGGAGCGGTCGCTGGATATCGAGGGGGCGATTAGCCCGGCGTAAAGCAAAGATCAAAAGATCGCAGCCTTCGGCAGCGCCTAAAGGGGATCGATGGTCATCCGCAATACTGCGGTGAATATCAATCCCTACATTGATCCGTGTTAATGGCGGCGAACGCGGTCAATGCAGGAGCTGCCGCAGGCTGCGAGCTTTTGCTTTCAGGCCGAAGCAGGCAACGGCTGAAAGCTGAAGTACTGCTTCAGTGCCTCCAACAATTGTCCATATTCCGGCGGTGCCCGTTGCAGGCTGAAGCCGGCATCGTAATGGTGAGGGGTGGCGTCCTCGTGGCACCACAGGCAGCAGGCATCGAGGTCGATCACCTGCTGACAATGGCCATCCATGGGGATTTTCAGACGCAGGTTAAAATCGGCGCCCACCATCATCGGCAACTGGCTGATCAACATCAGCCCGTCCTCGGACAGGTTGCCCAGAAAGCCGATGGGCTTGTCGGTAACGCTGTTGAACACTTTGAGAAAATACGGCAGTTGATGCCGCTCGATCCGGCGGTCAGTGGACATGCTGATTTCGCTACGCAAGGCCCTTAAGCAGGGCCGCACTAATGCTTCGGAACGGGCCTGCTCTATTGATTCATAGGCATATGCCGCGCTCTCCCCGATCCTGGTGCGACAGTCCTTCCAACCGCTGTCGCTTACTGCTGCCGATCACAGGTGTTACCTCGATCAGAGGCAAGGCTCTAAACCGATCCATTGGACTATAGCTCACCGCTGTCGCCTGACAATCAGAACCGGGTTGGACGCACCGCCGCCGCGCTGCGGGTTGGGTAATGGCCCAGGCTCTGCAGAGTTTCCAGGCGGGCACGGGCGCGGTAGGCGTATTCGCTTTGCGGGTAAGAGGCCATGATGAACTGGTAAGTCTGCGCCGCATCGATAAACAGCTTCTGCCGTTCCAGGCACAGGCCACGCATCATCGACACTTCCGGCCACACATAAGGCCGCGCGTGGCTGGCACGCTCGACCTTGGACAGTTCGAGCATCACTTGCTCGCAGTTGCCGCGCTCGTAGGCGCTGTAGGCATTATTCAAATGATGGTTCATCGACCAACGGGTGCAGCCCGTGACACTGAGGGCACTGATGGCAAGGGCGGCAATGAGCACGAATCGCATGGGGGATCTCCTGTCTTGAGCTCTGTATCGACCCTTGGGCGGAAATCTTCAGGACGGTTTGCGCCGATTGTCGCGTTCAATAAAGAAACTAATAACCAAGTTCTTCAAAAAAAGTAGTGCAAACGAACAATGACTACACCTACGGACCATAGTAGCCTCTGCTAGCGCTTGAACTCAGGAGTCTATGCATGTCCGTCCGTCGCACCAAAATCGTCGCTACCCTTGGCCCGGCCAGTAACTCGCCGGAAGTTCTCGAACAGTTGATTCTGGCTGGCCTGGACGTCGCCCGTCTGAACTTCTCCCACGGCACCCCCGACGAGCACAAGGCTCGCGCGAAGCTGGTGCGTGACCTGGCTGCCAAGCACGGCCGCTTCGTCGCCCTGCTGGGTGACCTGCAAGGCCCGAAAATTCGTATCGCCAAATTCGCCAACAAGAAGATCGAGCTGAAGATCGGTGATCAATTCACCTTCTCTACCAGCCATCCGTTGACCGAAGGCAACCAGGAAGTCGTCGGCATCGACTACCCGGACCTGGTAAAAGACTGCGGCGTGGGCGACGAGCTGCTGCTCGACGACGGCCGCGTGGTCATGCGCGTTGATACCGCCACCGCCACCGAGCTGCATTGCACCGTGACCATCGGCGGCCCGCTGTCGGACCACAAAGGCATCAACCGTCGCGGTGGTGGCCTGACCGCTCCGGCCCTGACCGAGAAAGACAAGGCCGACATCAAGCTCGCAGCCGAAATGGAAGTCGACTACCTCGCGGTGTCCTTCCCGCGTGACGCCGCCGACATGGAATACGCCCGTCAATTGCGCGACGAAGCCGGCGGTACGGCCTGGCTGGTGGCGAAGATCGAACGCGCCGAAGCCGTGGCCGACGACGAAACCCTCGACGGCCTGATCAAGGCCTCCGACGCGGTCATGGTGGCCCGTGGCGACCTGGGTGTGGAAATCGGCGACGCCGAACTGGTGGGCATCCAGAAGAAAATCATTCTGCACGCACGCCGCCATAACAAAGCGGTGATCGTTGCAACCCAGATGATGGAGTCGATGATTCAGAACCCGATGCCGACCCGCGCCGAAGTCTCCGACGTAGCCAACGCCGTGCTCGACTACACCGACGCCGTGATGCTCTCGGCTGAAAGTGCTGCCGGTTTGTACCCGCTGGAAGCCGTGCAGGCCATGGCGCGCATCTGCGTCGGTGCTGAAAAGCACCCGACCAGCAAGACCTCCAGCCACCGTATCGGCCAGGTGTTTGAAAGCTGCGACCAGAGCATCGCGCTGGCGGCCATGTACACCGCCAACCACTTCCCGGGCGTGAAGGCGATCATCGCGTTGACCGAAAGTGGCTACACGCCGTTGATCATGTCGCGCATCCGTTCCTCGGTGCCGATCTACGCGTTCTCCCCGCACCGCGAAACCCAGGCCCGGGCGGCCATGTTCCGTGGCGTCTACACCGTACCGTTCGACCCGGCATCCTTGCCGCCTGAGCAAGTCAGCCAGGCCGCGATCGACGAGTTGCTCAAGTTGGGTGTGGTCGAGAAAGGCGACTGGGTCATTCTGACCAAGGGCGACAGCTACCACACCACCGGCGGCACCAACGGGATGAAAATCCTGCACGTTGGCGACCCGATGGTCTGAGTGATCACTCGCTGAAAAACAAAAGCCCCGCCATGTGAATGGCGGGGCTTTTTTGTGATCGGACTCAATGCCGTTTGATAAATGCCGACAACGCTGCCATCGCTTCCGGCGAACGCAGCCGCTGAGTGAACAATGCACCCTCTTCTTCGATCACCTTGCGCAACTGTTCCCGATCCGGGGCTTTCATCAATTGCTTGCTGATGCGTACCGCTTCCGGCGGCAACGATTCGAAACGCAACGCCATCTCCCGCGCCTTGGCCAACACCGCTTCGCCACTGCCTATAGCTTCAGTCGCGATCCCCCACGCGGCTGCCTGTTCACCACTGAAACCCTCGCCCAGCAACAACAGCTCCGCCGCTTTGGCATGCCCGAGCATTCGCGGCAGGATCAGGCTGGAGCCGAACTCAGGGCATAACCCGAGGTTGACGAACGGCATGCGCAACCGGGCGTCAGTGCTGACGTAAACCAGATCGCAATGCAGCAGCATCGTCGTACCGATCCCCACCGCCGCGCCAGCCACGGCGGCGATGACCGGTTTGCGGCACTCGAGCAAATTGAGCATGAAGTGGTACACCGGGCTGTCGAGGATGCTCGGGGGTTGCTGGAGGAAATCAAAGATGTCGTTGCCGGCGGTGAAACACTCAGCGCCCCCGGTGATCAGCACCGCATTGATTTCGGGGTCACTGTCGGCAAGCCGCAAACCCTCCGCCAGTTGGCTGTACATGGCGCGTGTCAGGGCGTTTTTCTTTTCGAGGCGATTGATGCGCAGGGTCAGCAGGCCGCGCTCGCGTTCAAACTGGATGGTATCGGGCATGGTGAGTCCTGATCTGAGAGGATCAACTGTGGCGAGGGGGCTTGCCCCCGTTCGGCTGCGAAGCAGTCGTAAAACCGGCACGCTCGGTTTGTCTGATACACCGAGGTGGCGTCTGTTTTAGGGGCCGCTTCGCAGCCCAACGGGGGCAAGCCCCCTCGCCACAGAGAAATCAACGCTCAACCACGGGGTAGAAAGACGTCCGCCAGCAGTTGATTGCGCGGCAAACCCGCCAGGTACAGGCGCCGGGCAAAGGCGTCGACGCTGTCGGGGGCTCCGCAGACTAAGGCCAGGGTTTGCCGCGAGACAAGGCGCAGTTGTGCCAAAGCCGCGGGCAACCCGGCCGCGGTCCACAGTTCGACGTGAAGGTTTTCACGGCCGTCGGCCATGGCTTTCAGGGGCTTGGCCAGATAATGCTCACTCGCATCATGGGCCAGGTGAATGACACGGATGGCGCCCTGGTGATCCTGACGCAATGCTTCGCGCAAAATACCGAACAACGGCCCCAGACCGGTGCCGGCCGCCAATAGCCACAGCGGTCGGGTGTGCCAGTCCGGGTCGTAATGCAACGCCCCGCCGCGCAATTCGCCGAGGCGGATTGGATCGCCGATTGTCAACTGACGCGCAGCATCGCTGAATTGCCCCGGCTGACGGCAATCGAGGTGAAACTCCAGAAAGCGGTCTTCTTCCGGCAGGCTGGCCAGGGAATACGGCCGCGCAATCTGGCCGGCCCATAACACCAGATGCTGCCCCGCCTGATAACGCAACGGTCGTTCACTTGTCAGGCGTAAACGCAAAACGCTGGGGCTCAGCCAATCGCTGGCGGCCACCTGAGCGGCAAGCCCATCCCGCAGCGGATCAAAGGTTTCGACTTGCAGATCATCGACCACCTGGCACTGACAGGCCAACCGCCAGCCCTGCTGACGCTGCTCATGACTCAAGGCATCGGGACGGCTGTCGCTGGGCAAGCCTTCGACACATTTAACCAGGCACGCATGGCAGCTGCCGGCGCGGCAGCTATAGGGCACCGACACGCCATTCTGATTCAAGGCATCGAGCAGGTTGCTCCCCGCTGCCACCGCCCATTGGCGTTCGCCGACCCGTAACTCAGGCATCGACATTCTCCCAGGCCGCCGCGCAACGGTTACGGCCGTCACGCTTGGCGCGATACAGCGCCTGATCGGCGCGCTGCAGGGCGTCATCCAGATCGTCGCCGAGCGCCAATAAAGTCATGCCCGCCGACAGGCTGAGGTTGCGTACATCCACGCCGACCAATTCGGCATCCATGAAGGCAATGCGCAACCGCTCGCAACACGCCGTCAGGCGCTCGGCATCGCAATCGGGCAACAACACCACGAACTCTTCGCCGCCGTAGCGGGCCAGAACATCGCCATCGCGCAGGCAGGCAGTGGCTACTCCGGCAAACGCTTGTAGCACCTGATCGCCGGCGGCATGGCCGTGAACATCGTTGATGCGTTTGAAGTGGTCGAGGTCGATCAACGCCAGGCCGTGCACCACGTCGGCTTCCATCGCATTCAACTCGCGGGAGGCCAGGCGCAGGAAATGCCGGCGGTTGAACAGCCCGGTGAGTTCATCGGTCGCCACCAGACCTTCAAGCTGGCGCATCATTCCGCGCAGGGTGTCCTGATGCGCCTGCAAGGCAAACCGCCGCTGACGCATACGCTGGCGCGACATCTGGACGTAATGGGCGTAAAGCACCAGCCACGCGAGCACCACCAACAGCACGCACACCTGCAACAGGGCCAGCGTCGGGTCGGGCAGTTGCAAATGGTAGCCTTGCCACAAGGTGATGGCACTGAAACTGAAAAACACCAGCGACGCGCACCGCACGAATGCCCTGCGCGAAAGATGAAATAACCCGAATAGCAGAATCAGCAGGTAAAACACCAGAAACACGCCTCGCGCTTCATCCAGATGCGCAATCAGCCAGGTTTGCCAACCCAGCCCCAGCAGAATTTGCGCTTCGGTCAGGCTCGGGTCGGAAAAACGCAGGTTGCAGCCGCTGGAGAACACCGCGAACAACACCGCCTGGCTGAGCACCACCAACGCGCTGCCGATCGCCATGCCGGTGATGGAGTCTTGGTAATGACCGGTGAAAAACGCCAGCCACAGGAGCAACAAAGCCAAGGCGTAAGTGCCGGCTGCAAGGGCAAAGCGTTTAAGCAAAAGCCGCTGGATGGTGTTATGGGTCAATCGTTGATTCACCGTGGGAAAGGAGGCTGATCGAGTGTCCTACTCTACAGGCCGGATGCCACTTTAGTGGCGAGTCTGATAAATGACCATTCAATTTTCGGGGCAGAAAACTGGCGTCAAAGCCATGACCCGCCTCCACCTTTTACTGTGGCAAGCCCCCTCCCCACAGAATCCGGCGCGTGTACAGGGCATCGAGGCGCGGTATACTGCCGCGCCTTTTTAGCGTCGCGCCAGCATGCCCGGCGTGCCTTGTGACCTTGAGGATCAGCTTCAAGCCTTAAGCTTCAAACGCCAAGTTCAGAGCAGTTCGCGTACTGCTTCAGCTTGCCGCTTGAAGCTTAAGGCTTGAAGCTGCCCTTATTCTTTTAGAGGAGCGCGACTCATGACCGTGATCAAGCAAGACGACCTGATTCAGAGCGTTGCCGACGCCCTGCAATTCATTTCCTACTACCACCCCGTGGATTTCATCCAGGCGATGCACGAAGCCTACCTGCGCGAAGAATCGCCGGCAGCCCGTGACTCGATGGCGCAGATTCTGATCAACTCGCGCATGTGCGCCACCGGCCACCGCCCGATCTGCCAGGACACCGGTATCGTGACCGTGTTCGTGCGCGTGGGCATGGACGTGCGTTGGGATGGCGCCACCATGGGCCTGGACGACATGATCAACGAAGGCGTGCGCCGGGCTTACAACCTGCCGGAAAACGTCCTGCGTGCCTCGATCCTCGCCGACCCGGCGGGCGCTCGCAAAAACACCAAGGACAACACCCCGGCTGTTATCCACTACTCCATCGTTCCGGGTAACACCGTGGAAGTGGACGTGGCGGCCAAGGGCGGCGGTTCCGAGAACAAGTCGAAAATGGCCATGCTCAACCCGTCCGACTCGATCGTTGACTGGGTACTCAAGACCGTTCCGGAAATGGGCGCCGGCTGGTGCCCACCGGGCATGCTCGGCATCGGCATCGGCGGCACCGCCGAGAAAGCCGCGGTAATGGCCAAGGAAGTGTTGATGGAATCCATCGACATTCACGAGCTTAAAGCACGCGGCCCGCAGAACCGTATCGAAGAGATGCGTCTGGAGCTGTTCGAGAAGGTCAACCAACTGGGCATCGGCGCCCAGGGCCTGGGTGGCCTGACCACCGTGCTCGACGTGAAGATCATGGATTACCCGACACACGCCGCGTCGTTGCCGGTGTGCATGATCCCCAACTGCGCCGCCACCCGTCACGCGCACTTCGTGCTCGACGGTTCCGGCCCGGCCTCGCTGGAAGCGCCACCGCTGGACGCCTACCCGGAAATCGTCTGGGAAGCCGGCCCGTCGGCCCGTCGCGTCAACCTCGATACCCTGACGCCGGAAGAAGTGCAGAGCTGGAAGCCGGGCGAAACCGTCCTGCTCAACGGCAAAATGCTCACCGGTCGCGACGCAGCGCACAAACGCATGGTCGAGATGCTGAACAAGGGTGAAACCCTGCCAGTGGATCTGAAAGGTCGCTTCATCTACTACGTCGGCCCGGTCGATCCGGTGCGCGAAGAAGTGGTTGGCCCTGCTGGTCCTACCACCGCGACGCGGATGGACAAGTTCACCCGTCAGATCCTCGAGCAAACCGGCCTGTTGGGCATGATCGGCAAATCCGAGCGCGGCCCGACCGCGATCGAAGCGATCAAGGACCATAAAGCCGTTTACCTGATGGCAGTCGGCGGCGCGGCATACCTGGTGGCCCAAGCCATCAAGAAGTCCCGCGTGGTGGCTTTCGCCGAACTGGGCATGGAAGCGATCTACGAGTTCGACGTCAAAGACATGCCGGTTACCGTTGCGGTTGATAGCAAGGGTGAGTCGGTACACATCACCGGTCCTGCCATCTGGCAGAAAAAGATCAGTGAAAGCCTGGCGGTGGAAGTGCAGTAACGTTTTTATCCGCTAAACAAAAAGGCCGGGGTGTTTGTGTAAATACCCCGGCCTTTTTTTGCCTTGAAAAAGGGAAAATGCATAAAAAACATCGAACACGGTTTTTTCATTCTAAGCAGCCCCCCTTCACCTGTCAGATCTGACAGGTCACAGCCCTCGTCTCGCCTGATAAGTTGAAACTCCATCGGACGCCTCGTCCGCTGCATTCCCTTGTCACGGCGGAAATCAAGATGGCCATGGAAAATCAAGGCACCCTCGATATTAATCCTCCTTCTCTGCCCAAGGGCGGCGGCGCAATTCAGAGCATTGGCAAGGGATGGGGCCCGATAGGTACCCGCGGTGCCGCTTCCCTGGAACTGCCGCTGCCGATCAGCGCTGCCCCCAACCGCCGGATGGTGCCGGCCCTGAAGCTTGGCTACAGCAGTGACGTGGGCAACAGCCCGTTCGGAATTGGCTGGACGATGACAGTCAACGCCATCTCCCTGCGCACCACCCTCGGAGTGCCACGCTACGACGGCAGCGATCAAGTGGTCGGGCCTGACGGCGAGGTATGGATGCCCGAGAGGGATGTGAATCGCGACATTGTCATCTCCAGAACAGAGGAAACCTACGGCGGCCGGCCAGTGGGCGAACACCAGGTTGTGCGTTACTGGCCACGGGTCGAGGGCGCCTTCAACCTGATCGAGCATTGGTCCACTGCTGACGACGCTCCCGGCTTCTGGCTGATTCATGGGGCCGATGGCAGCCTGCATGTCTATGGCAAGACCCTGGCCTCACGCCGGGCCGATCCGCAAAACGAAAAAAACGTCGGCGTGTGGCTGCTGGATGAAAGCCTCAATAGCCTGGGCGAACACGTGGTTTATGAATACCAGGCAGAGGTCGAAGAACCCGCCGCGCCACAGTTTCGCGACTACCGGGCCCAGCGATACCTGCGACGGGTCTACTATGGCAATTGCGAGGCTGACACGCAGTTGTACGCCTGGAATGCCAATGGCTGGAAGGATGTGCAGTGGCACTTTCACCTGCTGTTCGACTATGGCGAGCGCAGCGCCGAACTGACAAAGAAGCCGGTCTACGGCCCCCCCTATCTGGAGCAGGATGACGAGTACGGCGATTGGCAGGTGCGCAGCGATCCCTTCTGTAATTATGCCTTCGGGTTCGAACTTGGTACTCGGCGGCTGTGCCGGCAGGTGCTGATGTTCCATCATTTTCACGTCGAACTGGGCGAGCAGCCCGTGCTGGTCCAGCGTCTGTTACTCGAACATCGGCCCAGCACATTGGGCTATAACCATCTGACAGCGGCCCATATCCAGGCCTACGACAGCATGGCCAAGGTCGAGAGCCGGCCGCCCATGGAGTTCACCTATACCCCCTTCGAACTCAGGCCCGATCTACAGGGTTGCAGCACATTCCCGAATATGCCCGCGCTCAACGACGGCCAGCATTATCAGTGGGTGGACCTCTACGGCGAAGGCCTGCCGGGGGTGCTGTTTCGCAGCGACAAGGCCTGGTATTACCGGGAACCGCTACGTGCCGATACCGGCAGTAATGACGTGTGCTATAGCGACTGGCGCATATTGCCGCATCTTCCGACCGCTGATAGCAGCAAGCCGGTCTATCAGGCCTTGAGTGACCTGAACGGCGACGGCAAGCTGGACTGGATGCTCGCCCAGCCGGGGTTGTCGGGTTTTTTCACCCTCAACCCGGATCGCAGCTGGTCGAAGTTCGTTACCTTCGATGCCTTCCCCAGGGAGTTTTTCCACCCTGAAGCACAGTTGGCCGACCTGGTTGGCAACGGCCTGATGGACATGGCCCTGATCGGTCACCGCAGCGTACGGCTGTACACCAGCAAGCGGGATAAAGGGTTCGCCGCAGGCATCAATGTGCCGCACCCGAACCCGGAAGATGAGAATGACGATACCCTGCCACTACCCAATGCTGCAGAGACTGAGCTGGTGGCTTTCAGCGACGTACTGGGCAGCGGTCAGCAACACCTGATTCGCATCCGCCACAACGAAGTCAAATGCTGGCCTAACCTGGGCCACGGGCGTTTCGGCAAGGGGTTCGTACTCTGCGCCCTACCCTTTACCTATGCCGAATTCAATGCCTCACAGGTCGTATTGGCGGACCTGGACGGCTCGGGCGCCAGTGACTTGATCTACCTGCAATCCGATCGCCTGCGGGTGTTCATGAACCACAGTGGCAAGGGCTATGAGTTGACGTCGGTCGACCTGCAATGGCCCAAAGACATCCGTTATGACAACCTCTGCCAGATCAGCATTGCCGACCTGCAAGGACTGGGCTGTTCCAGCCTGATCCTGAGCGTGCCGCATATGAAGCCCAGTCACTGGCGCTACGACTTCGTGACGGCCAAGCCGTACCTGGTCAGCGCCACCCACAATAATATGGGCACCAGCACTGGCGTGACCTATCGCAGTTCGGCCCAGGAATGGCTGGACGAAAAACAGGCGTTGCTCGCCTCCGGCAAAGACCCGGTGTCTGATTTGCCCATTGCCGTGCATCTGGTCAGCCAGCAGACCCAACTCGATGAGATCACCGGCAATCGCCTGACCCAATGCATGCGCTACCGACAAGGTTATTACGACGGTATCGAGCGGGAGTTCCGCGGCTTTGGCTTGTTGCTGCAAACCGACAGCGAAATCTCAAGCGCCGAACAGGCACAAGCCGGTTTTACCACGCCGACCCTGAGCAAAACCTGGTTCCATACCGGCAAGGCTGTCGATCTGGCACTGGAGGGCGACTACCGCGGTGATAGTCAGGCTCACCCTTTAGAGCCGACCTTGTTACAAGGTTATGACCTGCGGGACCGCGCAGTCGTCCCTCTCGCCCCGCCCGACAACGTCACGGCTCGTGAGATGGCCCGCGCCCTCAGCGGGTCGGTGCTACGCACCGAAGTATTCGCCGCCGGCACCGCCGAGCCCTATGCGATACAACAGCACCGCTACTTGATTCGCTTGCTTCGCCCCAAAGGCCCGCACCAGCCCTACGCGGTGATGCAGCCCTTGCTTCTGGAATCGATCAGCTATCAATACGAGCCCCCCGTTTCGGACGACCCGCTGTGCCAACACACGATCAATCTGACATGGGATGAATATGGCGGCCTGACCCACGGCTTCACGGTCAATTACGCGCGGCGTAAAACCCCTGCCGATACGCCGCCCTTCGACAACACGCATGAAAACACCTGGTGGAGCGACGCCCATGATCAGGCCCAGCAGTGTTGGTACCTGACACAGACCAAGGCCGAGTATATCCACTTGCCGGATACCCAGGCCTGGCGTCTGGCCTTGCCGTACCGCCAGCGCAGCAACGCCCTGGTGCTGGACAAGGCAGCCTTGAGTCCTGAAAACATCAGCCATGAAACTTTTCTGCAATGGAGTAAGGACGATGGGGAATGGGCCAGGCAATCAGTGCTGACCAGCCTGTCGTTGCAGCGCTACAAACACCCCGTCAGCGGTGACACCCTGCCTGCGGAGCAGGCGACGTTCGAGGCGTTACCCGACTACCTGGAAGTCGCGGAACTGGACGCCACCGCCCTGAGTGCCTACGACAGGCTTAAAGACGAGCATGGCGTGAGGCCTTTTCATCTGAAAGCCCGGCTCAAGGATGTGGGGTATCAGATCATGGACGTATTTTTACCCGAGCTGGAAACGCCTCCTGACGACGATCCCACCAAGGATGATCCCGAGAACTTTCTGTGGTCGGTCAAACGCGGCTTCCCGACCTACCATGGGCTGGACGGTTTCTATAGCGTCGAATTTTTTCGCCAGACCCAAAACCATGACCTGACCAAAATCAGCTACGACCAACCTTATTGGTGCCTGAATACCGCTGTCGAATTACCGGACGGCTGCATCACCCGCACCTTGGGCACGGACTATCGGTCGTTCCTGCCTGTCGCCATCGAAGATCCCAATGGCAATATCCAGGAAGGTCGTTACAACGCCTTCGGTGAAGTGCTGGTCAGCAGTTTTCATGGCTCGGAGCATGGGGTAAACGTGGGCTTTCATTCTCTGCGCAATTACGTGCCGCCAGATGATCGCGCCCCTGCAAGAGCCATTGCCGCGCCGAGAGATGCCGTTGGCAACTTCGCCAGCGCAATCTTTTCCGATCCGTTCAGCTGGATGGGCCGAATCTCCCGCAGCGCACCACCGTTACCGCAATGGCTGGCCTGGGCGATAGCGGAAGGTTTTGTGCTGCCCGACGGGCATATCCGCGCCCGCGCCCGGCAACACCTGCAAGAGCTGGAGAACCTGACCCCGAACGAGTTGATCCTGCAGGCACAGATCGACGCTGCACAACCAGAACCGGTTCATGTTGTCACCCTGCAGGCCGATCGTTATCCCGCCGACCCCGAGCGGCAAATCCGGGTTGCCGTGGTCTACTGGGACGGTTTCGGTCGCGTGCTGCAAACCAAGCAGGAGGTCGAACCAGGCAAAGCCTGGGTGGTCGACGAAAACGGTGACTTGACCCTCAAGGACGATGGCACGCCGCTGGAGGCCGATGCGCTGCGGCGCTGGCGCGTAAGTGAGCGGGTCGAGTACAACAACAAAGGGTTGGCGATCCGCATTTACCGTCCCTATTTCGCCGACCAGTTTCGCTATATCCATGATGAGTCGTTGCGCCAGCACGGCTTCTGCGACAAGCAGTACTACGATTGCCTGGGCCGACCGGTGCGCACCCTCGCGGCCAAGGACGATCTTGAGGACCGACAGACCTACTGCGGCTGGTACACCATTACCGAAGACAAGAACGACACCTATGAAGAAGTCATGGCCAGAAAACGCCAGGTATCGGAAGGTGAAGAATGAACATGCAGATACACCGAAACACCCCAAATCTGGCGGTGTTCGACGCAAGGGGTTTACCGGCCAGACGAGTGGACTACCTGCGAGCCCAAGCAAGCGACGTCCCCCTGGCACAGATCACTCGCCAGGCACATGACGCTGCCGCGCGCATTGTCGCGCAGTGGGACCCTAGACTGATCGACAATAGTGTGGCCAATCTGCGCAGCGTCTACAGCCTGTCGGGAATACCGCTGGGCACCGACAATGTCGACGCCGGCTGGCGTGTGGAGCTCTATGGTGAGGCCGGGCAACCGCTGTATCGCTGGGATCAGCGCGGCAGCCAGCAGCAAACCGATTACGACCGGCAACTGCGCCCCATTGCAATCCATGAGCAAGGTAACGGGCAAATTGCCTTGACCGTCGAGCGCCTCACCTATGGCGGCAGCTTGCCGGGTTTTGCCAGCCATAACCAATGTGGCCAATTGGTGGAGCACCATGACCCAGCCGGGCGTTTGTCGATCGACGATTACAGTTTGGCCGGTGCTCCGCTCCACCAGACCCGCCGCTTTCTCAAGAGCCTTGAACGGCCGGATTGGCCAGAGAGCGGAACCGGGCAAGAGAATCTCCTCGAACCCGCCCACTATGAAACCCTGTGGCGCTACAACGCCGTCGGCGACACGCTCGACGAGACGAACGCCAAAGGGCACACGCAACACATCGCTCAGGACATCGCCGGTCAACTCAAGACGGTGCATCTGCAATGGGCAGGCTCCGCCGACAAACAACCTATCGTGCATAGTCTGCAGTACAACGCCAGCGGGCAAGTCGAAAGCCAAACCACCGGCAACGGCGTCATTAGCGCCGCAGTTTTCGACCCCGCGAATGGAAACCTGAGTGAACTCAAAGCCAGTAAAGGCAGTACAACCTGCCAGCACCTGAGCTTTCGGTACGAGGCGATGAACAACGTGATCGCCATCACCGACCACCTCCACGTCACTCGTTTTTTTGCCAACCAGCGTATTGATGGTTTGCGCGAGTTCACCTATGACACCCTCTCCCGGTTACGTAGCGCCACGGGCCTGGAGTCTATGGGCGCCAGTACTCAACCGCAGCTGCCCGGGCTGATTCCTCCAGGCGATCCCACCCTGCTGGGCAACTATAGCCAAAGTTACGAGTACGACCCCGGCGGCAACCTGACGAAGTTGACCCACACCAGCCCCACTCCCGGTCAGGGGCATACGTTGATCATGGGCATTGCACCATTGAGCAATCGGTGCCTGAGCTGGCGCAAGGGCCAATCCGCCCCGGAGTTGGGCATGAACTTTGACGACGATGGCAATCTGCTGACCTTGCAACCTGGAGATCAGCCACTGACATGGACGCTACGCAATCAGTTGCAAGGCGTGATTCAGGTCTGCCGCACAAACGCCGAAGATGATGTCGAGCGCTACGTCTATGATGCCCAAGGCAATCGGGTGCGCAAATGGCAGAGTACCCAAGCCGCTTCAGTCACTCATGTGCGTGAAGTACGCTACCTGCCAGGACTGGAAATTCGTACTCTGGACGCCACCGAAGAACTGCACGTCTGCACCCTGCAGGCCGGGCGCAGCAACGTGCGTGGCCTGCATTGGATCATGGGTAAACCCGCAGAAATCGAGCAGCGGCAATTGCGCTACAGCCTCGACGATCATCTGGGTTCCTGCACCCTGGAGCTGGACAACAACGCCCGCCTCATCAGCCATGAAGGCTACTACCCCTTTGGCGGTACTGCTTGGTGGGCTGCCAATTCGCAAGTCCAGGCGGATTACAAAACCATTCGCTATTCAGGCAAGGAACGTGATGCCAGCGGGCTTTACCACTATGGCTTCCGGTATTACGCACCGTGGATAATGCGCTGGCTCAACCCGGACCCGGCGGGACCGGTGGACGGATTGAACCTGTATGCAATGGTGGGGAACAATCCGCTGGGGGTTGTGGATCGGCTGGGGCTTGTCATAACTGATGCTCAACAATATGTCCGCGACAGAACAACCTCCATCATAACGAGCAATGAACAATATAAATTTATACCTCCGGAAAAAACACCCAAGAAAAAGTTAGATGCATTGAGGAAGCTCCATGAGCAAGAGTATCCAGACTTCATCTATACCAAGTCGCAAAAGCAGAAGCTCGTGGCACATGCTGGCGGTGAATACTCGAATACCGACCCTGAACATACAGTCATTGCAAGTGATCACTTCAACATTCCTCACCCCTCTGGAATTTCTTCTGTCCCAGGCGTCGAACTTTTTAGCGACCATCAAGGGCACGACTTCAGAACATTCAAAATTAACGATCCTGGGAAGCTGAAAAATTATCTGACAGACAAATATTCGGCCTACTACGACCAAAAGAACACCGCAGTAAAAGTTTACAAAGGTGTCTCTCAAGAGCCCGTGAACACTTCAGACGTACTCAAGGAACGTAGTGCTTCGGCACTTGCGCCAGAAGCCTGGAATGCTATCCTCGATCATATTCAGCAGAACAATTACCTGATCCCGGAATATGATGGTCTTCCTGGCGCTCACGCCGAGACCGTCCTCAGAAATACAGTTTCGCTTCTAAGACCCACTACACCTGTGGAACAGGAAGTGCTAAATATCTGGACATTTAAAATACAAGGCACCATAGCCACACAAGCATTTCCGGCCTGTACCAACTGCACAGGGATATTAAGAAGCGCTGCGGGCGACAGCCTGAACATTGATGTTCAAACAGGATACACCGACGAAAAACTACAAACATGGAGACAATTAACCAGCGACCTTGCCGGATAAACAAATCCATACCCAGGCAAGCCTTTATATAAAGACAGCGAACGGTCATGACTGTACACGTCATGACCGTTCGCTTTTTTCAGACTGATCCGTTACACGCACCGATTAAGCAAGCGTTGATCTCAGCCTTACTTGCCGCCCTTGGGACTTACAGCCACTTGATCATGGTTTCGCGTGTCAGCCTTCGGAGCAACGCTTTGCGCGCATCCGCCAGCTCAGTCATTTCCTGCTCATACTCCTGCTGCGAGATCGAACCGGCCAATTGCTGTTCAAGCAACGCTTCGGACTTTTCGTTATACAGCGCCGAATTCTGCTTGAAATCACGTGGATAACGGCCTTTAAGGTACTTGCGCCAGAAGCTCTGATCGATGATCCGGTTGACCAGCCCGTCCCCGGCTTCCAGCGCCAGAACCGACTGGTACGCCTGATCTATCGCCGCGTCATCGACTTCGGCCATTTCCCGAAACAGCATGCCCTGTGATTGCCAGGGTAACTCGAGCCTTTGCGCCAAGCCGGTCTGAAATGCCAGGTAAACCTCCACTTCATCTATGGTCCCAGTGACCTCGCCATCCTCATCGAGTGCCTGAAAACTTTCCCCAGCCTGCAACCTGCGCTGGATTGTGGCGCGGGCAATTTCGTTGACCTGATCCAGCCTGGACTTGCCCTTGGCCAAAGTGAGCAGTCCGGCCTCGATCTCGTCGGGAGTGGATGCCCGATAAGCCTCATGAACCAGCACTTTGCTGCCCATTTCATTGAAAATCTGCGCGCCCGCGTCCGCACAGGAATCGGGATTGATCGCCATGCGAAACAATGCTTCACGCAGTGGCGTACTTTCGGACGCAGCGTCAAGTGTTCGCCATACTCGATCAGCGAGCCCCGGGCGACGAGCTTCATCGACGTAGTCAGCTGATTCAGTGAGCTGCTCCAGTACCTCGAAGAAGCCTTGGGCCTCGGGTTCTTTTTCAAGTTCGTCCCACGTCTTTTGCCTGACCGTACGCTGTTGCCCGACAACACCTTCAAGCCAATATTCGCTGGTTTCCTCACCCTTAGGAGGATAGCTGCGAGCCGGGTCGTAGCCCACCGAGCGCATATAGTCCTGAAATTGCCTACGATTTTCGTCGGCGAGTTCGTTGCGGCTCAAGCGGGTCCGGGCAATCAGCCGTGCCTGCTCCGAACCGGGTGTGACTTGAGGTATCCGGTTGATCGGGTTGTCTTCCAGGTTCAGCTCGAAGGATCGCGGCCGCGTCAGCGCGAACAAACCTGGCGGCCAGTCGCTGACACCGGTCTGTTGCAAGTCCAGCATGCCAAGTTCGGGCATCCGACTGACGTCCGGGAGCAACGTCAAAGCCGGGTTATTGCTCAGTCGCAAGGTTTCCAGGCGGGTCAAGCCTCCCACATCAGCCGTGCTTTCCGGCGTCAGCCTCAGCTGGTTGTTCGACAGGTCCAGCACCTGAAGCCTCGACAAGTGCTCGCGCAGTCGGGGAGGTCTGATCAACAGGTTATGACTTAGATCCAGCACCTTCAGGTTGGGAAAGTGCTGCAAAAAACCGCTGATATCGGTGTGCAGCGCGACATGCCGAAATTGCAACGAAGTGACGTGACCGAAGTCGGCGTTCAGCGCCGGCAGATCCTCCAAAAAATCGCCTGTCCAATGGAAATTCAAATCCAGTGCGTAACCTTCGGGCAAGGCTTGCCCCCCGGCCTGCCAGCACTGCTTGATGGCCTTGGCAAATCGGCCCTTGTGATAACGCTGATCCATCGGCATGACGTCGCCTCTCTCGATCGCCGCCCAGTCATCCAGACGCTTGCTTAAGCCTTCGAATTCCAGTTCACGCCCCCTGATAGAAGCCAGTGCCTGGGCCTCGGATGCGAATGACTGCATGAACTCGGCAAACCCGTGCGTCGTGGTGCCCGGGTAGAGTACCTTGAAGCGCTCCGATGGACCGGGCGTCCCACTCTGCTCGATCGCCATCGCTTCATAGCCTTGCATCCCGCCCCGCAAACGCATGACCGCCGGATCATAGGCAGGCTTGCGGATCGGATGTTCCAGCACAACATTGCGAAAGGCGTCGCGGCTCAACGGCGCCAATTGGACAGCCTTTTTCAACTGCCTCCCTTGACCGATTTCATGACCCAGCGCCCTGCGCTCGGAGTCAGGCAGAGCCTGCAGTATCGAGGTGTAAATATCATCGACGCCATGCAGGGAATTGCCTTCGTCGTCATAGGACTGAAAACCCCCTTCATCGGTTAACACCAGCACTTTGCGAACAAGCGCCTCAACAGGGCCAATGCTGTCGAGCAATGGCCCGCCGAACGAAATGCCGCGCATTTCGATACGAACATCGCCCGTCCAGCCCGTCAGTGTCTCCAGGCTATGTAACGTCAGGCGCGCGGTGTCGAGGTTTTCGCTCGACTCAAGGTATAGCCCTTCATAAGCCCGGGCCACACGTATCTCGAGCCTGGCGGCGCGGGCTGCCTGCCGCAGCCGCAACGGCACATGCCCATCGTCGCTCAACTGCTGGAGTTCCGCCGGGCTGGCGTTGACTAGCAACTCTTCCATCACAGTACGTGGCAATTGCGCAAAATCATCGCCCAACAACTGAACGTAGGGGCTGACGTTCACCTCGGCAAGACCTTCACCGAACGCGTAACGAGCCTCGACCCGTTCGGCTTTTTTTGTCTCTGCCAGCCGGGCCACCAGGGCGCGTAATCGGCTAGCACGCACTTCAAGGGCGATAGGCCCGGCGCCAAACTCTTCGTGAAGCAGGACTTTGATCTCCTGTTCTTCGAGGATTGTCAGCAGCGTTTTTGCCAGATCGTCGTGGCCGGGTCGACCTTCATGAATCTGCAGCAACGAGCCGCTCGGTTCAGGCTCATATTGCCAATGCACCTTGCCCTGGCTGTCCAGCAATTGCACCGCTCTGGCCCTCGGCCAATCACCATGGCGCGTCAACAGTTCCAGCTGGGTTCGCAAGTCAGCCTTGCCATAAACCCTGGGATCATGGCTGCTCATCCGCTTGATAAAAATCTGCACATCCTGCTCGGCCCTGAAGCGCTTGATAGTCTCGACCAGAATTGCCGGAGGGCGCTCATGCTCGACATGCAGCTTGCGCAATACGTCTTCTTCTATACCGCTGACAACACGGATCTGCTCCAGGGTTTGGTCGGTAAATGTTTCGACGCTGTGCCCCAGGCGCCGCATCAACGTTGCGCCCTGCCATGCCAGAGGACGTTCGGCTTCGTGGCTCCAGGCGCCGAGACCGTTATGGGCAAGCCTCGGCGCATACGCATCAGCTCGGGTGGGATGTTGGATACGATACCGGTCCAGGCCTGGCTCCTGCCTGACCACAAAGTGTTTGCCATCCAGCGCCAGCACATCCTGCCCTTGATGCTTATAAAGACCGTTGGCCTCAGGGCGGGCGTTTTCCCCGAGGATCCGTGGCTGTTCGTATCGCGCAAGATCAGGGTGCCACAAACGCGACTGACCATTGCCCGTTTCGACGACTTTCAGTCCCTCGACAAACAGTGATGGTTTGTGGGGCAATAGCGCACCCGCCACTGCCCCCCCTTCCGCGAATATCCCCAACTGGACAATGCTTTCTGCCACCCCGATCAAATGCCCTGCGGCCTCGATCCGTTGCCCCTCTGACCATTCAACGATTCCTTCGAACGTTTCATCGAGCAACTGGAATGCGGTATAGGCCAGCATCGCTTCACCGAGCAACGGAACGAAGGGTGTCGCCACAAAAGCCGCCACCTCAAGCACAGCAGCGGCGACTTTCTGCAAGCTGTCCCAGCGCGCCCAACGCGATTTCAGATCTTCATCATCGGTGGACACTGCAATTGCCCGAGCATCATTAAGGATTTTGTTCAGTTTCTGCTGGAAGTCATGGCTCCAGAAATCAACGCTGATTCGCGTACACACCATCCTCAGGTTGGGGTTTTCGAGCGGCTCTTCCCGCCACGGCGGGATTTGATCAAGTGCGGTTTGCGTATGCCACCGGACACTCGACAGCATCTGGTTCAAGTGCGCGAAAAAAGTGCCCCGCTGCTGCTGAGGCACGAACCGGCTGAAAAAGCGCTGATACTCGGGAACACGCAGCTGACAGGTAAGTTCGGCAACGAATTGCGCCGTGGAAGGGTACTGTTTGACTGGATGTTCGGGGTCGTGGGGGACGTAGACAATGACCTGTTCGGTATGGCGACTGAGTTCGAGATCTGCTGCAATCAGAACAATGCCGGTCAGTTCGGCATCCATCATCGCCAACTCGTAGCAGTGCATCCGCTTGCCATGCAGCGTAGGGACGGGCTTGCCCTCGATCAGGCTCAGAAGCAACTGATGAGTGGGATGATCGATATCCTTCTTCATCAGTGCCAGAACACTGGCAGCGTGTAATGCCGCCTTATCGCTGGCTTGGATTCGAGCCTGCAATACCGCCCTCGCCACTGGATTGGCAAACCCCATGAATTCCTTTAGATAAGCCTGGTATTGCGCGCCTATATCCAGTTCACGGCATAACGCGGCAAAGGCCTCGATAGAAAGTTGATGTTTGATCGGCAAAATATCGAATTGCCCAGAGGGAGAAGGCCGGGTAATGAAGGCGCTGGCCGCATCAAAATAACCCGCCCGGGTTTCGATGATTTCAAAGTTATGCAACGCCGCCTCAAGTAATGACAAGGTTCGAACATCGAATCCGCCCACCTGCCCCTTGGGACAGTAGAGCCGCAAGTACGTCGTATGAACATCGAGGACGATGTTGTACTGGTTTTTCAGCGCCTCAGATAATAAAGACCGTGCAAACACGTCGACTTCCTGAAGCCTGCCCAGGGTTTTATCCCTGTCGTTCTGTACTTCCCAACTCCTGTCGTGGGCCAACTTCATCTCTCGACGCAGTGCCGCCGGTGCCGATATATACCAGGATGGAGAAGGCCCGGCAGCCCTCTTCAAAGCGGTGCGATTTTCAGATGAAGTGGTCAACAACCAATGGGGAACGGTCTTGGCGATGAAATGGCTTGGCATACTATGGCCGACAGTTTCAGCCAATGAAGCGTCTGTAAAATTATCGAGCGTTCGAACATTTAACACGTGTACTTTTCATCCATGAATTATTGAATGTCCGAGCCTACCCAACATTCTGCCTTTCACTCCTCCTTATTTATTTCAAGACATTAATCCCGCAACGGTCACACCATCGACCCAACCATAGTCTTTTTTACACCTGTCATATCTGACAGGTTACGTCCCCGAGTCGATTTGCTACTGTCGATAACAGGTCGCACAGCAATAATGCGTGCTGCGCTGCAGGTACCGTCGTCTCAGTACCGGATGGGTATCCAATGAGCTTCGACATTCACAGCCATACACCCGTATTGAGCGTCATTGACAGCCGTGGCCTGCCCATTCGCCAAGTCGCTTACCTGCGTAAAGCGACCAGTGACACACTGCAAACCCTCATCGACCGACAACACCATGACCTCGCCGGCCGGTTAATCGAACAATGGGACCCACGCTTGTTCGGCACTGCGCCCAAGGCCAACCTCACCACGATCTACAAACTGTCGGGCCAACCCCTGCTGGTGGACAGTGTGGACGCCGGTTGGCGCCTGAGCCTGCCCGGCCTTGCCGGTCAGCCATTGCAGCGCTGGGATCAACGCGGCAGCCACTGGCAAACTGATTATGACCGTCGACTGCGTGTCGTCGCGTTGCATGAACACCCCTCGGGGCAACCCCAGACTACAGTCGAGCGATTCACCTACGCCGACGGCGCAGCCGACGCCAGCCACAACCTGCGGGGGCAGATGATTCACCGGCAAGATCCGTCGGGCACGGTGACTGTCGACAGCTTCAGCCTGCAAGGCCAGCATCTCAGGGAGACCCGCACTTTCCTCGACGCCAAGGCTTACACCACCGCCTGGTACTACAGCGCCAGTGGACAGCAATTGACTCAGGTCGATGCCGCCGGCCATCGGCAGTACTCGCGTTTCGATGTCGCCGGGCAACTCAAGGACATCCGACTTCAGCTCTACAATGCCCTTGTCGCTCGGCCCATCCTCACCGACATGCGCTACAACGCCGCCGGCCAGATCGAGTCGCAAACCGCCGGTAATGGCGTCGTCAGCACCTGGACCTACGACCGGGCCGATGGGCGCTTGTGTACGTTCAAGGCACACAAACCGGGGGATCCGATACGGCAAGACATGAGCTATTTCCACGACTGCGTCGGCAATATACGGCGCATCGAAGACCACACGCTGACGACTGTATTCTTCGCCAATCAACGGGTAGACGGCCATCGCGAGTTCACTTACGACTCCCTCTATCGATTGACCAGCGCCAGCGGTTTTGAGGGCGACAGCCCGAACCTGCAGCCGGGCTTGCCGCCGCTGATGGACCCCATCGACCCCCTTCGCCGCTTCAACTACAGCCAAGCGTATGACTACGACGAAGGTGGCAACCTGACCCAATTGCGCCATATCCGCGCTGGCAACAATCACACGCTGCAGATGCGCATCGAGCCTCATGGCAACCGAGGCCTACGCTGGGCGGTAAACGATCCCGAGCCGATATTCGATTCAGCGTTCGATGCCCATGGCAACCTGCAGTCACTGCGACCCGGCCAACCATTGGTCTGGAATCACCGCGATCAACTCGCCATTGCCTGCCTGGTGGAACGGGACAACGCGCCCAACGATGAAGAGATCTACACCTACAGCCAAGGTGTACGGGTGTCCAAACACTTGGTCACCCAGGCCAAATCCGTAACCCACAAGCGAGAAGTGCGTTACCTGCACGGCCTGGAAATCCGTACCCTCGATGACGACGAAGAACTGCAGGTCATTACCCTGCCCGGCAATGTGCGTTGCCTGCACTGGGTCAAGGGTATTCCATCAGGCATCAACAACGATCAACTGCGCTATAGCCTCGACGATCATCTGAGTTCCAGTACCCTGGAGCTGGATGAGCTGGGCGCCCTGATCAGCCTGGAATTTTACTACCCGTTTGGCGGTACCGCCTGGTGGGCGGCACGTTCGGCGGTGGAGGCGGATTACAAGACAGTGCGTTATTCGGGCAAGCAAATGGATGTCAGCGGGCTTTACTGTTATGGGCTGCGCTATTACGCACCGTGGTTGCAGCGTTGGATCAGCGCCGATCCGCAGGGGGATGTGGATGGGCTGAACCTATACGCCATGGTGGGGAATAATCCGCTGCTTTATGTGGACGGTAACGGTGGATCAAAGGAAAAGCATGACATCTATAACTACGCACTTTTCATTTCAAGCCTCGCCTCAAACGCCAATACAACCAAAAAACAAATCGAGGACATTCTGGCCCGAAGCAACATTTCCAAGAGTCTGCTGAAAAACATGTTTGGCGAAAGTCTGAACGCTACAGCTGCCTTTTTTGGTGGCTTCTATGGTAGCGAGCTACTCGGTGGCTTGCTGCCCGGTGCCGATATCAAACTTGATTCCTTTACCGTCGGTTTTTTCGGTGGAAATGCCGGTGGCGATTTGGCTGCGGATTCAGAGATAAGATTTCATTCGCCCAAACTGGTACGTCCACTCATACCGCAAACATCAACCATGTCCATTGCCGAGATTGACCGCCAGGCGGGCATCGATAACAGCAGCGACGCTAATAGCGCCCTGGAACAAGGGATGCGCGTATTCATTGGCAGATTTATTGGCTCGGTGGTTCCAGGCGTCAGTGTTGTACTTGCTCTGGGTTCGCGGGTCCAGGAAGCAGAGGACATCAAGAGCGGCCTCTCGCCTATGAAAATCGATAAAATCCAGACGATGCTCAGTCAATGGCAAACCACCATTGAACAACGCTGGGCGGCAGCACAAGCCAACTTCAAAAAGTTGGGGGCCGACGTCATCTACCCCGCTGACCTATTACCCAACGTGAATAACTTGATGCCTAAAAGTATGCTCGCTCCCATTCATCGGGGCCGTCTGGAGCAGCAAACCAAAGTCACCTTGGCCATCATAAACCGCACTCAATACTTTGTGGATGCCTACAAAAAATCCCGAACCACAGATAATCAATTTATGGAAAGGCAACGAAAACCCCCAAAATAACAGCGAAACACAGGGCAACCACCATCCGACCAGGATGCAAGGGAGTGTTGCAACGGTGACAAGCCATGAGGGCATGCTATCGTTCGCGCCCGTTTTCCAGTGTTTTCGATAGCATGATTCCGACTGCTCGTACCCTGCGTTTGTCGTTATATTGCCTGCTGATTCTCATCGGCGCGGCGCTCGCTGCCACCCTGGCCATTCGTCACGCCGAGCGTCAGGCGCTGGAAGAAGACGCCGCCCGCGCCAGTCAGCAATTGGCGTTATACGCCAACGCCCTGCATACGCTGATTGAACGCTATCGCGCCCTGCCTGCCGTCTTGGCGCTGGACCCGCAATTGCGCGCCGCGCTAAACGGTGAAGTGAGCCCCGAAGAGCAGCTTGCATTGAATCGCAAGCTGGAAAAAATCAACGGCGCCGCGCAGTCCTCGACCCTCGAATTGCTGGATCGCACCGGCCTTGCGGTCGCGGCCAGCAACTGGCGCCTGCCCAGCAGTTACGTCGGCCACAATTACGGTTTTCGCCCCTACTTCAGCCAGACCCGCACCCAGGGCACCGGGCGTTTTTATGCGGTAGGCGTCACCAGCGGCATTCCCGGTTACTTCCTGTCCAGCGCAGTGACCAGCGACAGCGGTGAGTTTCTCGGTGCCATGGTGGTCAAACTCGAATTCCCGGAACTGGAGCGCGAATGGCGCCAGGGCAGCGACACGTTGCTGGTCAGCGATGCACGCGGGATCATCTTCATCGCTAACCAGCCGGGCTGGCGTTATCGCCTGCTGCGGCCACTCAGCACCAGCGATCACACCGAGCTCAAGACCACTCGCCAATACGACAAGCAGCCACTGACCCCGCTTGAATATCGTTCGATACGACGCTTCGACGACAACAGTGATTTGACCCGGGTCAATGGCCCCGAGGGCAAGGCAGATTATCTCTGGGAATCCCTGCCGCTGGCCGCCGAAGGCTGGACGCTGCATTTGCTGCGCCGCCCGCAAGTTGCTTTCGAAGACCTGCGCAACGCCGGGCTCGCGGCCGCCGGGGTGTGGCTGGCCATAGTGTTTCTGCTGCTGTTCCTCAACCAGCGTTGGCGCCTGGCAAAATTGCGCCAGCGCAGCCGCGAAGAACTCGAACGACTGGTGGAAGAACGCACCCGGGATTTGCGCACCGCCCAGGACGGTCTGGTGCAATCGGCCAAACTTGCGGCGCTGGGGCAAATGTCGGCGGCACTGGCCCATGAAATCAACCAGCCACTGACCGCCCAGCGCATGCAACTGGCGACCTTGCGCCTGCTGCTCGATCACGGTCGTGTCGAGGACGCTTACAAGGCGCTGAAACCGGTGGACGATATGCTCACCCGCATGGCCGCCCTCACCGGCCACCTGAAAACCTTCGCCCGCAAAAGCCCCAGCGGCCTGCGTGAACGGCTGGACCTGGCGGCGGTGGTCGATCAATCCTTGCAGTTGCTGGATGCGCGCTTGCGGGATGAAAAGGTCAGTCTCGTGCTGCACCTGACGCGCCCGGCCTGGGTGCGTGGCGATGCGATTCGTCTGGAACAGGTGCTGATCAACTTGCTGCGCAACGCTTTGGATGCGATGCACGACAAAACCTGCAAACGTCTGCAAATCCGTCTTGAAGCCGACGAACAGCTCTGGCGCCTGACCGTCGCCGATAACGGTGGCGGCATTGCCGAAGAACATCTGGCGCAAGTCTTCGATCCGTTCTTTACCACTAAACCGGTGGGCGATGGCCTGGGTCTGGGCCTGGCCGTATCCTTCGCTATCGTCCACGAAGCGGGCGGTCGCTTGAGCGCTGACAATGGCGAAAACGGCGCGGTATTCACCTTGACGTTGCCTATAGATCTGGAGGTCCCCGCCTGATGCTCAACTCGGTGATGGTGGTCGATGACGAAAGCAGCATCCGCAGTGCTGTCGAACAATGGCTGAGCCTGTCGGGGTTCGAGGTGCAGCTGTTCAGCCGCGCCGACGAATGCCTGGCGCAACTGCCCAGGCATTTTCCCGGGGTGATTCTCAGCGATGTGCGCATGCCCGGCATGACAGGTATGGAGCTGCTGGCTGAAGTCCAGCGCCGCGATGCCGATTTGCCGGTGATCCTGCTGACCGGTCACGGCGATGTGCCCATGGCGGTCGAAGCGATGCGCGATGGTGCCTACGATTTCCTCGAAAAGCCCTTCAGCCCGGAAGCCCTGATGAGCAGCCTGCGCCGGGCGCTGGACAAGCGTCGACTGGTGCTGGAGAACCGCGCATTGCATGAGCAGGCGGACAATCGCGCCAAACTCGATGCCACGCTGCTGGGAGTGTCCCGTGGTTTGCAGAGCCTGCGCCGCCAAGTGCTGGATTTGGCGATGCTGCCGGTCAATGTGCTGATCCGTGGCGAAACCGGCAGCGGCAAGGAATTGGTTGCCCGTTGCCTGCACGACTTCGGTCCGCGCGCCGACAAAGCCTTCGTGGCGCTCAACTGTGCAGCGATTCCCGAGCAGTTGTTCGAGGCCGAACTGTTCGGCCATGAGAGCGGCGCATTCACCGGTGCCCAAGGCAAACGCATCGGCAAGCTAGAATACGCCGATGGCGGCACGCTGTTTCTCGATGAAATCGAAAGCATGCCGCTGGCCCAGCAAGTGAAACTGCTGCGGGTGTTGCAGGAGCAGAAGCTTGAGCGCCTGGGTTCCAACCAGAGCATCCACGTGGACTTGCGGATCATCGCCGCGACCAAACCCGACTTGCTGGATGAAGCCCGGGCCGGACGCTTTCGTGAGGATCTGGCCTATCGATTGAACGTCGCCGAGTTGCGTCTGCCGCCATTGCGTGATCGGCGCGAAGACATTCCCTTGTTGTTCGAGTTCTTCGCGCGAAGTGCCGCCGAACGTTTGGGACGCACTTTTGCGCCCTTGAGCGGGCCGCAACTGAGCCATCTGCTGAGCCACGACTGGCCGGGCAATGTGCGCGAACTGGCGAACGTCGCCGAGCGCCAAGTGCTGGGCCTCGGCGAACCGGAACCGGCGGGAATCGACGCAGGCCAGTCACTGGCTGCGCAGCAAGAAGCCTTCGAAGCCCATTGTCTGCGCGCGGCACTGACCCGGCATAAGGGTGATGTGAAAGCGGTGCTGGAAGAGCTGCAACTGCCGCGCCGTACCTTTAATGAAAAGATGCAGCGCCATGGCCTGACCCGCGAGATGTTCATCTGACACAAAACGCCCCTCCCCGCCCCCCCCAGATCTGTAGAAGCGAGGCTTGCCCGCGAAGCTTTTGGCAGTCTTGATGGCCTCTTCGCGGGCAAGCCTCGCTCCTACAGGGGGCCAGTTCGTGCGCGGAAATCCGCTCGTTACCTTGTGCGCAATAAGCGGATTTCCGCTCAATAAAATCCGCTACCCCCTCTAAACCGGCCTTCCTCTGCTTGGCACAGCTCCTGCTATAGCTCCACCAGGCTGCGTTTTAACGCGCTCCACAAAAACAATTAAACGAAGGATCCTTCAATGGATAACTCCAACGCCCTGCCCCTTGGGTCGGCTGCCGCGCCAGCCACAGAAAGAACCACCGCCAGCCGGATCAAATCGATCTTCAGCGGCTCTGTCGGCAACATGGTCGAGTGGTACGACTGGTACGTCTATGCCGCCTTCTCCCTGTACTTCGCCAAAGCCTTCTTCCCTAAAGGCGACACCACCGCACAACTGCTCAACACCGCCGCGATCTTCGCCGTGGGCTTCCTGATGCGCCCGATCGGTGGCTGGCTGATGGGGCTGTACGCCGACAAGGCCGGTCGCAAACGCGCATTGATGGCCTCGGTGTACCTGATGTGCTTCGGCTCGCTGCTGATCGCCCTGAGCCCGGGTTATGAAACCATCGGCATCGGCGCGCCGATCCTGCTGGTATTTGCCCGCCTGCTGCAAGGTCTGTCGGTGGGTGGCGAGTACGGCACCTCGGCCACTTACCTCAGCGAGATGGCGACCAAGGACCGTCGCGGCTTCTACTCCAGCTTCCAGTACGTAACCCTGATTTCCGGCCAGCTCATCGCCCTGGGTGTGCTGATCGTGCTGCAAAATATCCTGACCACCGAAGAGCTGTACGCCTGGGGCTGGCGCATTCCGTTCGCCATCGGCGCGCTGTGTGCCGTGGTCGCGCTGTACCTGCGTCGTGGCATGGAAGAAACCGAGTCGTTCACCAAGAAAGAGAAAGCCAAGGAAAGCGCCATGCGCACCTTGCTGCGCCATCCCAAGGAACTGATGACCGTGGTCGGCCTGACCATGGGCGGCACGCTGGCGTTCTACACCTACACCACGTACATGCAGAAATACCTGGTGAACACCGTCGGCATGAGCATTTCCGACTCCACCACGATTTCCGCGGCCACACTGTTCCTGTTCATGTGCCTGCAACCGATCATCGGCGGGCTGTCGGATAAAGTCGGTCGTCGTCCGATCCTGATCGCCTTCGGTATTCTCGGGACCCTGTTCACCGTGCCGATCCTGACCACCCTGCACACTATCCAGAGCTGGTGGGGCGCGTTCTTCCTGATCATGGCAGCGCTGATCATCGTCAGCGGCTACACCTCGATCAACGCGGTGGTCAAAGCCGAGCTGTTCCCCACAGAAATCCGTGCGCTGGGCGTCGGCCTGCCCTACGCACTGACGGTGTCGATCTTCGGCGGTACCGCTGAATACATCGCGCTGTGGTTCAAAAGCATTGGCATGGAAACCGGTTACTACTGGTATGTCACGGCGTGCATCGCGGTGTCGCTGCTGGTGTACATCACCATGAAAGACACCCGCAAACATTCGCGGATCGAGACGGACTGAGTCCGCCCGCGCAATAAAAACAGGGGCAGACTTTAACGGGTCTGCCCCTTTTTATTTGCCCGCTCCCACAGTGATCGAGGATGGGCTGGAAATATGCTGCCGGTCCTTGCACCATGATCACCCCCCGAACGCCCCAGGAATTCACGGTATGCCCGACGACATCCACTTCTACGAACCTGCCAACGGCCACGGTCTGCCGCATGATCCGTTCAATGCCATCGTCGGCCCGCGCCCTATCGGCTGGATTTCTTCCCAGGACGCCAACGGTTGCTTGAACCTGGCGCCCTACAGCTTTTTCAATGCCTTCAACTACATTCCGCCGATCATCGGGTTTTCCAGCGTCGGGCGCAAAGACAGCCTGAACAACATCGAGCAGACCGGCGAATTTGCCTGGAACCTGGCGACCCGGCCACTGGCCGAACAAATGAACCAGAGCTGCGCCATGGTCGGGCCGCAGGTCAATGAATTCGAACTGTCCGGGCTGACCACCGTGGCGTCGAAAATCATTCAGGTGCCACGGGTCGCCGAAAGTCCGGTGTCCTTCGAGTGCAAGGTCACACAGATCATTCAGTTGCAGCGCGCCAACAAGGAAGTGGTGCCGAGCTGGCTGATTCTCGGCGAAGTGGTTGCCGTGCACATCGCCAAATGGCTGTTGAAGGATGGGGTATACGACACCGCCGCGGCAGAACCGATTCTGCGCGGCGGCGGGCCGGCGGATTACTTTCAGCTGGGGCCAGAAGCATTGTTCAAGATGTTCCGCCCCGGGGCGGTCAAGTGATTACCAGAGCAAGTCGGCGTCTTCTTTAACGTCTTTGAGGCGGGTCAGTTCTTTGGCCGCGGCCTCGTCGGCTTCATGAGCGGTCTTGAAAATCCGGTCTTCCAGCACTTTGTGAAAAGTCGGGGCACCGGAACCGCCCAGGGCTTTGACGGCAATCGCGGCGTGGTAACCGCCCTCGCCCGGTACTACTGCTGAAACGGCTTCGAAGTGTTCAAAGGCTTTACGTGCCATGTCGCGGATCCTGGCTAATGGAGAGTTGCGCCATTAAACCCTCAACCGACGAGTTTGTGTACCGCTGCCTGGGACTGGCCAAGGGCCTGGGCCGCCGAGACATCCTTGAAGGTATGGAAATCCAGGCTATTGACCACCAGCTCCTGCACCAGCTCGGCAAAAATCTGCATCGCCGGGCTGCCGAAGTAAGCGGTCATGGCCTGTTGGTTGTCCCAGAAACCGGACACCAGCCACAGCTCGGGATCGCACTGCGAGTACTGCAGGGAAAAACTCAGGCAACCCGGCGCGTTGCGCGACGGCTCGATCAGGGCGCTCAGGCGCGCACCGAGTTCTGCCGAACGCCCGGCGCGGGCGCGAATGAAGGCCATATGACTGACGGGGATTTGCGTAGACATGTTCAACCCTCCCAGGTCATCCAGTGGCAGCCGGGGACGGGCTGCGACAGGATCCAAGATTAGGCGGCGCGCACTGGTCGTCGTTAGTCGATTCCTGCCGACGCATTGCACAATCCTGCGAGACTTGGCTCAACACCTGTAACAACCTGTAAAACCCGTCACACCACTGTCACACGAGCTTTGTGTAGGAGCTGCCGAAGGCTGCGATCTTTTGACTTCTGTTTTTAAGGTCTAGAGATCGCAGCTTTCGGCAGCGCCTACAGGGGGAGGTTTGCGTCAGCTGACGGGGCGATACATGAAGCTCCGTGCAGAATCAGGCAAGCTTTTGGCAGGATGTGTCTACCGCTGCCCCTTGCACAAATTTAAGCTCAGCCCATTACCAACGCGTCACCGAGGATGCCCAGCATGTCGTCGCTCGATCACTTTCAAGCCCCGCTGGATGCCGACATGGAAAAACAGCGAGCGGAACTGGCCGCCCTCATCCGTCGTAACACGATGGAGGATGGCACGTACGCCACCGCCGTCGATTCGCTGTTCATGTCGCGCCACAGCAAGAACCATGATTTCGCCCCGGTGCTGGCGCAACCGGCCCTGTGCATCATGGCCCAGGGACGCAAGGAAGTGCGGCTGGCGGATGAATACTTCAATTACGACCCGCTGAATTACCTGGTGGTCTCGGTCTCGATGCCGTTGAGCGGGCGGGTGGTGAATGTCTCGCCGGAAGAACCGATCCTCGCCGTGCGACTGGACATCGACCCCGCGGAAATCAGCGCGCTGATTGCCGATGCCGGCCCCATCGGCGTCCCTACACGGCCCACCGGCCGCGGTCTGTATGTCGAGCAGATCGACACGGCAATGCTTGACGCCGTGTTGCGGCTGGCACGTTTGCTGGACACACCCAAAGACATCGCCATGCTGGCGCCGCTGATTCGTCGGGAGATTCTGTATCGGTTGTTGCGCAGCCAGCAGGGGCATCGGCTGTATGAGATCGCGATCGCCAACAGCCAGAGCCATCGCATCAGCCAGGCGATCAAATGGCTCAACGGCAATTATGAGCAACCGCTGCGCATCGATGATCTGGCGCGGGAAGTGAACCTGAGCGTGTCGACATTGCATCACCGGTTCAAGGCGATGACGGCGATGAGTCCGCTGCAATATCAGAAGCAGTTGCGCCTGCAAGAGGCGCGACGGCTGATGCTGGCCGAGGGACTGGAAGCTTCGGCGGCGGGTTATCGGGTGGGGTATGAAAGCCCTTCGCAGTTCAGCCGGGAATACAGCCGATTGTTCGGCGCGCCGCCGCTGCGGGATCTGGCGCGGTTGCGGTTGAGTATGTAACAGGGTTAACACACAACCCGTAGGAGCGAGGCTTGCCCGCGAAGGCGATTTCATATTCAACATTAGTGTTGGCCAATAAGACGCCTTCGCGGGCAAGCCTCGCTCCTACAGGTACAGTGGTGTTTTTTAGGCGCTGAGTACGCGGCAAGCCTCAGCCGGCAAGGTCACCGACACCGGATTGCCAATGCTCAACCCGACTCCCTGACACGGCGTGCTCAACGCGGTAAACGACACCCCGGAACACTCGACGGTGGTTTCTATCGTCGCCCCGATATCCCGCACGAACGTCACTTTCCCCAGCAAGCGATTGCCCGCTGTGGCCTGGGGTTGCGACAGTTGCAGATCTTCCGGGCGAATCAGCATTTTCACCTTTTCCCCCACCACAATGCTGCTGCAAATAGGCACTTGCAGCGCATCGCCACCGGGCAAGCTGACCTTGCCGTTGCCCAGCGCCGTGGCCGGGAAAATATTCCCCGAACCGATAAAGTCCGCGACGAATTCATTGGCCGGATGCCGGTAGATTTCAATCGGCGAGCCCACCTGCTGCACGCGATGTTCCCCCAGCACCACCACGATGTCGGCCATGGTCATGGCTTCGCGCTGGTCGTGGGTAACCATGATGGTGGTGATGTTCAAACGTTGTTGCAGCTGACGGATTTCCACCTGCATCGACTCGCGTAGCTTGGCGTCCAGCGCCGATAGCGGTTCGTCGAGCAGGAGGATTTTTGGCCGCGAGGCAATCGCCCGGGCAATCGCCACGCGCTGACGCTGACCGCCGGAGAGTTTCGCCACCGGGCGATCAATCATTTCCTGCAGCTGGATCAACTCCAGCAACTCCACCACACGCGCTTGTTGATCCGCCTTGCTGACCCCGCGCAGTTTCAGCGGATAGGCGATGTTTTCCCCCACCGTCATGTGCGGGAACAGCGCCAGCGATTGAAACACCATGCCGAAATTACGTTGATGCGCCGGCGTATGGCCGATGTCTTCACCGTCCAGGCGAATCTCGCCACCGGTCAGGGTTTCCAGCCCGGCGATCATCCGCAGCAAGGTGGTTTTGCCGCAGCCCGAAGGGCCGAGGAAACACACCAGTTTGCCCTCGGGCAAATGCAGGTTCACATCCTTGACCGCGCAGGCCGAGCCGTAATGTTTCTCGACGTTTTCCAGAATCAGACCAGTCATATGAATCACCTCAAGAAATCAGAACGAAACGCCACCTTCGCCAACCAGCTTCTCCAACGCCCAGATGAGGACGAAGTCGATCAGCACGATCAGCACGGCAAACGAGAAAACGGTAGGGTCGAGCGAAGACACGGTGCGGCTGTACATCCAGATCGGCACGGTCATGACGTCGATGGTGTAGAGGAAATAGGTCACGGTGAATTCGTTGAACGAGACGATGAACGCCAGCAGCATGCCCGCCAGAATCCCCGACTTCATCAGTGGTACTACCACATCGACAATCGCCCGAGTCGGTGAAGCGCCGAGCATCTGCGCGGCCTCTTCAACTTCGCTGCCGATGGAGAGCATCGCCGCGGTGCAGTTTTTCACCACGAACGGCAGCGCCAGAATCACGTGGGCAATCACCAGCCGCGAGGTGGTGATGTGGAACGGCAGGCTGTCGAACACCAGCAGCAAGGCCAGGCCCAACACCACCATCGGGAACACCAGTGGCAGCGACATCAATTGCAGTGCCACGGCCTTGCCGCGGAACTCGCAACGGGTCAACGCATAGGCTGCCGGCACCGCGATAATCGTGGCGAAAACCATGGTCAGGCAGGCCACCATAAGGCTGGTGGTCATGGCTTTGCCGAGGCTGAGCACATCGCTGGCGTCCGGCGACACGAAGGTGTTCCAGGCGGCTTTGTACCATTGCAGGCTGTAGCTGCTGGGCGGGAAGTCGAGGTTCGACGCACCGCTGAACGACATGACGATCATGGTCAGAATCGGCAGCACCGCCAGCAGCAAGATGAAGCCCGACAGGATGCCGGCGAACTTGCCGGTATCGCCTGGCAGCAGCGAGTGGCGCTTCTTGATCAGGGTGCTCATTGGGAAGCCTCCAGCATCCGCCGACGACGGCCAGTGATGTATTCGGACAAGGTCATGATAGCCAGGGTGGTGACGATCAGCACCACACCGGCAGCGGACGCGGCGGGCCAGTTCATCAGCGGAGCGATCTGGTCATGCACCATCACCGCCAGCATCGGCACGCGCCGACCGCCGAGTAGCAGCGGCACCACAAAGCTGCTGGCGTTGTAGGCAAACACCAGCGTCGCGCCGGTGATGATCCCCGGCAAACTCATCGGCAACACCACTTGGCGAAACACCTGCAAGCGACTGGCGCCGAGGGTGGCGGCTGCTTCTTCGTACGTGCGGGCGACGCCGCGCATGGCGCTGGCAATCGGCAGCACGGCCAACGGGAACGCGGTTTGCACCAGGCCCATCAACACGCCGTTCTGGTTGTACAGCAGCATGATCGGCCGCTTGATCAGGCCCAGCCCCATCAGCGCCTGATTGAGCATGCCGCCGGGGCCGAGAATCACCAGCCAGCCGTAGCTTTGCAGCAGCAGGTTGACCAGCAAGGGCAGCAGCACCGCCGCGAGGAAGATCCGCCGCACAAACGGTGAGGTCAGCCGTGACATGGTGTAGGCCACCGGGATCGCCAGCAGCACCGCAATCACTGCGCTGATCAGCGCCAGGCGCAACGTCAGCAGCAACGATTTGAGGTAATAGGGTTCCAGCAATTGGGCGTAACTGGCCAGGCTGAAGCCGGACCACTCCGCGCCTTTGGTACCGACGCTCATGCGCAGCACCAAAAGGCTGGCGGCAATCAGCACGCCAAGAAACAGCATCGACGGCGAGAGAAAAAGCCACGCACGCGTCGTCGGTGAGACACCCCGGTTGATGCGCACGGGTGCGGCGCTTACCGGGTGGGTCAGAGGTTGGTGTTCCATAGCAAGGGTCTCGTCAATGGAAAGCAGCTGAGCGAACACAACCTTCAAAACCACAGCGTTTTGCGGTGTTCTAAAGACTTGTGTTCGCCACTCGATCAGGAAGAAAAGATTTCCGTGTAACGACGAATCCATTGGTCATGCACGGTGGCCAGGAAGGCGTTGTCATGCATGATCGCCTTTTCGGCAATCTGCTCCGGCGTGAGGATGTACGGGCTCTTGCGCGCTTCGGCGGAGATGATCGCCTTGGCGTTGACCGGGCCGTTGTAGATATCTTCGGCCATCTTGCCCTGCACCAGCGGGTCCAGAGAGTGGTTGATGAAGGCGTAGGCCAAATCGATATCGCCCGGACGATTCTTCGGCATCACCGACAGCATCAGGTCGGTATAAAAGCCTTCCTTCATGCCGAACGTGGCGCCCAGGCCGTAGGACGAATCGCGAATCTGTTTAGGGAAAAACGCCGGCGCATACAAGCCGCCCATGTCCAGGGAACCGGTGCGGAACAGCTCGGCGATCTGGTTCGGGTTCTCGCCCAGGGTCACGACGCGGTCTTTCAGCTCGGCGAGCTTCTTGAAACCTGGCTCGATGTTGTGTTCGTCACCACCGGCCAGTTTGGCGGCGATGATGATCAGGTCCATGGCCTCGGTCCAGTTCGGCGGCGGCAGGAAGATGTTCGGCGACAGTTCGGCGTCCCACAGGGCGGCATAACTGTCTGGCGCCTCCTTGATGGTGCGGGTGCTGTAGACCAGGCTGTTGCACCACAGCAGGTAACCGATGCCGTGACCGTTGGCGCCAGTGCGGTATTTTTCCGGCACATCGATCAGGTTAGGGATGCGGTTGAGATCGGGTTTTTCCAGCAGGTTGGCGGCGGCCAGACCTTCGGCGCCGACGCCGGCCAGGGTGATAATGTCGTACTGCGGGCGATCACCGCCGGCCTTGAGTTTGGCGACCATCTCCGAGGTGCTGCCGGTGCGGTCGGCGATGACTTTGCAGCCGTACTTGGCTTCGAACGTCGCGGCGATATTGCGCAGTGCCGCAAGGCCGGTGTCGTCGGACCACGTCAGCAAGCGCAGGGTTTTGCCCTGGAAGCGTGTGTCGCTGGCATTGGCCTTGATGAACGGCATGCTCATGGCCGCCGCAGCCACGGACGCTACGCCCACGGTTTTGATGAATTGACGTCTGTTCAGATCGTGCTCGCCCATGAAGGACTCCCTTTGTTTTTTTAAGTATGAGGTTGGTCGCAACCGTTGCATCCGCGCGGCCAGATCGGCTGAAGTCCCCGGTTTCAAAGGACTTTAGCTTGACCTGCGGGTTCATCCTGAGGTCGTGCAAAACACCTGACTATCGATAAAAACTCATTGAAGCCATGACGCTGGCGCATGCCTCATCGCGAGGCATGCGTTCACCTTTTTTGTGCTGTCAGACGGCCCGAATCACGTGTTTGATTTCCTGGAAAGCCTGCAAACCCCACGGCCCCAATTCGCGGCCGATGCTGCTCTGTTTGTAGCCACCCCAGGCGGTCTGCGGGAAGATCACCTGCGGCGCGTTGATCCACACAAGCCCCGCCTGCAAAGCGTTGGCGACCCGATCGGCCGCGTCGGCATCACGCGTAACCACGCTGGCCACCAGGCCGAACTGGCTGTCGTTGGCCAGGGCAATCGCCTCGGCTTCAGAGGTGAAACTGCGCACGCAAATCACCGGGCCGAAAATCTCTTCGCACCACAGCGCACTGTCGAGGGGCACGTCGATGAAAAGAGTCGGCTGCAAAAAATAGCCGCGGGGCAAATCTGCCGGGCGATTACCGCCGCAGATCAGCTTCGCGCCGGCACTCAAACCGCGATCAATGTGACCGAGCACGCGCTGGTATTGCGCTTGGTTGACCAGTGCGCCCATTTCCACGTTCGGGTCGAACGGGTCGGACACGCGAATGGCTTCGGCGCGTGCCTTCAATCGCGCGACAAACTCTTGCGCCAGCTCATCGGCCACCAGCACGCGACTGGTGGCGGAACACATCTGCCCGGCGTTGAAGAAACCACCGCCACAGGCCACTTCCACCGCCAACTCGATATCGGCATCGGCGAGTACCAGCAGCGAGGATTTGCCACCCAGTTCCAGGCTCACGCCTTTCACCGTTTCTGCCGCTCGCTGCATCACCTGCACGCCCACCGCGTTGCTGCCGGTGAAGGAAATCTTGGCGATACGTGGGTCAGCCGACAGCGGCGCACCGACGGCCAGGCCAGTGCCGCAGACCAGATTGAACACACCGTCTGGCAGACCGGCCTCGGCAATGATCGTCGCCAGTTGCAGCTCTGGCAGCGGCGTCACTTCCGACGGTTTGAGCACCACGCAGCAACCGGCGGCCAGGGCCGGGGCGAGTTTCCAGGCGGTGGTGACCATCGGGAAATTCCACGGCACGATCAGCCCCACCACACCGCACGGTTCGCGGCGCAAACGGGCGCTGAAATCATCGCTCGGCAACGCCACGGCGCTGTCTTGCTTGGCGTCCAGGTCTTCGGCCAGCTCGGCGTAATACTCGAAGGTGGCAATCACGTCGTCGACATCGATGGCCGCTTCGAACAACGGTTTGCCGTTGTTGCTCGACTGCAATTTCATCAACTGCTCGCGACCGGCCTGCACGCCGGCGGCGATTCTGCGCAGGATCGCCCCGCGCTCGACGCCGGTGGTTTTCGACCATTGTTTGAACGCATGGGTCGCGGCTGTGACGGCCTGATCGACGGCCTGCGCATCGCCGCCATTAACGGTGGTCAACAGGGCTTCGGTCGCCGGGTTGATCACGCGCAGATGTTCGTTGCCGGCGTCCCATTGGCCGTTGATGTACAGGCCATCCAAAGTAGTTGGAAAACTCATTGCGACACCGCCCTCATCCACTCGGTCTGGTCGATTTCAATCAGGGTCGGGCCCTGGCGATCGGTGGCGAGGCGCAACGCATCGCGCAATCCGTCCACGCTGCTGACCGCTTCGGCCGCACAGCCCAGGGCCTTGGCCACACCGATGAAATCAGGGGTGTAGATGTCCACGCCCACTGGCTCGATGTCGCGGTTGACCATGTATTTCTTGATCTCTTCGTAACCCTGGTTATTCCACAGCAACACGATCACCGGGGTGCGGGCTTCCACCGCACTGGCCAATTCCGGCAGAGTGAATTGCAGACCGCCGTCGCCGATCAGGCACACCACCGGAGGGCGCGCGCCGCCTTCGACGCGGCCACCTAACCAGGCGCCAATCGCCGCTGGCAAGGCGTAACCGAGGGTGCCGTAACCGGTGGACGAGTTGAACCAGCGGCGCGGGCGCTCCGGGTTGAAGGTCAGGTTGCCGGTGTACACCGGTTGGGTCGAATCGCCGACGAACACCGCGTTCGGCAATTCATGCAAAACGGTTTCCAGGAAGCGAGTCTGGGCCAGCGTCGGGGCGTCCCAGGATGCGGCCAATTCATCGCGCAAACGCGCGGCACGTACCTGGCCCCAATCGTTGCAACGCTCGGCCAGCGACTGGTGGGACAGCGCACTCAGCAAGGCCTGGGCGGCGTTGCGCGAGTCGGCCACCAACGCGACTGTCGGCGGGTAATTACGCACGGTCTGGTCAGGGTCGATGTCCACGCGCAGCAGCACGCCAGGAATTTCGAAGCCGCCGGCAAAGGTGATGTCGTAATCGGTTTCGGCCAGTTCGGTGCCGATGGCCAGCACCACGTCGGCCTCGGCGACCAGCGCGCGGGTGGCCACCAGGCTTTGGGTCGAACCGATCAGCAACGGATGACGGGATTCGAGCATGCCTTTGGCGTTGATGGTCAGGGCCACCGGTGCGTCCAGCCGTTCGGCCAGTTCGGTCAATTCGGCCGCCGCATCAATGGCACCGCCACCGGCGAGAATCAATGGGCGCCTGGCATCGGCCAGCAGGTCAGCCATGCGACTGATCGCACTAGGCGAAGCGCCGGCGCGATCGATGTTCACCGGCGCGCTGATGAGCAGGTCATCAGCCTCTTCGACCAATACGTCCAAAGGGATTTCGATGTGTACCGGACGCGGACGACCCGCCTGGAACAGCGCGAAGGCGCGAGCCAATACGCCCGGCAATTCAGCGGCCGACATCAAAGTGTGAGAGAACGCCGCCACACCGCCGACCAGTGCGCTTTGATTCGGCAGTTCATGCAGCTTGCCGCGACCGCCGCCCAATTGGCTGCGCGATTGCACGCTGGAGATCACCAGCATCGGGATCGAATCGGCGTAAGCCTGGCCCATGGCGGTGGTGATGTTGGTCATGCCAGGGCCGGTGATGATGAAGCACACACCCGGTTTACCGCTGGTGCGTGCGTAACCGTCGGCCATGAAACCGGCGCCCTGTTCATGACGCGGAGTGACGTGATTGATGCTCGAACGGGCCAGCCCGCGATACAGCTCCACGGTGTGCACCCCGGGAATGCCGAACACCTGCTCGACCCCGTAACCTTCGAGTAACTTGACCAATACTTCGCCACACGTCGCCATGTCTTTGCCCTTCTTGTTCGTTTGAGACGCCGGACCTGCGCAGTGTTTATGATGGATCGGCAGGTCCAGGGATGGCCTCATTGGAACGGGCGACACCTAGCCGCAACAATGGATAAAAAGTCATACTAGCCATGTCCTCACGTCATACCTTGGATCCCAATGAAACGACTGCCTCCCCTGCCGGCGCTGCACACTTTTCTGATCACCGCGCAGTGCTGCAACTTCACCCGGGCCGCCGAACAGCTGCACATCACCCAAGGTGCGGTGAGCCGGCAGATCGCCGGGCTGGAAGATCATCTGGGTTATGAGCTGTTCATTCGCCTGGCGCGGGGCTTGAGCCTGACCGCCGAAGGACGGGAATGGCTGCCACGGGTGCAGCAGATTTTCGGCCTGATCGACGAGGCCGTGGAGCAGATCGGCGAGAAGCGCGAAACCCTGCAACTCAAGGCGCCGACCTGCGTGATGCGCTGGCTGTTGCCACGCCTGTTGCAGTGGCAAAAGGAGCGACCGGATGTACCGGTGGAATTGACCACCACGGTCAAACACGGTGTGGACTTTCATCGCGAGCAGTTCGATGCAGCGGTGATGTATGGCCCGCCGCCGGACAATTCACTGGCCTCCCGGCATCTGTTCGATGAGCAACTGACGCCCGTGTGTTCCCGACCGCTGCTTGAAGGGCCGTTGGCTTTGCAGACACCGACCGATCTGCAACAGCACTTGTTGCTGCACCCCACCCGTGATGAACGGGACTGGCATGCTTGGCTGAAAGCCGCGGATATTCGCCTGAGCAATGTCGGCAAAGGGCAGCATTTCGAAACCCTGGACCTGGCGATGTCGATGGCGTCCCAAGGGACGGGCGTGGCGATTGGTGATTGGTCGTTGATCGGCGATGACCTGAGTGCCGGACGGCTGGTCATGCCTTTTGATTTGAAAGTGAAAACCGGGTTGGCGTATTACCTGGTGTTCCCCGAGAAACCGGAGCCTTCGCCGAAGTTGCGTGAATTGATGGGGTGGTTGGTGGAGCAGGCTCAATCGCGCTGAACCGAAACTCCTCGACAGATCGTTCCCACGCTCCGCGTGGGAATGCAGCCCGGGACGCTCCGCGTCCCATCAAAAGCCGAACGCGGAGCGTCCGTTGAGGCATTCCCACGCAGAGCGTGGGAACGATCAGACGATCAATACCCGACAGTAAACCGCTGCCGTGAATGTTTCGGCGTTTGCACTTCATCAAGCAGTGCAATGGCGAAGTCAGCAAAGGTAATCCAGCTGCGGCCTTCGGTACTCACCAGCAAGTCATCCTTGCCGACCCGAAATGTACCCGTGCGCTCACCTTCGACAAACTCTGCCGACGGCGACAGGAAGGTCCAGTCCAGGTCTTGTTCCTGACGCAGGGTATTGAGGAACGCGGCACCGGCGCTGGCCTCGGCCTTGTATTCCTCGGGGAAGCCTTCGCTGTCGATCACCCGCGTGCCATCCGGCAGCAACAGCGAGCCGGCACCGCCGACCACCAGCAGACGCTTGACCCCGGCCCTCTTCACTGGCTCGATGATCGCGCTGGCAGGGATGGTGGAAAAATGCGCAGCACTGATCACCACATCATGCCCGGTCACGGCGGCTTGCAAGGCAGCGGCATCGAGCACATCGACGTTTTTGCTCACGACACCGGCACGCGGGGCGATCTTCGAGGTATCGCGGGCGATGGCCGTGACGCTGTGACCGCGACGCAGGGCTTCTTCCAACAGTTGGCTACCGGCACGACCGGTGGCACCGATGATTGCGATGTTGCTCATGACGTTTCTCCAGTTGGTTTGGGTGCATCTGTTGATCGTTCCCACGCTCTGCGTGGAAATGCCTCAACGGTCGCTCCGCGTTCGGCTTTTGATGGGACGCGGAGCGTCCCGGGCTGCATTCCCACGCAGAGCGTGGGAACGATCATCTCAGCGGATTACCACTTCATCTCGCCCTTCGCGACTTTGGCGCTCAGCTCCAGCGAGCTTTCTTCGCCCAGGGTCGGGTAGCGTTTGTTCATTGCGGCGATCAGTTCGGCAGCGTCTTTCGCCTTGGCGGTTTCTTCGTCGAACGCCTTGATGTAATCGGCGGTGAATTGCACCGCCGCCAGCGAACGCGCGCTCTCGCCGAGGTAGTGGCCCGGCACGATGGTGTCGGGCTTGAGCGCTTCAATCGCCTGCAGCGTCGTCAGCCAATCGGCATGGGATTGCGGGGTCTGGGTATCGGCCATCCACACGTGAATGTTTTCGGCGACGACCACGCCACCGACCACAGCCTTGATCGACGGGATCCACACAAAGCTGCGATCCGGTTGCTTGCCGTCCAGACCGATCACCTGCAATTTTTGCCCTTCCAGCATCAGGCTGTCGCCTTTGAGCACTTGCGGCACGATGGTTTTGTCCGGCACGTCGGCACCCATTTTCGGGCCCCAGAACGCCAGTTTGCCGTCGACGGTTTTTTTGATGTGATCAACCGTCGGTTGCGAAGCCAGCACTTTGGCCTTCGGAAACGCTTTGGTCACCGTGTCGAGGCCGAAGTAGTAATCCGGATCACCGTGGCTGATGTAGATGGTGGTCAGTTGCTTGCCGCTGGCGCGGATTTTTTCCACCACTTGTTCGGCCTGGGCTTTGCCGAATTGCGCGTCCAGCAGAATCGCTTCCTTCTCGCCGCTGACCAGTACCGAGGTCACCGGGAAGACCGCGTGGGTACCAGGGTTGTAAACGTCCAGCGTCAGGGTGGACGCCGCCGCGGCATGGGCCGCGAAGCCGAGCGTGGCGGTTGCCAGAAGAATGCGTTTGATTGAAGTGAATCCGATCATCTGTTGCTCCGTTGTCCGAATGCCGTGTTGGCCGATGGGAGCAGAGCTTAGTTGCCTGGTTCGATACAAAAAATGCGATGCTTGAACATAGTTTGTTTCTGAAAGCGGGCAAATCATGGATCGTCTACAAGCAATGCGGGTGTTCGTTACGGTGGTGGACCTGGGCAGCCAATCGGCCGCGGCCGATCATCTGGATCTGTCACGGCCAGTGGTTTCACGCTACCTGGCGGAGTTGGAGGATTGGGTCGGCGCGCGACTGATGCACCGCACCACGCGCAAATTGAGCCTGACCGCTGCCGGCAGTGAGATTCTGCCCCGCTGTCGGCAGATGCTCGAGCTATCCACCGACATGCAAGCCGCCGTCAGCGAACCGGACAACGCTCCGCGAGGCCTGTTGCGGATCAGCGTCAGCACCTCGTTCGGCCAGGCGCAACTGGCCGATGCCATGGCGGCTTACGTCAAACGTTACCCCGGCGTCAGCATCGATCTGCAAATGCTCGACCGCACGGTGAACCTGGTGGATGAACGCATCGACCTGGCCATTCGCACCAGCAACGACCTGGACCCGAACCTGATCGCCCGGCGGCTGACGGTCTGCCGCTCGGTGATCTGCGCCTCTCCCGCTTACCTGCGCGAACATCCGACACCGCAACGGGTCGAGGACCTGAGCCTGCACAATTGCCTGACCCACTCCTACTTCGGCAAGAGCCTCTGGCATTTCGAACAGGACGGCGAGCCCGTCTCGGTGCCGGTACAGGGCAACATCAGCGCCAACGAAGCCAGCACACTGTTGCGCGCGACGATGGCCGGGGCCGGCGTGGTGATGCTCCCCAGTTACCTGGCCGGCGTGCATATCCACAGCGGCGAACTGATCCGCCTGTTGCCCCAGGCCAAGCCCCGGCAGCTGAACATCTATGCGGTGTATGCCTCACGCAAGCACATGCCGGCGGCGTTGCGCAGCATGCTGGATTTTCTGGTGTTGAGGTTTCCGGAAGAACCGGCGTGGGATATCGGGTTGTAAACACATCCCCTGTGGGAGCTGGCTTGCCTGCGATGGCGTCGCCACATCCAACAATGATGCTGATTGACTGACCACTATCGTTGGCAAGCCAGCTCCCACAGGGATATCAATGTTCTGAATATCGCGTTAACCGCGAAAGCCAGCTTTGCTGGCAACTCACCGGCACTGACCTATGCTCAAAGCAGTACCGAAAGGTATTCGTTCAGAGGTCAACGCCATGAACATCAAAACAAGAAGATACCTCGCCATTTTCATCACGTGCGCGACAACGCTGGCGCTGTATGGCACGGCCGCCTGGCGGGTCGAGCAGTTGCGACAACAGCCCCGTGAATACGCGAGCTGCAACTTCGAGCGCTGCATTCCTCACAACGCAAGCCTCAACGCCCTCCGGTAACGAACCCTGTGGCGAGGGGGCTTGCCCCCGTTGGGTCGCGAAGCGACCCCAGCATTTCAATGCGAACACCGCATTCACCGAATTACGACTGCTGCGCAGCCGAACAAGGTGATGCGGCATTCCGACAAGCCCCCGCCACAGGGTTCAGGTCTCGTTACCGGCAGGGTCCTGATCGGCCTTCAAACGGTCGCGAAAGGCCTTGGGCGAAATCCCCACGCGACGCCTGAACAGGCGTGTGAAGTTGGTCGGATCGGAAAACCCCAGCACATCGGACATTTCATAAATGGTCATGCTGGTGTAGGTCAGCAAGCGCTTGGCCTCCAGCAATTGACGCTCGTGCATGATCTGCAACGCCGGTTGCCCCGCCAGTTCACGGCACGTGCCGTTGAGGTGGGACACGGAAATCCCCAGCCGATGGGCCAGGTCCTCGACCTTGACGTGCTGGCGATAGGTTTCTTCCACCAGTTGAATAAAGCCGTTGAGGTATTCCCGCGCCCGCTGCGGACGCTGGGTGGCGGTTTGGCGCTGAATAACCTGGCGGCTGATCCACACCATGATCACGCTGACCAGCGAATGCATGAGCATTTCCCGCGCCGGTTGATGGCCGGTGTACTCGCTTTGCAACGCTGAAAACAGGCTGTTGAGGTACTCGCTGTCCTTGCCCGCCGGGTAGCTTTCGGCCTGTGCCAGGGCGTTTACCGAATTGCCCAGTTGTGCTTGCAGGTGGGCGATCAGCGGCGCAGCCAGCGTGACGACAAAACCTTCGATGTCCTCGGAAAACCGATAACCATGCACCGATAACGGTGGCAACACCAGGATTGCCGGCTCGCTCAATTGCGAGCGTTTGCCTTCGATTTCAAGCTCTGCCTGACCTTTGAAAACGAAGAGTAACTGACACAAATCGGCGTGGCGGTGGGGTTTGATTTCCCATTGATGTTCGCGGCTGCGTTTGGAAATGGTTTCACAATGCAATAAGTCGGGGGTCGGCCAGTCCAGGCTTTCACCGTAGAGTTTGAACACCGGAATCGATGGCAGGTCAGGCTTGTTCATCACTTCAATCCAGGCCTCGAGGGTAACGGGGCGATAATCGCACCGATTGGCAGAATGTACAGGTATCGGCTCAGTTTTCCCCTTCAATTGACAGACTCGCAAGTGAAAAATGCAAGTACTCGATCCATAAAAATCATTCACCGGCCTTGGCCGTGTGGAGCTTGCGAGTCATAAAAACAATGAAAACACTGAAAACCCAAGTCGCCATCATCGGCGCCGGCCCCTCTGGTTTGCTACTCGGCCAATTGCTGCATAACGCCGGTATCGACACCCTGATCCTCGAACGCCAGACGCCGGATTATGTGCTCGGGCGCATCCGCGCCGGTGTCCTCGAACAAGGCATGGTAGAGCTGTTGCGTCAGGCCGGAGTGGGTCAGCGCATGGACGCCGAAGGGCTGGTGCATTCAGGCTTCGAACTGGCCCTCGACGGGCGCCGGGTACACATCGATTTGCAGGCGCTGACGGGCGGTAAAACCGTAACGATTTATGGCCAGACCGAGGTCACCCGCGACCTGATGGCCGCTCGTCGGGACGCCGGTGCACAGACGATCTATGCCGCCAGCAATGTCGTCCCCCACGGCATGAAAACCGCCGAACCCTTTGTCACCTTCGACAAGGACGGCGAAACCTATCGACTCGATTGTGACTACATTGCCGGTTGCGACGGCTTTCATGGCGTGGCGCGGCAGTCGATTCCTGTGGACTGCCTGAAAGTGTTCGAACGGGTTTATCCGTTCGGCTGGCTGGGGATTCTCGCCGACACGCCACCGGTCCACGAAGAGTTGGTCTACGCGCGGCATGAACGGGGGTTTGCGCTGTGCAGCATGCGTTCGCCGACCCGTACCCGTTACTACCTCCAGGTACCGGCCCAAGACAACGTCGAAGACTGGTCCGATCAGCGCTTCTGGGATGAGCTCAAATCCCGTCTGCCGACCGCCCTTGCCAACACGCTGGTGACCGGTCCGTCGATCGAAAAAAGTATCGCGCCGCTGCGCAGTTTCGTGGTCGAACCGATGCAGTACGGTCGGATGTTCCTGGTCGGCGACGCCGCTCACATCGTTCCGCCCACCGGCGCCAAGGGTTTGAACCTGGCGGCCAGCGACGTCAGTACATTGTTCAATATCCTGCTGAAGGTTTACCGCGAAGGGCGTGTGGATTTGCTGGAAAAGTATTCCGAGGTCTGTTTGCGTCGGGTGTGGAAAGCCGAGCGGTTTTCCTGGTGGATGACCTCGATGTTGCATCGCTTCGACGAGCATGACGCGTTCAGTCAGCGCATCAGCGAATCGGAGCTGGCCTATTTCGTGGACTCCGAGGCTGGCCGAAAAACCATTGCAGAAAATTACGTCGGTCTTCCTTATGAGGCTATCGAATAGCCTGCTATCGACTTACACTGGCGAGCATCCCGCTCGCCTTGCCTGCTGCGGGCTCATCACTGCCCGCAGGTTTACCCGTGACCAATCTCAACCAGCCTGAAACGCCAAAACCGGCCATTCGCAGCGTGCTGATCGCCCTGATGCTGGCGATTTTTCTGGGCGCGCTGGACCAGACCATCGTCGCGGTATCGATGCCGGCCATCTCCGCGCAGTTCAAAGATGTCAACCTGCTGGCCTGGGTGATTTCCGGGTACATGGTGGCGATGACCGTGGCAGTGCCAATCTACGGCAAACTCGGCGATCTGTATGGGCGTCGCAAGTTGATGCTGTTCGGCATGGGCGTGTTCACCCTGACGTCGTTATTTTGCGGCATGGCCCAGAGCATGGAGCAATTGGTGCTGGCGCGGATTCTTCAGGGCATTGGCGCCGGGGGAATGATTTCGGTGAGCCAGGCGATCATCGGCGACATCGTTCCACCCCGCGAACGCGGTCGCTATCAGGGTTACTTCAGCAGCATGTACGCGGTGGCCAGCGTGGCCGGCCCGGTGCTCGGTGGCTACATGACCGAATATCTGTCCTGGCGCTGGGTGTTCCTGATCAACCTTCCATTGGGCCTGGGTGCCTTGTGGGTGGCCCACCGCACGCTGGTGGGTTTGCCAGTGCCGCAGCGCAAGCCGATCATCGATTACTTCGGCACTTTGCTGATGATCATCGGCCTGACGGCGTTATTGCTAGGCATTACTCAGGTTGGCCAAGGCTATTCGTGGCGCAGCACTGAAGTGTCGGGGTTACTCGGTTGTGCGGTGGTGGTGCTGGCCGTTTTCGCCTGGCATGAACGGCGGGCGCGGGAACCGCTGCTGCCGATGCACTTGTTCGCCAACCGCAGTGCGATTCTTTGCTGGTGCACGATTTTCTTCACCAGTTTCCAGGCGATTTCCTTGATCGTGCTGATGCCGCTGCGCTTCCAGAGCGTCACCGGCGCCGGGGCTGACAGTGCTGCGCTGCACCTGTTGCCGCTGGCCATGGGTTTGCCGATAGGCGCGTATTTTGCCGGACGCCAGACCTCGGTGAGCGGTCGTTACAAGCCGATGATCCTGACTGGCGCGTTGTTGATGCCGTTCTCGATTCTCGGCATGGCATTCAGTGCGCCTCAGGCGTTTGTGCTGAGCAGCCTGTTCATGTTGCTCAGCGGCATCGCCAGCGGGATGCAGTTTCCGACGTCGTTGGTGGGCACGCAAAACTCGGTGCAACAACGGGACATTGGCGTCGCCACCAGCACCACCAATCTGTTCCGTTCCCTGGGTGGTGCCGTGGGGGTGGCGCTGATGTCGGCGCTGCTGCTGACGCTGTTGCAGGATTCAAGTTTCGCGCACCTGGCCGGCTCGTCGCTGATTGCCGAGGGCCATTCGGGGAATGTCTTGCTCGACGGTTTGAACGCCGCGCCGGGGGATGCGCAGGACGCCTTGCGCGCAGAGCTGCTGCTGACCTTCCGGCATTTGCTGATGGCCAGCGCGGCGGTATCGCTGCTGGGGTTGGCGGCGGCGATTGCCATGCCCAATAGAGTGTTGCGGGGGCGGGAGGACACGGTTCGCTAACCCCTCCGACCGATCGTTCCCACGCTCTGGTCCTATTGGAACGCGGAGCGTCCCTTGAGGCATTCCCACGCAGAGCGTGGGAACGATCAACGCCACAGGCCCCATCACCGCATCAGTCAATCAAGGCCGGTTGCGCAGCTGCTGTTGCAGATTCTGAATCTGCGCCTGCAGGGTGTTGATGTTGCGGGTGACCTGGCTGCGGAAGGCGTCGAACTCGGCGGTGTTGGTACCACCTTGTGCGGCGGCCGGGCGGTTGTCCTGCTGGCTTTTGAGCACAATCATGTCTTGCTCCAGGCGCTCGATCGCGGCACTTGGATTGCCTTGCCTCTTCAGCGCGGTAATGTCGGCCCCCAGGCTTTTGAGCTGGGCATCGATTTGGCTGGTATCGGCCGACGCGTTCTTCAACGCGGCCAGTTCGCCGCTCAAGGCTTTGACCTGTGCCTGCAACTGGGCATTGGCGGTCTGTTGTTCGGTGGCCTGCGCGGTCATTTGCGCCAGACGCTTGTCCAGTTCGGAAGTCTGGCCGAGTACACCTTGCTGCTGTTTGCCCTGGTCCTGAAGCTTGCTTTCCAGCTGCTTGGTCTGGTCCTGGAGCTTGCCTTCGAGCTGTCTGATTTGCAGCTTCAATGCTTCGCTGCCGGTGTTGACGTTGGACTGACTGGCCACGACCTTGCCGGAAATGTCCTGCAAGCGCCCCGCCGCTTCCTCACTGATACGCGCGAAACTTTCCTGGGTCGCCACCAGCTGCTGTTCCATCAGCGAAATCTGCTGAAAACTCCACCAGGCAAGGCCGGCGAAGGCAAAGAACAACGCGCCGACCAATGCCCATAGAGGCCCGGTGCTCGAGCCTTTGACCTTGACCACCGGTGTGGTGCGCGAATGCACGGAAGTGCGAGCGGTGGTTGGAAAATCATCATCATCGAGGCTCTGGGCGCGCAGGCTCGGGACATCGTCGAAGTCGTCGTTGGCATCGTTACGCATGGGCATTAGGGTCAACCTTTGTGAAACGCGGTGATGGCTTGATGCGGCGAAGTATAACCCTCGCGGCCGCACCGGTTGACCCTGAACCCCGCACTCGGTTCAGTAAGGGGCTGCCCTTGTGTGTCAGTGAATGTCCTGAGCCTTCCACCAGCCGCAGAATTCATCGAGGGCGGTCCAGAGGCTGACTTTCGGATCGTAGTCCAGATAATGCCGTGCGCGGCTGATGTCCAGGGTGAAGTTTTTGTTCATGACCTGCATGCCCAGCCGCGATAGCGTCGGCTCGGGACGACCGGGCCACAGCTTGCACACGCCCTCGTTGAGCGCGGCAAGGCTGTAGGCCAAACCGTAGGAACGGTAGCGGGTCACCTGTGGGACATCCATTTGACGCATCACGTAATTGACCACATCCCACAACGGAACCGGCGCTCCATTGCTGATGTTGTAGGCCTTGCCCAGGGCCGAACCGCTGGCCAGCAAGCTGCTGAGCAATGCTTCATTGAGGTTTTGCACGCTGGTGAAATCGACCTTGTTCAGGCCATTGCCGATAATCGCCAACCGCCCTTTGCGCTGCATCTTCAGCAGTCTGGGGAAAATGCTCATGTCGCCGGCACCGGTCACGAAGCGCGGGCGCAAGGCCAGGGTTTCGAGACCGAATTCCTGTGCGCCGAAGACTTTTTGCTCAGCCAGGTATTTGGTCGCGGCGTAGGGGTGTTTGAAACGCTTGGGCACCTGCTCTTCGGTCAACCCCAGATGATCGCGGCCATCAAAGTAGATCGACGGCGACGACAGGTGCACCAGGCGCCGAACCCGCTGTTTCAGACAGGCCTCAACCACATTCTCGGTGACTTCGACGTTGCCTTGATGAAAGTCCTGATAGCGCCCCCACAAACCCACCGCGCCGGCGCAATGGACCACGGCTTCGACATCCGAACACAGGTCGCGCGCCAGTTGCGGGTCACTCAAGTCGCCCTGAATGAACTCGGCGCCACGGCGCACCAGATGCTCGACGCTCTCGGCCCGGCGACCGTTGACCCGCACGTCCAGGCCCTGCTCCAGGGCGAAACGCGCAAAGCGTCCGCCAATGAAGCCGCTTGCGCCGGTGACCAGAATCTTCATGAAGTATTCCTTCGATACAGCTGCAAAGCCTCAAGCTTCAAGCTTCAAGCTGCAAATTAAAAATGATGCGCAGGCTCTTCACTTGCAGCTTGCAGCTAGACGCTTAAAACTGCCCGAAGGGCACGAGACATTGCTTCGACGAGCGCACCAATTGATCGGTAAGTAGCCCTAACAGCTGACCCCCATTGCGCCAATGATGCCAGTACAGCGGCACATCGATCGGCTTATCTGGCAAAAGCTCCACCAATTGACCGCGCTCCAGCTGCTCGCGCACCTGCAGTTCAGGCACCAGGCCCCAGCCCAGCCCTGCTTCCGTGAGGCGAAGAAAGCCTTCGGACGATGGGCATAAATGGTGTTCGAAACCGCCGTCCACGCCGAGGGAAGCGAGGTAGCGATGCTGCAGAAAATCATCCGGGCCAAACACCAGGGCCGGGGTTTTGGCCAACTGGTCGGCGCGCACGCCTTCGGGAAAATGCCGGGCGATGAAGGCCGGGCTGGCTATCGCACGGTAGCGCATCGCCCCTAACAGCACGCTGCGCGCACCGGCCACCGGCCGCTCACTGGCGCAAAGACATCCCGCCACTTCACCTGCGCGCATGCGTTTGAGGCCCACGGTCTGGTCTTCGACCACCAGGTCGAGCAGCAAATGTTGTTCGGCACAAAAGTCCCCTACCGCCTCGGCCCACCAGGTGGCAAGGCTGTCGGCATTCAGTGCGATGCGCAGGCGTTCCGGCAGCCCTTCTTCATCCAGCGCCGGGACCAACGTTTGTAGATCCCGCTCGAGCAATCGCACCTGCTGCACATGGTTGAGCAATCGCCGGCCAATTTCCGTCGGCGCCGGGGGTGTGACCCGCACCAGCACCGGTTGGCCGACCCGGGCTTCCAGCAATTTGATCCGCTGGGAAATGGCCGATTGGGACAACCCCAACACCTGCGCGGCGCGTTCGAATCCGGCCTGCTCGATGACGGCGGCGAGCGCAGAAAGCAACTTGTAGTCGAACATCAGTTTTCCTAATGAGCGATCAGGACTATTGGTTTTTCTTATACAACGTTCAACCGGAGAATGACCAGCAAGAACTCTTGAACAAGGATCACCGACATGGCTGGCGAAACGTCATTGGCAACCCTGCTGCGCAGCATGAGCCCGCACCTCAACGACGGCGAGTATGTGTTCTGCACAGTGCGCAACGGCACGTTGCCCGCAGGCCTGGAGATTGTCGGCAGTTTTCGTGAACAGGAAGGCCTGACGGTGATTCTGCAACGTTCCCACGCCGAGAAGGCCGGTTTCAGCTTCGATTATGTCGCCGCCTGGATCACTTTGAACGTGCACTCGGCCCTGGAAGCCGTCGGCCTGACCGCCGCGTTCGCCACGGCATTGGGCCAGGCCGGCATCAGTTGCAACGTAATCGCCGGGTACTACCACGACCATTTGTTCGTCGGCCAGGCCGATGCCGAACGTGCCCTGCAAGTACTGCAGGATCTGGCGTCCAACGCGGAGTAAAACCTATGTGGCAAAGCTATGTGAACGGCTTGTTGGTGGCCGCCGGGCTGATCATGGCGATCGGCACCCAGAATGCATTCGTGTTAGCGCAAAGCCTTCGGCGTGAACATCACCTGCCGGTGGCGGCGCTCTGCGTCACCTGCGATGCGCTGCTGGTGGCCGCCGGAGTGTTCGGCCTGGCGACGGTGCTGGCGCAAAACCCGACCCTGCTGGCCATCGCCCGTTGGGGTGGCGCGGCGTTTCTATTGTGGTACGGCAGCCTGGCATTGCGCAGGGCCTGCTCGAAACAAAGCCTGCAACAGGGCGAAAACCAGACCGTGCGCTCGCTGCGGGCGGTGCTGCTCAGTGCGTTGGCGGTGACGTTGCTCAACCCGCACGTTTATCTGGACACCGTGCTGCTGATCGGCTCCCTCGGCGCTCAACAAACCGAGCCCGGTGCCTATGTGGTGGGCGCGGCCAGTGCGTCATTATTGTGGTTTTTCACGTTGGCCCTTGGTGCGGCATGGCTGGCGCCGTGGCTGGCACGGCCGAGTACCTGGCGAATTCTCGACCTGTTGGTCGCCGTGATGATGTTCACCGTAGCGTTCCAGCTGATCAGCGCCGGATGATTTATTCCAAAAGGCTCTGGAACCTCTATTCCACACAGTTGTTGCGTGGTTATGCCGCACCCCCGGTGCTATGATCCGATCCCTGCGCCGCAAAGAGTACAAACTCCCCGGCGCATGTCTGGCCGCCCGTGATCGGCCTTGCGCCCACCGCAACTGACCTGATTAGGAGAATCATCATGGCTTTCGAATTACCGCCGCTGCCTTACGCACACGATGCCCTGCAGCCGCACATTTCAGAGGAAACTCTGCAATATCACCACGACAAGCACCACAACACCTACGTCGTGAACCTGAACAACCTGGTGCCAGGCACCGAGTTCGAAGGCAAGACCCTGGAAGAAATCGTCAAGACTTCCTCGGGCGGTATCTTCAACAACGCCGCTCAGGTCTGGAACCACACTTTCTACTGGAACTGCCTGGCGCCAAACGCCGGCGGTCAACCCACCGGCGCGCTGGCTGATGCCATCAACGCAGCATTCGGTTCGTTCGACAAGTTCAAGGAAGAGTTCAGCAAAACCTCTATCGGCACCTTCGGTTCCGGTTGGGGCTGGCTGGTGAAAAAGGCTGACGGTTCCCTGGCCCTGGCCAGCACCATCGGCGCCGGCAACCCGCTGACCAGCGGCGACACCCCGCTGCTGACTTGCGACGTCTGGGAACACGCTTACTACATCGACTACCGCAACCTTCGTCCGAAGTACGTCGAAGCGTTCTGGAACCTGGTCAACTGGAAGTTCGTGGCTGAGCAGTTCGAAGGCAAAACCTTCACCGCTTAAGCTTCGCGCCCGTCAAGAAACCCGGCTTTTGCCGGGTTTTTTTGTGGGCTCGGGAAAGTGTGTCGAGCTGCCCTGTAGGAGCGAGGCTTGCCCGCGAAGAACGATAACGCAGTCTATGCCGGATCGACGTTATCCAGCGCCCGGCTTACCGCGAGCTCCACCAGCATGATGACCTGCTGAATCACAACCACGAGTGGCATTCGCCCTCTTGCCACCTCATCACAGCCGTCTAACATCAACACAAGGAAAAATTGTCTCGTTCCCCTCAAGTTGAGGGCCTCAACAACCGACACAGTGCTAATAGGGCAAATACTCCAAACAACAGCCTGTCCGCCAAGCTTTCGGCAAAATCCCTTGGGGTGGATTGTCCCTTTGACTGACATCACGGGATTGCCAATACTCATCGCAACCTGACGCTACCCGCACGGAACAAGGAATAACCCTTTGAAGCTGGAACTCAAGAACAGCTTGTCGGTGAAGTTGCTTCGGGTCGTGCTCCTGTCGGCATTGATCGTGGGCGTAGTCTTGAGCTGTGCGCAAATCGTTTTCGATGCCTATAAAACACGTCAAGCCGTAGCCAGCGATGCCCAGCGCATCCTCGATATGTTCCGTGACCCTTCGACCCAGGCCGTCTACAGCCTGGACCGGGAAATGGGCATGCAGGTGATCGAAGGCCTGTTTCAGGATGACGCCGTGCGCATGGCCTCCATCGGCCACCCTCACGAAGCCATGCTCGCGCAAAAAACCCGTGAGCTGCAGCACTCCAACAGCCGCTGGCTGACCGATCTGATCCTGGGCAAGGAACGCACCTTCACCACCCAACTGGTGGGTCGCGGGCCCTACAGCGAGTATTACGGTGACCTGAGCATTACCCTCGACACCGCCACCTACGGCAAGGGCTTCATTGTCAGCTCGGTGATCATCTTCATCTCTGGCGTATTGCGAGCCATGGCCATGGCCCTGGTGCTGTACCTGGTCTATCACTGGTTACTGACCAAACCGCTGTCACGGATTATCGAACACCTGACCGAAATCAACCCGGACCGGCCCAGCGCGCACAAGATTCCCCAGCTCAAGGGGCATGAAAAGAACGAGTTGGGTGTGTGGATCAACACCGCCAATCAGTTGCTCCAATCCATCGAACGCAACACCCACCTGCGCTACGAAGCGGAAAACAGCCTGTTGCGCATGGCCCAGTACGACTTCCTCACCGGTTTGCCGAACCGCCAGCAATTGCAGCAACAGCTGGACAAGATCCTCGTCGACGCCGGTAAATTACAGCGCCGGGTCGCGGTACTGTGTGTCGGGCTCGATGATTTCAAAGGCATCAACGAACAGTTCAGCTATCAGACCGGCGACCAGTTGCTATTGGCCCTGGCCGATCGTCTGCGGGCCCATAGCGGCCGCCTCGGCGCTCTCGCCCGCTTGGGTGGCGACCAGTTCGCCCTGGTCCAGGCCGACATCGAACAACCCTATGAAGCGGCCGAACTGGCCCAAAGCGTTCTTGATGATCTGGAAGCGGCATTCGCCCTCGATCATCAGGAAATCCGCCTGCGCGCCACCATCGGCATCACCTTGTTCCCCGAGGACGGCGATAGCACCGAGAAGTTGCTGCAAAAAGCCGAGCAGACCATGACCCTGGCCAAGACCCGTTCGCGCAACCGCTATCAGTTCTATATCGCCAGCGTCGACACCGAAATGCGGCGACGTCGCGAGCTGGAAAAAGACCTGCGCGATGCCTTGATCCGCGATCAGTTCTTCCTGGTCTACCAGCCGCAGATCAGCTACCGCGATCATCGCGTGGTGGGCGTCGAGGCGTTGATTCGCTGGCAACATCCCGAGCACGGTCTGGTGCCGCCGGACCTGTTCATCCCGCTGGCCGAACAGAACGGCACCATCATCGCCATCGGCGAATGGGTGCTGGATCAGGCCTGCAAACAATTGCGCGAATGGCACGATCAGGGTTTCGACCTGCGCATGGCGGTGAACCTGTCCACCGTGCAACTGCACCACGCCGAGTTGCCGCGGGTGGTCAATAATTTGCTGCAGATGTATCGCCTGCCACCGCGCAGCCTGGAGCTGGAAGTCACCGAAACCGGCCTGATGGAAGACATCAGCACCGCCGCCCAGCACTTGCTGAGCCTGCGTCGCTCCGGCGCGCTGATCGCCATCGACGACTTCGGCACCGGTTATTCATCCCTGAGCTATCTGAAAAGCCTGCCGCTGGACAAGATCAAGATCGACAAGAGTTTCGTTCAGGACCTGCTCGATGATGACGACGATGCGACCATCGTTCGGGCGATCATCCAGCTGGGCAAAAGCCTGGGCATGCAAGTGATTGCCGAGGGTGTCGAAACCGCTGAGCAAGAGGCTTACATCATTTCCGAAGGTTGCCATGAAGGTCAGGGCTATCACTACAGCAAACCGCTGCCGGCCCGGGAATTGGGGGCCTATCTCAAGCAAGCCCAACGCAGTAACGCGGCTATCTTGTAGAAGATAAAAAGATCGCAGCCTCGTTTCACTCGACAGCTCCTACACAGCTCCTGCATGAACTGCGTTCCCCTGTAGGAGCTGTCGAGTGAAACGAGGCTGCGATCTCTTGATCCACGACACAACTCCCGCCTGAATAAGAAATATTTACAAGCACAACCCTTTACACATAATGCGAAAGATTTGCATTATGTCGCAGTTTTGCGCGCCCCCCGCGCGTCCATCAATCACCGAAGCAGGATGTTCGCCATGATTCGTATGCCTCTGGCTACCGCCAGTCTGCTGGCCATCGCTATTTCCCTCGCCGGTTGCGGCGAAGGCAAAGACAAGGCTGCCGCTCCACAAGCGCCGACCCCGGCCGCCAGCACCGCTGCCCCGGCTGCGCCTGCTGCTACCGGTAAAGTCGATGAAGCCGCCGCCAAGGCTGTGGTCGCGCACTACGCCGACATCGTCTTCGCCGTTTACAGCGATGCCGAATCCACCGCGAAAACCCTGCAAACCGCCGTCGACGCGTTCCTGGCCAAGCCGAACGCCGATACGCTGAAAGCCGCCAAGGCTGCCTGGGTCGCGGCCCGCGTGCCTTACCTGCAGAGCGAAGTGTTCCGCTTCGGCAACACCATCATCGACGACTGGGAAGGTCAGGTGAACGCCTGGCCACTGGACGAAGGCCTGATCGACTACGTCGACAAATCCTACGAGCACGCACTGGGTAACCCGGGCGCCACCGCCAACATCATCGCCAACACCAGCGTTCAGGTCGGCGAAGACAAGGTCGACGTAAAAGACATCACCCCGGAAAAACTCGCCAGCCTGAACGAGCTGGGCGGTTCCGAGGCCAACGTCGCCACTGGCTACCACGCCATCGAATTCCTGCTCTGGGGCCAGGATCTGAACGGCACCGGCCCTGGTGCTGGCAACCGTCCTGCTTCCGACTTCCTGGAAGGCAAAGGCGCTACCGGCGGTCACAACGATCGTCGTCGCGCATACCTGAAATCCGTGACCCAATTGCTGGTCAACGACCTGGAGGAAATGGTCGGTAACTGGAAGCCGAACGTGGCCGACAACTACCGCGCCACGCTGGAAGCGGAACCGGCTGAAACCGGCCTGCGCAAAATGCTGTTCGGCATGGGCAGCCTGTCGCTGGGCGAACTGGCGGGCGAGCGCATGAAAGTTTCCCTGGAAGCCAACTCTCCGGAAGACGAACACGACTGCTTCAGCGACAACACCCACAACTCGCAGTTCTACGACGCCAAAGGCATACGTAACGTGTACCTGGGCGAATACACCCGCGTCGATGGCAGCAAAATGACCGGTGCGAGCCTGTCGTCTCTGGTCGCCAAAGCCGACCCGGCGGCCGACACCGCACTGAAAGCCGACCTGGCTGCGACCGAAGCCAAGATGCAGGTCATCGTCGATCACGCCAACAAGGGTGAGCACTACGACCAACTGATCGCTGCCGGCAACACTGCCGGTAACCAGATCGTTCGCGACGCCATCGCCTCGCTGGTCAAGCAGACCGGTTCGATCGAAGCGGCTGCCGGCAAACTGGGCATCAGCGACCTGAACCCGGACAACGCCGATCACGAGTTCTGATCAACGCTGGCTGAGTACAAAGGCGACCTTCGGGTCGCCGATCATTCCCACGCTCTGCGTGGGAACGATCAGTCAGGTATTGCGCTCCTACAAATTGAAGCAAACGATAATTCCTCTTATTCAATCTCCCCTGCCCTGTTAGACTTTGCGCCCTTGTTTTGCTCGTCTTGCAGGATGTCCGATGCCCTCGCTGCCTCTTCGCTTGTCTGCACTGTTACTGGCCCTGGGCCTGAGTGCCTGCGATGACACCCCGCGTTTCACCCAGGCCGAACCCGGTGAAGCTCGCTCCGGCGGCAGTGCAACGGTACGCAAGACCGATCAGAACGCATTCTCCCTGCCTTCCGCCAATCTGCCGCCGTCACGACGCGTGGATTTCAGCGTTGGCAACAGTTTCTTTCGCAGCCCTTGGGTGATCGCGCCGTCGACCACCACCGCCCGCGATGGCCTTGGCCCGTTGTTCAATACCAACGCCTGCCAGAACTGCCACATCAAGGACGGACGCGGTCACCCGCCAGCACCCGATGCGCCGAACGCAGTGTCGATGCTGGTACGCCTGTCGATTCCCGATGATCCGGCCTACGCCAAGGTCATCGAACGACTGGGCGTGGTGCCAGAGCCGGTCTACGGTGGCCAGTTCCAGGACATGTCGGTGCCCGGCGTCGTCCCGGAAGGCAAGGTGCGCGTCGATTACACAGCAGTCCCGGTGCGTTTCAAGGACGGCAGCGAAATCGAGTTGCGCAAGCCGACCCTGCAGATCACTCAACTCGGCTACGGCCCGATGCACCCCGATACGCGTTTCTCGGCGCGCATCGCCCCGCCGATGATTGGCCTGGGCTTGCTCGAGGCGATCCCCGACGAGGCCATCCTGGCCAACGCCGAGGCTCAGGCCCGGGAGAAAAACGGCATCGCCGGACGACCGAACCGGGTCTGGGACGACGCGCTGCAGAAAACCGTCCTCGGGCGATTTGGCTGGAAGGCCGGGCAACCGAACCTCAATCAACAGAACGTTCACGCGTTTTCTGGTGATATGGGCCTCACGACCAGCCTGAGCCCCGTTGATGACTGCACCGACGCGCAAATCGCTTGCAAGCAGGCGCCCAACGGCAATGGCCCGGATGGCGAGCCGGAAGTCAGCGATAACATTCTGCGTCTGGTGCTGTTTTACAGCCGTAACCTCGCGGTGCCGGCCCGTCGCGATGTCGGCACGCCACAAGTGCTGGCCGGCAAGAATCTGTTTTTCCAGGCGGGATGTCAGTCCTGCCACACCCCGAAATACACCACCGCCGCCAACGCCGCGGAACCTGAACTGGCCAATCAAGTGATTCGCCCTTACAGCGACCTGCTGCTGCATGACATGGGCGACGGACTGGCCGACAACCGTACTGAGTTCCAGGCCAGCGGCCGCGACTGGCGCACCCCGCCGTTGTGGGGCATCGGCCTGACTCAGACGGTCAACGGCCACACCCGGTTCTTGCATGACGGCCGCGCCCGTAACTTGCTCGAAGCCGTGCTCTGGCATGGCGGCGAGGCACAGGCGGCGCAGCAACAGGTTTTGTCTTTCAATGCCGAGCAGCGCGCGGCGTTGCTGGCCTTTTTGAATTCTCTTTAATACGTTTTCTTCAGCGGGAGCCCGACATGTTCCGTCCCAAATTATTGTTCACCAGCCTTGCCGCCCTCGCTCTGGGCGCCTGTTCGCCCCAGGACCCACAAGCGGTCACGTCGGCAGCCATCGCCAAGCAAGTGATCCTGCCGACCTACAGCCGCTGGGTCGAAGCCGACCGTCAATTGGCGGTCAGCGCCCTGGCGTTCTGCCAAGGCAAGGAAAACCTCGAAACCGCCCGCGCCGACTTCCTGCACGCACAAAAAGCCTGGGCCGAGTTGCAACCGCTGTTGATCGGGCCGTTGGCCGAAGGCAACCGTTCGTGGCAGGTGCAGTTCTGGCCGGACAAGAAGAACCTGGTCGGCCGTCAGGTCGAGCAACTGGTGACCGCGCAACCGCAGATCGATGCTGCCGCCCTGACCAAGTCAAGCGTGGTTGTGCAGGGGCTCTCGGCCTACGAATACATCCTGTTCGACAGTAAGATCGACATGGCCGACAGCACGCAGAAAGCCAAATACTGCCCGCTGCTGACCGCCATTGGCGAACGCCAGAAACAACTGGCCGAAGAGATCCTGTCGCGCTGGAACACCAACGACGGCATGCTCGCGCAGATGAGCAAGTTTCCCAACCAGCGCTACGCCGACTCTCACGAAGCGATCGCCGATCTGTTGCGCGTGCAAGTGACGGCGCTGGACTCTTTGAAGAAAAAACTCGGCACGCCGATGGGCCGTCAGAGCAAGGGCACGCCACAGCCATTCCAGGCCGATGCGTGGCGCAGCCAATCGTCGCTGCAGGGCCTGCAAGCCAGCCTGAGTGCGGCGCAAACCGTTTGGGTCGGTGTCGACAACAAAGGCCTGCGCGGCCTGTTGCCGAGCGAGCAGAAACCCTTGGCCGACAAGATCGACGCAGCCTATGCAACGTCCCTGAAACTGTTCGCCAGCAACCAGCGCTCGCTGACCGACATGCTCACCGACGAGGCCGGTCGCCAGCAGCTCAACGCGATCTACGACAGCCTCAATGTTGTGCATCGCCTGCACGAAGGCGAACTGGCCAAGGCGCTGGGCATCCAACTGGGCTTCAACGCCAACGACGGTGACTGATGAGGGCAAGTGCCATGCTGCGACGCCAGGCTCTGACGTTAGGGAGTTTGCTGCTGGGTGCGGTGACACTGGGCGGCTGGACGCTGTTCAAACAAAAGGACAAAAGCCCGCTGCTGCTCTCGGCGCGGGATGACGTTGACGGCAAACACTACGCCGTCGGTTATCGACTGGATGGCACCCGGGTGTTTGCCACCCAGGTCGGCCAGCGTTGCCACGACATCATCAACCACCCGACTCGGCCGATAGCGCTGTTCGTCGCCCGGCGTCCGGGCACCGAGAGTTACCTGATCGACCTGCGCGACGGCACGTTGTTGCAAACCGTGGTTTCGCAGCCGAACCGGCACTTCTACGGGCACGCAGTGATTCACCAGAGCGGCAAATGGTTGTACGCCACCGAGAACGACACCTCCGATCCGGGCCGCGGCCTGCTCGGTGTGTATCAATTCGAAGGTGAGCGACTGGTGCACAGCGGCGAGCTTTCCACCCACGGTGTCGGCCCGCATCAGGTGTCGTGGATGCCCGATGGCGAGACGCTGATTGTGGCCAACGGCGGCATTCGCACCGAGGCCGAAAGCCGGGTCGAGATGAACCTCGACGCGATGGAGCCGAGCCTGGTGTTGATGCAGCGCGATGGCACTTTGTTGAGCAAGGAAACACTGGCTCAGCAGATGAACAGTGTGCGGCACTTGGGCGTTGCCAGTGACGGCACCATTGTCGCCGGTCAGCAATTCATGGGCGCTGCCCACGAGTCGTCGCAGCTGCTGGCGATCAAGCGTCCCGGCCAACCGTTCGTGGCGTTCCCGGTGCCCGAGCATCAGTTGCAGGCCATGGGGCATTACACCGCCAGCGTCGCCGTCCACAGCGAACTGCGTCTGGTCGCCCTGACGGCGCCGCGAGGCAACCGCTTTTTTATCTGGGACCTGGACAGCGGTGACGTGCGCCTGGATGCGCCACTTCCCGACTGCGCCGGCGTCGGAGCCGTGGCCGATGGTTTTGTCGTGACCTCCGGTCAAGGACGCTGCCGATACTACGATTGCCGCCAGACAACCCTTGTTGCAAAACCGCTGGAATTGCCTGCGGGGCTCTGGGACAACCATCTGCATCTGATCTGATCCCACCCGCCCCTTGTAGGAGCGAAGCTTGCTCGCGAAAGCAATATATCAGTCGGTATTTGCGCTGACTGACACACCGCTTTCGCGAGCAAGCTTCGCTCCTACCGGTTTTGTACTCGCTTGTAAAAAGTGGCAGTTGGATTCACTGCCACACTCGGAGTAATGTTCCCGCCTGTCTCATCCGGTTTTCTCCAAGGAAATGGAAATATGCTGCGCCGCCGCATGCTGATCATGTTGGGTATTGTTCTGCTAATCGTGCTGCTGCTGGCCGGTTATAAAGCCTTTTCTATCTACACGATGATGCAAGGCTTTTCCGCGCCGAAACCGCCGATAAGTGTCGCCGTGGCCACCGCCACCGAACGTCCGTGGCAAAGCCGTTTGCCAACGGTCGGCACCCTCACGGCGCTGCAAGGGGTCGACCTGAGTCTGGAGATCGCCGGCACCGTCAAAGAGGTGCAGTTCGAGTCGGGGCAGAAGGTCAAGGCTGGTCAGCCGATCCTGCAACTCGACACCGCTGTTGAAACCGCCCTGCTGGCCACCGCCCAGGCCGACCTGGGACTGGCGCAACTGGATTACGGTCGCGGCAGCCAACTGGTGGGCAGCCAGGCGATTTCCAAAGGCGAGTTCGACCGACTCTCGGCGGTGTTGCAAAAGAGCCGGGCCACGGTCAATCAGCTCAAGGCGGCACTGGAGAGAAAACGCATCCTCGCCCCGTTCAGCGGCACCATCGGCATTCGCCGGGTGGACGTTGGCGACTACGTGGCCAGCGGCACGATGATCGCCACCCTGCAAGACCTCAGCAGCCTCTATGCCGACTTCTTTGTGCCCGAACAATCCGTGCCGAAAATCGCCTTGGGCCAACCCGTACAGGTGACAGTCTCGGCCTATCCGGCACAGAGCTTCCCCGGGACCATCAGTGCGATCAACCCGAAGGTCGAGAGCAGCACCCGCAATGTCCTGGTGCGTGCCACCCTGGCCAACCCCGATGGCAAATTGCTGCCGGGCATGTTCGCCAGCCTGCAGGTACTGTTGCCCGATCCGCAGCCACGCATTGTGGTGCCCGAAAGCGCGATTACCTACACCCTTTATGGCAACTCGCTGTACGTCGTGGCGCAGAAAAAGGCCGAAGACGGCAGCGTCGAAAAAGACGATAAGGGCGAGCCGATCCTGATCGCCGAACGGCGCTTCATCGAAACCGGCGAGCGCCGCGACGGGATGGTCATGATCACCAAAGGCGTGCAGAACGGCGAAAAAGTGGTCACGGCCGGCCAGATCAAACTGGACCACGGCGCGCACATTGCCATCAGCGACGACAAGACCCTAGCCGAGAAGAGCAGTCCGCCGCGCGCTGACTGATCAAGGAATCCACATGGCTTTTACCGATCCGTTCATCCGCCGCCCGGTGCTCGCCACCGTGGTCAGCCTGTTGATTGTGCTGCTGGGCTTCCAGGCCTGGAGCAAGTTGCCGCTGCGCCAATACCCGCAAATGGAAAACGCCCTGATCACGGTGACCACCTCTTACCCCGGGGCCAACGCCGAAACCATCCAGGGCTACATCACCCAACCGATGCAGCAGAGCCTGGCCAGCGCCGAAGGCATCGATTACATGACGTCGGTCAGTCGCCAGAACTTCTCGGTGATTTCGATCTACGCGCGCATCGGTTCCAATAGCGACCGCTTGTTCACCGAACTGCTGGCCAAGGCCAACGAGGTGAAGAACCAGCTGCCCCAGGACGCCGAAGACCCGGTGCTGAGCAAGGAAGCCGCCGACGCTTCGGCACTGATGTACATCAGTTTCTTCAGCGACGAACTGAGTAATCCGCAGATCACCGATTACCTGTCGCGGGTCATCCAGCCGAAACTGGCGACTCTGCCGGGGATGGCCGAAGCCGAGATTCTTGGCAACCAGGTATTCGCCATGCGCCTGTGGCTGGACCCGGTGAAGCTCGCCGGTTACGGCCTGAGTGCCAGCGATGTGACCAACGCCGTGCGCCAGTACAACTTCCTCTCCGCCGCCGGCGAAGTGAAAGGCGAGTATGTGGTCACCAGCATCAACGCCAACACCGAACTCAAATCCGCCGAAGCCTTCGGTGCGATTCCGCTCAAGGTCGATGGCGACAGCCGCGTGCTGTTGCGGGACGTGGCGCGGGTCGAGATGGGCGCGGAAAACTACAACACCATCAGCTCTTTCGGTGGCACGCCGTCGGTGTACATCGGCATCAAGGCCACGCCCGGCGCCAACCCGCTGGATGTGATCAAGGAAGTGCGCAAGATCATGCCGGAGCTGGAAGCCCAGTTGCCGCCGAATCTGAAGGGTGAAATCGCCTACGATGCCACGCTGTTCATTCAGGCCTCCATCGACGAAGTGGTGAAAACCCTGTTCGAAGCGGTCCTGATCGTGATCGTGGTGGTGTTCCTGTTCCTCGGCGCCTTGCGTTCGGTGGTGATCCCGGTGGTCACCATTCCGCTGTCGATGATCGGCGTGATGTTCTTCATGCAGATGATGGGTTACTCGATCAATCTGCTGACGTTACTGGCGATGGTATTGGCCATCGGGCTGGTGGTGGACGATGCCATCGTGGTGGTGGAAAACATCCACCGGCATATCGAAGAAGGCAAGACGCCGCTGGATGCGGCTATCGAAGGTGCCCGGGAAATCGCCATGCCGGTGGTGTCGATGACTATCACCCTGGCGGCGGTCTATGCGCCGATCGGTTTCCTGACCGGCCTGACGGGGGCATTGTTCAAGGAGTTCGCCCTGACCCTGGCCGGGGCGGTGGTGATCTCCGGCGTCGTTGCCCTGACGCTGTCGCCGATGATGTGCGCCCTGCTGCTGCGCCACGATGAAAACCCTACCGGCCTGGCCCATCGCCTGGACGTGATCTTCGAAAGCCTCAAGCGCCGCTATCAGAGCGTGCTTCATGGCACCCTCAATACCCGGCCGGTGGTGCTGGTGTTCGCGCTGATCGTGCTGTGCCTGATTCCGGTGCTGCTGAAATTCACCAAATCGGAGCTGGCGCCGGACGAGGACCAGGGCGTGATCTTCATGATGGCCAGCGCTCCGCAGACGGCCAACCTCGACTACCTGAACACCTACACCGACGAGTTCCTCACGATTTTCAAGGAGTTCCCCGAGTACTACTCCTCGTTCCAGATCAACGGTTTCAACGGCGTGCAATCGGGGATTGGCGGCTTTCTGCTCAAACCCTGGAACGAACGCGAGCGGACCCAAATGCAGATTCTGCCCGAGGTCCAGAGCAAGCTGGAAAGCATCCCCGGGTTACAAATCTTCGGCTTCAACCTGCCCTCCCTGCCGGGCACCGGCGAAGGCTTGCCGTTTCAATTCGTGATCAATTCCGCCAACACTTACGAGTCGTTGCTGGAGGTAATGGACCGGGTGAAAAAAAGAGCGATGGAATCCGGCAAGTTCGCTTTCGTCGATGTTGACCTGGCTTTCGACAAACCCGAAATCGTCGTCGATATCGATCGGGCCAAGGCCGCACAAATGGGCGTGTCCATGCAGGCCCTGGGCGGGACCCTGGCGACGTTATTGGGTGAGGCGGAAATCAACCGTTTCACTATCGAAGGCCGTAGCTACAAAGTCATTGCGCAGGTGGAGCGGCCTTTTCGCGATAACCCCGACTGGCTGAACCACTATTACGTCAAGAACACCCAGGGCGAATTGCTGCCCCTGTCGACCCTGATCACCGTGACCGACCGGGCTCGCCCCCGCCAGTTGAACCAGTTCCAGCAACTCAATTCGGCGATTCTTTCCGGGGTTCCGCTGGTCAGCATGGGTGAAGCCATCGACACCGTGCGCCAGATCGCCCGGGAAGAAGCGCCGGCGGGTTACGCTGTCGACTATGCCGGCGCATCGCGGCAGTACGTTCAGGAAGGCAGCGCGCTGTGGGTCACCTTCGCCTTGGCGCTGGCGATCATCTTTCTGGTGCTGGCCGCTCAGTTCGAAAGTTTCCGCGACCCACTGGTCATTCTGGTCACCGTGCCGCTGTCGATCTGTGGCGCGTTGATCCCGCTGTTCCTTGGCTGGTCGAGCATGAATATTTATACCCAAGTGGGCTTGGTGACCCTGATCGGGCTGATCAGCAAACACGGGATCCTGATCGTCGAGTTCGCCAACCAGTTGCGCAAAGAGAAGGGCCTGTCGCCTCGCGAAGCAGTGGAGGAAGCGGCGGCCATTCGCCTGCGTCCGGTATTGATGACCACGGCGGCGATGGTGTTCGGCATGGTGCCCTTGATCATCGCCACGGGCGCGGGTGCGGTCAGCCGGTTCGACATCGGCACGGTGATCGCCACGGGGATGTCGATCGGGACGCTGTTCACCTTGTTCGTATTGCCGTGCATTTACACATTGCTGGCCAAGCCTGATAAACCTTGACGTCAAAAGATCGCAGCCTTCCAGACGGTGATCGTTCCCACGCTCTGCGTGGGAACGCAGCCCGGGACGCTCCGCGTCCCATCTAGAGGCATTCTCACGCAGAGCGTGGGAACGATCGGCAACCTTGACGTCAAAAAAGCAAAAGGCCTCGCAACTGCGAGGCCTTTTATTTGGGCTTCAATTTGTTCAACTCTGTGGCCTCAGTCCTTGAGAAAGTCCGAACATGAACAGTAACAAGTCATGATCGGGTTGAGTGGCCACGGGTGCTTTGGCAACCCGGGGCAACGGACAATGCGCGTCACTGTGAACGGAGCTGAGGACTTGCGTACGGGGCTGCTCCCATGCCGCCACCGCCAATGAAGCAACTGCCAAGGCTCCGGCTAAAAACAAACCTCGTGCAATTTCGAGTTTCATTAATATAAGCCTTTGATAGCGCTGCCAAACGCCGTCTCATAAAAATAGACGAGTTTTTTCCAGTCCGTATCGCTGAACGACGAGTGGCGGCGCAGCTGTTTCAGGTCATGTGCGGCCGCTTGATGGGGGGTCAAGCGCTGCCGACATTTTTCCAGATCGATCAACGCCACCTCGACCCTGGCTGACTCGCCTTCGCCGGTGACGCGCACGAATACGTGCTTGATGTAGATACAGCTGTGTTGCCAACGGCCCTTGTGCATGCGGGCCAGGTTATCGGCCAAATCCTTCAACACGCGATCGTGCACCGCCTCACCGTAACGCTCGCGACCACCCTCCGCGTACCAGTGTTTGATTTCCCCGAAACCATCCAGGGATTTTGTAACCAGCAAGGCGCGCCATTTGTGCTGGGGATCGCGCTGCGCCCCGCAGAAAACGATTTGCGGAACACGAACGTCGAGTAGACGCAAAGCAATGAGCGCATCGCGCTCGCGTAACACCGTCGGTCGGCCAAACGGGTGGAATGCGCTGCGATAGAGATGCCCGGTTTGACGCTTGATATAGAGCAATTGCCCATCACTGCCCACAACGCGCTGCACGCCACTTTCGCCACCGCGACGGACATTGGGTTCTTCTACCCATTCGCCGCGCAGGTTCCAGAAATAGTCGAAGCGGTCCGGAGAAACCGCTGCCGTCTGTGCGGCACATTGCATTGCCATCTTGTTACCTCTTGCGTAATACGTACACCCGCCACATGGCATAGAACGGTAAAAAATCCAGGTACTCCTGGATCCGAAAACCCGCCTGCTCGAATTCCTTTTCAACCGTGGCGGCCGGTAACACAAATCGATTCTGGTAACCCTCCTGACGACGTCGCTTCTCGGCGCGCTTGCGTTTCCAGGCCTTGAAATTGCCGTCCACCCACAACGAAACAATTACGCTGTCACGGGTGACACGTTCGAATTCGCGCAGGATCGCCAGTCGATGCTCGGCTTCACCGATGTGATGAAGCAAGCGCATGCAGAAAATGCTGTCGACAGCGTTATCGGGCAGGGCAATGTCGAATGCAGAAGTGTGCAAGGGTTGTACCCGTTTCACCACGTCGGCGGGTTGCGCCTGCACGGCCACTTTCAACATGGACTCCGAGTTGTCGGCCCCAATGATGACTCGGTTGTGTTTTTCAGCCAGCAGCGGCCAGAAACGTCCCGCGCCGCACGGCAAATCCAGGACCAACCCAGGTTCACCGGCCAGCGTCAGCGCTTTTCGCGCCAGCTGTTCGTCACGCCAGTGGGACAGCCGGCGGTTAAGTCCCTCCTGATGCTTGCGCAAATATTTCTGTGCGTGCTGATCGTCGTATTTCTCGGAAAAATCGAGTTTGATCGGGCCAGCCATCTGCGGTCTCCTGAACGTCTGATGGCTATCACCTTAGGTAATGCGCTGTCAGCGTCAGGTCATGCGTGTGTGAAAAATTTGTCATGTAAAACCCGGAACTATTTCAGGGTTTTACCAGGCCGAATTTCGTTTCCTGTCAGATCCGGGACGGACTCAAATCCACCTGAAAGCGGCAACCATTGGGTTTCATGTTGGTCAGGCTGACGTTCCAGCCCTGGTTCTCGCAAATCCGTTGCACCAGCGACAACCCTAACCCGAGGCCCTCGCCGCGTTTCTCGTTGCCGCGCACGAAAGGCTCGAACATCGCCTCGCGTTTTTCCTCGGGAATGCCTACGCCGCTGTCCTCGACCACAAATCCCGTGTCTGTCAGGGCGAGGAGGATGTAGCCCTGCTCGGTGTAATGCAGCGCATTCCGCAGCAGGTTGCCCATCACCGCATGCAAAAGGGTGGCGTTGTAGCGGCTGTCCGGTGGATTGTCCGGCTCGAAGTTCAGTGTCAGGCCCTTGGCCTCGATCGGCTCGCGCCATTGAGAAAGTAGTCCGTCAGCCACTTGGCTCAGGGTCTGCTGGGGAGCCATGCTGGCGTCTTCATGTTGAGCGCGGGCCAGCATGAGGAAGGTTTGCACCAGCTCGCGCATTTCGGCACACGCACGGGCAATTCGCTCCACTTGAGCACGGCCGCGCTGATCGATACCGGGGTTTTCCAGCAACAGCTCACAGGAACTGGCCAATACCATCAACGGCGTGCGTAGCTCGTGGCTGACGTCGCTGGTGAACAATCGCTCACGGGTCAATGCTTGACGCAAACGCCCCAGGGTGGCGTCGAAGGCCACGGCCAGTTCACCCACTTCATCGGCGGCATAGTCTGGCGCCAGCGGCGGCGCCAGCCCCAGCAGTTGATCGCGATGACGCACCTGACGGGCCAGTCGCACCACTGGCGCCATAACCTTGCGGGCCAGCACCCAACCCAGAAATACCGCCAATGCCAGGCTCAGAACGAACCCCACCAGCACCACGGCAAACAACACCCGCTCACGCTCTTCGAAATCGCTCTGGTCCTGCATCAGCACGTAGCGCCGGCCATCAACGATTTCTACCATCGCGTGATACGACAGTTGCTCGCGAAAGACTTCATGAAAGCCCGAATCCAGGTGTCGCAAATCCTTGGGTAATTCGAAATCTCCCGGCCCACCGCTGAAATAAAACAGCTGGTCCGGCTCGGGTCGGTGGCTCCAGTCCGACACGCTGTCCATCAGCAACAGGCGCTGCAAATCGCCGCCCAGACCTGCCGAAATCAATTTTTCCTCAACCAGGTGCACGGTCGCCACAATTCCCATGGCAAAGGCTCCCGCCACCAGCGCGCTCATCAACGCAAAAGCAATGATGATCCGTTGCGCAAGGCTCTGCTTAAACTCCATCACGGCCCTCGGCCAAGCGATAACCGACGCCATGCACCGTGTGCAGCAAGGGCTTGTCGAACGGCTTGTCGATTACCTGACGCAGTTGATGGACGTGGCTGCGCAGGCTGTCGCTGTCTGGACAGTCATCGCCCCACAGGGCTTCTTCGAGAACTTCGCGGCGTAACACATGAGGGCTTTTCTGCATCAACACGGCCAGCAACTTCAGGCCCACCGGGTTGAGTTTCAGCAGACGACCTTCGCGCGTCACTTCCAGAGTATCCAGGTCGTAGCTCAGATCACCGACTTGCAAGGCACGGCGACCGCCCCCTTGGGCGCGGCGCATGACCGCCTCGATCCGCGCGGCGAGCTCGGACAGGGCAAAGGGTTTGATCAAATAGTCGTCGGCACCGGACTTGAAGCCTTGCAAACGGTCATCCAGTTGATCGCGGGCAGTGAGCATGATCACTGGCGTATTGCGGCGGGCGTCTTCGCGCAGACGTTTGCACAAGGTGTAGCCGTCGATGCCAGGCAGCATGATATCGAGCACGATCAAATCGTAATGCTCGGTGGCCGCCAGGTGCAGGCCCGACAAACCGTCCTGCGCGCAATCCACGGTGTAACCCTTGAGCCCCAGATAATCAGCCAGATTGGCCAGGATATCGCGGTTGTCTTCAACCAATAGAATTCGCATCGGCACCTCCTCCGTACACAGTAACGGCTGTCTTGGCGCGCAGCTTAATGGCAAGTGTGGCTCCAGGGATAGGGCTGTGTGCGGGGGGCAATCGGACAAAAAAGGCCTTGGGCAGCGTTAACAACTTTTTCACCATCGATTCACAGGCTGACGACAGCGCCCTGGCCAGACTCCTCGCGGTTGCGCTCTTCAGAACCTTTCACTGACCAGGTAATTGCCATGGCTTCGACCGCTGCCCGCCCCATTTCCAGGCCATTGAACGCCTGGCGATACCTGGGAGTGCCCGCCCTTGCGGCGATCATCTTGCTACTGCTTGAGCTGACCTCTCTGGACATGGACCTTGCCAAGCGGTTTTATGACCCGATCGCCGGCGAGTTCATCGGACGGCACAGTTACCTGCTGGAAAACATCCTGCATGACCGGGCCAAGCAAGTGGTCATCGCCTTTTCGGTGTTCGCCATCCTGGGCTTCATCGGCGCCTTTTTTGTGGAGAGGCTCAAACCGTTCAAACGTGAATTGGGGTGCCTGGTGCTGTCTTTGGCACTGGCAACCTCGTTCGTCACGCCGGTCAAAGCCGTGACAGCGGTGCAATGCCCATGGAGCCTGGAGCAATTCGGCGGGCACGAAACCTACAGCGAACTGCTCAGCCCTCGCCCGCCCACCGACAAGCCGGGGCGCTGCTGGCCGGGGGGTCATGCGGCAACCGGTTTCACGCTGTTTGCGTTGTACTTCGTATTGCGCGACCGTCGCCCGCGTCTGGCACGCAAGGCGTTTGTCTTTGCCTTCGCGTTGGGCTCGGTGTTCTCCATCAGCCGGATGATGCAGGGTGCACACTTCTTTTCACACAACGTATGGACAGCGATTTTCTGCTGGCTGATTTGTCTGGGGGCGTATTACTGCATCCTTTATCGACCGGCTTCCAAGCCAGAGCGAGTAGCCAAGGCGGAACCTGTCAACGTCTGATCTGACGCCTTGGCGGGCAAGCCTCGCGCCTACAGGTTCAGGGCGTGCGCGGACATTGCGTCCGACTCAATACCTGTAGGAGCGAGGCTTGCCCGCCAAGGGGCCCTCATGAACAACGCACCTTTCTGACAGGCAATAAAAAACCCCGCCGGCTTAACGCCGGCGGGGTTTTTATGTACGGGTTAAGGCTGGCTTACATCATGCCGCCCATGCCGCCCATACCGCCCATGTCTGGCATGCCGCCGCCAGCTGGTGCGTCTTCCTTGATCTCGGCGATCATGGCTTCGGTGGTGATCATCAGGCTGGCAATCGACGAAGCCGCTTGCAGAGCCGAACGAGTCACTTTAGCCGGGTCCAGGATACCCATTTCGATCATGTCGCCGTATTCGCCGGTCGCAGCGTTATAACCGAAGTTACCCGAACCCTGCTTGACCTTGTCGACGACTACGCTTGGCTCGTCGCCGGAGTTGGCAACGATCTGACGCAGTGGCGCTTCAACAGCGCGACGCAGCAACTGGATGCCAACGTTCTGGTCATCGTTGTCGCCTTTGAGCTCGGAGATAGCCTGCAGAGCGCGAACCAGTGCCACGCCGCCGCCAGGTACCACGCCTTCTTCAACGGCTGCACGGGTAGCGTGCAGGGCGTCTTCAACGCGGGCTTTTTTCTCTTTCATTTCAACTTCGGAACCAGCGCCAACCTTGATCACTGCAACGCCGCCAGACAGCTTGGCCAGACGCTCTTGCAGTTTTTCACGGTCGTAGTCGGACGAAGTATCAGCCACTTGCTGACGGATCTGCAGAACGCGAGCCTGGATGTCAGCCTCAACGCCGGCACCGTCGATCACGGTGGTGTTTTCTTTGGACAGGATCACGCGCTTGGCATTACCCAGGTGTTCCAGGGTAGTGCTTTCCAGGCTCAGACCGATCTCTTCGGAGATCACGGTACCGCCCGTCAGAACAGCGATGTCCTGCAGCATGGCCTTGCGACGGTCGCCGAAGCCTGGCGCCTTGACGGCTGCGACTTTAACGATGCCACGCATGTTGTTCACAACCAGAGTCGCCAGGGCTTCGCCTTCAACGTCTTCGGCAATGATCAGCAGTGGACGGCCGGCTTTGGCAACGGCTTCCAGCACTGGCAGCATTTCGCGGATGTTGGAGATCTTTTTGTCGACCAGCAGGATCAGCGGACCGTCCAGCTCGGCAGTCATGGTCTCTGGCTTGTTGACGAAGTACGGGGACAGGTAGCCACGGTCGAACTGCATGCCTTCAACAACCGACAGTTCGTTTTCCAGGCCCGAGCCTTCTTCAACGGTGATCACGCCTTCTTTACCGACTTTTTCCATGGCTTCGGCAATGATGTCGCCGATGGAGCTGTCGGAGTTGGCCGAGATGGTGCCGACCTGAGCGATGGCCTTGGTGTCAGCGCAAGGCTTGGACAGGGCTTTGAGCTCTTTGACGATCGCGATGGTCGCTTTGTCGATACCGCGCTTGAGGTCCATCGGGTTCATGCCGGCAGCGACGGCCTTCAGGCCTTCGTTGACGATCGACTGAGCCAGAACGGTAGCGGTGGTGGTGCCGTCGCCTGCGTCATCGTTGGCACGGGAGGCAACGTCTTTGACCAGCTGCGCGCCCATGTTTTCGAAGCGATCTTTCAGCTCGATTTCTTTGGCAACGGAAACGCCATCCTTGGTGATGGTCGGAGCGCCGAAGCTCTTCTCGATGATCACGTTACGGCCTTTAGGGCCCAGGGTCGCTTTTACTGCGTCAGCCAGGACGTTGACACCGGCGAGCATTTTCTTGCGGGCGGAATCGCCGAATTTAACTTCTTTAGCAGCCATGATCGATATTCCTTAAATACTTTGTAGTAGCGGGAAAATGAGCGGGGGAATCAGCCTTCGATAACAGCGAGGATTTCGTTCTCGCCGATGACCAGCAGGTCTTCGCCGTCAACTTTCACAGTGTTGCTGCCGGAGTAAGGGCCGAACACAACCTTGTCACCCACTTTCACGGCCAGCGCACGCACTTCACCGTTGTCCAGTGCTTTGCCTGGGCCTACAGCGAGGACTTCACCCTGGTTAGGCTTTTCAGCAGCCGAACCTGGCAGGACGATACCGCCAGCGGTTTTCTTTTCTTCTTCGCTGCGACGGACGACGACGCGGTCATGCAGAGGACGAAGCTTCATTGTCGATCTCTCCTAATTGTGGTTTTCATCGGCCGGTGTAGTCCCGGCGGGTTTAACAAATTCCGGCGGTGCCGGGTGCGGTTCGTCAAGCGAACCGCGGAAGTCTGTCTGGCGCAATTGCCAGAAACCTTGCGGTGACCGTTACATAAGGGCGTACAAGCTGATTTCAAGGGCGGGGAATGAAAAATTTTTATCTCAATGCCCTGAAAATGAACACGGCACCCGAAGGTGCCGTGTCGATGAAAATGTTACTTGGAATCGCGGTGTTCGAACTCGCCTTCAATCACGTTGGGCTCACGACCCAATGGCTGCTGCGGAGCAGGACCGCCCCGTGGCTGAAGATCATCGGCGAACGCACGCTGGCGCATCGCTTGCTCCTCGGCGCGCAAGCGCATTTTATTGGCCAGCAGTCGACGAGATATCGGCAGCAGCATGATCAGTCCCAGCACGTCAGTGACGAAGCCCGGCAGGATCAACAGACCGCCAGCCAGGGCCAGCATCAGGCCTTCGAGCATGGTCTGGGCTGGCAGCTCGCCGCGATTCAGGCTTTCACGGGCACGCAGTGCAGTCGCCAGACCGGCGACACGCAGCACGAACACGCCAAGCATCGAGCCGAGAATGATCAGCAGCAGGGCCGGGAAAAACCCGATCGCCCCGCTGACCTTGACGAATACGAACAGCTCCAACACCGGGAACAGTAAAAAGAGCAACAAAAAAGGGCGCATCAAATGGTTCCTCAACGCAAGAATGCCTTGCCAGTGTTCCTTAGATGACGTCGCCGTTTCGTGAATTCAAGCGTCGGCCACCTCATTTTTCGGCCATTGCTCGGCGTGAGCCAGGAAAACCAAGGCTTCACGGACTTGTGTCGGCGTATTACAGGGCTTTTGAAACGGCAGCCAGTAAAGTCCCTGACCAATGCGCAGGTGCATGCCTTCGGAGTCAATGCCGGCCAATTGCGCCGGAACGGTTTTCGGCAGCCCCGCCAGTTCGACATAGTGCGCAATGGCTTTAGCGTGATCGGCATTCATGTGCTCGACCATACTCACTTCGGCTTTGCCGGCGAACGGGTTGGCAAGGGTCAACTGATCGATCCAGTGGATTGCCCCGAAGCCGCCAATGTAGCGATGGCGTACCTCGTTAAGGACCCAGAAATCGAAATCATGGGCCTGGTGGTAGTTCTGCGAATCGGGGAAATAGCGATAGTAACGTTCGGCAGCCGCCTCGATGGCGGCGGTGTCTTGCAGCTTTTCTGCCTGCGCAAGGTAAGTCAGGCGACCAACGGCTTGTACGTCTTCGGCTTCACGCTCACCCACAAACAGCGAGCATTTCGGATCCTTTTGCAAATTATGGGTGTGCTGAGCGATGCGGCTGATAAGGATCAGCGGCCGGCCCTGCGCGTCCAGGCAGTACGGAACCACGGAGCCAAACGGGAAACCGGGCATCGCTTTGGAGTGCGTCGAGAGCACTGCGCGGTATTCCTTGAGAAGCAATTCTCGGGCATGCTTAGCCACTACAACGCTCAATTTATGACTCCTTATATAGAATCCGTCGAAGAAACGGACAGGCGCCTGGATAAAGTCTCAGCACGCCATAGGGGCAGTTCTCATGTGCAGCCAAGCCATATCAGGCTCAGATCGAGAGGCCTCTCCAAGGAAACCAGTTCGATCTGCCAAGGGGCTATGCGAATGCAACTCACTGACAAAGTAATCATTATCACCGGCGGTTGCCAGGGTTTAGGCCGTTCCATGGCCGAGTATCTCGCCGGCAAAGGCGCGAAGCTGGCGCTGGTGGACTTGAATCAGGAAAAACTCGACGCCACCGTCGCCGCTTGCAAAGCCAAGGGTGTCGAGGCCCGCGCCTACCTGTGCAACGTCGCCGATGAAGAGCAGGTGACCCGTATGGCCGCTCAGGTGGCCGACGATTTCGGCGCAATCCATGGCCTGATCAACAACGCCGGCATTCTGCGCGATGGCCTGCTGCTAAAGGTCAAGGACGGTGAAATGACCAAGATGAGCCTGGCCCAATGGCAGGCAGTCATCGACGTCAACCTGACCGGCGTTTTCCTGTGTACCCGTGAAGTCGCGGCAAAGATGGTCGAGCTGAAAAACAGTGGCGCGATCATTAATATCTCGTCGATTTCGCGCGCAGGCAACATTGGCCAGACCAACTACTCCGCCGCGAAGGCCGGTGTCGCCGCGGCGACCGTGACCTGGGCCAAGGAACTGGCGCGTTACGGCATTCGCGTGGCGGGCATTGCGCCGGGCTTCATCGAAACCGAGATGACCCTGAGCATGAAACCGGAAGCGCTGGAAAAAATGACCTCGGGGATTCCGCTCAAACGCATGGGCAAACCTGAAGAGATTGCCCAGTCAGTGGCCTACATTTTCGAAAACGACTACTACAACGGCCGGATTCTGGAATTGGATGGCGGGTTGCGGATCTAACGCAAGATCACGCTCCTGTAGGAGCCAGGCTTGCCGGCGAAAGCGGGCTTGAGGACGCCTTCGCCGGCAAGCCTGGCTCCTGCACAAACGATTTAATCGTCGCTGACGGTGATGTTCGGCATCGCTGGCGTTGCCGCTTCCTGCAACACAATGCGCGCGCCGACATGGCGGGCCAGTTCCTGGTAAACCATTGCGATCTGGCTGTCCGGCTCGGCGATCACCGTTGGCTTGCCGCCATCGGCCTGTTCGCGGATCAGCATCGACAGCGGCAACGAAGCCAACAGTTCGACACCGTACTGGTTGGCCAGCTTCACACCGCCACCCTCACCGAACAGATGCTCGGCGTGCCCGCAGTTGGAACAGATGTGCACAGCCATGTTTTCCACCACGCCCAGCACCGGAATGTTGACTTTGCGGAACATCTCCACGCCCTTGCGCGCGTCCAGCAATGCCAGATCCTGCGGGGTGGTCACGATCACCGCGCCGGCCACCGGGACTTTCTGCGCCAGGGTCAACTGGATATCGCCGGTGCCTGGCGGCATGTCGATGACCAAGTAATCCAGATCGCCCCAGGCTGTTTGCGTGACCAGTTGCAACAGCGCACCGGACACCATCGGCCCGCGCCAGACCATCGGCGTGTTGTCGTCGGTCAGGAACGCCATGGACATCACTTCGACGCCATGGGCCTCAATCGGAATGAACCACTTCTGATCCTTGACCTGTGGTCGGGTGCCTTCGGGGATGCCGAACATGATGCCCTGGCTCGGACCGTAGATGTCCGCGTCGAGAATCCCGACTTTGGCGCCTTCGCGGGCCAGCGCCAGGGCCAGGTTGGCAGCCGTGGTGGACTTGCCCACACCGCCCTTGCCGGACGCCACGGCCACAACGTTCTTGACGTTGGCCAGCCCCGGAATCTGTGCCTGGGCCTTGTGCGCGGCGATCACACTGGTGATCTCGACGCGGGCGGTGACGACGCCGTCCAGGCCTTCGATGGCCAGTTGCAGCAACTGCGCCCAGCCGCTTTTGAACATACCGGCGGCATAGCCCAGCTCCAGCTGGACGCTGACGCGATCACCCTGGATATCGATGCTGCGCACGCACCCGGCGCTGACCGGGTCCTGGTTCAGGTAAGGATCGGTGTATTGGCGAAGGACGGCTTCCACCGCTGCACGATTGACGGCGCTCATGGGCAACTCCGATAGCAAGACTGGAAAAATCAGGCGGGTATCGTACCTGTTCTCTAGCCTGGACGGCATGCTTTCAGGATGTGACAAATATTCTATGGTCAGACCCCGCCTGTAGCAGCTGGCGAAGCCTGCGTTCGGCTGCGGAGCCGTCGTAAAACCAGACAATAAGGTATTTCAGGTGGGTCGAGGTGGCAGGACGGGCGACGGCTTCGCCGCCGAACGCAGGCTTCGCCAGCTGCTACAAAGGTCCGTGAAGGCTGGCCTTGGGGGTGAAAAATATGCGCCGGCGCTTTATAGTGGCCGACCTCCGTTTCATCAAGTAGCCGAGCCCCATGTCCGAGCCACGCAAGATCCTCGTCACCAGCGCCCTGCCCTATGCCAATGGTTCGATCCACCTCGGCCATATGCTGGAATACATCCAGACCGATATGTGGGTGCGCTTCCAGAAGCATCGCGGTAATCAATGCATTTATGTCTGCGCCGACGACGCCCACGGTTCGGCCATCATGTTGCGCGCGGAAAAGGAAGGCATTACTCCGGAACAACTGATCGCCAATGTCCAGGCTGAACACAGCGCCGACTTTGCCGAGTTCCTCGTGGACTTCGACAATTTCCACTCCACTCACGCCGAAGAAAACCGTGAGCTGTCGAGCCAGATCTACCTGAAGCTGCGCGACGCCGGGCACATCGCCACGCGCTCGATCACTCAGTACTTCGACCCGGAAAAGAAAATGTTCCTGGCCGACCGCTTCATCAAGGGCACCTGCCCGAAATGTGGCACCGAAGACCAGTACGGCGACAACTGCGAAAAATGCGGTGCGACCTACGCGCCGACCGATCTGAAGGATCCGAAATCGGCCATCTCCGGCGCCACGCCGGTGCTCAAGGATTCCCAGCATTTCTTCTTCAAGCTGCCGGACTTCCAGGAAATGCTGCAGGCCTGGACCCGTAGCGGCACGTTGCAAGAGGCCGTAGCCAACAAGATCGCCGAATGGCTGGATGCCGGTCTGCAACAGTGGGATATTTCCCGCGATGCGCCGTATTTCGGTTTCGAGATTCCCGACGAGCCCGGCAAATATTTCTACGTATGGCTGGACGCGCCGATCGGCTACATGGCCAGCTTCAAGAACCTCTGCGCCCGCCGCCCGGAACTGGATTTCGACGCGTTCTGGGGCAAGGACTCCACCGCCGAGCTGTACCATTTCATCGGCAAGGACATCGTCAACTTCCACGCTCTGTTCTGGCCCGCGATGCTCGAAGGCGCCGGTTTCCGTAAACCGACCGGCATCAACGTCCACGGCTACCTGACCGTCAACGGCCAGAAAATGTCCAAGTCCCGCGGCACGTTCGTCAAGGCGCGGACTTACCTGGATCACCTGTCACCGGAATACCTGCGCTACTACTACGCCGCCAAGCTGGGCCGTGGCGTCGACGACCTGGACCTGAACCTCGAAGACTTCGTGCAGAAGGTCAACTCCGACCTGGTCGGCAAAGTCGTCAACATCGCCAGCCGTTGCGCCGGTTTCATCCATAAAGGCAACGCCGGTGTACTGGTAGCCGGCAATGCCGCGCCGGAACTGACCGACGCTTTCCTGGCCGCAGCGCCAAGCATTGCCGATGCCTATGAGGCTCGCGACTTCGCACGCGCCATGCGCGAAATCATGGGCCTGGCCGACCGCGCCAACGCCTGGATCGCCGACAAGGCACCGTGGTCGCTGAACAAACAGGAAGGCAAGCAGGATGAAGTCCAGGCCATTTGCGCCTTGGGCATCAACCTGTTCCGTCAACTGGTGATTTTCCTCAAACCGGTATTGCCGCTGCTGGCCGCCGATGCCGAGGCGTTCCTGAATGTCGCCCCGCTGACCTGGAACGACCACGCCACCTTGCTCAGCAATCATCAGCTGAACGAATTCAAACCGCTGATGACCCGCATCGACCCGGTAAAAGTACAAGCCATGACCGACGCCTCGAAAGAAGACCTGACCGCCAGCGCAACCGACACCGGCCAAGCGGCACCCGCCGGCAACGGTGAACTGGCCAAGGATCCGCTGTCGCCAGAGATCGAGTTCGACACCTTTGCCGCTGTAGACCTGCGCGTTGCGCTGATCGTCAAGGCCGAAGCCGTGGAAGGTGCCGACAAATTGCTGCGCCTGACCCTGGACATCGGTGACGAGCAACGCAACGTGTTTTCCGGAATCAAGAGCGCTTACCCGGACCCGTCCAAGCTCAATGGTCGCCTGACCATGATGATCGCCAACCTCAAGCCCCGCAAAATGAAATTCGGGATCTCTGAAGGCATGGTGATGGCGGCAGGCCCTGGCGGTGAAGAAATCTACCTGCTGAGCCCCGACAGCGGCGCCAAGCCGGGCCAGCGTATCAAGTAAGGCTCGATCCGCTGGACCAACCCCACAGTCGTGCCTGGCATGACTGTGGGTTTTTCATGTCTGGCCCATACTATCTTTCGGACTCACCTTGTAGAGGTGGTCGAGGGAAACGAGGCTGCGATTTTTTGACCTTGTCTTTAAAAAACAACATCAAAAGATCGCAGCCTGCGGCAGCTCCTACGGATTTACCCAGCAGCCCAACGATGTGTGGGTACGGATGCTTCAGGTAGACAGATCATGACCGAAGTGCTTCTTACGCTTATCAGCGCCGCCCTGATCAACAACCTTGTGTTGCACTGGCCGCTGGGCGTCGATCCGGTGCTGGGCAGCGAGCGGTCACAGGTCCATGCGCTGGGCATCGCGACGACGTGTCTGATGCTGGTCGTCGGCACACTTGGCTATACGCTCTACCATTGGCTATTAGTGCCGTTGGGGCTGACGTCGCTGCGTCTGTTCGTCTTCCTGCCGTTAAGCGTTCTGCTGATCAGCCCGCTGCTCAAACTGCTTTCCCGATCGTTGCTGAAGCTTTCGTTCGATGGCCTCTGGCCGCTGGTGCTGGGGAATGCCGGAGTGCTTGGGCTGACGTTGCTCAACGCTCAACAAGACAAGGGAATTTTCCACGCCGTAGCCCTGAGCCTTGGCGCCGGGCTGGGTTTCTGGCTGGTACTGAGCCTATTCAGCGACTTGCGCCAGCGCACACTCGACAACGATATCCCCCTGCCCTTTCGCGGCCTGCCGATCGATTTGATCGGCGCCGGATTGATCGCGGTGATTTTTCTCGGATTCAGCGGGCTGATCAAAACATGAGTCTGATTCAACGCATCGACGCCCTCTTGCCGCAGACCCAATGCGGCAAATGTGGTCACCCCGGATGTAAACCCTACGCCGAAGGCATCGCCAGCGGCGAGCCGATCAACAAGTGCCCGCCGGGTGGCAGTGAAACCATCGCGGCCCTGGCCGACCTGCTGAAAGTGCCCGTGCTGGAGCTGGACGTCAGTCGCGGTTCGGCGCCAGCGCAGATCGCTTACATCCGTGAAGCCGAATGCATTGGCTGCACCAAATGCATTCAGGCCTGCCCGGTCGACGCCATTGTCGGTGCGGCGAAATTCATGCACACGGTCATCATCGACGAATGCACCGGTTGCGACCTCTGCGTGGCGCCTTGCCCGGTGGACTGCATCGAGATGCATCCGTTACCGCTGGCCACGGTCCTGCCGATTGTCGGCGGGCTGGCGTTCAGCCTGGAGGAACAACAAGCCCGGGCGGCCAAGCGCAATCACGCACGGCACCGTTTCGAACAGCGCAATGCCCGCTTGCATCATGAAGAACAACAGAAACTCGCCGAACGTCAGGCCCGCGCCCAACGCACCGTGCAGCACAGCGAAGTAAAACTCGACCCGGTTCAGGCTGCACTCGAGCGCGTCCGTGCACAGAAAGCCGCCAATGCCGATGCGGCACTGAAAAAGGCCAAGATCGATCTGGCAATGAGTCGGGCGCAGCTAAACAAATCGCTCAAGGCCTTTGGGCATCCGCCCACCTTCGAACAGCAATCGCAACTGATCGTGCTGCAACAGCAGTTCGAAGCCGCCGAACAAACGCTGGCGAAACTGGAGAACAGCGCACCGCCGCTTCCTGCGCCACCTGCCCCGACAAAAGATGCCGAGCTGAAACGGGCAAAGATCCAGTTGGCCATGCGCCGCGCCGAACTCAAGAAAGCCCAAACAAGCGAGGCTCCGCCCGAACAGATCGAAGCGTTGCAACGTGCGCTCAATGAAGCCGAACGTCAGGTGGATGCCTATGCCACCTCTTGAGTCGGTGGACGAACGCCTTCAACAGGCCATGAAGCTGGTGTTGCTGGCCACCGTGCCGGGGATGCTGGTGTTGTTCTGGCTGTACGGTTGGGGAGTGTTGATCAACCTGATTCTGGCGGCAGCCACCGCTCTGGGCGTTGAGGCAGCCGTGTTGCAGTTACGCAAGCAACCGGTAAAACCGACATTGAGCGACGGCAGTGCACTGGTCAGCGCGACATTATTGGCGCTGGCCTTGCCGCCTTATTGTCCATGGTGGCTGACGCTCAGCGCCGTGGCGTTCGGACTGTTTTTCGGCAAGCACTTGTATGGCGGCGTCGGCAAGAATCCGTTCAATCCGGCGATGCTCGGTTTCGCGCTGGTCCTGGTGATGTTTCCCCAACCAATGACTCATTGGCCGGCGTCCCATGGCATGGATTTGTTCGGTGGATTGCAACAGGTGTTCGGTTTCAGCTTCAATCAAACCCCCGATGCGTGGGCCCAGGCCACGGCGCTGGACAGCTTGCGAATCAACAAAAGCCTGACCATGGACGAACTGTTCGCCGAGAATCCGGCATTCGGCCGTTTTGGCGGCCGAGGCGTTGAGTGGGTTAATCTGGCATTTCTGGCGGGCGGTATGTTTTTGCTGCAGCGACGGGTGTTCAGCTGGCATGCCCCGGTCGGCATGCTCGCCAGCCTGTTCGTCATCAGCCTGTTGTGCTGGAACGGTACGGGCTCCGATTCTAATGGCTCGCCATTGTTTCATCTGCTCACGGGCGCGAGCATGCTGGGCGCCTTCTTCATCGTGACGGAACCGATATCCGGCGCAAAAAGCCCCACGGCCCGATTACTGTTCGGCGCAGGTGCGGGATTACTCACTTATCTGATTCGGACGTGGGGTGGTTATCCGGACGGTGTGGCCTTTGCGGTTCTGCTGATGAACCTTTGTGTACCGGCGCTGGAACGGTTCGCCGCCTCCAGACAGGAACAGGTTGCCCCATGAACCGAGCGACGAGCGTTGTGATCCTGATCGTGTTGGCAGGCTTGGGGATGGGCGCGACTTACCTCGTGCAGCACACCAGCGCCGCGCGCATTGCCGCTGAACAACGCCTGATCGACAGCCGCCAGTTACTGGATCTGCTACCGGCCGACAGCTACGACAATCAGCCACTGGAACACCCCCTCGACCTCGACAGCACTCGCCTGGCCCACAGCACACTGCTGGGTGGCTACCTGGCTTCCAAGGCCGGTCAACCGAGCGCCGTGTTACTGCGCAGCCAGACTCTGGGCTACGCCGGCACCATCGACTTGCTGATCGCCATCGACCGCCAAGGCACGTTGGCAGGGGTCAAAACCCTCAAGCAATCGGAAACCCCGGGGCTGGGCGGCAAGCTCGCCGAATGGCCCAATGCCTGGCTTGAGGTGTTTACCGGCAAGTCTCTGACCGCCCCCGATGACAATGGCTGGGCCTTGAAAAAAGACCAAGGGCAATTCGATCAGATCGCGGGGGCGACCATCACCTCAAGAGCGGTGATCAATGCCACCCATGACGCGTTGCGCTATTTCGACGAACATCGGCAACCGCTGATCGGGAGCAGTGCCCATGAATAAGTCATCGCCCCTGCAAAACTCGCTGATGCTTACGCCGTTGATCGGCATCACCGATTCATTGGTCACGGCCCTGGGCCTGTGGCTGATGTTTGCTCTGATACTCAGTGCTTACAGTGTGAGCATGGGCGTCTTGCGCTCGCGATTGATGCCGGCCACCCATTTGCTCGCTAGCCTCCTGGTGGCCGCCACGCTGACCAGTTGCGCGGAACTCGCCATGCAAACCTGGTCGCTCCAATGGCACCAGCATCTGGGTTTTTACCCAGGCTTGATCGCCTTGCAATGCGTCGTGCTGCAACACAACGGTTTTTTCCAGAGCCCAGCGCGTGATCGGCTGCGTCTGTGCGGCCTGTTCGGCGCCTTGATGGTGGGTTTGGGTCTGCTGCGCGAGCTCATCGGCAACGGAACACTCGGTCGCCATCTTTCATGGGTCGCCGGAGCCACACAACCGGACTGGCAAGGCTGGACACTGATCGCCGACGGTGGCCTGCATCTGGCCACGCTGGCCCCTGGCGGGTTTATTCTGCTGGGACTGCTGGTCGCCGCACATCAAGCCTGCACTCGCCGCCCGGCGGCCGCACAATGACCGCCTTCGAGGAAACGCATCGCCCATGAATGCCGCAAAACGTCTGGAAATTTTCCGCAGATTTCACGAAGACAACCCTGACCCCAAGACCGAACTGGCGTACTCCTCACCGTTCGAATTGTTGATCGCCGTGATTCTCTCGGCGCAATCGACCGATGTCGGCGTGAACAAGGCCACCGCCAAACTGTTCCCGGTGGCCAATACGCCATCGGCGATCCATGCCTTGGGCGTCGAAGGGCTGTCGGAGTACATCAAGACCATCGGTCTGTTCAACAGCAAAGCGAAAAATGTGATCGAAACCTGTCGCTTGCTGATGGAGCGCCATGGCGGTGAAGTACCGCAGACCCGCGAGGCGCTGGAGGCATTGCCCGGCGTCGGTCGCAAGACCGCCAATGTGGTGCTCAATACCGCCTTTCGTCAGTTGACCATGGCCGTGGACACTCACATTTTTCGGGTCAGTAACCGTACCGGCATTGCTCCGGGCAAGAACGTGGTGGAGGTGGAGCAAAAGCTGATGAAGTTCGTGCCGAAGGAATATTTGCTCGACGCCCATCATTGGCTGATTCTCCATGGGCGCTACGTTTGCCTGGCCCGCAAGCCGCGGTGTGGCAGCTGCCGAATCGAGGATTTGTGCGAATTCAAGCAAAAGACCTCGGACGATTGAGGCGCTATTAGTTTTTTGGATTGATCGATTGAAAAAATCTTTTTTACCCGCCGGGAAATTGTCGATATAAGGAGCGCCAAAGGGCAGCCTTAGCCTGGAGTTAACCTTATGAGCACTGGCAAAGAACAATTGGACGTAGAAGACGACTTCACCCCCGTTGAGGCCGATGACGCAGAGCCGGTAGTGGAAGTTGCAAAGACCAACCTGAGCAAACGCCGTACCATCGACAATCTGCTGGAGGAGCGCCGACTGCAGAAGCAATTGGCCGATTACGATTTTGACTTATGACACTTAAAAGCCTCCCGAAACGGAGGCTTTTTACTAAGTGCCGCCCCCTGACAAACACCTGTCTATCGCGTCTCGTCAAACGCTGGCAGCTTCATACCAGGCCATTGCGCTGGGCCAGTTCAATCAGGTCGACCAGTGAGCGAGCATTGAGCTTTAACAGAAGACGGGTTTTATAAGTACTGACGGTTTTATTGCTTAGAAACATTCCGTCGGCAATCTCCTTGTTTGTCTTTCCTCGGGCCAATTGTTGCAAGACCATCATCTCTCGCCCGGACAAACGATCCACCATATCCGCTTCACTGGCGTTCCCAAGACTGGAACGTACGGTATGCAGCGCCTGATTAGGAAAGTAGCTGTAGCCTGACAATACGGCTTTTATTGCACTGAGCAATTCAGTGAGATCCTGCTGTTTGCAAACATATCCGGCGGCCCCCGACTGCATGCAACGCATGGAAAAATGTCCCGGCGCCTGGGATGTCAATATCAGAACTTTAAGCGGCATCGCCGTTGATGTCAGTCGCGCGATAACTTCAAGCCCATCCAGCTTCGGTATTCCAATATCCAGTATGACAATATCCGGCATAAGATCACGGGCAAGTTGTAATGCGTCCACACCATTATCTGTTTCTGCAATGACTTCGTAGCCATGACGTTCCATTAGCATACGTACCGCAAGACGAATGACGGGGTGATCATCCACGATCAGCACTTTATTCATGGGCAAGTCCAATTTCGCTGTTCGAATTTTTAGAGCCCGCACCATAGCGTAGTCATTTCATCCATGGCACGCCGTCACCCTTGGCCACTTGCAGTGAGAGACATAGCCTACAAACAACACGGATTATTCCTACAAAAAATCATTGCCATACGAACAAGCAAAGATTTTTACTGATCTATTATTATTCAGTACCTTGACAGTTTTTTGTATCGACTTACAACCAAAAAACGACAAAAGAACAATGTCAATACACTGTTCTACGATAGGTAGACCATTGAATTATCCTTAAAAGTAACGGGTATTTTCCTATACCCTCGTGCGCACGCCGCGCTCAAACAATCAAAAGCTCTCACACACCGTAACACTTGATCAATATTACAACCCCATTAAAGTAAATAAACAGCCATACTCGCACTTGCAACAATACAGCGACTATAACAAGTTCAACTCCCCAACAAAAAACAATGCAATACCACAGCAATGCAACCCGATATCAATTATCACACCCCATAAATCATTCGAGAAAAGACAACATTTAATGAGCACACCCTATGATAAAACTCAAAAAAAGAATCACCAACCCCATGACGATTATTGCGATATTTGCGGTACTGTCTGAAACATCGGCCGCCGTGTCTCTCCCTTTTCTCGATAACGAGGAAAGAGAACTCTATGTGTGGTTCCTGATCAGTTTTCCCTTTTACTTGCTTTTTCTTTTCTTCATTACTCTCAACTTCAACTATCGATCGCTTTATGCGCCCTCCGATTTTGTGAAGGGAAAGCATTTCATAAAAGCCATGGAGAACGTTCATCCTCCGAGAAACAACCCACCCAGGGTAGCGCCTGAAGGCTCGACTCAGCACCACGTAAATCTGCCTGCCCCCCTAAAGGATCTGCATATCGTTGATGCGCGGTGGATACACAAGAAAATGGCGTTCAGCGCCTTGATGGAGAGCATTCAGTATCCTGCGGACAATCCAGCACAGGTGATCGTATTTCTCACGTGTACCGATTCGGATAAATTGCTGAAGGCCAATACGCTCAAACATTGGAAGCAAATAAAGAAACGCAACAGCGCAACGTTCTGTATTTCTTACAATTTGAGCTCAAAGGGTGTGACGATTATGGGCTAGACATTGAAATGCCGCCCATCAGAAAGGCAGCCCTTGAGGCAGATCAAGGACAGAAAAGCAGAAGCAACGGTTAGCAAAAACAAGAAGAAAGCGAAACGCTATGTGCAGCAGCCCCCTCTTCCAATTTGTGGCCTTGTCATCAACAAGGCCACAAATCCATTACCGACTCAAAGGTCTCAGAAAAGCTTGCGGCCTTTGTTTGCCGCGATACGCATGCGCAAGGCATTGAGCTTGATGAAGCCCGCTGCGTCGGCCTGGTTGTAGGCGCCGCCATCTTCCTCGAAGGTCGCGATATTGGCATCGAACAACGACTCGTCGGACTTGCGACCGGTAACGATCACATTGCCCTTGTACAGCTTCAGGCGCACTACGCCGTTCACGTGGGCCTGGGAAGCATCGATCATCTGTTGCAGCATCAGACGCTCAGGGCTCCACCAGTAACCGGTGTAGATCAGGCTGGCGTACTTAGGCATCAGCTCGTCTTTGAGGTGAGCCACTTCGCGGTCCAGGGTGATCGATTCGATCGCGCGGTGAGCGCGCAGCATGATGGTGCCGCCCGGGGTTTCATAGCAGCCGCGAGACTTCATGCCGACGTAGCGGTTTTCGACGATGTCCAGACGGCCGATACCGTGTTCGCCACCGATACGGTTCAAGGTCGTCAGCACGGTGGCCGGAGTCATTTCGACGCCGTCCAGTGCAACGATGTCGCCGTTACGGTAAGTCAGTTCCAGGTACTGCGGTTTGTCAGGAGCGTTCTCCGGGGAGACGGTCCATTTCCACATGTCTTCTTCGTGCTCGGTCCAGGTGTCTTCCAGCACGCCGCCTTCATAGGAGATGTGCAGCAGGTTGGCGTCCATCGAGTACGGGGATTTCTTCTTGCCGTGACGCTCGATCGGGATGTTGTGCTTTTCAGCATAATCCATCAGCTTTTCACGGGAGAGCAGGTCCCATTCGCGCCACGGAGCGATCACTTTCACACCTGGCTTCAAGGCGTAGGCGCCCAGTTCGAAACGAACCTGGTCGTTGCCCTTGCCGGTCGCGCCGTGGGAAATGGCGTCAGCGCCGGTTTCGTTGGCGATTTCGATCAAGCGCTTGGCGATCAACGGACGAGCGATGGAAGTACCCAGCAGGTACTCGCCTTCATAAACGGTGTTGGCGCGGAACATCGGGAACACGAAATCGCGCACGAATTCTTCGCGCAGATCGTCGATGTAGATTTCTTTTACGCCCATGGCCTGTGCCTTGGCGCGGGCCGGTTCGACCTCTTCGCCCTGACCCAGGTCAGCGGTGAAGGTCACTACTTCACAGTTATAAGTATCCTGCAGCCACTTGAGGATCACCGAAGTGTCCAGGCCGCCGGAATACGCCAGAACGACCTTGTTTACGTCCGCCATGCCATCACTCCACGGGGTTCTACGGAAAGCCGTCAAGTCTACCGCTCATGCAGAATATTTTACAGAGGCGCGACAGCTTATGACGACGAAGCGACAGATTATGTCGAGCGAACGACGATTTCAGCAGGTTCAGGAGGTCGTCGCGCTGCTCGCCGAAGCGGTGGCTTGCGACGCCGGTTTCTCGGTCGGCGCTACCCGTTCAAGGCGTACGGCAACCCGGCGATTCTTCGCCCGATTGGCGGCGTTATTGTTCGGCGCCAAAGGATAGCGCTCTCCATGAAAACGCAGGGTAATCTGCGATTCCTGAATACCATTGGCCTTGAAGAAATCCATCACGGCCAGCGCCCTGCGTCGCGACAGTTCGCGGTTGGTCAGGCGGTTGCCACTGTTGTCGGAATGGCCGTCGAGCTCAATGTGATTGACCGTCGGATCAGCTTTCATGAATTCCAGCATGACCTGTAAATGAGCCTTGGCTTGGGTGTCGAGATCGATACCCTCCCCCGGAAAGCCGATTTGGGACTGCTTCACCTGCTCGAAATTCTGCGGCAGCAACTTGGCTACACACCCTTGATAGTCGCTGTAGGCCTTGCTGAATTTGACCGGCAGCAGACGGACTTCGGATACCCGCCCATCGCCCGAGGAGTGTCGAACCACCGGGCTGCGACCGTCCAGCAACCCGCTGATCAGGCGCCCGGCCTGAACCTGCGAGCTGTTGAACAGCACGTTGCCGCTGCCCATTCGCACCGAGCCCAGGTTGATGTCACCGCGCCCCGGCTGCCATGGCGCAGCGGCTGCCAGCAAGGTCGCGGAACCGCCACCGATCATCGAGTTGTAGGCCTTCAAGCGAAATGTCGCCTGTTCGCCGGCACGACGCACGAACTCTCCCGAGCCGAAATCGGTGACGGGCTGAGTCAGGCGGCATTCGAACTTGTCACCTTCGACCGTCCACTCGATGCTCTCCAGACGGGTCTGGAAAGTGAGCGCCATCGCAGGAAGGCTGGCAAACACACTGAGCAAGGCTAAATAACGCTGGCGCACGGGAGGGCTCCACTGGCTTGTGCAACAAAAAGACCACACACATCTTTACGGCATACCTGTTGGATATCGGAAGCTTGCGGCAAAACTTGATAGCGAGTGCCTGCAAGAGTCTTTTCCGGTAGCATTCCCCTGAGTTTGACCCGCCTGGAATCCCCTCATGTCCGACCGCCTGACCCTGCTGCGTCCCGACGACTGGCATATTCATCTTCGCGATGGTGCTGTGTTGACTAATACCGTCGCGGATGTCGCGCGCACCTTTGGTCGCGCCATCATCATGCCCAACCTGGTACCGCCGGTGCGCAACGCGGCTGAAGCCAATGGCTATCGCCAGCGGATTCTCGCCGCCCGTCCGGCCGGCAGCCGTTTCGAACCGTTGATGGTTCTGTACCTGACCGACCGCACCCAGCCCGAAGAAATTCGTGAGGCCAAGGCCAGCGGTTTCGTTCACGCCGCCAAGTTGTACCCGGCCGGAGCGACCACCAATTCGGACTCTGGCGTCACCAGCATCGACAAGATTTTCCCTGCACTCGAGGCCATGGCCGACGTCGGAATGCCCTTGTTGGTTCACGGTGAAGTCACCCGTGGCGATGTCGACGTTTTCGATCGCGAAAAGATCTTCATCGACGAGCACTTGCGTCGAGTGGTCGAGCGTTTCCCGACTCTCAAAGTGGTGTTCGAACACATCACCACCGCTGATGCCGTGCAGTTCGTCAACGAGGCTTCGGCCAACGTCGGCGCAACCATCACCGCGCATCACCTGCTGTACAACCGCAACCACATGCTGGTGGGCGGGATTCGGCCGCACTTCTATTGCCTGCCGATCCTCAAGCGCAATACCCACCAGGAAGCCCTGCTCGACGCCGCCACCAGTGGCAGCGACAAGTTCTTCCTCGGCACCGACTCGGCGCCCCATGCCCTGCATGCCAAAGAAGCGGCTTGCGGCTGTGCCGGTTGCTACACCGCTTATGCCGCGATCGAGATGTATGCCGAAGCCTTTGAACAGCGCAACGCGCTGGACAAGCTCGAAGCCTTCGCCAGCCTCAACGGCCCGCGCTTTTATGGCCTGCCGGTGAACACCGATCGCATCACCCTGGTCCGCGATGAGTGGACCGCCCCAACCAGCTTGCCGTTTGGCGAGCTGACTGTAATCCCGCTGCGCGCCGGTGAAAAACTGCGCTGGCGCCTGCTGGAGGAACACGCGTGAGTGAAGACCATTTCGACGACGAACAGGACGGTCAAGGCAACGGAGGTGGTCCTCGTCATCCAATGGCTGCCAGATTCCGCGGTTACCTGCCGGTTGTCGTCGACGTAGAAACCGGTGGCTTCAATTCGGCCACCGATGCCCTGCTGGAAATTGCTGCAACCACCATTGCCATGGATGAAAAAGGCTTTGTGTATCCCGATCACACCTACTTCTTCCGCGTCGAGCCATTTGAAGGCGCGAACATCGAAGCGGCTGCTCTGGAGTTCACCGGGATCAAGCTCGATCACCCGTTGCGCATGGCGGTGAGTGAGGAAGCGGCCCTGACTGACATTTTCCGCGGCATCCGCAAGGCCCTGAAAGCCAACGGCTGCAAACGGGCGATTCTGGTCGGGCACAACAGCAGTTTCGATCTGGGCTTCCTCAACGCCGCTGTCGCACGCCTGGACATGAAACGTAACCCGTTTCATCCATTTTCCAGCTTCGATACCGCGACCCTCGCAGGTCTGGCCTACGGTCAAACCGTATTGGCCAAGGCCTGTCAGGCAGCCGATATCGACTTCGACGGTCGCGAGGCTCATTCGGCTCGCTACGACACCGAGAAGACTGCCGAGCTGTTCTGCGGCATCGTCAATCGCTGGAAACAAATGGGCGGCTGGGAAGACTACAACGACTGATCCATCACGCATCCGATACCGAGGGAGCTCGCTCCCGAAGTAAACGGCACGGGTTGATCCCGCCCATAAAAAAACCGGCCTAATCAGCCGGTTTTTTTATGCCTGGAACGTGCTTACAGCGCAGCAGCGTGCTCGGTCAGGTATGCAGCAACGCCTTCTGGCGAAGCGTTCATGCCTTTGTCGCCTTTTTTCCAGTTGGCGGGGCAAACTTCGCCGTGCGCTTCGTGGAATTGCAGAGCGTCGACCAGACGGATCAGCTCTTCCATGTTACGGCCCAGCGGCAGGTCGTTGACGATCTGCGAGCGGACAACGCCTTTGTCGTCGATCAGGAACGCGCCACGGAAGGCAACGCCGTCAGCGGACTGAACGTCGTAAGCCTTCATGATTTCCTGCTTGATGTCGGCAGCCATGGTGTAACGAACCTGACCGATGCCGCCGCTGTTCACCGGGGTGTTGCGCCATGCGTTGTGAGTGAAGTGCGAGTCGATCGACACCGCGACCACTTCCACGTTGCGCTCTGCGAAGTCAGCCATGCGGTTGTCCAGAGCGATCAGCTCGGACGGGCAAACGAAAGTGAAGTCCAGTGGGTAGAAGAACACCAGGCCGTATTTGCCTTTGATGGCCGAGGACAGGGTGAAGCTGTCTACGATTTCGCCATTGCCGAGTACGGCTGGTACGGTGAAGTCAGGGGCTTGTTTGCCTACGAGTACGCTCATTGGATATCTCCTGGTGTAATAACGTTGAAGAACAGGGTTCATGCCAGCCTGCCACCCTCGGGCGACAGCCCTGTGACACAAACCTGCTTCGCAAAAGGCCGACCATCATACACCGCGTTTTTCACCTGTCCTTAGCGCCTTAACGGTTTTTTTCCTGGACGGTAAAAAGACCGCTGCTCTATTTTTCTCTTGCCGACGTGAGAAGAAACCGTTCGTCAGTCACAGGCCCTTATGACGAAAAGGCTTCAGAAACCACTTTGACAATCATTCTCGTTAACATTAAGATCCATCGCAATTGAGTCACAACCAGCGACGGTTCTCACTTATGTATGTCTGCCTCTGCACTGGCGTCACCGACGGTCAAATCCGCGATGCAATCTATGAAGGTTGCTGCAGCTATAAGGAAGTCCGTCAGGCTACCGGCGTAGCCGGCCAATGCGGTAAATGCGCCTGCCTTGCCAAGGAAGTGGTCCGTGAAACCCTGGGCAAACTGCAATCGGCTCAGGCATCGATCCCCTACCCCGCAGAATTTACCGCCGCTTAATGACCGTATTTCAAAGAACCGGACTTGATGTCCGGTTTTTTTATGTCTGAAAATCAATCGCTTACGCACTAGACGCGGAACACAAACATTCTTATTCCGATTAATTTTCATTTAAGTTTCAATAACTTAGGTTTGACACTCTTAATCACGCGGCTCAAACTCTGCCTCATAAACAGCTAATACAGGGCAGGACCCCATCATGAAAGGCGACATTACAGTCATCCAGCACCTCAACAAAATCCTTGGCAATGAGCTGGTCGCGATCAATCAATACTTTCTGCATGCGCGCATGTATGAAGATTGGGGTCTGAACAAGCTCGGCAAGCACGAGTACGACGAATCCATCGACGAGATGAAGCACGCCGACAAGCTGATCAAGCGCATCCTGTTCCTTGAAGGCCTGCCGAACGTCCAGGACCTGGGTAAGCTGAACATTGGCGAACACACCAAGGAAATGCTTGAGTGTGACTTGAAGATCGAACGCGACGGCCATGCCGATCTGAAAGTCGCTATCGCTCACTGCGAAACTGTTGGTGACTTCGGTAGCCGTGAACTGCTCGAAGACATTCTTGAATCCGAAGAAGAACATATCGACTGGCTGGAAACCCAATTGGGCCTGATCGATAAAGTCGGTCTTGAGAACTATCTGCAGTCGCAGATGGGCGACGAGTAAATTCTGCACCGTTAATTGCGATGCAATAAAAAGCCCCGCTCTCTTTCAAAGAGGCGGGGCTTTTTTATGTGCGCTATCTCGTCCTGAAACGGGTGTAAACCTATTTCAGGACGAGACACGCTCTTGTAGGAGCGAGGCTTGCCCGCGAAGAACGATGATGCGGTTTATCAATAACACCGCGTTATCGTTCTTCGCGGGCAAGTCGGATCGCCGCCCGCTCGCTCCTACACAGGTATCGAATCAGGCGTCGGTCTTGTTGGCAGCAGCAGCTTCAACAGCAGCTTTGATCGTTGCTTGCAACGAACCGTCAGCAGCCATTTCAGTCATGATGTCGCTGCCCCCGATCAGCTCGCCACCAACCCACAATTGCGGGAAGGTTGGCCAGTTGGCGTATTTGGGCAGGTTGGCGCGGATTTCCGGGTTCTGCAGGATGTCCACATAGGCAAACTTTTCGCCACAGGCCATTACAGCCTGTGCGGCTTTCGCGGAGAAGCCACACTGTGGGGCATTCGGCGAGCCTTTCATGTAAAGCAGAATGGTGTTGTTGGCAATCTGCTCTTTAATCGTTTCGATGATATCCATGGAGCACCTCGGCTGAACTTTCCGACTCAGTGGTCGGCACGGTGGCGCATTGTAACGGAAACCCGAGCGCCATGCTCGGCCTCCCCGACAGTCATGTTCACGCCGCCACTACGGTCACCGGTACGCCGTTCAACGCCGCATTACCCGACAACTCATCGAGCTGACGTTCGTCAGTCAGGTCATTGGCGCTGGAGCCGGGTTGACCGCTGGCAATCGTCATCTGCACACCCGGTCGTGCATGACCCCAACCGTGAGGAAGGCTGACCACACCTTTCATCATATCCACGCTGGCGACCACTTCAACCTCGATCACCCCGACCCGCGAACTGACGCGCACCCGCTGCCCATCGCTGATTCCGCGGCAGGCCAAGTCATCCGGGTTCATCAACAATTGATGGCGCGGTTTGCCTTTCACCAGACGGTGATAATTGTGCATCCACGAATTATTGCTGCGCACGTGGCGGCGGCCGATCAGCAGCAACTCGTCGGCAGCCGGTGCTTGCAGTGCGGCGAAGCGCGCCAGGTCGGCGAGAATCTGGGCGGGTGCCGCCTGGACTCGCTGATTGGCCGTTTTCAAGCGCGGCGCCAGATTGGGTTTGAGCGCCCCGAGATCAATACCATGAGGATGATCGAACAGGGTCGCCAGTGACAGCTTATGGTGCGAAGCGTCGCCATACAGGCCCATCCGCAACCCGTGATCGATCATCTGCGCCGGCGCGATGGTCGGTTTAAGTTCCTTGCCGGTCCTGGCCGCAAAGGCTTTGGCCAGCCCCACGAAGATTTCCCAGTCATGCAGCGCGCCTTCAGGCTTGGCCAGGATCGCCCGATTGAAGCGGGTGACGTTGCGCACCGCGAACAGGTTGAACGTGGTGTCGTAATGATCGTTTTCCAGTGCCGACGTCGACGGCAGGATCAGGTCGGCATAACGGGTGGTTTCATTGATGTACAGGTCAACACTCACCATGAACTCCAACCCGTCCAGGGCCTGCTCCAGTTGTCGGCCATTGGGCGTGGACAGCACCGGGTTACCCGCGACGGTGATCAGCGCGCGGACCTGCCCTTCCCCTTCGGTGAGCATCTCTTCGGCCAGCGCCGATACGGGCAATTCTCCGGCGTATTCCGGACGCCCGGACACGCGGCTCTGCCAGCGGTTGAAATGCCCGCCCGAGGTCGACGCCACCAGATCCACCGCAGGCTCGGTGCACAACGCACCGCCCACCCGGTCGAGGTTGCCGGTGACCAGATTGATCAGTTGCACCAGCCAATGGCACAGGGTGCCGAAAGCCTGGGTCGAAACCCCCATTCGCCCATAGCAGACCGCTGTCGGCGCTGCCGCGAAGTCGCGTGCCAGTTGGCGGATCTGCTCGGCGGGCACCGCGCAGAGTGGGCTCATGGCCTCGGCAGTGAAACCCGCGATCGCTTCACGCACCTCATCCAGGCCGTCGACGGGTAAATGACTGTCGCGGCTCAAGCCTTCGGCGAACAAAGTATTGAGCAGCCCGAACAACAGCGCCGCGTCGCCACCGGGGCGCACGAACAGATGCTGATCAGCCATCGCCGCCGTCTCGCTGCGACGCGGATCGACCACCACCACTTTGCCGCCCCGGGCCTGAATCGCCTTGAGGCGCTTCTCCACATCCGGCACGGTCATGATGCTGCCATTGGAGGCCAGTGGATTGCCGCCCAGGATCAGCATGAAATCGGTGTGATCGATGTCCGGGATCGGCAGCAGCAAGCCGTGGCCATACATCAAATGACTGGTCAGGTGATGGGGCAATTGATCGACCGACGTCGCGGAAAACCGGTTGCGGGTTTTCAGCAGGCCGAGGAAATAATTGCTGTGGGTCATCAACCCGTAGTTGTGTACGCTGGGATTGCCCTGATAGACCGCCACCGCGTTCTGCCCGTGACGCTCCTGGATCGCCGCCAGACGCTCGGCTACAAGACTGAAAGCGTCTTCCCATTCCATAGGTTGCCATTCGCTGCCTGTCCGTCGCATCGGCTGACGCAGGCGATCCGGATCATTCTGAATGTCTTGCAGGGCAACCGCTTTGGGGCAGATGTGCCCGCGACTGAAGGTGTCCTGTGGATCCCCCTTGATCGAGGTGATTTGTACGTCGCCGCCTTCGACCTCGGTGGTTTCGATGGTCAGGCCGCAGATGGCTTCACACAGGTGGCATGCACGGTGATGGAGAGTCTTGGTCATGGCCAGTCTCTGTTTTATTCTGGGCGGGCAATAGCGGCCGCGGGAACAAAACTATGGCGCGCGATCCGCCCCTTTGCCAGCCATGTTCGTCTTGTGAATCGGCGACCATCAGGCCAGCCGATGGCAGCAAGGGATCAGTTTGACGGCAGACTCGGCGGCGCCTGCAACTGGATCTCCTCGATGGTTTCGATCTGCTCGTGGGCAACATGCACGCCCGTGAGCTCGCCGATCAGTCGCCAATGCTCGTCCAGCCCGGCGCTGATGGTGGCCATGCGGTCAATCATGTGCCGACCGGCCGCCTTCGTGACTTCGTCTTCACTGCGCAACAACTCGAAAGACATCGAGGTCATGGACGCAGTGAGGTGAGTCAGAGAGCGGGCCGTCAGCCCGAGTAATTCCATTAACAGCTGTTCTTTCGATTCCATTCCGGATCGCTTCCTGCATCGCTCGTGCCTTAGTTATAACGCAGCACTTTGCTTTAGCAAATGTTTCGGACAAGACACATTGCCCGCCAAAGGCCCGAATAACAGGTCAAAAACCGACCGCCAGCGTGTCGCCCGCGCCCTGTTTGATTGCCAAGCCCGGCGAGCGCGGTGTACAAATGGTTAGCTGCTGTCAGGAAACAGGCTTCAAAAGCGCTACTGCAATCACCCGTAGCCCCTCTGAAATCCCCTAAACACCGTAGCCCATTGGAAAAACGCGACATTTAATGTCAATATCGCGCCTTCCCCTATTTCGTCGCCCCGTGCGGCTTACGCCGCAGGTCTCGCCCGTTTTTCAGTTAAACAAGGCTTTGAGTATCTGCGGTCTGTTGCAAAAAGGTAGTCAATGATGAGCGCAAGGCACTTTCTCTCCCTGATGGATTGCACGCCCGAAGAGCTGGTCAGCGTGATCCGTCGAGGCGTTGAGCTCAAGGACCTGCGTAACCGCGGCGTACTGTTCGAGCCTTTGAAAAACCGGGTCCTGGGGATGATTTTCGAGAAGTCCTCGACCCGCACCCGTATTTCGTTCGAAGCCGGCATGATCCAGCTCGGCGGCCAGGCGATATTCCTGTCGCCACGCGACACCCAATTGGGTCGTGGCGAGCCGATCGGCGACTGCGCCATCGTCATGTCGAGCATGCTCGATGCGGTGATGATCCGTACCTTTGCCCATAGCACCCTGACCGAATTCGCCGCCAATTCCCGCGTGCCGGTGATCAACGGCCTGTCCGACGATCTGCACCCCTGCCAGTTGCTGGCCGACATGCAAACCTTCCTCGAACATCGCGGTTCGATTCAAGGCAAGACCGTGGCCTGGATCGGCGATGGCAACAACATGTGCAACAGCTATATAGAAGCGGCGATCCAGTTCGACTTCCAGTTGCGCATCGCCTGCCCGGAAGGTTACGAACCCAATCCTGAGTTTGTGGCTAAAGCCGGCGATCGGGTGACCATCGTCCGCGATCCGCAAGAAGCCGTGCGCGGCGCGCACCTGGTGAGCACCGATGTCTGGACCTCAATGGGCCAGGAAGAGGAAACCGCCAAGCGCCTGAAGTTGTTCGCACCTTTCCAGGTCAACCGTGCCCTGCTCGACCTCGCCGCGCCGGACGTATTGTTCATGCATTGCCTGCCCGCTCACCGTGGGGAGGAAATCAGCCTCGACCTGCTCGACGACTCACGCTCAGTGGCCTGGGATCAAGCGGAAAACCGTCTTCACGCACAAAAGGCCTTGCTCGAATTCCTCGTCCCGCCTTCATACCACCACGCATGAGCCAGCCATTACTGCTGAATTTGCGCAACCTGGTCTGCGGTTACCAAAACCAGCGGGTTGTGCAGAACCTCAACCTGCATTTGAATGCCGGCGATATCGGTTGCCTGCTGGGGTCTTCGGGCTGCGGCAAAACCACCACCCTGCGGGCGATTGCCGGTTTTGAACCGGTGCATGAAGGGGAAATCCAGTTGGCGGGCGAGACCATCTCCAGCGCCGGCTTCACCCTCGCCCCGGAGAAGCGCCGGATTGGCATGGTGTTTCAGGATTACGCACTGTTTCCGCATTTGAGCGTGGCCGAGAACATTGCTTTCGGGATCCGCAAGCACCCGCAAAAGGATCGCATCACCGAAGAACTGCTCGAACTGGTCAACCTGAAAAACCTCGGCAAGCGCTTCCCCCACGAGCTGTCCGGTGGCCAGCAGCAACGTGTGGCGTTGGCCCGCGCCCTGGCGCCGGAACCACAACTGCTGTTGCTCGACGAACCGTTTTCCAACCTCGACGGTGAATTGCGACGCAAGCTCAGTCATGAAGTACGCGCCATTCTCAAGGCTCGCGGCACCAGCGCAATCCTGGTGACCCACGATCAGGAAGAAGCCTTCGCGGTCAGTGACCATGTCGGTGTTTTCAAGGAAGGTCGCCTGGAGCAGTGGGATACGCCCTACAACCTTTATCACGAACCCCTGACGCCATTCGTGGCCAGTTTCATTGGCCAGGGTTACTTCATTCGCGGCCAATTGAGCAGCCCGGAGTCGGTGCAAACCGAGTTGGGTGAATTACGCGGCAACCGTGCCTACACCTGGCCAATCGGTTGTGCTGTGGATGTGTTGTTGCGTCCGGACGATATCGTCTATGCGCCGGACAGCCCACTGAGGGCGCAGATTGTTGGCAAGAGTTTCCAGGGCGCATCAACCTTGTATCGCTTGCTGTTACCTACGGGCGCGCAGCTGGAATCGATTTTCCCGAGTCATGCCGATCATCTGGTCGGTGCTGAAGTCGGCATTCGGGTGGCGGCGGAACACCTGGTGCTGTTCCAGGCTTCCGGCAGCATGGCGGCGCAGATTCCGGTGATCGAATCCGGTGTTCGGCGGTACAGCTCCGCTAGCTGACACGGGAACCTGTAGGAGCGTGGCTTGCCCGCGAAGGCGTCATGTCAGTCAATGATGATGTCGACTGACACGCCGCCTTCGCGGGCAAGTCGGATCGCCGCACCGCTCAGTCCTACAAAAAATCATCCGAGCATTAATTTGCCGCTTGCAACAAGCGTGGCATTGCCGCCAATACTCACTCGATCCCCTTCCAGCTGGCAAAACAACTCACCGCCTCGGGCTGAACACTGATAAGCCGTCAGGTTCGACTTGTTCAAGCGTTCCGACCAATACGGAATCAGGCTGCAATGGGTCGACCCGGTCACCGGGTCTTCGTCAATGCCGATTGCCGGGGCAAAGTATCGCGATACAAAATCATGCTTGTTGCCCTTGGCCGTCACAATGGCGCCCAGCCACGGCAGTTTTGCCAGCGCAATCATGTCCGGCTGACAGTCGAGTACCGCTTGCTCGGATTCCAGCACGATGAACAACTCTGTCGAACCCAGAATGTCGATTGCTTTCACACCCAAGGCGCGCTCGATATCCGCGGTCACGTCCACTTCTGTCGGCACGATGACCGGGAAATCCAGCCACAAACGCTCGCCCTCACGACTGACACTCAGCGGGCCGGACTTGCAGATGAAATCCAGCCGTTCGATCGGTTCCTTATAGACTTCAAACAGAACATAGGCGCTGGCCAGGGTTGCATGGCCGCATAACGGGACTTCGGTGGTCGGGGTAAACCAGCGGATGTGCCAGACCGGACCCTCACGCACCAGAAACGCGGTTTCGGCGAGGTTGTGTTCGGCGGCGATTTTTTGCATCAACTCATCGTCGAGCCAGGAATCGAGCCGGTACACCATCGCCGGGTTGCCACTGAATGGCCGATTGCTGAACGCGTCGACCTGATGAAACTCTAGCTGCATGCCATTTCCTCCCTTTTTCAGGTCGACGAGCATGAAGCCAGGAAGAACCCTTCACCAGTGACAGAACCCATCAATTTCCACCATACAGGCTGAGCGTCCAAAGTCTTCCGTTCAGGCGCGGCCGATATCGGCGAACTTCGCCTGGGTGTGTTCGGCCAACGCAGCCGGCGCCAGTTCGACTTCCAGCCCACGTCGTCCGGCGCTGACGAAGATGCTGGGAAAAGGCTGAGCCGAATGATCGATAAAGGTACGCAGGCGTTTCTTCTGCCCCAGCGGACTGATGCCGCCTAACAGATAACCTGTCGAGCGCTGTGCAGCCGCGGGATCGGCCATTTCAACTTTCTTCACCCCTGCGGCCTGCGCCAGCGCCTTCAGGTCCAGACTTCCGACGACCGGCACCACCGCCACCAACAATTCCCCTTTTTCGCTGGCCGCCAGCAATGTCTTGAATACCTGCGCCGGGTCCAACCCCAGTTTTTCCGCGGCCTCCAGACCATAGGACGCTGCCTTCGGATCATGTTCGTAACTGTGCACGCGATGTTCGGCACGAACTTTTTTCAACAAATCCAATGCGGGGGTCATGGCAGCTCCAAGCTTGGCGGCAGAAGAAAAATACTGCGCACGATTCTAGGTCATTGATCAATAAAAGGCTCTATTGCGGCGCTATTTCAAAGGCTGGAGCCCCTGCCTCGCCGTTCGATCAAGGCCGATTTGGCTGATTAACAACAAAGTCATTCACAGGACTAATAGTTGAATTATGACCATCGGTTCACTTTCGACCTTTGACAGCAGCGTTTCTTGTCTATATTTTTTCGAATCTGAATACTGCACGAATGTCTCATCGCCGCACCCAGCAGTAAGCCGAGCTCCGGATGGGGATCCTGACTTGGTGAAAATCGCACTTTGACTTTGATCAAAAGCGCCAGACAACAACAAAAACGAGGTTTTCAATGACAACTGCTTTACAACAACCGTCGCTCTCGAGCCAATGCATGGCTGAGTTTCTGGGGACTGCACTGCTCATCTTTTTCGGTACCGGTTGCGTTGCCGCGCTCAAGGTAGCGGGTGCCAGCTTCGGGCTGTGGGAAATCAGCATCATCTGGGGAGTTGGCGTCAGCATGGCGATCTACCTCACCGCCGGTGTTTCCGGTGCGCACCTCAATCCTGCCGTGAGTATCGCGCTAAGCATTTTCGCCGACTTCGAAAAGCGCAAACTGCCTTTCTATATCTTCTCCCAAGTGGCCGGTGCCTTTTGCGGGGCCTTGTTGGTTTACACGCTGTACAGCAACCTTTTCTTCGATTTCGAACAAACTCACCAAATGGTTCGTGGAACCCAGGCCAGCCTTGAATTGGCATCGGTGTTCTCCACTTTCCCGAACCCCGCCCTGACCACTGCCCAGGCCTTTTTGGTTGAAGTGATCATCACCGCCATATTAATGGGCGTGATCATGTCGTTGACCGACGACAACAATGGCCTGCCCAAAGGGCCGCTGGCACCGCTGCTGATTGGCCTGCTGATTGCCGTGATCGGCAGCTCGATGGGCCCGTTGACCGGTTTCGCGATGAACCCGGCTCGCGACTTCGGTCCTAAACTGATGACTTTCTTCGCCGGCTGGGGTGAAATTTCCTTCACTGGCGGGCGCGATATCCCGTACTTCCTGATCCCGATTTTTGCACCGATTGTCGGTGCCTGCCTCGGTGCTGCAGCGTATCGCGGGCTGATTGCCCGTCATCTGCCCAGCGCCATACCTGCTACAAAGGATGCAGCACCGGCCATTGACGGCAAACCAAGAACGTCTTGAAACCGTTGGCGCATGCTCCTGTCCACGCGCCTGACCTCACTTCCCAACTTTCGTCCAAGGCAATCGACATGACCGACATTCAGAATAAGAACTACATCATTGCCCTCGATCAGGGTACGACCAGCTCCCGCGCGATTATTTTCGACCGTGACGCCAATGTGGTCTGCACCGCCCAGCGCGAATTCGCACAGCATTACCCGCAAGCCGGTTGGGTCGAACATGACCCGATGGAAATCTTCGCCACCCAAAGCGCCGTGATGGTCGAGGCTCTGGCGCAGGCCGGCCTGCATCACGATCAGGTCGCAGCCATCGGCATCACCAACCAGCGCGAAACCACCGTGGTCTGGGACAAGACCACCGGCCGCCCGATCTACAACGCGATCGTCTGGCAGTGCCGGCGCAGTACCGAAATCTGCCAACAGCTCAAGCGCGATGGCCACGAGCAATACATCAGCGACACCACGGGCCTGGTCACCGACCCGTACTTCTCCGGCACCAAGCTCAAGTGGATCCTCGACAACGTCGAAGGCAGCCGTGAACGTGCGCGCAAGGGTGAACTGTTGTTCGGTACTGTCGACAGCTGGCTGATCTGGAAATTTACCGGCGGCAAAGTACACGTCACCGACTACACAAACGCCTCGCGCACCATGCTCTTCAACATCCACACGCTGGAGTGGGACGCGAAGATGCTGGAGGTCCTCGACATCCCGCGCGAGATGCTGCCGGAAGTTAAATCCTCGTCCGAAATCTACGGCCACACCAAAAGTGGCATCGCCATTGGCGGTATCGCCGGCGACCAGCAGGCAGCCCTCTTCGGCCAGATGTGCGTCGAGCCAGGCCAGGCGAAAAATACCTACGGTACCGGTTGCTTCCTGCTAATGAACACCGGCGACAAAGCGGTGAAATCCAGACACGGTATGCTCACCACCATCGCTTGCGGCCCGCGTGGCGAAGTGGCCTACGCCCTGGAAGGCGCGGTATTCAACGGTGGCTCCACCGTGCAGTGGCTGCGTGACGAGTTGAAAATCATCAACGACGCCCACGACACCGAATACTTCGCCAACAAGGTCAAGGACAGCAACGGCGTTTACCTGGTGCCGGCCTTCACCGGTCTGGGGGCGCCGTACTGGGACCCGTATGCCCGTGGCGCCTTGTTCGGCCTGACCCGCGGCGTACGCGTGGATCACATCATTCGTGCCGCACTGGAGTCGATTGCCTACCAGACCCGCGACGTCCTGGACGCCATGCAGCAGGATTCCGGTGAACGCCTCAAGTCCCTGCGCGTGGACGGCGGCGCGGTCGCGAACAATTTCCTGATGCAATTCCAGGCCGACATCCTTGGTACGCAGGTCGAGCGTCCGAAAATGCGCGAAACCACCGCGTTGGGCGCGGCTTACCTGGCCGGCCTGGCCTGCGGCTTCTGGGGCAGCCTGGACGAGTTGCGCGGCAAGGCAGTGATCGAGCGCGAGTTCGAACCGACACTGGACGAAACCGCGAAGGAAAAACTCTACGCCGGCTGGAAAAAAGCGGTCAGCCGCACCCGTGACTGGGAACCGCATGAGGGTGCTGAATAAGCCAAGGTCGGGTTCTAACTGGTAGGGAGCGGATTCCTGCGGCATCATGGGCAAATTTTGCACGGCAGCCCAAAGGAAGCCCCATGAATCTGCCTCCCCGTCAGCAGCAAATCCTCGAACTGGTCCGCGAACGCGGCTATGTCAGCATCGAGGAAATGGCCCAGCTGTTCGTCGTTACACCGCAAACCATCCGCCGCGATATCAATCAACTGGCGGAAGTCAATCTGTTGCGTCGCTACCACGGCGGCGCAGCCTACGACTCCAGCGTCGAAAACACTGCCTACGCCATGCGCGCCGATCAGATGCGCGATGAAAAACAGCGTATCGGCGAAGCCATTGCCGCTCAGATTCCCGATCACGCCTCGCTGTTCATCAATATCGGCACCACCACCGAATCCATCGCCCGGGCGCTGCTCAACCATAACCACCTGAAGATCATCACCAACAACCTGCATGTGGCCTCGATGCTCAGCGCCAAGGACGATTTCGACGTGCTGCTGACCGGTGGCAACGTGCGGCGCGACGGTGGCGTGGTGGGTCAGGCGAGTGTCGATTTCATAAACCAGTTCAAGGTCGACTTCGCCCTGGTCGGCATCAGCGGCATTGATGAAGACGGCAGCCTGCTGGATTTCGATTATCAGGAAGTGCGGGTATCCCAGGCGATCATTGCCAATGCCCGGCAGGTGATTCTGGCTGCCGACTCCAGCAAATTCGGGCGCAACGCCATGATTCGTCTGGGGCCGATCAGCCTGATCGATTGCCTGGTCACCGATCAACCGCCTTCGCCGGCCTTGGCGCAGTTGTTGAGCCAGCACAAGATTCGTCTGGAAGTCGTGTAAGCACATCGGTCCCCTGTGGCGAGGGGGCTTGCCTCCGTTGGGCCGCGAAGCGGCCCCAAAACATTCACCGCCAATCCTCAGTTAAACATCGCAACCCGCTCTGCGACTGCTGCGCAGTCGAACGGGGGCAAGCCCCTCGCCACAAATGTTCGTAAATTTTCCTTTAACCGTCCTTCGATCAGTATTTTCAATCGAAGTTGACTGGCTGCGCGCGTCTTTATGGGCTAGTATTTTCGCAAATGAACATTAATGTTCGAATTCCAATATAGAAAATCTAAAGCCCGAGGCCAGCCGATGCCCACTTCTACCTTGCCTACGCCCCCTCTCGCCGAGGTTTACGATATCGCCGTCATCGGTGGTGGGATCAATGGCGTGGGGATCGCAGCGGATGCCGCCGGTCGCGGTCTTTCGGTGTTCCTTTGCGAAAAGGATGACCTGGCCAGCCACACCTCGTCCGCCAGCAGCAAGCTGATCCACGGCGGTCTGCGCTACCTCGAACATTACGAATTTCGCCTGGTGCGCGAAGCCCTCGCCGAGCGCGAAGTGCTGCTGGCCAAGGCGCCGCACATTGTCAAACAGATGCGTTTCGTGCTGCCGCACCGCCCGCACCTGCGTCCGGCCTGGATGATCCGCGCTGGCCTGTTCCTTTATGATCACCTGGGCAAGCGAGAAAAACTCGAAGGCTCGAAAAGTCTGAAATTCGGCCCGGACAGCCCGCTGAAAAACGAAATCACCAAAGGCTTCGAATATTCCGATTGCTGGGTCGACGACGCACGTCTGGTGGTGCTCAACGCCATGGCCGCCCGCGAGAAAGGCGCTCACGTCCATACCCAAACCCGTTGCGTCAATGCCCGTCGCACCAAGGGCTTGTGGCACCTGCACCTGGAACGCGCCGATGGCAGCCTGTTTTCGATCCGCGCCAAAGCACTGGTGAACGCAGCCGGCCCGTGGGTTGCCCAGTTCATCCGTGACGACCTGAAGATGGAATCGCCGTACGGCATCCGTCTGATCCAGGGCAGCCACCTGATCGTGCCGAAGCTGTATGAAGGCGAACACGCGCACATTCTGCAAAACGAAGACCAGCGCATCGTCTTCACCATCCCGTACTTGAACCACTTCACCCTGATCGGCACCACCGACCGTGAATACACGGGCGACCCGGCGAAAGTCGCGATCACTGAAGGCGAAACCGATTACCTGCTCAGAGTGGTCAACGCCCACTTCAAGAAGCAGGTCAGCCGCGACGATATCCTGCACAGTTATTCCGGCGTACGTCCGCTGTGCAACGACGAATCCGACAACCCCTCGGCCGTCACCCGCGACTACACCCTGGCATTGTCGGGCGGTGCCGACGAAGCGCCGCTGCTGTCGGTGTTCGGCGGCAAACTGACGACTTACCGCAAACTGGCCGAATCGGCACTGGCGCAACTGGCTCCATACTTCACGCACATCAAGCCAAGCTGGACTGCCGGCGCGCCCCTGCCCGGCGGCGAAGACATGACCACGCCGCAGGCCTTGAGCTCGCGGCTGCGCGACAAGTTCGACTGGGTGCCCACCGAGATCGCCCGACGTTGGGCCACCACCTATGGCAGCCGCGCCTGGCGCATGCTCGAAGGTGTGGAAAACCTTGATGATCTGGGCGAACACATCGGCGGCGGTCTCTACACGCGCGAAGTGGATTACCTGTGCTGCGAAGAATGGGCGAGCACCGCCGACGACATTCTGTGGCGCCGCACAAAGCTTGGGCTGTTCACCACCCCGGCGGAACAGCAAAAGCTCAAGGATTACCTGAACAAGGTCGAACAGAACCGCAGCAAGATCGAAGCGGCCTGATCGGGAATCCGGTTAAAACGAAGCCCCTGAATCTCATGATTCAGGGGCTTTTTCATAACCCGCAATACTGTAGGAGCGAGGCTTTCCCGCGAATGGATCACCGCGGTCTGCCTGGAGCACCGCGTTATCGTTCTTCGCGGGCAAGCCTCGCTCCTACATCTATGGTTACCCCCTTTTCTGCAATACTGTTTTTGATGCGTGTTTGGCTTGCTTTCATCTATCCGG